>NZ_CP107985.1:7414654-8631808 GCF_036108815.1 Streptomyces sp. NBC_00353 | reverse complement strand
TCGGCGTTCCATCCGGATTGACGGTGACCGTAGGCGAGAAACTCCGACCTGAACAAGCCCCCACTTTTCGATCACAATTCATTTACAAGATCGAGTCGGGGAATTATCGGAAATCCACACCCGCCCGCGAAGCCAATTTTCTTGGCGCAGAAGGGAACCGAGCGGTACGCCGTCGCGTCCGCGGGTCCGGAAAGTGACCCTCGCCACTCGGTCCGAAAAGGGCGATTTGCCCGGCAGGCGAGGCCTCGACCCGTGCGAGTCATGCATTCACTGACATGGAGAGCAATTTCTCTCTATTAACCAAATTGGGACATTTAAGACATTTGCGGACGGGCGAGGTCTTCGACTCGTCGGGACGGACGTCCCCGCGGGAGGCAACAGCAGAGGCGGCAGCGCATCAGGCCTCTCCACCGGCTGCGGCACACGAGTGGCCGCCCACCGACCGGGGCGCGCAGGCTCACGCGAACGACGCCCCGACGGGCACAGGAGGTGCCGTACGCCTTCGGCGTGCCCGGCATGGTGCGCGAACGCCCTGCCCGCCCGCCGGGGCCGTCCGGCAGCACGAGAGAAGTGACGGCGATGGAGCGCCCCGGGTGCTGATCACCGTGCCGCTCTCGCCGCGCAGCATCGCCCGGCCATCGGCTTGCTGCATACCGGCCGTCCGGACCGGGCACAGCGGCGGGCCCTGGTCGTCCTGCAGTCCCGGCCGGCGAAACCGGGCAACACCCACCCGCACACGATCGTGATCGCCACCGCTGAAGCCGTCGGTCGAGGGGCTCCGGCCGGATGAACCCGACGTGGCCTCGAAGGCTGCTGGATCGATCTTCTTCAGCTTCCCGGCAAAGCGGGAGCGCTCTGCAGGAGTCCTCGCTTCGTCCTCTTCGGAGGAAGCATCCCTCGGGCTCGTCCGGTTCTCGGAGGAGTTCGGAATCGGTCACATCGCCGGTCGTAGCAATGCAGCGACCTCTGCCCGGCGGCGTTGCGGGACAGCCCTTGATGGCAGTCGGGGCCTCGGCTGCTTATCCGAATCCATCCCGATCCTGTGCGTCGAAACCAGCGGTGAACACGCCTGCTCCGGAAGCGATGGGGTAACGCCCCACTTGTCGCCCTGCGTTGATACAGCGATCGCCGGAAGCAGGGGCAGTGGCCGCAGAGTCGAGAGGCGCGCATTCCACCAGTCGATTCCTTCCACCACAATCGTTTCCAAGCCGACGGATTCATCGGAGAAGACCGCCGCGTTGAATCAATCCTCGGAAGTCGGCATGAGCTCGCTTGCATCCCTTGATGCCTGCCGTGTTCCCACGTTGCGCAGTCCTCGTAATCGATTCGGCCCGGCAAAAATTCTGTCGCGCATCAGGTGCGTCGCGACGGAACCGTAGGCAAGGTTCATTCCGGACCGGATGAATCAGTGAATGCCGCCTGAATGCTGATCAGATGCCTTCCAAAGCCACCATGTTCACTGCAGGAACGGTGAGCTGTACCGATTGCGGACAGGAGCAGGCCTCCGTCCGACCCGTCGCCCCTCGGCACCCCGGCCCGGTTGCCCCCTGGATCCGAACGCCGTAGGCCTTCCGCCGAGGATCCGGATGCCTGATCATCTCTTTCCATGCGCATGCCAACGACTCACCGAAGATTCCGCCATCGGGCCTTGCTCTGGGCCGTCGCCGCAAGCCTGGCTCTGACAGCCACCTCAGGAGCGCCGGCCGGGGCCGACACCCCGGCGCCCGGCCTGTCGCAGACCCTTGACCAGATTCTCGGCGACACCCGGTTGAACGGCGCCCAGGTCGGAGTCGTCGTCAGCGACGCCGAGACCGGGCAGACGCTCTATCAACGCAACGGCGATGGCCGCCTGGTACCCGCATCCAGTACCAAACTTCTGACGTCGACCGCGGCCATGGCACTGCTGGGCCCCGACTACCGGTTCAGCACCGACGTGCTCGCGGACGGCTCCCGCCACGGGTCCGTGTTCCAGGGCGACGTGTATCTTCGCGGCACCGGCGACCCCACGATGCTGGCCGAGGACTACGACCGGCTGGCCGCCACGGTCGCCGCAGCGGGGATTCGCCGGTTCACCGGCCGACTGGTCGCTGACGACACCCGGTTCGACAGCAGCCGGCTCGGCGCGTCCTGGGCGGCCGACGACGAGTCGGCCTATTACTCGTCGCAGATCTCTCCGCTGACGGTGGCCCCGGACACCGACTACGACGCGGGCACCGTGCTCCTCTCGGTGGCCCCGGGCTCCGCGCCCGGCGAAGCGGCCGCGGTGAAAGTCACCCCGTCCAACGACTACGTCCGCATCGACAACCGTGCCACCACGGTCGCCGCTGGTGGGAGCCGTGCGATCACCGTCGATCGCATGCACGGCAGCAACACGATCGTGGTCAGCGGCAAGATCCCCGTCGGGAGCACGCCGGCCACATCCTGGACCAGCGTCTGGGAGCCCACAGGCTATGCGGCCGCCGTCTTCGCGGACGCGCTGGCCGCACACGGAGTGAAAGTGACCCGAGGCACGGTGCTGGGCAAGTCCGTCCCGCAGGGTGCCACGACCCTGGCGTCCCATCCGTCGATGCCGCTGAAGGATCTTCTGACGCCGTTTCTGAAGCTGTCCAACAACAACCATGCCGAGGTGCTGGTCAAGACCATCGGTTACGAGGTGAAGGGCAGCGGAACCTGGTCGGCCGGGCTGTCGGCGATCGCCGACCACCTGCGCACCCTCGGATTGGACCCTGCTGGCCTGCGTCAGATGGACGGCTCCGGCCTGTCGAGGATGGACGTGGTCTCCACCGAGCAGTTCACCGGACTGCTGGTCGCCGTGCGCCATCAACCGTGGTTCCAGGAGTGGTACGACGCCCTGCCGATCGCCTGCGCGTCCGACCGGATGACCGGCGGAACGCTGCGCTCCCGCATGTGCGGGACCGCGGCTGCGGGCAATCTGCACGGCAAGACCGGCTCGCTGACCGGCGTGTCGGGGCTCTCCGGCTACGTCACGGACGCCGACGGCCGGAAGCTCGTCTTCAGCTTCGTCAGCAACAACTACGTCGCGAGCTCGGTCAAGAGCATCGAGGATGCGGTCGGAGCGGCGCTCGCCGGCTACAGCGTGAAGGGCGCACAGCAGCCGCAAGGTACGGCCCGGTCCGACCGGCCCACGACCGATGCGCCCACTGCAAGGGATGAGCAGTCCGGGCGCACCGACCTCGAATGCTCCTGGACGAAGCCCGCGAGCTGCTGAGCGACGGTCGGGGCACTCCAGGACGGCGCACGGATCCGCGAGGCGCCGACCTGATCCGGCCGGTGGTCGACCGGATCAGGTGAGGGGCGGGGACCCACCCCGCCCCTCACCTGTTGCCGTTGCCGGCCTGCTCGCGCGGCTCAGCACGCGAGTGGTGATCAGAGGTGCCCGGCGTCGGGTTTCAGGTCTGAAGGGGGCGCCTCCGGCGGCGGTAACCTGTGCGACTCGGCGGACGCTCACCGAAGGCCGACCGGATCAGCGGGAAGGTCCGGGCGGCCCGACGGGGAATACATCACAATGATCCAACATTCAATAAAAGTGATACGGCGCGGACCGCACGGGAGAATCGCATGGGACTTTCGACCTCGGGCGAAACGATGCCTGAGCTGGGACTCCTCGACACCACTGGCATCCTGCGCCGGCCAGGGGTGAGCCCGGAGCGGACCAGCTCAGGACTGGGCTGGGAGCACGTGTACGTCTCCACCCAGCGCGAACAGCCGTATCACGCCACATTCGAGGCTGCGCCCACCCACCTGCTGATCCTGCACCTGGGCGGCCCGGTGACCGTCCGGCGCCGAATCAGCCGGTCGATGCGGGCCCAGCGCATTCCGGCCGGGGGGATCTTCCTCCACCCCGCGGGCCGCGCGCTGGACGTGGAACTCCAAGGGGGACTCGACACCGTCCACCTGTACCTCAGCGACTCGGTCCTGCAGGCAGCGCACGGAGAGGGCGGGACGGTGGAACTCGCCGAGGAGCTGGGCAGCTCCGATCCGCTGATCGAGCAACTCGTCCTGGCTCTGGACGGTGTCGTACGGCTCCGGGAGCCCTCCGCCCGTACCTACGTGGATCACCTGGTGGGAACGCTCGCTGCTCAGCTCGCCCGGGCACACGCGGCCGGCCGGCCCGTGGACCGCGACAGCGCGTCGTCAGGACTGACGAGCCGGCAGCTCATGTCCGCACGCGAGTTGATGGAGACACGGATCTCCGAGCCGCTGCCCGTCGCGGAGCTGGCCTCGGCCACCGGTCTGAGCGCGAGCCAGTTCAGCAGACAGTTCAGGGCCAGCACCGGGAAGTCACCCCACCAGTTCCTGCTCCAACTGCGGCTGGACCACGCACGTCGGCTGCTGCGCACCACGACGATGCCCATCGCCGACCTGGCCGCCCACTGCGGCTTCTCCCACCAGGAGCACCTGACACGCGTGATGCGCGCCAAGCTGGGCACGACCCCTGCTGCCTTCCGTCGGGCTTGCTGACCTTCGATTCCGCGTCCCGCGCCGCCGCATTCACTCCTGCCCGCCCCACCGCACGCGCCGCTGCACCCGCCTTCCGGTGTGGCTCAAACCCGTCCGCGACCCCTCTCACGACCACGGCGCCGCGCCGATCCGGCAGAAGATGCGCGCGAAACGTGCAGGAAACGGGGGGGCCACGGCCCCGACACTCGGTGGCAGACATCCAGGGACCCACGGCACACGCGAAGGCGGAAAGCGATGAGGAACTTCGTCCACACCTCCCACCCCTCGCGGGTCATCTTCGGCACCGGAACAGCCGGCCAGGTCCGCGACGAAGTCGAGCGGCTCGGCTGTTCCCGCGTCCTGCTCCTGTCCAGCCCGCCGGTGGCCAAGGCCGCCGCCCGAGTGCGAGATGTCCTCGGGGACCTCACCGTGGCGGAGTTCGACGGTGCCGCGATGCACACCCCGGTGGAGGTGACCGAGCGAGCGCTCGACGTACTCCGGGAACACGCCGCCGACTGTCTGGTGGCTGTCGGCGGCGGTTCCACGACAGGGCTGGCCAAAGCACTGGCTCTGCGCACCGATCTCCCGCAGCTGATCCTTCCCACCACATACGCGGGCTCCGAGGTCACCCCCGTACTGGGCGAGACGCAGGACGGACGCAAGATCACCCGGTCCTCGCCCGCGATCCTGCCCGAGACCGTCGTCTACGACGTCGAGTTCACCCGTGACCTGCCGGTGGGCATGTCGGTCACCAGCGGAGTCAACGCCCTGGCCCACGCCGTGGAGGCCTTGTACTCGCCGCAGGCGAACCCGGTGATCGACGGCATGGCGCTCGACGCGGTCCGCAGGATCGCCCGCTCCCTGCCGGCTCTCGTCGCCGAACCGTCCGACACCGCGGCACGCGCCGACCTTCTGCATGCCGCATGGCTCGCCGGTACCTGCCTCGCCTCCGTCGGCATGGGACTCCACCACAAGCTGTGCCACACACTGGGCGGTACGTTCGGCCTGCCGCACGCCGAAACACACACGGTGATCCTGCCGCACGCCATGGCCTACAACGCCCCTGCCGCCCGGGACGTCATGAACCGCATCGCCGAAGCACTGGGCGTGGCGGACGCGCCGAGCGGGGTGTTCGACCTGATCGCCTCCGTGGGCGGCCCCACCTCGCTGGGCGAGCTGGGCATGGCGCAAGCGGATCTGCCGGAGGCCGCGCGGCTGGCCGTCGCCACGCCGTACCCGAACCCCCGGGAGCTGACGTACCAGGGCATCGAGAGCCTGCTGCAGGACGCCTCGCGGGGGCGTCGTCCGGCAGCTACCGCGGTGCAGGCTCCCCCGGCACTCGGGGCGACTGCGGACCTGGAGCGCCTGACCGATCAGGTTGTGGCGAGCTTCGCCGACTCACCGGATCCGCGGGTCAGGCAGCTGCTCGGTGACCTCGTACGGCACCTGCACCACTTCGTGACGAGCAACGACGTCACCGAATCGGAATGGCAGCACGCCGTTGATTTCCTGACCCGCACCGGACAGATCTGCACGAGTACCCGCCAGGAGTTCGTGTTGCTGTCCGACACCCTCGGGGTCTCCAGCATCGTCGACCTGCTCACCAATTCGCGCACCCCCGAGACCACACCGTCAGCGGTGCTCGGACCGTTCTACACGGACGGTCCCCCGGAGACCGCACAGGGCGCCGACATCTCGCGAGGTGTCGCCGGCACCCCATTGTGGGCCGACGTCCGCATCACCGACACGGACGACCGCCCCCTGCCGGACGCCGTCGTGGATGTGTGGCAGGCCAACAAGGACGGGTTCTACGACGTCCAGCTGCCCGAGCACGAAGGCCCGGTGCTGCGGGGGCGCCTGCGCACGGACGACCAGGGACGGCTGCGCTTCTGGACGATCCTGCCGGCCGAGTATCCGATCCCGGACGACGGGCCGGTGGGGCAGATGCTCCAGGCCGTCAACCGTCATCCCTACCGTGCCCCCCACCTCCACTTCATGATCTCCGCGCCCGGCCACCGGCGCCTGATCACCCAGTTGTTCGTGAAGGGCGGCCCGTACCTGGACTCCGACACCGTGTTCGGCGTCAAGGAGGGACTCGTCATCGACTTCGAGCCCCGCACCGGCCCGACCCCGGACGGCCGCGCCGTCGACGGGGAGTGGCGCAGCCTGCAGTTCACCTTCCGCATCGCCCGCATCGCCGACGCACCGGCAAGCTGACGAGGAGCAGTCCCATGAAATCGACCCACGCCTACGACACCGACGTCCTCGTGGTCGGCAGCGGCCCCGCCGGCGGATCCGCGGCCCTGCTTCTGGCCACCTACGGCATCCGCACCCTGCTGGTCACCAAGTACGGCTGGCTGGCCAACACCCCCCGCGCGCACATAACCAACCAGCGCACCATGGAGGTGCTGCGCGACCTCGGCGTCGACGCCGAAGCCGCCGCGGCCGGAAGCCCCGCCGAGCTCATGGGCGACACCGTCCTGTGCACCGCCCTGGCCGGCGAGGAGATCGGCCGGATCCGCAGCTGGGGCACCGGCCCGCACACGGCGACGGAGTACGGTGCCGCCAGCCCCGTGCAGATGATCGACCTCCCGCAGACCTATCTGGAACCGATCCTGGTGAAGAACGCCGCGGAGCGGGGCGCCAAGGTCCGGTTCGACACCGAGTTCCTCAGCCTGGAACAGGACGCCGACGGAGTCACCGCCCGGCTCCGGGACCGCCTGCGCGGAGACGAGTTCACCGTGCGCGCCCGCTATCTGATCGGTGCGGACGGCGGCCGCAGCAGTGTGGCCGAGCAGGTCGGGCTACCGATCGCCGGGCAGAGCGGCAAGGCCGGCAGCATGAACATCACCTTCAAGGCCGACCTCTCCCGGCACGTGGCCCACCGCCCGAGCGTTCTGTACTGGGTGATGCGTCCCGGCGCCCATATGGGCGGCATCGGCATGGGCCTGGTGCGCATGGTGCGGCCATGGAACGAATGGCTGCTGGTGTGGGGATACGACATCGATCAGCCCCCGCCCGAGATGGACGAGGCGACCGCCCGGGACATCGTCCACGACCTCGTCGGCGACCGGGACATCCCCGTCGAGATCACGTCGAGCTCGCTGTGGACGGTCAACCACAGCTACGCCACGACCTACTCGGCCGGGCGTGTCTTCTGCGCCGGGGACGCGGTGCATCGGCACCCGCCGTCCAACGGTCTCGGTTCCAACACCTCGATCCAGGACTCGTACAACCTGGCCTGGAAGCTCGCCATGGTCATCCGTGGTCAGGCCGGACCGGGGCTGCTGGACTCGTACACCGCCGAGCGGGCGCCGGTGGGCAAGCAGATCGTCGACCGCGCCAACCTCAGCCGCGACCAGTTCGGCCCGATCTTCCAAGCGCTCGGACTCGACGAGTACAGCGAGGAGGACGACATCGCCGGCGGCCTCGCCGCGTGCCGCAGCGAGACGGCCGACGGCACCAAACGCCGGCAGGCGCTGGAGGAGGCCATCCAGCTGAAGAACTACGAGTTCAACGCCCACGGCGTCGAGATGAACCAGCGTTACGTCTCTTCCGCCGTCGTCCCGGACGGCGACGCCGGCGAGGTGTGGGCACGGGACCCGGAGTTGTTCCACCAGCCCTCGACCCGTCCCGGTGCGAAACTGCCGCACGCCTGGCTCGTCGACGGCGACGGCAACCGGCTGTCCACGCTGGACGTCGTCGGCAAGGGCGCCTTCACCGTGCTGACCGGGCTGTCCGGTGGCGAGTGGGAGGCCGCCGCGGCCGAATGCGGGAACACCCTGGGTATTCCGCTGAAGTGCGTGCGCATCGGCTCCGAGAACAGCCGCGACGCCTACGGCGAGTGGCGCCGCACCTCGGGGATGGCCGAGGACGGTTGCCTGCTCGTCCGCCCGGACGGACACATCGCCTGGCGGTCCTCCCGGGCACCGCAGGCCGGCTCCTCGGCCCGCGCCGAGCTGCTCGGCGCGTTGAGGGCCGTGCTCCAGTGCTGACGGCACGGCACAGGCCCCACTCAGGATCACACGAACCGAGGCTGACGCCGGTCCGGCGGTCTGCCGGACCCGAACGGAGTGCAGTGCACATGGACAAGGTGGTTGCCACCGCCGAGGAGGCGCTGGCCGACGTCATGGACGGAGCGTCGTTGGCCGTGGGCGGCTTCGGCCTCAGCGGTGTTCCCAATGTGCTGGTCCAGGCGCTGTACGCGACCGGCGCGAGCGGGCTCAGCGTGGTGTCCAACAACTGCGGCGTGGACGGCGGCGGCCTCGGCATCCTCCTCGCCGCGGGTCGCATCGCCCGTGTCACCGGCTCATACGTCGGCGACAACAAGGAGTTCGCCCGTCAGTACCTCTCGGGGGAGCTGCTGGTCGAGCTGACGCCGCAGGGCACGCTCGCCGAGCGCCTGCGAGCCGGCGGCTGCGGCATCCCCGCCTTCTTCACCCCCGCCGGGGTCGGCACCCAGGTCGCCGACGGCGGCCTGCCCTGGCGCTACGCACCCGACGGCAGCGTGGCAGTCGCCTCGCCGCCCAAGGAAATACGCGAGTTCGACGGCCGGCGTCACGTGCTCGAGCACGGCATCACCACCGACTTCGCACTCGTCCGCGCCGCCAAGGGCGACCGCCACGGCAATCTCGTCTTCCACCGCTCGGCCCGCAACTTCAACCCGCTCGCCGCCATGGCCGGCCGCGTCACCGTCGCCGAAGTGGAGCAGCTGGTCGAGCCCGGCGAGCTGGACCCGGACGAGATCCATCTCCCCGGCGTCTTCGTCCAGCGGGTGGTCGAACTGACGCCGGAGCAGGCCGCGGACAAGCAGATCGAACGGCGCACTGTTTCCGCGCCTCCGGCACGAGGGACGGTGCGGCGCTGATGGCTTGGACCAGGGACGAGATGGCCGCACGCGCGGCGGCCGAAATCCAGGACGGTGACTACGTCAACCTCGGCATCGGACTGCCCACGCTGGTGCCCGAGCACATCGCCGAAGGGGTGCATGTGGTGCTCCAGTCGGAGAACGGCATCCTCGGCGTCGGCCCGTACCCGGCCGACGCGGACGTGGACCCGGACCTCATCAACGCGGGCAAGGAGACGGTCACGGTGCTGCCGGGCGCGAGCTTCTTCGACTCGTCGCTGTCCTTCGGGATGATCCGAGGCGGTCACATCGACGCCGCGATTCTGGGGGCCATGCAGGTCTCCGCCGCCGGGGACCTCGCCAACTGGATGATCCCGGGCAAGATGGTGAAGGGCATGGGCGGTGCGATGGATCTCGTCCACGGCGCCCGGCGGGTGGTCGTCGTGATGGACCACTGTGCCAAGGACGGCAGCCCGAAGGTCGTCGAGGCCTGCACCCTGCCCCTGACCGGCAGGGCATGCGTCGACCGCATCATCACCGACCTCGGCGTCCTGGACGTCACCGAGGACGGTCTCGTCCTCGTCGAGACGGCTCCCGGCGTCAGCGTGGACGACGTCGTCAGCCGTACCGCCGCGCGCGTACGAGTGCCCGACACCATCGGCTGACTGCGGTCGGCCCACCCCCTGATCGCCCGCCGGCCGAGTCTCCTGGACAGCGCCCCGGACCGGCGGGCCGGCATCACCCACCCCCGTTTCTCCCTCTCCACCGCAAGGAGTCCCGATGAACGAGTACCTGCGGGACGTCTACGTCGTCGACGCCGTCCGTACCCCGATCGGCCGCTATGGCGGGGCCCTGTCCTCAGTGCGCCCCGACGACCTCGCCGCCGGCGTGCTGCGCCGTCTGCTCGACCGCAGCCCCGCCCTGGACCCGGGCCTCATCGGCGACGTGCTCTTCGGAAACTCCAACGGCGCCGGGGAGGAGAACCGCGATGTCGCCCGCATGGCGGTACTGCTGGCCGGCCTGCCCGTCACGGTCCCCGGAGCCACCGTCAACCGGCTGTGCGGCTCGGGGATGGAGGCCGTCATCCAGGCCGCCCGTGCGGTGGCGCTCGGCGATGCCTCCATCGCGGTGGCAGGCGGCGTGGAGTCCATGAGCCGCGCCCCGTGGGTGATGCCCAAACCGGAACGGGCCTTCCCGGCAGGGAACCAGCAGCTGTACTCCACCACCCTGGGCTGGAGGATGGTCAACCCGCGCATGCCCGAGGAGTGGACCATCCCGCTCGGCGAGAGCGCCGAGCTGATCGCCGACAAGTACGGAATCACCCGCGAGGCCCAGGACGTCTTCGCGCTCGCCAGTCACGAGAAGGCCTCGCGAGCGTGGCAGGACGGTGCCTACGACACCGAGGTGGTTCCCGTCGACGGTGTCGACCTGCCCCGCGACGAGGGGATCAGGGACGACACGTCCCTCGAGGCGCTGGCCCGCCTCAAGCCCGTCTTCCGTCAGGGCGGTACGGTCACGGCCGGCAACGCCTCGCCCCTCAACGACGGCGCGGCAGCCCTGCTGCTGGCCGACGAGGCCGGGCTGGCCGAGATCGGTCGTGAGCCGCTGGCCAGGATCAGGGCCGGCGCCGTGACCGGCATCGAGCCGCAGTACTTCGGTCTCGGCCCGGTCGAAGCCATCCGCAAGGTCCTGACGAAAGCCGGGCGCGACTTCGGCGACCTGCGCACCGTCGAGCTCAACGAGGCCTACGCCGCCCAGGCACTGGGATGCCTCGCGGCACTGCCCGACCTCGACCCCGACGTCCTCAACACGAGGGGCGGAGCCATCGCCCTGGGACATCCCCTCGGCGCCTCCGGCGCCCGCATCGCCGGAGCAGTCGCCCACCAGCTCGCCGAAGCGGGCTCGGGCACGGGTCTGGCCGCGCTGTGCATCGGTGTCGGGCAGGGCCAGGCCCTGGTCCTGGAGCGCTGAGTCACGCCCGGCAGTCGGCGCACCGCGGCATGGCGGTGGCCGTGTCGTGGGTGCGGTGGGCATCCGGGTGAGTGCCGCGGTCGCGAGGTCGTCACCCCCGGATGGGCGTACCTCACTGGATCGAGTCACATGAGCTGGTTTCGGCCGCGTGTGTCACCGCGCCACCATTGAGGAGCGTGTGGGCGTCGCTCTGCCGTCTCAAGGCTGCGGCGCCCCCGGCACAGCTACCTCCCCGTCAGGCACACGCCACTCGCATGCAGTACGGCAAGACCCGTGCGCAGCTCATCGCCGTCACGCCGGGCGCGATCGTGGATGAGGCGTGAATCGGGCAGCGATCGCTCCGCGCTCCCGGCGCCAGGCGTCCGGCAGCGAGGACCCTCCGGTGCCGTCGAGAGCTTCCGGCCGCGCCGATGTGATCGAGTTCGAGTGGCAGCCCGACGGTGATCAGCTGAGACTGAGGCAACGGTTCTGAACCGGACAACACGTCCCGGCCTCATGACTTCCGGACTACTCGATCCGGCCATCGAAAAGCGCGAGTACAGGGCGCCGACCGTCATGGCCGACGACTCTCGAAAGTTCCTCAAGGAGCCCGTATGGAGGAGAAATCCCTCGAAGTCCTGACGCCCGGGCCGAATGAATCTGCGATCGACGAGTGCAGATACACCGCCCCGGAGACCGGCATCGAGAGAGAGCTCTCCGAGGTGTTGGCTGACGTCCTGTGTGTCGAACGAGTGTCGGTCGACAGCCACTTCTTCGATGACCTCGGCGCCAACTCCCTGGTGATGGCGCATTTCTGCGCACGGGTCAGGAAGCGGGCGGACCTTCCGTCGGCGTCGATGAAGGACATCTACCGGCACCCGACGATACGCAGCCTGGCGACGGGGCTCGCGGAAGCCGCGCCCATCCCTGTCGAGTCGTCGTCCCCGGCGCCGACCGAGGTGGTGGCCCCGGTCGGCACAGTGCAGTACGCCCTCTGCGGGACACTGCAGTTCCTGCTCTTCCTGGGATATTCATTCCTCGCCGGACTTGTGGCCGACCTGGGCTACGCATGGGTCTCCGCCGGCTCGGATGTGATCGACATCTATCTGCGATCGCTCGTCTTCGGCGGCGTCGGCTTCGTCGGTCTGTGCACCTTCCCGATCGCGGCCAAATGGCTCCTCATCGGCCGGTGGACATCGCGCGAGTTCCCGGTCTGGGGTCTGACGTACCTGCGCTTCTGGACCGTCAAGGTGCTGATCCACGCCAACCCGATGATCTTCTTCGTCGGCAATCCCCTGTACGTGCTGTACCTGCGGGCCCTGGGCGCACGGATCGGCAAGGGAGTCACGATCCTCTCCCGCAGCGTTCCGGTCTGCCCCGACCTGCTGACGATCGGCTCCGGCACGGTGATCCGCAAGGACTCGTTCTTCCTCTGCTACCGGGCGCACGCCGGCCGTATCCAGACCGGTCGCGTCACCCTTGGCCGGGACGTGTTCATCGGCGAGAAGACCGTCCTCGACATCGACACGTCCATGGGCGACGGTGCTCAACTCGGCCACACGTCCACGCTGTACAGCGGTCAGGCGGTCCCGGACGGTCAGCGCTGGCACGGATCCCCGGCACAGCTCACGCAGCACGACTACCTGAGGATCGCGCCGGCCAAATGCAGCACGCTGCGGCGGGCCGGCTTCGGCCTCGTCACCGTGCTTCAGCTGTTCTTCCTCTACGTGCCGCTGGCTGTCGGAGGCGCGTACATGCTGGTGACCCTGGTTCCGGCGCTGCACAACCGGCTGGGCCCGGGCACGGTGGGGTTCACATCGACAGATCTCTACATCGACGCGCTGATCCTTTCCCTGGTGTTGTTCTTCGGCTTCGTCGTCGTGGGCCTGGCCGTATTGTTCACCGTTCCGCGCCTGCTGAACCTGGTCGTCAAGCCGGACAAGGTCTATCCGCTGTACGGGTTTCACTACTCGGCTCACCGGGCGATCGGGCGCATGACCAACATCAAGTTCTTCAAGTGGCTGCTCGGTGACAGCTCCTACATCGTCCATTATTTGCGCGGCCTCGGATACGACTTGTCCCGCGTCGAGCAGACCGGGTCGAACTTCGGCACGGAAGTCCAGCACGAGACCCCGTATCTGTGCTCTGTCGGCAGCGGGACGATGGTCGCTGACGGACTCTCCATCGTCAACGCCGACTTCTCGAGCACGTCCTTCCGGGTGTCCCGGGCCTCGATCGGGCCATACAACTTCCTCGGGAACAACATCGCCTATCCCTCGGGGGCCAGGACGGGCGAGAACTGTCTCCTTGCGACGAAGGTGATGGTTCCGCTCGACGGTGAGGTGCGCGAGGGTGTGGGCCTGCTCGGCTCGCCGTGCTTCGAGATTCCCCGGTCGGTCGAGCGCGACTCCCGGTTCGACCACCTTCGGACCGGCGACGAGTTGCGCCGCAGCCTCGCCGCAAAGAACCGCTACAACATCCGATCGATGGTCTTCTTCCTGCTCGTGCGGTGGCTGCACTTCTTCGTGCTCACGATGCTCGGCCTCGCGAACGCCGAACTGTACGACTCCTACGGACATGTGCTGATCGCTGTGTTCCTGGTGTCCAGTCTCGGGTTCACCGCTGTCTACTTCGTACTGGTGGAACGCGGTATCGCGGCATTCCGCTCGCTGCGACCTCGGTTGTGTTCCATCTACGAGCCTTACTTCTGGTGGCACGAGCGCCTCTGGAAGGTGCCCGACACGTACCTCAACGTCTTCAACGGCACCCCTTTCAAGAACGTGATCTGGCGGATGCTGGGCGTTCGGATCGGCAGCAGAGTCTTCGATGACGGCTGCTATTTGACGGAGCGGACGCTCACCACCATCGGGAGCGACTGCACGCTCAATGCCGGAAGCAAGATCCAGTGCCACTCGCAGGAGGACGGCACCTTCAAGTCCGATCGCAGCACCATCGACGTCGGCTGCACCCTCGGTGTGGGAGCCCACGTCCACTACGGCGTGACGATGGGCGAGGGCGCGGTACTCGCCCCCGACTCCTTTCTCATGAAGGGCGAGGAAGTCCCGCAGCACGCCCGCTGGGGAGGAAACCCCGCCACGGAGATGCGAGATGCCCTGTATCAGCCCGAGGCGCTGACCGGGAAGAGGTAGCAGCGCCGCCCTTGTCGGCGCGAACAGCACGGTGGCGACGGTGAATGGAGAGGGACGACCAGATGGGAATGCAGGAGCAGGCCGACCGGGAGTACTGGCGCGCTGTGCTGCTCGCCGGTGGATGCACCGCAATACCGCGGTGGACGCTCGATCCGGTGACGGGCGTCGGCGAACACGAGGCGACGATCCCGGACGGCGTCGTGGCGGCGTTGGGCCGGTTGGCCAAGGGCCTGGCGGTGCCGGTCGACTCCGTGCTGCTGGCAGCGCACGCCAAGGTACTTGCCGCGCTGTCCGGCGAGCGTGAGGTCACGACCGGTTACGTCACCGTGGAGGGCGGCCGGCCGCTGCCGTGCCGGCTGACGACGGACCCCGACTCGTGGCGTGCGCTGCTGCTGGACACCCATCGAGCAGCGTCGGATCTGCTGTTGCACAAGGACTTTCCGGTCGATGAGCTCAGGCGCGAGCTGGGCCTGGCCGAACCGTCGGTCGAGACCGTGTTCGATCCGCACGGCTCGGGCGGCGAAGTCGCCGGTAACACCGTGCTGCGGTTGGGATTTTCGCAACGCGGCGGCCATCTCGTGCTGCGACTGCGGTATCGGACCGATGCGCTCGACGCGGACTGCGCCGACAGGATCGCCGGTTACCATCTCACCGCGCTCGCGCTGATCGCCGCCGATCCGGACGCCGAGCACGGACCGCAGAGCCTGCTCTCCGCCGAGGAACTCCACTTCCAGCTCGAAGAATTCGCCGGTCCACACCGGGAGCTGCCGGACCACCGGTTCCACGAGCTGTTCGAGCAGCGGGTGTCGGCTCACCCGGACGCCGTCGCTGCGGTGCACGGGGAGCAGCAGCTGACGTATCGGGAACTCAACGCACGCGCCAACCGGGTGGGACGAGCCCTGCTGGCGCGGGGGCTGCGCCCCGAGGGTGTCGTCGCGGTGGTGACGGAGCGCAACCTGGACTGGATGGCCGCCGTCCTCGCTGTCTTCAAGGCCGGCGGCGTGTACCTGCCCATCGAGCCGCATTTCCCGGCCGATCGCGTCGCGACCATGCTCTCCCGTGCCGCATGCGGGCTCGTGCTGACCGATCCCGGCAGCACCTCCACGCTCGACCAGGCCCTCGGCTCGCTGTCCGGGGTCCAGAAGCTCTTCGTCGGCGCAGCCTACGAGGAGGACCATGCCGACGACGATCTGGGCCTCCACGTCGCACCGGACCAGCTTGCCTACATCTATTTCACCTCCGGCTCCACGGGAGAGCCCAAGGGCGCGATGTGCGAGCACGCGGGCATGCTGAACCACCTCTACGCCAAGATCGACGACCTGGGGATCGGCGAGGGACAGGTGGTCGCCCAGACCGCGCCCCAGTGCTTCGACATCTCGCTGTGGCAACTGGTGTCCGGGCTGCTGGTCGGCGGGCGGACGCTGCTGGTGGAGCAGGAGGTGATCCTGGACGTCGAGCGGTTCGTCGACAAGATCGTTGACGGCCGGGTCGCCGTCCTCCAGGTCGTACCCTCCTACCTGGACGTCGTCGTGTCCTGTCTGAAGCAGCACCCCCGCGAGCTGCCGGACCTGCGGTGCGTGTCGGTCACCGGCGAGGCGCTGAAGAAGGAGCTCGCGCAGCGCTGGTTCGCCGCCCAGCCCGGGATCAAGCTGGTCAACGCCTATGGGCTGACCGAGACCTCGGACGACACCAACCACGAGGTCATGGACCGCGTGCCCGACGGGGACCGGATCCTGCTGGGTCCCGCGGTCAACAACGTGCACGTGTATGTCGTCGACGAGCACCTGACCCCGGTGCCGCTCGGCGCCCCCGGTCTGATCGTCTTCTCCGGCGTCTGCGTCGGCCGCGGATACGTCAACGACCCCGAGCGCACCCGGCAGGCCTATCTGGCCGATCCGCACCGTGACGGCGCCCGGCTCTACCGGGGCGGCGACTACGGCCGCTGGCAGCCCGGGGGCAAACTGGAGTTCCTCGGCCGCCGGGACAACCAGGTGAAGATTCGTGGCTTCCGGATCGAGATCGGCGAGATCGAGAACACCCTGTTGCAGGTGCCCGGTGTTCGCGACGGTGCGGTGGTGGTGACCGAGCGGGCCGACCGGAGCAAGCACCTGGTGGCGTTCTACTCCGGTCGACGGCCGCTCGAGGTCGACGTCCTGCGGGACCGGCTCGGTGAGTCGCTGCCCGAGTACATGGTCCCGTCGGCCTTCCACTGGCGGGAAAGTCTGCCACTGACAGCCAACAGCAAGATCGACAGGAAGGCTCTGCGAGGGCTCTCCGAAGAACTCGGCGCCGCCCAGGACGAGTACCGCGCGCCGAGTACGCCGACCGAACGGCAGCTGGCGGTCGCATGGGCGAAGGTGCTCGGCATCCCGCAGCACCAGATCGGACGGCGGGACCACTTCTTCGACCGGGGCGGCACGTCGCTGTCGGCAGTGAAGCTGGCGATCACCCTGGACCGTGCGGTGTCCCTCAAGGACGTCACCCGCCACCCGGTCCTTGCCGATCTGGCCGGGCTGGTCGACGGCAGGTCCGAACGGCGCTCCGGACTGCTCCAGTCACTGTCGGAATCGGACGGAACGCAGGCCGCCGCCCTGGTGTGCTTCCCTTACGCCGGCGGCAACGCGGTGAACTTCCAGCCGATGGCCGGGGCACTGCCGGGCGGCGGGCCGGCGGTCTACGCCGTCGAGCTGCCCGGTCACGACGTGGCCGCCGAGAGCGAGCCGTTCGCGCCGATGGCACAGGTGGCCGAGCACGTCGTCGTCGAGATCATCCGGCGTGGCCTGACCAGGGTCCTGCTGTGGGGCCATTCCTCGGGAACCGCGTTGGCCGTGGAGACTGCCAGAAAGCTGCAGGAGAGCGGGGTGGACGTCCAGCGGGTGTTCCTCGGCGCGCAGCTGCTCGGCAACGCCGCCGACCGGCGGGCCACCATCGCCGATCTGACCGGGCGGAGCAACGCCGAGATCGCCGCGAGGCTGAGCTCGGAGGGCGGGTACACCGAGCTCGGTGAGCTGGATGCGCAGCACGCCGAGCACATCGGTGCCGCCTACCGGCACGACTGCGTGTCCGCGCACCACTATTTCGCCGACGCCCTGGACAGCCCACCGGCGCTGAAGCTGTCCGCGCCGGTCACCGTGGTCGTTGCCGCCGACGACCCGAGCACAGCGGAGTACCCGCGCCGGTACCGCGACTGGCAGCTCCTGGCCGAGCAGGTCGACCTGCACGAGCTCGCCGAGGGAGGCCACTACTTCCTGCGCACCCGTCCGACCGAGGCGGCAGAGGCCGTACTGCGCGCCGCCGATTTGTTCGCTTCTTCCTGAGTGGCAACTGAAAGGACATCGAGATGTCGTCCCTATCCACGGCGTCGCTGGTCGACGTGGAACGTGAACCCGGCAAACCCCCGCTGCTGCGGGCCGAGGCCACCGGCGACGCGCCGGGCTGGGCAGCCGAGCACCGGGACGCGCTGCGCGCTGTCGTCGCCGAGCACGGGTCGGTCCTGGTACGCGGCCTCGGGCTGCGGGACGCGGCCGGAACCGGCGCCGTCTTCGCGAGGCTGGCCACGGGTCTGATGACCGAGAAGGAGGTCTTCGCGCCCCGACGGACCTACTCCGACGGCGTGTACTCCTCATCGAAGTGGCCGCCGAACCAGCCGATGTGCATGCACCACGAACTGAGCTACACGCTTGAGTTCCCCGGCATGATGATGTTCGCCTGTCTCAGCGCACCCACCGACGGCGGGGCGACCGCGGTGGCCGACTCACCGACCGTGCTCGACGCGCTGCCCGCCGAGTTGACCGAGCGTTTCGAGCGGGAGGGGTGGCTGCTCACCCGCAGCTACAACGACGAGATCGGGGCGACCGTCGCCGAGGCGTTCGGCACCGACGACCGTGGCGCCGTCGAGAGCTACTGCCGCGCCAACGCGATCACGTTCGAGTGGCAGCCCGACGGTGGACTGCGCACCAGACAGCGCCGCAGCGCCGTGGTGCGTCACCCGGTCACCGGCCGGCGCTGCTGGTTCAACCAGATCGCGTTCCTCAACGAGTGGACGATGGCCCCCGAGGTGCGCGAGTACCTGGTGGACGTCTACGGCGCCGACGGGCTGCCGTTCAATACCCGCTTCGGCAATGGCGACCCGATCGCCGAGGACGTCGTGCAGCTGCTCAACAGCGTCTACGAGGCCAACACCGCACGCGAGCCGTGGCAGGCCGGCGACCTGATGCTCGTCGACAACATCCGCACCGCGCACAGCAGGGAGCCCTTCGAGGGGCCGCGCGAAGTGGTCGTCGCCATGGCCGACCCCGTACATCTGGCCGACTGCTCGCCGACTGTCGAGGTGAGCACAGGATGACCGCCGTCGCTTCCACCGCAACGGAGTCCGCGCTGCCCGCGCCGATCACCGTGCCACCGTTCGCGGTGATCTCCGGTGCCCAGGTCCAGCGCGCGCTGCACGGACGCGAGAAACGAATCGTGGAGTTGGTCGAGGCCACCTACCGGGTGCACGGCGCCGGTGATTCGGTGAACCCGCCGTCGTACTTCCTGCGCTTCCCCGACCGCCCGTCCTCCCGGATCATCGCGCTGCCCGCCTCGATCGGCGGGGAGGCGCGGGTGGACGGCCTGAAGTGGATCTCCAGCTTCCCGGAGAACGTGAGGGCGGGCATCCCGAGGGCCTCGGCCGTGCTGATCCTCAACGACCCGGACACCGGCTACCCGTTCGCCTGTCTGGAAAGCTCGATCATCAGCGCCACCAGGACGGCCGCGTCGGCGGCGTCGGCTGCCGACTGGCTCAGCCGCGACCGGCCCCGACCGACGCGCGTCGGGTTCTTCGGGGTGGGCTTGATCGCCCGCTACATCCACACCTTCCTGGCCGGCACCGGCTGGTCGTTCGACGAGATCGGCGTGCACGACCTGTCCGCCGACAGCGCGGCAGGCTTCCGGTGCTACCTGGAACAGTCGGGCACCACCGGCCGGATCACCGTGCACGACAGCGCCGAGCAGTTGATCCGCCACAGCGACCTGGTGGTCTTCGCAACCGTCGCCGGCCGGCCGCATGTCAGCGACCTGTCATGGTTCGCGCACAATCCCCTGGTGCTGCACGTGTCGCTGCGCGACCTCGCGCCGGAGATCCTGCTCGCCTCGACCAACATCGTCGATGACGTCGAGCACTGCCTGAAGGCCGACACCTCGCCGCATCTGGCCGAGCAGCTCACGGGCAACCGGGACTTCCTGCACGGCACGTTGGACGACGTGATGGCCGCACGCGTGACGGTGCCGGCGGACCGGCCGGTGGTGTTCTCACCCTTCGGCCTCGGGGTGCTCGACCTCGCGGTGGGCAAGGACGTCTACAACGAAGTGGTCCGCAGCGGCGAGTTGCACATCGTCGACGACTTCTTCCACGAACTGAGCCGGTACGGATGAGCCGGCCGAGAACCCAGGAGGCTTGTGCAGGGGTATTCCCAGGAGAGATCACCGGTCAAGTCGCAGCAAGTCAGGACGTACGGCACAGCGGCCGCTGACGCAGGGCCGCCCGGCTCGGTTGGACACGGGCTCCCGGCCGCAAGAGCGAGAAGCCCGCCCACGGCCGGATGGACGTTCCCGGAACTGCGCTGCGCCAGACAGAGGAGACCATGGTGCCCGTCATATCCGTTCCCTACGCCTTCAACCAAGAGGAGCTCTATGTCGACCTTCGGTCGATGTTCGGGCACTCGCTCTACCTGAAGTGTGAGGGCTTCAACTTCGCCGGCTCGATCAAGTTGAAGGCCGCGACCGAGATGGTGGAGACCGCTGAGCGGGATGGAATCCTGACGCCGAAATCGATCCTCGTCGAGTCCTCGTCCGGAAACCTCGGCGTGGCACTGAGCATGATCGCGGCGAGCAAGGGCTACCGGTTCCTGTGCGTGACGGACGCCCGCGGCAACCTGTCGACCAGGCTGATGATGGAGGCGTTGGGCAGTCAGGTGCACGTGATCGCCGACCAGGAGGCCAACGGCGGCTTTCTCGGCGCGCGGATCGAGTACATCCGCGCGCTGTGCGCCTCCGACGACCGGTACGTGTGGCTCAGCCAGTACACCAATCCGAGCAACTGGAAGGCGCACTACCGCACGACGGCGCCGGCGATCGCCCGCCAGTTCCCTCGACTGGACGTGCTGTTCGTCGGGGCCGGCACCACCGGGACCCTGATGGGCTGTGCGCGCTACTTCCGGGAGTGGCACCGGCCGGTGCGGATCATCGCGGTGGACAGCGTCGGCTCGGTGTCCTTCGGCGGTTCGCCGGGCCGCCGGATGATTCCCGGCCTGGGGATGAGCATGCGGCCGCCGCTGCTCGACGAGTCCTATGTGGATGAGGTGATACGTGTCGAGGAGGCGGACACGATCCGTGCCTGCCATCGTTTGGCCAGGGGCGGATTCCTGTTCGGCGGCTCCACCGGCACGGTGGTCAGCGGCGCAACGGACTGGCTGGCCCGGCATGACACGAGCGAACTGACCGCGGTGACCATCGCCCCGGACCTCGGCGAGCGCTACCTCGACACCATTTACCACACCAACTGGCTGCAGGACATTTACGGTGAGGATGTGCTCAACTCCCGTAAGGTGCCCCCCGGTTCCTGGGCAGACTCCGCCGCGCCGGCGGCACGGTGGCGTCGGCGGCTGGACCTGCAGACCGGCGACCGCAACAGCGACCAGCACCATCAGCTCCAGGATCGAAAGACCTAGGGCCTTTCGTTTGGAACAAGTGGCTGCCCGAAGCCGCACGCGGACGGACCCTGTTGGAAGAGCCGCGGTACAGCGCACCCGACGCCGCGACTGCAGAGGCGTCACGGAATGTTCCAGGGGCCGGAAGCGGATCCCCGCCCTAACCCTCGACCTCGTCGAACCTGAGCCGTTCAGCGTAAAGACAGCAGGATCCCAGACCCTGTGCGGCCCGGCATGCCCGGTTCCATCGTTCGTCGACGCTAGCTTAGGGGCTCGGTCACGAGCGCTGGTGCAGTCGCGGCAGAGGCGAGGACATGACGGCATCGCCCAGGAGCCGGAGCCCGGCCACGGCTCGTCCGCCAACGCAGTCATCCGTCACCACCGCGCTCTGAAGAACGGGAAGTCGGCCATGACCACTGACACACCCATGCAGCTCGGCATGATCGGGCTCGGCCGGATGGGCGCCAATCTCGTGCGCCGACTGATGCGTGACGGCCATCGCTGTGTCGTCTACGACCTCGACCGGGAGGCCGTACAGGAACTGGAGAAGGAGGGGGCGACCGCGGCCTCCTCCCTTCACGACCTGGTCGACAAGCTGGAAAAGCCCAGAAACGTCTGGCTGATGCTCCCCGCCGGCGTGGTGCAGTCGACACTGGACCAGTTGGCGGCCCTGCTCGACCCCGGTGACACCGTCATCGACGGCGGCAACTCGTACTACCGGGACGACATCACCCGGGCGAAGCAGCTCGCTCCGCGCGGGATCCACTACGTCGACTGCGGGACCTCGGGCGGTGTCTGGGGCCTGGAGCGGGGCTACTGCCTGATGATCGGCGGCAAGGAGGAGGCGGTAGCCCGGCTGGACCCCGTCTTCCGCGCCATCGCCCCGGGCACCGGGGACGCCGAACCCACCCCCGGCAGGACCCGGACCGACGGGACCGCGTCCCAGGGCTATCTGCACTGCGGCCCGAGCGGCGCAGGCCACTTCGTGAAGATGGTCCACAACGGGGTCGAGTACGGGATGATGGCCGCCATCGCCGAGGGGCTCGGCATCATCAAGCACGCGGACGCGGGCCTGCGTTCGCGCTCCGTCGACGCCGAGACCGCCCCGCTGCGCGAACCCGAGGCCTACCAGTACGAGATCGACGTGGCCGAGGTCGCCGAGGTGTGGCGCCGCGGCTCCGTCGTCGGCTCCTGGCTGGTCGACCTCGTGGCCGACGCGCTGTCCCGCTCGCCCGAACTCGACGATTTCGCCGGCCGGGTCTCCGACTCCGGAGAGGGACGGTGGACGGTGGTCGCGGCCGTGGAGGAGAGCGTGCCCGCACCCGTCATCAGCGCCGCGCTCACCGAGCGGTACGAATCGCGCGGGCTGGGCGAGTTCAGGGACAAGGTGCTGTCCGCGATGCGCGGCGAATTCGGCGGTCACGCCGAGAAGGCGCGGTGAACCATGACCAGCGGCCCCGGATCCGAAAGCAGTGGTCCGGTCCCCGAAGACCACGTCATCGTGCTGTTCGGTGCGACCGGTGACCTCGCCCGGCGCAAGCTCCTGCCAGGACTCTTCCATCTCGCCAAGGCCGGACTGCTGCCGGCCCGCTACCGGATCGTCGGCTCGGCACCGTCCCAGGCCGCGCTCAGCGACGACGACTTCCGCAAACGGGCCCGGGAGGCGGTCGCCGAATTCGGCAGATCGAAGCCGGAAGGCCCGGAGTGGCAGGAGTTCGAGGAAGCGCTGACATTCGGCGCGGCGGACCCCGACGACCCCGAGCCGCTCCTTTCGGCCGTACGGAAGGCCGAGCAGGCCGTCGGAGGCAGACCCCGCCGGCTGTTCCACCTCGCTGTGCCGCCGACGGCCTTCGCCTCCGTGATCGAGATGCTGGGCGCGACCGGCCTCGCCGAGAACGCCCGCGTCATCGTGGAGAAGCCCTTCGGTACGGATCTCCCCTCGGCCCAGGCCCTCAATGCGACGATCCACTCCGTGTTCGACGAGTCCCGGACCTTCCGCATCGACCACTTCCTCGGCAAGGAGTCCGTGGACAACATCCTCGCCCTCCGGTTCGCCAACGGTCTCTTCGAGCCCATCTGGAACCGCGACCACATCAGCCATGTGCAGATCGACGTGCCGGAGAAGATCGGGATCGAGGGCCGGGCACAGTTCTTCGAAGGCACCGGCACCTTCCGGGACATGATCGTCACTCACCTCTTCCAGCTCATGGGGTTCATGGCGATGGAGCCCCCTGCCGAACTCACGGCGAAGTCGCTGCGGGACGAGAAGGAAAAGGTCTTCCAGTCCCTGCGGCAACTGGACCCGGCACAGGTCGTCCGTGGCCAGTACGAGGGGTACCGCGACGAGCCGGGCGTCGATCCCCGGTCGGACACCGAGACGTTCATCGCGCTGCGCGTCGAACTCGACAACTGGCGGTGGGCCGGTGTGCCCTTCTTCCTGCGTTCGGGCAAGTCGCTCGGAGAGGGAAGGCACGTCGTGACGCTCGGATTCCGGGAACCGGCCCTGCGCATGTTCCCGCTGCCCGCGCAGGGCGACTCAGAAGAAGCCCGGAACAACGAGCTGGTGATCGATTTCGACGACCCCGGCCGGATCGCCACCCGCTTCCTGGTGAAGGAGCCCGGCCCTGCCATGCGCCTCGAGGAGGCCGGGATGGTCTTCGACTACGGCGGCTCCTTCAACTCGATGTACGCGCTCGAAGGATACGAACGCCTCATCCTGGACGCGATGCTGGGAGACCAGTCCCTGTTCACCCGCTCCGACGGGATCGAGCGTCTGTGGGAGGCATCCGCCCCGCTGCTGGCGAACCCGCCGCAGGTCGAGCCGTACGCCCCGGGCTCCTGGGGCCCCGAGTCGGTCGACCGGCTCATCGCTCCGTACCGCTGGAGTCTGCCCGACCGCCGGTGACCCGCAACCGGCGCGGACGGACCGCGCCCGTCGAGCCCTTCCCCTGCACGGTCAGCTGTAGGTGTGCCTGACCGCCCTCGGACATCGCGGGAGGCCGTCGATGCGATGACCGTGCTGTGGGAGGCCCAGCACCGCGGGGTGCTGTCGGCCGGCAGCGCAGCGGCCGACCAGATGGCCCTGGTATCCATGCGGGGCGTTCCGACCGGACTCCGGGGTCTCTCGGCCATGCCGCTGACGAGGGCGCGGTCCAGCACCCGCCGACGCTCTGAGCGCGGACCAAGATCCGGACCGGCCAGGAGCCAAACTTCACGCACCGGCGGACGCACCCAAGAACGGCGAGACTCCGCGCCACCGCCCATGGCCGCCTCAGCGGGAACCCGGCGGACCTGACGACAGCCGTGGAAGGCGAAGAACGCCACCGCCCGATCCGCCCCGAATCCTGAAGTTCAACGCTGCGTAGTCAGCACCGAGTCAGCACGGGACGGGTGATCAGGACCAGCACGGGAGTCAGCACCAAGGCACTGAACCATGCCGAACGACACAACTCGGACAGACGCCCGCCGCCTTCAGTACGGTCCATGAGGCAGGCTCGACACACCTGTCATGGTGGCCCCGTGCACACTCGACCCGAGAACTATGGTCTCCCACCACATACGCCTCTGACCTGCCCGTTCCTACGGTGTGGCGACACGGAAACGTCCCCGCAACCGTCCGGAAGTGGTACCCATGGCCGCCTCGGCATCCGCACCGCCAACCACCCGCTCGCTCAAGCGCATCGTCGCCGCAAGCCTCATCGGGACCACCATCGAGTGGTACGACTTCTTTCTCTACGGGTCAGCAGCCGCGCTCGTCTTCCCCAAGCTGTTCTTCCCCGAGTCCGACCCGCTCGTCGGAACGCTCCTCTCCTTCCTCACCTACGCGGTCGGCTTCGCAGCCCGGCCACTCGGCGCCCTGGTGTTCGGGCACTACGGCGACCGGCTCGGCCGCAAGAAGCTGCTGGTGCTGAGTCTGCTGCTGATGGGTGGGGCGACCTTCGCCATCGGGCTGCTGCCGACGCATGCCACCGTCGGTGCCGCCGCTCCGGTCCTGCTCACGGTCCTGCGACTGGTGCAGGGCTTCGCCCTCGGTGGTGAGTGGGGCGGGGCTGTGCTCCTCGTATCGGAGCACGGGGATGCGAAGCGGCGTGGGTTCTGGGCCTCCTGGCCGCAGACCGGGGCGCCGGCCGGGCAGCTGCTCGCGACCGGGGTGCTCTCCGCGCTCACCGCGCTGCTGTCGGATTCCGCCTTCGGGTCCTGGGGCTGGCGCATCCCGTTCCTGCTCTCCGGTGTGCTCGTGATCGTCGGCTTGTGGATTCGTCTCTCTGTCGATGAATCACCGGTGTTCAAGGCTGCGCTGGCGCAGGCCGAGGCGCGCACGGGGGCCGCCGCCGCGGCCGAGAAGATGCCGCTCGTCGCCGTGCTGCGGCACCACTGGCGGGATGTGCTCATCGCCATGGGGGCCAGGATGGCGGAGAACATCAGCTACTACGTGATCACGGCGTTCATCCTCGTGTACGCGACGATTGCCGCGGACCTGAGCAGGCAGACGGCGCTGAACGCCGTACTCATCGCCTCCGCCATCCACTTCGCGGTCATCCCGGTGTGGGGCGCGCTGTCGGACCGGTTCGGCCGCAAGCCCATCTATCTGATCGGGGCGGTCGGTGTGGGGCTGTGGATGTTCCCGTTCTTCGCGCTGATCGACAGCAGCAGCTTCGGAAGCCTGCTGCTCGCCGTCACGGTCGGGCTCATCTTCCACGGGGCGATGTACGCGCCTCAGGCGGCCTTCTTCTCGGAGATGTTCGCGACCCGGATGCGGTACTCGGGTGCGTCGATCGGTGCTCAGTTCTCTTCGGTCGCAGCCGGTGCCCCGGCGCCGCTCATCGCCACCGCGCTGCTCGAGAACTACCACAGTTCGACATGGATCTCGCTGTATGTGATCGCCGCGGCGCTGATCACCGTGCTGGCTGTCGTGTGTGCGAAGGAGACCCGGTACCGCGACCTCGAGAACATCGAGGCGGCACCGGAGCCGGACGCGGGCGCAGCTGTGCCCGCCGACGCCCGTACCGCATGAGCATCTGACTGTGTGAGTCGTGGAATCGCCGGACGGGCTGAGTGGTCGAGCCCGTCCGGCGTCTGCATGCGCGGCTGCTGTTACTGCGTCACTGCCGGCCCGCGGGCTCGAACCAGGTGGGTTCGTCCGTGAGCGACTGCTTGATCCGCAGGAGCCCGAACTCGTTCAACGGCGGCAGGGCGTCGACCGGGAACCAGCCCACCTCCAGCGACTCGTCGTCATTGACGCGCGCCTCGCCCCCGGTCGCCCGGCAACGGAAGGTGACGTCCAGGAACTGGCACCGGTCGCCGTTCGCGTACTGCACGGGATCGAGCATCTGCGTGAGCACCACCCGCTCCGCCACGCAGTGCACGGCAGTCTCCTCGTACACCTCGCGGACCGCCGACACCGCCGGCTGCTCCCCCGGTTCGCAGATGCCACCGATGACCGACCATTTGCCGGTGTCGGAGCGTCTCCCGAGCAGCACCCGGCCCTCGTCGTCGAAGACCACGGCAGTGACGCCCGGCAGCAGGAGCAGCTGTGTACCGGCAGTGACACGGAGTTCGCGGATGAAGTCAGGAGTAGCCATGGGGACGACCATACGTGGCTCGCCCGGCACGACTCACCGCCCGCGGCGGACCCGTACCGACCGGACAGCCACCCAGCCCAGTCCCGCCACGGCGATCAGCGCGAGCAGCCCTTCGGGGAGCGTGCCCAGCCGGGTCGCGGGGGTCAGGGACGAGCGCAGCGGCACCTTGTCCACCAGCGCGTCCGGGGTGAACATCTTCGTCTGCTGGACGATCGTCCCGTCCGGGCGGATGACCGCGCTGACCCCGCTGGTGACGGGGACGACGACGGACCGGCTGTGCTCGACGGCCCGCACCCGGCTCATGGCCAGCTGCTGGTACGTCATCTCGCTTCGGCCGAAGGTGGCGTTGTTACTGGGGACGGCGATCAGCTGGCTGCCGTGTTCGACGGTGTCCCGTACGGCGTCGTCGAAGGCGGCTTCGTAGCAGGTGACGAGCCCCACCTGGGTGCCCGCCAGATCGAAGACGCCGACCTTCTTGCCCGGTCCGAAGTCGCGCTGCACCCGGTCGACGTCCGAGCTGAAGACGCGTGCGATCGAGCGCATCGGCATGTACTCGCCGAAGGGCTGGATGTGGCGCTTGTCGTACGTGGCGACGGGGCCGCCGTTCGGGTCCCACTGGATGAGGGTGTTGCGCAGTTTGCCGGTGCTGGGCTCGACGACCGCGCCGACCACGGTGGGGGCGTTGATCGCCTTCACTGCGTCGTCGATGACGATCCGCGCGTCCGCGTTGCGGTAGGGGTCGAGGTCGGAGGAGTTCTCAGGCCACAGGACGAAGTCGGGCTGCGGCACCTTGCCCGCCTTCACATCGCGGGCGAGCTGTTCGGTTCGGCGTGCGTGGTTGTCGAGGACGGCGCGGCGCTGGGAGTTGAAGTCGAGTCCGAGGCGGGGCACGTTGCCCTGGATCGCTGCGACGGTCGCGGTGCCGTCCTCCGCCGAGTCGTCGACGAGCGGCAGCGCGGCCAGCGCCCCGGCCAGGGGTACGAGGACGGTCACGGCTGCGGCGGCGACCGCGGCTCGGGGGACCTGACCGGTGCTGCGGTACGTACGGAAGGAACGCACCGCTTCGAAGAGGCCGAAGCCGCACAGCACCACCGCGAACGAGAGCAGCGGTGTGCCGCCGACGGCCGCGAGCGGCAGGAACACGCTGTCCGCCTGCCCGAACGCGATCTTGCCCCAAGGGAAGCCACCGAAGGGCACCCTGGCCCGGACCGCCTCGTCCAACGTCCAGACGGCGGCGGCCCAGACCGGCCACCAGGCGAGGCGGGACACGGCGGCGATCCCGATGCAGCCCACGGCGACGAACAGCGCTTCGGCGACGGCGAGCGCCAGCCATGGGACGGGGCCGACCTCCTCGCCCGTCCAGTGCAGCAGCGGCAGCATGAAGCCGAGGCCGGTCAGCAGGCCGAGGCCGAATCCGGCGCGCAGCCGACGGCCGTGCAGGCACCAGCCGAGCAGTGCGAAGCCGGGCAGAACCAGCCACCACAGGGGCCGGGGCGGGAAGCTCAGATACAGCATCACCCCCGAGAGCACGGCCGCGGCAGGCCGTACGAGCCCCGGCAGAAGCCGTCTGCCCCCGGCCGGAGGGGCGGACTGCGGGTCGTCGACTGGGGTGATAGTGGCGCTCACCAGGCGGAGTCTACGGTGGTCGGCTGTGTGCGGGGCAGTCCCGTGCCGTTGCCGGAATCCTCCCCGCCGGATCGTTCCTGCGCTTTTCCTCCACAAAGTCGCACCACTGCCGTTACCGTGTGCGCCAGTCCCCCGCCGACCGGCCGCATCCGGCCGTCGCGGACGGGACGGTCACAGTTCGGGGGGTCGAACGGATGACTGCACCGGCAAGCGGGTACGCGGCCCGGGAACGCGGCAACGCGTCCGACGGCGCCGGAGCGGTGATTCTCGCCGCCTGCGCGATCTGGTCGTTGGTCAGCGCGGCCGGGCGGGAGACCAGGCCGGAGGGTGTGCTGCTGGCACTGCTGGCCGTCGCCGCGGGCTTCGCCTGCGGTCGGATCTGCGGCACGCTGCTGCCGGTGGCCACCGCCACGGCCGCCGCCGTCGCCGCCCTCGTCATGGCCCTCGTCTCACGCAGCAGTGGCATGCCGGGTGCCACCGCCGCCGTCGACATCGCGCCGGGGCATACCGGGGCGGCGGCCGCGCTGCTGGTACTGGCTGCGGGTGCCGCCTGCTGCGCGGCCGCGGCGGCCCGGCGGGCTCCGTTGCGCCTCACACTGCGGCTGCTCGCGTTCGGCACCGCCTGCGCCGCGCTGACCATGCGGTCGGTGGCCGGTTTCGTCGCGGCGCTCGGCGTACTGCTCTGTTCGCTGGCCGCGGCGAGAATGCGCCGCAGGCTGCTCGGGCTCGCCGGGTTCGCACTGGTCACGGCGCTGGTCGTCGGTGCGTCGTGGTCGGTGGCGGAGGAAGCGCTGCCCGACGGCCTGATGATCTCCCTGGAGGGCCAGCTCACCGGGAACCGCGTGCTTCTGTGGCAGGACGCGGTGACGCTCGCCAAGGAGCATCCGGTGCTGGGCGTCGGACCCGACCGGTTCGCCGAGATGAGCCCGACCGCCCAGCAGACTCTGCGGTCCGACGGTAAACCCCACTCGGCGCCGCTGCAGCAGGCCGCCGAACAGGGCGTGGTGGGGGTGACGCTGCTGGGTGCGGCCTTCGGCTGGCTGCTGTACGTGCTCTGGCGCTCGCCCCGCTCCACGGCAGTCGTCCTGACGGCGGGCGCCGCGCTCACCGCGCTCGCGGCCCTGGCGAGTGTCGGAAACGCACTGAGCTTCACGCCCGTGACGGCGGGCGCAGGACTGCTCGCGGGGCTGGCATCGGCCCGGCTGCCCATCGGGGACGGCAGAGCCGCTTCGTACACAGCAGGAGCGGCTGACGGGAGCCGTACGGAGGGTGACGAGGATGCGGGACGTTCCGCGCAGGTGACGCGGACCACGGCCGACCGCGGCCCGCAAGCAGATCACACCCCGCTCTGACCGACCGGGGCGGCTGAACCACTCAGGCTCCTACCCGCTCAGGCACCGGCCGCTGCGCCGGCCGCCGGCATCTGGAGCTGCTCGCGGATGAACCGTACGCCCGCCTCCGCGTCGTCCACCGTGACCGTGAAGGTCCTGCCGTCGCCGAGCCTGACGACCAGCCCCTCCCCCTTGCGGACCACCACTGCCGTGCCCTGCTCGGGGCGCCAGCGGTAGCCCCAGCCGCCCCACTGGCGCGGGGTGACCCGGGGTACGAAATCCGCGCCCACCACGTGGGTGAGCAGGATCCGGCGGCGCGGCAGCCCCATGTGGCCGCAGCGCACTTCGAGGGCGTGCCCGTCGACCCGGACGGCCACGTTCACAAAGGCGAGCGTGCCGAACAGCATGAGGAGTCCGGCCGCCACGCAGCCGATCACCGACATCAGCAGCGGGATGACGCCGGAGGTCCAGTTGGAGCTCACGGCGAGCTGAATACCCAGGGCCGTGCAGGCCGCACCGGCGGCTGCGAGCACCCACTGGGCCTTGTTGGTGGCCCGGCCGGTCCAGACTGCGGGAGACGTCTCGGCTCCGGCATGCGTCGGTTTTCGGGGCTGGTCCCTCATGCCAGCAGCGTACTCAGAATCCGGGCAGCCGCGACGGCTCCGACGGCCCTCATCGGGCCGCCGCAGGCTCAGCGGGCAGGGCTGACGGCGCCCAGCAACAGACCCTCGGCGTAGGCCAGGGCGACGTCCGGCAGCTCGGCGGCGCGGCCGCTGAGGAGCACGGTGAGCGAGGTGGCCGGTTCGGCCGAAGGAGCGGGTGCGGCGCCGATCCGGCGCAGCGCCTGGGCGGCGACGGCCCCGGCGGAGCCGTGCAGCGTGACGGGCGGCAGGTCGGGCTGCTGCACGGCGGCCCGGATCCGCTCGGCGACCAGTTCGTAGTGGGTGCAGCCCAGAACGACGGCCCTTACGTCCGGTGGAGTGAGAGCGGCCGCCGCTGCGACGGCACGGTCGATCGCGGCTTCGTCCGCGTTCTGTACGGCGTCGGCGAGACCGGGGCACGGAACTTCGGTGACGGCGACCGAGCGGGCGAAGTCACCGATGAGTCCGCGCTGGTACGGGCTGCCCGTGGTGGCGGGGGTGGCCCAGATCGCGACCGGACCGCCACCGGCCGCGGCCGGCTTGATCGCGGGGACGGTGCCGACGACCGGCAGCGTGGGTTCCAGCTCGGCACGGAGCGTCGGCAGGGCGTGCACGGAGGCGGTGTTGCAGGCGACGATCAGTGCGTCGGGCCGGTGGGCGGCCGCCGCACGGGCCACGGCGAGCGCGCGTGCGGTCACGTCCTGCGGCGTACGAGGACCCCACGGCATGCCGTCGGGGTCGGAGGAGAGCACCAGATCGGCGTCGGGCCTCAGCCGGCGTACTGCGGCGGCCGCCGCCAGCAGGCCGATTCCGGAGTCCATGAGCGCGATCTTCACCCGGTCACCATAGTCGACCGCCCTTGCGGTCTCGTCACAGTGGGGCAGACTGCGGCGAATGAGCGCCGTTGCCTGGATCGCCGTGGGTTCGCTGGCCGCATGGATGTGGCTGCTGCTGGGACAAGGTTTCTTCTGGCGGACCGACCAGCGGCTGCCGCGGCGTACGGCCCCGGACGGCTGGCCGTCGGTCGCGATCGTGGTGCCCGCCCGCGACGAGGCGGACATGCTGCCGGTGAGTCTGCCGTCGCTGCTGGCGCAGGACTATCCGGGGGCCGCGGAGGTCATCCTGGTCGACGACTGCAGCAAGGACGGCACGGGGGACCTCGCCCGTGCGCTGTCCGTGCGGTACGGCGGGCTTCCGGTGACGGTGGTGTCGCCCGGGGAGCCCGAGCCGGGCTGGACGGGCAAGCTGTGGGCCGTGCGGCACGGGATCTCCCTGGCGCGGGCCCGCGAGCCGGCGCCGGAGTACCTGCTCCTGACGGACGCGGACATCGCGCATGAGCCGGACAGCCTGCGGGAGCTGGTCGCCGCCGCCCGCTCCGGCGGGTTCGATCTGGTCTCGCAGATGGCGCGGCTGAGGGTGGCGAGTGCATGGGAACGCCTCGTCGTGCCGGCCTTCGTGTACTTCTTCGCGCAGCTCTATCCGTTCCGGTGGGTGAACCGGGCGACGGCGCGGACCGCGGCCGCGGCGGGCGGGTGCGTGCTGCTGCGGACCGCGGCCGCGGAGCGGGCTCGGGTGCCGGAGTCGATCCGGCAGGCGGTGATCGACGATGTGTCGCTGGCGCGCGCGGTGCAGCGCAGCGGCGGCCGGATCTGGCTGGGGCTCGCGGAGCGGGTGGACAGTGTGCGGCCGTATCCCCGGCTGGCGGATCTCTGGCGGATGGTGTCGCGGAGCGCGTACGCCCAGTTGCGGCACAACCCGCTGCTGCTCGTCGGTACGGTGCTGGGCCTCGCGCTCGTCTACCTCGCACCGCCGGTCACGCTCGCGGCGGGGCTGCTGGGCGGGGATCCGCCGGCGGCGTGGGCGGGCGGCGCGGCCTGGGTGGTGATGGCCGGGACGTATATGCCGATGCTGGGTTTCTACCGGCAGTCGCTCTGGCTGGCGCCACTGCTGCCGTTCACGGCCGTGCTCTATCTGCTGATGACGGTCGATTCGGCGTTGCAGCACCACCGGGGCCGTGGCGCGGCCTGGAAGGGGCGTACCTACGCCCGTCCCGAGGCCGCGCCGGACCGTTGAGCCGATGGCCGTACCGGTCCGCCGGCGGTGGCGGGACCGGACGGACCGGGGGTGGTGAGCTGCTGCCGGTTTACTGAGCCGAAGTGAGTGGTGGCGTGCGGGAGTGAGTTCTGCCGGTGGGTTTGCGGAGGTGGGAACGGGAGTTCTGGGGCCGAATGGGTGACCTTGGCGGCCGTTGCTCGTTGGGCTGGGTGGCAGGTGTCCGGCCTGAGGGGGGTGATGTGGTGGGTACCTTGCGGGAGCTGACGGCCCCCTTTGTGGTGCCCGGGCCTTGCGGGGTGGCGGTCCGGGACCGTCTCAAGCACCTGACCGCCCAGGACGAGAGGGTGCTGCGTGCGGTCGGTGAGCATCAGGGTGCGCTGGCGTCCCGTGATCTCAGGGCTCGCTGTGTGGACGGTCTGGAGCACGGTGCGGACACCTGGGCGTCGCGTAAGCGGGGAGCTGACTGGGGTGTCGTCGTCGCGGATCGCGGGTGCGATCACCAAGGCAACGCACGATCAGTGGGCGCTGGCGCGGCGTTGCCAGGCGGCGTATATCCGGAAGCTGGATGCCGGGATCAAGATGCTGCGGCACCGCCTGTCCCTCCCGGTCGGGGAGCCCGGAACGAAGCGGGCTGCGGGTGGCTATCGGTCGAAGAACGAGTGGTTTCGCAAATCCCGGCGTCTCGCAACACTTACGGCGCGGCACACGGCGGCTGTCGCCGACTGGCAGGCCGGACGGGTCCGGGTGGTGCGGGGCGGTAAACGTCTCCTGAACACCCGCCACCACCTCGCCCAGGCCGGTCTCCCCGAGGAGCAGTGGCGGGAACGCTGGGAAGCGGAACGCTGGTTCCTCGCTGCCCATGGTGAGTCGGGCAAGCGGTTCGGGAACGAGACGATCCGCGTCACCCCGGACGGCGAAGTGTCCATCAGACTGCCTGCCCCGCTCGCGCACCTGGCCAACACCCGGCACGGCCGGTACACCCTCACCGCCACCGTGGCGTTCGCGCACCGGGGCCAGGAGTGGGCCGACCGCATCGAAGCCAACCGGGCCGTCGCCTACCGCATCCACCTCGACACGGAGCGCGGACGCTGGTACCTCACCGCATCCTGGCAACGCCCCGCCGTGAAAACCATCCCGCTGGAAACCGCCCGCGCCCGGGGCATGATCGGCGTCGACACCAACGCGGACCACTTCGCCGCCTACCGGCTCGACCGGCACGGCAACCCGGTCGGCGAGCCGCACCGCTTCGGCTACGACCTGTCCGGGACCACCACGCACCGCGACGCACAGATCCGCCACGCCCTGACCTGCCTGATCAACTGGGCGGTGCGGGTCGGTGTCGCCGCGATCGGCATCGAAGACCTCGACTTCACCAACGAGAAAACCCGCGAGAAGCACGGCCGTCAGAAGCGGTTCCGGCAGCTCATCTCCGGCATCCCCACCGGCAAGCTCAAGGCCCGGCTGGTGTCCATGGCCGCCGAACAGGGCCTGAGCATTGTCGCGGTCGACCCCGCCTACACCAGCAGGTGGGGAGCCCAGCACTGGCAGAAACCACTGACCACCCCACACCGAAAGATGTCCCGTCACGATGCCGCGGGCATCGCGATCGGGAGACGCGCCCTCGGACACCCGGTCCGGCGTCGGACGGCACCGCCCCCACACCACCGGAGTGATCGTGCGGGGCATCGGACCGCCCAGGCCGCACCAGGTGACCGGGGGCGTGAGGGAACCCGCCCACCCACAACGGACCGGCCCCCTGGAGGGCCGTCACCGAGCGGGAAGCGAAAGCGGGGGACCAGCGCATCCAACACCGTTCGGGATGCGCGCAGCACGCAGCAGTGGGCCCAAGACTCACTCATGCACGCTGGTTAGGAACGGTCATTTACGGCCGGGTGTCCAGTTCATCCCCCACCCGTAGGCGTAGTCGACGGTGCGCTGCGGGCTCACCCCGCGCTCGGGTACGAGATAGCGGGCTTCGCGCTGCACGGTGAGGTCTCCGCCGTTGTTGGTGATGAGTGCGAGCGCGCAGACCGTGGAGGGGACGGTGCATTCGTCGAGCGAGAAGTCGATCGCGGCGCCGTGCTGCGGCTGCAGGGTGACGGTCGCGTGCAGATCGGCGAAACTCCGGGCGCCTTCATAGATGGTGACGAAGATCAGGACGCGGCGGAGCCGATCCTTGTGATCAAGGTTGATGGTCAGGTTCTCGCCGGTGGAGACGGCGCCGGTGCGGTCGTCTCCGTCGAGATGGATATAAGGGGGCTGTCCGAGAGCGCCGAAGGCGTTTCCGAGTGCCTGGACAACTCCCTTCCTGCCGTCGGTCAGTTCGTAGAGGGCGCAGAGATCAAGATCGAGGTCCGCGTGGTTGGCGATGGCTCTGCCGAGTTTGCTGCCCCAGCCCGTGAACTGTTTGCGCACCTGCCAGTTGAGATTGACGCGCATGGCTCCCGAAGTGCCGCCCTGCTTGGCGAGGGAGACCGAGGGCGCTTCCTTGGTGAGCGTCACCTTGGTCAGCCGGACGGGCTGAGCGACCGGCGGGGCGGGAGGGGGTGTCGGCGGTGCGGGTGGTGCCATCGGGGCGGCAGGCGGGGACTGGGGGTACTGCCCGGGGGACACCTGTGGCGGTGGCGGCAGGTCGACTCGCGTCGCCGGTTGAGGCGACTGAGGCTGCTGCCCTTGCTGAGGTTGCTGGGGCTGTTGTGGTTCGTCGACGGAAATACCGAAGTCCGTTGCGAGACCTTCGAGACCGCTGCTGTACCCCTGGCCCACGGCCCGGAATTTCCAGGCCCCCTGCCGTCGGTACAGCTCACCGAGAATGAACGCGGTCTCCACCGTCGCGTCGGCACTGTCGAAGCGCGCGAGCTCGGTGCCGTCCGACGCGTCCATGATCCGTACGTGGAGTCCCGTCACCTGCCCGAAGGTGCCACCGTCCGCCGAGGCGGCCAGGACGACGCGATCGATGTCGGGCTCCACCCGCTCCAGGTCCACCGCGAGGCTGTCCGTGACGCCGTCGGCCACGCTCCGTCTGCCCTCGTGACGTACCGCGCCCGAGGCGTGCACCGGCTGGTTGTAAAAGACGAAGTCCGCGTCGCTGCGTACCTTTCCCGACACGAGCAGGAGCGCCGATCCATCGACGTCCGGTGCGCCCGGCGTGGCACGCCACCCCAATTCGACCCGCACGGCCTGAGCCGCCACCGGAACATTGGTTCCCTTTAGCATGGTCATGCTCGCCCCCATCGCGAGTACGGCTGCCGAAGTCTTTCCCGGGCCAACCTAATCCGCCCTCCCTTGCGGAGCCCACAGCGATGACCAACCCCGTCCGGCGATCCGCCGGTAACCCCCCGTGAACTCGCCCTTTACACGATTCCAACGCGCTCGGGCGCCCTTTTTTCCCAAGTTCGCTCGCATTGGGGATCCTGGTTCACTCACATCTCGTAAACCAACCCTCTTATCGGGCTCCCCAACCAGCACATCGTGGGCTTAACTTATGTTCCATGACCTCCCCCCGCTCCACCTACGGCGGCGGCTACTACGCCGCACCGTCGTTCCCCGACACTCCGATCTACGACTCCCTGGTCGCGGAGCGGGGTACCCCTCAGATCGCCCCGATCCGAGTGCCTGCCGCCTATGACAGCGGCCACAGCTACCTGCCGGCGCTCCCGGCGGCGCTCCCTGCTCTTCCCGCGGCGCCGTCCCAGCCCAGCCCGTCGTACGGCTACCCGCAGCCGATGGCCGCACAGCAGCAGGGTTACGCGCCGATGCAGCCGGCTCATCTGCAGCACGCCCCGGCGCCGTACATCCCGCAGCAGCCGACCGGGATGCGTGGCGGCTACCAGGCGCCTCAGCCCCAGCAGCAGCGCCCCGCGCCGAGTACCGGGTACGAGTCGATGCGTCCGGCGTCGCCGCGGCCCGCGCCCACGCCCTCTCCCTACGAGGACCCGTACAACCGCCCGTACCAGGGCCGGGGGTACTGAGCCGGAGGTACGGAGCAAGGCGTACCGAGCCGGAGCGACCCGCCGCACACGGGCCTGTCCGGGGACCGGCAGGATGCGCGCATGCGTCCTTCCGCACTGCGTGCTGTACCCATGCATCCAGTCAGCGCGCCGTCGAGCCATGGGGACTCGACGGCGACCGCCGCCGGATGCCGTCCGCCGCCGCGGACCGGGCCGTCGCACCACGTCAGCAGCCGCGCACGGCACTGGGCGGCCGTCTCATCACCCTGCTCACCACGGACCGGTCGAGGGGGAACTCACCGGGGTCGCCCGTGCGTTGGACGGGGTGAAGTAGCTCTCTCTTCGCTGCTCCAGCGCGCGAACTTTGCCGTATCAGGTTATGACGGATGCGGAAGGGGGTGCAGAACTGTGCGAGCGGTATCGGGAGTCTGGCGTTGGAGACACAATCCCCTGCGCCGCGCCACCGATCGGCGCGAGGCATGGGTGGCTCTGGTCGCACTGCTGTTGATGGTGCTGGCGGCGCCGGCGCTCGGCTGGCTGTGCGGGGCGCTCACCGACGACGTCCTGCAGCAGTCGGTGCGGTTCCAGCAGACGCAGCGCCATGCCACGACGGCGGTCGTGGTGCGCCGGGCGCCGGGGGCGCGGCACCTGGTCACCGATCCCGAGGTGTACTCGGAGCGTGCCACACAGACGTCGGTGCTGGCCCGCTGGAAGGCCCCGGACGGCACACCCCTCAGGGGCACGGTGGTGACCTCCTCCCGGGTCACGGACCCCGGCGCCCGGGTGCGGATCTGGACGGATCCGCAGGGCCACCCGGCGCCGCGCCCCATGGACGCGGCGACGGCCCGCACGCATGCGGCGCTGGCCGGGTTCGGGGTGACGCTGATCGGCGTCGGTCTGGTCGAGGCCGGGCGACGTCTGGTCGTATGGCGCATGGTGCAACGGCGGTACGCAGAACTCGACCGGGCATGGGCGGAGGCCGGTCCCGACTGGGGCAGGACGGGCACCGGCAGCTGACGAGCTGCTGATCGCGTCAACTCCCGCCCTCCGCGCGCGCTACGGTGGACCGGCCCGCCCGCCTCTTCGGCGGGCGGACCCGGAATGACCGCTGCCGCGAGACCGGTGGTCAGGGCATCGCACACGCACGAGGTGGGGGCACAGCAGCGCCATGGCACAGGGCACGGTCCAGGTGACGCACACCGGCACATCGCGGTGGCGGCGCCGCACTGGCGAATACGCCTCCCTCACCGCAGCCCTGGAGGCCGCGGCGGACGGTGATGTCCTCACCGTCGCGCCGGGCACCTACCGGGAGAATCTGGTCCTGCACCGCGCGGTGACGCTGCGCGGCCCGGAGGGCTCCGTCGGCTCCGTACGGATCGCGCCGGTCGACGGCGTACCGCTGACGCTCCGCGCCTCCGCCGTCGTCCAGGACCTGCATGTGGAGGGCCAGGACTCGGCGGCCCCCGCGCTCCTCATCGAGGACGGCACTCCGGAACTGACGGATCTGCGGATCGTGACGCGGTCCGCCGCCGGGATCGAGGTGCGCGGCGCGGCCCGCCCAACCGTGCGCCGCTGCACGGTCGACAACCCCGCCGGGGTCGGCATCGCCGTACTCGACGGTGCGGGCGGGGTGTTCGAGGAGTGCGAGATCGTCGCGGCCGGACAGGCCGGGGTCTCGGTGCGCAATGGTGCGCATCCGCGGCTGGAGCGCTGCCGCATCCACCACGCCTCGGGTGCGGGGCTGAGTGTCACCGGTGAGGGCAGCGCTCTGGAGGGGGTCGGCTGCGAGGTGTACGAGATCAAGGGCAGCGGGATACAGGTGACAGCCCGCGCCACCGCCCATCTCACCGACTGCACGGTGCACCGCACTTCGTCGGACGGGGTCACGCTCGACACGGATGCGGTGCTGACGCTCGCCGACTGCGACATCCATGACATCCCGGAGAACGCGGTGGATCTGCGTTCCCGTTCGGTCCTCACGCTGACCCGGTCCACGGTGCGCCGTTTCGGCCGCAACGGCCTCTCCGTGTGGGACCCGGGCACCCGGGTCGACGCCAACCAGTGCGAGATCCACGACAGTACGGGTGACTACCCGGCGGTCTGGGTGAGCGACGGGGCGACCGTGATACTGGACTCCTGCCGGGTCCACGACGTGCCGGACGCGATCTTCGTCCTCGACCGGGGTTCGCGCGCCGATGTCGTCGACAGCGATCTCACCCAGGTCCGCAACACGGCGGTGTCGGTGAGCGACGGGGCGACCGCACAGCTCGACGACTGCCGGATCCGGGAGGCGTCGACCGGCGCCTGGTTCCGTGACCACGGCAGCGGTGGCACGCTGAACAACTGCACCATCGACGCGGCGCAGACCGGCGTCATCGTCACCAAGGGCGCCGACCCGACCATCGAGCGCTGCACGGTCACGTCGCCCGCCGAGGCCGGTTTCTATGTCTCGGCCGAGGGCCGCGGGACGTTCCACAGCTGCCGGGTCACCGGAAGCGACGGATACGGCTTCCATGTGATGGACGGCTGCCGTACGACGCTCACCCGGTGCCGCACGGAGCGGTGTGCCCGCGGGGGCTACGAATTCGCCGAAGGCGGCTCGCACGGCGACGGTCAGGGGGCGGGCCCGGTAGTGGAGGACTGCACCAGCGACGAGAGCGGGCTGCGCACTCCCCCTCCCCCGCCGCCCACGGTGCTGACGGCGACCGAGGCCGCCCCCGGGGTGCTCGGTGCGGTACCCACGCAGCGTGCGGCCGCGCCCGCCGTGATCGACGTGCCCGCCGAGCCGGTGCGTACGTCGGGCGCCGTTCTCGGCGAACTGGACGCGCTGGTGGGCCTGGACAGCGTCAAGCGCGAGGTGCGGGCCCTCACGGACATGATCGAGGTGGGCCGCCGCCGTCTGGAGGCCGGGCTCAAGGCCGCTTCGGTGCGGCGCCATCTCGTCTTCACCGGCTCCCCCGGTACCGGCAAGACCACCGTGGCCCGGCTGTACGGCGAGATCCTCGCCTCGCTGGGCGTGCTGGAGCGCGGGCATCTCGTCGAGGTGTCCCGGGTCGATCTGGTCGGCGAGCACATCGGCTCGACCGCCATCCGTACCCAGGAGGCCTTCGACCGGGCGCGCGGTGGCGTGCTGTTCGTCGACGAGGCGTACGCCCTGTCGCCCGAGGACTCGGGCCGGGACTTCGGCCGCGAGGCGATCGACACGCTCGTGAAGCTGATGGAGGATCACCGGGACGCGGTGGTCGTCATCGTCGCCGGCTACACCCACGAGATGGAGCGGTTCCTCACCGTCAACCCCGGTGTGGCGTCCCGTTTCTCACGGACCATCACCTTCAGCGACTACGAGCCCGCCGAACTGCTGCGGATCGTCGAGCAGCAGGCCGAGGAGCACGAGTACAGCCTGGCCGAGGGCACCGGGGATGCACTGCTGAAGTACTTCACCGAGCTGCCCAAGGGCCCCGCCTTCGGCAACGGCCGCACGGCCCGCCAGACCTTCGAGTCGATGGTCGAACGGCATGCGGGCCGGGTCGCCCAGCTCGCCGAGCCGAGCACGGACGACCTCACCCTGCTCTACCCGGAGGACCTGCCGGAGCTCCCCTGAGTCTCGCCGGAGCCCCCGTCGGCCTGGCGGGGCAGGAGCGGACCGAGCCGGGCGAGCAGCGCGGCCCGCTCCTCGGCGAAGACCGGGTCGGCCTGGTAGTCCGAGTGACCCAGCACCGGTTCGGGCAGTGGATGTTCCTGGGTACGCCCGTAGACCAGCGGGTCCCGCAGCGGCCCCCGGTCCACCTCGGGCTCGGACCCGTCGTCGAGCCGGACCCGGCCGCCGATCGGGTCGGTGGCCCGCCACAGATTGCGCCAGCAGTGCACGGACCGGTGCAGTCCGTGCAGCGGTCCGGGACCGAAGTAGGCCGGGAACCAGCGCCCGTACAACCGCTCGATCGGCGAACCGTAGGTGAGCAGGGCAACCCGCTTCCGGGTCTCTGCGGGTAGCTGCCAGACCGCGGACGCCGCGAGGACGCTGCCCTGCGAGTGGCCGGAGATGACGAGCCTGCCGCGGGTGCGGCCGGTCCAGCCGGACATCCGGGACGCCAGGTCGGGGACGGCACGCTCGGCGTAGCACGGCGGCGCGAACGGGTGAGCGGCGCGCGGCCAGAACGTACCGACGTCCCAGAGGATGCCGATGGTGCGGCGGGCGGAAGCATCGCGGTAGGCCCGCCGCCCCCAGGTGACGAAGAGGATGAAGCCGAAACCGACCATCCACGATCCGGTCGACTGGGCCGCTTCCGCCACCGATTCGATGAACGGGCCGGCGCCGTCCAGCGCCAGTCCCGGCACCTCTCCGCTCGCCCACGCGCCGGCGACGGCCCCCGCGCCGAGCAGCAGAGTGGCGCCGGAGACCAGGCCGAGCAGCCAGGGCGCGGAGTCGGTCAGCGCGGCCGTGGCCCGGATCCTGGCGATCTGCCGGGTCCGGGCGGCGTCCGGCCGCTTCTGCCCGTACTCCCGGTCGACCTCCGGTTCCAGGGCGCGGGCGGCGAGCCAGGTGCGTACACCCAGTACGACGGCGGGAACCAGCAACAGCACCAGGAGCACGGGGATGACGGAGGCCTGCCAGCTGAGCAGCACCGGCGGCCCGTCGATGACGGACGCCCGCCCCATGCCGGGGGTGCCGGAGCCGTCGAGCCAGTCGGCGACGCGCTGGGCGACCCCGCCGGACATGACGCCGCCGAGGGCGCAGGCGAGCATCGCGACCGCGGGGCCACCGAGTCCGTACAGGACCGTACGCGGCTCGGGCGTCCGGCGGTACAGGCCGAGCGCCACCACCGTGAGCGCGACCACGAGGGCGCCCTGGCCGACGGTGAGGACACGGAACGTGACGTCTCCGGGGAGCGAGCCCGCGGAGACCCAGCCGGGGCGGGACCAGGCGGCGTACACGGCGGCGAGGGCGAGCAGGGCGAGGGCGGCGCCCGGCAGACAGCTGATGACGGCGCGGTCGAGCCGGTTGTCGATCCGCCGCTCGCTGCGGCCGCGTCGGCAGACCACCCAGAGCACAACAAGCGTGCCCAGCACGAGCATTGTCTCGAGCAGCCGGCCGAGGAGGTCGGGCACGGGGCCGCCGACGACGCGGTCGTGCCGGGCGGCGGCGCCCGCGACGGAGGCCGCCACGGTCAGGAACCCGGCGGCGGTGTGCGCGGCCCGGAGCCGGGCGACCAGCCGCCGGCCGTACCAGAAGCCGGGGCGGCCGAGGGCGGGGCGGACGACGGGGATGGAGGTGGCGTCGATCCCGCCGACGGAGGGGCCGCCGGAACGACCGCTGGGAGGGTCGGCCGGAACGTCGTCCAGAACGTCTTCGTCAGGAGCGTTGTCGTCAGGCTCGGCGCCGGTGAGCGGGCGCTGCGACTCGTACGCGCTCCAGGTCCGGTTGGACAGGTACCAGAGCAGCCCCACCAGCGCGGTGGGCACCAGGGCCGCGAGCGCGAGCCGGCGGCCCGGCTGCGACCACCAGCCGCCCTGCGCCGTCGACAGGAAGCCGAGCCAGGACCGCCGGTTCGAGCAGTCGGGCACGCCCGCGCACTGCCAGGCCACCAGATCGAGCGCGACCTCGCAGGCCGCCGCGGTGAGCAGCACGGTGAGGCTGAGGGCGACGAGCCGGACGAGCACGCCGTACAGCCGCACCGCGCGGGTGCGGCCCTTGGCGGTGGGCCGCATCCAGTGGGCCAGGTTGACCACCATGAACGGGAGCAGCAGGAGCCAGAGCGCGCGGGAACCGTTGCCGGAGGTGAGGTTGGACCAGCAGTAGGCCTCTTCGATGGGCCGATCCCGGTACCGCTCGGGGTGCTGCTCGGCGTCGATGTCCCCGGTGCGACGGTAGATGGCCGCCGTCGCGTCACCGGTGACCCTGGCGATACGCGGATCGTCGAGCATGCCCTGGGGAGTGGCTCCGCCGACGCCATGGACGAGCAGTTCCAGCGCGGCCCCCGTGCTCTGCGGGGCCTGGGTGACAGGGGGCACGTGGGTGACTCGCTCTCTCGCTCTCGCGACGTTCCGGGCGGTGCGCTGATGCGCAGTCACCAGAATCGCGGAACAGCGGCCGCGGTGGCACCTGTCTCACCGAATCTCCCCAGTGCGGCGCCGGACGGAGCTGCGTGGCAGGATGACCCCGTCCGACAGACGGCCAGCCTGCTACAGGCGAGAGGGAAGGACCGGACCCGGCGTTGAGCGAGAATCAGAACCTCCTCGCGGAGCAGCGGCGCGCCCTGATCCTCGACGAGGTGCGCAGGCGCGGCGGGGTCAGGGTCAATGAGCTGACCCGCAAGCTCAGCGTCTCCGACATGACCGTCCGCCGGGATCTGGACGCACTGGCCCGCCAGGGTGTCATCGAGAAGGTGCACGGCGGCGCGGTGCCGGTCGTCGAGGCGAGCACGCACGAGCCCGGCTTCGAGGTGAAGTCGACGCTGGAGCTGACCGCCAAGGAGGACATCGCACGGGTGGCCGCGACCATGGCCGTGCCCGGCAGCGCGATCGCGCTCTCCGGTGGCACGACCACGTATGCGCTTGCCCAGCATCTGCTGGACGTACCGGAGTTGACGGTGGTGACGAACTCGGTGCGGGTCGCCGATGTGTTCCACACCGCGCAGCGTTCGGCGGCGACGGGCGGACCGCGGGCCGGGGCCGCCACGGTGGTGCTCACCGGTGGAGTACGGACTCCGTCGGACTCCCTGGTCGGCCCGGTCGCCGATCAGGCGATCGGTTCGCTCCACTTCGACGTGCTGTTCCTCGGCGTGCACGGGATCTCGGTCGAGGCCGGGCTGTCGACGCCGAATCTGGCGGAGGCCGAGACCAACCGGCGCTTCGTGCACTCCGCGCGGCAGGTGGTGGTCGTCGCCGACCACACCAAGTGGGGCACCGTGGGCCTGAGTTCGTTCGCAACGCTGGAGCAGGTGGACACCCTCGTCACCGATTCCGGTCTGTCGGCGCAGGCCCGCGAGGAGATCGAGGAGCACCTGCCGGGCCTGGTGGTGGCGGGCGGGACCGCCGAGGACGAGCCCTCCGACAGCTAGGGAATGGGCGGCGCAGAGCCGAGCCACACGTTCCGCTCTGCGCGCGCCGTGCCCGTCACGTCCTAGGATCGTGCTGTGGCCGTCTTCCGGATCGAGCGATTCACTCCCCTTCCCGCCGCCGAGTCGTGGCGCCGGGTGACCGACTGGGAACAGCACGCCGTGCATGTCCCGCTGACCCGGATCAGCGTCCCGACGGGGCTTCCCACCGGAATCGGGACCGTCTTCGTGGCCCGTACGGGCGTGGGCCCGCTGGGGTTCGACGATCCGATGGAAGTGGTGCGCTGGACACCGCCCGCGGCCGGCCGGGCCGGGCTCTGCCGGCTGGAGAAACGCGGTTCCGTGGTGCTGGGCCGGGCCTCGATCGACGTGTATCCGGCGGAGTGCGGATCGCATGTGGTGTGGGTGGAGGAGCTTCGCATCCGGCTGCTGCCGCAGTGGGGAGACGCCCTGATCTCCGGCGCGGGCCGCCGGATCTTCCGCCGGGTACTGGACGGTCTCCTGGAAGTCCCGGTGCGGCCGTAGCTGCAGCACGTACCGGTGCGGACATCTGATGGTGTGGCAGATATGGTGTGGCCCCTCGCGGACGGGGTGCGTCCGCTGCCGATCGCACGGGAGGTGCGTTCCATGGCACGTCGACTCCGCTCCGTGGACCTCGACTTCGTCCCGGTCGCTCCGCTGCGGCTGGTGTTCGCCGCCGAGGTCTCCGCACCTCCCGAGGTGGTGTACCGGGCGCTCGCCGAGGATGTCGAGGGCTGGCCGTCCTGGTTCACCGCGGTGACGGCTGCCCGCCCCACCGCAGCCGGTGCGGGCCGCGAGATCCGGCTCAAGGGCGGCACCGTGTTCCAGGAGACGGTTCTCGCGAAGGAGCCGGGCGAGCGGTACGCGTACCGGGTCGACGAGACCAACGCAATCGCCCTGCAAGCCCTGTTGGAGGAGTGGCGGCTCTCCCCGGCCGCGACCGGGACGGGCACGAGGGTGCAGTGGACCTTCGCCGCCGACGGGCCGGCGCCGTTCCGGTTCACCCTGCGGCTGGGCCGGGCCGGGCTGGCCCGGGCGTTCCGGGACGCGGTGCGCAATCTCGACGAGCGGCTCGCCGCCACCTCCGCCTGAAGGCTCGGATCGCGGGTGAGGGGCGGGCTTCAGCGGGGCCAGATGCCAGTGGCCAGGAACCGTTCGATCGTCGCGGCGTACGGGGCGACGTCGAGGCCCTGTCCGGCGAGCCAGCTGTCGGAGTAGTACTTGTCGAGGTAGCGGTCGCCCGGGTCGCAGAGCAGCGTGACGACGCTGCCGGTGCGGCCCTGTGCCAGCATTTCGGCGACGAGCTTGAACGCGCTCCACAGCCCGGTGCCGGTGGAACCGCCCGCCTTGCGGCCGATGGCCTGCTCCAGGGCGCGTACGGTGGCGACACTGGCCGCGTCCGGCACCTTCATCATCCGGTCGATGGCGCCGGGCACGAAGCTGGGTTCCATCCGAGGCCGGCCGATTCCTTCGATGCGTGAACCGCAGTCGCTGGTGGCGAGGGCATTGTGGTGGGTCCAGCCGTCGAAGAAGCAGGAGTTCTCCGGGTCGGGCACACAGATCCGGGTGTCGTACTGCATGTAGTGCACATAGCGGGCGATGGTCGCGGAGGTGCCGCCGGTACCGGCAGTGGCGACGATCCAGGTGGGTTCCGGGTAGCGCTCCAGCCTCAGTTGCTGGTAGATCGACTCGGCGATGTTGTTGTTGCCGCGCCAGTCGGTGGCCCGCTCGGCGTAGGTGAACTGGTCCATGTAGTGACCGCCGGTTTCGGCGGCGAGCCTGGCCGACTCCTCGTACAGCTTCTGGGCGTCGTCGACGAAGTGGCACTGGCCGCCGTGGAATTCGATCAGCCGGCACTTCTCGGGGCTGGTGGTGCGGGGCATCACCGCGATGAACGGCACCCCGATCAGCTTCGCGAAGTACGCCTCCGAGACGGCCGTCGAGCCGCTGGACGCCTCGATCACCGGCTTGCCCGGCCGGATCCAGCCGTTGCAGAGCCCGTAGAGGAAGAGCGAGCGGGCCAGCCGGTGCTTGAGGCTGCCCGTCGGGTGCGTCGACTCGTCCTTGAGGTAGAGGTCGATCCCCCAGGCCTCAGCCAGCGGGAAGCGCAGCAGATGCGTGTCGGCAGAGCGGTTGGCGTCGGCCTGGACCTTCCGCACGGCCTCGTTCAGCCAGGCCCGGTACTCGTGGTCGGTGCGGTCGACGTCGACGGTCGCCACGACCTGGCCGTCAAGCCTGTGCCCATTGGTGTCCATCAGCACACTCCTGCTCGTCGTCACCGGACTGCCGGACCCCCCGGACCCCCGGACTCTGCACATCAACGATATGCCCCCTACCTGCACGAACATTGACTTTGGGGATCCATAGCCCTGCCTTGGCCTCGGTGGCCCGGACGGCCGCCGACCGCCCTGGCGCAAATGCGACATCCGACCCCGACACGGTCTGGCGCACCGGCCGAGCCACATGCAGACTTGCCGTCGGAAGCATGACGAAGGGGGTGAAGCAGTCATGACGGAAGCGGAGTTCAGCGCGACGGGGGTACGGATCGAACGATGGGCCCGCTCGCTCACGAGAGCCGGGCAGGTGATCGTGAAGGACGGCCGGGTGGCACTGCTGACCAGCTACGGCCGGGAGATCGACAGCGCCCCGGTGGGGGTGGTCAGCGCGGGCAGGCCCTGGCTCGCCGGCGCGGACTCGGCGGTGGCGCGATTCAACGGGACGCGCTACCGGCTGACGATGGGACAGCGCGATCACGGGCGGGACCGAGCGGGACCGTCGCACCGGTTCCTCGAGGCACTGCGCAGTGCGGGCGCCCGACTGGACTGACATCACGGGCCGGCCTCGGACAGCCGATATCGCAGGGTCGACACAGCGGTGCTGACGGAGCGGAGCCACCCGGACACCGCAAGTTGCGGAGCCGTTACCCCTGAGCGACATTGGACACACGTCACTCATGGTTCACCGGCGGTGACACTGCGATCCAGTCCGCCGGCCCGGGAACGGCAGCCGGCTTTCCGCCGATTCCGTTCCGCCGTCTTCTTCCGGACCTATTTCGGGGAGTCGCAGCCGTGATCAGCGAGCCAAGCAGGCACTGCACGGTGGAGCTCCAGGCACTGCCGTCGCGGATCGGTCAGGTCCGCAGAATCGTCTCGGCGCAATTGCGCTACTGGCATCTGGACCCTCTGATCGACCAGGCGGCGCTGGGCGTCACCGAACTGCTGACCAATGTCCACCGGCATGCACAGCCGGACAAAACGTGCACCGTAGAGATCGAGTTCCTGCTCGAACGCCTGACTGTCTCCGTCCACGACCACGACCCGCGGCTGCCGACCGTGCGCGAGGCCGACGCGTCCAGCACATCGGGGCGCGGGCTGGCCCTGATCGCCGCGGTCAGCGAGAGCTGGGGGGTCCGGCCGCGGGGCCGGGCCGGGAAGGTCGTCTGGTTCACCCTTCCGGCCCCCTCCCTGTTCGCCGCGGTGCGGCGGCACTCGGTGTACGGGGCGACGACCGACGGTCCGTTCGGCGATGTCGACACCCCGTCCCTGGAGAAGGTGGCCCACACCGACGCCCGGTCCGCCGCGGTGGGCTGAGGGCTGTCCCGTATCAGGGACGCACGAGGAGCGGGGCGCCCGGAGGCACCCCGCTCCTCGTGCGTCCCGCGGTGATTGTCGCCGGTGCCGTAGATCTTCGCGGCGTCGACGACGCGGGCGGCGGTAAAGGTGGCGGTCGAGCTGACCGTGGTGGTCATGCCGCATCTCCCCGACCGGTTCGGCCGAACTGCTCGTCCAGCACGGAGAGCCGTCGCCAGTACTCGTCCTCGTCGATCTCGCCCGCCGCGAACCGGCGGCCGAGCAGGGTGATGGGCGACTGTTCGCCGGGGACACCTGGAGCGCCGTGCGCGGTGCGCGGGCCCCAGGGGCCAGGTCGGCCACCGCGCCGGCCGGTACGGCGCAGCACGGTGACAACGGTGACGACGACGGCCGCCCAGATCAGCGGGAAGAAGAGGATCCACGGTCCGGGTCCACCGGAGTACGCCAGGGTGTTCATCTCGGTCAGCTCCCTCGTTGCGGGGTTCTGTTGTGCTGTTGTTCTGTCGCTGACGAGCCTGGCTCCGGGAGGGCGTCCGAGTCGTCGTACGGCGAGCGGCCGTATGCGTACCCCCGTGGGAGTACGCGGCCTTCGGGCAGCTGCTCCCGCTGACCGGGCAAGATCCCTGGAGCCCTGTACCTACTAGTATGTACAGTGGCCTCATGAGCACTCCGGACCGTCTGATCGAAGCCACCCGCGAGCTTCTGTGGGAGCGCGGTTATGTGGGCACGAGCCCGAAGGCCATCCAGCAGCACGCGGGCGCCGGCCAGGGCAGCATGTACCACCACTTCGCGGGCAAACCCGATCTGGCGCTCGCCGCCATCGTCCGCACGGCGGCGGAGCTGCGGGCCACCGCCGAACTGGTGCTGGGCGGCCCGGGATCGGCGTACGAACGGATCTCGGCATATCTCCTGCGCGAGCGCGACGTGCTGCGCGGTTGCCCGGTCGGCCGGCTGACGATGGACCCGGATGTCGTCGCCAGCGACAAGCTGCGCGCACCCGTCGACGAGACGATCGGCTGGCTGTGCGGACGGCTCGGCGAGATCGTCCAGCAGGGCCTGGACCGGGGCGAGTTCGACCGCTCGCTGAACCCGGACGAGATAGCGGCGACGGTGGTCGCGACGGTGCAGGGCGGCTATGTGCTGGCTCGCGCCTCGGGCTCCACCGCGGCCTTCGACGCGGGCGTCAGGGGCCTGCTCTCGCTGCTCGCCCCGCGCACCGGCTCCGCCTGACCTCTCCCACGCACCACTACTGCCTGAGGATTACGCGATGCATGCCATGCAGTACGAGATCACCCTGCCCGCCGACTACGACATGGGGATCATCCGTACCCGCGTCGCAACCAGGGGCCACCTCCTCGACACCTTCCCCGGCCTGGGCATCAAGGCGTATTTGGTACGCGAGCGCGGCACGCACTCACCGGTCAATCAGTACGCGCCGCTGTACCTGTGGACGGCTTCCGAGGGCATGAACGCGTTCCTCCGGGGGCCCGGATTCCAGGGCATCGTCGATGACTTCGGCCGTCCCGAGGTGCAGCACTGGAGCGGTCTGTCGTACGCGGAAGGCCCTGCTGCGGCGGCACTCCCCCGCACGGCGACCCGCCACCGCGTACCCATCCCGGCCTCGATGGCCCCGGCGGAAGCGGTCGAGGCCGCGCTGGTGGAGAGCGGGACGCGGGCGAAGGCCCCCGGCACGGTCGCCACGGCGCTGGCCGTCGACCCCCGCCACTGGGAGCTGCTCCACTTCACGCTCTGGGAGCACGACGCCCCCGAGGCGCCCGGAGAGCACTACGAGGTGCTGCATCTGTCCATGCCGGAGCGTGAGCGGCTCGGCGAGGGAAGGCAGTGGTAGCCACGGTTGGCAGGTCCTCGGCGACATCCCTGCCGGGGAGTTGGGCGTGTGCGACGCCCACGGCATCTCCTTCTGCGCAGCCCGGTCCTGCCGGGCCGGGAGCTGGACGACCGCGGGCGAGCGGCCGAGCGGCTGCGCGACTTCCGGGGTCTCGGGGGCCGGTCGGTGGTGCAGTGGACGCCGCACGGGATGGGGCGCGCGCAGGGCCGACACGCTCGCGGCGCCGGCCCGTTCGACGGGCAGCCATGTGGTGGCGGCCACCGGTCTGCACCAAGCAGCGCACTACACACCGGAGTTGCTCGACCGTGTCCGGGACGACCTGGCCGACCTCTTCGTCGCGGAGCTGACGGCAGGCATCGGGACCACGGGCGGACGGGCGCACCGATCGCGGTCCATCTGGAGCTGGCCACGGGTGCACTCGATGTACTGGACCTGCTGTGCGGGGAGTTGGAGGTGACTCCCCAGCACGTGGTCCTCGGCCACCCGGGCCGGTGTTGGCCGCGATACTGATCGAGAATCCGGCACAGGCCTTCGCGTTCGGGCCGACCGCGTAATCCCGCCGCCCGGGCGCAGGCGCGCGTCGCGGAGCTGCGGCTATGGCTCCGGAGTCCGCGGAGCAGCGGCACGCGGGTTCCCTCGCCGGCGCTCCGCGGTCGCCGGTTCAGGCCAGCGCGGCCAGCGGGTCGTCGAGAACCGGCTGCCAGGCCAGTTCGGCCGCGCCGACCAGGCTGTTGTGATCGAGGGTGCACGGCAGGATCGGCACGCTGCCGCTGCGCCCCCACAGGCTGCGATCGGCGACGACGGCGCGCAGCCGCTCCGGGTCGGCGTCGAGCAGTGCGCGGTGCAGTCCGCCGAGGATGATCCGGTCCGGGTTGAGGATGTTGACGAGTCCGGCCAGTCCGAGGCCGAGCCGGTCGATCAGCTCCTCGGACGCGGCCCGTACCGCCGCGTCCTCGTACTCCGTGCGCAGCAGGTCGCTCGCCTGTTTGAGCAGTGACTCCTCGGGGCCCGGTTCGCGGCGGGCGGCGACGAGGAAGGCCAGCGGGTCGGTCTCGACGTCGAGGCAGCCGCGCCCGCCGCAGTGGCACGGACGCCCCTCGGGGTTCACGGTCAGATGGCCGACCTCGAGGGCCAGCCCCGAACTGCCGGTGTGCAGACGGCCGTCGAGGACGAGGGCGCCGCCGACGCCGCGGTGGCCCGTGGCCACGCAGAGCAGATGCTGGGCTCCGCGGCCGGCGCCGTGCCGGTGCTCGGCGAGCGCGGCGAGGTTGACGTCGTTTCCGGTGAACGCGGGGCCGGGGATGCCCGCTTCACGTACACACGTGGCGAAGATCTCACGGACCTGGGAGCCCGCCGGCCAGGCGATGTGCAGTGGGTTGAGCGCGGTGCCCTCCGGCTCGGCCACGGCGGAGGGGACGGCGAGACCCGCACCGACGCAGCGCAGCCTGCTGTCGCGCAGCAACCGGGCGCATGCGTCGACGACTTCGCCCACGACCTGGGCCGGGTCCGATGTGACGGTGACACAGCCGGGAGCCGTGGCGACGAGTCGGCCGCCGAGCCCCACCAGCGCGGCACGGAACCCGTCGGCATGCACCTGCGCGGCGATGGCGACCGGGCCGGACTCGCGGATCGCCAGCCGGTGCGAGGGGCGGCCCTGCGAGCCTGCCGCGGAACCGGGGCTGGAGTCGACGCGGATGAGACCGAGCGCCTCCAGCTCGGCGGCGACCGCACCGGCGGTCGCGCGGGTGACGCCGAGCTCGGAGGTGAGCACGGCGCGGGTGGGCGCGCGTCCGGTGTGGACCAGCTCCAGGGCGGGCCCGAGCGCGCTCCGGCCCCTCTCCAACTTCGTCCGGGTGGTGGTCGCCTTGCCGTTCATGGGGGCGAGTCTCCCATGATCCGGAGCGACTGCCGACGCTCCGGTCGGGCACTCCTGCCCGCGTGCTGCCACGAGGGACGCCGTTTCGGCCCGCGGCGACCACCCCTCCCGGTCACCGTGATCACCCCTTCCCGTCACTGTCATCGCTCCTCCCGGTCACCGTGATCGCACTTTCCGACCGTGTCGGCCGTGGCGGCCCGCCGTCTTGCGTCCGTTGTCCACGGGCCCCTATGCTTCTTTTGTGCCGCAACTAAACAAACTGCGGACGGCCCTACCGGGGGGACCAGGCGGAGACACCGCCCCACCCTCGTCGGCCCGCCTCCGTACCGCGCTGACCGTGTTCTTCGCCCTCGACGGTTTCCTCTTCGCCGGCTGGGTGGTCCGTATCCCGGCCATCAAGCACCAGACCGGCGCCTCCGCATCCACCCTCGGCCTCGCCCTGCTCGGGGTCTCCGCCGGAGCCGTCATCACCATGATGCTCGCCGGGAGGCTGTGCAGGCGGTTCGGCAGCCACCCCCTGACGGTGGTCTGCGGAGCACTCCTCTCGCTCGCCATCGCCCTGCCCGCGCAGACGCATTCGGCCCTCGCACTCGGTCTGGTCCTGCTGGTCTTCGGAGCCGCATACGGCGCGATGAACGTCGCGATGAACAGCGCCGCGGTCGACCTGGTCGCCGGGCTGCGGCGCCCGGTGATGCCGAGCTTCCATGCCGCGTTCAGCCTCGGCGGCATGCTCGGTGCCGGGCTCGGCGGACTGGTCGCCGGTGGCCTCTCCCCCGCCACCCATCTCTACATCCTCACCGGGGTCGGGCTGCTGGTCACCGCCGCCGCCGGACCGGCCCTGCTCCGGTACCCGGCTCCCCGGGCGGCGACCGCTGCGGACCGTGCCGCGCCGCCGCGCCGCATGGCGGGGCGGGCCCGCAACCTGGTGCTGCTGTTCGGCGTGATCGCGCTCTGCACCGCTTACGGGGAAGGGGCCCTGGCCGACTGGAGCGCGCTCCATCTGACTCAGGACCTGCACGCCCGTCCGGGCGTCGCCGCCGCCGGATACTCGCTGTTCGCCCTGGCCATGACCGCGGGCAGGCTCACCGGTACCGCCCTGCTCGAACGGCTCGGCCAGACCCGCACGCTCGTCGCGGGCGGCGCGACGGGCGCGGCCGGAATGCTCCTCGGTTCGCTGGCACCGACCACCTGGCTCGCCCTTCTCGGCTTCGCCGTCGCCGGACTCGGCCTGGCGAACATCTTCCCCGTCGCGGTCGGCCGGGCCGGCGAGCTGGCCGGCCCGAGCGGAGTGGCCGTCGCGTCGACGATCGGCTACGGCGGGATGCTGCTCGGACCGCCCGCGATCGGATTCCTGGCCGACTGGTTCTCGCTGCCGCTGGCCCTCACGACGGTGGCGGTGCTCGCCGGTGCTGCAGCGGTGCTGGGGTACGCGGCACGGCATGCGACGGCCCGCGCCTGATCGCCGAACGCGCGACAGGCCTCCACCCGCACGCACACCTGCCCGATTGAGTAGGCGTACTCAGGCAGGACCGGCTCCCCGGCAGCACGATGGAGGCATCGACCATCTACGGGGAGCAGGCCATGAACAAGCCGGTCATGAACAAGCAGCACCTCCGCACGCTCGCACGGCTGACCTTCGGCAATGCCGCCTCGCTGATCTACCTCGGGGTGGTGCTGGCGACGACGGTGTTCGTTGCCGTGGACACACTGCTCGTCCCGCACGAGGACGCCTCGTTCGCGGGCGTCTGGCTGTTCCTGCTCGCGGCGCCGACGGTGTTCGTGTTCTTCGTCGGCAGTGAACTGTGGGGAGCGGACACGGCCGGACCGGCCTGGTTCACATATCTCGCCCTCGTCGTGTCCGTCCTCGTGCAGGCGCTCGCTCTCGGCTGGTTCGTACGCTTGGTGCGTGGCGGGGGACGGTCCCGTACCGCCCATCCCCAGGGCGTCTGAGCCGCTGGCAGAATCTCCGCCATGGAGACCATGGACCACGTCAAGTCCCTCGCGGACGCAGGACACTTGCTGGCCACTGCGGCGGAGCAGGCCGGGCCCGGCGCTTCGGTGCCGACCTGCCCGGGCTGGCAGGTGCGCAATCTGCTCCGGCACACCGGCATGGTGCACCGCTGGGCGACCGCGTTCGTCGCCGAGGGGCATACCTCGTACCACCCCGACGGCGGCGAACCCGACCTGGACGGCGGGGAGTTGCTCGACTGGTTCCGCGAGGGGCACGGCCTGCTGGTGAACGCGCTGGAGAGTGCCTCGGCCGACCTGGAGTGCTGGACCTTTCTGCCCGCGCCGTCCTCGCTGGCGTTCTGGGCACGGCGGCAGGCCCACGAGACGACGATTCACCGGGTGGACGCCGAGTCCGCGCGCGGTGGCCCGGTCTCGCCGGTGGCGGCCGAGCAGGCGCTGGACGGGATCGACGAGCTGCTGCGCGGGTTCCACGCCCGCCCGAAGAGCAGGGTGCGCACCGATGCACCACGCACGCTGCGGGTGCGCGCCACGGACACGGGCGACGCATGGACCGTACGGCTCTCGTCGGAGCCGCCGCAGGCCGTACGCGAATCGGAGGCCGACGCACACCGAGCGGGGTCCGGCGACTGCGAATTGAGCGGTACGGCCGAGGGGATCTATCTGATGCTCTGGAACAGGCTGCCGCTCACCGCGGTCACGGTGACGGGCGACCGGGGACTGGCCCGTCTGTGGTGCGAGAACTCCGGGGTGACCTGGTCCTGACAGATGTACGGGAACGAGGGCGCCCGCCGCGGCCGGTACCGCACTCAGCCGGTCGCGCCGCCCAGCATCCGGGCGAGCACCGTGCGCTGCAGCGGCTTCACCTCGGCATGACGCGCCCGGCCCTTCGCCGTCAGCTCGACCCGGACTCCCCGCCGGTCCTCGCTGCACATCCCGCGGCACACGAGGTCGTCCTTCTCCAGCCGTGCGATCAGGCGTGACAGCGCACTCTGGCTGAGATGGACCCGGGAGGCCAGCTCCTGTACGCGATAAGCGGCGCCGCCGTCCTCCGACGCGCCCTCCGCGAGGACGTCGAGCACCTCGAAGTCGCTGGCGCCGAGGCCGTGCCGATGCAGCTCACGATCGAGCTCGCACAACGTCCTGGCATGCAGCGCAAGCATGTCCCGCCACTCCTCGACGAGCACCCGCTCGGGCTTGTTCGCTGCCATAGCCGCACGTTAGCAGAGATGGGACCGATTGTTGCATCGGAATTAAATGCACTTGCATTCAATGCATGTGCATGTACCTTCGTCGTCATGACCTCTCCGCTAAACGTCTCCGATTCCCATGCGCGCTGGAGCCCGCGCCTGTGGGGCACCCTGCTCGTGCTCTGCGCCGCGATGTTCCTGGACGCCCTGGACGTCTCCATGGTCGGCGTCGCTCTGCCGTCCATCGCCGACGACCTCGACCTGACCACCTCGACCCTGCAGTGGATCGTCAGCGGGTACATCCTCGGCTACGGAGGACTGCTGCTCCTCGGCGGCCGCGCGGCCGATCTGCTCGGCAGGCGCCAGGTCTTCCTGATCGCGCTCGGCGTCTTCGCCCTCGCCTCGCTGCTCGGCGGATTCGTCGACTCCGGACCGCTGCTGATCGCCAGCCGCTTCATCAAGGGGCTGAGTGCCGCGTTCACCGCACCGGCCGGTCTCTCGATCATCACCACGACGTTCAAGGAAGGCCCGCAGCGCAACCGCGCGCTGTCCATCTACACCACGTGCGCGGCCACCGGCTTCTCCATGGGCCTGGTGCTGTCCGGTCTGCTCACCCAGCTGTCCTGGCGCTGGACCATGTTGCTGCCCGCCCCCATCGCGCTGATCGCCCTGGTAGCCGGGCTGAGGCTGATCCCGCACAGCGACCGCGAGGACACCCGTCGCGGTTACGACCTGCCGGGTGCCGTCACCGGCACGGCCTCCATGCTGCTGCTGGTGTTCACCGTCGTCCAGGCCCCGGAGGCCGGCTGGGCCTCCGCCCGGACCCTGCTGTCGTTCCTCGCCGTCGCCGCACTGCTGACCGTCTTCGTCACCATCGAGCGACGCACCGCGAACCCGCTGGTCCGGCTCGGTGTGCTGCGCTCCGGCAGCCAGGTCAGGGCGCAGCTGGGCGCCGCTGCGTTCTTCGGCAGCTACGTCGGCTTCCAGTTCCTGGTCACCCAGTACATGCAGTCGCTGCTCGGTTGGTCGGCCCTGCAGACCGCGCTGGCCTTCCTGCCCGCGGGTGTGCTGGTCGCGCTGTCGTCGACGAAGATCGGCGATGTGGTCGACCGGTTCGGGACGCCGCGCGTGATCGCGGCCGGCTTCACCTTCCTTGTCGTCGGCTACGGACTCTTCCTGCGGATCACCCTCACCCCGTCGTACGCGGCGGTCATCCTGCCCTCGATGCTGCTGCTGGGAGCGGCCTGCGCACTGACCTTCCCGTCCCTCAACATCCAGGCCACCAACGGGGTCGACGACGACGAGCAGGGCATGGTGTCGGGTCTGCTGAACACCTCGATCCAGGTGGGCGGGGCGATCTTCCTGGCCGTCGTGACGGCGGTGATCACGGCGCACGGCAGTGGCGACGGCTCCTCGCAAGCGGTCCTCGACAGCTACCGGCCGGGCCTCGTGGTGGTGACGGCGATCGCGTTCGCCGGACTGCTGATCACGCTGACCGGGCTGCGTCGCCGCAGGCCCGTACAGCACTCCGTGCTGGTCGCGTCGTCCGAGGGCGACCGGGCCGCCGCCGAGGCATCGGCCGCCCAGCAGCCGGCCGCACAGAAGGTGGCGGTCCGGGACTGACCGAGCCGGCCCACTGCCCCCGTGACTGACCGACGAGGGGGAACGGGGCGGTGGACGGCGAGGCATCCTTGTCCGTCGCCCACCGCCCCTGTGACACTTCGGACATGGGACGCCGAAGTCAGGAAGACCGGGACGCCATGACCGTCGAGATCGGCTTCGCCCTGGTGAGCGCGGCCTTTCTGGCCGCGGCCGCGTTCGTCGCGGTCACGATGACCACCGTGTACTTCGATCTTCCCCGTACGGCCGAACATGTGCTGGTCCGGATCGGAGCCGTCGTCGCAGCCGTCGTCTTCGTCGCCCGCCTCGTCGATGTGCTGTGGGGCTTTCCCCGCCCGGGCAGCCGGCGTGCGGCCGCCGCGCACCGCCCGCAGGCTCCGTCTCAGCCGAGCCAACCGGGGCGTACGAGCCCGGACTCATAGGCGAGCACGACGAGTTGGGCCCGGTCGCGGGCGCCGAGCTTCACCATGGTGCGGCTGACATGGGTCTTGGCGGTGAGCGGGCTGACGACGAGTCGGCGGGCGATCTCCTCGTTGGTGAGGCCGATGCCGACCAGCGCCATCACTTCCCGTTCCCGTTCGGTGAGTTCGCTCAGTCCCGTCGCGGCCGCAGGCTCCTTGGAGCGGGCGGCGAACTCGGCGATCAGCCGTCGGGTCACTCCGGGCGAGAGCAGCGCGTCGCCGCCCACCACGGCCCGTACCGCCCGCAGCAGTTCCTCGGGTTCGGTGTCCTTGACCAGGAAGCCGGAGGCGCCGGAGCGGATCGCCTCGAAGACGTACTCGTCGAGCTCGAAGGTGGTGAGCATGACCACCTTGACGTCGTTGAGCTCCGGATCGCCGGTGATCGTGCGGGTGGCGGCGAGGCCGTCGAGATGCGGCATCCGGATGTCCATCAGCACGATGTCCGGCCGCAGTTCGCGCACCAGACGTACCGCCTCCGCACCGTCGGCAGCCTCCCCCACCACCTCGATGTCCGGCTGCGCGTCCAGCAGGGCGCGGAAACCGGCCCGGACCAACAGCTGGTCATCGGCGAGCAGTACGCGGATCACGGTGTCTCCTCCGTCGTGTCCTGCACAGTCTCCCCCGCCGTGTCCCGCCTCGTGTCCTGCTCGGGGTCCCCCGTCGCGTCCTGCGCGGTGGCTTCCGGTGACGCCGGGCGCAGCGGAAGCTCGGCCCGCACCCGGAAACCGCCGTCGGGCCGGGGGCCCGCGTCGATCGTGCCGCCCAGCGCGGCGGCCCGCTCCCGCATGCCGGCCAGCCCGTTGCCGCTGCCCCCGGCCTCGCTGCCGGTGGCGGGTCCGTCGTCGTCGATACGGAGCCGGATGCTGCCGGCCCCGTAACCGATCCGGACCCGCGCGCTGCGCGAGCCCGAATGCCGCACCACATTCGTCAGCGCCTCCTGCACGATCCGGAAGGCCGCCAGATCCGTACCGGGCGGGACGGCGTTCCGCACGCCGTCCGCCTCCACCGTGACGGTCAGTCCGGCACTCGCCGCCTGGTCGACCAGCTCGGGCAGCCGGTCGAGGCCGGGGGCCGGGGCCAGGGGGGCATCGCCGGGGGTACGGAGCGTGGCGAGGACCTGACGGACCTCGCCGAGCGCCTCCTTGCTGGCTGCCTTGATCGTGGTGAGGGCCGTGCGGGCCTGCTCGGGGTCGGAGTCGAGCAGCGCGAGTCCGACGCCCGCCTGGACATTGATGACGGAGATGCTGTGGGCGAGCACGTCATGGAGCTCCCGCGCCATGCGCAGCCGCTCCTCGTCGGCCCGCCGCTTCTCCGCGGCGTCCCGTTCGGCCCGCTGTGCGGCCCACTGTTCACGACGTACGCGCACGAACTCCGCTGCCGCGACGATCGCCACCACCCAGGCGGCGATGCCCAGTTCCTGCCCCCACGGTGCGGCCGAGTCGCCGATCGGCGGCAGCCGGCGGTAGAGCCAGTGGGCCACCAGCAGATGCCCCACCCACACCATCCCCACGGCCGACCAGGCGGCCCGCCGGTGCCCCGCGACAACAGCGCTGAAGCATCCGACGGCAACGGCCAGGAACACCGGACCGTACGGATAGCCGGCCCCGAGATAGATCATGGCCGCGGCCGCGGAGACGAACACCGCCAGGACGGGGTGGCGGTGACGCAGCAGCAGTACGGCGACGGCGATGAAGAGCAGCGCCCGGGCGAAGAGGTCCAACGGGGCGCGCTCGCCGAGCTGGCCCCGGGCCGCGACGGACGAGCCGATCATGACGATCGCACCGAGCAGGAGGGTGGACGGCCACGGCAGGCGGGCGGCGGACCGCACGCTCGTCCCCGTCAGCCGGCGCGGCGGCCCGTCGTGCCCCCACGGTCCGCGGGGGCCCGCGTGCATCCAGGGCCGCCGCTGCGGCGGTCCGCCCTGCACCCGAGGGGGACCGCCGCTTCCGTGTGAGCGCTGCTCTTCCATACCGGCAACGCTAGACCGCGGGCCACGGCAGCGGCGTCAGCCGGGTGTGGTGATCACGCATACTCCCAGCGGAGTACGCCGTCGGCGCGGCCTTGCGAGCGCGGGCGGGCGCAAGGGGCTGCGGCAGGCTCAGGCGCCGGTGCCTGCCTTGTGGCCGCCCCGGTCACCGAGCAGACCGACATGACGGGCCAGTTCACCGACGGCCTGCCGGAAGAAGGCCTCCCGCGCCTCGACGAGCCGGTTGAACTGCCCGAAGATCTCGAAGGAGATCAGCCCGAAGAGCTGCGACCACGCTGCCACGAGCGGGGCGACGACCGCCGGGGGGAGGTCGGGGGCAAAGTCGGCGGCCATCCGTTCGGCCTCGGAACGCAGCTCGGCGGCGAGCGGCGGCAGCGCGAGACCGTCCGTGCGGTGGGCGTCGCCGACGATCGCGATGAGGACGAAGCCGACGCGGGAGGCGGGGCCGATCGTCGCCTGGGGCGCGGTGTAACCGGGCACCGGCGAGCCGTAGATCAGACCGTACTCATGGGGGTGGGCGAGGGCCCAGTCGCGTACGGCGCAGGCGACCGCGGTCCAGCGGGCGAGGTGGGAGGCGGACGATCCTGCGCAGGATGCCCGGTCGGCGGCTTCGGCGGCCTCGCCCACGGCGTCGTACGCATCGACGATCAAGGCCGTGAGCAGCTCGTCGCGACTGGGGAAGTAGCGGTAGAGCGCGGACGAGACCATGCCCAGTTCACGGGCGACCGCGCGCAGCGAAAGTCTTGCGGCGCCGTCGGCCGCGAGCTGCTTCCTCGCCTCGTCCTTGATGGCGGCGGTGACTTCGATACGGGCCCGTTCCCTGGCTCCTCGGATGGTGCTCATGGCGATCAGTCTGCCATGAGCTTGGAGCACCGACCAATAACGAGAGCAGCGCTCTTGCATTTGAGCACCAAGCACGTGCACACTGATCTCAAGCGAGAGCAGTGCTCACACTTTCCGAAGGGGAGTCTCGATGTCCGTGCACGTTCAGAAGCCCGGCTGGTTCACCGTCAACGTCTTCAACCGCACCGTCGCCTGGATCACCCGGCGCGGCATCAGCGTCTGGGGCTCGCGGGTCCTGGCGGTCCGCGGCCGCAAGAGCGGCGAGTGGCGCCGGACCCCGGTCAACCTCCTGACCGTGGACGGCCGGCAGTACCTCGTCGCGCCCCGTGGCCACGTCCAGTGGACGCACAACATGCGCGCGGCCGGTGGCGGCGAGCTCCACCTCGGCAAGAAGGTCGACGTCTTCACCGCCATCGAGGTTCCCGACGACGAGAAGCCCGAGTTGCTGCGCGCCTACCTCAAGCGGTGGAAGGCGGAGGTCGGCGTCTTCTTCGGCGGCGTCGGCCCGGACTCGTCCGTCGAGGAGCTGCGCCGCATCGCCCCCGATCACCCGATCTTCCGGGTCACGATCGAGGTCTGACAGACCGGCGTACCTTCATCCGGCCCGGGCCGGCCGCCCTGCCCCGCCCCTCCGGCCTTGCGCTCAGGACCTTCCGGCCCGTCCCGGCCGCCACGTAACTTCCGGTCCGCCCTTCCGAACCTTCCGGCCTCCGGACTCCTCCGGCCCGTCGGTCCGCCGATGCGGACCCTTCCCCTGGTCCGTCAGCGGTCCATCGCCGAAAGGGCGCGCTGTGCCAGCGGATGCGAACGGACCAGCTCGGCCAGCGAAGTCGTCCCCCGGGTGATCCCGGCGAACGCCTTCCAGGCCGGGCGGAATCCGGTCAGCACCGCGTGCAGTATGCCCGGGCGGCGCTCGAAGAGCTTCAGCATGCGCCTGCCGACGCCCATCTCGACGCCCAGTCCGGCCTTGATGGCGAACGCGTAGTTGAGCGCCTGGCGGCGGGCGTCCACCGCGTCGTGCGACTCGGCGATCCGGACCGCCCACTCACCGGCGAGCCGCCCCGAACGCAGCGCGAACGAGATGCCTTCACGGGTCCACGGCTCCAGCAGGCCCGCCGCGTCGCCGCAGACGAGCACCCGCCCGCGCGACAGCGGCGAATCGTCGCTGCGGCAGCGCGTGAGATGGCCGGAGGAGATCTTCGGCTCGAACCCGGCGAGACCGAGCCGGGCGATGAAGTCCTCCAGATACCGCTTGGTCCCCGCGCCATCACCGCGCGCCGAGATCACACCGACGGTCAGGGTGTCGCCCTTCGGGAACACCCAGCCGTAACTACCGGGCATCGGGCCCCAGTCGATCAGCACCCGCCCCGCCCAGTCCTCCGCGACCGTGGCCGGGACCGGGATCTCCGACTCCAGGCCGAGGTCAACCTGGTCGAGCTTCACCCCGACGTGGGCCCCTATGCGTCCCGCGCTGCCGTCGGCGCCGACGACCGCACGGGCGAGGACGGTCTCGCCGCCGGACAGCACCACGGCGACCGTGCGCCGGTCCGGGACCGCGGCGCCGTGCTGCTCGACCCGTGTCACCGTCACTCCGGTCCGGAGTTCGGCGCCCGCCTTCTGCGCCTCCTCGACCAGGCCCGCGTCGAACTCGGGCCGGTTGATGAGCCCGAAGAGCATCCGCTTGGAACGGCGCGTCCGCGCCAGCCTGCCGTTGAGCGAGAACGTCACCGCGTGGATCCGGTCCTGCAACGGCAGTTCGAACCCGGGCGGCAGCGCGTCACGCGAATACCCGATGATGCCGCCGCCGCAGGTCTTGTACCGGGGCAGTTCCGCCTTCTCCAGCAGCAATACCCGTCGGCCGGCAACCGCCGCCGCGTATGCCGCGGAGGCTCCGGCCGGTCCGGCGCCGACTACGACGACGTCCCACACGGACGACTCTTCCAGCTCACGTCCGGCGTCTGCGTTCTCGCTGCTCACGATGTGCTTCTGCTCCCGATCCCGACCAGTGGCCCACACTGCTCACGGCATCCTACGGCGCGTTGCGGTCGTCCCCCGCTGTGGGAGGATCGACCGTGCGTTCGCCATACATGCAACGCCGCACCCACGGCGTTCGTGCAGACGGATTCGTACACATAACGTCGCACCCACGAGGAGCGTGCCCATGACCGCCCATCCGATTTCCGAGACTGTCGCCTCGCTGATGCCCCGCGCCAAGGCGGAGCTGGCCGAGCTGGTGGCCTTCCAGTCGGTGGCGGATCCCGCGCAGTTCCCGAAGAGCGAATGCGAGGCGGCCGCCAACTGGGTCGCCGACGCACTGCGCGCCGAGGACTTCCAGGACGTCGCCCTGCTCGACACCCCCGACGGCACCCAGTCGGTCTACGGCTTCCTGCCCGGTCCGGCCGGTGCCCCGACCGTGCTGCTCTACGCGCACTACGACGTGCAGCCGCCGCTCGACGAGTCCGCCTGGCTCTCCCCGCCGTTCGAGCTGACGGAGCGCGACGGCCGCTGGTTCGGCCGCGGCGCGGCGGACTGCAAGGGCGGCTTCATCATGCACCTCCTCGCCCTGCGCGCGCTCAAGGCGAACGGCGGCGTCCCGGTCTCCGTCAAGGTGATCGCCGAAGGCTCGGAGGAGCAGGGCACCGGCGGTCTGGAGCGGTACGCGGAGGCGCACCCCGATCTGCTGGCCGCCGACACCATCGTCATCGGCGACACGGGCAACTTCCGGGTCGGTCTGCCGACGGTCACCGCGACGCTGCGCGGGATGACGATGCTCCGGGTCACGCTCGACACCCTCGAAGGCAACCTGCACTCCGGACAGTTCGGCGGCGCCGCGCCCGACGCGCTGGCCGCGATGATCCAGCTGCTGGCGTCGCTGCGCGCCGAGGACGGCACCACGACCGTCGACGGGCTCGCCGCGGACGCCGACTGGCAGGGACTGCAGTACCCGGAGGCCGAGTTCCGCGCGGACGCGAAGGTGCTCGACGGTGTGCAGCTGATCGGCACGGGTACGGTCGCCGACCGCATCTGGGCCCGGCCGGCCGTCACCGTCATCGGCATCGACTGCCCGCCCGTGGTCGGCGCGACGCCGTCGCTGCAGGCGACAGCGCGGGCGCAGGTCAGCCTGCGGGTACCGCCGGGCCAGGACGCCGCCGAGGCGACGCAGCTGCTGACCGCCCATCTGAAGGCGCATGCCCCGTGGGGTGCACGGGTGGCCGTCGAGCAGGTGGGCCAGGGCCAGGCGTTCCGCGCGGACATCTCCAGCCCGGCGTACACCTCGATGGCGCAGGCCATGGAGACCGCCTACCCCGGCGAGAAGATGCAGTCGTCCGGCATGGGCGGCTCGATCCCGCTCTGCAACACTCTCGCGACGCTCTACCCGGAGGCGGAGATCCTGCTGATCGGCCTGAGCGAGCCGGAGGCCCAGATCCACGCGGTGAACGAGAGCGTGTCGCCCGAGGAGCTGGAGCGGCTGTCGGTCGCCGAGGCGCTGTTCCTGCAGAACTACGCGGAGTCCAAGCGGGCCTGATCCCTCATTGCCCGCTCCGGTGTCGACCGGGAACGGCCCCTGTACGAGCATGCGGTGACCGTGCCCGCGGCCCCGCCGGACATGGCTGGACCGCGAGGTGGCCGAGGGCGATGTGCCCGCCTTCGGCGGCGGGGCCCGCGTGGCCCACTCCCCCGGCTCTCTCACGGTCCGTTTCCGCACACGGTGTGCTGTTCACGGGCGACGGTGTGGCCGGGGTGGGCCGGGCGACGCCGGGTGTGTTCACACCGACCGGAACGAGGCCCTGGCCTCGTTCCGGCGGCCGGCCGGGCCGGCACCGTCCACCGTCTGCTTCGGACACGGCGATCCGCTCACCGTCGACGCGGCGGCGGTGCTGCGGGCGTCAGCCGACCGGGACTCCGGCTTCCAGGTTGAGCACGGTCGACCGCTCGCGGGCCCGCAGGGCCCAGCGGAGCCGTTCGTACCGGTTGGGCGGCAGCATCGTCGCGGCCTCCGCCTCGGTGACGAACCGCCAGCCGCGCAGTTCGGAGCCGGGCAGCCGCAGCCGGTCCGCTTCCTCGCGGCGCAGCAGGCCGCCGTCGAAGAGCAGCCGCAGTCCTCCGTACCCGGGCGGTTGCGGCGGCTCCCAGTCGACGACCAGCAGTTTCGGTATCCGGTCCAGCTGTATCCCTATCTCCTCGGCCACTTCCCGTATCCCGGCCTGGGCCGGTGCCTCGCCCGGCTCCACCACTCCGCCGGGGAATTCCCAGCCGGGCTTGTACGTGGGGTCGACGAGCAGGACCCGGTCGTGTTCGTCGAAGAGCAGCACCCCGGCGGCAAGGGTCTCGGCGGTCGGCTCGGGCGTCTGCACGATCTCGCACGCGCCCGCCGCTCCGGTGCGGACGGCGTCGGCGATGCGTTCGGCCGTTTCCTGCGGGGTCAGTGTGCTGGTGTCGATGGTGTGGGCGTCCGCTGTGATCCAGCCGAGGGCCGCCCGGTAGGGCTCGATGTGCTCGTAGGCCCACTGCCGTACGCGTTCGCTCGCTTCCGGGTCGTCCGGTACTTCCTCACGACCGGCGATCCGCTGCCGCAGGATCGTTTCCTCAGATGAGAGCAGCACATGACGCACCGGAATACGCCTGGATGCGAGCCCTCCGAATATCTCGTCGCGGTACTCCTGCCGCAGCAGCGTCATCGGCACCACGAGCACCCCGGGCAGTTCGGCGAGCAGAGCCGCTGCGGTGTCCACGACCATCCGCCGCCAGATCGGCAGATCCTGGTAGTCGGTCACCTCGGCCAGTCTCTTCTGGGGCAGCAGGTACCGCAGCGCCCCGCCGATCAGTTCGGGGTCGTAGAAGGTGCTGTTCGGGATCAGATCGATCAGTTCGCGCGCGGCGCTCGTCTTGCCCGCGCTGAACGCACCGTTGACCCAGACGATCACGGTTCCCCCTCTTCCGTAGCCCCCTGTGGCTTGCCCGCAACACCCTGCCGCGAAAACCCGACCGTGGCGATCCTGTTGCACGAACGGGACCGCCGGAAGCCGTCGACGGGCGTCCCACTGTACGAGTCCGGACCTCCGCGCGGCCGTAACGACGGCGGCGGGAGGTCGTTGGAGCCGTCGAGGGCAAGGGGGTACACCGTGCGGCGCACAGTACTGGAGCGGTTCCCGGCGGGCGGTCCGCGGGGCAGCTGGCCTGCGGAGGAGTTCGCGGCAGCACGCCGTGGCGAGGGCATGGCGGCCGAGGTCGTGATGGACCTGGAGGAGGACGCGTTCCTGGTGGTCGTACCGCAGCAGTCGGCGGACCGGGGGCATTGATCCGGCTCGCGGGAGTTGCCGGCGGGCCGGCCGGGACGCGCTGTCCGCCGACGCTCTCTCGGCCCGCGCCCGGCCCCGGCGTGAGCCCCGCTCGAAGTGGAACTGCAGCGGCAGAAGGACCACGAGCCCGGGCAGGACGACAAACAGCCGCAGGCGAGGAGTCGGCGGGCGCGGTCGGATGCCGCGGGGAGCGCCCGGCGGTCGGTGCGGAGCGGGCACCCGCAGCCCACGTCGCAGCGACCTCGCAGCTCTCAAAGTTCGGAGAAGACGGAACGCGCGACGCGGAATCCCACGTCGTCGACCTGGAAGGTCGGGTGGCTTCGGCGCCGCACCGAGGCCCGGCAGCTCCAGTGCTCGTCGAACCATCCACCGCCGCGCAACACCCGATAGGAGCCGTAGACCTCGGCATCGTAGATGTCCCAGCACCACTCCCAGACGTTGCCCAGCATGTCGTACAGGCCCCATGCGTTGGGCTGCTTGCCGCCCACGTCGTGAATCCGCTCGCACGAGTTGCCGCGATACCAAGCGATCTCGTCGAGCCGCCCGTACCGCGCGTCGGCCGTCCCGGCACGACACGCGTGCTCCCACTCGGCTTCGGTCGGCAGCCGGTATCCGTCAGCAGATGTGTCCCACTCGATGCCCTCGGCGTCGGCATCGAGGCGATAGGCGGGCGTCAGCCCCTCGCGTCGGGACAGGGCGTTGCAGAACCGGACCGCGTCCCACCACGAAACGCCCTCGACGGGCCACCGGTCGCCGTGCCCACTGCTCGGTCGTCGGCCGGTGAGCTGTGCAAACTGCGCCTGAGTGGTCGGGAACGCAGCCAGCCGATAGGGCGCAAGATCGGCCGACCAGCTCCGCTGCGTTCGCCGGTCCGACAACGTCACGCGCCCCGGCGGGACGGCAATCATCTCGTTCTCCGCGTTCACGTCCATGGACAGGCGATCATAGTGGGCCATGGTCCAACAGCAGTGCCGGCAGTCACTTGTGACATTTCGTCAGAGAATGACACGACCTCACGTGCGGCCGGCCGAGGTCGAGCACGTCACCGTCCCCCTGGACCTCGCGCCTGGAACCTCTACCCCTTGCTCGACCCCAGCGTCAGCCCCGCGATGAAGTGGCGCTGGAGCAGCAGGAAGACCACGAGCGTGGGCAGGGCGACGATCACCGAGCCCGCGGCCAGGAGGTTGTAGTCCGTGAAGAACTGCCCGCGAAGGTTGTTGAGGGCCGAGGTGATGGGGAGCTTGTCGCCGTCGGAGACGAAGACAAGTGCCCAGAGGAAGTCGTTGTACATCCAGGTGAACTGAAGTGTGCCGAGCGCGGCGAGAGCCGGGCGGCACAGCGGCAGGGTGATCCGCCAGTACTGCGTCCATACGCCCGCGCCGTCGACGATGGCGGCCTCCAGGATCTCCTGCGGCAGTGTGCGCATGAAGTTGGCGAGGACGAAGACGCAGAAGCCGATCTGGAAGCCGATCTGCACGACGACGACGGCCCAGTAGGAGTCGTACATCGTCATCGAGTCGGACATCCAGTACGGCAGCGGGATGCGGTTGAACACCACGTACAGCGGCGTCACGATCACCTGCTGCGGCAGCAGGTTCCCGGCCGTGAAGAGCATCAGCAGGACGATCCCGCCGCGCATTTTCAGCCGGGCCAGCGCGAAGGCCACGAACGAGGCGAGGAAGAGGGTGACGAGTACCCCGGGGACGGCGATGATCATCGTGTTGACGAAGTACTTCGTCATCCCCGAGTCGGTGAACGCCTGCCGGTAGTAGTCGAACGAGAGGTGCTTCGGCAGCGAGAAGTAGCCGTACTCGGAGGTTTCGTCGTACGGCCGCAGCGAGGCGTACACCGCGAGCAGCAGCGGGGCGAGGAACGCGAGCGAGACCACCATCAGGAAGGCGTGCACCCCGAGCCGGCCGGGGCGGATTCTGCGGCGCCCGACTGCGGGTGCCGAAGGCGCGGGCTGTGCGGCGGGGCGGGCGGTGGCGGTGTCGACGGTCATCGGTTCTTCTCCCCTCGGAGCTCCTGGACCAGGTACGTCACGACGAATCCGAGGGAGACGGTCAGCAGCACGACGGCGATGGCGGAGCCGAAGCCGACCCGGCTGGCCTCACCGATGATGTTGTCGGTGACGAGCACCGAGAGCAGTTCGAGTCCATTGCGGCCGTGATTGACGGCGTACACGATGTCGAAGGCGCGCAGGGACTCGATGACGGTGATGACGCCGACGATGACGTTGACCGGCCGCAGTGTGGGAAAGACGATGCGGAAGAAGGTCTGGGCCTCGTTCGCCCCGTCGATGGCGGCAGCTTCCTTCAGTGAGGGGTCGACGGCCTTGAGCCCGGCGAGGTAGAGGATCATCACATAGCCGGTGTGCCGCCAGGCCGCGGCGAGCAGGACCATCCAGATGTTGAGGCCCGGGTCGCCGAGCCAGTCGGTCGGCGACTTGGTGTCCCCGATGATCGCGTTGAGGGCTCCCTGGTCGCGGGAGAAGACGAGCTGCGCGATGAAGCCGACCACGGCGAGCGACAGCACGACCGGCATGTACAGCGTCGACTGGTAGAAGCGGCTGAACCGCACGCCCCGGTCGATGAGTACGGCGAGGAGCAGTCCGAACGGCGCGGCGACGAGACCGAGGAAGGCCAGCCAGAGCAGGTTGTGCCGGGCGGCGGGCCAGAACTGCGGGTAGTTGGTGAAGAGGTTCGCGTAATTCTGCGTACCGACCCACTTGATGTCGCCGATGCCGTCCCAGCTGGTGAAGGAGAGCACGACGGAAGCGAGGGTCGGGCCCCACACGACGGCGATGTCGAGCAGGACCGGTATACCGAGCAGCAGACCGATGACGACGAGGTCGCGGCCGGAGAATCGCCGCGGGCCCCGTCGTTCGGTGCGCCGCCCCGAGAGGAACGACACGGTCGGTCTCCAGGTTCAGTCGGAGGCGAAGATGGTCTTCTTCTGCCGCTCGATGTCGTTGACCAGACCGTCCACATCGTTCGGGTTGCTGATGAACTTCTGGATGGCCGGGATCATGACGGTCGAGGCGAAGTCCGGCCGGGTGTCGCGGTCCAGGAACTGCGAGATCTGCTTCGCTCCGGAGACGAGCTCCACGGCCTTCTTCTGCAGCGCCGAGTACTGGGAGATGTCCGCCTGGTCGTTGACCGCGATGTTGTTGGGGTCACTCTTGAGGTAGATGTCCTCGGCCTTCCCGGTGGCCAGCCACTTCAGGAGGTCCTTGGCGCTCTCCACGCTCTTCTTGTTCTTGAGGTTCTTGGACTTCTTCGCCAGCAGGAAACCGTCGATGGGGGCCTCGACCGCGTCCTGGCCGTGCTCCGGGTTGATGACCGGGAACGGGAAGAAGTCGATGTCCTCCTGCTCGCCCTTCGGGAACTGGGCACCGGGGTGCGGCAGTCCGAAGACCGCCATGCCGGCTTCCTTCTTCTGCAGGCTGGTCGCGGCCTCCTGCCAGGTACGGCCGTTGGCACCCTGCTGGCAGTACGGGAGAAGACGGCGCCAGGTGTCGAATACTTCCTTGACCCGCTTGTCCGTCCAGGCCGCCTCGCCGGCCATCAGGCTCTTGTGGAACTCGTAGCCGTTGGTCCGCATGTTGATGTAGTCGAAGGTGCCCATCGCGGGCCAGCCGTCCTTGTCGCAGAACGCGATGGGGTCGAGCTTGTCCTTCTTCATCTGCTTGGCGAGCGCCACGTACTCGTCGAGCGTCTTGGGCGCCTGGTAGCCGCGGTCGGCGAAGAGGCTCTTACGGTGGAAGACGGCCCACGGGTAGTAGTAGTACGGCGTGAGGTACTGCTTCCCGTCCTCACCGGTGGACTGGGCCTTCAGCGCGTCCGAGAAGCCCTCGTAGTGCTCCCAGTTGTCACTGATGTCGTACAGCAGGCCCTTCTTGGCGAAGAACTGCATCCGGTAGCCGGCGAACCACATGAAGACGTCGTCCGGATTGCCCTGCAGGTACTTGTTGATGTTCTCCTGGAAGGTGTTGTGGTCAACGGTGTTCACCGCGATCTTGCGGCCACCGGACTGCGCCTCGTACGCCTTGAACGCCTCGGCGAACGCCTTCTTCGGAATGGGGTCGGACGAATTCGACCCCATGTGGATCGTCTTGCCGTCACCACCGGGGCCACTGCCGCATGCGGTGAGCAGCGAGGGCAGTGTGATCGCGCCCGCACCAACTGCTGCACCACGCAACAGATTCCGTCGGGACATCCGATGTCCTGCCACACTGCCCGGCACGTCTGAACTGTCGTACGAAGAGTGCGCCATGACCCCCTCCTCCGGGATGCCAACCCAACACAACCGAACGTGCGATTGGATCTCACCCCCAAGTCAGGGTGCCGTCAAGGGTTTTGACGAGATACCGAACAACCGTTACCGCTCCCCTTCCAACAGACTTCAACACGCCCTAACGTAATCGCGCGTCACTGGCGTGCACATGACGTCATCCGATCCGGCACGAGTATGGAGGAACGTAACGATGCGTCATCTTCCAACCCGTACAACCCGCACAAGCCACAGAAGAGTCATCGGAGCGCTGACGGCCGGGCTGCTCTGTGCGGCAGGGGCAACCGCTCCCGCCGTGGCCGACTCACCGGCTCCGGCCACTGCGACGGCGGCCGCCCCGCAGTCCGGCAACGGTCTCGCGCTCACCCCGCCGATGGGGTTCAACAACTGGAACTCGACCCACTGCCGGGCCGAGTTCAACGAGTCGATGGTCAAGGGCATCGCCGACATCTTCGTCGAGAAGGGCCTCAAGGACGCCGGCTACCAGTACGTCAACCTCGACGACTGCTGGGCGAAGCCGCAGCGCGATGCGGACGGCAAGCTGGAGGCCGACCCGGTGCGCTTCCCGAACGGCATCAAGGCCGTCGCGGACTACGTCCACTCCAAGGGGCTCAAGCTCGGCATCTACACCAGCGCCGGCACGAAGACGTGCGACAGCGTCGGCCTGCCGGGTGCGCTGGGCCATGAGTACAGCGATGCGCAGCAGTTCGCGGACTGGGGCGTCGACTATCTCAAGTACGACAACTGCAACAACCAGGGCGTCGATGCGAAGCTGCGCTACACGACCATGCGTGACGCGCTGGAGGCCACCGGCCGTCCCATCGTCTACAGCATCTGCGAGTGGGGCGAGAACAAACCCTGGGAGTGGGCCGCCGACGTCGGCAATCTCTGGCGCACGACGGGCGACATCAGCGACAGCTGGGGCAGCATGCTGTCGATCATGAAGCAGAACCTGCCGCTCGCCTCCGCCGCGGGACCGGGGCACTGGAACGACCCCGACATGCTCGAAGTCGGCAACGGCGGAATGACGGACACCGAGTACCGCACTCACTTCTCCATGTGGTCCGTGATGGCGGCGCCGCTGCTGATCGGCTCCGATCTGCGCAAGGCGACGCCGGAGACCTTCGAGATCCTCTCCAACCGAGAGGTCATCGCCGTCGATCAGGACCCGCTGGGCAAGCAGGGCACCGTGCTCTCCTCCACCGACGGACGGTGGGTCGTCGCCAAGGAGATGAAGGACGGCAGCCGCGTCGTGGCGCTCTTCAACGAGTCCGGGAGCGCTCAGCGCATCTCGACGACCGCCGAGGCGGCGGGGCTCCCGCGAGCCGCCGGGTACACGATGCGCGACCTGTGGGAGCACGCGACGTACAACACGGCAGGCACAATCTCGGCTACCGTCCCGGCACACGGCACGGTCCTGCTGCGCGTCGCCGCCGACCGCAAGTGGGCCGCGCACCCGCCCGCCGTGGAACTCGGCCTGAACGGCAGCCCGTTGGTGGAAGCGGGTCGCACCACGCTGCTGACGACGACCGTCACCGATCTGGGCCGTACGCCTGCCAAGAAGGTCTCCGCGGCGCTCACCGGCCCGTCGGGCTGGCAGCTCAAGCCGCTGTCGCCGACCGGATCCGCGACCGTGCCGACCGGCAAGGCGCTGACCACGCGCTGGCAGGTGACGCCACCCGCGGGCGCCGCCACCGGCACGTACGATCTGACGCTCTCCGCCCGGTACCGCTCACCGGCCGGGACGCGTGTCCGGTCCTCGGTCCCGTTCCAGGCTCATGTGGTGGTGGCGCCACCGGCGGGCAGCAGCTATCTCAGCGATCTGCCGCAGCTCTCCGCGTCCAACGGCTGGGGGCCGGTCGAGAAGGACACCAGCAACGGTGAGAGCAATGCGGGCGACGGCAATCCGCTGACCATCGGCGGCACGGTCTTCGCCAAGGGGCTCGGGGTGCACGCACAGAGCACCGTCGAGTTCTACGCGGGCGGCGCGTGCAGCGCCGTGACCGCGCAGGCCGGCGTCGACGACGAGAAGGGCGCCAAGGGCACCGTGGCGTTCGAGATCTGGGCGGACGGCACGAAGGTGGCGTCGACCGGGGTGCTGACCAATGCGATGGCCGCGCAGCCGATCACTGCGGATGTGAGCGGTGCGCAGGTGGTACGTCTGGTGGTCACCGACGGCGGGGACGGGATCGACTCCGACCACGCGGACTGGGCGGACCTGCGGATGGGGTGCTGAGTCGGATCGGCATCTGAGCCCGGACCGGTGCCGGGCCGGGCCCCGTCCGGACCTGGTGCCGAGTCCGGCGCGGCTGCCAGGTCGGGTACGCGGGCCTCGTCCGGTACGGGAGCCGGGGTCGGTACGGGGGCCGGGCGGGCCAGGCGTACGGACCAGGTGCCGCCTCCGGACCGGTTCCGGACATGGGCGCGACCACCGGGCGGGCTCGGCTGCCGGACCGCATCGATCACCGCCCGATTCGGAAGCCGGACCTGCCCGACCGCCGGCCTGTGTTCAGCCGCTGAGCGCCGCCGTGGCTGCCGTCCCGCCGGGCCTGACCGACGTTGCGGCGGCCGCTGCGCCCACCAGGCCGGCGTCCGTGCCCATCACCGCAGGGGCCACCGTGAGCTGCTGCACGAAGGAGAGCGTGGCGTAGCTGCGCAGGGCGCGGCGCAGCGGGGCGAAGAGGACGTCGCCCGCGCCCGCCACTCCCCCGCCGATCACGGCGATGTCGATTTCGACGAGCGTGGCGGTGGCGGCGATTCCGGCGGCCAGCGCCTGGGCGGCGCGCTCGAACGACGCGATGGCGACCGGATGTCCGGCCCGGGCGGCGGCGGCCACGGCGGCGGCCGTGGCGTCGCCGTCCGGGCCGGGCTGCCAGCCACCCTGCAGGGCGCGTCGCGCGATGTTCGGTCCGCTGGCGATCCGCTCGACGCAGCCGCGCGAACCGCACGGGCAAAGGTCGCCGTCCAGATCCACACTGATGTGACCGATGTGACCGGCATTACCGGTGGGGCCCGGGTGAAGCTTGCCGCCGAGGACCAGCCCGCCACCCACCCCGGTCGACACGACCAGGCACAGCGCGTTGTCATAACCGCGGGCCGCACCCAGCCAGTGCTCGGCAGCGGTCATCGCGACCCCGTCACCGACCAGCTCGACGGGCAGCCCGCCGGCCGCCCTCCGTACCCGCTCCACCAGCGGGAAGTCGCGCCAGCCGGGAACGTTGACGGGGCTGACCGTACCCGCCGACGCATCCACCGGGCCCGCGCTGCCGATACCCACGGCGGTCGCCCGCCCCCACAGCGGCGAGGCGGTCAGCTCGGCCAGCACATCCGTCACCGCACCCATCACCGTCTCGCCGCTCTCCCGGGCGGGCGTCGGCCGCTGCGCCCGTACGAGAAGCGCACCGGTGCCGTCCACCAGAGCGCCGGCGATCTTGGTGCCGCCGATGTCGAGCGCGGCGACGAGGTCGGTATGCATCGGTGTGGGCTCCGGATGTGAGGGGGTGGACCTGCATCTTCAGTAAATAGTCTGCATAGTCTCCAGTCAGCTGACAACGTTGTCCAGGGCCTATGCTCGACGCCACAGCCTCCAGCCCGCTCCGCAGCACCGACTGCAGGCCCGCCGGACAGCCCCGCACCCGACGACAGGACAGCGCACCGTGGCAGAGACCGCCCGTCATCACGAGCCCCGTTACGGCAACCGGCCGACCATGAAGGATGTCGCCGCCCGCGCCGGAGTGGGCCTCAAGACGGTCTCCCGCGTGGTCAACAGCGAGCCCGGAGTGACACCCGACACAGAGCGCCGGGTGCAGGAAGCGATCGAGGCGCTCGGTTTCCGCCGGAACGACAGCGCGCGAGTACTCCGCAAGGGCCGCACCGCCTCCATCGGCCTGGTCCTCGAGGATCTCGCCGACCCCTTCTACGGGCCGCTGAGCCGCGCCGTGGAAGAAGTGGCCCGCGCCCACGGCGCCCTGCTCATCAACGGGTCGAGCGCGGAGGACCCGGAGCGCGAGCAGGAGCTCGTGCTCGCGCTGTGCGCCCGCCGGGTGGACGGACTGATCGTGATTCCGGCCGGTGACGACCACCGCTATCTGGAGCCGGAGATAAAGGCGGGCATCGCGACCGTCTTCGTGGACCGCCCGGCCGGCCGGATCGACGCCGACATCGTCCTCTCCGACAGCTTCGGCGGCGCCCGCGAGGGTGTCGCCCATCTGATCGCGCACGGCCACCGCAGGATCGGATTCATCGGTGACCAGCCCCGTATCCACACCGCCACCGAGCGGTTGCGCGGTTATCACGCCGCGATGGTGGACGCCGGGATCACGGTCCAGGACTCCTGGGTCTCCCTCGGCTCCACCGACCCCGCGCGGGTCCGGGCGGCGGCCGAGGCGATGCTCTCCGGCCCCGAACCCGTCACCGCCCTGTTCGCCGGCAACAACCGTGTGACGGTCACGGCGGTACGTGTGCTGGCGGACCGGGAGCGCCCGGTCGCCCTGGTCGGTTTCGACGACATCGAACTCGCCGACCTGCTGGGCATCACGGTCATCTCCCAGGACGCCGCGGCCGTCGGCCGGACGGCGGCCGAGCACCTCTTCCGCCGGCTGGACGGCGCGGACGACGCCCCGGCGCGGGTGGAGCTGCCGACGTCACTCATCGCCCGCGGCTCCGGCGAACTGCCGCCTGCCTGAGCCGGGGCGTCGGCAGCGGGCTCGATCAGCCTCCGGCGGGCGTCAGCAGCGCGTCAGCGACCGACGTACGTGCGTAGAGGACCGAGCGTCCGGCCCGGTGGGCGGTGACCAGGCCCGCATTCCGCAGGGCCGTGAGGTGCTGGGAGACCCCGGCCGCGGACAGCCCCGAGCGCTGGGCGAGCACAGTGGTGGAGGCCGGGGTGTCGAGCTCGGTGAGGAGCAGGGTGCGGGAGCGGCCCAGGACGGCGGCGACCGCCTCACCGGCGACAGGGGTCCGCGGCTCCCAGAGGGTGCCGATACCCCGTGCCGGATATGCGAGTTGTGGCGGGTCCGGCGCCACTGAGCGCGTCAGCACCCGCGGCCAGGCGAATACGGAGGGCACCAGCAGCAGCCCCGCGCCCGTGTCGGCGCGGGTCAGGGCGCAGTGTCGGCGGACCAGGCGCAGGCTGTTCTCGTCCCAACGTACCGACTCGTGCAGCTCGTTCAGGACCTGTGCGGCACCGAGCTCGGCCACCTGCCGCGCCCGGCGGAAGACATCGGCTTCGAGCAGGCGGCGGATCCGGGCCCAGTAGGGTGCGAGCGCCAGCTCCCAGTAGATCTCGATCTCCGCGGCGACCTTCTCCAGCGCCGCTTCCGGTGCCTCGCCCAGCAGCCTGAGCCGCGCGGACCGGCCGAGATCCCGCTCGACGCCGAGTCTGCCGAGGTCGGTCCGTACCCGCTCAGGAGAGGTCTGCCGGATCGCCTCCAGCTCACCGGCGAGTTCGGGGAACGGGGCGGGGGGAGTCGGATTGAGGAAATCCGCGAGGTAGCCGCCTGCGGGGATCAGCTCAGCGAGCCACCCGCGGTCGAGCCCCGCCTCCACCAGCCGGGGCCGCACCTGTGCGGCCCACCGCCGGTGCAGCGGCGGCTCGGCCTCGGCCCGCAGCAGCCGGAAGCTGGTGACGACCTCCCACATCGGGGAGATGGCGAAGCGGGTCTGCGCCAAGTCCGCGGTGGAGAAACTGAGTTCCGACTCCATGTGCCCCCACCTGTCCGGAGTTCCCGAGCCGCCCGCTCATTGGATTCGGTCTCAGCTTAATCAATGGTCCGGCACAGCGGTCGGGCTGCACGCTCCTCGCATGTTCTCCACCTTTCGCGGTCTGCCGCCCACGGTCTGGACCCTCTTCGCCGGCACGATCATCAACCGGCTCGGCTATCTGGTCACGCCCTTCCTGGTGTTCTTCCTCGCAGCACGCGGCATCACCGGTACGCAGACCTCGTACGTCCTCGGCGCCCTGGGCGCGGGCAACCTGCTCGGACCGGCGATCGGCGGGCTGCTCGCCGATCGGATCGGCCGCCGGTCGACGATGCTCATCGGTCTCCTCGGCGCATCCGCGGCGCAGGGGGCGCTCTTCGTGGCACCGGGTGTGCTGACGATGGCCTGCGCCGCACTGCTGCTCAGTGCGACCGGAGCGATGATCAGCCCTGCCGTGTACGCGCTGATGGCCGACTCCGTGGACGCGGAGCGCCGACGGCGCGCGTACGCCCTGTTCGGCTGGGGCATCAACATCGGCACGGCGGCGGCAGGCGTCCTCGGTGGCTTCCTCGCCGCGCACGGCTACTGGCTGCTCTTCGCGGTCGACGCCGGCACGATGCTGGCGTACACCGTCGTCGTCGCCACCCGGGTGACCGAGACCCGGGCGGCGAAGGACCGGACCGGGGCGCGCGACGGCGTCGGATACAGCGTCGTCCTTCGGGACCGGCTGATGCTCGCGCTGCTCCCGCTGTTCGGGGTCCAGCTCTTCGTCTACTCGCTGACCGAGGTCGCGCTGCCGCTGGCCATCCATGACAGTGCGCTCTCCCCCGCGGTCTACGGGGCGATGGCGGCGGTCAACGCGGTGCTGGTGGTGGTCCTGCAGCCGTTCGCGACAGCCCGGCTCGCCCGGTTCCCGCAGGTTCCGGTCCACGCGGCGGGCAGCGTACTGATCGCCGGGGGTGTGGCGCTCACAGGTGTCGCGGACAGCGTCGTGGGCTACACGCTGTCGGTGGTCGTCTGGTCGGTCGGCGAGGCGTGCGTGTCCGGGATCGCCTCCGCGATCGTCGCCAACCTCGCCCCGGCGCACGCACGCGGCCGCTACCAAGGAGCGTTCCAGTGGACCTGGGGGGTCGCCCGGTTCGCCGCCCTCACCGTGGGCGTCGCCCTCTATACAGGTACCGGCCCGGCCGTCCTCTGGTGGACGGCGCTGCTCGGTGGTGTCCTCTGCTCCCTCGCGCCCCTCGCCCTCGCCGGCCGGATCACGCACCGGATGGAGCACGAACTGGCGGCCTGAGAGGCCGGTGAGCCTGGTCCTCAGCCCCTGCTGAGCCGTCCGAGCGCCAGCTCCGAGAGGAGCGCCGCCGCGTCACCCAGCACGGAGTCGTCGAAGACGGCTTCCGGGGAGTGGTTGTAGGGGGCTGTGGCGGGGTCGAGATCGGCGGGGCAGGCGCCGAGCATCAGGTAGGCGGAAGGGATGTGCTGACCGATGAAGGCGAAGTCCTCGGCCCCGGCGATCGGGTTCGGCAGCTCGAAGTAGCGTTCGACTCCCAACAGTTGGCCGACCGTGTCGGCCGCGTACGCCGCCTCGGCGGGGTCGTTGACGGTGACCGGGTAGCCCTCGTCGACGACTGCTTCCACGATCATCCCGTGCGACTCCCCGATGCCGCGTACGACCCGTGGCGCCTCCTCGTGTACACGGGCCCGCGCCGCCGCGGAGAAGGACCGGATACTCGCGGAGAACACGGCCTCGTCGGGAATGACGTTGTGGGTGGTGCCCGCGTGGAAGCTGCCGACGGTCACGACAACCGGGTCGAAGGCGTCGAAGCGGCGGGTCACCATGGTCTGCAGACCTGTTACGGCTTCGCAGGCGGCCGGGATCGGGTCCAGGGCGCTGTGCGGACTGGACCCGTGCCCACCGCGCCCGCGCACCGTCACGTCGAGGACATCGGCGGCGGCCAGGATCGGTCCGGGGCGGGTGCTGACGAAACCGTGCGGCAGCAGTGCGGACGCGACATGGAGGGCGTATGCGGCCACCGGCCTGGTGCCCGCAGCTTCGAGCACACCTTCGTCGATCATGACCCGGGCCCCGGCGTCGCCTTCCTCGCCGGGCTGGAACATGAACACCACGGTTCCGGCCAGTGCATCGCGCCGCTCGCAGAGCAGCCGTACCGCGCCGACCAGTCCGGCGGTGTGCAGGTCGTGGCCGCAGGCGTGCATCACGCCGGGGATCTCGGAGGCGTACGGCAGCCCGCTGGTCTCCTGCACCGGCAGCGCGTCCATGTCGCCGCGGAGCAGCACCACCGGACCGGGCAGCGCGCCACGCAGCACGGCCGTGACCGAGGTGAGCTGTTTGCCCAGGGTGATCTCCAGGGGCAGCCCGTCCAGCGCTGCCAGTACCTTCGCCTGGGTCAGCGGCAGTTCCAGGCCGATTTCGGGCTCCCGGTGCAGTGCGCGGCGCAGCGCGACCAGTTCGGGCAGGAGCGCGGCGGCGGATCCACGGAGGTCGGCGGAGCGGCTGGCTGCATCGGTCATGGCGTCTCCTCGCGAGTCGGTCCCCCTATCCTCACCGTTTTCCGCTCCCGTGCCACCCGGTCCTCACGAGGGCGACCGGCACGGCCGAGAAGCTCTGCGTAAACCGCTTGTTGTCCCTGTCGTACGGTCACCAGGATTGCGCCATGACTGCTTTCACCGCTCCCGACGGAACCGAACTCGCCTATCACCTCGTGGGTGAGGGCGAGCCACTGCTCGTTCTGCCCGGTGGTCCCATGCGCGCCTCCGCCTACCTCGGCGATCTGGGTGGGCTGTCGAGCCGGCGCCAACTGGTCATGCTCGACCTGCGGGGCACCGGCGACTCAGGCATCCCCGCCGACCCGGCCACCTACCGCGTCGACCGTCAGGCGGCCGATGTTGAGGCCCTCCGCGAACACCTCGGTCTGGACCGCGTGGACGTGCTGGCGCACTCCGCGGGCGGCGATCTCGCGATCATCCTCGCGGCCCGGCATCCCCGGCGCATCCGGACCCTTACACTGATCACCGCCCGTGCGCGTGCCCTCGGTGTCGACTTCACCGAGGAGCATCGTCGCGAAGCCGCCGCCCTGCGCACGGCCGAGCCGTGGTTCACGACCGCGCGGGACGCGTACGAGGCCGTCTGGGCAGGCTCCGCCACCGAAGCCGACTGGGATGCCATCGCCCCGTTCTTCTACGGGCGTTGGGACACGGCCGCCCGGGCCCACGCCGCAGCCGACGTCGAGCAGAGCAACTACGAGGCCGCGGACATCTACGCGTCCGACGGCGCCTTCGACCCTGCCGCGGCCCGCGACGCCATCACCGCGCTGGATGCCCGGGTCCTGATCCTTGCGGGCGAGCTGGACGGTGGTCCGCTTCCTCGCGTCGCGGCCACCGTCGCAGGGTTGTTCCCCAAGGCCGAACTCGCCGTCCAGCCGGGCGCCGGCCACTTCCCGTGGCTGGACGATCCCTTCCGCTTCAGCGGGACCGTCGAGACCTTCCTGCGGGGCTGACGGCACGGGTCGAAGCCCGTGCCTTCTGAGGGGGCGACGGTACGGGCCTGAACCACGCGCGCGCTACGGCGCCGTCACCGTCAGTCCCCCGCGCCGCGGCGAAGCGAAGGCGTCGAGGTCTGCCCGGGTCAGCCCCGTCAGGCGGGCGACCTCGGCGGTGTCCAGGGCGCCGCAGTCGATGCCGCGCAGCAGATAGCCACTGAGGGCCTTTGCGGTGGCGGGCTCGTCCATCACATCGCCGCCGGCCTTGGCCACATATGCGGCGAGGCGGGCCGCGGCCTGTTCCAGGCCCTCGCGGTAGAAGGTGTAGACAGCCGCGTAACGGGTCGGCAGGTGGCCCGGGTGCATGTCCCAGCCCTGGTAGTAGGCGCGGGCCAGGGCGCGGCGGGTGAGGCCGTAGTGGAGTCGCCAGGCCTCGTGGACCTGGTGGGTGGGGCCGACAGGGAGGACGTTGGTCGAGCCGTCGGAGACGCGCACGCCGGTGCCCGCGGCGGCCACCTGCATGACGGCCTTGGCATGGTCCGCGGCCGGATGGTCGCTCGCCTGGTAGGCGGCGCTGACGCCGACACAGGCGCTGTAGTCGAAAGTGCCGTAGTGCAGGCCGGTCGCGCGCCCTCGCGCTGCGTCGATCATGCGGGCCACGGCGGCGGTGCCGTCGGCGGCCAGGATCGACTGGCTGGTCTCGATCTGGATCTCGAAGCCGAGCCGGCCCGACGGCAGACCGTGGGCCTCTTCGAAGGCTTCGAGGAGCCGGACGAAGGCGGTGACCTGTTCGGGGTACGTCACCTTGGGAAGGGTGAGGACCAGGCCGTCGGGGAGGCCGCCCGCCTGCATGAGCCCGGTGAGGAAGATGTCCGTGGTGCGGATGCCCCGGTCGCGTACCGCGGCCTCCATGCACTTCATCCGGATGCCCATGTACGGGGCCGCCGTGCCGTTCCGGTACGCCTCCGAGATCAGCCGGGCGGCTCGGGCTGCCGCCTCGTCCTCCTCGGCATCGGGCCGGGGTCCGTAGCCGTCCTCGAAGTCGATGCGCAGGTCCTCGACGGGCTCGCGGCTCAGCTTGGCGCGTACGCGGTCGTGGACGGGCGCGGCGAGCTCCTCCGGGATGCCGAGGACGGCTGCGAACGAGGCCGCGTCGGGGGCATGCTCGTCGAGGGCCTTGAGCGCCTGGTCGCCCCAGGAACGGATGGTGCCGGCGGTGAAGGTGTCGCCGGGGACGTAGACCGTGTGGACGGGCTGGCGGGTTCCGGGGTCTCCTGGGTAGCGGCGGGCGAGCTCGGCGTCCACTGCCGTGAGGGAGGCGCTGATCTCCTCGCTGACCGCACCGGCGAGGCTCGTTGCCACCTTCTCCTGCTGACCCATTTTCGGCACCCTCCACACTCTCACTGTTTCCGCTTCCCGGAATCAGTAATCCGTATAGTGAAGTTATAAGGCTGTCGGACCTGCGTCAATGGTGATCAGAAACGGTCCGGGGCCGCGCGGTGAGAACACACCACGCGGCCCCGGACCGTCGAGAACGGGTACAGCTCCCCGGAGGATCAGCCCTTGCGGGTGTTGACCTCGTCGGTGAGCTGGGGGACGACCTGGAAGAGGTCGCCGACGACGCCGTAGTCGACGAGGTCGAAGATCGGGGCCTCGGAGTCCTTGTTGATCGCGACGATCGTCTTCGAGGTCTGCATGCCAGCCCGGTGCTGGATCGCACCGGAGATACCGGACGCGATGTACAGCTGCGGCGACACCGACTTGCCGGTCTGGCCGACCTGGTTGGAGTGCGGGTACCAGCCGGCGTCGACCGCGGCACGCGAGGCACCCACCGCCGCGCCCAGCGAGTCGGCGAGCGCCTCGATGATCGCGAAGTTCTCCGCACCGTTGACACCACGGCCACCGGAGACCACGATCGCGGCCTCGGTCAGCTCCGGACGCCCCGTCGACTCACGCGGAGTACGCGACAGCACCTTCGTGCCGGTGGCCTGCGCCGAGAAACCGACCGGCAGGGTCTCGACCGCACCCGCGGCCGGGGCCGCCTCGACCGGCGCCGAGTTCGGCTTCACCGTGATGACCGGGACACCCCTGGACACACGGGACTTCGTGGTGAACGACGCCGCGAACGCGGACTGCGTGGCCACCGGACCCAGCTCACCGGCCTCCAGATCCACCGCGTCGGTAATGATCCCGGAACCGATCCGGACCGCGAGACGGGCAGCGATCTCCTTGCCCTCCGCGGAGGACGGAACCAGCACCGCGACCGGGGACACCGCCTCGACCGCAGCCTGCAGCGCATCCACCTTCGGCACGACCAGATAATCGGCGAACTCAGCGGCGTCCGCGGTCAGGACCTTCACCGCACCGTGCTCAGCCAGCACCGACACCGTCTCGGCCGCACCCGCGCCCAGCGCGACAGCGACCGGCTCACCGATCCGACGCGCCAGCGTCAACAGCTCCAGAGTGGGCTTGCGGACGGCACCGTCCACGTGGTCGACATAGACGAGAACTTCAGCCATGGGACTTCAATCTCCTGCAGGTAACGAAGGAACGAGGAACGGACGAAACAGCCGGCTCTAGATGAACTTCTGGCCCGCGAGGAACTCGGCCAGCTGCTTGCCGCCCTCGCCCTCGTCCTTGACGATCGTGCCCGCCGTACGAGCCGGACGCTGCGCCGCGGAATCCACCGCGGTCCACGCACCCGCCAGACCGACCTCGTCCGCGTCGATCTCCAGATCCTCCAGATCCAGGGACTCGACCGGCTTCTTCTTCGCCGCCATGATCCCCTTGAACGACGGGTAACGCGCCTCACCCGACTGGTCCGTCACCGACACCACCGCCGGCAACGACGCCTGCAACTGCTCCGACGCACTGTCACCGTCACGACGCCCGGTCACCGTGCCGCCCTCGACCTTCACCTCCGACAACAACGTCACCTGCGGAACACCCAGACGCTCCGCCAGCACCGCCGGCAGCACACCCATCGTCCCGTCCGTCGACGCCATCCCACACACGACCAGGTCGTAACCCGTCTTCTCGATCGCCTTCGCCAGCACCAGCGACGTACCGATCACATCCGTACCGTGCAGATCGTCGTCCTCGACATGAACCGCCCTGTCCGCACCCATCGACAACGCCTTGCGCAACGCGTCCTTGGCATCCTCCGGACCCACCGTCAACACGGTGATCTCCGCATCATCCGCCTCGTCCGCGATCTGCAGCGCCTGCTCCACCGCATACTCATCCAGCTCCGACAACAGACCGTCGACATCCTCACGGTCCAGCGTCAGATCATCGGCGAAATGCCGGTCACCAGTGGCGTCGGGCACGTACTTCACACAGACAACGATCCTCAAGCTCACGCCGGCTCTCCTACTGCATCGTCATTTCTGGGCTGCCTTGATGCACGCAGCATAGGCGCCTGATGGGGCGGATTCCGGTCGGGGCGACCGACGCTCCGAGCGAAATATTACTCGTCAGTACACCCAGTGCGTCACCCATAAGCAAGCGCTTTGACTGTGACCTAGCCGACGCTCGGCGCCCAAGCGCCGCCTGGGATGTCTCAGTCCCGCAGCGCCGTGAAACGGCCCTGATGGTAGAGGAGCGGACGGCCGGCTCCGGTCGGATCGCCGACAACGGCCTCCGCGATCACGATCCGGTGGTCGCCTGCCGGGATGCGCGCCACCACGCGGCAGACCAGCCACGCCAGCACTCCGTCGAGCACCGGCACTCCTTCCGGCCCATTGCGCCAATAGGTGGACGGGCCGAACCGGTCGGCGCCGCTGCGCGCGAATGTGGCGGCCAGTTCCTGCTGGTGCTCGCCGAGTATGTGTACGCCGACGTGCTCGGCCTCCGCCACGACCGGCCAGCTGGACGACGAGGTCCCCACGCCGAAGGAGATCAGCGGCGGCTCGGCGGCGACGGAGTTCAGGGAGGTGGCGGTGAAGCCGACCGGCCGGTCACCGGCGGCGGTGATCACGGCGACACCGGCGGCGTGCTGCCGGAAGACGGAGCGGAGGAGGTCGGGGGATGCCGTGCGGGCGGTGCCGAGCTCGGGCGAAGCCGTCATGGAGGTGTCCTTCTGCGAGGGAGGCGTACGGGGCCGTGGGTGCTCAGGCACCCGGACAGCGCGCACTCGCGTTGCGGGCCAGGTCCACGTGGGCCCGGCCGAAGAGAAGGAGTTCCGGCGGCATAGCGTCAGACTGACGATGCGTGGTGGGTGCAGTCAAGTAGGTTCCGCAATGTGGGAGATGCATCACGGTCCGTCACATCGCGTGCCCCAGTGCTGCGACGACATCTACAGTGCGTGGTTGCCCGACCGCCCGCCGGACGATCCGGCCTGTCGCGTCGAGCACCAGAACCGTCGGGGTGCGGCTGATGTCGAGTTCGCGTACGAGAGTGAGATGCGCCTCGGCGTCGATCTCGACGTGGGCGACGCCATCGACCATGCGCGCCACCTCGTCGAGGGTGCGGCGGGTGGCCCGGCAGGGCTGACAGAAGGCGCTGGAGAACTGCACAAGGGTGGCCCGGTCCCCCAATTCCGCGCCGAGTTGGGCGGCATCCAGCCTTCTCGCATGTGTCTGCCCGTCCACCTTCGGCCTCCTGTCAGAGCTCTTCGCAAAGGGTCAGCACCACGGGACGCAGAGGCATTCCCGGCCGTTCCACGTGACGAGAATCTCGCGCCCCGTGGCCGCGGAGACTGGCCAGCGCGACGCACATGGGGCACGATCGGCGCAATGCCGAAAACCTACGGCTGCGTAACTTCCGCCGGGAGAACCCTCCTCAGGCGCAGAAGAAGGGTCTTCTCCAGATGGCAGAACTCGTCTATCGGCCGGTCATCGGCGCCGCTCGCACCATGTTCAAGGCGCTGGACCTGAAGATCGACACTCAGGGTTCGGAGCACATCCCGAAGACCGGCGGTGCCGTACTGGTCAGCAACCACATCAGCTATCTCGACTTCATCTTCTCCGGGCTGACCGCTCTGCCGCAGAAGCGGCTGGTCCGCTTCATGGCGAAGGAATCGGTTTTCCGGCACAAGGTCTCCGGTCCGCTGATGCGCGGCATGAAGCACATTCCGGTCGACCGGAAGCAGGGCGAGGATGCGTATGCGCACGCCCTCGCCTCGCTGCGGTCCGGCGAGATCATCGGTGTCTTCCCCGAGGCGACCATCTCCCAGTCGTTCACCCTGAAGAGCTTCAAGTCGGGCGCCGCACGACTGGCCCAGGAGGCCGGCGTACCGCTGATCCCGATGGCGCTGTGGGGGACCCAGCGGATCTGGACCAAGGGCCGGCCGCGCAACTTCAAGCGCAGCCACATCCCGGTGACGATCCGGGTCGGTGAGCCGGTCGAAGCCCCCACCGACCAGTACGCGGGTGCGATCACCCGGCGGCTCCGCGAGCGGGTGCAGGAGCTTCTCGAAGCTGCCCAGCGCGCGTACCCGGTGCGGCCGAAGGACGCGAGCGACACCTGGTGGGTGCCCACGCATCTCGGCGGTACGGCTCCGACGGCCGCCGAGGTGCGCGAGACGAGCTGACCCGACCGGGTCACGGCCACGGCTGAAACGTCACTCCGGGGTGCGGACGGTGATCCGCACTCCGGGGCTGAGCTTCTCCAGCGACTCGGCGAGTTCGGTGCCCGCGGCTTCGAGCTCGCCGATCGTCATGGGGGCGAGGCTCTCCAGCAAGAACAACGCGCTGACGGACGCCTCGGTGAGCCGGGTGCGTACGCCCTGCCGCCAGTTCCACCGCCGGCAGGTGACGCCCTCGTCGTCGCACCAGACGACTTCGCCGGGCTCGGGGTGCTCCACGGTCTCCTCGCCACCCGCGACGGTGCGGAACGGCTCCTGGCCGGTGGAGCGCACCAGCCGCATGGCGCCCTTGATGCGGTCGGTGTCCTCGCCGCCGACCGGGATCAGATGGGCGACACTGATCGCGTTGTAGAGGTCGACCAGCAGGTTGATCCGCGGCAGACCGGCGTCCGTGAGGGCCCGCCTGGCGAGAGCCTCGGCCGAGTTGCGGGTACGGGACGGCTTGGCGCCGAAGGCGGTGTAGGTGTCCCGCCAGGCGGCGACATGAGGGGCCTCGTGCGGCGCCCTGCCGTCGAGCCGCGCGACGAGCCGTCGGGTGGCATCGTCGAGCAGGGCCGAACTGTCTTCGTTGCTCTCCCCGTTGACCAGGCCGCGCGCCTCGACGGCGAGGTAGGTGAAGCCGGGGGCGAGCGTGCGTACGTCGTCGGAAACGGTGAGCGTCGGAGTCATCGGCTGCCTTGCCTCGGGACGGTTCAGAGCGCGGTCGGGAGAGTGCGCCACAGCTGCGTACGGTCCTCGGCGCACTGCATTGCGCGTAGAACTGCAGGGTGGGGTACTGCATAGAGTACTGGATAGTCCACTCCATTGGACCCCGGTCCGGTCGCCCAGGCCAACCGTTCCTCGTCGAGCGAGAACTGGGCGTCGATACCGGGCTTGTTGCCGCGCGGGTCCTGGCGGTCCCACCGGTCCCGTCCCGGCAGGCGCACGGCGATCAGACCGTGCAGGACCTCCGGATCCCCGTTGTCGTCGGTGAAACCCTGGTAGCACAGTGCGGCCGGGATGCCTGCCGCACGCAGCAGGGCGGCCAGTGCGTGGGACTTGGAGTGGCAGATGCCGTTGCGGGTGGCCAGGACGTCGGAGGCCCGCCAGGTGACCCGCAGATCACCCGAGTCGACGGAGTGGTCAATGGTGTCGCGTACGCACTCATAGGCCGCAACCGCGTATGAGTATGCGTCGACAGTCTCGGAGCGGAGGCGGTCGGCAGTGTCCCTCACGAGCGGATGCTCGTGATCGATGGCCTCGTCAGCAGCGAGATAGGCAGAAATCTCAGGGACTTGCTGTGTCAGCTCCATGCGCACAGAGCATACGGAAGCGGTCGACCGGAAGGCAATAACTTTCCGATCGACCGCATATCCATACGACAATTCGCGCTACTTGGCCATCTCTTCCTTCAGCGCGAGAACGAACGCGTCGACGTCGTCCTCCGTGGTGTCGAACGCGCACATCCAGCGCACATCACCGGCGGTTTCGTCCCAGAAGTAGAAGCGGAAGCGCTTCTGGAGCCGCTCGCTCACCTCGTGGGGCAGCCGTGCGAAGACGGCGTTGGCCTGCACCGGGTGGAGGATCTCCACGCCGTCGACCGCGCGGACGCCCTCGGCCAGCCGCTGGGCCATGGCGTTGGCGTGCCGGGCGTTGCGGAGCCACAGGTCGCGGGCGAGCAGCGCCTCCAGCTGCACCGACACGAAGCGCATCTTCGAGGCGAGCTGCATGGACAGCTTGCGCAGGTGCTTCATGGCCCGTACGGCGTCCGGGTTGAGGACGACGACGGCCTCGCCGAACAGCGCCCCGTTCTTGGTGCCGCCGAAGGAGAGGACATCGACCCCGACCGCGTTGGTGAACGTGCGCATCGGTACGTCCAGCGACGCCGCGGCGTTGGCTATCCGCGCCCCGTCGAGGTGGACCTTCATGCCCCGCTCGTGGGAGTGCTCGCAGATGGCGCGGATCTCGTCGGGCGTGTAGACCGTGCCGAGTTCGGTGTTCTGCGTGATGGACACGACCTGGGGCATCGCCCGGTGCTCGTCGTCCCAGCCGTACGCCTGCCGGTCGATGAGCTCAGGGGTGAGCTTGCCGTCCGGCGTCGGGACGGTCAGCAGTTTCAGGCCGCCGACACGCTCCGGGGCACCGCCCTCGTCCACGTTGATGTGCGCGGACTCGGCGCAGATCACCGCGCCCCAGCGGTCGGTCATCGCCTGGAGGGAGACGACATTCGCGCCCGTTCCGTTGAAGACCGGGAACGCCTCCGCAGTAGGGCCGAAGTGGCTGTGCATGACCCGCTGGAGGTGCTCGGTGTAGTCGTCCTCGCCGTAGGCGATCTGATGACCGCCGTTGGCCAGGGCGATGGCCGCGAGAACTTCCGGGTGGGCGCCCGCGTAGTTGTCACTGGCGAAACCGCGCACCTGCGGATCGTGGTGACGTCGCGCGTCGGTCCTTATGGTTGCGGGGTCAGCCACAGACGCTTTCCGTTCACTTCCGGGGCGGGCCGCTCCCAGACGCCGGCGATGGCATCGGCCAGCTCCTTGACGTCGGTGAAGCCCGCGAACTTCGCATTCGGGCGCTCGGCGCGCATCGCGTCGTGCACCAGTGCCTTGACGATCAGGATCGCAGCCGCCGTCCTCGGCCCTTCGTCGCCCCCCGCCTTACGGAAGGCATCGGCGAGCGCGAGGGTCCAGGCCTCGGCGGCGGCCTTCGACGCGGCGTAGGCGGCGTTGCCCGCGGTGGGCTGGCTCGCCCCGGCCGCGCTGATCAGCAGGAAACGGCCGCGGTCGCTGCGCAGCAGGCCATCGTGGAAGGCCAGCGAGGTGTGCTGCACGGTACGGATCAGCAGCTTCTCCAGCAGATCCCAGTCGGCGAGGTCGGTCTCGGCGAAGGTGGCGCTGCCGCGCCAGCCGCCGACGAGGTGGACCAGGCCGTCGATCCGGCCGAATTCCTTCTCGGTCTTGGCCGCCCATTCGCGGGTGGCGGCGAGGTCGAGCAGATCGACCGTGTCGCCGGTGACGGTGGCGCCGCCGTGGGCGTACCGCGCGGCGTCGACGGCCTCCGCCAGCCGGGTGGGGTCCGCGTCCGAGGCGACGACGATCGCGCCGGCCTCCGCGAGCCTGAGCAGCGTCGCACGGCCCGCCGGTCCCGCGGCTCCTGCGACCGCGATGACAGCGCCTTCGAGCATGCCGTTGCCGTTGCCCGTGCCGTTTGCGTTCATGGCCATCGCCTCCTCGGTACGGGCGCTCACGCGGCTGCCTGCTCGGCGTCGGCCGCGGTGATCCCCTTGGTGGAGGCGATCACGTGCTTCAGCTTCTTGGCGAGCGCCTCATAGAACATGCTCAGGGGAAACTCGTCCGGAAGCACGTCGTCCACGAGCTTGCGCGGCGGCTGCGTCAGGTCCAGGGCGTCCGGACCCTTGGCCCAGCGGGAGCCGGGGTGCGGGGCGAGGTAGGTCGAGACCAGGTCGTACGCGGCGAACCAGTGGACCAGCTTCGGGCGGTCGATGCCGTCGCGGTAGAGCTTCTCGATCTCGCCGCAGAGCTGGTTGGTGACCTGCGGGGCGCGGTCCCAGTCGATCTTCAGGGTGTTGTCGGTCCAGCGGACCACGTCGTGCTTGTGGAGGTACGCGAAGAGCAGCTGGCCGCCGAGACCGTCGTAGTTGCGGACGCGCTCACCGGTGACCGGGAAGCGGAACATCCGGTCGAACAGCACGGCGTACTGCACATCGCGACCCTGCGGGAAGCCGTCGGCCTCCAGCTTCACGGCCTCCTTGAAGGCGGTGAGGTCACAGCGCAGCTCCTCCAGGCCGTACATCCAGAACGGCTGGCGCTGCTTGATCATGAACGGGTCGAACGGCAGGTCGCCGTGGCTGTGGGTGCGGTCATGGACCATGTCCCAGAGCACGAAGGCCTGCTCGCAGCGCTGCTGGTCGCCGACCATGTCGCGGATGTCCTCGGGCAGCTCGACCCCGAGCAGTTCGACGGAGGCCTCGGTGACACGGCGGAAGCGAGCGGCCTCGCGGTCACAGAAGATGCCGCCCCAGCTGAAGCGCTCGGGCGCCTCGCGCACGGCGATCGTCTCCGGGAAGAGCACCGCGGAGTTGGTGTCGTAGCCGGAGGTGAAGTCCTCGAAGGTGATGCCGCAGAACAGCGGGTTGTCATAACGGGTGGCCTCGAGCTCGGCGAGCCACTCCGGCCAGACCATCCGCAGCACGACCGCTTCGAGGTTGCGGTCCGGGTTGCCGTTCTGCGTGTACATCGCGAAGACGACCAGGTGCTGCAGGCCGTCGGCGCGGTCCTTGGCGGGCTGGAAGGCGAGCAGCGAGTCCAGGAAGTCCGGCACGCCGAAGCCGTCGTCCGCCCAGCGACGCAGGTCCATGACAAGGGCGCGGTGGTACGCGGCGTCGTGCGGGAGCAGCGGGGCAAGCTCCTCGATCGCGGCGATCGCCCGGTCCAGCGTCGCCCGGACGGTGGCCGGGGAAGGCGCGCCGTCGGCGTCGAAGTCGATCGAGCCGTCCTTCGACTGCCAGGGGCGGATCTCCTCCACGGCATTCTTGAGCGCAGGCCAGGCCGGCTGCTCAACCACCCGCCGGGCAGCAGTTATCGCGCCGGGGGCGGCATCGTGCACAAGAATTTCCGTCATCACACTTCCTCCACGGGAGAACCTCGCGTTAAGCAACCGTATCCGTGTGCGGTTCCTCGAGACAAGTGGGCCCCAGAAAATTATCCTGTCGACCCCCCATGGTCACCGCTATTTTTCCTGTCATACCCCGCCCCTGCGACCGCTTCCGTCGGCCGGGCGGGAGGTACGGCGACCCCGACTCGCACACCAGTTCGTTCAGGCCGCGCGCGGCGCGCCCACGCACGAGTGACACGGCTCGCGGCGCACCTGCCGCCGGCGGTAGGACGGACGGCACCCACCCCCGCAGCCCCGCCGCCTGCCGTCCCGCCCCCTCTGTCGCTGCACCCGGCCAACGGGAGATTTTCCGCGTGAGCATCCGTGCCGTCCTGGTCGCAGCCGTCATCACGGGTTTCCTGCTCGGCACCGCCGAGATCCAGGGTCACGGCGCCGCTCCCCCGCGCGGGACCGCTCACCTCTTCGCGCCGGGTCGCTAGGCTGCCGAGTGCCGAATTGCCGCAAGACTGTAGTGCCGTACTGCCGCGTGGGTAGGAGCAGCACGCGGGGAGCCGCCGTCGACGGAAGCGAGATTGCCTTGACTTTTCTCACCATCGGTCATCGCGGGGTGATGGGTGTCGAGCCGGAGAACACTCTGCGGTCGTTCGTCCACGCCGAACGGGCCGGAATGGACGCCATCGAGCTGGACCTTCATCTGAGCAAGGACGGCGCGCTCGCCGTCATGCACGACGCCGACGTGGACCGTACGACCGACGGCACGGGCCTGATCGCCGAGAAGACCCTCGCCGAGCTGCGTGAACTCGATGCCGGGCAGGGCGAGCGGGTGCCCGTCTTCGAGGAGGTGCTCGACGCCGTGCGCTCCCCCGTGCAGGCGGAGATCAAGGATGTGGCGGCCGCCCGGGCGCTGGCCGATGTGATGCGGCGGCGCGATCTCGTCGACCGGGTCGAGGTGTTGTCGTTCCACGACGAGGCGATCGCCGAGATCGCCCAACTCGTGCCGGGGGTGCGGACCGCGCTCGTCGCCAGCCGGTGGAAGAGCGACGTGGTGGACCGGGCCAAAGCGGTGGGCGCGGCGACGCTCGTACTGAACATCCGCCGCCTCACCCTGGAGGTCGTCGAGCAGGCGCACGCCGACGGTCTGAAGGTCATCGGCTGGGTGGTGAACACCCAGGACCATCTGCGCCTGGCTCGCGGCCTTGGGCTGGACGGCGCGACCACCGACTTCCCGGAGATCCGCCGCGCCGGCCGCTTCACCGCGTAGTCGCAGTGCGCGGTACCGCTGCTTGCCCTTGTGTGCTGCGTACGACCAGTCGTACCGGGTACTGCTAGTCGTCCTGCAGATCCTTGATCAGCAGTTCGAAGGCGAGATCGTCGCGCTGCGGAATGCCGAAGCGTTCGTCGCCGTACGGGAACGGGGTCAGCTTTCCCGTACGGCGATAGCCGCGACGTTCGTACCAGGCGATCAGCTCCTCGCGCACCGAGATCACGGTCATGTGCATCTCGGTCGCGCCCCAGCTCTCCCGAACGGTGCGCTCGGCCTCGGCGATGATGACCTTGCCGAGCCCGCCGCCCTGCAGCTCGGGACGGACCGCGAACATCCCGAAGTAGGCCGCCTCACCGCGGTGTTCGAGCTGGCAGCAGGCGATCGGCTCCCCGTCCCGTTCCACCACGAGCAGCCGGCTGCCGGGAGCCTCGACGACCTGACGGACCCCGTCGGGGTCGGTCCGCTGCCCGTCCAGGATGTCCGCCTCGGTGGTCCACCCGGCCCGGCTGGAGTCCCCTCGGTACGCCGACTCGATCAGCGTCACGAGTGCGGGCACATCGGCGTCGGTCGCGTCGCGGAAGGTCAGCTGTCCCGAGTCACGGGGCGGGGCGGTGTCCATGGTGAGGCTCTCCGTTTCTCTGCTGGGCCGTGCCGCAGCAGCGTAACCCGGAGCTCTGTGCCTAGGGTCTGGCCCATGGTGCATGTGCTGAGCAGCAGGGTCCTGTTGAGCCCGACGGATCCCGAGCGGTCACGGGTGTTCTACGGAGAGTCCCTCGGGCTCCCGGTGTACCGGGAGTTCGGCACCGGTCCCGAGCGGGGCACGGTCTACTTTCTCGGCGGTGGCTTCCTGGAGGTCTCCGGGCGCTCCGCAGCGCCGCCCTCGCCCGCGCTGCGGCTGTGGCTCCAGGTCGCGGACGTCCAGGTGGCGTACGAGGAGCTGTCGGCCCGCGGCGTCGACGTGGAGCGGCCACCGGTGCGCGAGCCGTGGGGGCTCGTGGAGATGTGGATCTCCGATCCTGACGGGGTCCGGATCGCGGTCGTCGAGGTGCCGGCGGACCACCCGTTGCGCTCCCGGCCCTGATCCCTCGACGGCGCCGAAGTGGTGTTTCCTTCCGGTCAGTTCCTGCCACGCGCTCCCCTCGTACATCAGTGCGCCGCGTACGACCTGCCCGGCCGGGGCATCGACTAGTCGACACCGACGTCGTACGTCCTGGGGAGGTGCACTGTGCACGGACCGACGATGTCCAGTTGGCTGCTGATGGCGTTGTGCGGGGTGACGGGCGCGTACTGCCTGCTGCGGATGCGCAACGGGACGCAGGAGGAGCGCAGAACGGCGCGTGCGGAGGCCCTGATGGGCTTCGGCATGGCGGCCATGGCGGTGCCCGCCGCGGTGGTCACGCCGCCCGTGTGGGGATGGGCGGTGTACGTGGTGCTGTTCGGCGGGGCCGCGTTGCGCGCCCTGTGGTTCGCCCGGCACAAGGGGCACCATCTGCACCATCTGGTCGGCTCGCTGGCGATGGTCTACATGGCGGTGGTGATGGCGGCGCCCGGCAGTGGCGCGGCGGCGCACGGGGGTCACACCGGGCACGGCGGGCATCAGATGGCACAGGTCGCCGGGGGGTTGCCGCTGCTGACCGGGGTGCTGCTGGTCTACTACGCGGCCTATGTGCTGCGGTCCGGGGCACGGCTGATACCGATCGCCGCCACGGCGGGCGCCGGCGGCGGGCCGACCGGGGGCGCCTGGGGCGCACGGCCCGAGCTTGCGCTGGCCTGCAGGCTGACGATGGCGATCGCCATGTTCGCGATGCTGCTCACGTTGTGAGACAGGAGGCACGGCAACGCGTGGCGTACGTCACTTGCCGAGCGCAGCCATACCCGTGGGTAGTGCGCCGCTCATAGGCTGACGCCATGTTGGTCTCCCTCGCGCTGCTGCTGCTCGGTGCACTGGCCGCCGTCGTGACCCCGCGGCTGATGGCGCGGGCCGAATGGCCGGAGCGCGAGCCCGTCGTGGCGCTGTGGGTGTGGCAGTGCGTGGTGGCGGGGGTGCTGCTGTCCTTCGGACTCTCCATGACGTTCAGCGCGGCCGCCGCCTGGCAGGCGGTACGCGGGCAGGTGTTCGCGCCCGCACCCCATGCCGTGGTGGAGGCATACGCGCTGGCCGCGTACGGGCCGTGGTCCGCCGTCATCGCCGTGCTGCTGGCGCTCGGCGGCGTCTGGACCGGTGCGATGCTGACCCGGGAGATCCGCCGGGCACGGCTGCGACGCAGGCAGCGCCGGGCCGAACTGCTGGTCCGTTCCCCGTTGATGCCCGGCGAGGAGGCCGGCAGCGGCCGGCTCGTGGTGCTGGAGGGCGAACGCCCGGATGCCTGGTGGCTGCCGGGAAATGCGCCCCAACTGGTCATCACCACCGCGGCACTTGGCCGGTTGAAAGGCCGCCAGCTGGATGCGGTGCTGGCTCATGAGCAGGGGCACGCCCAGGCACGGCACGACTGGCTGCTGCACTGTTCGGCGGCGCTGGCGACGGGGTTCCCGCAGGTCCCGGTGTTCGCCGCGTTCCGCGACGAGATGCACCGGCTCGTCGAACTGGCCGCCGACGACGTGGCGTCGCGGCGCTTCGGACGGCTGACGATCGCTCTGGCCCTGGTCGAACTGAACGAGGACCGGGGCGTGTTCGGCCCCTGCCCGACGCCGGGCGCGCAACTGCCGCTGCGGGTGAACCGGCTGCTGTCCCCGGTGGAGCGGCTCACCGCCGGACGGCGGCTGCGGCTGACCGCGGCAGCCGCCCTGGTGCCGGTGGTGCCGCTGCTGGTGGCCTTCGTGCCGGGACTCAGCGCGCTGGGATAGCCGGTGCGGCGGTCCGTCCGCGAAGATCGCCCCATGCGCTCCCCCTCACCACCCCTTTCCCCGCCGGACCGCACGCCCGCCACCGTGCCGGCCCTCGGAACGGGCATCGTCTGCGGATCCCTCGCCCTGGTGCTGTTGATCCTGGTCACCGCGGGCTGGTCCCCGTTGATGTCGCTGGACCGTACGGTCGCCGACGGGCTGCACCGGCGGGCGGTGACCGAGCCCGGACTCGTCCACGCCAACCGGATCCTGACGGACTGGGTGTGGGATCCCTGGACGATGCGTGCCCTGATCGCCGTCGCCGTGGTGGGGCTGTGGTTGCGCGGCGCCCGGATGCTCGCGGGATGGGTGGCGGCGACGAGCCTGTTCGCCACCCTGCTGCAGCAGGGGCTCAAGTCCGCGGTGGGCCGGGAGCGGCCGCGATGGCCGGACCCGGTGGACTCCGCCCATTACGCGGCATTCCCGTCCGGACACGCGATGACGGCCGTGGTGAGCTGCGGCCTGCTGCTGTGGCTGCTGCGCCGGCACGGCGCAGGGCGGCGGGTGTGGTGGGCGGCGCTCACGGTGGCGTGGGTCTCGGGGATCGGGGTGGGGCTCACCCGGCTCTATCTGGGGGTTCACTGGCTGACCGATGTGCTCGGCGGCTGGCTGCTCGGGGCGGCGGTGGTCGCATTCTCGATCGCCGGGTTCGCACGGTACGAGGGGCGTGGGCCGGGCGGCGCAGGCGGGGCGGCCTTGCCGCATCGTCCCTGAAGCGGCAAGGATCGGACCATGGTGTTCAAGGGTGCGCTCTTCGACTTCTCCGGGACCCTCTTCCGTGTCGAATCGGTCCGGTCCTGGCTGGGCGCGGTCCTCGCCGAGCGGGAGGCGACCGTGACCGATGAGGACTTCGACCGGTACGTGGAGGGGCTGACGACTGCCGGGGCGCTGCCGGGCGGCCCGGACCCGGAACGCATTCCCGACCGGCTCGCCGAGGTGTGGGCCACTCGTGACGAGAGCGCGGAACGGCACCGGGCGGCGTACACCGGGCTGGCCCGCCAGGTCGGCCTGCCGGATCCGGGGCTGTACGACGCGCTGTACGACCGGCACAAGTCACCGGCGGCGTGGCGCCCGTACCCGGATGCGGCCGAGGTGCTGGGGGCGCTGCGCACGAGCGGGGCCCGGGTCGGCGTGGTCAGCAACATCGGCTGGGACCTTCGACCGGTCTTCCGCGCCCACGGTCTGGACGCCCTCGTCGACGCCTATGTCCTGTCGTACGAGCACGGCATCCAGAAGCCGGACCCACAGCTTTTTCACATTGCCTGCACGCTTGTCGGACAGGATCCCACGGATGTGGTGATGGTCGGCGACAACCGACACGCGGACGGTGGAGCGGCGGCGCTGGGGTGCGAGGTGCGCTTCGTGGACCATCTGCCTGTGGAGGAACGGCCGTACGGGCTACGGGCGCTCGGGTTGGTTCCATGATCCGGACCAGGAGACATGTGAGAGATGTCCCTGACGCCCAATGGGTCGGATTGTCACATCGGGGCCTTAGCCTGTAGGCATGTCCCGTTCTCCGCACTCCTCCAATTCCATGCGTTCCGCCGCAGTGGTGAATGAAGAGATTCGTGACCTGTGGCAGCGCTCCGGCGGATGTCTCTCACCGGACGACGAGGAGGAGTACCAGCGACTGCTGGTGGAGTGGGCCGCGGTGACGGGCGGGAGTGCGAGGTCCGCCGCGTGAGGACCCGACCGGCTGGGCCATTCGCTGTGCAGCCGCCTTCGGCGCGTCGCACCCTGTAGGCATGACTTCTCCCCCGATCGTGATTTTCCGCCCTTCCCCCTCCGGCGGGCGCCGCGTCACCGTGCAGCGTGACGGGCGGTTCCAGATCCTGGGGCTGGCCCACTCCGATCACGATGTGATCGTCTTTCTGGAGGGCGCGGGGCTCGACGATCCCGAGCACATCCTCGACAGTCCCGAATGGGTCGAGTGGCGGGGCGGGCGGGCCCACCGGTACGAAGCCGCGTAGGGAATGGCCGATTCCGGCGATCCCCTGCGTCGCCGGAACCAGGCAGCCACCCCGGTCGACCGGATCCGTCGGGGGCCGCGCTGATGACGGACGGCATGAGCCGGTCAACGCAGAGGTACAGCATGCGCGCGCGCCGGACGTCGGTCAACGAGGCGTCGCACCGAGGTTGCCGGCCGAGTGCCGCCGGGCGAGGATCCGCCCGGCGGCACTCGGTATGAGCGTACGGTTCGGCGATGTCTGCGCGGCCGGATCAGTGGTCGAAGTAGTCCGGCTGCGTCTGCACATTGAGCTCCGGCATCCGTACCCGCTTCGCGGGGTCGGTCCGCCGGTCGTCGAGCTTCAGGACGTCGAAGCCCTTGGCGATGTCGTTGGAGTAGATGTAGCCGTTGTAGTAGTACGCCGACCAGGGGCCGGCTGTCGTGACGGCGTCCAGACTGACGGGACCGCGCTCGAAGTACGCGATCTCCTTCGGCGCCGAGGAGTCGGTGAAGTCCCATACCGAGACTCCGCCCTGGTACCAGGCCTGGACCATCAGGTCGCGGCCCTTGACCGGGATGATCGAACCGTTGTGGGCGACGCAGACCTCGGTGGCGGCCTGCGGGCGGTCGATCTTGAAATAGCTGCGGAAGACCAGCTTGCGGTGGTCTCCCCTGCCGACGATGTCGTAGATGCCGTCGGCGCCGCGCTTCGGCCCGATCTCCTCGTTGCAGGTGGCGGCGCCACCGCCGCCGAGCTCATCGGTGAAGACGACCTTGTCCGCCTTCTGGTTGAACGTCGCCGAGTGCCAGAACGCGAAGTTCACATTGTCCTGGACCCGGTCGATGATCTTCGGGTTCTCCGGGTCCTTGATGGAGAACAGCAGGCCGTCACCCATGCAGGCACCGGCGGCCAGATCCTTCGAAGGCAGCACCGTGATGTCGTGACAGCCGGTCGTCTTGGAGACTCCCGGGTTGGTGGGCGCGCCCGGGTTGCCGCCGTCCGGGAAGAGCACCGGGAAGTTCACGATCGCGGCCTTCTCCGGAGCCTTGCGCGGCACCTTGATGACGGAGATCCCGTCGTGCGGCGGCTGGCAGTCGGGGAACGTCTCGTTCGGCGAGTACGAGGACACGTACACGTACACGCTGCTGCGCTCCGGAACCAGCGTGTGGGTGTGCGAGCCGCACGCGGTCTCGACGGCGGCGACGTACTTCGGGTTGCGCTTGTCACTGATGTCGAAGATCTTCATGCCCTCCCAGGAGGACTTCTCCGTGGCGGGCTGGGTGGTGCTGGCGCACGAGTTGTCACTGCGCGAGGAGTCGGTGGACAGGAACAGCAGGTTCCCGGAGACCGACACGTCGTTCTGCGATCCCGGGCAGAGCACCTGGGCGACGGTCTTCGGGGACCTCGGGTCACTGATGTCGAAGATCCGGAAGCCGTCGTAGTTCCCGGCGAAGGCGTACTTCCCCTGGAACGCCAGGTCCGTGTTGAGGCCCTTGAGCGCGTCCTTCGGGATGTTCGCCAGCGGGGTGATGTTGTCGCTGTGGACGATCTCGTCCACGCCGGGTATCTCGCCGTCCTCGATGGCGGCCGCGGCAACGGCCTCCTGACTCGCGGAGAGACCGGTACCGATGGCCGGGTGATCACCGGGGTCGGGTGTCGCGACCGCTGGTCCGGCCGTCAGCAGAGTGGCGAAGAGCCCGGCGGCGGCTGCCGCCACGCCCAGACGTCTGCGCCGCACTTGGGTGGTGTGCAACGAAGTCACTGCGTCCTCCCCTGTACCAATACGTGGTTGAACGGTTGACTGACCCCGGCAGTATCGTCCCTCCCATGGGTATCCCAACAGATGGCAACAGGAACGTAATGAAAGTTTCCGACACTTGAGATCGCGCAAGTGTGCCGAACGATTTACAGACATCCCATATGCCAATGGAGGAAGCCTTGTTGATACGCCATCAGGTTGTGCAGGTGCGCAGATCCCTGGTCGTCGCCGCCGTCGCGGCCGCCGCGCTCTCCCTCTCCGCGTGCGATGCGGGCGGCGGAGACCATGACGCGAACGCGCGGGCGGGCGGGGGCCCTTCGGTCGTTGCACCTGGCAAGCCCGGGGAGCCCGCGCAGACACTGTCCGCCGAGGAGGCGGCGAAGGCCACCGTGGACGACACTCCCAACTCGGCCGACTTCCGCTACGTACAGTTGATGATTCAGCACCACGCCCAGGCGTTGGAATTGACGGCCCTGGTGCCGTCCCGTTCCTCGTCCATCCCGGTCAAGCGACTCGCCGAGCGCATCTCCGCGGCCCAGAAGCCGGAGATCGGTGCCATGGAAGGATGGCTCAAACACAATGGCGGCGAGAAGCACACGGGCGGCCATGACCACGCCGGGATGCCCGGCATGGCGACGCAGGCGCAGCTGAAGCAGTTGCGCGCGGCCGAGGGCAAGGCCTTCGACGAAATCTTCCTGAAGCTGATGATCACCCACCACCAGGGAGCGATCACGATGGCGACCGATGCCCTCTCGGAGGGGAACAACGTTCAGGTCGAGGAGATGGCGGACGACGTCGTCGCCCAGCAGACGGTCGAGATCGACCGGATGCGCGCGCTGTCCTCCTGACGCGCCGTGCGGCCGCGCCTCTCCCCTGCCCCGCCGACCGGTGCAATGCTGGAGGCACACTCCGGGAAGAGGTGCACCGTGCTTCGTGTCGCCGTCGTCGGCTCCGGACCCAGCGGGGTCTACACCGCGCAGTGTCTGGTCCAGCAGTCCCGGGTGCCCGATGTCCGGGTGGACGTACTGGACAGGCTGCCCTGCCCGTACGGCCTCGTGCGTTACGGCGTCGCCCCCGACCACGAGAAGATCAAGTCGCTGCAGAACAGTCTGCGGACCGTCCTGGAGCACGAGCGGATCACCTTTCTCGGCAACGTCCAGGTGGGCGGGGACGGGTTGCCACCCGATCGGCTGAGCGAGCTCTACCATGCGGTGGTCTACTGCGTCGGGGCGGCGACCGACCGCGGTCTCGGCATTCCCGGCGAGGATCTGCCCGGCAGTCACTCGGCGACCGAGTTCGTCTCGTGGTACAGCGCGCACCCCGATTCGGCTGCCGACAACTTTGCTCTGCGGGCCCGTTCGGTCGTGGTGATCGGGGTCGGCAATGTGGCGGTCGACGTGGCGCGGATCCTCGCGCGCAGCGCCGAGGAGCTGCGGCCCACCGATGTCCCGCACCCGGCGCTCGGTGCGCTGGCCGGCAGCCGGGTGCGCGAGGTGCACATGGCGGGCAGGCGCGGACCGTCCCAGGCCAGGTTCACCACCAAGGAGCTGCGCGAGCTGGGCGGGCTGCCGGGGGCGCGGGTCGTGGTGGACAGGGCGGAGCTGGCCCGCGATCCGGCGTACGTCTCCGCCGGGGCGCCGTCGGATTCAGCGGTGCAGCTGCCGGCGGTGGCGCGGCGCAATATCGAGGTACTGCGCGGGTGGGCGGAAGCCGATGTCCCTGCTGCCGGGCCGGCCCCGGTGCGCACGATCCACCTGCGGTTCTTTCTGCGCCCGGTCGAGCTCCTCGAACGAAACGGGCGGGTCGCCGGGGTGCGGTTCGCGCGTACCGCACCGGACGGCGGCGGCGGAATAAAGGACACCGGTGCGTACGAGGAGATCGACGCCCAGCTCGTTCTGCGGGCCGTCGGCTACCGCGGGCTGCCGCTGCCCGGTCTGCCGTTCGATCCGGCCCGCGGCACCGTGCCCCATCTGGCGGGGCGGGTGCTGCGCGACGGGGTGCCGTCGCCCGGCGAGTACGTCGCGGGGTGGATCAAGCGGGGGCCGACCGGAGTGATCGGCTCGAACCGGTCGTGTGCAAAGGAGACGGTCGCGTCGCTGCTGGACGACGCACCGCTCCTCGCAGGACGGCCGGCGGCCCCCGATCCGGTGGCCGCGCTGCGGGCGTGGGGACTGCAGCCGGTGGAGTGGGGCGGCTGGCAGTCGATCGAGCGGGCGGAAGCCGCGCTGGGGCGGTCGCTCGGCCGTGGGCCGGTGAAGATCCCGGACTGGGCGGGACTGCTGGAGGCGGCACACAGCGACCGGCGCTGAGTCGAGGGCCGCGGACGGATCCGCGGTGCGCTGTCAGCCTTCGCCGAGCCGGTCCGCCTGCATGGTCGCGGCGGCGAGAACGCTGTCGAGCAGGCCGGGGAAGAGTACTTCCAGGTCGTCGCGGCGCAGCCCGTTCATCTTGGCGGTGCCCCGGTAGGTCTGACTGATGATGCCGCTCTCACGCAGCACCCGGAAGTGGTGCGTGGATGTGGACTTGGACACCGGCAGTTCGATACGGGAGCAGGTGAGCTCGCCCTCGGCGGCGGCCAGCTCGCGGACCACCCGCAACCGCATCGGGTCGGAGAGTGCGTGGAGCACGGCCTCGATGCGCATCTCCTCACGTGCCGGGTGGGCCAGCACGCGGGCACCGGCGCCCGGGGCGGCGGTGCCACTCGCGGCAGTGGCGCTGGTCGCGGTCACGTCGGCTCCTGTCGTCGCTTCGTCCGGACGCTCCATGGTACGAGACCCATCGTACTTTGCCCCGCATCGCACCACGGGCACGGGGCGGACGGGACGGATCTCACCCCGTGAACGAGAGCGGGAGCCGCGCCGACGCCACGCACGAGGCGGCGGCCGTCCTGCGCACCGCCTCCCGCACGGCCCGGCCGCCTGCGATCAGCCGCTGAGCAGGTCCGGGTTTCCGGCGAGCGAGGCGAGATGGCCGGCCGGATCGGCGATGAGCCTGCGGGCGGTCAGGTCGAGCATGCCCGCCACGCCCGTGATCTCCGCCGCGACCGCGCCGTCCTCCTTGATGATCTTCTGCACCACCTCGAAGGTCTTTCCGCTGCCGTAGACGAACTGACAGGTCACCCGCACCCGTTCACCGCCCCGCAGCTCCCGCAGGAACTTCACCGTCACTTCGAGCGCGACCGGACCCACGCCGCCGGCCAGCAGCTTCTCCTGCGGCAGGCCGGCGGCTCGCAGCAGCTCCCACCGGGCGTGCTCTGCGTACTGCAGATAGACCGCCTGGTTCAGATGTCCCTGCGTATCGAGCTCGTAGCCGCGCACCGTCACGTCAACAAAGAAGGTCATGGACATCACAACATCGCTGCGCAGGCCGTCATTCCCCATGCCGGGACTCCCGAAACCACTGCACTCACAACTGCGCTGATGAGTTCTCACATCGAACTGCCGGACCGGCCAGTTCTGTTGAAGCGCGACACGGCTCAGCAGCTTGGTAAGAAATTTTCGGCAATAGGTAGTGCAACGCAACTCAATGACGCGCTACCTTTCGCCTGCCCTGCTCACGGCGGCGCCGCACGACGATGCGAGCCGGCCCCGTGATCCGGGTGAAAGGCGCATGTCCTGTCCATCCCAGAGGCCGACCTGGAGTGCCATGAGACTGCCCAGACCACCACGAGCGCATCTGCGCGCCGCAACCACCGTGCTCACCGCGCTGGCCGCACTGAGCACCGCCGCCCTGGCCACCGCCGCAGCACCGGCCGGCGCCGCCGACGGCGCCAAGGATGTCTCCTACCGGGGCTATCACGTACGTGTGCCCAGCAGTTGGCCGGTCATCGACCTGGCCGCGCACCCCGATACCTGTGTGCGCTTCGATCGCCACGCGGTCTACCTCGGCCACGCCACCGATGCCGGTCAGGCCACCTGCCCGGCCGGGCTGGTCGGCCGCACCGAAGCGCTGGTGATCGAACCGCTGGACGCGACCGGCCGGAAGTCGGTGGACGGCTCCACCCGCATCGCACCCAAGGGCGCTGCCAGGGCCGCGGCACCGCGGACCGGCGGTGCGCCGTCCGGGCGGATACGCCAGGCGGTGCCGGCAGCCGGAGTGCTGGTCACCGCCTCGGTGGGTGCGGACGATGCCGCCGCGCAGACCATCCTGGACAGCGCGGACCTGGACGCCGGCGCCGAGGCGGTGACCCTGTCCGCAGCCCCGGCGGGCCGGGCCGAGGCCATGTCCGCGTCCGCGTCCGCCGTCGCCGCACAGCCCGGCACGTACACGGGTCTCGGCTTCGACCCGTGCGCCGCACCGTCCAACGCGCAGATGTCCGCCTGGTCCGCCTCGCCGTTCCGGGCCATCGGGGTGTACATCAGCGGCATCAGCGCCGCCTGCGACCAGCCGAACCTGACCGCGCCGTGGATCCAGACGCAGACCTCGGCGGGCTGGCACATCATCCCCATCCATGTGGGACTGCAGGCGCCGTGCAACACCTTCAGCCACAAGGTGTCGTCCACCCTTGCCACCGCCGCGAGCCAGGGTCACAGCGAGGCGCAGGAAGCCGTCGCCGCCGCTGCCGCACTCGGGCTGCCGCAGGGCAGCGTGCTCTACGACGACATGGAGGCGTACGACCAGACCAACACCGCATGCAGTAACGCGGTGATGACCTTCCTCAGCGCCTGGACCGAGGAACTGCACAGCAGCGGCTACCTCTCCGGCGTCTACACCTCCGCCACCTCCATGGCCGACCTGGCCGGGGAGTACACCACCGGCACCTACACGATGCCGGACCACATCTGGTTCGCCCGCTGGAACGGCAAGGCCGACAACGACGCCACGCCCTACGTTCCCGACGAGTACTGGGCCGACCACCAGCGCATCCACCAGCTCAGCGGGGACACCGACGAGACCTGGGGCGGCGTGACGATCAACATCGACCGCGACTACCTGGACGTCGGCGTGGGGCCGTTCGCCGGTTCCTGCACGGCGAGCCTCGACTTCTCGGCGTACGGATCGATTTCTGCGGGTTCCTCCGGCGGCCTGGTCAGCGCCGCCCAGTGCCTGCTGATGCGCCAGGGGTACTTCACCGGCACCGTGGACGGGGCCTTCGGCTCGGGCACCACGAGCGCCGTCCAGTCCTTCCAGAGCGCCAAGTCGCTGCCGGTCACCGGCACCGTCGACTCCCACACCTGGACCGCCCTGCTGTCCGCGGGCACCAGGCCGACCCTCCAGTCGGGCTCCACCGGCACCGACGTCAAGCGTCTGCAGCGCGCGCTGATCGCGGCCCGCGGTCAGACGCTCAGCATCGACGGCGACTTCGGCCCGGCGACCACCACCGCGGTCAAGGCGTACCAGACCGCCCAGGGCCTGACCTCGGACGGGATCGTCGGCAATCTGACCTGGTCCGCCCTGCAAGCCGGCAAGTAACCCCCGATCCATGGCGATTCAGACTCCTGGGAGAACCATGCCTGCATACGGAAAACTCCGCCGGGCCGGCCGCGGATTCGCGGTCGCGGCGGCAGCGGGACTGCTCGCACTGAGCACCGCGATGCCCGCGGCGGCCGCGACCATTCCCGCACGGACCAATCTGCTCTCCTCCGACTGCCCGAGCACCGTCAAGCAGGGCCAACTGAGCGGCTGTGTGACCGAGCTTCAGACGCTGCTCAACTTCGGCGGTGCCTCGCTGACGGTGGACGGCGACTTCGGCCCGGCGACGACTGCGGCGGTCCAGTCCTACCAGACCTCCAAGGGCCTCACCTCGGACGGTCTGGTCGGCCCGGCCACCAAGTCCGCGCTGTACTACGAGGACCCCACGGTCGCCATCGACCTGCGCAGCCTGCGCTGCCCGGTGGACCTGGAGCCCAACGAGAGCGACGGCTGCGTCACCGAGTTGCAGAACAAGCTCAACGCCCATGGCGCCTCGCTGACCGTGGACCATGTCCTCGGCTCCGGCACCACCAACGCGGTACGCACCTACCAGTCCTCGGTGGGGCTGGCGGCCACCGGTGTGGTGGACCCCGCCACCAAGGCGAAGCTCTACGGCGACCCGGCGCCCCAGCAGCCGGCCGACCTCGGCTCGGGCCGCTACGCGGCGGTCGTCAATTTCGGCGAGCAGGCCACCGGCCAGAACATCCAGTACGTCTGGGGCGGCGGCCACGAGACGGACTTCGGCCCGTCGATCGGCATCTGCGACGGCTACGGCGGCTCGATCACACCGTGCCCGGCCGACAAGGAGGTGGGCCTGGACTGCTCGGGATTCGCCCGCTGGCTGTACTGGCGGGCGGGCGCCGGCGACATCGGCCAGACCACCAAGGACCAGGTGGTCAACCCGCGCTTCACCAAGGTAACCGCTGCCACCGCGATCCCCGGTGACCTGGTGTTCTTCGGCGGCTCGGCGTCGACCGTGCACCACGTCGGGGTCTACACCGGCACCGTGAACGGGGTGGCGATGATGGTCAACGCCCCGCAGACGGCCTCGTACGTGCGCGACGACACCATCGCTTCGCACAGCGACCTGCTCGGCTACTACCACCTCACCGGCTGACGCTCAGCTCAGCTCAGGCGGCCGGCTCCGCACGATGGGGCCGGCCGCCGCTTTCGCCAGTGGATCTTTGTAAATTCTTGCCGTCGCTATGGACTTTGGCGCAGGTGACTTACGAAGATGCATTCCAGCCAATGCGCCTCCGCTGCATTCCCGTCCCCGCCCAAGGGAGTTGCCCCCTGTGAACGTGCGCATACCGCGCAGAGCCGCCGCCGCTCTCGCCGCTCTCGCCCTGCCGATCCTCGCGCTTCCCGCGACCGCCGCCCAAGCCGACGGCGCCGGTACCACCCTCCGCGTGACCATGGACACGTCCGGAGTGGACACCCTCAATCCCTTCCTCGCGTACTTCGACGGCGCGCTGGACATTTTCGGCCAGGTCTACCCGTCGCTCAACTCGCTCCGCCCGGACGGCAGCGCGGCGCCCTACCTCGCCGACTCCTGGACCACCTCCGCCGACAAGCTCAGCTGGACCTTCAAGATCCACAAGGGTCTGAAGTGGTCCGACGGCCGGCCCATCACGGCCGAGGACGCCGCCTGGACGCTGAACCTGATCATGACGAACGAGACCGCCGCCACGGCCAACGGCTCACTGGTCCGAAACTTCGCCAAGGTCGAGGCCACCGACGCGAACACCCTGGTGATCACCACCAAGGCCCCGCAGTCGAACATGCTGTACGTCTCCACCCCCAGCAGCATCCCGATCGTGCCCAAGCACATCTGGGAGAAGCACACCGGCGACCTGAAGAGCTTCAAGAACAACAGCTTCCCGCTGGTCGGTTACGGCCCCTGGAAGCTCGCCACCTACAAGACCGAGCAGTACGCCAAGCTCGACGCCAACAAGGACTTCTTCCTCGGCGCCCCCAAGTACGACCACCTGCTCGAGCAGCAGTACAAGACCACCGACGCCGCGGTGGCCGCGCTGCGCAGCGGTCAGATCGACTACGTCACCTCGATGAACTCCACGCAGTTCAAGGCTCTGCAGAGCGAGAAGGACGTCACGGCCTTCCAGACGCCCGGCCACCACTGGACCGCCATCGAGATCAACGCCGGGGCGAAGACCCGTAACGAGAAGCCGATCGGCACGGCAAACCCTGCACTGGCCGATCAGGCCGTGCGCACCGCGATCGCCTACGCCACGGACAAGAAGACCCTGGTCAAGAAGGTCCTCAACAACCTCGGCGCACCCGGCGTGGGATATCTTCCGCCCGCCTGGAGCCAGTGGGCGTGGACGCCCGAGGCCGGCAAGGCGGTGGACTTCGATCTCGCCAAGGCCAACGCGCTGCTGGACGAGGCCGGTTACAAGAAGGGCAAGGACGGGGTGCGAACGGCCCCGAAGTCCGGCAAGAAGCTGAATCTGCGCCTGGGTATCCACTCCGACAGCACCGGCGACGCGCAGATCTCGTCCTACGTCAAGGGCTGGCTCAAGGACATCGGCATCGAGGTCACCATCCAGCCGTTCGGCATGACCAAGCTGAACGACAACCTCGCCAAGGGCGACTGGGACATGTTGATGGACAGCTGGGGCACCGGCCCCGACCCCAGCTACATGCTCGGCATCCAGACCTGCGACACCCGCCCGCAGGACGACGGAACGAGCGGCTCCACCGACTCCTTCCACTGCGACAAGGCGTACGACAAGCTCTTCCAGGAGCAGATCCAGGCCTTCGACCCGGCCGAGCGCGCGCGCATCGTCGGCGAGATGCAGGACATCCTCTACCGCCACAACCAGGACATGATCCTGTACTACGACAACGGCCTGTCCGCGGCCCGCACGGACACCGTCAAGGGCCTCATCTCCGGCAAGGCGGACGCGGCAGGCGTGATGCCCACCCAGCTGGCGTTCTGGAACTACGCCAAGGCCGCCCCGGCCGCCAAGAGCGCCGACTCCTCCATGTCCACCGGAACCGTGGCCGCCGGTGTCGGTGCTGTGGCGGTGCTCGGCGTCGTCGGCGGGCTGGCGGTCCGCCGCCGCAAGGCCGGCGCGGGCGACCGCGAGTAGCCCCCCGGGCCGGAGCACCGAGGGCGTCACGCCCTCGGTGCTCCGGCCCACGACTGAACCGCTGCGGTTGCCGGGCCTGAAGGGGCCCGGCAACCGCAGCGGTCCGCGGGATGGTGCGGCTGGTCAGTGGCTCAGTCGTCCCAGCCCAGGTAGACGCTCTTGGACCAGGAGTAGAACTCGGTGGCCACGGTTCCCTGCTCGCGGTAGGTATTGCTGGACGAATCCTTCACGCCTCCGAAGGGCACGTTCAGGTCCAGTCCGGTCGTCGGGCGGTTGACCTTGATCACGCCGGCCCGGACCCGCGCGGCAAACCGCTGGGCACCGGCGAGGCTTCGGGTGCACACGCCTGCGGCCAGCCCGTACCGCGAGTCGTTGACCAGCTCGATCGCGTCGTCGAGATCCTCGGCGACAAGTACGGCCACCACAGGGCCGAAGATCTCGTCACGCGCGACGGCGCTGTCCCGGCCGACACCGGTGAGCACGGTGGGTGCCAGCATCAGGCCCTGGGGGGCGACACCGCCGGCCGCGACGGTCACGCCCTCGTCCCTGGCTCGCTCGATCGCCGCCTCGATACCGGCGAGCTGTTGCTCGCTGACCACCGGGCCCATCAGGGTGTCCCCGTCCAGACCGTTGCCCGGACGGTAGCGCTCTGCCTGCTCGGTGAGCGCCGCGACGAAGGCCTCGTACACGCCCGGGGTGCAGATGACCCGGGAGGAGGCGGTGCAGGCCTGTCCGGTGAGGGCGAACCCGCCGGCCGCGGCGATCTGTGCGGCCTGCTCGACGTCCGCGTCGTCGAGCACCACCAAGGCGTTCTTGCCACCCATCTCGACCTGCACCCGGCCGCGTCGCTCGTGAACGGTGCGCTCGATGTGCATGCCGACCGTCGTGGACCCGGTGAACGACACCGCCGACACCCGGGGGTCGGTCACCAGCGCTTCACCGACGACCGGTCCGGCGCCGTGCACCACATTCAGCACGCCGGCCGGCAGACCCGCCTGCACCAGCGCGTCGGCGAGGTGACGGGTCGACACCGGGGTGAGCTCGGCGGGCTTGAGGACCACCGCGTTGCCCGCGATCAGTGCCGGCGCCATCTTCCAGGCCGGTATGGCGATCGGGAAGTTCCACGGGGTGATCAGTCCGACCACGCCCAGCGCCTCGCGGCGGGTGTGCACCAGGGTGTCGGGCTGCGAGCTCGGCAGCGTCGGGCCGCCGAGCCGCCAGCCCTCGGAACCGAAGAAGCGGAACACATCGATCGCCCGGCGGACTTCGCCCCGGGCCTCGGCCAGCGTCTTGCCTTCCTCCCGCACCAGGTCACGGGCGATCTCCTCGTGACGGCCGCGCAGAATCTCCGCCGCGTCCATCAGGACGGCGCCGCGCGCGGGTGCGGACAGTGCCGCCCAGCCCGGCTGGGCGTCGCAGGCCGCCGTGACCGCAGCGTCCACGGCATCCGCGCCGGAGGCCGGCGAGACGGACACCAGGTCGGACGGGTCCGCGGGATTGCGACGCTCGTAACCGTCGCCGGGGAAGTCCTTGCCACCGATCAGGTTACTGATCCGATGCACAGTGCTCATGAATTGTGGTCCTTCATCGGGTGGGTTCCGGCCGGTCACAGGCTGCGGACGAGGCCGCCGTCGCACCGGAGTGCCGTTCCGGTGACGTACGAGGCGGGCGCGCCGCAAAGGAAGGCCGCCGCCGCGGCGAACTCCTCCGGGGTGCCGTACCGCCCGGCGGGGATGGCGGCCCGGGAGTCGGCCGCGACGTCCGCGACCGGACGCTGCTCCCGCTCGGCGCGCGCGGCGTCCAGCCGGGCGACCCGGTCGGTGGCGATCCGGCCCGGCAGCAGCAGGTTGACGGTGACTTCGTCGCGGGCGACCTCGGCTGCGAGGGTCTTGAGGTAGGCCGCGAGGGCGGCCCGGCCGGCGTTGGACAGCACCAGACCGGCCAGCGGCTCGGCGACACCGCTGGAGCCGATGGCGAGGATCCGTCCCCAGCCGCGCTGCCGCATGCCGGGCAGCACCTGTGCCACCAGACGTTGTTGGGCCAGCAGGAGCGAGTCCACGGCCGATCCGAGGTCCGTGCCGGCGCCGTCGAGGTCGACGGCGCGGCCGGGCTTCGGGCCCGGGCCGTTGAGCACCAGGATGTCCGGGTCGCCGTACGCCTCGCGGGCGGCCTCGATCAGTTCACGCGGCCCGTCCGGTGCCGTGAGGTCGGCCTGGACGCCCTCGGCCTCGGGCAGCCCGGCGGCGATCTTCTCGGCCAGGTCACCGCGCCGTCCGGCGACGACGACGGCGGCTCCCTCGGCCGCGAGCGCCTCGGCCACCGCGCGGCCGAGACCACCGGTGGAGGCGGCGACCACAGCGGTACGGCCACGGATTCCGAGATCCATCACCGCACCTCCTTCTGCACCGCGGCCAGGGCCGGCCCCAGATGCCGCTCCAGCTGCGGGACGAGCGACTCCGGCATGGCAGCGGCCGGCGGCCTGACGCCGGACTCCATGACCAGCCCGCGGCGCCGGATCGCTTCCTTGCGGACGGCCAGTCCGATTCCCGCCTGGGCCTCGAAATTGACCAGCGGAAGATACGGCAGGTAAGCCTCGCGGGCGGCGTCGTAACCGCCGCTGAGCCAGGCGTCGACGCAGGCGACCAGGCCCTCCGGGCAGGAGAAGCCGGTCATCGCGCCGGCGGCCCCGGCCGCCAGCTCGTCCAGCAGACCCAGCCCGCCGAGGCCGCCGAAGACGGGCACGTCGAGCTCGGCGGTGAGGACCGCGACGGCCGCCGGTGTCGGCGGTGCCTCGGCCTTCACGCCGACCGCCGAGGGGACTGCCTGTACGGCGCGGACCAGGTCGGCCGTACGGATGGCGACCTTGCTGGCCTCCGGGTAGTCCTGGACCACGATCCCGGCGCCGGTGGCGTCGTGCACGGCGTTCAGGTGTGCGGCGACGACGCGCGGGTCCGGGGAGTTGACCTGGACCATGAGCCCGGCGAGGCGGTCCCCGACCACCTCGCGTACCAGCCGGGCCTCCTCGATCACCGGCGCCGTGGCGAGTCCGGTGACACCGACCACGAGCGGCAGTTCCACGGATGAGGCAACCACCTCGAGCACCCTGCGGCGCTCCTCGGCGGACAGCCGGGCGGCCTCGCCGAAGACGCCGAGCACGGTGAGGCCGGTGACACCGATCCCCTCGTAGTGCTTCACCAGCCGGGACAGGCTGGTCCCGTCGACCTCAAGGGCGGAGCCGAGGAACGGTGTGGCGACCACTCCCCAGACGCCGGAGGACAAATTATCGACCATGAGTTGCTCTCCTTTACCGGCCCGGCCAGACGGGCGGGCGCTTCTCCTGGAAGGCGAGCACGCCCTCCTTGCCGTCCTCGCTGTCCAGCGCCTCGGTGAGGGCGGGCAGCCGCATCGCGTGGGCCTCCCGCGCCGACAGGTGCTCGGTGCGCTGCACCATCTGCTTGATGGCGCGCAGCGACGTGGGGGCACAGGCGAGGATGTCGGCGACCCAGCGGTCGACGGCCTCGTCCAGCTCCCCGGCCGGTACGACCTCGTTGACCAGCCCCATGCGGTGCAGTTCCGCCGCGGGCACCTTGCGGCCGGTGAGCAGCAGTCCCATGGCCTGAGTGTGCTGCAGCCGGCGGACGAGCCGGAAGACGCCGCCGTCGAGCGGAATACGGCCGACCCGCGGTTCGGTGAGGCCGAACCTGGCACTCTCGGCGGCCACGACGATGTCGCAGCCGAGCACCATCTCCATGCCGCCGCCGAGCGCGTAGCCGTTGACCCGGGCGATGACCGGGACGTCGAGGCTGGTGCGCAGGCTCAGGCCGCCGAAGCCGTTGGGGTCGAGGTCGGCCCAGTACTGCAGGCCGGTCTTGTCGACCGCGTCGGCGGACATGTCGGCGCCGACGCAGAACGCCCGGTCGCCGTCGCCGGTGACCACGACGACGCGGACCTCCCGGTCGGCCTCGATCTCGGCCCAGATCTCGTTCAGCCGGACCAGTGTCTTGGCGTCGACGGCGTTGAGCACCTTGGGGCGGCTGATGGTGACCCGGGCGACGTGCCCGTCGCGCTCGTAGCGCACCTCGTCGGTGTACGCGCCGCTCATCGCAGGATGCCCTTCTCGCGCAGTACCGCTATCTGCTGCGTGTCGTAGCCGAGTTCGCCGAGGATCTCCTCGCCGTGCTCGCCCAGCTGCGGCGGCACCCGGCGGACGGTGGCCGCGCCCTCGGACAGGTGGATCGGCGCGTTGAGCGCGCGGATGCGGCCCGCGACCGGGTGGTCCATCTCGACGATCATGTTGTTGACCGCGGTCTGTTCGTCGTCCAGCGTCTGCTCCAGACTCCGCACCGGGGCGCAGAGGATGTCCTCCTCCTCCAGGCGCTTGACCCAGTAGTCGGTGGATTTTCCTGTGACCGCCTCGGCGAAGATGCGCTGCAGCTCGGGCCTGTGGGTGAACTGCTTCTCGAGGGTGTCGAACTCGGCGCGCTCGCCCAGGTCCTCGTCGAGCTCCAGGGCGCGGCTGATGTGGTGCAGCGGGTTGGCCTTGAAGCCGCCGACCATGATCAGTGCACCGTCGCTGGTGGGAAGCACGGCGGTGAGCGGCATGGCGGCCCAGTTGATCTCGGATCCGCGGTTGAGCTGCTGGCACGCCTCCTGCATCTGCATGTGGAGCATGGAGTCGTACATCGACACCTCGACCTTCTGCCCCTCCCCCGTCCGGTCCCGATGCAGCAGGGCGAGCAGGATGCCCTGGAGCAGGTGCATGCCGGTGGTGTAGTCGCACAGCGTCGTCGGGTAGAGCGTCACGGGGTCGTCGTCGGCGACCCGGCGCCACATCACACCGCTGTACGCCTGGGCGATGGCGTCCTGGCCGCCCTTGTGCGCGTAAGGCCCCGAGGTGCCGAAGCCGGTTCCGGATGCCCAGATGATCCGCGGACTCAGTTCCCGGAGCGCCTCGTAACCGAGGCCGAGACGCTCCATCACACCGGCCCGGAAGTTGCTGACCACGACATCGGCGCCGCGCACCAGCTCCTGGACGGCCTTGAGGCCCTCCTCGGTACGGGTGTCGATACTGATGCTCCGCTTGTTGCGGTTGATCGACAGGAAGATGGGATTGTCCAGGCCCGCCGGGTCCGGAATCGAGGTACGGGCGATGTCGCCCGTACCGGGCCGCTCCACCTTGATCACATCTGCGCCGTAGTCGCCGAGCAACTGCGTGCACGACGGGCCCATGAAGACCTGGGTGAAATCGACGACGGTGATGCCGCTCAGCGGCTGTACGGTGCTCATGCGCGGGCCTCCATGGTTGCGTCGACGGTCGCGTTCCCGGCGGGGATGTCGCCCGGGTCGGCGCCCTGGTCGCGCATCCGGCTCTGGATCACGGCCGGGTCGACGTCCCGTACCAGCACGCCCTGTTCGACCGCGGTCGCCGCGGCGATACCGGCGGCCTGGCCCATGGCCATGCAGGGCGGAATCTCGCGCGAGATGCGCTGTGCCTCGGGAGTGGCCGAGTAGTGGCGGCCGGCGACCAGCAACTGGTCGACGCCGCGCGGCAGGAGCGAGCGGTACGGCGTGTAGTAGTCACGGCCGCGCGAGACGCTGTCGGCGAAGTGGCGACGGGACGTGACATCGTCCTTGGTGACGACGTACTCGCCCTGCAGCAGACGGGTCTGACGGACACCCATCTGCTCGGCGACATCGAGCAGATACGCACTCTCGAAGCCCGGCAGGTCCGACCTGATGTGGTCGAGCACGTTGCCGATACGGCCCCGCGCCTCGAACTCGGCCTCGGTGAGCGACTCCGGGTCGGTGCCGTCGAAGCCGGTCATGTGCGGCGCGTTGCACCACACCACGCCGGGTACGGGCGTCTTGAGCCACCACAGCTCCCAGGCGCCGCCGAGCAGCCGCTTGATCTTGCGGTTGATCGCGCGGGCCTCCCGCGGGTTCTCCTGCTCGAATCGCTCCGCGGCCGCGGTGTCCACGCCGCCGAGCCGGAAGACCAGGGTGACGAGGTAGTTGTCCTTGTCGTACGTGGCGCCGGCGCGGGAGGCCACGTCGATGTCACCGGTGGTGTCGATGACGACATCGCCCATGACCGCCTGCGGACCGGACTTGGTCTCGCAGACGACGCCCTTGACCGCCCCGTCCTGGACGATCGGCCGCGAGAACCAGCTGTGCAGCCGGAGGTCGACCCCGCTCTCGCGGACGAGGTCGTTGGAGACGCGCTTCCAGCCGTCGGGGTCGAAGGCGACCGCGTAGCAGATCGGCTTGGGGCTGGTGTGGGAGTGGAAGTCGAATGCCCCCCAGCGGCCCCACTTGTTCCACATCTCCTGGGAGGAGACGCGCTCCTCGGCCGGCGGGTAGACCGCGAGTCCCAGCTTGGCCATCCGCTCGACGTACTCGTCGACGATGCCGGTGACCGTGATCTCGTTGCCGTTGATCATGTCGTCCAGGACGAGGACCATGCCGCCGGAGGCGAGTCCGCCGAGCGCCGAGTAGCGCTCCAGCAGTGTCACGCTCGCCCCGCTGCGGGCGGCGGAGACCGCGGCGCTCACACCGGCGGGGCCTCCGCCGACCACGACCACGTCCGAACGCCGGACGACCGGCGCCTCGACGGCGTCAAGTGTGACGGACTGTCCGTGGACAAGTGCGCCGGACGGCGCGGCTGTTGTGGACATGGTGGGACTCCTTTCAGCTTCCGGCGCGAACGGAACCGCGGCGGAAGGCGAGCATGTAGAGCAGAACGCTGAGCAGGCACAGCACAGCGACGTAGACGGGGAAGGCCCATCCGGCGCCGGCGTCCTGCAGCCACAGCAGGACGTACGGGGCGGTGCCGCCGAAGCCGGCGACGCCGACTGCGTAGCCGAGACCGACGCCGGTGACGCGACAGCTCGTCGGCATCAAGGTGGCGGACACCGTGTTGTAGAGGCCCATCGTGAAGGCCAGTACCGGGGCGCCCACCAGCATCACGAGGGCGAAGGTGGTCATCCCCTTGCCCTGGTAGGCGAGGACGACGAACACCAGGGGGACGACCGCGAGGCGAGTGACGATGAACGTCCGCGAGATCCGCTTCCGGTCGGCGAGCCGGCCGACCAGCGGGTAGAGCGCGCCGACGACCACACCCGACAGGGTGGTCACCGCGAACACGGTGCTGGGGTCCTCCGCGTATGCGGAGCGGGCCAGGTTGGGCAGCCCGGTGGTCCAGGTGTAGTTGATCGCCTGGGCGGCCGCGACGACGAAGATGATGGTGAGCAGCGCCAGCTTGTGGTGGGCGACCTCTGCCCACACCTCCCTCGTCTTCCGGGGCTTCCCGGTGGTGTCGGGGTCCGCGGCCTCGGCCGCGGTGTGCAGGGTCTCCGGCAGGGAACGGCGCAGCCAGAGGAAGAAGAGGCCGCCCAACGCGCCGATCACGAACGGGATGCGCCAGCCCCAGTCACCCATGACCTCGGGGCCGACGGCCTCGCTGGTGAGGAAGCAGACCAGTGACGCCGCAACGATGCCGACCTGGACGTAGATGCTGATGATGCTGCCGAAGCGGGCGGTGCGGCCCTCCGGCGCCATCTCCACGATGTAGGCGGAGTTGAGCGGTGCCTCGATGCCGGTGGACAGCCCTTGCAGGATCCGGCAGGCGAGGAGGATCACGCCTGCCCACACGCCGATGACCGCGTGGGTGGGCAGCACTGCGATGACGGTGGTGGTGAGGACCATCGATCCGATGGACAGCAGCATGACCAGCCGCCTGCCCAGCCGGTCGGCCAGGGTGCCGAACACGATGGCGCCCAGTGGCCGGGCGGCGAACCCCACCGCGAAGACGGCCAGGGCGGACATGGTGGATGACAGGTCGTCGGTGGAGGGGAAGAACTGCGGTCCTATGGAGGACGCGAGCAGGCCGTAGACCATCCAGTCGTACCACTCGACGGCGTTGCCGCCGCCGAGGGCCAGCAGTGCGCGCCGCTGGGAGAGGGGAGTACGGACTGCGGTAGCTGATCTTTCGTGGAGCGATGCCATAGCGGGGGCACCTCGCAGTGAAAGGCGCACGGCTCAGGCCGTGCGGGACCTGCGCCCGGGCCGACGGCCGGGGCGTTGAGGGAGCGGAGTACGGCGGAGGCCGGGGCCTACCAGCTGGGCGGGGTGATGACCCAGACGGAAGTGGACGGCTCGTCGCCGGGGTTGGCGTACCAGTGCGGGACGCTCGACGAGTACGTGATCGAGTCGCCGGCCTCGAGCCGGTGCCGGACGCCGTCGAGATAGACGTCCTTGACGCCGGAGAGGACGATCCCGAACTCTTCGCCGTTGTGGCGGAAGGGGGTGCTGCTGGTGTCATGCCCCGGCTGGGTCTCGACCCAGAGGACCTCGAGCGCGCCGTTCAGCGTAGGGGTGAGCAGCTCGTAGCTGGCGTCGTCGGGTCCATCGGTGCCGTGGAAATCGAGAGCGCGCCGTTCGGCACGCCGCACCACGGGGCTGATCTGTTCGGTCAGGTGGAAGAGCCTGCCGATGGGGATGTCCAGCCCGTGCGCGATCTGGACCAGGGTGGCAAAGGACGGATTGCCCTTGCCTCGTTCGATCTGACTGATGAGGCCGGTACTCACACCGGATCCTCGGCTGAGGTCGTCGAGGGTGTAACCGGCCTGCTTGCGCAGTGCCTTGATCTGGATTCCCACTGTGGCGACGAGCGCGTCCAGATCCGGCTGACCGTCCTGGGGTACGTAGGTTGCGTCACTCACAGCTTCGACCTGCCTCAGTGGCGTGGGGACGGAAGGAGCTTCGCCGTGGAACGACAAGCGCTTCGGCGGAGCATGTGCGGCCTCGGCGACCCGGGCTTGGTCATATTGAAGAGCTTCACTAGATTGAAAACAACCCTTCAGAGTGAAGAACTTCAACTGAATGAGCGGTGGTCCGTATCGCGTCCGGTGCAGCGGTCGCCGACGAATGATCAGACCTGGTCAGGACATGCCGAAGCGGCGAGGAACTCTTCTCCCCGCCGCCTCTGCACTTCTCCGTCCGATGTTCCCGGCCACCGCCCGAAGGGCACCTTGACCGCCGTCGGTCCGTTCAGGCGAGCACCGGTCCGTCGAAGGTGAGCGTGCCCCCGTCGGCGTCGAGGCGGGCCCGGACGCCGACCGGGAAGGTCTGCATCGGGACGCCGTGGCCGATGTCGGCGCCGGCCAGGACGGGGGCGCCGAGATCGCCGAGCCGGTCGATGAGCAGGGCGTCGATCTCGGCCGGGTCACCGCAGCCGGTGAAGGTGCCGCAGAGGATGCCCGCGACCCCGTCGAGGTAGCCGGACCGGCGCAGCTGGGTGAGGATGCGGTCCAGCCGGTACGGCTCCTCGTCGACGTCCTCCAGGAAGAGGATGCCGCCGCGTGCCGGGCGCGAGGTGGGGGTCGCGAGCGAGGAGCAGAGCAGGCTCGCGGTGCCGCCGAGCGTGATGCCCTCGGCCGTGCCGCCCACCAGGGTGCGGGCCGCAGGGAAGGTGAGAAGGGTGGCCTCGGACGGGGTGAAAAGGGTCCTGGCCAAGGAGTCGAAGGCATACGAACCAGGGGTGAAGTCGTCCGAGACGGGCATCGGGCCGAACAGCGACACCCAGCCCAGGTGCACCGAGACCGCCTCGATGAGCGCGGTGACGTCCGAGTAGCCGACGAGCACACGCGGCGTGGGGGTGCCCAGGGAAGCGAAGTCGACGCCCTCAAGGGTGCGTTGGGCGCCGTATCCGCCGCGGGCCATGAAGACGGCACGGTAGCGGGGGTCGGTGAGTGCGGTGGTGAGGTCGGCGGCGCGGGTGGCGTCATCGCCCGCGAGATAGTCGAGAGGGACGCCGGCGGCGCGCGCCGAGGGCAGCACGTCGACGATCAGGCCGAGACTCTCCAGGGCCGCGACGCCCTTCTCCAGGTCCTCGGCGCGCGGCGCGCCCGAGGCGGCGGTGACGACGACCCGGTCACCTGCTCCGAGAGCGGGCGGGCGGAGCAGGCCGGTGTTTTCGGGGGAGGTCATACGGACTCCTCGGGTGCGATGAGGTAGGCGGCGAGCAGAGCGGCGCGGTCCAGCAGTGAGGCGACCGAGGCGCGTTCGGACATGGAGTGGGCGCCCGCACCGTCCGGGCCGAGGCCGTCGGCGGTGGGGATGCCGAGCGAACCGGTGAGATTGGTGTCACCGGCGCCGCCCGAGGTGCCGGTGAGCAGATCGGTGCCCCGCTCGGCGGCGAGCGAGGCAAGTCGCGCGGCGAGGGGGTTTTCCGGATCACGCTCCCAGGCGGGGCGGTACGACAGCCGGGTGACGGTCACCTTTGCGCCGGGGCGGACCGGAGTGAGGGCGTCGAGGGCGCCGAGTACGGCAGCCTCGGCGGCAGGCGTGGCGAAGCGCAGGCCGACCTCGGCCGAAGCCGTACCCGCGACGACGTTGGCGCGGGTGCCGCCGCTGATGGTGCCGATGTTGAACTCGGCGGCGGGTGGCGCCGGGACGGCCCCCCGCACAGCGGCGATCTGGTCGATGAGCTCGTCGATCGCGGAGGTGCCGAGCGAGGCGTCGAGCCCGGCGTGTGCCTCCACGCCCTGGACGTCGATGCGCACCCGGGCCACTCCCCGCCTGCCGGTCTTCAGTGTGCCGCCGGGCAGCGGCGGTTCGAAGCCGAGGGCTGCGAAGGCGCCCTCGGCGTGGGCGGCGATGATACGGCGGCCGTCCGGGGAGCCGATCTCCTCGTCGTTGACGACGACCAGGCGCACCGGGCGGGACGGCGAGAGGCCCTGTTCGCGAAGGAGAGCGAAGGCCAGCTCGATGGCGACGAGGGAGCCCTTCATGTCGTACACGCCGGGACCGGTGACGGTGTCGCCGTCCTCATGGAGCGTGAAGGGGCGCTCGACGGTGGTGCCGACGGGAAGGACGGTGTCGCTGTGGCCGATGAGGAGTATGTGTGCGTCATCGAGGGTGCCCGGCCACTCGCAGACCAGGTGGTCGCCGTGCGGTCCGCTCTCGCGGGTGACCCGGGCTCCGAGAGCCCGATAGGCCTGCTCCAGATCGGCGTTGACGATCCGGAGGAGTTCGGGTTCACCGGACGGACTCTCGGCCATGACCAGGGCTTCCAGGCGGGCGAGTGCCCGCTCGCGCAGTTGCTCGGCGTCGAATCGCATCGGCTCAGCCTTCCTTCAGTACGGCGTGCCGCAACCGGTTCGCCCGGATCAGGGACTCGTCGACATGGACACCGAGGCCCGGGCGGGCGTCGGGCACCGGGACCAGGCCCTCGGTGGCGCGGATCGGCGGGGTGACGATGTCCTGGCGGTAGTACTTGTCGGAGCCGGAGACGTCCGAGGGCAGCGTGAAGCCCGGCAGCGAGGCGACGGCGAGGTTGGCCGCGCGCCCGATGCCGAACTCGTGCATTCCCCCGCACCACACCGGGATTCCGGCCTCGCGGCACACGTCGTGCACCGCGACGGACGGTCCGATTCCGCCGAGCCGGGACACCTTGATGTTGACGATGTCGGCGGCGCCCAGGTGCAGTGCGGTGGCCAGTACGGCGGGTGAGGTGATCGACTCGTCGAGACAGACGGGGGTGTCGAGCCGGGCGGCCAGGCCGGCATGGCCGAGCAGGTCGTCCTCGGCGAAGGGCTGCTCGATCATCAGCAGGCCCTGGTCGTCGAGGGCTGTGAGGGCGGCCAGGTGCTCGGCGGAGTCGGCCCGGTAGCCGGTGTTGGCGTCGACCTGGAGGGCGATACCGGGGAAGGCCGCCCGTACCGCCCGTACCGGCTCGAGGTCCCAGCCCGGGCGGCACTTGAGCTTGATGCGACGGTAGCCGTCGCCGACATGCCGGGCGACCTGGTCCAGGAGAGCGTCGACGGTCGGCTCGATGCCGAGACTGACACCCGCGCTGACCCTCTCGGCCGTGCCGCCGACGAGGGTGGAGAGGGTCTCGCCGCGGGCCTGCCCGTACAGGTCCCAGCAGGCCATGTCGAGCCCGGCGCGGGCGAAGTGGTTGCCCGAGAGGCGAGTGGTGAGGCCCGCCGCGTCGTCGGGGTGCTCCCACGGGCGGCCCACGACCATGGGGGCGAGGTGCTCGCTCAGTACGTACCAGCAGCTCTCGGTGGATTCGCTGCAGTAGTACGGGTCGCTGGGCGAGGCGCACTCGCCCCAGCCGACCGTGCCGTCGGATGCGGTCGCCCTGACCACGATGTGGTCGAGGTGCGACTTGCGGTGGGAGCTGGTCTCGAACTCATGGATCAAGTCCAGCCGCACAAGGGAGAGTTCGATCTCGGTGATGGTGATCGTCATGAGGCGCCCTCCTGGTCGGTGCCGCGCGGGACGAACCGGTACACCGCGAGGTCGTCGGTGACACGCAGGCAGGAGACCCCGACATGGGTGGCCAGGGCCTCGGTGAAAGTTTCCCTGAGCGAGGTGCGCAGTGCGGCGGCGGCGGGCGCTCCTATGGCGGTGCGGTGCAGATCCCACCGGGCGGGTACGGCGATCAGCAGGTCGTCGCCCTGGGCCAGACACTCGCCGGGTTGCCAGGCTCGGTCGGGGAGTCCGGGCTGGACCATGGCCGGTCGCGTCAGGTCCCAGTCGAGGAGGAACCGGTCGGTGGGCTCGCCCGCGTCGTCGCCGAAGCCCTCGCCGCCGTACATCGACGGTTTGAGTACGCGGACCCGCCCGCCGAGCACATCCAGATTGAAGTGCGCGTTACGGGTCTTCAGGGGGTCGTAGGACCAGCGGATACGGGTCAGCCCCATGGCCAGGGTCCGCTCGCGCTGGGCGTGCTTGAGGAGCCGGCCCACCCCCTGCCCCTGGAGGTGGCGGGCGACCACGGCGAGCTGCGAGAACTGGAACAGCTCGCCGCCCCCCTCGCGGGCGAGGAAGCTGTATGCGAATCCGACCGGCCGCGCCAGGTCGGCGTCGCTCTCGTAGGCGGCGACGACGATGCCTCCGTTGGACTGGAGCGCGGTCAGCAGGCGGGGGTTGAGGCCCCCGTCCGACGGCCGCAGCCCCATCACCTCGGTGTACAGGCCGATACAGGCCGCCATGGCGGCAGAACCGTCGACGTCGCGTACGACGAGCGCGGGGTCAGCGGCCATGGGCGAGATGGCAGGCCGCCTGGGCGGGCGCCGGGTCGGCGGTCAGTACGGGCAGCTCGCGTGTGTCGCAGCCGGCGGCGGCCCGCTCGGCACCCTCCAGTTCCGGCCAGAGCGGGCAACGCGGGTGGAAGCGGCAGCCGGACGGGATACGGGTCGGGTCCGGGGGCTCGCCGGTCAGTACGGTCGGCCGCTGGTCGCGTCCGGCCTCGGGCAGCACCGAGAGCAGGGCCTTGGTGTACGGGTGCTTGGGGTGCAGCAGCACTTCCTCGACGGTGCCGACCTCGACGATCCGGCCGAGATACATCACGGCGACCCGGTCGGCGATGTTCCAGGCCAGGCCCAGGTCGTGGCTGACGACGAGGGCGGACAGGCCGAGGCTGTCACGGAGTTCGAGAATCAGCTTGAGGATCTCGCCGCGCACCGAGGCGTCGAGGGATGCGACCGGCTCGTCGGCGACGATCACCGAGGGGTTCAGGGCCAGGGCGCCCGCGATGACGACGCGCTGCTGCTGACCACCGGACATCTCGTGCGGGAAGCGGTGCAGGAACCGCTCCGGAGGACGCAGTCCGGCACGCGAGAGAGCCGTGTGCACACGGGCGTTGAGCTCCTCCGTGATGCCGTGCAGCCGGGGACCCTCGGCGACGGCGTCGTACACGTTCTGCCGCGGGTTGAGGGCGCCGCCCGGGTCCTGGAGCACCAGCTGGGCATGGCGGCGGTACTCCTTGAGCGCCCGGGCCGAATAGGTGAGGGGCTTGCCCTGGTAGCGGATCTCGCCGCTGGTGGGCCTGATGAGGCCGACGAGCGCGCGGGCGAGGGTGGACTTGCCGCAGCCCGACTCGCCGATGAGGGCGACGATCTCGCCCTCGCCGACGGTCAGGTTGGCTCCGTCCACGGCGCGGGCGGGCCCACGGCCTGCGCGCGCCGGGTAGGTGATGCGGAGGTCGCTGACCTCCAGGGCCGGGGCGGCGGTGCTCATGCCTGGCTCCCTTCGGTTACGGGGGTGTGGGCGTCCAGAACGCGCAGACAGGCGGCGCTGCGCCGATCGCCCGCGGGCCACAGCTCGACGGCCTTCGTACGGCAGGCGTCGACGGCGTGCACACAGCGCGGGACGAAGGCGCAGCCCGCGCCGAGCGCCGAGACATCCGGCGGGTCACCGGGCAGTCCGGAGGGCGCGAAGCGGGACGTGGGGTCGCCGATGGTGGGGAACGCCCTGGCCAGTGCGTCGGTGTACGGGTGCCGGGGATCTTCGATGACCTGCTGCGAGGGGCCGGTCTCGACGATCTCACCGGCGTACATCACGGCGAGCCGTCCGCACATCTCGGAGAGCACCGAGAGGTCGTGGCTGATCATGATGACGCCGACCCCGGAGTTCCGTACCAGCTCGGTGAAGAGCTCCATGATCTGCGCCTGGACCATCACATCGAGGGCGGTGGTGGGTTCGTCGGCGATGATCAGGTCGGGGCGGCAGGCGAGCGCCATGGCGATCATGATGCGCTGACGCTGGCCGCCGGAGAACTCGTGCGGGTAACTGCCCATGCGCTGCCGCGATATGCCGACGCTGTCGAGCAGTTCGGCGGCGCGTTCACGGGCGGTGCGCGGGGACACCTTCTCGTGGAGCAGGATCGGCTCGCAGATCTGCTCGCCGATGGGGCGCACCGGGTTGAGGGCGCTCATGGCGCCCTGGAAGACCACGGATGCGCCGTTCCAGCGCACGGTGCGCAGTGCGGACCACTTGGCGGTGAGCAGGTCCTCGCCTTCGTACAGCACCTGTCCGGTGACCTTGGCGCTCTTGGGCAGCAGCCGCAGCAGGCTGAGCACCATGGTGGACTTGCCGGAGCCGGACTCGCCGGCCACGCCGAGGGTCTCGCCCCGGTCCAGGGTGAAGCTGACACCGCGCACGGCGGGGATGAGGCTGTCGCCGTCGCGGTAGGTGACGGAGAGGTCGCGTACGTCGAGCAGGGTCATGGTCAGCCCACCATCCGCGGGTTGAGGACGTGTTCCACGGCACGCCCGGTGAGGGTGAAGCCGAGGACGACGAGAAGGATCGCGATGCCGGGCGTGCCGACGTACCACCAGGCACCAGAGGTCATGGCGCCCTGGTAGAAGGCGGCATTGAGCATGGAACCCCAGGAGACTCCGGTCGGGTCGCCGAGACCGAGGAAGGTCAGGGTGGCCTCGGAGAGGATCGCCGAGGCCACGGTGAGGGTGGCGGAGACCAGGATCAGCGGGGCCACGTTCGGGAGTACATGACGGACCATCACCTGACGGTTGCCCGCGCCGAGGACCTTGGCGCGCTCGATGAACGGGCGGGCCTCCACGGCGAGGGTCTGGGCGCGAACCAGGCGGGCGGTGGATGTCCAGGAGGTCACTGCGATGGCGATGGTGATGGACGCCGTGCCCTGACCCAGGACCGCGGCGAGGGAGATGGCCAGCGGCAGGCTGGGCAGCGCGATGAACCAGTCGGTGACATGCATCAGGGCCTTGCCGAGCTTGCCCGGGTAGTGGCCTGCGAGCAGTCCGATCGTGGAGCCGAGCACCATGGTGAGCACGGTGGCGATGACGCCGATGGACAGCGAGGAGCGCGAACCCCAGATCAGCAGGTCCACCACGGAGCGGCCGGCCTGGTCGGTGCCGAGGAGGTAGCCGGAGCCGGGCGCGGAGAGCAGCGGGCCGTCGACCTTGGTGACGTCGAGCTGCTCGGGACCTATGAAGAGCGGGGCGCAGAGCGCGAGGATCGTGGCGACGAGCAGGATGCCCAGGCCGACGAGACCGGACGGGCGCTTGGCATAGGCGCGCGCGAAGCGGCCGACGGAGGCCAGCCGGGGAGGCGAACCGGCCGGGGTGGCCGCGGCGGTGATGTCAGTGGTGTCAGAAGTCGTCATCGCACACGCACCCGGGGGTCGAGGAAGCGGTAGAGCACGTCGGCGAGGAGGTTCATCAGAATCACACTTGCGCTGAAGATGATGAACGTGCCCTGCAGTACGGGGATGTCGGGCACCTTGAGTGCCTCGATGGTCAGCGAGCCGAGACCCGGCCAGCTGAAGACGGTCTCGACCGTGATCGCACCGCCGACCATCGTGCCCAGGTGAAGAAAGATCACGGTGACCGAGGGAAGCAGCGCGTTGGGCACGGCGTGCTTGCGGCGTACGGCGTCGTCGACAAGTCCCTTGGCCCGGGCGGTCAGCAGATAGGGACTGCCCAGCTCATCGATGATCGACGAGCGCATGATCGACACGTACTGGGCGAAGACCACAAGCACCATCGTCAGACACGGCAGCACCATGTGGCGGGCCACGTCGAGAACGTGACCGAAGCCGGTGGCACCGAGCGACGGGTCGGACATGCCGCCGGAGGGGAACAGATCGAGGCCGACGCTGAGCCAGATGAGCAGGATCATGCCCAGCCAGTAGGTGGGCACCGACCAGAAGGTGAGCGCCGCCGAGGAGGTGATCTTGTCGAAGAGGCTGCCGTGCCGCCACCCGCTGCGTACCCCCAGCCACAGGCCGACCACCACGGATATCGCGGTGGCCGTGCCCATCAGGAGCAGGGTGGGGCCGACGCGTTCGCCGATGAGCGAGGAGACGGACTGCTGGTACTGCCAGGAACGGCCCAGATCCAGGTGGACGATGTCGTTCACGAAGTGCAGGAAGCGCTCCCACACCGGCTGGTCCAGGCCCAGGGTCTGGCGCAGATGAGCCATCTGCGCATCGCTGGTGGGCCGGCCGCGGGTCATTGTCTGGACCGGGTCCGAGGGCATCAGCTGGAAGATCACGAAGCCGATGCCCAGGACGATGACGAAGCTCACGGCGGCTGCGGCGAGCTTGGTGCCCAGGAAGCGGAGGAAGTCTGCCCGCCCCGAGCCCGGGCGGGAGGCGGCGTCGGCCGCGTCGCTCCCGGGCACGGGGCCGACGGCGCTCGCGCTGTCGGACGTATCGGACGTAATGGTCATGAGTTCTCGATCTGCTCGGTCTGGTGGACCCCGCGCACCCGGTGCTGCGACCGGGCGCGCGGGGCGGGCGAGGTGGTTACTCCCGCTCGTCGGCCGACGAGCGGCGCTTGATGCCGAAGGCGAGGCCCGCCACGACGAGCACGCCGATTCCGATGCCGGCCCACAGAGTGGTGGAACCCGACGAGGCTTCCTTCACGGCGGCGACCGGGGTGGCGCTGCGGAACTGGCCGAAGGTGTACTGCATCGGGTAGACGCCCGCGGAGTCCGCCTTGCCGACCGCGAGGTTCTTCACGGTGCGGGCGTTCGTCGCGCTCAGGCCCGTGGCGTAGTACAGGATGACGTTGTTGTCGGCCTTGTAGAGGATGTCCTGCATCTTGCCGACGGTCGCCGCGCGCTGCGCCGGGTCGAACTCGGTGACCTGCTGCTTGAAGAGCTTGTCGAACTCCTTGTCGCAGTGGAAGGAGTCCGTGGAGCCGCTCGTGCCGTCGTCCAGCGGCAGCGCGTCGCAGTTCTGGATGGAGAGCAGGTACGTCGGGTCGGGGCCGGTGCCCCAGCCGTCCATCAGCAGGTCCCAGTCACCCTTGGCGAGATCGTCGTTGAGCTTGGTGGAGCTCAGCGGCTCGGCGGTCAGCTCGACGCCGATCTGCTTCATCCACCCGGTGAGGTAGGTGGCGATCTGGGTGTCGGTGGCGGCGTCGGAGTGGGTGCCCAGGCGCAGCTTCATCGGCTTCTTCGTCTTGGGCGAGACGCGGATACCGTCCTTGCCCTTGGTGTAACCGGCCTCATCCAGGAGGGAGTTGGCCTTCGCGATGTCGTACGACTGCTCGTCGCCCGGGGCAGGCTTCCACGCCCACTGCTTCCAGGTGGGCGGGATGTAGCCCGCGCCGACCTGGCCCAGGCCGTCGAGCACCTTGTCGACGAGGGTCTGCTTGTCGGTCGCCAGCGCGATGGCGCGGCGCACGGCGGCGTCGGCGAGAGCCGGGTTCCCGGTGCCGATCTTCTTGCCGGAGCGGGTCCGGGCACCGGAGTTGAGGGCCACGCTCATCCAGCGGCGGCCGGCGTTCTGGAAGGCAGTGGTCCTCTTGTCGCTCTGCAGCGCCTTGAACTGGGTGGAATTCAGATCGGAGACGTAGTCGAGCTGGCCGCTGCGCAGTGCGGCGACAGCGCCGTCGACGGCCTTGTAGCGCTGCTGGACCAGGTGGTCGAACTTGGGGGCGCCGAGGACGAAGTCCTTGTTGGCGTCGTACTTGACGTACTGCTCGGCCTTGTAGGCCGTGAGCGTCCAGGGACCGTAGCCGACGATGTCGCCGGAGTCGTTCTTGAAGTTCTTGAGGTCCGTGACGTGCTTTTCCCAGACGTGCTTGGGGACGATCGGCACACCGCTGTAGGGGATGGACACGAACGGGGTGTTCGCCTGGGGCTTCTTGGTCTTGATGACCAGCGTCGTGGCGTCGGGCGCGGTGACCGAGGCGAAGTTCTCGACGAGCGAGCCGTTGGCAGTGCCTGCCACCTCGTTCGTACGGATCAGGTTGAGGGTCCAGGCGGCGTCCTCGGCGGTGATCGGCTTGCCGTCCGACCACTTCAGTCCCTTGCGGAGGGTGAAGGTCCAGGTGAGCTTGTCGGCCGAAGGCGTCCACTTGGTCGCCAGGTACGGCGCGGGGGTGCCGTCGGTGTTCAGGGAGTTCAGGGAGGGGTAGACGGCGCTGAAGACATCCAGCGAGCCGGCGAAGTACGCCAGGAACGGGTTCAGCGAGTCGATGCCGTTGCCGGTCATCGCGGCGCGCAGGGTGGTGCCCTTGGTGTCGGCGGCGGCCCCGGGGGCCAGGGCGACCGAGCCGAGGGCGAGAGTGCCGGTGAGGGCTGCGGCGGCCAGTGCGGTTGCACGTCGGCGTATCGCGCTGCGGACCATTGTGTGTGTCATTTCGTGCCACTCCAGGAGCGTGGGTACGGCGCGGACCACGGGGGTCCGCGTCGTACCGGTGAACGTGCTGTGTGCTGCCTTGCTGTGGCGAGCCGGCGCAATGCTGCGTGGCTCGCCTGTCGTGCGGCCGGTGACGGCCGTTGAGTCAGCCCGCTGCGGGGCCGGAGGGATCCGCCCGGAGGAAGGTGTCCAGGACCCGGACACCGAAGGCGAGGCTTTCGGTGAGGACGTGCTCGTCGACGCCGTGTACGTAGTCCCAGCTGTTGAAGCCGGGCGGGGTGGTGCCGGGGGCGAAGCCGTAGCCGGCGATGCCCAGCCGGGCGAAGGCTTTGGCGTCGGTGCCGCCGGACATGCAGAACGGCAGGACCAGGGCCTGCGGGTCGTGGGCGCGCAGGGCATCCGCCATGGCCGCGAACTCGGGAGAGTTGTGGTCGGCGGCGACCGGCTCGGTCCAGCTGGCGAACTCGCGGGTCACCTTGGTACCGAGCACCGCGTCGACGGCAGCGAAGAACTCCTTCTCGGCGCCGGGCAGGACCCGTCCGTCGATGCCGGCGGTGGCTTCGCTGGGGATGACGTTGTGCTTGTATCCGGCGTTCAGTCGGGTCGGGTTGAGGGAGTTCGACATGGTCGACTCCACCAGCCGGGCGGCCTCGCCGAGTTGGGCGATGCTCGCCGGGTCGGCCGGGTCGATCGTGATGCCGAGCTCCGACCCGAGCCCGTCGAGCAGTGCCCGGACCGGCGGGATCAGATGAACCGGCCAGGTGTACGAGACCAGTTCGGCCACGGTGCGTACCAGAGTGGCCACGGCGTTGTCCGGGTTGCGACGGGAGCCGTGGCCCGCGGTGCCGTGCGCACTGAGGGTCATCCAGGCGCTGCCGCGCTCGCCGGTGGCGACCGGGTAGAGGCGGCGGCCGTTGGGCAGATGGACGCTGTAGCCGCCGGACTCGCTGATGGCGGCGGTGACGCCCTCGAAGAGTCCGGGGTGCCTGTCGACGAGGAACCCCGCTCCGTACGCGCCGGTGTCCTCCTCGTCGGCGACGAAAGCCATCACGATGTCGCGCGGCGGGCGGGTGCCGGTGCGGGCGAATCCGGTGGCGCACGCCAGCATCATCGCGTCCATGTCCTTCATGTCCAGGGCGCCGCGGCCGCGTACTGCGCCGTCGGTGATCTCGCCGCTGAAGGGATCGAAGGACCAGTCGGAGGGTTCGGCGGGCACGACATCCAGATGGCCGTGGACCAGCAGTGCGGGGGCCAGCGGGTCGGCGCCCGGGATCCGGACCACGGTGGAGGCTCGGCGCGGCTCCGACTCCAGGACCTGCGGCGCGTATCCGGCGTCGGTGAGGACTTCGGCCACCCACTCGGCGGCTTCCCGCTCGCCGCGCGACTCACCGCCGCCGTAGTTGCTGGTGTCGAAGCGGATCAGCCGCGAGCAGTGGTCAACCGTGTCGGTGGCCAGTGCCTCGTGGTGGGTGAACTGTTCCGCGGAGGGGTCGGTGGGCTCCTGGATCACGGAGCAGTCCTTTCAGGCGGGCCGGCGGGGGTGGCGCTCTCGCCGTCGCTCAGGGCCCAGGTGAGTGCGTACCGGCGCTGTGCGCGACGGGCCGCACCCTTCGCGCCGGCTGCGGCAAGTGAGGCGAGCAGATGGCCGGTGGCGGTGACGGCGGTCGGCGAATGGGTGCGCGACTCGCTTCGGGTGTTCACCGCGAGGACGTGGGTGGCGTACGCGCACACCGGGCTGTCGTAGCCGTCGGTGATCGCTACGACCGTGCCGCCCAGCGCATGGAACTCACGGGCCAGGCGCACGGTGTGTCGGCTGTAGCTGCGAAAGCTGAAGGTGATCAGTACATCCTGGTCGCCGGCGTCGGCGAGCGCGGTGACGGCCGCTCCCACCCCCGGCTGGACGAGGGTGACGTCACGGAGCGCGGCGGAGAGATCGGCGGCAACCAGAGCCGCGTACCCGATGGACTTCATGTCGCCGAACACCCAGCGGCGGCGGCCTGCGACCACGGCCCGGGCGGCGAGTTCCAGGGCGCCGTTGGCGTGCAGCGCGTCGAGGGTGCCGGCCAGGTTCTCCTGCTCCCGGGCGAGGATGCGGCGCAGCGCGGTCCGGTCACCGGGCTCGCCCTCGCGGTCGGCGATGCGCTGGTCGGGAACGGGTAGCCGGCGGCCCGTCTCACGGGCGGCGCAGGCACGCAGGTCCTCGGTGTCGGCGAAGCCCGCCATGGCGAGCAGTTGGTCGAGATCCTCGGCGTTCGCGTCGGCGGCCCGCAGGAGCTGGGCGGGGCGCCGGGACAGCGCGGCGGGGAAGTCCGCAGCGAGTACGGCGTGCAGGCGAGCGGCCCCGGGACCGCATTGGGCAGCAGCACGCTCCAACAGCCGGAGCACAGGATCGGGCGTCAGGACAGACATCAAAACCTCCCTCCATGCCGTGAACTCCACCGCTGCGACCAGGGATTTCTTCCCTGAGTATCACTTGCTGGCGGATACATTGATCTAAGGTGGCGCGAGTATTACTGTCACCGCATGCCTGAGTCAAGGGATGTTCCAGCCCCCGCCCCGACGACCGTCGACTCATCGGTCGAGGCGTCCGCAGCCGATCGGGCAACCGCCCAACTGGCCAAGGTCGTTGCCTCGGCGCGCAGGACGGCAGGACTGACGCTGGCCGCCACCGCGGCCGGGTCGGGTCTCTCGCCCGCATACATCTCGCAGATCGAATCCGGCTCTGCGAATCCGACCGTCCGCAGCCTGGCGCAACTCGCCGGAGTGCTGGGCCTCGAACTGCACGAGCTGCTCGGCGCCGAACGTGGTGACACGTCCGACAACAGCCCGTTCCCGGCGCGTTTCACCACACTTCCCGGATTGACCGAGATGTCGGACAGTCAAGGAATCTGGAACATGACGGCCCATAACGCGACCGTGCTCCATTCACGCCTGATAAGGGGTGAACCGGGCGATCACGCCCGACCGATCCGGCACGCCGGGGAGGAACTCGTGGTGGTGCTGGCCGGACAGTGCCGGCTCCGCGTCTCCGACACCGCGCGCGTGCTGAATCCGGCCGACGCCTGCCACTTCGCCGCATCCGAAGAACATCAGATCACGCAGACCAGCGACGACTTGCTCCTGCTCGTCGTCCTCACGAAGGAGTGACGCAGGTGGTTCCACCCGCCGACAACGCGCCCGACGCCGCCCCCACCCGCGCCGCGGGCCCGGACGAAGCACCGGACGTCTGGCCACTCACCGCCAAGGACATGGACGGCGAACTGCATGTGGGCTCCGTGCCGATGACGGGCCTCGCCCAGGCCTGCGGCACTCCGCTCTACGTCGTGGACGAGGCGGACTTCCGCGAGCGGGCCCGCCAGTGGCGGGAGTCCGGCGCGGACCGTGTGCACTACGCGTCCAAGGCCTTCCTCTGCCCGGAGATGGTCCGCTGGGTGGGTGAGGAGCATCTGCACCTGGACGTGTGCAGCGTCGGCGAGCTCGAACTCGCCGTCGCCGCAGGCTTCGACCCCGCCCACATCGTGCTGCACGGCAACAACAAGCTCCCCGCCGAACTCCGCTCGGCCGTGGCGTACGGCGTCGGGGTGATCGTCGTCGACTGCGCCGAGGAGATCGACCGGCTCGCCGGCTACGCGGCCGACGCCGGCCGGGTCCAGGACGTGTATCTGCGCATCGCGCCGGGCGTCGCCGCCGACACCCACGACTACATGGCCACCGGCAGCGACGACGTGAAGTTCGGCTTCCCGGTCAACGGTGGATTCGCCGAGCGGGCGGTCCTCACCGTCAGTGGCATCCCCTCGTTGCGTCTGACGGGCATCCACTCCCACCTGGGCTCGCAGATCCTCGACCCGTCAGGCATCCGGCGGGCCGCCTCGCGGGTGGCCGCATTCGTCCGCATGCTCGCCGAGCGGCACAGCATCCGCATCGAAGAACTGGACCTCGGCGGCGGCGCCGGAATCGCCTATGTGCCCGGCCAGCAACGGCTGGCGCCCGCCGAGTTCGTGGCCGCTCTGCGGGCCGGGGTCGCCGAGGAGATGGACCCTGCCTCCGTTCGGCTCGCGGTGGAGCCGGGCCGCTCCCTGATCGGCACCGCCGGAGTCACGCTTTACGAAGTCGGAGTGGTCAAGCAGGGCCTCGAGCGACGCTTCGTCTCCGTCGACGGCGGCATGAGCGACGCTCTGCGCCCCGCCCTCTACCAGGCCTCGTACACCGCCTGGACCGCCAACCGCAGGCTCACCGGCCGCCCCGTGCACTCCCTCGTCGTCGGCCGGCACTGCGAGAGCGGCGACATCGTCGTACCCGACATCGCGCTCCCGGCCGACCTGGCCGTCGGCGATCTGCTGGCTGTGCCCGCGACCGGCGCCTACCACCACGTCATGGCCAGCAACTACAACTTCCAGCCGCGCCCCGCCGTCGTCGCCGTACGCGACGGGCAGGCGCGCCTCATGGTGCGTCGCGAGACCCCCGCCGACCTCTTGCTCCGCGACGGCGCCGGCGCCGCCATAGACCTCTCAGGAGACCTTCGATGACCGAGCGCCGTGTCCTCCCCTACGGCGAGTGGCCCTCACCGCTGACCGCCGGTTCGGCCGCGGCCGGCTCCGGGGCCACGAACTGGCCGTCCGGCGTCGGCGAGGAGACCTGGTGGTGCGCCAACGATCCGGCCACGGCCACCGTCCGGCTGCTGCGCACCCGCCCCGGGCACGCCCCCGAGCCGGTGCTGCCGGCGGGTGTCAGTGTGCGCAACCGTTCGCTGGGCTACGGCGGGCGCCCGTACACGGTCCGGCCCGGCTCGGACGGCGGCGCGCATCTGCTGGTCTTCACCGACCATCGCGACCAGCGGCTGTACGCGGCCGGGACCGCCCCGCTGGGAGCGGGTGTTGCGAGCACCCCGGTCCCGCTGACTCCTGCCGATCCGCCCGAGTACGAAACCTGCTGGGCGGACCCGGTGTTCGCGCCGGGTGGCACCGAGGTCTGGCTGGTCCGGGAGGTCACGCAGGCAGCCCGGGAACCGGGCGAGGATCCGGCCCCGCGCACCCGCCGTGACATCGTCGCCGTGCCGCTCGACGGCTCGGCCGCCACCGCGCCGGACCGGCTGCGGGTGGTCGGCCGCTCCCACCACTTCCTGTCCACCCCGCGGATCAGCCCGGACGGACGGCACCTGGTGTGGCTCGGCTGGGACCACCCGCAGATGCCGTGGGAGACCACCGAGTTGATGGTCGCGCCGCTGGTGGACGGCGTCGCGGGCGAGCCGGTGCGGGTGCTGGGCGGCGGTGCGGTGTCCGTACCGCAGGCCGCTTGGGCGCCCGACGGCACGCTGTACGCGATGGCGGACCCGGACGGCTGGGCGAACCTCTTCCGGATCACCCGGGCGTCCGACGGGAGCTGGCACGCCGAGTGCGTACTGCCCATGGAGCGGGAGTGCGCGGGTGCCCTGTGGCGGGTCGGCGCGAGCTGGTTCGCGGCCACCTCAGCCGGAGTTGTGCTGCGGCACGGCGTCGGTGAGCAGCGGCTCGCACTGTGGGATCCCGCCGACGGCACGCTGCGCGATCTGGCGCCCGACTGGACGGAATTCGGCTCCGACCTGTGGGCCGACGACCACGCCGCCGTACTGCTGGCGGCCTCCCCCACGCTCGGCCGCGCCGTGCTGCGGGTGCCGTTCGACGGCAGCGCTCCGGTGCGCTGCAACGGTGAGCGCGACACCACGTACGACGCCTGGCGGGCAGTGCCGGAGCGGCGGGTCGCCAAGGCCGCGGACGGCGGCGAGGTGCAGTACGTCTACTACCCGCCCACCAGCCCGGACTGCACCGGCCCGGCAGGCGAGGCGCCGCCGCTGCTGATCCACATCCACGGCGGGCCCACCAACTCCAACGGCGCCGCCCCCGATGCGGAGTTCTCGCTCTTCTGCAGCCGGGGCTTCGCCGTCGCCGCCGTCGACTACGGCGGCTCCACCGGCTACGGCCGCGCATACCGGGACCGGCTTCGGCACACCTGGGGTGTCACCGACGTCGAGGACTCGGTGACGGTGGCCTCGGAACTGGCCTCCGCCGGGCTCGCGGACCCTTCGCGCACCGCGATCCGTGGCGGCTCGGCGGGTGGCTGGACGACACTCGCGGCGCTGACGTCGACCGACACCTTCTGCTGCGGTGCGGTGTACTACCCCATCAGTGACCCGGAGACCTGGATCTACGGACAGACCCATGACTTCGAGTCCCGCTATATGGAGTATCTGGTCGGGAAGTTGCCCGAGGACCAGGAGCGGTTCGACCGGGTGTCGCCGATCCGCAAGGCCGGGCAGATCACCCGCCCGCTGGTGATGCTGCAGGGAGCGGACGACTTCATCTGCCGCCCCGACCAGGCCGAACGCATCGTCGACGCAGTGGCCCGACGCGGGCTGTGGCACCGCTACTTGCTCTTCGAGGGCGAGGGACACGGCTTCCGCCATGCGTCCAGCGTGAGCGCCTCACTGCGCGCCGAGGCGGAGCTGTACGGGCATGCGATGCGCATCCATGTCGACCTCTCGGACACCAGCGGAGCAGCGCCGGGGGCGCGGGGCTGAGCAGCCTCCCGTGCCCGCAGGAGCGTCGCGGTTCGGCCACCCGGACGGTTCGTTCGCTCTCCGGGCCCGGCAGGCACCAAGGCGAAGTCAGCAGCTGAAGCGGGCGGCCGCCGGAGCCCCGGTCAACGGCTCCGGCAGCCGCAGCGGCCCGTGGCCCGGGGTGATCCGGCCCAGCAGCCGTCCGCCTGTCGCCCCGGTGCAGCTGGGCAGCGTCCCCGGCAGGCCGTGCGCGGTGAACCAGCCGAGCAACGCGAAAGCCACCGCCTCCTTGGCGGCCGAGGGCAGTCCCAGCGCGTCGGAGCGCAGCAGCTCGACCCCCGGCAGCAGTGCCCCGATCCGCTCGGTCAGCACCGGGTTGTCCGCGCCGCCGCCGGACATCACGAGGGTCCGCAGGCCTCGCTCCCGTACCGCGTCCGCAACCGTGCGTGCGGTCAGTTCGGCCAGGGTGGCCAGGAGGTCCTCGACCGGGAGCGGGGGACGTCCGGCCAGGTGCCCGGCCAGGTAGTCGGCGTGGAAGAGCTCCTTGCCGGTGCTCTTCGGCGGCTCGCGCCGGTAGTACGGTTCGGCGAGCAGAGCGGCGAGCAGCGCCGGGTCCACCCGTCCGGCGGCGGCGAGCCGGCCGTCCTCGTCGTACGGCCGGCCGGTCCCGGCCAGCGCGGCCGCGTCCATCAGGGCGTTTGCGGGACCGGTGTCGAAGGCGACCGGCGCGCCGTGGCCGACTGATGTCAGATTGGCGATCCCACCGAGGTTCAGCGCCCCCGCCGGACCTGGCAGTCCGCTGAGCAGCAGCGTGTCCAGGAGCGACACCAGGGGCGCGCCCTGGCCGCCCGCCGCCACGTCCGCGGTGCGTACGTCGGACACCACCGGCACGCCCAGGCGCTCGGCGATCCAGGCGGGCTGGCCGAGTTGCAGGGTGCCGCGCACGGTCCCGTCGTCCACCCAGTGGTAGAGGGTCTGGCCGTGCGAGCACACCAGGTCGACCGGCCCTGCCGCGGCCACTGTCGCCGCCGCGGTGTCGGCGAAGGACTGCCCGATGAGGGTGTCCAGGCGGCACACCGCGGCCAGCGTCACATCCCTCGGAGGCAGCGCTTCCAGGATCTCGGCGCGCAGATCGGCCGGGTAGGGGTGTGCAGCCGCGTGGACGAGGGTGCCGTGCAAGGTGTCGCCGTCGAGGCGGAATTCGACGACGGCCGCGTCGATCGCGTCGTGCGAGGTGCCGGAGCTGAGTCCCAGGACTCTCACAGGGTTCCTTTCTGAACACGGGTGCGGGCGGGCCCGCACCCAGGGAAGGAGCGGGCCCGCCCGATGCCGGGGGGCGAGAGGTCAGACGGCAGCCGGCTCGATCTCCACACCGACCACGTGCCGCACCGTGGGGTGGAAGCAGGCGTGGTGCTGCCCGGACTCCCCCACCGCTTCGAGGACGGGCCGTTCGGCCGTGCAGCGCTCGGTGGCGAACGGGCAGCGGGGTGCGAACAGGCAGCCGTCCGTGGCCACTTTCTCGTCCAGCGGGGCCAGTGGCGCCAGCCGGTCGGGGCCGGGCTCCTCCAGACCCCGCATGATCGGGATCGCCGACAGCAGACACTGCGTGTAGGGGTGGACGGGCCCTTGGATGACGTCGTCGGTGAGGCCACTTTCGATGACCTGACCGCGGTAGATGACGTGCAGCTCGGCGCCCTCGCCGACGTACCGTGCCGTCGCCACGTCGTGGGTGATGAAGACCAGCGAGATACCCAGGCGTTCGCGCAGGTCGTGGAGGAGGGCGAGGATACCCAGGCGCATCGAGACGTCGATCATCGAAACGGCCTCGTCGGCGATGAGCACCTCGGGGTCGACGGTGAGCGCGCGGGCGATGACCACACGCTGGCGCTGACCGCCCGAGAGCTGGTGCGGGTACTTGGGGAGGACCCCGTCCGGCTCCAGACCCACCAGTTCCAGGAGTTCCGAGGCCCGTGCCCGCACACCGGACGCCGAAGCGGCGCCGCCCGTCTCCTTCGCGCGCATCCGCAGCGGGTCGCCCAGGATCTGCTCGATCGTGCGGGTGGGGTTCAGGGCGGAGTACGGGTCCTGGTGGATCATCTGGATGCGGCGGAAGTACGGGGCACGCTTGCGCGGCGAGAGCTTGGAGAGCTCCACGCCGTCGACCACGAGCTCGCCCCCGTCGAAGGTCTCGATCCCGGTGAGGATCTTGCCCAGCGTCGTCTTGCCGCAGCCCGATTCGCCGATGAAGGCGACGGCACCGCCCTTGGGGAGCGTGAAGTCGACGCCGCGCAGGGCGTAGACCGTGCGCTCGCCGGTGAAGGCCCCGCGGGAGTGGTAGGTGCGGGTGATGCCGCGCGCCTCGATCACGACGCGTCTCCCTTCGAGGTGGTGGGGCTGACCACGGCGGCGTCCGCGTGGCACGCCCGCTGGTGGCCGGCCGAGTGCTCCGCGAGCTGCGGCTCGTCCTCGGCGCAGATGTCCATCTTGAAGGCGCAGCGGTCGCGGAACACGCAACCCGCCTTCGGGATGGTGGTGAGGTCCGGCGGGCGGCCCGGCAGGGCGCGGGCTGCGGCCGGGTCGCCGACGATGCGTGCCGTGGCGCCGATCAGAGCCTTGGTGTAGGGGTGGGTGGGGTTGCGGAGGAGATCCAGCATCGGGCCGTGCTCGACGATCCGGCCGCCGTACATCACGGCCAGGTTGTCGGCGAGCTCCGAGACCACGCCCATGTCGTGGGTGACGATGAGGGTGCTGAGGTTGTTCTCCTCGTGCACCTGGCGAATGATCTTCAGCACCGCGGACTGGGACAGTACGTCCAGAGCCGTGGTCGGCTCGTCCAGGATGAGGACCTTGGCGTTCAGAACGAGAGCGAAGACGATGCCGAGGCGCTGGCGCATGCCGCCGGACAGCTCGTGCTGATAGGAGTCCAGAACGCGGTTGCCGTCCAGGCCCATCCGCTCGGCGAGCTGCTTGGCGCGGGAGAGCAGGCCCGGAAGGTCCTCGACGTCGTGCGAGCGGCCCAGGTCCAGGATCTGCTTGCCGATGGTCTTCAGCGGGTTCATGGAGTTCTGCGACGCCTGGAAGACGTAGCCGAGCGCCGAGCCCCGTACCGTCCGCATCGCCTTGGCGCTGAGCGCCGTCACGTCACCGATACCGTCGACGTGGATGGCGCCGCCTGCGATCCGGCCCGGCTCGGGCACGGCGTTCATCAGGGACAGGGCCAGGGTCGACTTGCCTGAACCGGACTCCCCCACCAGACCGGTGATCTCACCGCGGCGCAGGTCGAGGGAGGCGTTCGCGACAGCCGGGTACTCCGTGCCGTTGATGCGGTAGTGGACACTGAGGTCGCGTACGCGGACCTCGGCCTCCCTGGCCTCGGGCGCGGCCTTCTTCGTCGGCGTGGTCATCAGCGCTCCCTCAGTCGCGGGTTGAAGAGCTCGTCGATCGCGTCCAGGAACAGCACCACGCCCATGATCAGGAGCAGGATGCAGGTGAGCGGGGCCAGCAGGTAGAAGATTGCCTCGGGGCTCTGCAGCGCTCCTCCGGAGAACACCGCCTGGTTGATCATCACGCCCCAGTTGGTGCTGGTGAACGGCACGATGCCGAGGAAGAACAGCCCGACCTGGGCCTCGACGAAGCCGATGACCGACAGGAGCAGGTGCATCGCCACGTACGGGGCGATGTTCGGCAGGAGTTCGCGCACGATGATGTGCCGGCTGGGCAGCCCGAGGCCACGTGCGGCCTCCAGGAAGCCGCGCTCGCGCAGGCTCAGCGCCTGGGAGCGGACGGCACGGGCGATGCCGCCCCAGCCGACGACGCCGAGCACGAAGCCCATCTCCAGCGGGCTGTCGAACTTCCACATGGTGGTGAGCACGACGAGCAGCGGCAGGCCGGGGACCGTGAGCACGAAGTCGGTGACGCGCATCAGCGCGGAGTCGGACAAGCCGCGGTGGAAGCCGGCCAGGAGCCCGACGGTGGTGCCGATCGTCGAGGCGAACAGGGCGGCGAGGGAGCAGGTGAGCAGTACATAGCGGCTGCCGACGACAGTGGCCTGGAGCACGTCGGAACCGGCGAAGTCGGTTCCGAGCCAGTGCTCTGCGCTCGGCGACTGATAGATCGCGTCCGGGTCGATGGCGAGCTGGTCGCCGTAGACCATCGGGCCGAAGGTGCCCATCAGGACGAAGAACACCAGGATGGACAGGCCGATGATCCGGCCGGGCTTGCGCGTGAGGACGCGCCGGATGCCGGTCCAGCGGGAACGCCTCGCCGAGGGGGCATCAGCCGGACGGGGCGGCTTGGTGAGCGTCGCGGTGGTCATGGTCAGCGCCTCACTCGGGGGTCGATCACGGAGTAGAGGAGGTCCGCGACGATGTTCGCAAGCACCACCGCGGTGGTGATCAGCAGGAAGGCACCGGTCATCAGGGGGTAGTCGCGCTTGCCGATGCTGTTCAGCAGCAGTTGCCCGACGCCGGGGTAGTTGAAGGTGGCCTCGATCAGGATCGCTCCGCCGAACAAGGTGCCGAACGAGAGGGCGAGGGTGGTGAACAGCGGCAGGATCGCGTTGCGGCCGATGTAACGCATCCGGGTGCTGGGGGTGATGCCGCGCAGCTCGGAAGCGAGGATGAAGTCGTCACCGAGGACGGAGACCACGCTGGAGCGCATGCTGAGCATCCAGCCGCCGTAGGAGATGAGGACGTACGTGGCGACCGGGAGGATCGCGTGGTACGCGACCGACGACACGTACTCGACGTTCCATCCGGGGTCCACCAGGAGCGTCTCGGAGACGGTGCCGCCGTACGGCAAGGCCCCCATGTTGGTGTAGAAGACGGTGATGAGCAGGATCGCGATCACGAACGACGGGATGCCTGCGATCATCGAGGCGGCCAGGCTCAGCCCGCTGCCCAGACGGGATGACCGCTTCACCGCCGCGACCACACCACTGCTGACACCGATGCAGAAGCTGATCAGCAGGCCGCTCAGGATGGGGATGACTGTCCACGGCAGGGCGTCGCCGATGACATCCGCGACCGGCACTCCGCTGTAGGAGATCGAGATCCCGAGGTGACCGTGGAGCAGGTCGCTGATGTAGTGCGTGTACTGCGTGAACAGCGGGTCCTGCGAGGTGTACCCGTAGATGATCGAAGCCTTGGCCTTGGCCTCCTGGGAGTTCATTCCCATGGCGACGTACTTCTCGTACGCCACGTCGCCCGGTTTGCCGGGCAGGGCGTGGACGAGGAAGAACGTAAACGTGGCTACGATCCAGACCATAACCGCGCCGCCGACCAGTCGGATCGCGACGGTGCGCGCCAGTCCCTTCACGTTCCTGCACCTCCTTCCTTGTCGTAGGGGGTAGTTGTAGATCAGCGCGCGAGCGGGGCGACGGCCTGGTGCGGCTGCCGCCCCGCGGTGGTGCGCCGTGCGGTAGTTGCTCGGTGTGGTTACCCGGCCTGGATCACTTGCCCTTGGCCTGGATGTAGCCCTGCATCATCCACACGCCGGGCTGGTTGGCGAGGATCGCGTCCTGCCCGTTCTTCGGCCAGTTGGTGAAGTTCTTGTCGTAGGTGAACTTCACGTTGGTGTAGTCCCACATCGGGATGACGGGAACTTCCTGGTTGGTGGCCTTGACCAGCTGTGTGATGACCGGCTTCTTGGCCTCGGTGTCGAGGCCGGCGAGGCTGGCCGTGAGCTGACCGGGGTTGATGGACTGCCCGTCGACGGTGAAGGTCTCGTCGCCGTGCATCCAGTTGCCGTCACCCTTCTTCTCGGTGTGGGTGACCTTGTCGCCGTTGGCGACGAAGCCGTCGCTCTCGCCGTACAGGCGCTGGAAGTTCTGGCGCGGGTCGGCGCCGACGGCGGTCAGCCACCAGCCGACGTCGAACTTCTCGGCGGCCATGTCCGTCTGGTACGCGCCGAAGTCGGCGGAGAGGGCCGGCTTGGTCTCGATGCCGAAGGCGGTGAGCTCGTTGGCGACGACGGTGGAGGCGGCGATCCAGTCACTGAAGCCGTTGACGGTCTGCAGCGTGATCTTCCACTGCTTGCCGTTCGCCAAGTACCACTTGCCGCCCTTCTGCTTCAGGCCTGCGCCCTTCAGCAGCTCGGTGGCCTTCGCCTCGTCGTGGGCGTACGGGTTGAGCTTTCCGACCTCGTCGGCGCCCAGCCACTGCTCGGTCGACTTGCGGATCATGCCGGCGGGAGCGGTGGAGGCCATGCCGCCGACCGGCTGGCCCACCTTGGTGATGGCCTCGCGGTCGAGGATGTACGCCAGGGCCTGGCGCACCTCCTTCTTGTCGTACGGTGCCTTGCTCTGGTTGAAGGCGATGGAGGCGTTGACGTAGGAGGTGCCGTCGGCGCGCTTGTAGCCCTTGGCCAGGATCTGGTTCAGGACGTTCGTGGGGATGGCGGTGAAGGGCGCGGCGTCCAGGTCACCGTTCTTCATGAAGCCCCAGATCTGCTCGTTGCCGGAGTAGTGGCGGATGACCACCTGGCTCGGAGCGATCTTGCCGAGGTCGTAGAAGTACTTGTTGCGGACGAGGATGGCCGAGCCGGGGTTGACACGCTTGACCACGAACGGGCCGGCCGAGACGTCCTTCTTCGGCGCGAAGGCCGCGATGGCCTTGCCGGTCTCGTTGAGCTTGTCGACGGCGGCCTGGGCGGCTTTCGCCTGGGCCGCGTCCACCTGCTGGCTTGCGGCGATGGTGTCCCAGATGTCGGCCGGCACGAGGTGGCCGTAGACCGACTTGGGGACGATGGACTGGCCCAGGATCTGCTTCGCGAAGTTCGCGTTGTTGGTTCCGGCGGCCTGCTTGAACTCGATGTCGTGCTTGCCGACGGCGGTCACGGAGGCGACGTTGAGGCCCTCACTCAGCTGGCCCGAGCCGACCGACGCGGTGCCCTGGGTGAGCGCGATGGCCATGGACATCTTGATGTCCTCGACGGTGACCGGCTTGCCGTCGGACCACTTGGCGTCGGGCTGCATGTGCGCGACCAGCGTGTCGCCCTTGATCTCCCAGCTCTTGGCGAGGCCCGGGAAGGCGTCGTTCGCATCCATCGGGTTCTTCTTCTCGAACCCGAGGCGCATCGAGTTGTAGCTGAGGAACGTGTTTCCGTTCGGGCTGTACGGGTTCATCGGCGCGCCCGGGGTGATCGGGTTGTTCGCGTCGACCGTGGTGAAGACGCCACCGCCGTTGGCGCCGTTCTTCGCACCGGAATCCGGTGCGCACGCGGCGAGGGTACCGAGGGTCGCGAGGGCGGCGGACGCTGCGACGAAGTGCTTGAACCGGACCATAGCGCGTGGTCTCCGATCGGCAGGCAGAAGTGGAGTGTGGGACAAGGTCTGGGGGGTGTGCAGACCGTAGGAGCGGCGCCATGGGTATGTCAATGAGTTGCGTTGGCTGAATCCAGTTCGTAATTTACCGCCGCACGTGAGGCCCGAGATCGCCCGAATCGCGGCGATGGGTCGACAACGCCACCACGCACTCGGGCGGAAACTTACGCTCAACCGTCAATCCATGTGGCAAAGTTACGCGCGCTCGTCCGCCCCGCCCTCCCACCGAGAGGAAACCGCGATGCACCCGCAGCTTCCGGTACGAATCGACGCCCCCACCGAACGCCGTAACCCCCGCACCCGCGACATCGACGACGTGTCCACCCTGGAGGTGCTGCGTCTGCTCAACGCCGAGGACCGGATCCCGGCCGAGGCAGTCGCCGCAGTGCTGCCCGACATGGCCCGGCTGGTGGACGAGACGGCGCGCCGGGTCCGGGCGGGTGGCCGGCTGCACTACTTCGGCGCGGGCACATCGGGCCGCCTCGCCGTGATGGACGCCGCCGAACTGATCCCGACCTTCAGCCTCCCGCCCGGCATCGTGGTCGCCCATCACGCGGGCGGACTGCGCGCACTGGTCGAACCGGTGGAGGGCGTCGAGGACCAGGAGTCCGCCGGGGCGGCCGATGCTGCCGAGGTGGGGCCGGGTGACATCGCTGTCGGCATTGCCGCCAGCGGCCGCACTCCCTACGTCGGCGGAGCCCTGCGCGCCGCTCGGGCGGCGGGCGCCTTCACCGCGCTGGTCAGCGCCAACCCCGGGGCCGAGCTGGCGGATCAGGTGGACATCCACCTGGGGGTGGACACCGGCCCGGAGGCGATCGCGGGCTCCACCCGCCTGAAGGCCGCCACCGCGCACAAGATGGTGCTCAACAACCTGTCCACGGCAGTGATGGTGGCGCAGGGTCGTACGTACTCGAACCTCATGGTCGATGTGGCCGCCAGCAACGACAAGTTGCGCGGCCGGGTCCTCAACATCGTGGTGGAGGCGACCGGGCTCGACGAGGACCGCTGCGGTGCTGCCCTTGCCGCCTCGGGAGGGGAGTTGAAGACGGCTCTGGTCGGCCTGCTCGCCGACTGCTCCCCGCAGCAGGCGCGCGAGGCGCTGGAGGCCGCCGGCGGGAGCGTCCGCGCGGCCCTGCGCACCCTCGTCTGAGGGCTGACAAGGATGCCCCGTGACCCACCGGGTCGCGGGGCATCCTTGTCACCGGAGACCGGTCACTGCGGGGATCGCCGCCGGTGCACCGCCGTGTACGTGCGCTCCAACGCGCGTGTCGTGCGGCTGTAGTTGCGCTGGGCCACCCCGACGAACAGGCAGTCCACCAGCGTCAGCGCGGCGATCCGGCTGGACATCGCGCCGGACCGGAAGGTGGTCTCACGCCCGGCGGTGGTCAGCACGTGGTCGGCCACCTCGGCGATCGGCGAGCGCGGGAAGTTGGTGATGGCGATGGTCGTGGCACCGTTGTCCCAGGCCTCGCCCAGCGCTGCCACGGTGTCGGTGGTGGCGCCGGTGTGCGAGATGCCGATCGCCAGGTCCCCCCGGCCGAGCAGCGCCGCGGAGGTGAGCGCACCGTCGGGGTCCGGCCAGGCGGACGCCCGGCGCCCGATGCGGTGCAGCTTCTGCTGGAAGTCGAGCGCGATCAGCGCGCTCGCGCCGACGCCGTACAGATCCACCGCACTCGCCCCGACCACTTCGTCGATCGCCCGCTGCAGGACGTTGAGGTCGAGTTGGGCAATGGTGTCCTCGACCGCGCGGGCGTCGGCGAAGCCCAGTTTGCCGACCACGTCGGCCAGCGAGTCGCCGGGCCCGATGTCGCTGCCGGCACTGGACCAGGCGGGGCCGCTGTCCTCGCTGCCGGCCGCCGAGGCCAGTTTGATCCGCAGGTCGGGGTAGCCCTTGAGGCCCACGGCCCGGCAGAACCGGACGACGGTGGTCTCGGAGGTGCTGCATTCCGCGGCGAGTTCGCTGATGGTCTTCCCTGCGACCCCGACCGGATCGGCGATCGCGGCTTCGGCGACCCGCCGCTCGGAGGGTGGCAGAGAAGGCAGCAGGGCCCGGATCTGCACCAGCACCGTCTGTGGCGGCGTCGCGCGCTCTGCGGTGGGTGCTGCGGAGCGCCGGGGGGCGTCGCCGCCTCCGCGCTGTCGGTCACGTGGGGCAGCCATGTGGGAATCCTACGGGTTCGTTGGGGTACGCGTCGCTGGGTATCCGGGATATGTACGATTCGGGGCCTCGATGCACCACTTGGCGCTCAGCCGCCCACGGGCTCGGCGCGGGCCGCCACGGCAGCGTGCACAGCACGTCGCAACTCCTTCGCCCGCGCCCCGCGTCCGTAGTGCACGGCGTTGGTCAGCAGCACCACCCAGATCCCGGTGACCGGGTCGAGCGCCAGGCTGGTACCGGTGAAGCCGGTGTGCCCGGCGCCGGTCGTGGGCCAGTGCGGGGACATGTGGTCCCAGGTGTCGCCGGGCAACGTCCAGCCCAGCCCCCGCGCGCCGTCCAGCCCCACGGTCTGCAGGCTGAGCGCCTCGGAGCGGGTGCGGGCCGACAGCGGCGACTCGTCGGCCAGCCAGCAGGCGCGAAGGTAGTGCGCGAGGTCCGGCGCAGTCCCGAACAGCCCGGCATGGCCGGCCACACCGCCCAGGCTCTCGGCGTTCTCGTCGTGCACCACGCCCCGCTTGGGCTCTCCGCCGGGCGGTGCCTCGGTCGCGGCGGTGACCGCCCGCCAGTCCGCGGGCGGCAGGTAGCGGGTGGTGGTCAGGCCCAGCGGGTCGAGCACCAGCTCCCGTACGGCGGTGTCGAGCGGCTCTCCGGCCACCTTGGCGACGATCTCGCCGAGCAGGATGAACCCCAGGTCGGAGTAGTTGACGACGGTGCCGGGAAGGTGGTCGAGAGGCTCTGCGAGGACGGCGGCGAGCCGGTCGGCGGGGCCGCCGGGAAGCTGCCAGTAGTCCCGGTGCGGAGGCAGCCCGGAGGAGTGCGACAGGAGGTGACGGATCGTCACCTCACTCTTGCCGGCCCCCGCGAAGCCCGGCAGGTGGTGGCGCACCGGGTCGTCCAGTCGCAGCGCCCCGGTGTCGGCGAGCCGCAGCACGGCGGGCGTGGTGGCCACCACCTTGGTGAGGGATGCCAGGTCGAAGACCGTGTCCGCAGTGACCGGGCGCCCCGACGGACCGTCGGCGGTGGTGCCGAACGCGGCGGTACGGACGGGGCCGTGCGCACCGCGACCGCTGATCAGGACGGCTCCGGGCACGACACCCTGCTCCACCGCGTTCCTGACGAGGTCTGCTGGATCGGGGGGACTTGCGGGATCTTCGCGGACGTTCATCACGGCCTGCTTTCCGATGGGGTACGGGGGCTGACATCCCGATCATCCCGCTGGTAAATTTCCACCGCAATACCGAGCCCCGATGTCATTCACTTACAATCCGGTGTCCCCGGAACTACCTAGAGGTGGAGCAGGCATGACGAACCTTCCGGCGGCACGCACCGCGACCGAGCACGACCTGCCCGCCCTGCGAACCCTCACCCGCGCAGCCCTTGTTCACGACAGCGACGCCGAGGACGTGTTCGATCTGCTGTGGGGGCAGACTGCGGACCTCCCGCAGCTGCGGATCCTCGCCGAGGACGAGGGCGAGCCGGTAGGCGTCGCCCTCGCCGCACTCCGCCCCGCCACCGCGAGTGCCCCCGCCACGGGGCACATCGACCTCCTCGCCGTACTCCCCGGGGCACAGAGCCGCGGAATCGGCCGCGCTCTGCTCACCCGCGCGGAGGAACTCCTCGTCGCCGCCGGGGCCGGCCGGCTGATGATCCGCGGCAGGCCTCCCTACTACGCCTGGCCCGGCATCGACATCCGCTACACCCGCGCCGTCTGCCTGGCCGAATCCAGTGGCTACACCCGGGGTCCCGAGGGCCTCAACCTGAGCGTCGACCTGCGCACCGCCCCGCTCGGCACCGCCGAGGACGAGGCGCGACTGGCCGCTGCCGGGGTGCAGATCCGCCGCCTCACGCCCGCGGACGAGAAGCCGTTCCTCGCCTGGATGAACCAGTGGGGCGGCTCCTGGGACGGCGAAGCGGCTCGCGCCCTGACCTACTCACCTCCGCGCGGCCATGTCGCCGTCCGCGAAGGTGCCGAGGGCCCCATCTACGTCGGCTTCGCCTGCCACGGCGTCAACCGCCGATCCTGGTTCGGCCCGATGGGCACCGAATCCTCGGAACGCGGCCTCGGCGTCGGCACCGTACTGCTCCGCCGCTGCCTCGCAGACCAGCGCGCCTCCGGACTCGACGAGGCGGAGATCGGCTGGACCGCCCCCATCCACTTCTATGCCCGCGCCGTCGACGCACAGCTCGGCCGGGTCTTCTGGACGTACAGCAAGGACGTCTGACCTCTCGGTGGCCCCGACCGCCCGGGCCGTCCCGAGCAACCGACCGCCCAGCCCGAGAGGAACCGCCATGCCACCCACCGACTCCCCCCGTCCCACCCGGGCCGACGGTGAACTCCTCGCCCTCGCCGACCGGGTGCTGCAGCCCGGCTTCCGTGGCACCACCGCCCCCGAGTGGATCCGCCGCCGGCTGGCCGGCGGACTCGGCTCGGTCCTCCTCTTCGGCCCCAACATCCGAGACCGCGCGCAGACCGCCGCGCTCACCGCCGCCCTGCGCGCCGAGAACCCCGATGTACTGATCGCCGTCGACGAGGAGGGCGGCGACATCACCCGGCTGGAGACCGCGACCGGATCCTCCTATCCGGGCAACCTCGCCCTCGGTACGGTCGACGATCCCGAGCTCACCGCCGCTGTCGCCGCCTCCATCGGCGGCGAACTGCGCGCCGTCGGCATCGGCCTCGACTACGCCCCCGACGCCGACGTCAACTCCAATCCCGACAACCCTGTCATCGGCGTCCGCTCCTTCGGCGCCGACCCCGCGCTGGTCGCCCGGCACACCGCCGCCTGGGTGCGCGGGCTGCACGACGCGGGGGTCGCCGCCTGCGCCAAGCATTTCCCCGGCCACGGCGACACCGACACGGACTCCCACCTCGACCTGCCCACCGTCACCATGGACGCCGACCGCATCGCGGAGCTGGCCCTGCCGCCGTTCCGCGCCGCCCTCGCCGCCGGGGCCCGCGCGGTGATGACCGCCCACCTGCTCATCCCCGCCTACGACGCGGACCGCCCGGCCACCGTCAGCCCTCGCGTGGTCACCCAACTGCTCCGCGAGGAGCTCGGGTTCGACGGACTCGTCGTCAGCGATGCCATCGAGATGCAGGCGGTCCGCGCCCGCTACGGACTGGCCGGCGCGGCCGTCCGTGCGCTGTCCGCCGGGGTGGACCTCATCTGCCTCGGTGACCGGTCCGGCGACACCGAGTTCGCCGACCTGCGTGCCGCCGTCGCGGACGCGGTGGTCCGCGGCGAACTCCGCGAGGAACGGCTCGCCGAGGCCGCGGCCCGTACCGCCGAGTTCGCCGCCTGGCAGCGGGCCCTGGCCGGGTCCGTTCCCGCGCCGTCACCCGATCGGGCTCTCGGCCTGACCGCCGCCCGCCGCGCGCTGCGCATCAGCGCCGAGGACCCCACCGCACTGCCGCTGCAAACCGCGGCCGTCCTGGTCGAGTTCGGCGTCCCCGGCACCGTGGTCCAGGGCGACGCAGTGCCGTGGGGTCTGGGTGCCGCCCTCACCGCGCTGATGCCCGGGACCGTCCGCACCACATTGCCCGCCCTCGCCCCGTTCGACCCGGCGCATGCCGACCGGATCCTCGCCGAGGCCGCCGGCCGGCCGCTTGTCCTCGCTGTCCGCGACGCCCACCGTCGGCCCGCCGTGCAGGACTGGCTGCGTGTGCTGCTCGGCCGCCGCCCCGACGCGATCACGGTGGAACTCGGCGTCCCGCACTCCGGTCCGGGCGGCGCCGTCCGCATCGACACCCACGGCGCGGCGCGCGTCTGCGGGCAGGCGGCCGCGGAGGCCCTCGCAGGGCGGACGCTTCCCGGACAGTGACCGCCGCTGTGCCGTGATGCCGGCCGGTCGCGACCGAGCGCGGCACGGTCGGTCGCGACCGGCCGTGCTGCGACTCTTTACGTACCTGTCATGCACGGGTAACTTCCTGACCGCAAAAGATTGCAGCAAATTCTGACAGCTCTTGCTGACGGGATGCACTGCTCGCCCGAACCCCGGGGCGCGTCAGGGTTCTCCGGCGGGACCGCGGTTGCCCGATGAGCAGCCGCACTCTTGGCTGCAGCGGCCGGCCGGCCGCTGCCCTCCCCCTGGAGATACGCATGAGACGCTCCCCCCACCGCCTGCCGAGACGCCCCCTGGCGGCAGCCGTGGTGGCCGCCGGGCTTCTGGGGCTGCTCGCAGCGGTACCGCACCCGGACGGTCCCGCCCCCTCCGTCCCGGCCGCTGCCTCGGAGAACGCGGCGACGGCCAACATGCTCGGCAAGCCGCTGGTCAAGCATCTGCAACGGCTCAACGAGATACGGCGGTCGGTGCCGGCCCTGCAGATGGGCCAGTACTCCACCGACGGCATCACCGGCTCGATGGCCTACAAACGCCGCTGCACCGACACGGCGAGCGGCGTCGACAGCTTCGCCCTGGTGACCGTCACCGGAGCGCACACGTACGCCGGAATCCCCAACGGCACCTACAAGGACGCGGTCACCGGGGACACCCAGGTGGTGACGGGCGGCACCCTCGCCGTCCCGGCACCGGGCAAGGGCAATCTGCGGGTGTACGTACTCGACCTCGGCGGCAGGAACGCGGCGCCGGGCAGGATCGGGGCCGACGGCCCCTGTCCGAAGTAGACGCGGACACCGACGGGGGTGACGGGCGTGCTCCGGGCACGCCCGTCACCTGCGGCGGTGGCTCAGCGCGCCGACGCGTCGAGGTGCGGGAACCGGAACTCGGTGCGGCTGCGCGCGACGTCGCCGGGGCGCAGCACGGTGCTGGGGTACGCGGAGCGGTTGGGTGAGTCGGGCAGGTGCTGGGTCTCCAGGCAGAGCGCACCGTGCCGCTCGTGGCGCCGGCCTGCGGTGCCGGCGAGCGAACCGTCGAGCTGGTTGGCGGTGTAGACCTGGATGCCGGGTTCGGTGGTCCAGACTTCCAGGATCCGGTCCGTCGCGGGGGCGGTGAGCCGGGCGGCACGCCGAAGGGTTTCCGGGGCCCCGGGCGCGCGGACGATCCAGCAGTGGTCGAAGCCGCCCGCCATGCGCAGTTGTTCGTCCGGCAGCGCGATCCGCTCCCCGATGGTCTGCGGGGTGGTGAGGTCGAACGGCGTGCCGCGCACGTCGGCTGGGGGGCCCTGCGGGATGCCGTCCGCGTCGACGGGCAGATAGGTGTCGGCGTCCACCTGCAGCGCGTGGTCGAGGATGTCACCCTCCGCGGTCAGGGCGAAGTAGGCATGGTTGGTGAAGTTGACGACAGTGGGGCGGTCGGTGGTCGCCGTGTAGTCGAGGGCGAGTGTGCCCGCGGTGTCGAGGGTGTACGTCACGGTGACGTCGAGCGCTCCGGGGAACCCCATGTCGCCGTCGGGGCTGTGCAGCGTCAGCCGCACGACCGCGGTGTCGTCGCCGGTGTGACCGGTGGCCTGCCACATTCTGGTGTGGAAGCCCTCGGGACCGCCGTGCAGTGCGTGGCCGCGGTCGTTGGCGGGGATCTCGTGGGTGGTCCCGTCGAGGGTGAAGCGGCCGTGGGCGATGCGGTTGGCGAAGCGGCCGATGAGAGCGCCGAAGAAGGGGTTCTTCCCCATGTAGTCGTCGAGCGTGGCCAGGGACCGGACGACCGAAGCGGCGGCTCCGTCGGTGTCGGGCACGGTGAGGCTGTGCAGGATGCCGCCGTAGGTGAGGATCTCGGCCTGGACTCCCGTACCGGAGTCGAGTGTCCAGACATCGACGTCGGAGCGGCCGTGGGCAGCGCCGAACGGTTGGTGGTGCACGGTGGGGCGAGGCATCGGAGATCCTTCTTCGGAGAACCTGGTGACGGGCGGCGGACCAGGCGATTTCAGGGACAGGCCCCGGACGGCCCGCGGGGTGTCCGGCCGGCGGGCCCGGCTTGACCGGCCGGACAGGACCCCCTCAGGGTCCGGACTGCTCGGCGGGCGGCCGCATCACGGTCGATTCGCGGACGATGAGCCGGTAACCGGGGCGGGGCCTTCGAGGTTCGGGTACCGGACTGCCGGAGAGCCGTTCGACGAGACTGTCGACGGCGAGCCGGGCGATGGCTTCCTTGTCCGGTGCGATGGTGGTGAGCGTGGTGGCTCCGTACAGGCTCTCCTCGATGTTGTCGAAGCCGACGACGGCGACGTCGTCGGGAATCCTCAGCCCGCGCTCGGAGAGGGTGCGCATGGCGCCGATGGCGATGAGGTCGTTGTACGCGAAGACGGCGTCGGGCCGTTCGCCGCGGTCGAGGAGGGCCGCCATGGCGACGGCCCCGTCCTCGCGTCCGTATCCGTCGGTGACGACGACCAGGGACTCGTCGGCCTCGATGCCCGCGGCGGCGAGCTCCTCGCGCCAGCCCCGCAGCCGCAGGTGCGCGGGCTGGCGCTCGCGTCCGGTGCGTGAGCCGAGGAACGCGATCCGGCGGTGCCCCAGGTCGATGAGGTGCCGTACGGCGTCGCGGGAGGCCGCCACATTGTCGATCGCGATGTGGTCGTAGGGGGCCTCGTACTCACGCTCGCCGAGCAGCACCAGTGGCGCGGTCTCGGTGCGCGCCATCAGGTCCTCGGTCTCCAGGTGGATGGGGCTGAGGATGAGGCCGTCGATGACATGGGACCGGAAGCCCTGGCTGACCAGGAGTTCCTTCTCCCGGAGGCCGCCGGTGTGGTCGACCAGCACGGTGTAGTCGTGCCGGGCCGCCGCGTCGACGACCGCGCCGGCCAGCTCCGCGAAGTACGGGTTGCCGAATTCGGGCACGGCAAGGGCGATGATGCCGGTGCGGCCCTTGCGCAGATGGCGTGCGGTGAGGTTCGGACGGTAGCCGAGTTCGTCGATGGCCTGCTGCACCTTGGCGCGCATCTTGGGTGTGACGTGCTGATAGTTGTTCACCACGTTCGACACGGTCTTGATCGACACGCCCGCCCGTTGCGCAACGTCCTTGAGGCTGACGCCCACGGCACTCCCTGACTCGACTCGGCGCGCGGTGTCGCGCTTGGATCGCTTGCTCCGGCCCGGGACCGGCGGACCCGGGCCCGGTACGGTTCAGGTGGTTCTGCGGCTGCGCGCCAGATAGCGCTGGGCCACGACGACAACGATAAGGAACCCACCGCTGACCACCGACTGGTAGGAGGAGTTCAGCGAGCCGATCTGGTTGATCAGATTCTGGATGACGGCGAGCAGCAGGACACCCCAGAGCGTGCCGCTGATCGATCCGGCGCCACCGATGAGGAGGGTGCCGCCGATGACGACCGCGGAGATCGCGTCCAGTTCCATGCCCACGCCGATGATGGTGACGCCGGAGGACAGTCTGGCCGCGTTGAGCGCTCCGGCGAGTCCCGCCAGCAGACCGCTGAGCGTGTAGACGAGGATCTTCGTACGGGCGACGGGAAGGCCCATCAGGGTGGCCGCGTCGCTGCTGCCGCCGACGGCGAAGAGCGTCTGTCCGAACGAGGTGCGCTGCAGGAGCAGCCCGCCGCCGCCGAACAGCACCAGGGCGATCAGGATCGGATAGCCGAAGCCCCAGATGCTGCCCTGCCCGAGCTCGGCGAAGGCGGATCCCTTCGGTACCAGGTACGTCGTCGCGCCCTCGTCGGTGAAGGCGAGGAGGATGCCGCGGGCGGCGAGCAGGGTGGCGAGCGTGACGATGAACGGTGCCATCCCGGCGCGGGCGATCAGGAACCCGTTGAGCAGACCGATCGCCGCGCACACCAGGAGCGGTACGAGCAGGGCGGGCAGGAGACCCCACTGCGAGGCCCAGGCGGCGAGCACTCCGCCCAGGGCGAAGACGGATCCGACGGACAGGTCGATGCCGCCCGTGATGATGACCATCGTCATGCCGAGGGCGACGACGGCGAGGAAGGACGCCTGCACGGTCACGCCGCGGGCGTTGTCCAGGGTGGCGAACGTCGGATACACGAACGAGGCGACGATCACGACCGTGAGCAGTACGGCGAGCACGCCCTGGCGCTGCACGAGTTCGGCCAGCCGCTGTGCGAGGGTCGGCTCGGTGCCGCTGGACGGCGGGCGCGGCACGCTGCGGCCGGCGGAGGCGGGCGTCTTCTGCGGCGCGAGCGCCTGGGCCGCGGGGGCGGGGGCGGGTGTGGTTTCGTTCATCGGGACCGACGCTCCCGGGCGACGTAGACGGCGGCGATGATGATCGCCGCCTGGGCGATCTGTGCGGTGGAGTCGGGCAGGTCGTGCTTGACGAGGGTGGCCCGGAGCAGCTGCATCAGCAGGGCTCCGGCGACGGTGCCGAGCACTCGGATGGAGCCGCCGTTCAGCGGGGTGCCGCCGACGACTACGGCCGTGATGGCGGAGAGTTCCATCAGAGTGCCGAGCGAGGAGGGGTCGCTGGCGGTGAGCCTGGCGGTGGCGAGGATGCCGGCCAGGGCGGCGAGCACCCCGCAGAGCACGTACACACCGATCAGGACGCGACGGACGGGCAGCCCGGCAAGGGCGGCAGCGGGCCGGTTGCCTCCGACGGCGACGATCTGACGGCCGAAGGTGGTGCGCTGCACGAGGAACGCAACGGCGACGGCGAGCACTGCGGCGATCACCACGACCAGCGGGATGCCGAGGAAGGACCCGGTGCCGAGCGAGAGCAGGTCGGGGTTGACGATCTGCTTGAGCTGACCGTCGGCCATGACCAGGGCCAGTCCCCGTCCGCCGACGAACAGGGCGAGCGTGGCGACGATCGGCTGCAGCCCGATCAGCGAGACCAGGGCGCCGTTGACCGCTCCGACGACCGCTCCGGCGAGCAGCGCGACGGCGAGCGCCGGCACGAGCCCGTATCCGAGGTAGAGCGGGAGGAGGGCGGCGGCCAGCGCCATGGTCGAGCCGACGGACAGGTCGACGCCCTCGGTGCCGATGACCAGGGCCATGCCCAGGGCGACGATGACGATGGGGGCGACCTGGACCAGCTGGGTGCGGAGATTGTCGGCGGTCATGAAGTGCTCGGTGAACACGGCGTTGAAGACCAGCAGCACGGCCACAGCCGCGTACACGCCGTACTCCTGGTACCAGGCGGGGTTCCGCAGCCACGCGAACGGACGGGCGGGTGAGGCGAGTGTCGCCTGGGTGGTCATCGCGGGTCCTCCTGAGCTGCCGGGGCCTTCCCGGTGGGCGCCGGTGCCGGCTCCACGTCGGGGCGGGGCACCGGTGAGTGGTCGGCGAGCACTTCGAGCAGTTGGCTCTCGCCTACGTCGTCGCCCGTCAGTTCGCCCGCGACGGATCCGCCGCGCAGGACGACGATGCGGTCGGCGCCCTCGATGAGTTCCTCGATGTCGGAGGAGATGAGCAGGACGGCCAGCCCCTCGCCCGCGAGGTCGTCGATGAGGCTCTGGACCTCGGCCTTGGCGCCGACGTCGATGCCGCGTGTCGGCTCGTCGAGCAGGAGGACCTTGGGCTCCAGGCAGAGCCAGCGGGCGAGGAGGACCTTCTGCTGGTTGCCGCCGGAGAGTTCACCGACCTTCTGCTCGGGGCTCGCCGCCTTGATCCGCAGTCGCTTCATGAAGATGTCGACGATGCGGTCCTGCTTGGCGCGGGAGACCACGCCGGCGCGGGACAGTCGGGGCATGGCGGCCAGCACGATGTTCTCGCGCACTGAGAGACCGGGAACGATCCCCTCGGCCTTGCGGTCCTCGGGCAGCAGACTGATGCCCGCGCGGATGGCGCCCGCCGAGGTGAGCCGGCGCAGCCTGCGGCCGCCGACGGTGAGTTCGCCCGCGTCCAGGCTCAGGGCGCCGGCCAGGGCCTTCGCCGTCTCGCTGCGGCCCGAGCCGAGGAGGCCGCCGAGTCCGAGTACTTCACCGGCGTACAGCGACAGCGATATGTCGTGGAGCTGGCGGTCGCGGGAGAGCCCGTTCGCTGTGAGTACGGGGGTGCGTGCCGCGTCGTGTCCCTCGGCGGCGAAGCCGGTCGTGCCGTTGCGGCGGACCTCGGCCAGGTCGCGGCCGAGCATCATCGAGACGAGCTGCATGCGGTCGAGGCCGGCGAGGTCGCCGGTGTGGATGTGGCGGCCGTCGCGGAGCACGGTGACGCGGTCGCAGATCCGGTAGAGCTCGTCCATGCGGTGGCTGACGTAGAGGACGGCGATGCCCTGGCCACGCAGGTTCTCGATGACCCGGAAGAGCGTCTCGACCTCGCGCGGTTCGAGCGAGGAAGTGGGTTCGTCCATGACGACGACCCGGGCGTTGACGGAGACGGCGCGGGCCAGCGCGACCATCTGCTGGGTGCCGATGCCCAGGGTGTGCAGGGGCCGTCGGGGATCGACACGTACGCCGAAGCCGTCCAGCAGGTCGGCCGCTTCGCGGTGCATACGGCCGAAGTCGATGAGGCCGAGGCGGCTCTTGGGCTCGCGGCCCAGGAAGATGTTGCGCGCCACGCTCATCAGCGGGACGAGGTTCACCTCCTGGTAGATCGTGGAGATACCGGCCTGCTGGGCCTCGAACGGCCGGGCGAACCTGACCTGTTGGCCGGACATCCGCAGTTCGCCCTCGTCGGGCCGGTACACGCCGGTCAGTACCTTGATCAGGGTGGACTTGCCGGCGCCGTTCTCACCCACCAGCGCGTGGGTCTCCCCCGCCCGCAGGGAGAAAGTCACGTCGTCGAGAGCGACGACGCCCGGGAACCTCTTGCTCACCGAGCGGGCTTCGAGGACGGTGTCGGCCGCGGGCGGGGCAGTCGCCTCCGGTGCCCGAGGTACTGCTTCGGGTGGTGCCATGGGTCTTGGCCTTCCGCTGTTCCAAGGTGTGGGCCCGAAGCCGCCGTGGCGGGTGGGAGCGCCACGGCGGCGGTGAACCTGAGGAGTCGGTACGGGAGTGGGTGCGGCTCAGTACGCTCCGCCGAGCGAGGCCTTGGCGTTGCTCTCGTCGTACGCGCGGTCGGAGATGATCACGTTCTCCGGGATCTCCTCGCCGCCGTAGAACTTCTGGGCGGTGGCGAAGGCCAGCGGCCCGAAGCGCGGGTTCGACTCGATGACGGCGTTGTACTCGCCGTTGACCAGTGCCTGAACGGCGTTGCGGGTGCCGTCGACGGAGACGATCTTGACGTCCTTGCCGGGCTTCTTCCCGGCGGCCTTCAGCGCCGTGACGGCGCCGAGTCCCATCTCGTCGTTCTCCGCATAGACGGCGGTGATGTCGGGCTTGGACTGGATGAGCTGCTCCATGACCTGCTGCCCCTTGTCGCGGGCGAACTCACCGGTCTGCTGGGCGACGATCTCCATGCCGGGTGCCTTCGCCTTGATCTGGTCGACGAAGCCCTTGGTGCGGTCGGTGGTGACGTTGTTGCCCGACGCTCCGAGGAGGATGGCGATCTTGCCCTTGCCGCCGGTCGTCTTGATCATCGCGTCCGCGGCGCGCTTGCCCTGCTCCACGAAGTCGGAGCCGAGGAAGGCCACGTAGTCCTTGCAGGCGGTGGAGTTGACCTTGCGGTCGATGGTGAGGACGGGGACCTTCTTCGCCGCGGCCGCCTTGAGGGCCGGTTCCAGGCCGTCGGAGTTCAGCGGCGCGACGATGAGGAACTGAGCGCCCTGGGAAAGCATGTCCTGGATGTCGCTGATCTGCTTGGAGAGCTGCGACTGCGCGTTGGTGGTGAGCAGCTTCTTCACGCCGATCTTGGCGGCCTCGTCCTTGATGGACTGGGTCTCGGCGATACGGAACGGGTTGGCCTCCTTCTCCGACTGGGAGAAGCCGACCACCGTGTTCTTCAGGTCCAGCTTCGGCGCGCCATAGGTCTGCAGCGAGCAGCCGGAACCCGAAGTGGCCTCGGGGGTCTTGGCGGCCTGGGCCTCCTGGCTGCTGTCGCCGCCGGCGTTGTTCGAGGTCTCCGACTTGGAGCAGCCGGAAGCGGCCAGCGTGGCGGTGGCGGCGAGCAGGCAGGCCGCGGCGAGGGTACGGGTTCGACGCTGGATCATCATGCGCGGGGACGCTCCTTGGCGGGATGACGGCACACCGGCGGGCGTGCGGTCGGGGCATGGCTGGACGATGCATCAGCCACTCGGCGGCTGATGTCACTGCATTCCTCACGGCCCCGCTTCGAGCTGCACGGACTGCTGCTTCCAGCTGCGGTCGTGAGAGCCTGCGCGGCCTGTCGGCGGCTCGGTTTACAACGTTATATAGGCGGTGCGGCACAGGCGGCAAGAGCGTTGTCGATGCGTTTCCAAAATGTGTCGGCGCAGCACGCCGACGACTCCCCAAGACCGGCCCATGGAGGGCGAATCGATGCCGCGACACCTCTGGACAGCATCCGAACGGCGTGCTGTCATACGGCCGAACGCCAAGTTTCCAACGTTGCAATGCAGTTGACGTCCGGGCAACGCCCGGCGCGACGGCAGTTCTTGCCATGCGCGAAAACGGCGGCCGGTCCCGGACCGGCCCGTCACGGCCGCACCACGCGTTCCCCTTGCCCGCTCAAGCCGGCAGAACAGGAGCTCCCCCCTATGCCCCTGAACCGCAGACAGCTCATGACCAGCGCACTGGCCACCGCGGCCGCCACGACCGCGACCGGCCGCTGGGCCACGACCGCGACCGCCGCCGGGAACCGGGTGGCAGCCGCCCACGGCGGCCACTACTCCCCCAACGCCGCACCTCTGCACCCGACCGCATTCCTGAAGCTCCCGCCGGGCCGGATCACCGCACGCGGCTGGCTGGCCGGACAACTCCGCCTCCAGCTCGACGGTTTGTGCGGTCACTACGAGGAGTTCTCGCACTTCCTCGACTTCACCGCCACCGGCTGGGTCCGCCCCGAGCTGGGTGGCTGGGAGGAGGTCCCGTACTGGCTGCGCGGGTACACCGATCTCGCGATCGTCACCGGGGACGCCAAGGCCCTTGCGTCGGTACGCCGCTGGTTCGACGGGATCCTCACCACGCAGCGGCCCGACGGCTTCTTCGGCCCCAAGGCGCTGCGTACCTCGCTGAACGGCGGCCCGGACTTCTGGCCGTTCCTCCCGCTCGTCCAGGCGCTCCGCTCGTGGCAGGAGTACAGCGGCGACAGCCGCATCATCCCGTTCCTCAGCAGGTTCTTCCGCTATATGAACGCCCAGGGGCCGGGTGCCTTCAACACGAGCTGGATCGCGCTACGTTGGGGCGACGGCCTGGACAGTGTGTTCTGGCTCTTCAACCGCACCGGGGACTCGTTCCTGCTCGACCTGGCCGACAAGATCCACGCCAACGGGGCGAACTGGGCCGACAATCTGGTCAATCTGCACAACGTCAACATCGCGCAGGGCTTCCGCGAGCCCGCACAGTACGCGCTGCGCAGCGGCTCGGCCGACGACACCCGGGCCACGTACGGGACGTACGGCAAGGTCATGGACCAGTACGGGCAGTTCCCCGGCGGCGGCTTCGCCGGTGACGAGAACGCGCGCCCGGGCCACCGCGATCCACGGCAGGGCTTCGAGACGTGCGGCATCGTCGAGTTCATGGCCAGCCATCAGCTGCTGACCCGGATCACGGGCGACCCGCTCTGGGCAGACCGCTGCGAGGAGCTGGCCTTCAACTCGCTTCCCGCGTCACTGGATCCGTCGGGCCGGGCGATCCACTACATCACCAGCGCGAACAGCGTCGATCTGGACAACGTCCCCAAGAGCGGGCGGCAGTTCCAGAACGGCTTCGCCATGCAGGCGTATCTTCCGGGCGTCGACCAGTACCGCTGCTGCCCGCACAACTACGGCATGGGCTGGCCCTACTTTGTCGAGGAGCTCTGGCTCGCCACCCCGGACGGGGGCCTGGCCGCCGCCATGTACGCCGCGTGCGAGGTCACGGCGAAGGTCGCCGACGGTACGGAGGTCACCGTCACCGAGGAGACCGGCTATCCGTTCACGGACTCGGTCTCGCTGACCGTGAGGACGCCGAAGCACCTGCGGTTCCCGCTGGTGCTGAGAGTTCCCGCCTGGTGCTCCGAGCCCGAGATCAGGGTCAACGGGCGTCGCGTCGGCGCACCGGCGGGCCCGGCCTTCACCCGTATCGAGCGGAACTGGTCCGACGGGGACAAGGTCACCCTGCGATTCCCCCAGCGCACCACCGTGCGCACCTGGGCGGACAACCACGGCGCGGTGAGCGTCGACCGCGGACCGCTCACGTACTCGCTCCGGATCGGGGAGGAGTACCGGCGCATCGGCGGCACCGAACAGTTCCCGGAGTACGAGGTGCACGCCACCGGCGCCTGGAACTACGGCCTCGTACTGGACGAGCAGCAGCCGACCGCATCATTGCGGCACCGCTCCACCGGCCGGCCGCCCGGAGACAACCCCTTCACCCTCGAAGGCACGCCGCTGACCATGACCGCACGCGCGCGCCGCATCCCCGAATGGACGGCGGACAGCGAGCATGTCGTGGCACCGCTCCAGGACAGCCCCGCGCTGAGCACCGAACCGTTGGAAGAGGTCACGCTCGTCCCCATGGGGGCGGCGCGGCTGCGCATCACGGCGTTCCCGACGGCTGAACCCGACGCCCCCCGGTGGCTGTCCGACGGCTGGTACCGGATCCGCAATCTGCACTCGGGCAAGGTCCTGGGCGTCGACAACATGTCCACCGCCGACAGCGCCCACGTCGTCCAGTTCAGCGACAACGGCACCGACGACCACCTCTGGCAACTCGTCCCCAACGGCGACGGCTGGTACCGCATCCGCAACCGCCACTCCGACAAGGTCCTGGGCGTCGACAACATGTCCACCGCCGACAGCGCCCACGTCGTCCAGTTCAGCGACAACGGCACCGACGACCACCTCTGGCAACTCGTCCCCAACGGCGACGGCTGGTACCGCATCCGCAACCGCCACTCCGACAAGGTCCTGGGCGTCGACAACATGTCCACCGCCGACAGCGCCCACGTCGTCCAATTCGGCGACAACGGCACCGACGACCACCTCTGGCAACTGCTGGCTCCGTGACCTGACGGACCGCTGACAACGGCCGGCCCGGCACCGACGGTGTTCCGTCGCTGCCGGGCCGGCCTCTGTCGTGCTACGGCTGCTCGCTGTCGTGGAGTGCGCTCACCTCGTCGGCGGTGAGAGCCCTGTCGAACACGCTCACCTGGTCGATGGAACCGTTCCAGAAGTCGCCCTTCTGGCCGGCGTACTGGGCGCGGCCCACGGAGAGCGGTCCGGTGCTGACGTCGGCGGGACCGGCCGCGGTGGTCGACACGAGCTTCCCGTCGAGGTAGAGCTTCACCTCGTCACCGTCGCGCACACCCACGAGGTGGTACCAGGTGCCGAGTTCCGGCTTCATCTCTAGCCGCGCCCGGTTGCCGCCCGGCGTGCTGAACGCGAAGGCGCCCTGCCCGTACTGGAGGTAGAACGGATTCTCGGTCCGCCTGCCGTCCTGGCTCACGGCGGTCGCGTAGTTGCCCGGGAGCGAGTCCAGCGACACCCATGCCGAGACCGTGTAGTTCCCGGTGGTGTCGACGGCTGGACCACCGGTCTGGGCGTACTGTCCCTGACCGTTGAACTTCAGCGCGGAACCGTGCACACCAGGTGTCCAGGAGGTGCCCTCGCTCAGCGTGAGGCTGCTGTGGTTGGGGCCGAGGTCGGCGGAGGTCGTACCCTTGCCCTCATCGAGCGGCCAGCCGGCGCCGCCCTTCACCTCGTCGCGGTGTCCGGCGGTCGCACCGGCGGCGATGACCTGCTGGTTGATCTCCCGCACCTTCCCGGGGTCGACCTTGATCTCGCGCCGGTCGTAGGTCCAGAGTCCGTTCAGCTCGTTCTCCAGGTCGCTGACCTGGGTGTAGACCGAGCCGGACAGCTCGGCGTCGGCCGCCGCCAGGTAGTACGTGCGGGTGTTGTCGACGTACTTGGCCGTCAGGGCGTCCTTGTCCGCCACACCGCTGTAGATCGCGGCCGGCGCCCCCGGCCACATGTGTCCAGGGGTACGGAGCGTGAAGCCGCCGTGCTCACCGTCCATCGCGGCACGGTCGTCCGGGAACGGCGCCTCGCGGTTGAGGTAGTCGTGGTGGTCGATGATGTCGCCCTTGCCCGAGTCACCCTTCGAGGAGCAGCAGTTGACACCGCTGTGGGCGTTGACGACACGGGACGGGTCGGCCGCCTTGACCGACTCGGCGATCTTCCCGGTCTCGGTGCGGTCCCACTCGCCCCAGCCCTCGTTGAAGACGATCCAGCCACCGATCGACGGCGAGTTGTGGAGCTGCTGCATCATCTGCTCGCCCTGGGAGAGGAAGGCCTGCCGGCCCTTCTCACCGGTGATGTCGCTGGAGACGAAGTCCTGCCAGACCAGCAGGCCGAGCTGGTCGGCGTGGTAGTACCAGCGGGCGGACTCCACCTTGATGTGCTTGCGCACGGCGTTGAAGCCGAGGTCCTTCTGTGCCTTGAGGTCGAAGGTGAGCGCGGCGTCGCTGGGCTGCGTGTAGAGACCGTCGGGCCAGAATCCCTGGTCCAGCATGGCGAGCGAGTAGAACGGCTTCCCGTTGAGAACAAGCTTCTGGTAGCCGCCCACCTTCGCGATCCCGATGGAGCGCATCCCGAAATAGCTGTCGACGGTGTCCTTGGAACGGCCGTCCGTCAGGGTGACGTCGAGGTCGTAGAGGTACGGGTCGTCGGGGGTCCAGAGGTGCTGCTTGCTGACGGGCAGGCTCAGCGGGGTGTTGGCCCGGCCGCTGACCGTGCCGACGACCCGTCCCTTGGTGTCGCGGGCGACCGCCGTGACGCGGGCGCCGGACGAAGCGGCGGCGGAGTTGACGGTCACGGCGAGGGTGCTCTTGTCGATGTCCGGCGTCGTGGTCAGCGAGTCCACGGAGGCCGCGGCGACCGGCTCCATCCACACCGTCTGCCAGATTCCGGAGGACGCGGTGTAGACGATGCCACCCGGGTTGCTGGACTGCTTCCCCTTCGGCTGGTCGGGGCCGGTGGTGTCGGTGACGGCGACGACGATCTCCTGCGGGCCGCTGCCCTTGATCGCGTCGGTGATGTCGGCGCTGAAGGAGGTGTAGCCACCGGTGTGTTCGGCGACCTTCGTGCCGTTGACCCAGACCACCGACCGGTAGTCGACGGCGCCGAAGTTGAGCTTCAGCCGCCTGCCGTCCTTGCCCTTGCCGACGGACCAGCTCTTGGGAACGGTCACGAGCTTGCGGTAGAACATGTGGTCTTCATGGCGTTCGAGTCCGGAGAGCTGCGACTCGACCGGGAACGGTACGGTGATGCGCTCGCCGAGCTTCTTGCCGAAGACCGGCTGCTCGTCGGCGGTGGCGCCGGCGAACTCCCACGGGCCGTTGAGGTTCTTCCACCGGTCACGCACCTGCTGCGGGCGGGGGTACTCGGGCAGCGGGTGGTTGCGGTCGAGCTTGTCGCCCCAGGTCGTGGTCAGCCGGTGCGTGGAGAGGTTCTTCGCCGTACGGCTGATCTGGGGAACCGTCTCGCCGCCGGCCTGGAGCCCGCCCTTCCCGTCGTACGCCACCCGGACCTGCTGACCCTTCTGGACGGGCGCGGTCAGGTCGACGATCACGGCGTGGGAGTTGTTGGACGCCTTGACCACGGACTTCACCGGCATGGGCGAGGTGTCGGCCTCGATGGCAAGGTGGTCCTGCACGGAGCCGAGGTTCTTGACCTCGTCCTCGAAGGTCGCCTGCAGGCGCCGTCCGTCCTCCGCAACGCTCAGTGCGACCGGGTAGACCTCGAAGTCGGCCGGCGGCGTGAAGGCGGACTCGGGAACGATCTGCTTCTTGAGCTTCGCACTGGACCAGCGCAGGAACATGTTGGCGCCGCCGGTGTCCTGGAACATCTCCAGGCGGAACTGGTGCGGCTCGCCCGCGGTGAGGGCAACCGGCCTGCTGGTCTGCTCGTTGTCCCAGTCCGGCAGCCAGTGGTCGATGACGACGTTTCCGTCGATGGAGAGCCTGAAGCCGTTGTCGCCGCTGGCGGCGAAGGTGTAGTCACCCGTCTCGGGGGCTGTGATGCTGCCGGTCCAGCGGGCTGTGGTGTTCTCCGTCCTGCCCGTAGTGGACTCGAACGCCCCGGTCAGACCGGGAAAATTGATCTCCGGGTCGAGTGCGACTCCGCCGAGCTCGGCGAAGTCGCGGGCGCCCGGCGCGGACATGCGGAAGTACTCGCCCTTCAGCCCGTGCACATCGGCGGTCGGGTCGTCGTCGGCGAAGGCCTTCGCGGTGGCGGTCGATGCGGCGCTCGCGGGGACGGCGGCAGCAGGGGCGGCGGCAGCGGCAGGAACCAGAGTGGCCCCGAGGGGAATCAGCAGCGCGGCCGTACAGGCCATCGATCTGAACAGGACTCGGGGGCGGGGCAGTTGTCGTCTCAAGGCGTCGTCCTCGTCGAGAGCTGAAGTGCCTCGCACACAACGAGGCACGCACACAATCGAACATTGAGCCACAACACCAAACGCATAACAACGGTCGTGCACAGAGAATTTTCAACGATAGAAAATGGTGACCGGCACCCGGCGAGCAGGCCATGCGACCCGCTCGCCGGGATCCGGAACCGATCGGTATGTCCCCTACCGCGGCAGTCCGGACGTTGCCGTGCCCCAGCTGGAGTCGGGTGCTCCAGCCAACCGGAAGGCGAGGGTGCCGCCACGGGTGACCAGGCTCGCGTCCGTCCAGGACCGGTCGCTTGTACGCCCGTTGACCCGAACCGCGTCGACGTACGGATGGCCGGCGTCGGCGTCCGGGGCAACGATCGTGATGTCCCTGCCGTGTGCGCGGTCGATCAACGCGTCCGGGAAGAGCGGGGTGCCCAGCAGCATCGTGGCGCTGCCCGGCGTCTGCGGGTACAGCCCGAGCGCCGAGAAGACATACCACGCGGACATGGTCCCCAGATCGTCATTGCCGGGCAGGCCGGCAGGGCCCGTACCGTAGACGGTGTCGAGGATCTGACGCACCGTCGCCTGCGTCTTCCACGGCTGTCCCAGGGCGTTGTAGAGCCAAGGGGCGTGGATGCCGGGCTCGTTGGTCGGGTCGTAGCGCAGCGCGTCGCCGCCCTTCACCGACCAGGATCCGTCGGCCTTGTGGAAGAAGGCGTCGAGCCGCTGAGCGGCCCGGTCCCGGCCGCCCATGGCCTCGGCCAGCCCCTGCACGTCCTGCGGAACCATCCAGGTGTACGTGGCGCTGGTGCCCTGCGCGAAACCGAGGTCGCTCCCGGGGTTGAACGGGGTCACCCACGAACCGTCGACGTTGCGCGCCTGGATGTAACCGGTGGTCCCGGCGCCGTCGGTGGCCGTGGAGTTGAACACGTTGCGCCACCAGCCGCCGCGCTCCTTGAAGTACGCGGCCTGCTCATCACGTCCGAGCAGTTCGGCCCAGCGGCCGAGAGCCGCGTCGGCCACCGAGTCCTCCAGCGTCTCCGCCGCGCCGCCCCAGCAGTGGCACACGTCCTGGGGTGCGTAGTGCGACGTCAGGTACTGCGCCAGATTGGGCCGCTGCCCGGTGCACTGGCCGGGGCATCCCGCATCGGAGAGACCGTCGTCGACGGGGACGGTCGCCTGGCGTGCGAGGGACTCGAAGGCGCCTTCGTAGTCGAAGTTCCGTACGCCCATCGCGTAGAAGGTGGCCAGGGTGGCCGCCGTCGGGTCTCCGGTCATCACATGCGTGGCACCGTTGATGTGCACCCAGCGGTCCCACACCCCGCCGTTCTGCTGCGCGAAGTTGTACAGCGACTGGGCGAAGTCGCCGGCGATCTCGGGCTTGAGCAGTGCCAGCAGCTGGATCTGGGCGCGGTACTGGTCCCACCCGGAGAAGTTGCTGTACTGCGCTCCCTGTCCGCGCTTCACCCGGTGCGGCGCGCCGTCCATACCCGGGTAGCGGCCGTCCGTGTCGCTGATCAGGTTGGGCTGCATGAGGGAGTGATACAGCGCGGTGTAGAAGGTCGTGCGCTGCGCGGTGCTGCCGCCGCCGATGCGTACGGAGCGCAGCTCCCGGTCCCAGGTGCGGCGCGCGTCGGCCGCCACGTCGTCGACTCCGGCGTGCGGGGCCACTTCCTCCTTGAGGTTGGCCTCAGCCCCCGCCAGGCTGACGTACGAGATGCCGATCCGCATGTGGACGTCGTCGTCGGCACCGGTGTCGAACCCGACCCAGCCGCCGGAGCCCCGGCCGGCCCGGTCGGCGCCGGTGGCGTAGCCCTCGCCGCCGCTGCCCGTGGTCGCGCCCGGGGTGAGCGTGCCGTCCCTCCAGGTACCGGTCGAGGAGAAGCCACGGTCGAAGGAGGCGCTGAAGTAGAGCCGGTAGTAGCTCTTGCGGTTGTTGGTACCACCGTTGGCGCGCCGCCCGCAGAACGCGCCGGTGAGCACCGAGCCGGTCACCTTGTGGTGTACGGGATCGATGGCGACCTCCGCGTCCTCGCTGCCGTTGAGCGAGTTGGAGACCCGGAAGAGCAGGTTGGCGGGCTTGCCGGCCGGGAAGGTGAAGTCGGCCACGCCTGAGCGGCGGCTGACCGCCAGGTCGGCGGTGGCGCCGTTGTCCAGCCCGAGGGTGTAACGGCCCGGCACGGCACGCTCGTTGTCGTGCGAGAAGTTCGCGGCGTAGACAGCGTCCTTGGTGTCGGCGGACGGCGAGGAGGTGACGTCCCCGACGAACGGCATGATCGGTACGTCACCGGCGGCGCCCGGGTTGCACCCGGCGCCGTTCACATGGGTCAGGCTCAGTCCGCGCAGCCGGGTGGTGCCGTAGTCGTATCCATTGGCAGCGCCGGTGCTGGTCTGATCCCCTCTGGTGCTTGTCGGCGACCAGCCGATCATGCCGTACGGGAGCGTGGCGCCCGGGTAGGTGTTGCCGCCGTTCGCGGTGCCGATCAGCGGATCGACGTAGGCGGCGGGGTGCGGGACCAGGCCGGTGGCCGCCTCGGCGGCCGGAGGCATGAACGCCGCAGCGAGCGCGCCGGTGAGGATCACGGCGGCCGTTCGCGCGCCGAAACGCCTCGCCACGGGCAACCGTCTGAGGGCCATGTCGCTTTACCTTCCGCCAAGTTGGACAACGTTGTCGAAAGCCGGGGGTCCGGCCGGGACGACGTTGATCGGTGCGCGGCCGAGCGTAGATGCCGACGGCGTGTCAGGGGATGCGCCGAACGGTGTGCCCGGTGAACGAGCGATGAACGACGACCGTGGGCGGTCGTATCCCGACCGATGCCCATCTACGCCCCCAGCAGCCGGAGTTGTACTGTCCGGTCGGTGGGGGCGGACATCTACGGCGGCATGGGGGAACGCCGTGCCGCGGGCGACCACGACGATGCTCCCGCTCTCGGCACCGAGCCACAACCCCGCGACCGCTCCCCGCACCAAGGGGCGGCAGCTGACCCCTACAGCCAAGGAGAACCCCCGATCGTCAAAAAATGGAGCGCGGTGTCGAACCGGCTGTGACAGGGTCCGGACGAGGGGTGTGCCCCCGAGAGGGTTCCACACAGTCCGACCAGCCACTCCAGGAGCGTCCGATGGCGACACCACCACGCCTGATCCCTCTGCTGCAGCAGTTCGACTTCGCACGGGGGCGCCTCGCCGACCGTTTGACCGGCCCCGTCATGGACAGCGGCAACGGCACGGACGTCGAGGTCGCGTCGATGACCGACGAGGAGTACCTCTGGGAGCCGGTGGCGGGCTGCTGGTCGGTCCGGCGGCGCACGGCGGGGCCGGGGCCCGGAGCGACCGTTCTCGTCGGCGCGGGTGACTGGGGCCGCGACGCGACACCTCCGCCGCACCCCACGCCGCCGCCGTTCACCACCCTGGCGTGGCGGCTGAGTCACCTGAGCGAGTTGCTCGCCCTCCGCGCCGACCACACGATCGGCAGCCACACCCTGACGCGGGACGACTACGTGGTCGCCGGGGACGCCGCCGGGGCGGTCGCGGCCTTCGAAGCCGCCGCCACCGCTTGGCGGGAGGCACTGCTCGGCGCCGACGACGCGGCGCTCGACACCGTGGGACACAGCACGTACCCGCACGGCAGCGACCCGGAGGATCCATTCATCGAAACGGTCTGGTGGGTCAATCAGGAACTGCTGCACCACGGTGCCGAGATCGCTCTGATCCGCGACCTGTTCCGCGCGCGGCGGGGCTGACGCGGAGCCCTGCGTTGCGGCCGCCCGCAACGCACCGAGCCCCGGCCGGATGTCCGGCAGGGGCTCGTCGTGTCGGACGGCACGAAGGTGTCGTGTCAGACGGCTCGAAGGTACTGGGCGGGCCTGTGGACCTCGCCGCCCAGTTCGCGCGCCGCGTGCTGCGCCCATGACGGGCTCCGCAGCAGCTCCCGCCCGAGGAGCACGGCGTCCGCCTGCCCGTCGGCCACGATCTTCTCCGCCTGCTGCGGCTCGGTGATCAGTCCCACGGCCGCGACGGGCAGCGAGGTCTCCTCGCGCACCCGGGCGGCGAAGGGGACCTGGTATCCGGGGCCCGTCGTGATGCGGGCGTTCGGAGCGTTGCCGCCGCTGGAGACGTCCAGCAGGTCGATGCCGTGGGCCTGCAACTCCTTGGCCAGCCGTACCGTCTCGTCGACGGTCCAGCCCTCACGGTCGTCCTCGTTGTTCTCGGTGAGCCAGTCCGTGGCCGAGATCCGGAAGAAGACGGGCAGGTCCTCGGGCCATACCTCGCGCACGGCGTCGACGACCTGCAGGGCGAACCGGACGCGGTTGTCGAAGCTGCCGCCGTACTCGTCCGTGCGCCGGTTGCTGTGCGGGGAGAGGAACTGTCCTACGAGGTACCCGTGGGCTCCGTGCACCTCGGCGACCTCGAAGCCCGCGTCGAGAGCCCGGCGAGCGGCTTCGCGGAACTGGTCGACGACGCCGTGGATCTCGTCCACGGTCAGCTCGTGCGGTACGGGATGGCCCTCGTCGAACGGGAGCGGGCTTGGGGCGACGGGCTGCCAGCCGTGCTCGTCCGGTCCCACGGGCCCTCCACCCTGCCAGGGGGCAGCGGTCGACGCCTTGCGGCCGGCGTGGGCGAGCTGGATGCCGGCGATGGAGCCCTGGCCCTTGATGAAGGAGGTGATCCGCCGGAGGGCGGCCACCTGGGTGTCGTTCCAGATACCGAGGTCGGCGGGGCTGATCCGGCCTTCGGGGCTGACGGCCGTCGCCTCGGTGAGGATGAGACCGGTCCCGCCGGCGGCGCGTGCCGCAAGGTGGGCGAAGTGCCAGTCGGTCGCGACGCCTGCATTCGGCCCCACCGCTTCCGCGCTGTACTGACACATGGGCGCCATCCACACCCGGTTGGGTATGACAAGCGACCTCAAGGTGCAGGGCTCGAAAAGGACACTCACGGCGGACTCCGTTTCGCCGGGACGACAGGACCGCTAGTACGATACCTCCCGTACTACGACGTCCGTCAAATTACGAAGGTTCTCGTACAACGCGACAACGCAGGCGAGGCCCTCCCCGAATCCGGGAAGGGCCTCGCCCGCGAGCCGTTCACGACTCAGGCGCGGCGCCGCAGCGTGATCTCCACGTCCGCGTCGTAGCCCTGGGTCCAGCTGCGCCCGGCGCCCGACTTCCAGGTGACGTAGGCGGTGGCCCCGTCGACCCTGACGGCTTCCACCGTCATGGCCCGGTCGCCGTGCCGTACGTCACCGCGGCGCAGCTCCTGCGCCGTGACGGTGACGGGCTCAGCCGACTGCGCGCTCTCCACCTCGTCCGCCGCACGGGCGAGAGCCGCAGCCAGTTCCCGGGACCGGGCAGGGGTGCAGATCAGTGAGAGCTCCCCCGCCGGACCCGATACCCGGACCTCGACCCCCGCCCCAACGGGGGTCACGCCCAGGATCGCACCGTGTCCGTCGGCGTCCTCGATCTCACTCTTCATCGCTCTGTTCCCCTTGCCCGTCCCATGGCTCACTTCAGCCGGAGACTCTCCTGCGGGCCCAGGTAGCTGGGCTTGAGGCCGCCGGTGTCGACCACCAGGTTCTGCAGCACCACCGTCGGGTCGACCATCCAGAATTTCAGCACATGCACACCGGCCCGGCCGATGTGGTGCACCGTACTGGTGCGGTTGACGTTGTCGGAGGTGTTGCGCGCCCACTGGACGTTCATGGTGCCGTCGTCGGATCCCGTCACCGCCGTGACGTTCACCCTCTGCGGCGCGTCGTCGTCGAAGGACACGGCGTACGTGAGGCCGTCGGACGCCAGCGCGTTGTTCCGGGGCGACAGGTACGCGTGCACCGTGACCGGCCCGGTGGTGAACAGGCTGACCCGGTACTCCAGCCGCGGGCTGCCGCCGCCCGGAGTCCGGCGGGCGGCGGTGACCGGGAAGGGCTCCATACCGGCGCCGGTCCGTCCGATACCGGGGATGCGCTGCCAGGTGATCCCGCTGCCGCCGACGGAACGGGAGTAGTGGTCCGCCTCGATGGAGACGTATCCGTTGGCCTCGACGAACCCTTCGAGCTGCGAGCGCCGCTCCTTGGGGCGGTCGATCACAGCCTGGACGACGACCTCGCGGCCGTCCGGACCGCTGACCGTGATCGGCACCTCCGTGACGCCCTTGGGCGCCCGCGACCAGTCGACGCGGAAGGTGATCCGGTCCTGCTTGTCGACCCGGCCCCTGACGCGGTCGGCGACGAGCCAGGAGGCCCCTGTCCGGATCCGGTAGTCGAACGGGGCGGCGCCCCGGTTGAACACCTCGATGTACTGCGCGGCCTGGCTCTGGTACGGACTGAAGGCCGGCAGCACGGCCGGGGAGCTCTCCTCGGGCCACCACTTGTCCGAGCCGTCGACGGCCACGCCCATCTCGGCGCCGGCCGGGAGGTCGATGCGCTTGACCGCGGGGAACAGTACGTCCTTGATGGCGACGTTGTTGAGCTCGGGCTGCTGCCAGGGGGCGTTCGGCCCGTAACGGGCCACATCGCCGTAGTCGATGTGCGGCTGGGTCTGGAACCCCTGCCACTTCCCGTCGGCGACCTTCGTGTTGAAGCGGTCCGCCAGCGCCAGGTCGTCGGCGAGTCGGGCCTCGGCGGCGGCCGCCAAATCGTTGGTGAGGGCCCGGCCCTGCGCCGCGTAGTGCAGGTTCTTGAACTCGGCCTCACGCAGGGCGTAGAGGTTGGCGGTGGCCTGCACCTCGTAGCCGACCAGCTCGTACCAGGCGTCCTGGACGGAGGCGGGGAGCTTGCGGCCGATCCGTTCGGCGTCGGCTCCGAGCTGCTGCCACTCCTCGGTGACACGCTCCAGCTCGCGGTAGTCGGTGAGACTGAACGGGGTGGCCTGGTCGTCGTAGACGATCGCCGACGCGTCCTTGGCGGGGTCCTTGGCCGGGTCGAGGGTGATCTTGCGGTTGAGCAGCTCGGGCTTGCGCCGGGACTGCAGCTGCGCATACCTGCGGAGCACCGCGGCGATGTCCTCGGCCTGCTGCTCGCCGAAGTTCTGCCGGGCGTACTGCTCCTCCCACTCCGGCAGCCGGTCGAGGGTCCAGCGGTCGGGGTTCCAGGCGTACTCCAGGAAGAACTGCGTGGGCAGTTCGTTGCCCTTGAGGTCGCCGACGTTGGTGACCCAGAGGCCGTGGTTTCCGTAGGCGGTGGACTGGTGGAGCTGGTCCCACATGTTCGGCAGCGAAGTGGTGTCCACCCACTTGTAGTTGCGGCCCACCCCGACGTAGTCGAAGTGGTAGTAGAGGCCGTAACCGCCGTCGCGCGCATCGTTCTTGAGGTCGGGGAGCTTACGGATGTTGGCCCAGTTGTCGTCGGTGAGGACGACGGTGACGTCGTCGGGCACCCGCAAGCCGCGGTCCCAGTAACGCTGGACCTCCTTGTAGAGGGTCCACACCTGCGGAATCGTGGTGACGTCCTTGCCGGAGACCTCGGCCAGGATCTGCCGCTGGGTGGCGATGATCTCGGTCATCAGCTCGATGCCGTCGCCGTCCGGCAGGCTGACATCGCCGTTTCCGCGCATGCCGAGGGTGACGACGCCCTCGAAGTCCTCGTCCTTCATCCGGCGGATGCCGTCGGCCCAGTACGCCTTGATCGCCTCGGCGTTGCGGCGGAAGGACCACTCGCCGGTACCGCCGTAGGGGTCGTGACCGGGGGTGGTGATGTTGCCCGCGCTGTCCCGGACGGCGGCTACGGCGTGCCGGTTCCACTCCTCGATGCCGCGCATCATGGGCGCCTCGTGCGAGGTGCCCATGACGACGCCGTACGCCTTCGCGGTGGCGTGGTTCTTCGGGTCGTCCTCGGCGAACGCGCGGCCCCAGACAGCCGGCCAGAGGTAGTTGGCCTTGAGGCGCAGCATCACTTCGAAGATCTTGGCGTAGAAGTCGGCGTTGAAGCCGCCCTCGAAACCGGGGGCCTTGCCGGGGCCGAAGAACGCCGGTGCCCACGTGCCGAGCGCCGGGTTCTCGTCGTTGATGAAGAACCCGCGGTACTTCACGGCCGGGGTGCCCTGGGTGTGGCGGCCGGGCAGGACGTACAGACCGTCCCGGTGTACGGGGGTGACGTCGTCCCACCAGTACCAGGGCGACACACCGATCCCCCGGGAGACGTCGTACGTACCGTAGATCGTGCCGCGCTGGTCGCTGCCCGCGATCACGAAGGCCCGGTCCACACCCGGCAGCGGCTTCTCGACGACGGTCTGGAGGCTGGTCTCCCACTTGCCCTTGATGCCGGAGACGTCGATCTTGCCCGCGGCGATCAGTCCGTCGATCAGCGGGCTGCGGCCGATGGTTCCGACGATGACGATCTCGCGGCCCTTCGGTGTCGCACCCCGTGAGAGAACGGGGCGGACACCGCTGACGCGCTCGATGTCGGCCTGGAGATCACCGGCCACCCGGACGACGCCCGCGTGGTCCCGGTCGCTGACCAGGATCGGGGCCGCTGCACCCGCCCTGAAGAGCGGGAAGCTGCCGGAGCGGGGCGTGAAGGAGATGTACGCGCCGGGATCGGTCGGCAGTCCGGCCGGGCCCGGTGCGGCGGCCAGGGCCTCCGACGAGAGACCGAGCAGCGAGCCGAGAGGCGTTGCTGTCAGGGCGGTGAGCCCCAGTCCGAGCCCCAGAATCGATCTGCGGCTCGCATGTTGCGGGAAGTGCTTGTCCATACTGCTCTCCCAGTTTTGTTCACACCCATGACAAATTGGACGGGTGTGCACCTTGACGAGTTGTCGGGTAGGGGGTACGGGGTTCGGAACCTCGTCAGTCGGAGGCGCCGGGCACGGCGGCCTGCGGCACCGCGGCAGCCACCGGCTCGCTGTCACCGTCGGGGGCGGGCGACACCGCGGCCACGATCGCGTCGGCCGTCGCGTCGGGCTCCGGGCTGAGCAGGCCCACCACCACGTACACCACCAGCGAGGTCACCAGCGGAGTCACGATGATGACGGTCTGGTCCGTGCTCTCCAGCACGAACTTCACCAGGACGTAGCCCAGCAGCCCCAGCGCCCAGGAGGACAGGGCGGCGCGCGGCCCGCACTTGCGGAAGAGAGGCAGCAGCCCCAGCAGCATGGGGATGGAGATCGGCCCCATCACGGCCGCGACCAGACCGACGATGATGCCCAGCACCCCGCCGAAGTGATCCGCCTCGATGGCGACGAGCATGCTCACGGTGATGAAGACGACCGTGCACACGCGGGCGATGAGCAGTCCGGTCGCCGGCGGCAGTTCCTTGGCGCGGCGCACGACCGCCGGGATGATGTCCCGGGTGACGACCGCGGAGACGGCGTTGGCGTCCGACGAGGCCATGGCCATGGTGTGCGAGAACATCCCGGCGAGCGTCAGCCCCACCAGTCCGGCCGGCAGGTACGACTCCGCCATCAGCGCGTAGACCTTCTGCGGTTCGGCGATGTCCGGCAGCAGGACGGCCGCGGCGACGGGCGGGAAGAGCAGGACCGCGGGCCAGATCACGTACAGCAGCGCGGAGAGCCCGGCCGAACGGCGGGCGGCCTGCGGGGTGTCCGTGGCCATGTAGCGCTGGGCCAGGTTCCACATGCCGCCGTTGTACTCGAAGAACTTCACGACGACGTATGCGCCGAGGAAGGTGGCGGTGTAGGAGCCGACCAGCGGGTGACCGTGTCCCTCGGGCAGCTTGTGCCAGATCGTGCCCAGACCGGAGATGCCGTCGCCCAGACGGTCCAGCACCACCCAGACCATGGCGAGCGCCGCGATGCCCTGGATGACGAACTGCCCGAAGTCGGTGAGCGCGTCGGCCCAGAGCCCGCCCACGGTGCAGTAGAGCAGGGTGACGACGCCGGTGATCAGGATGCCGGCCGTCATCGACATGCCGGTGAACACATTGAGCAGCACGGCGACGGACGCCCACTTGGCGGCCACGTCGAACACCTTGAGCAGGGCGCCGCTCCAGGCGAGCGCCTGCTGGGTGGGCACGTTGTAGCGCTTGGCGAGATATTCGAGCGGCGAGGCGACCGCGTAACGCTGCCTCAGCCGGTTCCAGCGCGGCGCGAACAGCCAGGCACCCACACCGGTGCCCAGCGCGAGCGGCAGGAACGCCCAGACGTAGACGGTGATGCCGTAGCTGTACGCGATGGCCGCGTAGGCGACGAACACGGCGGCGCTGTATCCGGACATGTGGTGGGAGATGCCGGACAGCCACCAGGGCATCCGGCCGCCACCGGTGAAGTAGTCGCTCACATCACCGACGCGGCGGTGCGACCAGAGGCCGATGAGCAGCATCACCAGGAAATAGCCGCCGAGGGCGGCCCAGTCGAGCCAAGCCATGAATGCTCCTTGGAATGCTGTGATGCGCGGAGGTACTGCGGCAGCCGTGGGCCGCCGCCGCTCACCAGCGCGGAGTCTTCTCCTCGTAGTGGGGGTCGATCCGCTGCATGTAACCGGTGTCGTCCCGGTTGCGCAGACCGCAGTCGAGGTACTGCTCGTGCAGGCGGGCGAGTGCGTCGCGGTCGAGTTCGACGCCGAGCCCCGGCCCCTTCGGAACCCGCACGGCCCCGTCGGTGAACGTCAGCGCGCCCGGCTCCACGACTTCCTCGGTCTTCCACGGCCAGTGGGTGTCACAGGCGTAGGTGAGGTTCGGCGTGGCGGCCGCCAGATGGGTCATCGCGGCCAGGCTGATCCCCAGATGCGAGTTGGAGTGCATGGACAACCCCATGGCGAAGTTGTCGCAGATGCCGGAGAGCAGCTTGGAGCGGTGCAGGCCGCCCCAGTAGTGGTGGTCGGAGAGCACCACCTGGACCGACCCCTGCGCGACCGCGGGCGCCAGATGCTCGAACGCGACGACGCACATGTTGGTGGCCAGCGGGATCGGCGTCTGCCTGGCCACCTGCGCCATGCCGTCCAGCTCGGGCGTCGGGTCCTCCAGGTACTCGAGGACACCTTCCAGGCGGCGGGCCACCTCGACCGAGGTCTCCACGCTCCATGCCGCGTTGGGATCGAGCCGCAGCGGCACGTCGGGGAAGGCCTCGCGCAGTGCGAGGACCGCCTCGACCTCCTCCGCGGGCGGCCGGACACCGCCCTTGAGCTTGATCGCGGTGAAGCCGTACTCGGAGATCATCCGGCGCGCCTGGGCGACGACGGCCTCCGGATCCAGTGCCGCACCCCAGCCGTCCGGCTCCTGTCCCGGGTGCGCGGCCCACTTGTAGAAGAGGTACGCGCTGAACGGCACGGACTCGCGCACCGCTCCGCCGAGCAGGTCGCTGACCGGGCGACCGGCAGCCTTGCCCTGGAGGTCCAGGCAGGCCACTTCGAACGGGGAGAACACCCGGTCCACGGCACTGCTGGTGGTGATCATCCCGGTCAGTCCGGAGCCGCCGACTCCGTTGTCCGAGGAGAGGACTTCGGCGACCTTGCGGTGCATGGCACCGAGCGCGTACGCGTCCATTCCGATGAGGGCGTCCGCAGCCGCCCGCAGCCGGCGCAGATGACCTTCGTCGGCATAGGTCTCGCCGAGGCCGACGAGGCCTTCGCCGGTGTCCACCTCGACGATCGCACGCAGGGCGTACGGTTCGTGCACGCCGACCGCGTTCAGCAGCGCCGGGTCACGGAAGGCGACCGGGGTGATCTTCACTGCATGGATCCGGAGGCCGTCCGTCACCGCACTGCCTCCACCGTGCTGTTGATCATGTGCGCTTTCAGTCCCTGCCTGCGGCCAGCGTCAGGTCCTGGCTCATCGCGTTGTACGCGGCCTTGGCCTTGTAGTTCTCGTCGAGGATGTTCGCCGCGCCCTCGCCCGTGAAGACGCCGGGAACCCAGGAGTACTTGTCGGTGAAGCCCCACACCGTGAAGTCGGTGCAGTGCTCGGTCAGCAGGCAGCCCCGCAGCAGTACGTCGTAGGCCTCCGCCTGCGCCTCCAGCTCGGTGTTGTCGGCGGGCATCGGGATGCGGACGTCGGCCTCGGTGATCGCGGTCTCCAGACCGAGGTCGTCGAAGCGCTTCATGTTGGTGGCAATGTCGTGCGGGGCGCTGTACTGAACGTCCAGGTGGCCCTGGATGCCGACGCCGTGAACCGGCACGTGCTCCTTACGGAGCTGTACGACGAGGTTGTAGAGGGCGGTGCTCTTCGCGTTGACGCCCTCGATGTTGTAGTCGTTGATGAAGAGCGTGGCCTTGGGGTCGGCCTGGTGCGCCCAGCGGAAGGCGTCGGCGATGTAGCCGGGGCCGAGCTTCTGCAGCCAGATGCTGTTGCGCATGGTGCCGTCGTCGTTGAAGGCCTCGTTGACGACGTCCCACTGCCAGATCTTGCCCTTGAAGTGGGTCACCTCGTCGGTGATGTGCTTGTGCAGGATCTCCCGCAGCTCGTCGGCCGTGAAGTCACCGTTGTTCAGCCAGGCGGGCAGCTGGCTGTGCCAGACCAGGGTGTGCCCCCGGACCAGCTGGCCGTTCTCCTTGGCGAAGTCCACCAGCTCGTCGGCGGGAGCCCAGTTGTACGTGCCGCGCTGCGGCTCGACGGCCTCCCACTTCATGACGTTCTCCGGGGTGACCGAGGAGAACTCCCCCGCGGCCTTGGCCCGGTAGGGCGCGTCGGAGGCGAGCGCCGACATGTCGACCGCCGTGCCGATCCGCAGGTCGGCGCGCTTGCCGAGGGCGCCGAGAGTCTTGGCCGCGGTGTCGCTCTTCGGCTTGGTGTGGTGGGCGGCGTTCTCGGGGGTGGCGCTGGCGGCGACAGTGAACGTGGAGACCAGCAGGGCTGCGGCGGCGGTGCCGACGACGGCAGCCTGAGTTGCCTTGCGCATGACATGTCCCTTCGATGGAATGTACCGAGTCGAAAGTTTCGGGATCCTCCCCGCAGCTGGAGCGGGGAGGCCCGGGCCCTCAAGTAAGGGCGGATTCAGATCAGTTCGATCGACGTGTCGCAGACGAGGCGGCGCCGGTGATCGACCGTGCGCTCGGGACCGGTGAGCCGTAGCTTCACGGTCTGCTCGACGTCGTCGGCCGCGCTGGATGTCGCGAGCCGCAGTTCGAGATCGCCGGGTTCGACGATCCGTCGGCCGCCGATACCGGTGAAGGACACCAGATCGGCATGGAAGTGGAACCGCACGCGTCGGGTCTGCCCGGCGGCGAGCTGCACCCGGGCGTACCCGATCAGCCGCGACTCCGGGCGGGTGGTCTGGGCGACCGGGTCGTGCACGTAGAGCTGCACCACCTCGGCGCCTTCGCGGTCCCCGCTGTTGCGGACGGTGAGTTCGATGTCGGTGGAGCCGTCGGTGGGGAGCTCGGCCGGGGCAGCGGCGCCGGCCTCCCACTCGAACGAGGTGTACGACAGGCCGTGTCCGAAGGGGTAGAGCGGCGTCGGGTCCAGATTGCTGACCCCGCTCGCCAGCCCCAGCGGCGGTTGCAGATACGTCCACGGCTGGCCGCCCGGGCCGTGCGGGACGCCGACCGGCAGCCGGCCGGAGGGGTTCACCCGGCCGGAGAGCACACCGGCCAGTGCCGGACCGCCCTCCTCGCCGGGGAAGAACGCCTGCACGGTGGCAGCCGTCCGGTCCGCCCAGCGGCCCAGCGCATACGGACGGCCCGTCAGCAGCACGAGGATCACCGGGGTTCCGGTGGCCAGCAGTGCGTCGAGCAGCTCACCCTGGACACCGGGCAGGGCGAGGTCGGCGGCGTCGCAGCCCTCACCGGAGGTGCCGCGGCCGAACAGCCCGGCCCGGTCGCCGAGCACGGCGACGCACACATCGCTGTGGCGGGCGAGTTCGGCCGCCGCCTCGATGCCGGAGGTGTCCGTGCCGTCCACGTCGCAGCCGGCCGCCGAGCCGATGTCCGCGCCGGGGAACTCCCCCCGCAGCGCTTCGAGGACGGTCGGAATGTCGATTCCCATCGGCACCTCGGGGTGCGAGACCCCCACGTGGCTGGGGAAGGAGTAGCAGCCGAGCATGGCCAGGGCGTCGTCGGCGCGTGGGCCGACGACCGCGATCCGGCCGTCGCCGCGCAACGGCAGCGCATCGCCGGGGTTGGCGAGCAGCACGACGGCCTGCTCGGCCAGCTGCCGGGCGAGTGCCCGGTTCTCCGGCGGGTCGAGGTCCACCGTGGCACGTGCCTGCTCGGGGTCCGCCCCGATCAGCACGGCCGGCAGCGGCGACCATTCCGGGTCGAGCAGTCCGAGTTCGCACTTCTGCAGCAGGACCCGGTTCAGCGCCCGGTCGACCAGCTCCTCGGCCACGGAGCCGTCGCGCACGGCGGCGACGAGCGCATCGCCGTAACTGCGGACGGTGGGAAGTTCCACGTCGACCCCGGCGTTCAGCGCGAGGCGGGCGGCGTCGCCGCGGTCCGCGGCGACCTTGTGCAGTGTCTCCAGGAAGCCGATGCCGAAGTAGTCGGCGACGACGGTGCCGTCGAACCCCCAGGTGTCCCTGAGCAGCTCGGTGAGCAGCGCCGGGTCGGCCGCCGCGGGCACGCCGTCGATCTCGGCGTACGAGTGCATCACCGAGCGGGCGCCCCCTTCCCGCAGCGCCATCTCGAAGGGCGGGAGGACGACGTCGGCCATCTCGCGCACACCGGCCCGGACCGGAGCCAGGTTGCGGGCGCCCGCCGAGGCGGCGTATCCGGCGAAGTGCTTGAGAGTGGCGACGATCCCGGCGGATTCCAGGCCGCGGACGTACGCGGTGCCGATGGTGGCGACCAGGTACGGGTCCTCGCCGATGGTCTCCTCCACTCGGCCCCAGCGCAGGTCGCGCACCACGTCGAGGACGGGTGCCAGCCCCTGGTGGATGCCCACCGACCGCATGTCGCGGCCGATGCGGTGGGCCATCTCGGTGACCAGCTCCGGGTTCCAGGCGGCTCCCCAGGACAGCGGGACGGGGTACGCGGTGGCGCCCCAGGCGGTGAAGCCCGCGAGGCACTCCTCGTGGGCGAGCGCCGGGATACCGAACCGTCCGGCCTCCACGATCCGCTCCTGGGCGCGGGCCAGGGAGACGGCGCCGACGCCGGGGTCCACCGGGGCGGTACCGAACGGCCTGGTCAGCTGGCCGAGGCCGCGGGTGGTGAGCTCGTCCCAGTCGACCGGGTCGACCATGTCGTTCTGGTGCGGTGCGACCCCGTCACCGTCCGCGTCGGCGCCCACCCAGACTCCGTACAGCTGCGCGGCCTTCTCCTCCAGCGTCATCCGGGCGACGAGGTCGGCCACCCGTGTCTCGGGGGTGAGTGAAGGGTCGCGCCACGGGCCGTCGACGGCGGTGGGCCGGGAGGCCTGGTGGGCATGCGGGGCAGGGGGGATTGCCATGGCGGCAGGGGTTCCTCTCATGAGTGCGGTAGTGCGGGGCGGCGTGGGTGCGTTACTTGCCGCCCACCCCCATCAGTCCGTTGATCAGCGCCTTCCGAGCCACGAGGTAGACGGCGAAGATGGGTACGACGGAGAGGACGATCGCGGCCAGAACGGCGGGGATGTTGACTCCGAACTGGGTCATGAAGTTGAAGAGACCGAGGGTCAGTACCCGGTTCTCCTCCGACTGCGTCAGGATCAGCGGGAAGAGGAAGCCGTTCCACGCCTGGAGCGCCGTGTAGATCGCCACCGTGCTGATGCCGGCCTTGGACATCGGGATGGCCAGCTGCCACAGCATCCGCAGGGGCGAGGCGCCGTCGAGCGCCATCGCCTCGTACATCTCCTCGGAGACATCGCGCATGGTGCCGCTGAGCACCAGTACCGCCACCGGCATCGCGAAAGCGGCGGTCGGCAGGATGATTGCGGGCAGGGTGTCGTAGAGCCCCATCTTGCCGATGAGCAGATACAGCGGCACGATCACCGCCTGCGCCGGGATCGCCACGCCGAGCAGGAAGGTCCGGAAGGCGAGCGAGGAGAGCCGGCTGCGGGTGCGCACCGCCACGTAGGCGACGGGCACCGCGAGGAGCAGCACGATGGCCACCGTGGACGCCGCGACGATCGCCGTGTTGACGAGCATCGTGGAGAAGCCGCTGTGCAGCACGGTGTTGTAGTTGTCGAGCGTCGGGTGGGTGGGGAAGGCCAGCGGGTCCCCGTTGAGCGCCTCGTCCTGGTGCATCAGCGACGAGGAGATCAGCGTGTAGATCGGTACGACCACGATGACGAGCCAGACCAGCGAGCCCAGACCGGCCAGTGGGTTGCCCCAGCGCTTGCTGCGGCGGGCGGCGGCCCCATGACGTCGGATCGCGGGCGACATCGCCGGCGCCTCGGGGCGGGTGTCGATTGACATCTCGTCACATACCTTCCCGGGTGGACCGCATGTTCCCGAAGCCGCTGAAGCGGACCAGGATCAGCGACAGGGCGGTGGCCACCACGACCAGGGCCGTGGCGATCGCCGCGGCATAGCCGAGGTCGTAGGTCTGGAAGCCGGTCCGGTACATCAGATACGGCAGGACCGTGGTGTCCGTGCCGGGACCGCCCTTGGTCATGATCAGCACGGTGTCGAAGTACGTCAGCGAGCCGACGATCATCAGAACCGAGGAGGTCGTGATGGTGTGGCGCAGCTGCGGCAGAGTGATGTGGAAGAACTGCCGGAACATGCCGGCGCCATCCATTTCGGCCGCCTGGTACAGCACCTCGGGTATCTGCCGGGCGCCGCCCTGGTAGATCAGGGTGTGGAACGGCATGAACTGCCAGCCGCCGACGAACGCCACGGTGAGCAGGGCGCCGGTGGAGGATCCCATGATGTTCGGGTCGATCCCGAACCAGGGCCCTATCTCCGTGATCACGCCGAAGTTGGGGTCCAGCAGGGCGTGGAAGAGCATGGCGATGGCGGTGGTCGAGAGCAGCAGCGGGATGAAGAAGACCGCGGAGAGCACGGCCCTGCTGCGCTGCCGGCCCGCTGCCCAGACACCGAGGAGCAGTGCCACAGGGGTCTGGAAGGCCCAGCTGATGGTGGTCAGCAGAAGGCTCAGCCAGGCGGCCTGGCGGAATTCCGGGTCCTTGAACAGCCGGGTCCAGTTGTCCAGGCCCGTCGGGGTCGGGGAGTTCAGCCCGTCCCACTGGCAGAAGGAGAGATAGACGGCGATCGCCAGCGGGACGATCGCGAAGACGGCGAAGAAGAGGATGCCGGGCAGAGCCCAGCTGACCGGAGGACGGCCGACGTTGCCGACGGCCGTCTTCCTGCCCCCACGCGTCTTCACGTGCGGAGTGTGGTGGGACATGCTTACTTGACGGCCTTCATCGCTGCGACGAACTGCTCAGGGGTGGACTTGCCGGCGAACAGCTTGCTGAGCTCGGTGAGCAGCGGGGTGGCGTACTGGGACTCCAGTGCCTGGTCCCACGAGAGCGTGAAGCTGGGCGCCTTCTGGACCAGGCTGTACTGGTCGTTGGCGAACTGCGGGTTGGGCGACGTGCTGAGCATCGAGGCCGCGTTGGACGTGGTGGGGATGTCCCCGTTGTCGACCAGGGCCTTGGCGTACTCCTGCGAGGCCATCGTCTTCAGGAAGGCGATCGCGGCGTCCTTGTGCTTGGTGCGCGCGTTGATCGACCAGTAGTTGGTCGGGTTGCCCACCACGTCCGCCGCGTCGCCGACGCCGCCGGCCACGGTCGGGAAGGCGGTCCAGCCCAGGTCCTTCTTGGCGAACTCCGGCGCCTTGCCCAGCTGGGTCGAGTACTCCCACGAGCCCATGAGGTGCATGGCGGCCTTGCCCTTGTTGAGGAGCGTGGGCGCGCCACCGTTGCCGTAGTCGACGGAGTTGAAGTTCTTGCCGAAGGCACCCTGGTCGACGAGCTCCTTGACGGTCTGGGCCGCCTTCAGCACTGCCGGGTCGCCCCAGCCGGAGGTGTCGCCGTTCTGGATCTTCTGGAAGACCTCGGGTCCGCCGATCCGGTCGAGCAGGTACTCCATCCACATCAGCTCGGGCCACTTGTCGGCGCCGCCGAGAGCGAAGGGCGTGATGCCCTTGGCCTTGAAGGTGGTGATGGCGTTCTGCAGGTCCTCCCAGGTCTTGGGGGCCTCAAGCTTGTTCTCGGCGAAGAGCGTCTTGTTGTAGAAGAGCATCACGGGCTGCATGCCGCGCATCGGCACGCCGTAGATCTTCCCGTCGAGACTGCCCGCCGTCATGATCGACGGAAGGAATCCGTCCTTGAGCGTGGCGTCGTTCTTCACGGTGGAGGTGAGGTCGACAAGCTGCTTCGCGTCGACGTACGGCTTGATCGAGCCGCCACCCCAGTTGAAGAACACGTCGGGCGCGCTGGGCGAGCCCATTGCGCTGCGGAGCTTGTTGACGTAGTCGGTGCCGGGGACCGACACCAGCTTGACCTTGACCTTGGAGGTCTTGTTGAACTTCGTGACCGCGGCCTGCTGAACCTTGACCGCGTCATCGCCGTAGACGTATGCGGTGATGGTTCCACCGTCGCTACCGCTGCCCCCGCTCGTACCGCAACCCGCCAGCAGACCGGCCATTACCATGGCCGCACCCGCTGCGGTCCATCTCGCCGTACGCGTGCCCTGAGTGAAAATGCCCGACCGCATGACCGCACCTCTGTCGAATGTTTCGGGATGTCTTTCGAATGTTGCCGGAACCGTACGGTCGTGTTTCGGGCACGTCAAGAGGTTCGCGGAAGGATTTTCCGAACCCTGACCCCTTCCCCGATCCGAGGGACATGAAGCTACGATTCCTGCATGAGCCCTGCAAAGGTCCAGTCACCACAGGAGAAGGCGTCTGCCGACGTGCCGTCGCAGAGCACCGCCACGCTGGCGGAGATCGCTCGCGCGGCCGGAGTCTCGGCACCGACAGTTTCGAAAGTGCTGAACGGCCGAGCCGACGTCGCCCCCGGTACGCGCACCAGGGTGGAGGAGTTGCTGCTGCTCCACGGCTACCGCCGCAGGCGGGGTTCCACGGCGCAGTCGCAGCTGATCGATCTGGTTTTCCACGAGCTCGACAGCGGCTGGGCCATGGAGGTCGTCCGAGGCGTCGAGAACGTCGCCCGGGAGGAGGGGCTGAGCCTGGTGCTCTCCGAGAGCGCGGGCCGGCTGACACCGGGCCAGACCTGGGTGGACGGCGTGCTGGCCCGTCGGCCGGTGGGTGTGATCCTGGTGCTTTCGGATCTGACCGCGGCCCAGCGCGCCCAGCTGACCAGCCGCAACATCCCCTTCGCGGTGGTCGATCCGGCGGGTGACCCGGGTGACGACGTGCCGTCGGTCGGAACGACGAACTGGCAGGGCGGGCTGGCCGCCACGCGTCATCTGACCGGTCTCGGGCACCGGCGGATCGGTGTCATCAGCGGCCCGTCCCGGATGATGTGCAGCCGAGCCCGGGTCGACGGCTACCGGGCCGCCATGGAGACCGCGGGGCTGCCCATCGATCCCGATCTGGTCCGGGAGGGCGAGTTCTCGCACGAGGACGGCTACACCGCGGGGCTGGAACTCCTGCGGCTGCCCGAGCCGCCCACCGCCATCTTCGCCGGAAACGACCTGCAGGCACTCGGCGTCTACGAGGCCGCTCGCGAGCTGGGCCTGCGCATTCCGGAGGACCTCAGCGTCGTCGGCTTCGACGATCTGCCCCTCACCCGGTGGATCGGGCCGCCGCTCACCACGGTGCGCCAGCCGCTCATCGAGATGGCCGAGACCGCCGCCCGGCTGGTCCTCGATCTCAGCCGGGGCCAGCAGCCCGCGACCACTCGGGTCGACCTCGCGACCAACCTGGTGGTGCGCAGCAGCACAGCGGCCCCGCGCCTCTGACGTCTCGTCCGACCTGCGGCCGGGCCCCCAGCGGTTTCACGACAGAGGTGATCGTTCGCCCGGGGGCGGGCAGGTCGCGGTCGGTGCGGACGACGGTCTCGGTGGCGGCGGGGCACCCGCCGACCAGGCCTCGGGCGCGGACGCGGGCGGCAGCCAAGCGGGCCGGCGCCTCCGACGAGGGCAGGGGCCGGCCGAGGCCACCATCTGCCGGAGGGGCGCTGTGACGGCCCCGCCCCGGGTACCGCACCCGTTGCCCATGCAAGCGATCCTCTTCGAATTCTTGTATGGACATAGCTGGTAAAAAGGAGCTATGGGCAGCTTTGGCAGATGTATGGCAAGGCTCCGACCATCGCGCCCTGGGCGCTCCCATACCTTGCTCGGCGTGCGCTCCGTGGCCGGGCAGGTGCTGCTTCTGGAGCTGGCGCTGGTGGTGCTGATCGTCGCCGTGGCCGCGTTCTCGCTCGTGTGGCAGGGCCGGCATGCCGCCGTTCAGGAAGCCCGAAGCCGTTCGAACGCCGTCGCCGTCACGTTCGCTCACTCCCCCGGCATCGTGACGGCGCTGGACGGCCCGGATCCCACCGCCGTGCTGGAGCCGCTTACCGACGAGGTCCGGAAAAGCACACACGTCGAGTACGTCGTCGTGTCCAGCACACGCGGTATCCGCTACACCCACCCCGATCGCGCGCTGATCGGCAAGCACGTCCTCGGCCCGTACAAGGAGGCGGCTCTCGGGCACGGCTTCACCCGAACGTTCACGGGGAGCCGGGGGCCGGCCGTGACCTCGGTGGTGCCCGTACCGCGGTCCGACGGCTCGACCGCCGGTCTGGTGTCCGTGGGCATCAAGGTCACGAACGTGAACAAGATGGCCGACCGCGAACTGCCGGTGCTGGCCGGCTCCGCGGTGGTCGCACTTGCCCTCACCTCCGGCGGAGCGGCGCTGGTCAGCCGACGTCTGCGGCGGCAGACGCGCGGGCTCGGCCCCGCCGAGATGACGCGACTGTACGACCATCACGCCGCGGTGCTGCACTCCGTACGCGAAGGTGTGCTCATCATCGACGGCGACGGACGGCTGGTGTTGGCCAACGACGAGGCCCGGCGGCTGCTGCGCCTGCCTGCGGACGCCGAGGGGCGCCCGATGACAGATGTCGGCCTGCCTCCTCCCCTCGCGGAACTGCTCGCCTCCGGCCGTGTCGCCTCCGACGAGGTGAGCATGGCCGGCGACCGGCTGCTGGCCGTCAATCTGCGGCCCACCGACGAACACGGCGGACCCGCCGGGACCGTCGCGACCCTGCGGGACACGACGGAACTGGCCGCCCTTGCCGGCCGGGCCGCAGAGGTACGGGGGCGGCTCCTGCTGTTGCACGCGGCCGGTGCGCGCATCGGGACGACCCTGGATGTGACCCGGACCGCGGAGGAGCTGGCGGAAGTGGTGGTCCCCCGTTTCGCCGACTTCGCCTCGGTCGACCTCGCCGAGTCCGTGCTGCACGGTGAGGAGCCGTCGGTGCCGCTCGGCACCGTGCTGGACATGCGGCGTACGGCTGCGGCAGGCGTGCGCGGCGACCACCCCTTCTATCCGATCGGAAGGATCATCGGGTTCGTTCCCACCAGCCCGCCGGCCCTGGGCCTGATCAGTGGGCACACGATGCTGGTGCCGGACCTGTCCGCCGAGCCGCGCTGGCAGGGGCCCGACCCCGAACAGGCGGCGAAAATCCTCGCGTACGGTGTCCACTCCCTGCTCTCCGTTCCGCTGCACGCCCGCGGTGCGGTCCTGGGCATGGCGAATTTCTGGCGGGCGGAGAATCCGGAACCCTTCGACCGGGACGATCTGACGTTCGCCGAGGAACTGGTCGCCCGGGCAGCCGTCTGTGTCGACAACGCCCGCCGCTACACCCGCGAGCACGAGATGGCGGTGACGCTGCAGCGCAGCCTGCTGCCCCGCGGCCTGCCCGAGCAGGACGCTCTCGACGTCGCATACCGCTATATGCCGGCTCAGGAGGGGGTGGGCGGCGACTGGTTCGATGTCATCCCGCTGACCGGTACCCGCGTCGCACTGGTCGTCGGTGACGTCGTCGGGCACGGTCTGCACGCCGCCGCGACGATGGGCCGCCTGCGCACCGCGGTCCACAATTTCTCCACGCTGGACCTGCCGGCCGACGAACTCCTCGCGCGCGTCGACGAACTGGTGGCACGCATCGACCAGGAGGAGCACGCCGACGGCGGGCGCGCGGAGGTCACGGGAGCAACCTGCCTGTACGCCGTCTACGACCCGGTGGCCGGCACCTGCTCCGTCGCCCGGGCCGGCCATCCCGGTCCCGTCCTGGTGCTGCCCGACGGCACGGTGCAGTTCCCCGACGTCCCGGCAGGCCTGCCTCTGGGCATCGGCGGACTGCCTTTCGAGGCAGTGGAGTTGCCGCTGCCGGAGGGGACCCGTCTGGTGCTCTACACCGACGGTCTCGTCCAGTCGCGCGAGCAGGATTTCGATACCGGCCTCGACACGTTGCGCGACACCCTGGCCGGACAGCACCGCACTCCGGAGGAGACCTGCGACGACCTGATCACAGCGCTCCTGCCCACCCCTCCGGGTGACGACGCCGCCGTCCTGGTCGCCGCTACGCGCATCCTCGCCCCCTCCCGCATCGGCGAATGGGACATCGAGCCCGACCCGTCGGCCGTCGCCGGGGTCCGCAAGGAAGTGTCCCAGTGGCTCACCGACCGGGGGCTGGAGGAAGAGATCTTCGCCACCGAGCTGATCCTCAGTGAGCTGGTCACCAATGCCATCCGCTACGGCGGCGCCCCGATCCGCGTCCGGATGCTGCACGACCGCTCGCTGATCTGCGAAGTGTCCGACTCCGGGAGCACCGCACCGCATCTGCGGTATGCGTCGACGACGGACGAGGGCGGCCGCGGTCTGTACCTCGTCGCCCAGTTCGCCGACCGGTGGGGCACCCGCTACACCGCCAAGGGCAAGGTCATCTGGTCCGAACAGACGCCGGGCGCGGGTGGAGCGCCGGCATTCGAGTGGTCCGACGACGCCTTGGGGCTCTGAGCGCGCCACCAGGAGCAACGGAGGCCAAGGAGCACGACGGACGCGCCCACCAGCTGCGGTCGCACCCGGTGAGCACGGCCTGAGCCGCCGCCCGCCGTGGAATCAGCCGCCGTAGACATCGAGACGGCCGCACATCCCGAACTTTCGGTACGCCGAAGGCTGTTCGGCGTGCACACAGGCAAGGGCGAGATGGCCACTGTCGCCCTGCGCCAGGGAGTCCAGCTGTTCACCGGTTGCCCGGGACGCGGCGGCGGCGCCCTGTTCCCAGCGCCCCCGCCAGTCGTCCGTCCGGTGCTTCACGAGCGCGGCGGCCGCGCGGTGGAAGGCGGCGAGCGGCTCGGGGTCGCCGGCCTCGGTGGCGCGGCGCAGCGCGAGAAAGCCCTCGACGGCGAGATCGCGGCGGACGCGGGCGGCGCGTTCCTGTTCCGGCTCTGCCGCGTCGGCGGGGAGTGCGGCCGCCGCGCGGTAGGTGTCGGTGTCCGTCAGGCACCGGGGCGGCAGGGTGAGAACGGCGTCCCCGGCTTCGGGCAGTCCGCTGTTCTGCATGAGGACGACGATGCACAGGGCGTCGTCGTTGACGAGGCGGTGGATCGTGCCGGGGGTGAACCACACCAGGGACCCGGCGGTCAGGGGCGTCTGCCGGAAGCCGGACGTGGTGAGGGTCTGCACGGAGCCGGCTCCGCCGACCACCACATACCCCTCGGAACAGGTGAGGTGGAGGTGGGGCGTACCCCCGCGCAGTCCGTCCTCGGTGGGCCAGTCGTAGACCCTGAGGTGGGAGACGGCCACGGCGCCGGGCAGTCCTTCGAAGGTCACCACGGGTGCTCCTGGGTCCGGATCGACGACGGGGCAAGCGCTTTCTCCCGCACGCTACGGCCCGCTACGGACGGTGGTCAAGACGGCCCGTGCGGATGCGGCCGCAGCTCCCCTGCCGGAGGCTCGCCCTTCGCCCGCCACCCCCGTCCGACCTGCAGAGACATCGTCTCTGCACACCACTGTCAGTGGCCGGGTGCAGACTGGCCCGTGTCCGCGACAAAGGCGTTTCGGAAGGGGTCGGTCATGACCGACGTACTGCTCACTGTGGGAACCCGTAAAGGACTTTTCATCGGCCGAAGGCGTGGTGGCGCCTGGGAGTTCGGCGCCCCGCACTTCAATGCGCAGGCGATCTACTCGATCGCCATCGACACCCGCGGTCCGGTGCCCCGGCTGCTGGTCGGAGGGGACAGTGCGCACTGGGGGCCGTCGGTGTTCCACTCCGACGACCTGGGCGCGACATGGGTCGAGCCGCAGCAACCGGCGGTGAAATTCCCGTCGTTCACCGGCGCCTCGCTGGAGCGGGTCTGGCAGCTGCACCCGGCGGGGGACGAGGCGCCCGACGTCGTGTACGCGGGGACGGAGCCGGCCGCGCTCTTCCGCTCGGAGGACCGCGGGGAGTCGTTCGAGCTGGTCCGCCCGCTGTGGGAGCATCCGACGCGTTCGAAGTGGGTGCCGGGCGGGGGCGGTGAGGGGCTCCACACGATCCTGACCGATCCGAGGGATGCGCAGGACGTGACCGTCGCGGTCTCCACGGCCGGGGTGTTCCGCACCAAGGACGGCGGCGCGAGCTGGGCCCCGTCGAACAAGGGGGTGTCGGCGGTCTTCCTGCCGGATCCGAACCCGGAGTTCGGTCAGTGTGTCCACAAGGTCGCCCGGGACGCGGTCGATCCGGACCGGCTCTATCTGCAGAACCACTGGGGTGTGTTCCGCAGCGACGACTCCGGGGACAGCTGGACGGACATCGGCGAGGGGCTGCCGTCCGACTTCGGCTTCGCCGCTGCGGCCCACCCGCACCGGGCGCAGACGGCGTACATCTTCCCGATCAACGCCGACGCCGACCGCGTCCCGGCCGAGCACCGCTGCCGGGTGTTCCGCACGAGCGACGCCGGCAACAGCTGGGAGCCGCTGTCCGCCGGACTGCCCGAGGAGACGCATTACGGCACGGTGCTGCGTGACGCGCTCTGTACGGACAACGCCGACCCGGCCGGGGTCTACTTCGGCAATCGCAACGGCGAGGTGTACGCGAGCAGGGACGACGGGGACAGCTGGGAGCAGCTCGCCTCACATCTGCCGGACGTTCTCTGCGTTCGGGCGACGGCCATCGGCGGTTGATCGGTCCGGTCGTATGAGCAGTAGAGTGCGGCCCGTGGCAGCAAGACCGTTGAAAGAGATCATCGAACCGGGCTGGGCTCAGGCCCTGGACCCCGTGGCCGAACGCATCGCCGCGATGGGCGACTTCCTGCGCGCGGAGATCGCCGCAGGGCGTACCTACCTGCCCGCGGGGCCGAATGTGCTGCGGGCGTTCCAGCAGCCCTTCGACGAGGTGCGAGTCCTGATCGTCGGTCAGGACCCGTACCCGACGCCGGGACATGCGGTGGGACTGAGCTTCTCGGTGGCGCCCGATGTGCGGCCGCTGCCGGGCAGCCTGGAGAACATCTACCGGGAGCTGCACACGGATCTGGGACTGCCCCGACCGTCCAACGGCGACCTGACGCCCTGGACCCGGCAGGGGGTGCTGCTGCTCAACAGGGCACTGACCACGGCGCCCCGTCGGCCTGCGGCGCACCGTGGCAAGGGCTGGGAGGAAGTGACCGAGCAGGCGATCCGGGCGCTGGTGGCGCGGGGCACACCGCTGGTGTCGATCCTGTGGGGGCGTGACGCCCGGAATCTGAGGCCGTTGCTGGGCGACTTCCCGGCGATCGAGTCCTCGCATCCCTCCCCCATGTCCGCGGACCGCGGGTTCTTCGGCTCGCGGCCGTTCAGCCGGGCCAATGAACTGCTGGAGCGCCAGGGAGCGCAACCGGTCGACTGGCGGCTGCCGTGACCGCCGCCGCGGGGCCGTACGTCCTCGGGGTGGACTCGGGCGGTTCGGGATTGCGGGTGGCGCTCGGCGTGGTCGGGGCCGCGAAGCCGGTGGCCACCGTGGTCTGCGCCGCACCGGTGCGTACCGGACCGGCCGGGATCGATGCCGGACACCTGCTGGAACAGCTGCTTCCCGCCACCCGGGAGCTGCGTGCCCGGGCAGGTGAGCAGGACCGGGCCGCCGAAGGCTCCACCATCGCCGCCGTGGCGATCGGCGCCGCCGGCATGGCGACGCTGGGGGACCAGCTGCGCGCCGAGCTTCCAGGGGCCCTGGAGAGCGCGCTCGGGGTACGGCTGCTGGCGCTGGCCGCCGATGCGGTGACCGCGTACGCCGGAGCGGTCGGACAACGGCCGGGGGCGGTCGTCGCCGGCGGCACGGGCATGATCGCGCTGGGCACGGATCTGACGAGCTGGCGCCGGGCCGACGGCTGGGGTCACCTGCTCGGCGACAGCGGCGGCGGCGCCTGGATCGGCCGGGCCGGCCTCGATGCCGCCATGCGCGCACATGACGGGCGGCGCGGCGGATCGGCCGCGTTGCTGGCCCGGCTGGAAGCGGTGTTCGGTCCGGCGGCGGATATGCCCGGCGTGCTCTATCCGCGCACCGACCGGCCCGCGCTGCTGGCCTCGTTCGCCCCCGAGGTCGCCGCGTGCGCCGGGGACGATCCGGTCGCCGCAGGCATCCTGCGGGACGCCGCCGGACATATCGCGGAGGCGGCCGCGGCGGTGTGCCCGCAGCTCGGGGCGGACAACGAGGCGTGCGAAGTGGCCCTGACCGGTGGCTTGTTCCGGATGGGCGACCCGCTCCTCGTACCGTTGCGCGAAGAGCTCGCCCGGCAACTGCCGCAGGCGCGGACGGTCCCCGGTTCGGGTGATCCGCTGACCGGTTCGCTACGCATCGCTGAGGCGCTGGCCACCGGTGATCTGCGGTTGCCGCTGCACCCGACAATGCTGTTCGTACCCGCCTACGGGCCTGGACAGGAGGGCCGGTAAGGACCGACAGAGCAGGGCAGTTGGCCGGTAAGCCATTCATCGGATAAAAGCGGACAGATAACGCCCGACTGGGCCCTCCCCGAACAGCGGGGCACCCAAAACCAGTAGCATGCGGCGCCATGAGCACCCCCACTGGGCCCGCTTCCGGCCTGCCTGTACGAATGCCGCGACCTCGCCAGTCCGGACGGCACCGCCGCCCGGAGCCCGTGGTCGCACCTGAGGGCGCTGCCGCGCTCGTTCTTGCCGTTCCCGGTACCCCCTCGGCGGCCACCCGCAGCCTGGCCGAAGAGGTCATCAGCATTGCCCGGTCCGAGCTGCCCGGTCTCAACGCACGGATCGGTTATCTCGACGGCGACGACGCCGAATACCCCACGCTCGCCTCCGTGCTCGCGCACGCTGCCGCCGAGCGCATCGCGCGCTACGAGCAGGCGAAGGCCGCAGGCCGTGAGGTCGCCGAGCCCGAGGGGCCGGCCGCCGTCGTGGTGCCGCTGCTCGCGGGACCGGACAGCGCCCTGCTCCGGCGGATACGCCAAGCCGTCATGGACAGCCGCGCGCAGGTCGAGCTGACCGATGTGCTCGGTCCGCACCCGCTGCTCGCCGAGGCGCTGCACGTACGCCTCTCCGAGGCCGGTCTGGCCCGCGCCGACCGCGCCAGGCTGTTCACCGTGGCCACGGCCGCCGATGGCATCGTGCTGGCCACCGTGGGTGGCGAGGAGGCCGTGCAGGCCGCCGGGATCACCGGCATGCTGCTGGCTGCCCGGCTCGCGGTACCGGTGATGGCCGCGGCCCTCGATGTCGAGGGTTCGGTCGCGTCGATCGCCGAGCAGCTGACGGGCTCCGGTTCGGTGCAGCTGGCCCTGGCGCCGTACCTGGTGGGTCCCGAGATCGCGGAGGGGCTGCTGGACGCCGCCGCGAAGGAGGCGGGCTGCGCGACGGCCGAGCCGCTCGGTGCGTACCCGGCGATCGGCAAGCTCGTGCTGTCGATGTACATGACGGCGCTGGGCATCGCCCCTGGAACGCCGCAGGGGGCTCAGGCCTTCTGACCTGGCAGGCACAGGGCAGCGGGGCCCGTACCGGAGGATTCGACCGGTACGGGCCCCGCTGTGTGCTGTGTGGACGCGTGCTCTGTGCCGTGTACTGCGCGCTGCTCGGTCGTGCGGTCGGTCCGCGTCAGCCGAAGACGACGCAGGAGGCCGCTGGAGCCGTCAGGGAGCCCCTGTGGCACGGGATGCCGGTCGTCGCGTCGACGGCGAACCAGCTGACGTTCCCGGCCCGCTCATTGGCCGCGTAGAGCCACTGGCCGGTGGGGTCGAGGGCCAGGTCGCGCGGCCAGTGGCCACCGCAGCCCACGTTCGTGACCAGGGACGCCTTCTCGCCCGATGCGTCGAGAGCGAGGACGGCGATGCTGTCGTGCCCCCGGTTGGCGGCCCAGAGGAACCGTCCGTCGTACGAGACGACCACCGCGGACGGGTAGACGACGGCCGCGGGGTCGGCGACCACGTCCTCGGGCACGACGGCTGTCTCGGCGACCGGCTCGAGGACTCCGGTGGCCGGGTCCCAGCGGCAGACGGTGACGGTCGGTTCGAGCTCGTTCAGGACATAGGCGTGCGCGCCCGCGGGGTGGAAGGCCAGATGCCGCGGTCCGGTGCCCGGCCGCAGCGCGGTCTCGCCGTGCAGACGCAGCGTCCCGCTGCTCGGGTCGAGGGCGCAGATCCGTATCGAGTCGGTCCCGAGGTCCACGCTCAGCACCCAGTTCCCCGAGGGGTCGGGCTGCACCTGGTGGGCGTGCGGGGCGTGCTGGCGGTCGGTACGCGGACCGCTGCCCTCGTGCTGGAGCACGGAAGCGGCGGCGCCCAGCGATCCGTCCGCGCGCACCGGGAGGGCGGTGACGCTGCCGGAGCCGTAGTTGGCGGTGATCAGATGGCCGCCGGCGATTGCCAGATGTGTGGGGCCGTCGCCCTCCACCGGCCGTATCTCACCGAGGGGCTGCGGCACATCGCCGGTGATGTCGAGCGCGGCGGCCGCGCCGCTCTCGGTCTCACTGACCGCGTAGAGGGCGGTGGAGCCGGATCCGGGGCCGGGCCCCAGGACCAGATACGAGGGATCGGGGACGGCGTCCGTCGCACCGAGGACGGTCAGCGCCCCGGTCTCCCCGTCCACTGCGGCGACGGTGACTCCCCGCCCGCCCGCCGACGTGAACGACCCGATGAATGCCCGTCCGGCACCGTTGCTGCTCACCGCTGCTGCCCCTCTCCGCCGACTGATCGCCACGGTCCGGGCCGTCGCGATCTTCCGGGGCGACGGTAGCAGTGCACCCTCTGCGGTCTAGACCAGGGCCGCGGCGTCGTCGACCTCCTCCACGGAGCCGCGGGTCAGGCGGGGACGAGCGGGGACCGCGGCGAGGTGTGCAGGGGTGCGGCCAGCTCTGTGAGGGCCCCCTCCAGGGCGTGCAGATGCGTGAGCGCGGCCTCCGCGCCGGGGTGGTGGTGCGGTGCCTGCGCGGGCGCGGCAAGCGGTTCCGTACGGACCGGGCGGGGCTGCGCCAGAGCCAGCACCGCGGCCTCGACCCGACGGCAGGCGGCGTCGAGCCTGGCGTCGTGCGAGGCGTCCGGGTCGGCGGCCACCGCGGCGAGGCCGCGCACCTCGCGTGCGCAGAGGTCGAGCAGTACGAGCACCTGCCGGGCGCGCGTCTTGCGGGCCCGTAGCGGGTTGAGGGGGTGCACCAGCGGGGCGAGCGAGAGCCGGACCCGGCCGAGCAGCGCCTCCAGTTCGGTCACGCGCGGGGCGGGGTCGGCGGTCGGGGAGCCGGCGAGGCGCGCGGCGGCCTCGGCGGTACACGCGTGCACACAGCGCAGCGCCCGCTGGATCCAGGCATCGGTGGTCGCGTGGAGGCTGACGGGCAGCACGAGGACGACGGCGAGCGCCGCCCCGAGAGCTCCGGCCCCGGTCTCCGTGAGCCGCAGGACGAGGAGTCCCGGGTTCAGTACACCGAGCAGCCCGTAGAGCAGTCCGGCCATCACGGTCACGAAGAAGACCATCCAGCTGTAGGAGACAGCGGCGGTGTAGAAGATCCCGAAGACGCAGAGGGCGACGAGGACGGCGGTGAGAGCCGTGTCTCCGTGCAGCGGGACGGCGACGAGCAGCCCGACGGCGATGCCGACCACCGTGCCGAGGACCCGGCGGAAGCCACGGACCAGCGTCTCGCCCCGCGAGGCGGTGTTCACGAAAATCCACCAGACGGTGCCGACGGCCCAGTACCAGCGGTCCGCGGAGAGAAGCTGTCCGACGCCCAGTGCGAAGGCAGCGGCAGCGGTCGCCTGGATCGCCTGACGCGTGGTCGTGCGGGCCAGACCGCTGCCGCCGTGAAGCGCCGGCACGACAGGCACCGGCAGTCGCCGTTCGTAGCACCAGAGACCGAAGCGGACGGTCGATGAGGTGACGAGGGAGAGCGCGACGGCGGCGTACAGCTCGGGCAGCTGGCCCGGAACGGCGTGCAGGAACTGCGCCATGAAGAACGCCATGAACGCGAAGATCCCGAGGGCATGGCCGCGCGGCCCCCAGCGGCGCGCGTACACCCCGGCGCACACGACGGCGAGGAACGCCAGATCGCGCGCGAGCGGGTAGTCGTGCAGCCCCGTCGCCAGCGCCAGCACCGGAAAGCCGGCGAGGGGCAGCAGCGAGGTGGTGAGCGCCTGATCCCTGACCCTGGCGTCGGTGACGGTGAAGAGTGCGAGCAGTGCGGCGAGGCCGCCGGCGACGGCCGCGGGAAGCGAGTGCGAGGCGAGGCCCGAGAAGGTCACGGCGAGGCCGATACCGACGACGGCCCGGGACGCGTTGCGCAGCCGCAGCCGTCCCGGGTCCGGAGCCACCAACATCCGCTTCAGCACCGCTTGGCTCTCCCCACTATGTCCTGGCATGAAAAAGGCGCCGCGGGATCCGCAGCGCCATCGACTGGGTTCATGACAGCATCCGAACACCATCTGGCTCAAGTCGGCCCGAGCTCTCTGGGCCATTGGCACAGTCTGCTGCCCTTTCGCTGTGCCATGGGAACACCAATGGACCATGCCGGACCCGACTGTCTCTCACGGCTCGCCCGGGCGTGGTCTCCGATGCAGCCGGGCGGCGCCGGCAGGCCGGGCCCCCTGCCGCGACCGACGTGGCGAGCGGATCGCGAAGACAGCCGTACCGGTCACGGCGGCAGACCTGCCGCCCGCGGTCCGGGGCGATGCCGTCGAACCGGGCCCTGACACCCGCGCGCCCCCCAAGGCAAAAACCACGCAACGTGACCGGTAACACTCTGCGATTCCCGTCGCGGCCGAACCGCTGATCATCTCGGCCCCACACCTCACCCCCCGCTCACGCATCACAGGCAGTTACGCCACATGACCTCGCATTCGAAGGTCATGCGCGTGAAGCGGCACCGATATCAGCAGTCGTCAATACGGCGTCAAGAAGACCTCAATCTTCGAATACCGCCAGTCGTTGGCCAGAACACAACGAATTCCGAAGGTAAATGACGGTTGACGTGACGGATCCCACAGGTTTCGATAACGCGCCGGGAGCAGACGAAACCAACATCGCAGCAAGCCACGGAGGCGATAGCGCTCCCGCCGTCACCCGTCACACCCAGTCGATCGGAACCGCTCCATGACCGACATGCTCAGCCAGCCCGTCACCTCCGGCGCCGCACCGGCGGCAATCGATCCCGGCGGCCAGGACGGCCCGCGCGCCCTCAAGCGTTCCATCGGCGTCGTCGGCGGAACCCTGCTCACCCTGTCCTGCGTGACGCCCGCCTCCACGCTCTTCGTGGTCGTGCCCGACCTGTTCGGCGACCTCGGGACCGCCACCGCCCTCACCATCGCGATCGGCTCGCTGCTCTGCATCGCCGTGGCGTTCTGCTACTCGGAGCTGGGCACGCTGATTCCCAGCGCGGGCGGCGAGTACGCCATGGTCACCACCCTGACCGGCCGGCTCGCCGGCTGGCTGGTGTTCGTGCTGTCGCTGCTGGTCGTGATGATCGTGCCGCCGGTGATCGCCATGGGTACGGCGGACTACCTCGCTCCACTGGTCCATGTACCGGCGGAGGCCGCCGGCGCCGGGGTGATGGTGCTCGCCACCCTGGCCGGTCTGCTGGACCTGCGTGCCAACGCCTGGATAACCGGCGTCTTCCTGGTGCTCGAAGTGATCGCGGCTGCCGTGGTGGCGGTGCTCGGCTTCGCCCACACCGAGCGCGGCGCCGGCAGCCTGGTGCACGGTGTGGTCGCGAGCGACGGCGGGACGTCCCGCCCGGTCACCGCGATGCTGGTGGTCTCGGGTCTCGCCATCGCGCTCTTCATCACCCAGGGCTTCTCCACCGCCGTCTATCTCTCCGAGGAGCTGGAGGACCCGCGGCGCAACGTCGCCCGTACCGTCCTCGCCACCCTCGCCATTTCGACCGCCGTCATCCTCGTCCCGGTGGTGGCGATCACCATGGGTGCGCCCGACCTCGCGGCGCTCACCTCCGGCGACATCGGCCGGATGGTCACCACGTGGAGCAACTCGGCGGTCGGTACGTTCGTCAGCCTGTGCGTCGCACTCGCGATCATCAACGCGGGCATCGTCATGGTCATCCAGAACTCCCGGGTGCTGTTCGCGTCGGCCCGCGACAAGGCGTGGCCCGAGCCGGTCAACAACGCTCTCGCCCGCCTCGGCCGCTTCGGTTCGCCGTGGGTCGCCACTCTGGTGGTGGGGGTCCCGGGCGCGGCGCTGTGCTTCGTCAACCTCGACACCCTGTACGGCGTGACCGGCGTCTCCGTGACCGGCATGTACCTGCTGGTCGCGGTCGCCGCGCTGGCAGCCCGCCGCGCGTCCCACAAGGACCTGCCCGCGTGGCGGATGCCGCTCTGGCCGGCGATGCCGGTGGCGCTGATCGCCGTACTCGTCTACATCCTCAGCCAGCAGGAGGCCCAGTACCTGCTGTGGACCGGCGGCATCACGGCGGCAGCCACCCTCTACTGGGCGTTCTACCTCCGCCCCCGCAAGGACACCCGCTGGCTGGTCACCCTCCCCGAGGACGCACTCCCCGAGAACAACCGCCTCTGAGGCGAGTGGCACGACCGGATGGTGCGACGGTGCGCCATGGGTACAGTCGGAGCCCGTACCGACCGACCGGGAAGGGGCCATCGGACCATGGCGGTGGACGCACTGGACACCCGTATCCTGCGGCTGCTCATCGAGCAACCGCGGACCAGCGTGCGTGAGTACGCGCGGATCCTCTCCATCGCCCGGGGCACCCTCCAGGCCCGGATCGACCGGCTGGAGCGCAACGGCGTGATCACCGGTACGGGTCCGGTCCTCTCCCCCGCCGCGCTCGGCCACCCGGTGCTCGCCTTCGTCCATCTGGAGGTCACCCAGGGGCATCTGGACGAGGTGGGCGAGGCCCTCGCCGCCGTCCCGGAGATCGTCGAGGCCTTCTCGACCACCGGCGGCGGGGACCTGCTGACCCGGGTGGTGGCCCGTGACAACGGGCACCTGGAGGATGTGATCCAGCAGTTGATCCAGCTGCCCGGTGTGGTGAGGACCCGTACCGAGGTCGCCCTGCGCGAGCGGGTGCCGCACCGGCTGCTGCCACTGGTCGAATCGGTGGGCCGGGCCGCGGCCGGCCCGACGGGCTGATCGGCGGCTTCGCAGGCTGGGTGCCATGAGCGCTCGGCGCACCTCGGCCCTCGGTCGTCTTCGATCGCAACGGCACTCTTGTGGACAGCGGGCCGAACTACTACAAGGTGTGCCGCCGGGAGCGGCGGCAGCGCATGCGGCAGGTATCGCTGCATCGCGGTTCCCTACGTGTTGTCGACGGCCGCCGGTCCTGCGTTCACGCCGGCGGAGCTGCTCTTGCTCGGTGGGCAGAGCGAGTTCACGACGCGGGTCGCGTACGAGGGGCCACCGGATCGGGTGGCGTATCGCCGAGCGGGGTGCACGCGCCCACCGGCACCACGGCGTACTCCCGTCGGCCGAGCCGGTGCGACACCGGCTCGCCCACCCGCGGCCCCTCCCGCGCCGGAAGCGGCCGCCACCACCTCGGCGACGGCCGTCCCGCACAGCGGGTCCCCGGGCTGGGCGCCGGGAAAGATGGCGCCTTCCAACCTGCCGCCGACGACCGTACGGAGTCCGGGAAACACCAGGAAATACCGGTTACGGACCAGCATTTCGCCCTCGGCCGGCTGCGGCAGAGGTGTCCGGACGACCCGGAAATGCTCCGGCCGCGGAAGACCGCCCGGAACGGCGAGCAACTGGACTTTTCGCGACGTGCGGGGCAAGGGCGCCGTGGGTGACGCGGCAGTCATGGGCGAACTCCTCGCCATCGGGGCCCGCTCGGACCGGACGGCCGAAGGGCTCAGTGACCCCAAACCCTCACCCGCGCGTCGAGGGCAAGCCCGGATCCCGAGTCCGCCGACGGCTCTCCGAATGCGGGCGTACCACCCCGCATCGATCGGGGCGTGTCCGAAGCAGCGCTCCTACCTGCTGGTTTCGCCTCCCAGCTCACCTTCCGTAAACCTGCACACCTCATGCCCAGACCAGTCACCCCCGCCCACCGGGACTCCCTGGTCCGGACCGGCCGCAGGGGGGTTTGAACGGGAGTGTCCCAGTTGAAGTAAATGGACTTTCAGGTAAAGAGAATTCAGACGGTGAAGCTTGTGAAGAAGCCGCCGCCGACTCATGAACACATCTGCACGCAGCGCTAATTCATTGCATGAAGAAGCCCTGATCAGCGCCGGTCCGATTAGCTGCGCATGGCGTCAACGTGCTTTGATCCTGCCCAATGCGGCAGCCACACCAAGGGGTTACCGCTATGAATTATCAAGCTGAAAGGCAGCCTCCATCATGAACCACACCCCCCAGGTCGAGACCCTCGAGATTTCCGACAACGACCTCGACAACGTGTCCGGCGGCCTCGTCGGCGGCCTGCTCGGCAACGTCACGGGCACCGTCGACGCCGTGGCCCCGGTCTCCGGCGTCGTGGGCTCGGTCACCGGCCTCGCCACCTCGACCACCGGCGTGAACACCGGTGCCGTCAGCGGCCTGGCCACCGGTCTCATCGCCGGTCTCTGAGACGGCTCGTGAGCCCCGGAACCTCATGGTTCCGGGGCTCACTGCTCACACCTGACAGCGAGGGAAGAGTTCCGTGCAGTTCCGCCAACAGGCCCTTTCCAAGCTGCAGTCGCCGGAGGAACTCGACCTGCCGGTACGTTTCGCGCGCCCGCAGGGCCGGCTCGCCCTCGGCATCACCGTGCTCGTCATGGCCGCCGCGGGCTTCTGGGCGGTGACCGGATCCGTCTCCTCCACGCTCCGGGCGCCCGGCATCTTCACGCACGCACAGGGCAGTTACATCCTGCAGAGCCCGGTTGCCGGCCAAGTCACCGCCGTACTCGCCAAGGAAGGCGAGACCCTGCCCGCCGACGCACCGCTGCTCAAGGTGCGTACCGCACAGGGCGACCGGCTGGTCCGCACGATCGCCGCAGGACGGGTGACCGCCCTGACGGCCTCGATCGGAGCGGTGGTCACCACCGGTGCGGACGTAGCGAGTGTGGAGCGGACCCGTGGCGCCGACGATCCCCTGATGGTGATGCTCTATGTACCCGGCGAGAGCGGGCCGGGCATTGCCGTGGGCGCCTCCGTGGATCTCACCGCCCAGTCGGTGCCGGCCCAGAAGTACGGTGTGCTGCGCGGTCGTGTGGCCGCGGTCGGCAGGACTTCACAGACACCCCGGCAGATCAGCGGCTTTCTCGGCGACGGCCAGCTGGGCGAGCAGTTCTCGCAGCACGGCAGGCCGGTGGCGGTCCTGGTGCGGCTCGACCGGTCGTCCGCCACGGAGTCCGGCTACCGGTGGTCGTCGGCCCAGGGTCCTCCGTACACGATCGACTCCATGACCCTGGCCACCGGCGCAATCCACCTGGCCGACCAGCGTCCGATCGATTGGCTGCTCCCGTGACCGCACCGCACACCTCTCCCTCCGCTCCGCAGCTCCCGCCTCCCGGCCGCGGCCGGCACCGACCGGACAACACACCGGGCAGCAGGCGCCGTTCGGCTCCGCGGCCGGCACCGAAGGGGAAGAAGGCCAGAACCGTACGCAGTCCCACCGTTCTCCAGATGGAGGCACTGGAGTGCGGTGCCGCCTCGCTGGCCATGGTGCTCGGTCACTACGGCCGTCATGTGCCGCTGGAGGAGCTGCGCATCGCCTGCGGCGTCTCGCGCGACGGATCGCGGGCCAGCAATGTGCTGAAGGCGGCGCGCAGTTACGGGCTGCAGGCCAAGGGCATGCAGATGGAACCGACGGCCCTCGCCGAGGTGCAGGCACCGGCCATCCTCTTCTGGGAGTTCAATCACTACGTCGTGTACGACGGCATGGGCCGCCGCTTCGGACGGCGTGGCGTGCACATCAACGACCCGGACAAGGGTCGCCGTTTCGTGACGGCCGAGGATTTCGACACCAGCTTCACCGGCGTCGTCCTGGTCCTCGAGCCCGGCGAGGGGTTCCGCCGCGGAGGCAGGAAGCCCGGGATCATGGGCGCCCTGCCGGCGCGGCTGCGCGGCACCTCGGGCACGATGCTGGCCGCGCTGCTCGCGAGCCTTCTGCTGGTGGCCGTCGGCGCGACGCTGCCTGCGCTGAGCCGCGCGTACATCGACATGTTCCTGATCGGCGATCAGACCTCGTTGCTGAGTGTCCTGTTCGCGGCCATGGGCACCATGGTGGCGCTCACCGTCGTGCTGACCTGGCTGCAGCAGGCGAACCTGCTGCGCGGTCGCATCATCTCCTCCACGCTGAGCAGTGCCCGGTTCTTCCGGCATCTGCTCAGGTTGCCGGTCACCTTCTTCTCCCAGCGCAGCCCCGCCGATCTCGTCCAGCGACTGCAATCCAACGATGTCGTGGCCGAGACCCTGGCCCGCGACCTCACGGCCGTCGGCGTGGACGGAGTCGTCGTCCTGCTCTATGCGGCCCTGCTGTGGATCTACGACCCGCAGTTGACGGTCATCGGCGTGGGGCTGGCGCTGCTCAATGTGGTGGCGATGCGCATCGTCGTGCGCCTGCGGGCCACCCGTGCCCAGAAGTTGCGGGCCGACAGCGCCAGGCTGACCAACACCTCGTACACCGGGCTGCAGCTGATCGAGACGATGAAGGCCACCGGCGGCGAGAACGGGTACTTCCGCCGCTGGGCGGGGCAGCACGCGACCACGCTGGAGGAGCAGCAGCGCCTCGGTGTGCCGAGCGCCTGGCTGGGTGTTGTCGCCCCCGCGCTCGCGACCCTCAACAGCGCCCTGATTCTCTGGATCGGAGGGCTGCGGGCCGTCGACGGCCACATTTCGATCGGTCTGCTCGTTGCGTTCCAGGCGCTGGTGACCCGTTTCACGGCTCCGGTCGCACGGCTCAACTCGGTGGCGGGCCGGGTGCAGGACTTCGCCGCCGATGTGGCCCGCCTCAAGGACGTCGAGAACTTCCCGGTGGACTCGCTGTACTCGCGCCCCGAACCGGCTGCGAGCACGCGCAGGCTCAAGGGCCATGTGACCCTGGAAGAGATCACCTTCGGCTACAGCCCCCTGGACAAACCGCTGCTCACCGGCTTCTCGCTGTCCGTCGGTCCGGGACAGCAGGTGGCGCTGGTCGGTGGATCCGGCAGCGGCAAGTCGACGGTCTCCCGGCTGATCTCGGGGCTCTACAGTCCGTGGGAGGGCACGATCCGGGTGGACGGGCAACGTCTGGAGGACATTTCCCGCAGTGCGCTGGCCGCCTCGGTCTCCTTCGTCGACCAGGACATCTTCCTCTTCGAGGGCACCGTGCGGGACAACGTGGCGCTGTGGGACCCGTCGGTCCCGGACGACGCCGTCGTCGCCGCCCTGGAGGACGCCGCCCTGTACGAGGTCGTCGCCCGGCGCCCCGGCGGTATTCACAGCCGGGTGGAGCAGGACGGCCGCAACTTCTCCGGCGGGCAACGGCAGCGTCTGGAGATCGCCCGGGCGCTCGTCCGCCGGCCGAGCATCCTCGTTCTCGACGAGGTGACCAGCGCCCTGGACGCGGAGACCGAGCAGATCATCATCGACAATCTGCGGCGGCGCGGCTGCGCCTGTGTCGTGATCGCGCACCGGCTGAGCACGGTCCGTGACAGCGACGAGATCGTGGTCCTCGACCACGGCTGCGTCGTGGAACGGGGCCGGCACGAGGACCTGGTCGCTGCCGGAGGTCCGTACGCCGAGCTGGTCAAGGAGCACTGAGGTGACATCCGTTCACCATCTCGCGGGCGCGGGCTCGCACCCGTCCCCCGCAGAGCACGACGCGGTCATCGGCGCCCTGGGAGGGCTCGGCGAACAGGTCGACTGCCACGGTCTGCGAAGGCTTTCGCTGGAGGGGCCGCAGGTGCTGTGGCTCGTCGTGGGCGGCGCCCTGGACCTGTTCGCGGTCGACGCGGCGGAACAGGGCCACTGGCACTTCCTCGGCCGGCTGGAACCCGGGACGCTGCTGCTGGGTCCCGTCGACGGACCGCGGCACACACTGATCGGCAGGCCCCTGCAGGAGTGCGTGCTGCGCCGCATCCCTCTGCGTGAGCTGTACCGGCCGGAGTACGCGGATGCCGCGGCGTACGACGGTCAGTACCGCAGCTGGTACGACACCGGGGACACGGCTCTGAGCCTGCTGGAGCACGCTGTGGCACTCGGCGTCGGCCGCAGTCGGCGAGTGCTGTTCGAAGCACCGCTGGACGGCCGGACCACCGTCGACGAGACGGTGGCCGACGACGACATCCTGTGGCTGCCGGTGTCCCCCGGCAGCATGCAGTACGGCGCCGCGTACAGCGCGGAGGCGGCAGGCGACCTGCTCATCGACGGCGCGATGTGGCAGGCCATGGTGAGCCAGCAGTACCGGCTGCTGTCCGCGCTGGACCGTTGGATCGAACGGCTGGAGCTCGCGCACGAGGACCGCACGGCAGCCGGCATCAAGGCGGGCGAAGACGTCCGCGACGAGGCCGACCGGACGCTGCTCTCCTCCATCGGGCGCTCCCGTAGAGCCTCTTCGCGTGCGGCGGGCGCATGCGACGACGCGACGTACGCCGCGTGCCGGCTCGTGGCCGAGGCGGCGGGGATCACGCTTTCGGAGCCGTCGAAGAGCGGTGTGGTGAGCGACCGGATCGATCCGGTCGAGCGTGTCGCGGTCGGCTCGCGGATCCGTACGCGCCCGGTCCGGCTCGACCGCCGCTGGTGGCGGGAGGACACCGGGCCCCTGGTGGGACACCGGGCCGCGAGCGGAGCGCCGGTCGCCCTGCTGTGGCGCCGCGGCGGGTACGAGGCGGTGAACCCGGTGACCGGCCGGCGCACCCGCGTCGACGCAGCCAATGCGGAAGAGTTCCAACAGCGTGCGGTCATGTTCTACCGTCCGCTGCCGGAGCGGCCGATGGGCAAGTGGCAGCTGCTGCGGTTCAGTCTGCGCGGTACCCGGGCCGACATGCGCAACCTGGCGCTGGCGGGAGTGGTGACGGTCGCCCTCGGCGCGCTCGTGCCGATCGCGACGGGACAGGTCCTCGGCGTCTACGTACCCAACGCCGAGAACAGCCTCATCGTGCAGGTCTCGCTGGCCATCATCGTCACGAGCATCGTCTCGGCCGTCTTCATGCTGATGCAGAACCTCACCATCCTGCGCATGGAGGGGCGCATCGAGAGCACTCTCCAACCTGCGGTGTGGGACCGGTTGTTGCGTCTGCCGACCAAGTTCTTCACCGAGCGTTCCACGGGTGAGCTGGCGAGCGCGGCGATGGGCATCAGCGCCATCCGCCGGGTGCTGTCCGGCATCGGTCCGGTCGCTGTGCAGGCGGGCACGGTCGGGGCGATGAACCTCGTCCTCCTGTTCTGTTTCAGCGTCCCGCTGGCGTTCACGGCGATCGCGATGCTGATCGTCATAGCCGCGGTGTTCCTCACCATGGGGCTGTGGGAGCTGCGGTGGCAGCGCCGGCTGGTCGAGCTCAGCAACAAGCTCAACAACCAGGCGTTCCAGACACTGCGAGGGCTGCCCAAACTGCGGGTCGCCGCGGCGGAGAGCTTCGCGTACGCGGCGTGGGCGCGGGAGTTCGCCCGCAGCCGCGAACTGCAGCAGCGCGCGGGCCGGATCAAGAATCTGACGACCGTCCTCAACGCGGTGTATCTGCCGCTGTGTTCGCTGGTCATGTTCGTTCTGCTGGCGGGTCCGGCTCGCGGGTCGATGTCGGCCGGCGCGTTCTTGACCTTCAACACGTCCGTGACCATGCTGCTGACGTCCATCACCCAGCTCACGGGTGCGTTCGTCTCCGCTGCGGCGGCGCTGCCCATGTTCGAGCAGATCAAGCCGGTGCTCGACGAGGCCCCCGAGGTGCGCGGCGCCAGCACCCAGCCGGGCGCCCTGTCCGGGGAGATCGAGGCGCGCAATCTCTCCTTCCGGTACACCGATGACGGTCCGCTGGTCCTCGACGACGTGTCGCTGCAGGTGCGCCCCGGCGAGTTCGTGGCGATCGTCGGCCCCAGCGGCTGCGGCAAGTCGACGCTGCTGAGGCTGCTCATCGGCTTCGACAAGCCGGTGTCGGGCAGTGTGCTCTACGACGGCCAGGACCTGGCCTCCCTCGACCAGGCGGCCGTGCGCCGCAGCTGCGGGGTCGTCCTGCAGAACGCCCAGCCCTTCACCGGATCGATCCTGGACTGCATCTGCGGCGCCGAGGTCTTCACCCAGGAAGAGGCGTGGGAAGCCGCCGCGATGGCGGGTCTGGCCGAGGACATCAGGCGCATGCCGATGGGTCTGCACACCATGATCGCCGGTGGCGGCTCCATCTCCGGTGGCCAGCGCCAGCGCCTGATGATCGCCCAGGCACTGGTGCGGCGTCCGCGCATCCTGTTCTTCGACGAGGCCACCAGTGCGCTCGACAACGAGACACAGCGCATCGTGATCGAAAGCACCCGCTCGCTGAACGCCACGCGCATCGTGATCGCCCATCGGCTCTCCACGGTCCTGGACGCCGACCGGGTGATCGTCATGTCGGACGGCCGTGTCGTCCAGCAGGGTCCGCCCGCCGAACTTCTCGCGGACACCAACGGCCGGCTCCACGAGCTGGTCCGGCGTCAGATGCGCTGAACGGGCGCGCCGGGGATCAATGGCCGTCGGGCGCGGTCGCGGTCAGCTGCCGAGGGAGGTTACTCGGCGCCGGGCCGTGCATCGCCCGGCGCGGCCTCGGTGGTCGGAGCGGACATGAGACGGGCTCCCTCTGCCCAGGTCCGCTCGGACTGCGCCCGACCCTGGCCGCCCGCGCCCGGTCCCGGCGAGCTGTTGGCGCCGGCCGGCTGCGTCTTCACGCGTTCTTGATTCCGGGCTGCCGGGCGACCGTCAGACATGCGTCAGGAGATACGGCCATGGCGTCAGTGCTTCGTCAAGGCGCGCTGACCGGCCGCCTCGCCCTCCTTAGTCTCGGCGCCATGGAACGACACATCAGCCGCGCAGTCCCCGACGCCCTCTCCGGCCACCGCGGCCGCGCCCTGCCTCCTGCGGGCACGACGGCGTACGACGAGGACTGGGCCGGGGACGTGCGCTTCGCGGTCGGCTGTGCCGCCTCGCTCCTGGGGGGCCTGCTGGCCGTCGACGCGGCCGTCGGCCGGCTCACCTGGCTGCGCCTCCTGCTGTGGACGGTCCTGGCCACGACGCTGTGCGTGGTCCTGGCGCCGCCACGGGTCTGCGCGGGCGTCGGGTGGTTCTCCTCACGCAGCCTGCTGCGCGCCCGTACGGTGCGTACGGACCGGCTGGTCTCCGTCCGCTGGTCCGACGGCGTCTTGCAGCGTCTGTTGCTGCGCGACACCGACGGCTGCCGGGTCGAGGTCGACCCACGGGTGTTCGTCGCCAACCCGGCGCTGTGGCACCGGCTGGACCAGGACGCCCGCGCCTGCGTGGAGCGCGGGACACTGCTCCGCGGGTCGACGGCGCTGCGGCAGCTCGGAGACCGTATCGACCGCCGGACGGCCCGAACCGTGTTTCAGGTCTCCGGCCTGGAATAGCCGCCCCGGCCCAGCCGCCACTCGACCCGGACCCCCTGCGGTCCCGCCGGGAGGGACCCTCTACGGTGTCGCTGCAGCCACATGGGTGGGGTGAGTGGTCATGAGGGGAGATCGGCGGATGCGGCGCGCTGGGCGTGGGTTGTCGATCACGGGGGCGGTGCTTGCCGTGCTGGGGATCGTGCTGGCAGCGGGCGCACTCCGGACCGTCCGCAGCGACTACACGACGGTCATCCCCGCCGGCGGGTCGATGGAGCCCACGTACGCTCCGGGCGACCGGATTGTCATCGCAAAGACGTCCGGCGCGGAGGTGCGGCGGGGCGATGTGGTGCTCTTCGGGTTGCCGGACCGGTTCGAGGGCAAGCCGGTGCTGAAGCGCGTGATCGGTCTGGGGGGCGACCATGTGGTCTTCGACGGCACACGCCTGACCGTCAACGACGCCCCGCTCAAGGAGCCCTATCTGAAGGACGGAGAGGTCGACGGCGGGCACGGACCGTACGACGTGAAGGTACCGGCCGGGCGGATGTTCCTTCTCGGCGACCACCGTGCGAACTCCAACGACTCGCGCTACTTCGCGAGCGAGGCCTCCGGGACCGTGCCCGTGACGGCCGTGCGCGGACGGGTGCTCGACGACGCCACCGCACCGGTGCTGCTGGGGCTGGGCGTGTTGCTCGGCGTGGTGCTTGCCCTCGCGGGTGCCGTCTGTACGTTGGTCGGCTGGTTGACGCGGCGGCGCCGGCCGGCTGCGCCCTCGCTGATCGCACAGCCCCTGGCGTAACCCGTCGCGACAGGCCGTCCGGTACGGGTGGACGCTGCCGGACCGCGCTCAGGCCAGCTGGTTGACCAGGCTGGTGAAGGCCGTGGGGAGACGGCTCGCGGCCGGGACGATGCGGCGCGCCAGTCGTGGGTGCTGCCGGGCCCGGAGCAGCGATTCGGTGAGCAGGCGGTGGCGACGGGAGACCCTGCGCCACGCCCGCTCGTACGCCTGCGGCCGGTCGTCCCGGACGCAGCGCACCAGTTGAGCGGCTCCGGCGAGGGCCAGCGAGACTCCTTCACCGGTCAGGGCGTCGATGTATCCCGCGGCATCCCCCACCAGCAGGACCCGCCCTGCCACACGGGCGCCGACCCGCTGGCGCAGCGGTCCGGCGCCGCGCACCGGCGTGGTGGCGCTCGCCGGCAGCTGCCGTGCCAGGACGGGGAAGCGGGCCAAGTGGCCGTCGAACGGGCCGCGTTCCGTGGTCAGGACGGCGACGCCGACCAGGCGTGGGCCCAGCGGCGTGACGTAGGCCTCTGCCCATGGTGACCAGTGCACCTCGACGCAGTCCGTCCAGGGCTCGATCGCGAAGTGGCGGCGCAGCCCGAACCTCGGGGGGCGTGGGTCCGGCAAATCCAGGCCGAGTTGGCGTCTGATCGGAGAGTGCAGGCCGTCGGCGGCGGCCAGGTAGCGGGCGGTGACACCCGCCGCGTACACGCTGTCGGCGCTCTGCCGGACGCTGCCCGACCGCACGGGGATCACCCGCACGCCGAGTTCCGCGGCGCGGCGGGCCAGGGCGGTCTGCAGTTCGGTGCGGCGGACACCGCGACCGGGGCCGGGTGCGAAGTGGGCTTCTGCCCGGTGGCGGTCGTCGAGGTAGCGGATCCCGCGCAGCGGGTGTCCGGCGACGGTGACGCCGAGTCCGGCCAGAGCGTTCACGGCGCCCGGCATGAGCCCCTCGCCGCAGGCCTTGTCGATCGGGGTGGGGCGCGGTTCGGCGACCACCGCTTCGAGCCCGGCCTCGGCGGCGTGGATCGCGGTGGCGAGGCCGGCGGGTCCGCCGCCGACGACCAGCAGGTCGATCACGGCGCTGCCGGTGCGGCCCCGGCCAGGGCGGTGTTCTCGCACCGTACGCGGGTCGCGAGGAGCGGCAGGTTGAGCAGGGTGAAGGCGGTCGCGGTGAGCCAGTTGGTGTGGACGAGTGGCAGTGCGAGGCCCTCGACGATCACGGCGACGTAGTTGGGGTGGCTCAGCCACCGGTACGGGCCGGCGGTGACGAGCGGCAGGTCCGGCACCACGATGACGCGGGTGTTCCAGCGCGGCCCCAGCGTGGTGATGCACCACCAGCGCAGGCCCTGGGCGCCCAGGGCCAGGACGAGCATCGGCCAGCCGAGTGCGGGCAGGAAGGGGCGGCCGCCGAGCCAGGTCTCCGCCAGGCAGCCGGCCAGCAGGCCGGTGTGGAGGGCGACCATGACGGGGTAGTGACCCTGCCCGTACTCCGCCGCGCCGTGGCGCCGGCTCCAGGCGGCATTGCGTCGGGCGGTGACGAGTTCGGCGAGGCGCTCGACGGCGACCAGAAGAACGAGGACGGTGTAGGGAATCACGGGGCGGCTACCAGCGGAGCAGGACGAGTTCGGTGCAGAAGCCGGGCCCCATCGCGAGGAGGAGTCCCGGAGTTCCGGGCGGTGGTGAGCGCAGCGCCAGGGTGTCCCTGAGGACATGCAGGACGGAGGCTGAGGACAGATTGCCGACCTCGGCCAGCGAACGCCAGGCCAGTTCCAGTGCGCGGGCGGGCAGATCCAGCGTCTCGCGTACGGCTTCGAGTACCTGAGGACCTCCTGGGTGGCAGACCCAGGCCGTCACGTCCTGCGTCTTGAGGTCGTGGTCGGAGAGGAAGGAGTGCACCTCGTCGCCCAGGGTCTCGCGTACCAGGTTCGGGAGGTCGGCGCCGAGGACGATCCGGAAGCCCTGGTCACCGATGTCCCAGCCCAGTGTGCGTTCGGTGCCGGGGTAGAGGCTGCTGCGGGTCGCGACCACCACGGGCCCGGACTGTTCCTGACGCTGCGGGTGGTCCCGGCCGACCGCGAGGACCGCAGCGGCGCCGTCACCGAACAGTGCGCCCGCCACCAGGTTCGGCACGGATGTGTCGGTACGTTGCAGGGTCAGCGAACAGAGTTCGACGGAGAGCAGCAGCGCGGCCTGGTCCGGGTGGCCCTCGAGGTAGTCGTGGAGCCGGGCAAGGCCGGCGGCCCCGGCCACGCAGCCGAGCCCGAAGATCGGTACGCGTTTCACATCGGACCGCAGCCCGATCCGCCCGGCGAGCCGCGCCTCCAGGGACGGGGCGGCGATGCCGGTGACGGAGGTGGAGATGACCAGGTCGATGTCGCCCGGGTACAGGCCCGACCGGTCCAGGGCGCCGCGTACGGCCTGTTCCCCGAGCTCCAGGGCGACTTCGATGAACGCGTCGTTGGCCTCGCCGAAACCACTCAGCACGGCGTACCGTTCCAGGGGCAGGGCCAGATGGCGGCCGCCTACACCGGCGGACCGGTGCAGGCGTTCCAGCACGCCGCGGTCGGCGCCCGGAGGCAGGCACATGTCGGCGAAGGCGTCGGTGATCCCGGACTGCTCGTACCGGTGCGGCGGGAGCACACCATGGACCGCGATGATTCGCGTCATTCCGTCACCATAGGCGCGAAAGAGATGTTTTGATCGAACATCATGAATCAGACTTTTCAGGCGCTCTTCCTGTCGGCCGCCTCGCCCGCGCCGGCACCGGCACCGGCACCGGCACCGGCGGAGGGTGCAGCGCGTGCGGGTGGCCCGGGCCGCGGCGCCTTGGCGCTCCTCCTGTCGGCCCACCCGGCCCCCGCGCTGGCCGTGACCGCCCTGATCACCGCCCTGGCCGTCGCAGCGGGGCGCGACGTGTTCGGCAGCTGTCTGGTCGCCCTGGCCGTGCTCACCGGACAGCTCTCCGTCGGCTGGAGCAATGACCGCATCGACCTCGCGCGGGACACCGCGGCACACCGGCGCGACAAGCCGCTCGTGGCGGGCGAGGTGCAGGTGCGTAGCGTGTCGGTCGCGGCGTGTGCTGCGCTCGTACTGTGCGCTCCCCTGTCCCTCGCGAACGGCGCGGCGGCGGGCGGCGCGCATCTGATCGGGGTGGCCGCCGGATGGTCGTACAACCTCGGCGTCAAACGGACGCGGTGGTCGTGGCTGCCCTACGCGCTGGCGTTCGGACTTCTGCCCGCTTTCCTCACCCTCGCGCTGCCGGGCCGCCCCTGGCCCGCCGCCTGGGTGGTGGCCGCGGGCGCCCTGCTCGGGGTGGGTGCGCACTTCATCAACGTCCTCCCCGACATCGATGCCGACCTGGCCGCGGGCGTCCGGGGCCTGCCCCAGCGCCTGGGCCGGCACCGGTCCCGTACCGTCGCGGCGCTCACGCTGCTGGCGGCCTCGGCCGTCCTCGTTCTCGGCCCGCCCGGACCGCCGGACGCCATGGGCTGGACGGGCCTCGCGGTGACCGGGGTGCCGGCCGTCGTCCTGTGCCTCCCGCTGGGCACCTCCCCCGACAGCCGTCTGCCGTTCCTGGCCACGCTCGGCCTGGCCGGGGCCGATGTTGCGCTGCTGGTCGCGCGCGGCACGGCTCTGAGCTGATCCCACGGCGCCGCCGGATCCTGTGCCGTGCCCGGCCCCTCGACTAGGTTGGCCTCCGGCGAGCGTCACCGGCACCGACGGGGAGAGTCACGCATGTCGCGGTATCACGAGATGAAGTTCCGGGCCGTCACGTCGTTCCAGCGGCGGATCGGCAATCCGATGGTCCGACAGTTGCCGTATCAGACACTTCTGGAAACCACGGGACGCACCTCCGGACTCCCCCGCCGGACGCCGGTCGGCGGACGCCGCGTCGGGAACGAGTTCTGGCTGGTCTCGGAGTACGGCGAGAAGTCGCAGTACGTGCGCAACATCCAGGCCGACCCGCGGGTGAGGGTCCGGATCAAGGGACGCTGGCATGCCGGGACCGCCCACCTGGTTCCGCAGGACGACGCCCGCGCACGACTCAGGACGTTGCCGCGCCTCAACAGCGCCGCGGTCCGGGCGGTCGGCACGAACCTGCTGACCGTACGGGTCGATCTCACCGGCTGACCGGGCCGGCCCGGTCAGCCGCGACTTCCGCCTACCAGCGGTGGTGGACCTCCGCGCGGATCCTACGGTCGTAGAGGTCCCGCACCGCGTCGAGTGTGCTCTGGGGCAACGGCGGAAGCGACGCGGCCGCCGCGTTGGCCCGGGCCTGCTCCACGGAGCGCGCGCCGGGGATGACGCCGGTGACTCCGGGCTGCTGGATGATCCAGCGCAGCGCGGTCTGGGCCGGTGTCGCCCCCTGCGGTGCGAGTTCGGCGAACTCGGCAGCCGCGGCCACCCCGTTCCCGTACTCGATGCCGGAGAAGGTCTCGCCCTGGTCGAACGCCTCGCCATGACGGTTGTACGAGCGGTGGTCCTCGGGGGCGAAGACGGTGTCCTTGGTGTACTTCCCCGAGAGCAGTCCGGAGGCGAGCGGGACCCGCGCGATGATGCCCACACCCGCCGCACGGGCAGCCGGGAGGACTTCGTCGAGCGGCTTGAGACGGAACGGGTTGAGGATGATCTGGACGCTCGCGACGCCGGGGCGGGCGATGGCGGTGAGCGCCTCGGCGCACGTTTCGACACTTACCGCGTAGGCGGCGATCCGCTGCTCGGCGACGAGGGTGTCGAGCGCGTCGTAGACCTCGTCCGAGGAGTAGACGGCGGTGGGCGGGCAGTGCAGCTGCACGAGGTCGAGCGTGTCGACGCCGAGGTTGGCCCGCGAGCGGTCGTTCCACGCCCGGAAGTTGTCGAGGACGTAGTTCTCCGGGACCTGGTCGGCGCGCCGCCCCATCTTGGTGGCAACGAACACACCGGCGTCCGGGCGGTCCTTCAGATAGCGGCCGATGAGCTGTTCGCTGCGGCCGTCGCCGTACACGTCCGCCGTGTCGAAGAAGGTGACACCCGACTCGACGGCCGCGTCCAGGACGCCGAAGGCGTCCGCCTCCCGCACCTCGCCCCAGTCACCGCCGAGCTGCCAGGTGCCCTGTCCGACGACGGATACGTCCTGTCCGGTCCTGCCCAGTGTGCGCTGTTCCATGGGGATCATGCTACGCCGGTACGCATGGGCCGCCGGGGGGCGGCAGAGCACACGACTGTCCCGAACCGCCACCCCGGTCGAACACCGTTTCCCTGAAAGGCTATCGGCGGCCTCGCGCGGCATGCCGATAGAGTGGCTGCCGGGCGATGCCCACGGAGCGAGGAGTTCTTGCCCTGAACGGACAGCTGCTGGCCGTCAGCGACCTGCACGTCGCGTACGCCGACAACCGTGACATCGTCTCGTCCCTGCACCCGGGCACCGACGCCGACTGGCTCATCGTCGCAGGTGACGTCGGCGAGAAGGTCGCCGATATCGAGCGGGCACTGGCGCTGCTCAGCGAGCGCTTCGCGAAAGTCGTCTGGGTCCCCGGGAACCACGAGCTGTGGACCCACCCGAGCGATCCCGTGCGACTGCGCGGCGAGGCACGCTACCTCCACCTGGTCGACCTCTGCCGAAGCCTGGGCGTCCTCACCCCCGAGGACCCCTATCCGGTGTGGGAGGACGCGGACGGGCCGGTGACCGTCGCCCCCCTCTTCCTGCTGTACGACTACACGTTCCGCGCCCCCGGGGCGACCACCAGGGACGAGTCCCTGGCCATCGCCCACAGGGCCGGTATCGTCTGCGCCGACGAGCACTTCCTCCACCCCGATCCGTACCCGACGCGCGACGACTGGTGCCGGGCGCGGGTACGGGAGACCGAGCTGCGGCTGGCCGGCATCCCCGAGGACCACCGCACGGTCCTGGTGAACCACTACCCGCTGGTGCGTGAACCGACGGACGTGCTGCGGCACCCGGAGTTCGCGCAGTGGTGCGGGACGGAGCTCACCCGGGACTGGCATCGCCGGTTCCGGGCCGCGGCCGTGATCTACGGGCATCTGCACATCCCACGGGTGACCCATCACGACGGGGTGCGGTTCGAGGAGGTGTCGATCGGCTACCCGCGCGAGTGGCGGGCCCGCCCGCCGCGCGAGCCGCTGCGGACGGTCCGGCTGTCGCCACGGCCGTCCGGCGACACCCCTTGAAGCCGACACTCCGTCAGCCTCCCGGCGCCGCCGTCGACAGTGCGAACCGATGAGGCGGTCGGCGCACGCCATTCGTTCAACTCTTGTTCCCAACAGGCCCTGACCCAGCGCTCGTTGCACACCTATTGACGTGTCCCAGTCAAGAGAGAAGTATCCTTCGTAGCCTGAGAGCGCTCTCAGGCTGCGCGTCGTGCACCCGCACCACGACTCAGGAGACGAACCCCCATGTACGCACCCCCCGTGCTCCGCAGACCTGCCCGTTCATCGGACGGACGACGTACCGGTGTGCTCGCCGTCGTCGTCGGTCTCGTCATCTCGCTGCTGGCGTTCGTCCCCGCGACCCCGGCAAGCGCGGCGCCCTCACTGCTCTCCCAGGGCAGAACGGTGACGTCCTCCAGCGAGGAGAACGCCGGCACCCCCGCCACCTCCGCCGTGGACGGCAACGACGGCACCCGGTGGTCGAGCGCCTTCTCCGACCCGCAGTGGATCAAGGTCGATCTGGGCGCCTCCGCCTCGGTCTCCCAGATCGTGCTGAAGTGGGAGGCGGCCTACGCCAACGGCTACCGGATCGAGTTCTCCACCGACAACAGCACGTGGACCACCGCCTACTCCACCACCAGCGGCCCCGGCGGCACGGAGACCCTGAACGTCTCCGGCACCGCCCGCTACGTCCGGCTGACCGGCACCTCCCGGGCCACCCCGTACGGCTACTCGCTCTGGGAGTTCCAGGTGTTCGGTACCACCGGCGGCCAGGGCGGCCCGCAGATTCCCGGCGGCGGCGACCTCGGACCCAATGTGCTGGTCTTCGACCCGTCGACGCCCGGCATCCAGGCCAAGGTCGACGAGATCTTCAAGCAGCAGGAGTCCGCGCAGTTCGGGAACGGCCGCTATGCGCTGCTGTTCAAGCCGGGCACGTACAACAACATCAACGCACAGCTCGGCTTCTACACCTCCATCGCGGGGCTCGGCCTCAAGCCGGACGACACGACCTTCAACGGTGACGTGACCGTCGACGCCGGCTGGTTCAACGGGAACGCCACGCAGAACTTCTGGCGCTCGGCGGAGAACCTGGCGCTCAACCCGGTGAACGGCACGGACCGTTGGGCCGTGTCGCAGGCCGCGCCGTTCCGGCGGATGCACGTCAAGGGCGGGCTCAATCTGGCGCCCGACGGCTACGGCTGGGCCAGCGGCGGCTACATCGCCGACAGCAAGATCGACGGCCAGGTCGGCCCGTACTCCCAGCAGCAGTGGTACACCCGTGACAGCTCGGTCGGAGGCTGGACCAACGGCGTCTGGAACATGACGTTCTCCGGAGTCGAGGGCGCACCCGCGCAGAGCTTCCCCGCCCCTCCGTACACCACGCTCGACACCACCCCGGTCTCCCGTGAGAAGCCGTTCCTCTACCTGGACGGCTCCGAGTACAAGGTCTTCGTCCCGGCCAAGCGCACCAACGCGCGCGGCGTCTCCTGGAACGGTACGCCGCAGGGCGAGTCCATCCCGCTGAGCCAGTTCTACGTGGTCAAGCCCGGCGCCACCGCACAGACCATCAACGCCGCGGTCCAGCAGGGCCTGCACCTGCTGTTCACGCCCGGCGTCTATCACGTGGACCAGACCATAAACATCGACCGGGCGAACACGGTCGTCCTCGGTCTGGGGCTCGCGACGATCATCCCGGACAACGGCGTGACAGCGATCAAGGTCGGCGACGTGGACGGCGTGAAGCTCGCCGCTCTCCTGATCGACGCCGGTCCGCAGAACTCCTCGGTACTGCTCCAGGTGGGCCCCGAGGGCGCCTCTGCCGACCACTCGGCGAATCCGACCACGGTGCAGGACGTGTTCGTCCGGATCGGCGGCGCGGGCGCCGGCAAGGCCACCACCAGCATGGTCGTCAACAACGACGACACCATCGTCGACCACACCTGGATCTGGCGCGCCGACCACGGAGAAGGGGTCGGCTGGGAGACCAACCGGGCCGACTACGGGCTCCGGGTCGACGGTGACGACGTCCTCGTCACCGGCCTCTTCGTCGAGCACTTCAACAAGTACGACGTGCAGTGGAACGGCGAGAACGGCAGGACGATCTTCTTCCAGAACGAGAAGGCGTACGACGCACCGAACCAGGCCGCCGTCCAGAACGGCACCATCAAGGGGTACGCCGCCTACAAGGTCGCGGACTCGGTCAACAACCACGAGGGCTGGGGCCTGGGCAGCTACTGCTACTTCAATGTGGATCCGACGATCCGTCAGGACCACGGCTTCGAGGCCCCGGTGAAGCCCGGGGTGAAGTTCCACGATCTGCTGGTGGTGTCCCTGGGTGGCCAGGGACAGTACGAGCACGTGATCAACAGCACCGGTTCGCCCACGTCCGGCACCTCGACCGTGCCCTCGACGGTGGTGTCCTTCCCCTGAGGAGGGTCCGGCCAGGACCTCGTGAGGTGAACGGATGACATGGGGCCCGGCAGTGACTGCCGGGCCCACAACCGTTCGTCCGTGGGCTCCTCCCCTACGAGTTCCGGATCGCGTTCAGCAGGCCTGCGACGAGGTTCGTCCGCTCGGCCATGGCGTCGATCACCAGGTACTCGTGGCCGGCGTGCGCACCGCCGCCGACCGCTCCCGAGCCGTCGAGTGTCGGCACCCCGAGAGCGCGGGTCGTCCGAGTGCCGCGATGTCCAGCACCCGGTACGAGGCTTCAATCAGGGCGTTGACCCCGGCTCCGGGCTCAAGACCCGCGTGCGACGCCCGCCCCGTGACAGTGACTTCGAACGTGCCACAGCCCTTGCGGCCCGTCTTCAGGACCCCGTCGTCGGCTGCGCCCTCGAAGACGAGTACATGCGCCTCAGGCGAGGGCCCGCTCCTCGACGGGACCCGCGAGGCGTTCGAGGATCTCGTCGTCGGTCCTCGTCCGAACAGATGGCGGGCACGCTTCAACCTCTCGCACACCACCGCGCTGAACAGCCTGCAGACGGCGCGGGCCACGCGTGTCGCAGTTTGGACATGGCGCACTTGTGCCACCTGAGGGAGGTGACGCGGCCGGTTTGCTCGGCAGATGATTCCGAACGGCCTGTGAACCAAGTTTGTACGGAGGGGTTTTGCTCATGGCAGGGGACCGTCCGGCGGCGACATCGACAGGATTGATGCCGGTTGCCGGATGTACGCCGGCCGTGCAGGTCGGCAGTCCCTGTGGGTCTCGGTCGAACCCGCAACGCCGCTGACTGCGGCCGAAAGCGGCGACGATCCGGGTCCCCGACCCGTCCTTCGCCAACACCTCTGCGGTCACCGGCTCAACACACTCCGACGAGCGGACACGTGATGCGCGGAAGGGCGGCCGATCCGGTCGAGGTACATGTCGGGGCCGGATGTCGTTCGACTCATATTTCCCAGGTGGGACGCGCTGGATCCGTGTGGTCATGACGCCCGCTCACAGATGCTGTGCCCAGATGTCGGGACAACAGAAAGGCTGTACACACCAATGAGACGGATCCGCCTCTGGGCGGTGATATCGATGTCGGCAGTGATGGCGACGAGCGCGATCACGCCCGTCGCCGCCCAGTCCCCGCGAGGGACCGAGGCACGCACGCCGGCACCGCACGACCGCACGAGCACCCTGCGGTTGATCACCGGCGACCGGGTCACCGTCAGTGACGCGCCGAACGGCAAGAAGACTGCGTCGGTGCAGCGCGCGCCGGGCCGTGAGAACGTCTTCTTCCAGATCACCGAGAAGGACGGCGCCCTGACGGTGCTGCCCTCCGACGCGGCGGCGCTGGTCCGCACGGAGCGGCTGGACGCGGGGCTCTTCGACGTCGCGGGCCTCATCGCCCAGGGGTACGACGAGACGCACGCCGACGCCCTGCCCCTGATCGTGTCCGCGCCCAAGGGTTCGGCGCGTGCGGCGGCCAAGCGGGTGGACGCACTCGCCGAGTTCCACGAGGGCTCCGCCGAGCCGCGGCGCCTGCCGAGCATCGACGCCCAGGCGCTGCGCGTCGCCGACGACGACCTGCCCGCCTTCTGGAAGAAGCTCGTACCTCCGGCGGGCGCGTCCGTCGCGAGCGCGGCGGCCACGACTCCGAAGATCTGGCTGGACCACAAGGTGCGTCCCACGCTGGACCGCAGCACCGCGCAGATCAACGCGCCGGCCGCGTGGGCGGCCGGCTACCACGGCGAGGGCGTCAAGGTCGCGGTCCTCGACACCGGCGCCGATCAGACGCATCCCGACCTCGCGGGCCGCGTGAGCGAGGCGAAGGACTTCTCCGCCAGCGGCTCGACCGAGGACCACTTCGGCCACGGTACGCATGTCGCCGCCACCGCCGCCGGTAGCGGCGCCGCCTCGGGCGGCCTCCGCAAGGGCGTCGCGCCCAGCTCCGACCTGCTGATCGGCAAGGTGCTCGGGGACAACGGCTCCGGCAGCGAGTCCCAGGTCATCGCGGGCATGGAGTGGGCTGCGGGCCAGGGCGCCAAGGTCGTCAACATGAGCCTGGGCGCGGACATGGAGACCGACGGCACGGACCCGATGAGCCTGGCGGTCAACGAGATCTCCCGCAGCAGCGGGGCGCTCTTCGTCGTCGCTGCGGGCAATGCCGGCGAGCGGGGCGAGATGACGGTCGGGTCGCCCGGCGCGGCCGATGCCGCCCTCACCGTCGGCGCCGTCGACCGCGACGACTCGCTGGCCTCCTTCTCCAGCCGCGGCCCGCGCTTCGGCGACAGGGCGGCCAAGCCGGACATCACCGCTCCGGGCGTCGGAATCGTCGCCGCGCGCGCCACCGGCACGACCATGGGCGTCCCGGTCGACGACTACTACGTCGCAGCCGACGGCACGTCGATGGCCACGCCTCACGTCGCCGGTGCGGCGGCTCTGCTGGCCGGTCAGCACCCCGGCTGGGGAGCCGAGCAGCTCAAGGACGCGCTGATCAGCACCTCCCACACGGTGTCCGGTCAGGTGCCGACCCAGCAGGGCGGCGGCCGCGTCGACGTCAAGGCGGCGTTCACCTCCCCCGTGACCGCCACCGGCACGATCGTCATGGGCCCGTTCGACAGGGCCGGATCCCCGGTGGAGCGGGCCGGAGTGGTCCGCTACGCCAACTCCTCCGGGAAGGAGGTGTCCCTGAGTCTGCGTGCCGCGCTGACGTCCAAGGGCGGCAAGCAACTGCCCGCGCAGGCGCTGACGCTGGGTGCGGACACCGTCCGGGTCGCCCCCGGCGCGACCGTGGAGGTGCCGGTCGGCATCGACCCGGCGAAGGCGGGCCGCGGCACCTACTACGGCTACGTCACCGCCACGTCCGCCGAGGGCGTGTCGGTCCACACCACCGTCAGCCTGTGGGTGCGCGCCCCGATGCACCAGGTCACCATCGACTCCCGGGGACCGGACGGGCAACCCGTGGGATGGGCGCTGGTGGACCTGTTCGGCGGGGACACCGAAGCCCGGTTCATCAGCTCGGACCCCCTGGTCGCCGAGGTCGAGGAGGGCACCTACCTCGTCGGCGGCACGCTGGCGGAGGACGGGGGCGACGGAGTCCGGCTGATCCAGGTCGTCAATCCCGAGGTGAAGGTCACCAAGGACACGACCGTCACCCTGGACGCACGCAAGGCCAAGCTGGTGCGCGTGCGCACCCCCGAACCGGCCGAGCGGCGCAACAACGTGACCTACCAGATGTACCGGAAGATCGACGGCGTCGAGCAGACCATGGGCATCTACTACGAGGACGGCGGCGGGGCCGTGGACCTGTACGTGAACCCCACGTCCAAGGTCACCGAGGGCGCCTTCGAGTTCAATGCCCGCTTCGAGATGACCGCCCCCGAGCTCAGGACCGAGGTTCGCGGCGCCGGCTTCGACCTGAAGCCGTACTACGCCAAGCAGTCCGCGCCGTTCGACCCCCGGGGCGAGCAACTGGTCGCCGTGGACGCGGGGACCAGGGACAAGCCGGACCTGCGGCCCGGCACCGTGCGGGGCAAGCTCGCCGTGATCCGCGACGACTACGCGATGGACGGGTACGACCTGGCGGAGACGGCCGCGAAGGCGGGTGCCAAGGGCGTCGTGATCGTCCTGCCCGAGGGCCTCATCGCCTGGACCCGCTGGAAGCCGATGGACACCCGCTCCGCCATCCCGGTGGTGAGGATGACCGCGGCCGACGGCGCCGAGCTGCTGCGGTACATGGCCGAGCGCAAGGCCGTCGTCGACATCTCCGGGACGGTCGCGAGCCCGTACCTGTACGACATCGCCACGCAGTGGCAGCAGGTCCCGCAGGACGTGACGTACACCGTCTCGGACCGCAACACCGCCCAGGTGAAGGCGTCCTACGCGAACAACAGCGCACTGGGGTGGACCAGCGAGCAGCGCTTCAGCTGGCGCCCCTACGCCGAGGTCGCCTGGGAGACCTCGCGCTGGGTTCCGACGGGCAGGACACGCACCGAGTACGTCACCTCCGGGGACACGCAGTGGATGCACGACGTCGACTTCGTCACCGGTCCCGACCTGTTCTACGGCGGGGCGCTGCAGTCGGGTCTGCGTGACGCCCCCCGCACCTTCAAGGCGGGCGAGAAGGCCACGGAGGAGTGGTACAAGGCCGTGGTGCGGCCGTCCATCCCGCGCGGTTTCAGCCGTCCCTCCGTACGGAACGGTGACCTCCTCAGCCTGGCGATCCCGGAGTACACGGACGCGGTGGCGGGCCACTGGGGCCGCAGGCAGGTTCCCTCCACCGGTGGCGGCATCGGAAGGACCGGAACGCCCGGGACGGCGGACGATCCGTCCTACCCCCAGGGCGACACTGTGGCGGCCGTCCTGTACCGCGACGGCAAGAAGGTGAGCGAGGCCGCGGGCGCCTGGGGGATCTTCTCCGTACCCGCGGGGAAGGCCGGCTACCGTCTGGACCTGACGACCGAGCGCAAGACCGAGTACTGGCAGACCGGGACGAGGACCGCCACGTCCTGGAGCTTCCGCTCCGACACCGCGGCGAAGGAAACCCTGCTGCCCCTCCTCCAGGTCGACTACGGGGTCCGGGCCGACCTGTCGAACACCGTCGGCGGCGGGAAGCGGCACGACCTCGACCTGACCGTCAGAAACCAGGACGGGCTCACCGCCCCCACCGGGGTCAGGCTCAAGGTCGAGGCCTCCTTCGACGACGGCAAGACCTGGAAGGGCCAGGTCCGCGTCAAGGACCGCGGCCACAACCGGTTCACCGCCACCGTCGAGCGGCCGGGCGAGCACCGGCAGGGCGCCTACGTGACCCTGCGGGTCACGGCCTCCGACAAGGCGGGCAACACGGTCCGGCAGACCGTGGAACGGGCCTACCTGCTCGGCAAGTGAGCGAGCGCCTCCGCGGGATCCCCCGCGGAGGCGCCGACCGGACCAACGCGGCGGGTGCCGGGGGTGCGACCCCCGGCACCCGCCGTTCGTCGAATGCGCATCCCCTCCCGTCCGGGCTCAGCCTTCCAGGGCGGGATTCGTCCCGGGCGGACGGTGCTCGACCTCGCCGCCCCTGGGCCGACACCGGACCAGAACCGCCCCCGTCCGCGAGCGCGGAGGGCACAGACCGCCAACTCGCGCGGGTGAACCCCGCGGCTAAGAGGTCACGGTGGCCGGCAGGTCCGGCCACTCCCCCACCCGGTCCGACGCCGTGCGCAGCGTCAGCACCATGGTGAGGCCACCCCCCGGCGTGTCCTCGGCGGTCAGCGTGCCGCCCATCGTCTCGGTGAAGCCCCGGGCCACCGCGAGGCCGAGGCCCACGCCCGCGCCGCGCGGTGCGTCACCGTAGCGCTGGAAGGGTTCGAAAACGCGGTCCTTCACCTCGTCCGGTATCCCGGGGCCGAGATCCACGACCCGCAGTTCCACCCGGCCGGCCATGGCGCTGGCCGACACCAGCACCGGCCTGCCCGCGGGGCTGTACTTGACGGCGTTCTCCACGACGTTGGCGACCGCCCCTTCCAGGAGCCCCTTGTCGACGGCGACCATCGGCAGATCCTCCGGGATGTCGAGCACCGCGCTCCCCTCCGGTACGCCGACCAGGGCCATCGGCACCACTTCGTCGAGGTCGACCTCGTGGATCAGCGGGGTGACGGTGCCGGTCTGCAGCCGCGACATGTCGAGGAGGTTGCCGACGAGGTGATCCAGGCGGTCGGCGCCCGCTTCGATGCCTTCGAGGAGTTCGGACCGGTCCTGCTCCGACCATTCGACGTCGTCGGAGCGGAGCGAGGTGACGGACGCCTTGATGCCCGCGAGGGGTGTCCGCAGGTCGTGGCTGACAGCGGCGAGCAGGGCGGTACGGATGCGGTTGCCCTCGGCCAGTCCGCGGGCCCGCTGGGCTTCGTCCTGGAGGCGTTGGCGGTCGAGGACGACGGCCGCCTGCGCGGCGAATGCCGCCAGCACCCTCCGGTCCTCGGCGGGCAGCACCCGGCCGTAGAGCGCGAGCGCCATGTCGTCGCCCACGGGCATGTCCACATGGGCCTGTTCAGGACGGCCGACCGGCCTCGGGCCGACGCTGCCCGCACAGGTCCACGGGGCGACCTCGTTCTCCCGCTCCAGCAGTGCCACGGACTCCATCGAGAACGTCTCCCTGACCCGCTCCAGCAGCGCGTCCAGCGTCGTTTCGCCGCGCAGGATGCTGCCCGCCAGGAAGGAGAGGATCTCGGACTCGGCGCGCAGCCTCGCCGCCTGCTGGGTACGGCGGGCCGCGAGGTCCACGACGGAGGCGACGGAGACGGCCACGCCCACAAAGATCGCGATGGCCACGATGTTCTGCGGATCGGCGACGGTCAGTGTGTGGACGGGTGGGGTGAAGTACCAGTTGAGCAGGAAGGAGCCGAAGACCGCGGAGGCGAGCGCGGGCCGGAGCCCGCCGAGCAGCGCAGCGCTGACCGTCAGCGACAGAAACAGCAGCATGTCGTTGGCCAGGCCCACCTCGGGAGCGAGGCTGCTGAGGAGGACGGTGAGCAGGGCCGGTCCGGCCACCCCGGTCAGCCAGCCCCAGATGATCCGGGAGCGGCCGAGCCGGCTGCTCCTGGTCATCGGCAGTCCGCGGCCCTTGCCCATGGCGTCGTGGGTGACCAGGTGTACATCGAGGTCGGGGCCCGAGTCCCGGGCGACCGAACCGCTGACGCCGGGCCCGAACACGTACTGCCAGGGCTTGCGGCGGGACACACCGAGAACGATCTGGGTCGCGTTGACGCCGCGCGCGAACTCCAGCAGCGCGGACGGGACGTTCTCCCCTATGACGTGGTGGAAGGTGCCGCCCAGGTCCTCGACGAGGGTGCGCTGGACGGCGAGTTCCCTCGGCGACGCGGAGGTCAGGCCGTCGCTGCGGGCGATGTACACGGCCATCAGTTCGCCGCCCGCGCCCTTCTCCGCCAGCCGGGCCGCACGGCGGATCAGAGTGCGGCCTTCCGGGCCGCCGGTGAGGCCGACGACGATGCGCTCGCGCGAGCCCCAGATCTTCGACACCCGGTGTTCGGACCGGTACTCCTGGAGGTATTCGTCGACCCGGTCCGCGGTCCACAGCAGCGCGAGCTCACGCAGGGCGGTGAGATTCCCGGGGCGGAAGTAGTTGGAGAGTGCCGCGTCGACCTTGTCGGCCTTGTAGATGTTGCCGTGGGCCATGCGGCGACGCAGTGCCTGGGGCGACATGTCGACAAGTTCGATCTGGTCGGCGTGCCGGACGAATTCGTCGGGGACGGTCTCGCGCTGCCGGACTCCCGTTATCGACTCGACGACGTCGCCCAGCGACTCAAGGTGCTGGATGTTGACGTTCGAGACGACGTCGATACCGGCCTGGAGGAGCTCCTCGATGTCCTGCCAGCGCTTGGCGTTGCGCGAGCCCGGGATGTTGGTGTGGGCCAGCTCGTCGACGAGGGCCACGGCGGGCCGGCGGGCGAGGACGGCGTCGACGTCCATCTCGGTGAAGACGGTGCCGCGGTAGTCCACCTCCTTGCGGGGCATCTGCTCCAGCCCGTGCAGCATCACTTCGGTGCGTGGCCTGCTGTGGTGCTCGACGAACGCGACGACGCAGTCCGTACCGCGCTCGACCCGTCGATGGCCCTCCGAGAGCATCGCGTAGGTCTTGCCCACGCCCGGAGCGGCGCCGAGGTAGATCCGAAGCTTTCCGCGTCCCATGTGTCCCGCCCGATTCCTGGGGCTCGAAGCGGTACCCCATGCCCGGTTCCGTGATCAGGCGCCGGGGACGGGAGGGGTCCGGGTCGAGTCTTCGCCTCAACGGGGCCGCGCAGGCCCGCAGACAGTTGGTCGTGTTGCTGTACGACAGGCCCCGGATCTCCTGGAGCAGCTGCCGTTGGGGGATGAGCCGCCCCGGGTTGCCGATCAGGAACTCCGGCAGATGCCATTCGTTCGGGGTCAGCCGTCCGTCGCGGACGGCTTTCCCGGCGACCGGGTCGACGGTGAAGCCGGCGGTCGTGACGGCCTCCCGCTCGCCCGGGCGCGTACGCAGGCCGGACTGCATGCCCTGCCATGGAATCCTCCTCGACGAGCCTGGGGCGAGTGGGGCCCGGTGCGGAGAAGCGGGCCGGGGCATGACTGCGAACCTATGCCCGGCGACCAGAGGGTCCGCCATCCCTTAACGCGATACTGACGGTCATCGGGGGTCCGCTGACGGGATACTGACGCGCCTGCGGTCCTTCGGGACCGCAGGTCTCGTACGCCCCGGCCGTCGGGCGGGTGACGCTGTACTGGATACTCGCTCCTCGTCGTACGGCCGATCAGCAGGAAGAGCACACATGACTGGCATGCACGAACCCGATCCGGTCGGGCCCGTGCCGGGACAGGCCACGCTGCAACGGCGTCCCGGGGGGCGGGCCTGGCTGCTGGAGGGACTGAGCGAGCAGACGGCCCGGCACCCGGGACCGCACGGCACGCCGGGTCCCGAGCACCAGGGGCACTCCTGGTGGCGGGTCATGTGCCTCACCGGTGTGGACTATTTCTCCACCCTGGGCTATCAGCCGGGCATCGCCGCACTGGCGGCCGGGCTGCTCTCGCCGCTGGCGACGCTGGTACTGATTGCCCTGACGCTGCTCGGCGCGCTGCCCGTCTACCGCAGGGTGGCCAAGGAGAGCCCGCACGGTGAGGGCTCGATCGCCATGCTGGAGCGTCTGCTGCCCTGGTGGGCGGGGAAGCTCTTCGTGCTGGTGCTGCTCGGATTCGCGGCCACCGATTTCATGATCACCATCACGCTGTCGGCGGCGGACGCCTCGGCACACGTCGTGGAGAATCCTTTCGCCCCGAGTTGGATGCACGGCGAGAACGTGTGGATCACCCTCGTCCTGGTCACCGCCCTCGCTGCGGTCTTCCTCAAGGGGTTCCGTGAGGCGATCGGCATCGCGGTGGTGCTCGTCGCGACGTACCTGTTCCTCAACGTCGTCGTCCTGGCCACCTCCGCCTGGGAGATCCTCACCCACCCGGTCAGGGTGGGCGACTGGACGGACGCCATGACCCTCGAGCACTCCTCGCCGCTGGCCATGGTCGGGGTCGCGCTGCTCGTCTTCCCGAAACTCGCGCTGGGCATGTCCGGATTCGAGACCGGTGTCGCCGTGATGCCCCAGGTGCGCGGGGACGCGACGGACACGTACGAGAAGCCCGCCGGCCGGATCCGCGGCACCCGCAAGCTGCTCACCACCGCCGCCGTGATCATGAGCTGCTTCCTGCTGCTGTCCAGCCTCGCCACCACGATCCTGATCCCGCAGGACGAGTTCAGGAGCGGCGGCGCGGCCAACGGCCGCGCGCTGGCGTACCTCGCGCACGAGCATCTCGGCGAGGCCTTCGGCACCGTGTACGACGTCTCGACCATCGCCATTCTGTGGTTCGCCGGTGCCTCGGCGCTGGCCGGGCTGCTCAACCTCGTACCGCGCTACCTGCCGCGTTACGGCATGGCCCCCGAGTGGACGCGGGCAGTGCGACCGCTGGTGCTGGTGTTCATGGCGATCGCGGTGTTCATCACCGTCTGGTTCAACGCCGATGTGGACGACCAGAGCGGCGCCTACGCAACAGGCGTACTGGTGCTGATGCTGTCGGCGTCCTTCGCGTCGACCGTCGCCGTGCACCGCCGCGGCCATCGGTGGGGCACCGCCGGGTTCGGTGCGATCACCGCAGTCTTCGCGTACACCCTGGTCACCAATGTCGTCGAACGGCCCGACGGCATCAAGATCGCCTCGCTGTTCATCATCGCCATCCTGCTGACGTCGTCGGCCTCCCGGATCCACCGCGCCTTCGAGCTCCGCGCGGCGGCGGTGACCTTCGACGAGGACGCCGTCCGGCTGATCGACGAGGCGGCGGCGGCCGGACCGCTGCGGATCATCGCCAACGAGCCGCAGGAGCACAGCACGGTCGCGTACCGCGCGAAGGAGTACAGCCAGCGCGAACAGACCCATATCCCCGACGGCCGGCCCGTGCTGTTCCTGGAGGTCTTCATCCAGGACTCCTCGGACTTCACCGCCGCGGTGGCCGTGCACGGCGACGAGAAGCACGGGGTACGCAGACTGCGCATGGAGAGCGCGGTGGTGCCCAACACCATCGCCGCGGTGCTGTTGGAGCTGCGCAACCGCACCGGAGAGGTCCCGCACGCCTACTTCAACTGGACCGAGGGCCATCCGGTCAGCCAGCTGCTGCGCTTCCTCGTGTTCGGCGAGGGCGAGGTCGCACCGGTCACCCGCGAGGTGCTGCGCCGGGCGGAGCCGGACCCGGCACGCCGGCCCCGCATCCACGTCGGCTGACCGGGCCGGCCGTCCGCCCCGTTCGGCAGCGGCGGTCCCGGCCCGTCTCAGCCGCCCGCCGGCCGGCTTGCCGTGTCGAGCGCGGCGCCCGCCTGGTCGGCCAGTGTCACGGCGACCAGGCGGGCCTGCAGCGTCGGTACGGTTCCCGGCGTCGGATCGAGCATGTACCTGCCGACGTAGTGGCCCTGTCCGCTGGCCCGCAACTCGATCTCGCCCTCCGGCCAGCCGCCACGCGCGACGTCCCAGCGCCTTCGGCCGACGCACACACTGCCGTCCTGCTCCAGCCGCGGTGGCCGCCCCAGCAGCGTTCCGTACTCGAACCGGCAGCCCCGCAGCTGCAGCAGCTCGACGAGTTCATCCCGCACATGGGCGACGACGGCGTCGGCGGAGGTGGTTGCCTGCGCCAGTTCCGCGGTGTCATGGATTCGGGTGAGGTGGCCCGCATCGGTGACGGCGATCACCTCGAGCCGCCGCACCCGGGCGGCCAGCTGCGAGACGATCAGACCGACGATCAGGAGCAGCACGGCCGTTTCGATGTCGTCGCCGCCATTGATGGTGAACCGCTGATACGGCCGGGTGAGGAAGAAGTCGAACCAGACGGCGGCGGACAGCGCCGCCACCGCGCCCGCGACCCGGCTGCCGAAGGAGGCGACCGCGACGACGACCACGACGAGTACGAGGGCGGCATTGGTCCTCGACAGGTCCGTACGGAACGGCACGAGTGCCAGCGCGACCAGCAGCGGCCCCACCAGCGCAGCCACGAGTGTGAGCCGGTCCCGGAGCGGTTGGCCGGTCATGTGTCACCTCCTACGCCCTCCGTATCACGGGCAGCCGGTGGCCGCTCGACGAGATCTTCATGGAGGCGGTGCGCACTTCGGGCAGCAGACCGATACGCACCGCGCTGTTTTGCTCACGCCGCGCCACCGGTGAAGGTCCTGGCCCCGCATCCACCACCGGCGCCGGTGCGCTTCCGCTCGTCCCGACGGCCGACACCGCACATGATGAGAACGAGGGCATGACGCGAACGGGACGTCGCCCCGACGGTTCACTCCCGACATTGGAGGTGACATGGACATCGACACCACGATGGGCGACGAGGTCTACCAGCCGGACGGCTCGGAGGTGCAGGACGACGCCGGCCTGCTCGACGTGGAGGACACTCTCGACGACCGGGCCGGTGCGGATCCGCTCGATGCAGGCTATTCGCCCCCCGAGCGGCCGTGGGCCGTGGAACACCACGGTGTCACGGCGGCTGAGCAGCACGAAGGCGAAACGCTCGACCAGCGCCTCAGCGAGGAGGAGCCGGATCTCGTTGTACCCGATGGAGACGAGATCGGCGATGTGTTGGACACCGACGGTGAGGTCCGTGACGACGAGGTCGGCGGTCTGCGCGCCGGACGGCTCGTCGCACCCGACGAGGGTGCCCACGAGGACGACGAGAAAGACATGATCGCCTTCGATGTCGGCATCGACGGCGCAGCGGCCTCGGCCGAGGAAGCGGCCATGCACGTGGTCCCCGCCCCGGAAGGTCCGTAGACCCCGCCCCGCACCACCGACCGCCGCGCTCAGGGATGCGGGGATCGCACGGATCGTGGGCGACCCGCCGCCGCATCCGCCGCGCGCCCGCTCGGCGAGCTTCCGGCGACGTCCCTCACATGCCTGCTCACCGGCGCCGAGCCGGACGACGACGTGGCCGAGTTGCCGAGCAGCGAGCACCGGCGACCTGTCGAGGTGGACGCCGGCCATCGGCCGATGGTCTTGCAGCCTCGCGAGCCGGCGCGGAATCCGCTCCGGTCAGGCAGGCAGTCCTGAGCACCCTCCGCCGGTCGACGCCGGGTCAGGCCAGCCTCAAGTCGATGAAGCGCACACTGTCCCCCGGCAGCAGGTACCTCTCGACTTCGACAAATCCCTGTGCCTGCGCGAACCGCAGCCCGTCCGGGTTGGACTCCAGGACCACCGTCTCGATGACGTCGGCTCCGAGCTTTCGCGCCTGCGCCAGCCCTCGCGCGTAGAGTGCTCCGCCAACCCCTTGTCGCCGGTGAGCCGGGAGCACTCTGGCGATCACCGTGGCAACCGATGTTTCGCTCGTGGGCGGGCGCACGGTCGAGCAGCCGACAAGGACGTCGCCCAGATACGCAACCTCCAACCGGTTGCGTTCGACGCGCTCACGTACTTCGTCGAGAGACAGGGCGGCCGTGGGGATGACGGCGTTATGGACATGCTGCCAGTCACGAAGCATGGCATCGCCGTCCACCTGCTCGATGCGGAGATCAGTCATCGCAGCAGGAAACCGCGCGCAGTGTGGGCCGTCAACTGCAATAGCCGTCCGGCACGTCATGTCATCAGCCGGCCGTGCTCCCTTCCGCCGCGGCGAGGGAGAGGAGTTCGGCCCGGCTGATGAGGTCGGTCCCTGTCGCCGGGACGGTGCAGGCATAGGCTCCGGCGATCGCGCCGTAGAGGCCGCACCGCTGTGGTGACTCGCCGGAGAGCCGGCCGAACAGATAGCCCGCCACGAACGCGTCGCCGGCGCCGTTGGAGTCCACCACCTGCGCGGGCGGTGTGACCGCCGGAATATGGGTCAGCTCCCCGTCGAGCAGTTGATACGCCCCCTCGGCTCCCGCTGTGGCGACGACCGCTCGGGCTCGGCCGCGTTCCACGATCTGCCGCATGGTCTTCTCCGGGTTCACCAGGGCGGCGGTCGACAGGAAGACCAGGTCGGCCTCGTAGGCGAATGCCTCGTGGTACGCCTGCGCGCCGTCCCAGTTGTGCAGGTCGGTCGAGATGGTCACCCCTGCCTCGCGCAGCGTGGGAAGGGCGAACGCGCAGGGATAGGTGATGGAGACGTGGGCGTGGCGGCTGACCGCGGCGAGGGCACCCACCGTTTCCGGGGGCAGGCGGTCCGCCTCCTGCGAGCGGCTGTTGTCGTACAACGACAGCCGCCGCCCGTCGGGGCCGACGAGATTCACCGCGCGCTTGGTGCCTGCGGGCAGGGGGACCTCGGTGAGCGCGATGCCCCGGTCGCGGTGCAGCGCGCGGACCAGGCTGCCTGCGTCGTCATCGCCGATCATGTCGATGTGATGTGTGCGCAGCCCCAGAGCGTGCGCTCCGAGCGCCACGAAGTCGCCGGTCTGGCCCGCCCGTGTTTCGATGGCAGGCACCATGTAGCTGTCGGCGTACGGAAGAGGCAGCTGGGGGACGTACACAATGGTGTCCACGCCGGCACCCCCCAGGACGAGGATGTCGGTCTCGGTACTCAACGGCACTCCTCCGGTTCTTGAACTCCGGGTGCAGCGTATAGGCGGGGAGCACTCCGCCGAAGGGCATGGCCGCAGCCCGGTCGTTCACTTGGGCTCGGCACTCGGGGACAACGTTCCCGGCCGGCCGCGTCCCCTTGTCGCCGCTCGGCCGTTCTGGTTGACTCCGCCCGCCGGGTCGCCAACTCAGAGGCGGAGGACGCCACATGGAGATCACCCGCAGACGTCTGCTGGCCGCTCTGTCAGCCGCAGGTCTCCTGTCGGTGATCCCCGCACAACCGGCAACCGCCGCCGGTGTCACCGCGGGCAGCACACGCCTGATGGCCAACACGGTGGCCGTCCTCGCCGGGACCGCCGAGTCCAACTCCCGCCCCGAGACGGCTGCCAAGCTGGCCGCTGCGGAGAACGCGGCGCGGGCGAATCTCAGGGCGATGGACTCCGCGGGCCCCGGCGAGCTGTTCGCCGGGCTGGTGCTCGGCAGCAACGAGGCCAACCTCAACAGCGCCTTCCAGCGGCTGTACGAGATCGCTCTCGCCACCTGCACACCCCCGGGCGGCACCCCCTCGGACCTGTACGGGAACACCGTCGTGCAGCGGCGCGTGCTCGACGGCCTCGCGCGGCTGCACGACCAGTACTACGGCGACCAGTCCAAGGGGTACTACGGCAACTGGTTCTACTGGGAGATCGGTTTCGCGCAGTACATCAGCAAGACCCTTGTGCTCCTCGCCGACGAAGTGCGGGCCTACCGCCCCGACCTCGCACAGACCTACGTCGCCTCGATGGACGCCTACCTCCGCAACGGCATCGACGGCGACGTGAATCTCGATTCACGCTTCCACACCGGTGCCAACCTCGCCGACATCACCACCGACCGCATCCTCCAGGGCGCGCTCCTCGGCGACGAGGCCCGCATCCGCAAGGCCCTCACCGACCAGCTGACGGTGTTCGCCACCATTGACCCTTATCACCTCGACCACGGCGTCACGGACGGGTATTACGCCGACGGATCCTTCATCCAGCACGCCTCCGTCGCCTACACCGGCTCGTACGGAAAGGGCCTCCTGACCCGCGTCGTACAGACCCTCAAGATCCTCGACGGTACGGGTTTCGCGCACGGCGAGGAGCTCGTACCGACGGTGCGGAGCTGGGTGCAGAACGGCTTCGCACCGCTGATCTTCGAGGGCTGGATGATGGAGATCGTCAAGGGGCGGGCGGTGTCACGGACGGACAGCGGCTACACCGATGTCGCCGTGGTCGTCGAGGCCGTGGTCGACCTCGCCTCGCTCGCGAGCGGCGCCGACGCCGCCGCTCTCAAGAGCTACGTCAAGCACATCCGGTCGACCTCGCGCGGCACGCTTGACCCGGGGCGTTTCGTCTCCCCGGTCAGTGTCGTGCGGTACGCCGACATCATCGGCGACCCGTCCGTACCTGCCGAGGATCTCAACGCCGCCTCGCGCAGCGTCGCCTTCAACGCGATGGACAGGAATGTGCATCGCAGGCCCGGTTACGCCTTCGCGCTCGCCCGCAGCTCGGACCGGATCAGCAAGTACGAGTACATGAACGGCGAGAACCTCATGCCGTGGTTCCAGGGCGACGGGGCGTACTACCTCTATCTCTCCGGGCAGGACCAGTCGCAGGCGTACGGCGTCGACTACTTCACCACGGTCTCGCCGTACGGCCTCGCCGGTGTCACCGCGCCGGTCGAAGAGCGACGGACCGTCCCCGACCTGTACGGGAAGCCGTACTACGACAACCCCGGCCACCCGCTGAACTTCACCTCGTCGTCCGAGTCGCAGAACACGTACGTGTACTTCCCTCGTGGCACCGATCAGCGCTCCGGCGGCGCCGTTCTCGGGGCGTACGCCGCGGTCGGCATGGTGCAGTCCGGCGACGTCGCCGACCGCGACAGGCACCTGCTGCCGGACGATTTCGTGGTCTACCGCAATGCCACGGCGACGAAATCTTGGTTCCTGCTCGACGAGGAGATCGTGGTGCTTGCCGCAGGGGTCGGTGACCCCGCCGGGCGGGCCGTGACCACGACCCTCGACGCCCGCACCGCCTCGCCGGGCGACCAGGTCTCTCTCACCGGGATGCTCCGCGGCGGCCGTCCGTGGACCGGCGCGGGCACCGGTGACCTGCACTGGCTGCGCTACGCCAACACCACACAACGCACCGCCGTCGGCTACGTCTTCCTCGACACCCCGCAGGTCCGGGTCTCCCTGGACGAGGTCACCCGCAGCCGCCGGGTCGTCCGCACCTCGAACCCGGACACCGCCGTCACCCGTACCGTCCTCGGCGTAACGGTCGACCAGGCACCCGGAGCCGAACCCCTCTGCATGGCCTACGCGTTGGTGCCGAATGCAGGCGGGACGCAGTTGGCGTCGTACCCGAACGGTCCGCTGCAGGTCCTGGCCAACACCCCGCACCTGCAGGCCGTGTCCCACACCGGCCTCGGTCTGAGGGCGGCCAATACGTTCACGCCCGGATGGCACGAGGTCGCGGGCCTGCGGATGGACGGTCCGGCGTCGGTGATCATGCAGCGCCGCGGGCACCGGGGTCCGACCGCCGTCGCCGTGTCCGACCCGTCGATGGGCCGGGACAGGGCCAGTGTCCTGATCCGGGGCAGGTCACTGCGGAAGGTGTCGTCGGACGACGGGGTACGCGTGAGCCCGGTCCACGGCGGAACCCGTGTCGACGTCGACACCCGCCACGCGTACGGTCGCAGCTTCACGGTCACGCTGCAGGGCTGAGCCCGTGCCGTGACGGTGCGGTCTGCGGGGCCGGTGCGGCGGAGGACGGGGCGGATCTCCCCTCCCCCGCGGCCCCGTCCTCCGCGTTCCGAGAAGGGGAGGGTTGCAGTGACCCTGCGAACGGAAGCGTTCCTGGACCGCGTCCAGGAACGCGGGGACTACGACACCCGGCAGGAAGCGGAACGGGCAGCCCGCGTCGTGCCGGCCCTCCTGGGCGCGCATCCGGTGGGCGAGGAGCGGGCCGAGCTCGCCTCCCGGAGACATATGCCCTCATCCTCCTCAGCCCGCTGCGGGCCGCCGAGCCCCTCTCCCCCGAACGGTTCGTGCGCGCCACCGCGGCCTGGATCGACGGAGCGACCGAGGAGACCGCGAAGTGGGACGTCGGCGCCGTGCTCAGCGCGACCGCCGACGCTGCGGGCGAGGCGCTCACCCGCCGCGTCCTGCTACAGCTACCGGTGGGTTTCGACCTGCTTTTCGGCCGCTCCCTGCCGACGTGACCGTCCGGCGGGATGCCACGCGGCATCCGGAAGTCGTTCGATGGCGACCATGGCCGCATCGTCTCCGAGGCACCCGCCCGCGTGCCGAAGGAGGTCGGCACGCACGTACTCCAGCAGGGATTCCGCACCGTCTCCGCACCGGGACGCAACCCGCTCCAACAGCGGGTAGAAGCGTCCTGACCGGTCACGGGACTCGATGACGCCATCGGTGTACAGGAGCAGGACGTCCCCGATGCCGAACGTGAACGTCTCCGCAGTGAATGCGGGGGCGAGCAACTGCGCGAGCCCGAGAGGCGGAGCGGGTTCATCCACTTCGAGGGACAGCACCTCACCCGCATGGAGCAGCAACGGCGGTGGATGACCGCAGCTGACCAGGCGAAGTTCGGAACCGGCATCGGGGATGTCGAGCACGGCCGCAGTGACGAAGGCCTCCGCACTGTAGTCGTCCTCCGCTTCCCCGTCCGTGGCGCCGTTGCGGTCCACTGTGACCCCGTCCTCCAGGTGCCCCACCAGTTCGGGCAGCCGCGCTTCCTTGTGTGCGAGAGCCCGGAAGGCACCCAGCACGCCGGCGGCTTCACCGATCGCATCGAGTCCCTTGCCGCGAGCATCGCCGACGATCACGCGGGTGCCGTCGGCGGTGCGGGCGAGCGCGTAAAGATCACCGCCCAGCTGCGCCTCCGCCTCTGCGGCCAGGTAGACCGAGGCGATGCGCAGGGGACCGCTGCGACGGGGCAAGGGCTGCATCAACACGTGCTGTGCCGTCTCCGCCACCGAGCGCAGCTGCGTCATCTCCTGCTCGTGCCGTTCCCTCAGATGTGCAAACACGGTGACAAAGGCAGAGATCAGGCAGAGGGCAATGATCTGGTAGGTGTGATTGAGGTCGTTGAGGCTGGTGCGTGCGATGGCGACCAGGGACTGAGCCAGCACGGCAACCGCGCCCACGAAGGCAGTCATACGGGGGCCGGCGAACGACGAGGTCACAGCGGGCGCTGCCACGAGAAACGGCCCCAGGTGGACATCCGGCGGTGCGCTGATGTCCACCACGGTGACGGCGGCGATCAAGGCGAAAGGCATTGCCACCAATGCCTTCGAGTGCCGCCGGGTCGCGTGGAGCGAGCGCAGGAACCGCTGCGATTTCATAGTTCCGGGATACCTCAGACCGTCTGCGGCCGCCCTCTCGGTTTCCGCGGTTCCGGGTGCGGGCACCGCCGTCCGGGCGCTGCCGCATCCCGGATCTCGCGCACGCGGCTCCACCCGTCGGTGAACCCGGAAGGTTCAGCGTCGGCGGCCGAAGGTCCGACGCAGGCCGGCGACCCAGGCCGTCGGGGATTTTCCAGGGGATGAAGTGCCCGCCGTCGTGGGTGCGCGGTGAGTTCGACGTGGTTGTACCGGTCCGCACGTTCGGGCGCTGCGCTGTGGTGACGCCGGGTGGGTTCTCGTGCCGACGAAGGGGATGCCGGTCGGAGCGTGGAGAATCCGAAGCGGGGCAGGGAGGGAACGATGGCATCGAAGGCGTCGACGGGGTCGCCCCTGCAGATCCGGCCGGCTCCACCCAAGTCCCTGGCCCGGCGCAGGCCCCGCCGGTAGGCTCACCGCCCATGCCCGACATGGACGAACAGGGTCGCCCGGAACCTCCCCTTGCGGCCGACGAGACCAGCACCCTCCTGGGCTTCCTGGAGTTCCACCGCGCGACCCTGACGTGGAAGTGCGCCGGACTGGACACGGCCGGCCTCGGGGCGACCGTCGGTGCCTCTTCGATGACGCTGGGCGGCATGCTCAAGCACCTGGCCTTCGTCGAGGACTACTGGTGCTCCCGTTGGCTGCACGGGCGGGACCCGGAGCCGCCGTGGGACACGGTGGACTGGAAGGCCGACCCCGACTGGGACTGGCACTCAGCCGCCGAGGACACCCCCGAACAGCTTCATACGCTCTGGCAGGACACCGTGGCCCGCTCCCGCACCCTGGTCACGCAGGCGCTGGCCGACGGCGGCCTGGAGCGACTGGCCCGGCGCACCTGGCCCGACGGTCGCGCACCCAGCCTGCGATGGATCCTGGTCCATCTGGTCGAGGAATACGCACGCCACAACGGGCACGCCGACCTCCTCCGGGAGTCGTTGGACGGGCGCACCGGGGAGTAGCCACCGGGGGACAGCGCTCGTCCCCGCGAGCCCCGGAGCCACCGAGCGGGCAACGGCCACCCGCCATCGGTTCTCCACCCAGCTGGGCGCCCGCCCCTTCTTCCTGCTACCGCAATCGGTTCAGAACTTCTCCGCGCCTGCGGTGATGGCCTCACGGATGCGGTTGTAGGTGCCGCAGCGGCAGATGTTGCGTATCTCGTCGAGGTCGGCTTCGTCGATCTCGCGTCCCTCCTCCCGGGCGCGCCGGACCTTGGCGACGGCGGTCATGATCTGGCCGGGCTGGCAGTAGCCGCACTGCGCCACGTCGTACTCCAGCCATGCCTCCTGCATCGGGTGCAGGTCCCGGCCGACGGTGGCGGGCAGGCCCTCGATCGTGGTCACCTCGTCGTCGGGACCGACATCCTTGACCGGGACGCTGCAGGGGTTGAACGCCTTGCCGTTGATGTGGCTGGTGCACGCCTGGCAGACGCCGAGCCCGCAGCCGTACTTCGGTCCGGTGACGCCCAGGACGTCGCGAAGCACCCAGAGCAGCCGGACGTCGTCCTCGATGTCCACGGTCACCGGTTTGCCGTTGAGGATGAAGGTGTGTTGCGGCACGGGAGCTCCTGGTCTTCTAAAAGGTGCGGTCGAGGCCGTCGGTGGGCGAGGCAGGGATCGGCGGGGTGGTGGGCAGCGGCTCGAAGCCGAGGGGCTCGCCGTGGTTGATGGGGAAGGTGGTGGGCATGGTGCCGGTGGCCCGGCCGTAGGCGCAGGCGACGGCCGCCATCGCGCCGGCCACCGCCAGCTCCCCCGCACCACCGGGCTTGCCGGTGGTCGGTGGCATGACGACGATCTCCAGCTCGGGCGGGGTGTTCCACTGCCGGGTGTAGAAGTAGTTGTCCCAACTCCCCTCCAGGAAATGCCCGTTCTGGAGGTGGAGGCCCGCGGTGAGGGTGATGGCGATGCCGTCGATGATGCCGCCCATCATCTGCGCCTCCAGGCCGCGCGGGTTGACGGCGAGGCCGACGTCGACGGCGCAGACGACCTTGGTGACACGAGGGCCCGTGTAGGCGTCACGGACCTTCCGCCCGGTCGTCTCCGGCCGGCAGTCGATCTCCGCGAGGACAGCGACGAAGCCGTGGTACTCGGGGTGCACCGCGATCCCCTGCCCGGTGCCGGCAGGCATGGACCGGCCCCACCGGCCCACCTCTGCGACCTTGTCGAGGACTGCCCTGGCCCGCTCGTCCTTGAGGAACTGACGCCGGAACGCGTGGGCGTCCTTCCCCGTCCGTTTCGCCAGCTCATCCACGACGAGCTCCTGCGCGCAACGGACGTTGGGCGAGTAGATGTTCCGCATGGAGCCGGTGTTGAAGCCCTTGCGGGTCTCGGCGAGGAGCTGGGTGGTGACCCCGAAGTGGTACGGACTCTGCTGCGTCAGAGCGAAAATTGTCTCGGAGAACGTCAGGTCACCGACCGGCAGTTGGGCCGCCTCCGAGGTGATGATCTCGCCCAGGCCATGGCCGAAGTCGGTGGCCACGGACGTGTGCCGCTGCTCGTACGTCAGGACCTGCCCGAGCGTGTACGTGGCCCGCACCCGCGAGGTGGACATCGGATGCGTGCGACCCTGGCGGAAGTCGTCGGTCCGGTGCCACATCAGCCTCACCGGCTTGCCCATGGCCCGGGAGATCTCGGCGGCCTCGCGGGCGGCGTCGTGGAAGAGCTTGCGACCGAACGAGCCACCGCCCTCCGTGACATGGACCTTGACGGCGGTGGGCGGCAGACCGAGCTGGAGGGCGATCTCTTCCTGTGCGGCGATCGGTGACTTCAGGCTCGCCCAGATCTCGGCGGAGTCCGCTCGTACGTCCGCGACGGCGCAGTTGGTCTCCAGGGCGCCGTTGCTGGCGAAGTGGAAGGTGAACCGTGCGTCGACCGCCTTGGTGAGAAGGGGCAGCGGCGGTACGACAAGGGGAAGTTCGGCTGCCCGCAGTTCCTTGAGGACAGTCGTGTCCGAGGTTCCCTCGGCGGTACCGGGCGCCCAGGTGACCTTCAGGGCGCGGACCGCGTCGATGCACTGCCCGAACGTGCGGCCGCGGACGGCGACGCCGGTGGAGATCCGCGCGACGTCGGTGATGCCCGGCATGGCCCGGACCTCGTCCAGGTTCTCCACCGAGCGGACCGTGCCGTTGATCGTCGGCGGCCTGCACACCATCGTGGGCAGGGCGCCGGGCACCTGCACGTCCATCGCGAACTTCTTGCGGCCCGTCACCGCCGCCAGGGCGTCGATGCGCCGCTGCGACGTTCCGATGACCTTGAACTGCGAGGGCTCCTTGAGCGTGACCTCGACCTGGGCGTCCGCGAGGACGGCCGCCTTCACCGCCAGCTCGCCGTACGTGATGCTCGCCCCGGCCGGGGAGGTGATGACGCCGGCCTTCACCGTGAGGGAGCCGATCGCTTCACCCAGCTCCAGAGCCGCGGCCTTCAGCAACTGCCCCCGTGCCACGGCCGCGGCCACCCGGATCGGGGTGAAGGTGGAGATGGTGGTGTTCGAGCCGCCGGTGAGCTGGTTGAACAGCAGCTCCGGCCGGGCGTCGGCCAGCGTCACCGATATCTTCTCCAGCGGGAGGTCCAGCTCCTCGGCGATCAGCATCGCGGAGGACGTGGTGATGCCCTGCCCGACCTCCGCCCGCGGCAGGGCGAAGGAGGCCGTGCCGTCGGAACCGATCCGGATAGTGATCAGATTCGACGTGGGCAGTGCGGCGTGGGTCAGCATGTCGTTGAGGTCGTAGACCTCGGACGGCCCCGGCACCGAGGGCACCACGGCGGCGGCCCGCGACGGCGCCAGCACCACCTCGCCCAGCTGGGCGGCGACGGTGAGCGTCGATCCCGCCACGACGTATCCGAGGAACCGCCGTCTACTCACCCCGGCCGTCCCACGACCGAAGCCATCGCCCGGGTTCTCGTCCCGCAGGCGCTTCTCCACATCCATCAACTGTCCTCTCGTGGAGTCGGAGTCGGAGCCGGACCGGCGACGGCCTGGCGCGACGGGGCCGGCTCGCGCCTGACCGCCGCCCGGAACCACCTGTCATGTCGTCGGAATCACCAGAGTTATACGCGAACTGAAGCCTCGCGCCGGGTGGGGTGAGGAAAACTTCCACCGTATCGGCATGAAGAACGCACCAGTTGCGTCCTGTCTCGGTGTTCTGCGGCTGCCCCACCCTCTGCGGAGGGCACGCGGGCGAGCAGCCGCCGGCCGCGGGAGACGACCTCCCGACCCCGGCCTGGTGAACGGCCGCGCGTCGGCTCACCACTCGATCCGGTGCGCAACGAGGGTCTGCTGCCTGTGAGCGGAGACCTGGCAGGCCGACTACCCCGTGCTGGTCGCCGCCCTCCCCCGGGCCAGGCATCCGAACCGGCTCGGCACGGGAGGCGAAAGGGCGTAATGATGGAAGACAACAAGCCGATGTCACTCAGTTCATAACGACAACGACCGGCGGCCTGACCGGCCCGATGCGAGAACGCCGGCGGTGGTCCTGCGGCTGTGTCACGGTCCGCCACGCATGGCATGCCCTTGAAGGCGCCATGGTGACCAGACAACCGCCCTGCTGTTTCCTCGGTGGTCGGTCGGCACCGCCGCGGGACCTCGGAGCAGAGAAGAGCCCCCGGTGAAGTACATCGCTGAACAACTTCGCGCCTCCCCCGAACCCGCCTCCGCTTCGGCGCGGCCCGCAGTGTCCGCCGCCGACTGCGGTCTGCTTCTTATCAGGGTGACGTTCGGCCTGCTCATGGCAGGGCACGGCGCCCAGAAGCTCTTCGGCCTGTTCGGTGGCGACGGCCTCACCGCCACGGGTGCATGGCTCGCCGCGACGGGTTACCGCCCGGGGAAGGTCTACGCCGTCATCGGCGGTGGATCCGAGTTCCTGGGGGGCCTCGGACTGGCTCTGGGACTGTTCACGCCACTGGCAGCGGCTGCCGTGATCGGTGTGATGATCAACGCCATGGCGACCGTTACTGCGGCACACGGTCTGTGGGCTCAGGATGGCGGCATGGAGTACAACCTGTGCATCGCGGTCGTCGCGCTCGGCATCGCGGCCATCGGCCCCGGGAGGCTCGCCCTGGACCGCCCCTTCCGCTGGGGGAAGGGCGGCTGGCGCGAAGGCGCCTTCGCTCTGTTCCTCGGCGGCATAGCGTCCGCGATCGTGCTGAGCCTCTGAGGGTGGTCCTGTGATTGCCGGACACCGCTCGCGCTGGAGTGCGTCGGCACCCCCGAGTCGATGCAGCGGGCGCTGCGCTCCTTCTGCCCGGCCGACAACCTCGGCTTCGTCGACGTCCCGACGGCGTGCCGATCGACGGCGAGCAGTTGTTCCGCTCGCACGTCGCTCTGTGTGGCGGGCCGACGCCGCTGCGCCGCTTCCTGCCCGACATGAAGGTCTTCTACCTCACTCTCCCGCTCGACCAGGTGGCCGGTGGCCACCGTGCGATGGACGAGCGCCGCGCCGTCAAGGCTCTGCTTCGCCCCTGACGCAGCAGCGTGGGCAAGACATACGCACGGAGCGCCCGCGTCATCGAAGAGGAGTACGGCCGCCGCGTCGGACACGTGCGTCGAGCGGCCGGCGTGCTCCCCTGCGTACGGCTGCCTCGGAATCATCCCGGCGCCGCTGTTCCTGATCGGCGCACGCCAAGGAGGAAGTCATGACCACCATGGCCATCATCGGAGCAGGCCCCGGCCTCGGAGCGGCCGCCGCACGGCGGTTCGGCCGTGAGGGCTTCGAGGCAGCACTCATCTCCCGCGACCAGGGCCGGGCCGACGCCCTCGCCGCCGGACTGGCCGGCGAGGGCGTGACGGCGCGAGGTTTCGCCGCCGACGTACGCGATCCGAGTGCCCTCGCGGCAGCCCTGGACGCCGCGACCGCGACCCTGGGCCCGATCGAGGTCCTGCAGTACAGCCCGGTCCCGCACAAGGACTTCATGCGGCCGGTCCTGGAGACCACTCCCTCCGACCTCGTGGGCCCGATCGAGTTCTCCGTCTACGGCCCCGTCGCCGCCGTGCACCAGGTGCTGCCCGACATGCGCGCCCTCGGCCGCGGCACCATCCTCTTCGTCAACGGCGGCACCGCCGCGGTCCCTCACCCCGACCGTGCCGGCACCTCGGTCGCCTTCGCCGCCGAGAGAGCCTACGGCCAGATGCTGCACGACGCCCTGGCCGACGACGGCATCCACGTCGCGCAGCTCATCATCCCCGGCGCGATCATCCCCGGACATCCGAGGAAGGACCCGGCCACGCTCGCACAGACTCTGTGGAGCATCCACCAGGACCGGCGCGGGTTCCGGCACTTCGCCGACGACCTGGAAGCCTGACCGATCAGCTCTGCGGCCGGGTGTCAGGCGCTCCTGGCACGGCTTCCTGGGGTCTCCATCCCCAGGCCGTGATCATTCCGGGCGACAGCGCAGCGCAGTCGGGCGAGTCGAGATACCGGATCGCCGCGTCGACCGTCGCGTCGTCCACCAGTCCGGTGGCCAGGATCGCCTCCCTCGCCCGGTCCCAGCTGCGGGCCCAGAAGCGGCTGATGGGGCTCCCGGGGACCAGGGGCGGTACCTGGATCTCGGCGGCGACGGAGGCGAGCCCCGCGGCGCGGAGCAGATGTGGATACTCGGGGACCCAGGAGACGTCGGTGCCGATCGTGTCCCGCAGCCCTTGCCACATGGCCTGCACGACCCGGGTGTACGGCGTCGTGGGCGCAGTCGCGGTGGTCAGGTCGACGGCGTCGCTGAGGACCAGCACCCCGCCGGGAGCCAGGAGTTCACCCAGTGCGGCGATCAGGCGGTGCCGTGAAGGCAGGTGCATCAGGACGAATCGGGCGTGGACCAGCTGGAATCGGCCGGGGTCGAAACCCGGGGCGCTGATGTCCGCCTCCAGGACACCGAGCCCGGGGAAGGGGTGGGCGGTGAGGAAACGTACGTCGCGGTCGACCGCGAGCACGGTCGCGACACCCGCCTCGTGCAACAGCCGCCGGGCGACGGTGCCGGTGCCGGCTCCTACGTCGAGGCAGTTCCAGCCCGGCCCGACCCCCAGGCTCCGCAGCCGGGCCATCGTGGTGTCATCGTAGGCGAGCGCGCCGAGGTCGATACGGTCGTCCTCCCCCGGCTGCTCGGGCCGGAACACCGCCTCGCCGTAGTGGCCCGCTGTGGACGGCCCCGGCGACTGTCCGCCGGGCCGGGCGTGTGCGCACATGTGTCAGCCACCGCCTCTGTGCCTCGGAGGGCATCGTGCGAGCGGCAGGGTGCCCCTGGGGTGACGGTCACCGCCCGCGGCGCGTACTTGTCCATTATGAGCGGAGTGCTCCGCGCCTTCCTGGCGTGGGTGTCATCGGCCGGTGACTTCCACCAGTTCCAGACCGGCGAGGTCCGCCAGCGCCCGGAGTTCGGGCAGCAGCCGGCCGGTGGCCAGCGCCCAGTGGTGGCCGACTCCGCTCGCGCTCCAGGCGTCGGTCCACTCCCCCGGATCGGCCCCGAAGTCCACCCTCGACGTGGTGTTGCCGATCTGGAGCAGCGGACCTGCGACGACCTCGCCCTCGGAGGCGATCAGCCGGTAGCGGCCGTCACGGGACTGGCCCAGCCCGACGAGGGTGACCGGGCCGTGCTTGACGTCGAACTCGACCGAGACGCCCCAGCCGCGCTTGCCGTGGTAGACACCCAGGCCCCGCAACAGCGGCTTCCGCTCGCTGATGGCGAGGTGTCCCGGGCCGTCGTGGCCCATCTCCACCACGCCGTCACGGAAGTTGAGCGCCTGCAGCTCGGTGAACGAACCGCCCGCCCCCAGCCGCTCCGCGACCAACATGGCGAGCGAGGTGCGCAGTTCGTACTCGCCGCAGGTGGGCACGCCTCGCGCGGTCAGCAGGGAGGAGCCGAGGATCATGCCCGCACCCAGCCGCTCGTGGATCTCGCCGTCGAGGCCGCGGTGGTAGTACGCCAGGGAGTCCAGGTCGAAGTCCTCGACGAGCCGGTCGAGTCCGACGGACACCCGCGCGGCCCAGACCAGGTCGTCCTGGACAACGGACTCGGCCAGCTCGAACACCGCGCCGACCTCGGCGAGTTTGGCCTCGACCTCCTCTTCCCCGGCCTTCTCGACACGCACCCGCAGGTCGTCGAACTCCAGGACCTCGACGTGGCCGCCCAGGTTGCCGGCGACCATGGTCAGGTCGGTGGACACGTCGTACATGCCCGGGTAGAGGTGACCCATCAGCCCGTGCCGTCCATGGCGCAGCACCGACCGTACGCCCGCGGCCCGGATCCACCGCCCGATGCGCTGCCAGGCGCGCTCGTCCTCCAGGTGTCCCGAGACGGAGCGGAAGGGAACTCCCGCGCGCTCGAAGGCGCCGGCCATTTCGGGGAGCGGGCAGGCGCCGCAGTAGGCGAGCCAGGCGCCCGTGTCGAAGGACGCGTGGTCCATGGCCTCCGTGGGCTGGAGGTTGATGAGGAGTACGGGGGCGCCGCTGCGCTGGGCAATGGGCACCAGCATGGTGGCGGTCATATAGGTGGTGAGGAAGCCGACGATCAGGTCGCAGCCCTCGGCCCTGAGCTTCTCGGCCGCGGCGGCCCCCTCCTGGGCGTCGGAGATGAAGCCCACGTCCACGACGTCCGCGTCGAACTCCCGCATCCGCTCGGTGACGCGGTCGGCGGAGCGCCGCAGCTGCGGGAGGAGGTCGGGGAACTGGGGCCAGTAGGCGCCGAGTCCGCCCGCGACGAGCCCGATCTTCGGCCTGCGTGCGGTGGCGGGAGTCCTTGCGGTCACGGTCGATACCCTCCTGTGCCGGGTCATTGCGGTCGATCGAGGTGGAAGACTTCGGTGAGCGGCTTCATCGCCTCGTCCGGCTTGGCGCCGTCCAGGGCTTCGAAGAAGCCCGCCATGTCCGCCTGCCAGCGGGTGTTGACGTCCGTGCCAGCCATGGCGGCCTGCGCAGCCGCGAAGTCCTCGGTCTCCAGGTAGCCGACGAGCAGGCCGTCCTCCCGGAGGAAGAGCGAGTAGTTGTGCCAGCCGGCGGCGGAGAGCGCCGCGAGCATCTCGGGCCATACGGCCGCGTGACGCTCGCGGTACTCCTCCAGCCGCTCCTGCCGGACCTTCAGCAGAAAGCAGACGCGCTGCATCGAGCGATCCCGGACCTCAGAAGTCGAAGTCGTCGATGTTGTTCTTGTCGAAGACGGTCGGCGGGCCGAGGATGACCTCGCCGTCCTTGCCGATGGTGTACTCGCCGAGGTCACCGGCCTTGAACTTCTCGCCCTCCGCACCGGTGATCTGGCCCGAGGCGAGAGCGGCGGCCGCGTACGAGCCGAGGTAGCCGAGCTTCTTGGGGTCCCACAGGGAGAACTGCTCGACCGTGCCGTCCTTGACGTACTTGCGCATCTGGTTCGGCGTGCCCAGGCCGTTGATGACGACCTTGCCCTTGTAGCTGGAGTCGCTGATGTAGCGCGAGGCGGCGGCGATGCCGACGGTGGTGGGCGAGATGATGCCCTTCAGCTTCGGGTAGGCCTTGAGCAGACCCTGGGTCTCCTGGAACGACTTCTGGTCGTCGTCGTCCCCGTAGGCGACCTTGACCAGCTTCAGGCCCTTGTACTCGGGCTTCTTCAGCTCGTCCTTCATGAACCCGATCCAGGTGTTCTGGTTCGTCGCGTTCTGGGTGGCCGAGAGGATCGCGATCTCGCCCTTGTAGTCGAGCTGCTTGGCGAGGTGCTGGACCTGGCTGCGGCCGATCTCCTCGGAGCTGGCCTGGTTGATGAACAGCTGACGGCAGTCCTTGGCGGTGTCGGAGTCGTAGGCGACGACCTTGATGTCCTGCTTCATGGCCTGCTTGAGCGGGCCGCACACCGCGTTGGGGTCGTTGGCGGCGATGAGGATCGCGTCCTGGCGCTGCTGGATGAGGGTGTTGATGTACGAGACCTGGGAGGAGGCCTTGGCGTCGGAGGGTCCGACCTCCTTGCCCGAGCCGCCGAACTCCTTGGCCGCGCCGATCCCCGCGTCGTCGACGATCTTCTCGTACGGGTTGTTGATCTGCTTCGGCAGAAAGGCGAGCTTGAGGCCCTTCTTCAGCGGCGCGTTCGGGTCGGCCTCGGCGCTGCTCGCCGCCTCCTTCGCCTCGTTCTTGGTGTCGTTCTTGGTGGTGCCCGAGCAGCCGGCCAGCGTGACGGCGAGGACACAGGCCGCAGCGGTGGTGGTGAGGATGGCACGGCGGCGCGTGCGGGAGTGCGCAGACATGGTGGTGTCCCTTTCGGAGGGCAGGAGTTGAGGGAGGGAAGGGGAGCTAGGCGGAGGCGGTCGCGGCGCGCCGGTGGCGGCGCTCGGAGACGGCGGCGACGACCCGCGGGGTGAGGACGGAGGCCACGAGCAGCAGGCCGGTGACGATGACCTGGATCTCGTTGGACACGTCGTTGAGGGTGAGGAGGTTGTTCAGCAGGCCGATCAGCAGCACACCGGCGACCGCGCCGCCGAGGGTGCCCCGCCCGCCGTCGAAGTCGACGCCGCCGAGCAGCACCGAGGCGATGACGACCAGTTCGAGTCCGACCCCGTTGTCGGCGCGGGCACTGCCGTACCGCAGGGTGAAGACGATCCCGGCGAAGGAGGCCACGAAGCCCGCGAGGACGAACAGCACCAGTTTGATGCGCTTGACCCGGATGCCGGCGAAGTAGGCCGCGTCCTCCTGCGCGCCGATCGCGTACAGCGACCTCCCGAAGGCCGTGCAGTGCAGGACGACGGCGGTGATGACGGCCAGGACGCCGAACAGGGCGACGGGGTACGGGATGAAGGTGCCGGGCACGGTCTGGGTGTAGGTGGCCCACCGGGAGTACGTCTCGGGGAAGTCGGCGACCGCCTTGTCCCCGAGGACGACGGAGGCCAGGCCCCGGTAGAGAGTGAGCGTGCCGATGGTGACGGCGAGCGAGGGCAGCCCGACACGGGTGACGAGCCACCCGTTGAGGAGGCCGCCGAGCGCGCCGACGAGCAGGCACAGGGGCACGATCGTCTCGAAGGTCCAGCCGGCCTCCCACAGCGAGCCTGCGAGCGCACTGGAGAGTCCGAGCATGGAGGCCACGGAGAGGTCGACCTGTCCCGCGACGACGAGCAGGGTCATCGGCAATGCGATCAGGGCGATTTCGGCGGTGTCGTCGAGGGCGGCGGAGAGGTTGGCGGTGTCCGCGAAGCCCTCCGTCGTACCGGATCCGGCGAGGAAGACGGCGATCAGGAGCACGCCGACGACGGTGTCCCAGCGCAGGTATTTGACGAGGGTGTTCATCGTCGGCTCCTCTTCCTCAGCGCGCTGGTGGTGCGCAGGTTCACGATGCGGTCGGTGGTGATGGCCGCGAGCAGCAGCACACCGGTGATGGCCTGCTGCCAGAAGGAGTCAACCTTCAGGACGACGAGGGCGCTGCCCATCGTGGTGAGCAGCAGCGCGCCGAGCGCCGCGCCCCAGACCGTGCCGACGCCACCGGTGATGGCGATGCCGCCGACGACGACCGAGCTGACGACGGTCAGCTCCCAGCCGTTCGCGGCGTCGGCGACGACCGTGCCGAAGCGGGCGAGCCACAGCGCACCGGCAAGACCGGCGACGGCGCCGGAGAAGGCGTACGCGGCGAGCACGCGGCGGCGGATGGGGATACCGGCCAGGCGGGCGGCCTCGGGGTTGGACCCGATCGCGTACAGCTCCCGGCCGCTGCGGTAGGTCCGCAGGTAGTAGGCGGTGCCGACCAGGACGGCGGCGGAGATCAGCGGCAGATACGGGATGCCGAGGACACTGCCGCTGCCGAGGCCGAGCACGTCGTCGGGGACGTCGGCGGCGTTGATCTGTTCGCCGTGCGCCCAGGCGTGGTCGATGCCCTGGATGACGTAGAGCATGCCGAGGGTGACGACCAGCGCGGGGACCCGGCCGAAGCTGACCAGCAGCCCGCTGACCAGGCCGCACAGGACGCCGAGTCCGATGCCGAGCAGGACGACGGTCAGCGCGCTGTGGTCCGTGCCCGAGACGAAGCTGCCGCAGGCGAAGGCGGTGAGCCCGACCACGGAGCCGACGGACAGGTCGATGTTGCGGGTGATGACGACGACGGACTGGCCGACGGCGAGCAGGACGAGGATCGAGGAGTTGAGGAGCAGGTCCTTGATGCCCTGGTCGTCCAGGAAGGACGGGTTGGATATCCAGGTGCCGAGGATCAGCACGACGAGCGCGCCGCCGATGCTCAACTCACGGGCACGGAGGACCAGATCCATGAGCGAGCGCGCGGATCGGCGGTCCGCCTCCGGCGCGGCCGGCGGAGATTCGAGGGTGGCCGTCACGCCGCTGTCCTTTCGTGTGTGTCGTGCGAGCCGCCGTGTCGGGGGCGCCCGCTGAGGCCTGGCTCGACTGTCATGCCGCCTTCTCCTTGCCGGTGGGGCGACCCGTGGCCGCGGCCATGACCGTCTCCTCGGTGGCCTCCTCACGGGGGATCTCCGCCACCAGTCGGCCCTCGTGCATGACCAGCACGCGGTCGGCCATGCCGAGCACCTCGGGCAGGTCGGAGGAGACCATCAGCACGGCGAGGCCTTCTGCGGCGAGCGAGGACAGCAGCCGGTGGACCTCGGCCTTGGTGCCGACGTCGATGCCGCGCGTGGGCTCGTCGACGATGAGCACGGCCGGGTCGGTGGCCAGCCACTTGGCGAGGACGACCTTCTGCTGGTTGCCGCCGGACAGCACCCCGACCGTGTCGGAGAGTTTGTTGTACTTGAGCTGGAGCTTCACCGCCCAGTCGGCGGCCCGCCCGCGCTCCAGGGTGCGGCGCACCATGCCGCCGCTGCCCAGGCTGCCGAGCCCGGTGAGGCCGATGTTGCGCTCGATGGACATCTCCATGACGAGCCCGCGCTGGCGCCGGTCCTCCGGTACGAGGGCAACTCCGGCGTCCATGGCGGCAGTCGGTGAACCGGCCCGCAGCGGCGTGCCGTTCACGTACACCTCGCCCGCGTCAGCCTTGTCCACGCCGAAGACGGCCTGGACGACCTCGGAGCGGCCCGCGCCGACCAGCCCGGCGAGCGCCACGATCTCGCCGCGCCGCACCTCGAACGAGACGTCCCGGAAGACACCTTCACGGGTGAGCCGCCGCACCGACAGGGCGGTCTCGCCGACGGTCGTGGCCTGCTTGGGGTAGAGCTCGTCGAGGTCGCGGCCGACCATGCGGCGTACGAGGTCGTCCTCGGTGAGACCGTCCAGGGGCTCGGAGGCGACCCAGCGGCCGTCCCGCAGCGTCGTCACGCGCTGGCAGAGCCCGAAGATCTCCTCGAGGCGGTGCGAGATGAACAGAACGGCGGCGCCGGAGGCGCGCAGCGTCCTGACGACCGAGAAGAGACGGGCGGTCTCGCTGCCGGTGAGGGCGGCGGTGGGCTCGTCCATGATCAGGACGCGGGCGTCGAAGGAGAGCGCCTTGGCGATCTCGACGATCTGCTGGTCGGCGATGGACAGCCCACGGGCGAGCCGTTCCGGGTCGAGGTCGACGCCGAGCCGGGTCATCAGGGCGGCCGTCGCCTCGCGCACGGCCCTGCGGTCGATCCGGCCGAGTGAGGCGCGCGGCTGACGGCCCATGAAGATGTTCTCGGCGATCGACAGGTCGGGGAAGAGCGTGGGCTCCTGGTAGATGACGGCGATGCCGGCGTCGCGGGCGTCGGCCGGGCCGTTGAAGACGACCGGCTTCCCGTCGAGCATCACCTGGCCGGAGTCCGGCCGGTGCACCCCGGCCAGCGTCTTGATGAGCGTAGACTTGCCCGCACCGTTCTCCCCCGCGAGCGCGTGGACCTCGCCCGGGAGCAGTTGCAGGGAGACGTCCTGCAGGGCCCGTACGGCACCGAAGGACTTGGACACGTCCGTCAGGGCCAGGACGGGGGCCGGGCCCGTGTCGGGCTGGTTCATGGATGCTCCGTGGAAGGTACGCCTCGAAGGCGCCGTGAAAGGTTTCAACTAAGTTTCACGGAAGCTAGACGCGCAACACCCACGCCGTCAATGGGTCAGCCCATGAAACCTCTGAACCGACTCAATCCCTTGACATGCCCGCTAGGTGGTCATAGCTTCACCTCGATGAAACGATTCACCCATCTGCTCGGCCCCCGGGAGCGCTGATCCATGACTGCCGTATCCGCTGTGAAGGCGGCCCTCAAGACCCAGGCCATCGAGACGCCGTCATGGGCGTACGGCAATTCCGGCACGCGCTTCAAGGTGTTCGCGCAGCCCGGGGTGCCGCGCACCCCGCGGGAGAAGCTGGACGACGCGGCGCGCGTCCACCAGCACACCGGCGTCGCCCCGACCGTCGCCCTGCACATCCCCTGGGACAAGGTCGAGGGCTCCGATGGTTACGCGGACCTCGCCAAGTACGCGCAGGGGCTCGGACTTCGGCTCGGCGCGATCAACTCCAACGTCTTCCAGGACGACGACTACAAGCTGGGCTCGGTCACCAACCCCGACCCGGCCGTCCGCCGCAAGGCCCTGGGGCACCTGCTGGAGTGCGTCGACATCATGGATGCGACCGGCTCGCGCGACCTCAAACTGTGGTTCTCGGACGGCACCAACTACCCCGGCCAGGACGACATCCGGGCCCGTCAGGACCGGCTGGCCGAGGCCCTGGCCGCGGTGTACGAGCGGCTGGGCGAGCACCAGCGGATGCTGCTGGAGTACAAGCTCTTCGAGCCCGCCTTCTACGCGACCGACGTCCCCGACTGGGGCACCGCGTACGCGCACTGCCTGAAGCTCGGCCCCAAGGCGCAGGTCGTGGTGGACACCGGCCACCACGCGCCCGGCACCAACATCGAGTTCATCGTCGCGCTGCTGCTGCGCGAGGGGAGGCTCGGCGCGTTCGACTTCAACTCCCGCTTCTACGCGGACGACGACCTGATGGTCGGCGCGGCCGACCCCTTCCAGCTGTTCCGCATCATGTACGAGGTGATCCGCGGCGGCGGCTTCACACCCGACGTGGCCTTCATGCTCGACCAGTGCCACAACATCGAGGCGAAGATCCCGGCCATCATCCGCTCCGTGATGAACGTCCAGGAGGCGACGGCGAAGGCGCTGCTCGTGGACGGTGAGGCGCTCGGCGCTGCGCAGCGCTCCGGGGACGTGCTGGCGGCGAACGCCGTCCTGATGGACGCGTACAACACGGATGTCCGGCCACTGCTGGCCGAGGTGCGCGAGGAGCTGGAACTCGACCCGGACCCGATCGCGGCGTACCGACGTTCCGGCTGGGCGGAGAAGATCGTCGCCGAGCGGGTCGGCGGCACCCAGGCGGGCTGGGGGGCGTAGCGCCGCGCGCGGCGCAGCCCGGCGATGCGAGCCCGCCGCCCCCCATCGGCAGGAAGCCATGACGAAACTCGAAGGAAGCAAGTGATGACAGACGCACCTCACGAGCGCGTGGCGGAGCTGCTCGCTCGATCCCACCGACTCGGTGCGGATGCCCGCAACACCAACTACGCGGGCGGCAACACCTCCGCGAAGGGCACCGCCACCGATCCCGTGACCGGCGGCGACATCGAGCTGATGTGGGTCAAAGGTTCGGGCGGCGACCTGGGCACGCTCAGGGCCGACGGGCTCGCCGCGCTGCGGCTGGACCGGCTGCGCGCGCTGACCGGGGTGTACCCGGGTGTGGACCGCGAGGACGAGATGGTCGCGGCCTTCGACTACTGCCTGCATGGCAAGGGGGGCGCCGCGCCGTCCATCGACACCGCGATGCACGGCCTCGTCGAGGCCGCCCACGTCGACCATCTCCACCCCGACTCCGGTATCGCGCTCGCCTGCGCCGCGGACGGCGAGGCGCTGACCAAGGAGTGCTTCGGCAACCAGGTCGTGTGGGTGCCGTGGCGCCGCCCCGGCTTCCAGCTCGGCCTGGACATCGCGGCCGTCATGGCCGCCCGCCCCGAGGCCATCGGCTGCGTACTCGGCGGCCACGGCATCACCGCCTGGGGCGCGTCCTCCGAGGAGTGCGAGAGCAACTCCCTGCACATCATCCGCACCGCGGAGGCGTACCTCGCCGAGCGCGGCAGGGCAGAACCCTTCGGGTCGGTACTCGACGGGTACGGGGCGCCGGCCGAAGCCGAGCGCCGGGCCCGCGCCGCCGCGCTCGCCCCCGTCGTCCGTGGTCTGGCCTCCACCGACCGCCCGCAGGTGGGCCACTTCACCGACTCCGATGTCGTACTGGACTTCCTGGCGCGCGCCGAGCACCCGCGGCTCGCCGCGCTCGGTACCTCCTGCCCCGACCACTTCCTGCGGACGAAGGTCCGTCCACTGGTCCTCGACCTGCCGGCCGGCGTCCCGCTGGATGAGGCGGTCGCGCGGCTGAAGGAGCTGCACGCCGCCTATCGCGAGGACTACCGCGCGTACTACGAGCGGCACGCCGACGCCGACTCCCCCGCCATGCGCGGCGCGGACCCGGCCATCGTCCTCGTCCCGGGCGTCGGCATGTTCAGTTTCGGCAAGGACAAGCAGACCGCGCGTGTGGCGGGCGAGTTCTACGTCAATGCGATCAACGTGATGCGCGGGGCCGAGGCCGTCTCCTCGTACGCGCCCATCGAGGAGTCCGAGAAGTTCCGCATCGAGTACTGGGAGCTGGAGGAGGCCAAGCTCCGCCGGATGCCGCCGCCCGAGCCGCTGGCGACCCGGGTCGCGCTGGTGACGGGGGCCGGGTCCGGCATCGGCAAGGCCATCGCGCACCGGCTGGTCGCCGAGGGCGCGTGCGTCGTGGTCGCCGACCTCGACGCGGACAGCGCTGCTGCGGTGGCCGAGGAGCTGGGCGGGCCCGACAAGGCGGTCGCGGTGACCGTGGACGTCACTTCCGAGGAGCAGATCGCCGCCGCCTTCGCCGCCGCGTCGCTCGCCTTCGGCGGCGTCGACCTGGTGGTCAACAACGCGGGGATCTCCATCTCCAAGCCGCTGCTGGAGACCACGGCGAAGGACTGGGACCTCCAGCACGACATCATGGCCCGCGGGTCCTTCCTCGTCTCCCGCGAGGCGGCGCGGGTGATGACCGCGCAGGGCATCGGCGGCGACATCGTCTACATCGCCTCCAAGAACGGCGTGTTCGCGGGCCCGAACAACATCGCGTACGGAGCGACCAAGGCCGACCAGGCCCACCAGGTCCGGCTGCTGGCCGCCGAGCTGGGCGAGCACGGCATCCGGGTCAACGGCATCAACCCCGACGGGGTGGTGCGCGGTTCCGGCATCTTCGCCGGCGGCTGGGGGGCGAAGCGGGCGGCCGTGTACGGCGTGGAGGAGGAGAAGCTGGGCGAGTTCTACGCCCAGCGGACCCTGCTGAAGAGGGAGGTGCTTCCTGAGCATGTCGCCAACGCCGTGTTCGCCCTGACCGGCGGGGACCTGAGTCATACGACGGGGCTCCATGTGCCGGTCGACGCGGGGGTCGCGGCGGCGTTCCTGCGGTAGCGCTCGCGCGTGCGGCGTGTTGCGGGGCGGTCGCCCTGCCGCGCCGCCGCCCGGCACCGCGGCAGGCCGACGGGTCACCACCCGCGCCGCCCGCGGAGAGTCGTTCCGCCGTGGTGCGGGCAGGCGTGACGCCCGCACCACAACCCGGCTCGTACGAACCCTCACGAAGGACTGACAAGACGTGGCACCGACCGATCCCCGCCCCTTCGCCGCCGTCGACCTGGGCGCGTCCAGCGGCCGCGTCATGGTGGGCCGGGTGGGAGCCGGAACGCTCGACCTGACGGAAGTGCACCGCTTCCCCAACACTCCCGTACGGGTCGGCTCCACCCTGCACTGGGACATCCTCGCCCTGTACCGCGGCGTGCTCGAAGGTCTGCGGGCCGCAGGCCGGTTCGCGGGCGGCCCCCCGGCGAGCGTGGGTATCGATTCCTGGGCCGTGGACTACGGCCTCCTCGACGCGGACGGCGCGCTCATCGGCAACCCCGTGCACTACCGGGACGGCCGTACGGAGAGCGCCACCGCGAAGGTCGCCGGGGCGCTGCCGCCCACCGCTCTGTACGCGGCCACCGGGCTGCAGTACCTCCCCTTCAACACCGTCTATCAACTGGTCGCCGCCCAGGGCACACCCGCGCTGGGCGCGGCCCGCAGGCTGCTGATGATCCCGGACCTCGTCTCGTACTGGCTGACGGGAGAGGTCGGCACCGAGCTGACCAACGCCTCCACCACCCAGCTGATCGACCCGCGCACCCGCGACTGGGCCCGGCCCGTCGCCGACACCCTCGGGATCGACCTCTCACTCTTCGCGCCCCTGCGCCGGCCCGGCGACCGGGCAGGGCAGTTGCTGCCCGAGGTGCTGGCCGAGACGGGGCTCGAGGGGCCCGTGCCCGTGACCGCCGTCGGGTCGCACGACACCGCGTCCGCCGTGGCGGGGGTGCCCGCGCGCGGCGACCGCTTCGCGTACATCGCCACCGGCACGTGGTCGCTGGCCGGGCTCGAACTGGATGCGCCCGTCCTCACCGAGGACAGCCGCCGCGCCAACTTCACCAACGAGCTGGGCGTGGACGGCACCGTCCGCTACCTGCGCAACATCATGGGCCTGTGGCTGCTCCAGGAGTGCCTGCGGGCCTGGGAGTCGCAGGGCCGGACGTACGAGCTGGGCGAACTGCTGCGCCGCGCCGCCGAGTCCGCTCCCCTTCGCTCCGTCGTGGACGCGGGCGATCCGGAGTTCATCGCGCCGGGCCGGATGCCGGAGCGGATCGCCGAGGCCTGCCGCCGCACCGGCCAGCCTGCGCCGCGCGACGCGGCCGAGACCACCCGCTGCGTGCTGGACTCCCTGGCCCTGGCCCACCGCCGCGCGCTCATGGACGCCCAGCGGCTTTCCGGCCGTACGGTCGAGGCCGTGCACATCGTCGGCGGCGGCGCCCACAACGAGCTGCTGTGCCAGCTGACGGCGGATGCCTGCGGGCTCCCCGTGGTGGCCGGCCCGGCCGAGGCCGCGGCGCTCGGCAACGTCCTGGTGCAGGCCCGTACGGCGGGCGCGGTGGCCGGTGGCCTGTCCGACCTGCGCCAACTGCTGTGCGAAACGCAGGACCTGCGGCGCCATGCACCCACGGGTGATCGCAGAACCTGGGAGCGGGCCGAGGCCCGCATCACGGACGGCCGGCAGGCCCACCGTCAGAGCGCGGCCGACAAGGACGAACAGCCACGCGGCTAGCCCTTTTCGTCACCCGTGTTCACGACACGCTCTCCCCCGCCGCCGCACCCGCACCCGACGCGTACGGACTCAAGGCGATCGACACCGACATCGAGAACACCTACGAGGTCATCGCCCGGAGCGACTGGCAGTTCACGTCCATCACCGTCGGCTTCACCGGCTGACCGGGATTCCAACAGCCTTTGGGGTAGCCGGACTTCGGGTGCCCCACCGGCATGTCGCCCGACAGGTCCGCCTTCGGTCCGCGCGCCTGCGGCCGGGCTCCACCACATCGCCGCGCAGCGTGGGCCGGCGCTTCACCACTCCGCATCCGGGCCGGCCGGTGTCGGCGGCCACGTGCTGCTCCGCGGGTTCGTACGCGCCAGAACGTCGCGTACGGCGTCCGTGGGCACGCCGGAGCCGGCCCGGCCGGCCGCTCGCACCCTCGTTCCGCCGTCGACGAGCAGGTCCGTGCCGGTGACCCAGTCCGCCTCGTCGGAGACCAGCCACAGCACCGCACGCGCCACGTCCTCCGGCTCGCCGATCCGGGCCAGCGGCAGGCTCCGGGCGATCCTCTCCTCGTCCCGCTCCCACACGAATCGCGCCATCTCGGTGCGCACCAGCCCCGGCGAGACGGCGTTCACCCGTACGCCGGGCGCCAGCTCACCGGCGAGCTGGCGGGTCAGGTGCAGCAGGGCCGCCTTGCTCGTGCCGTATGCGCCGACCTGCGGCCCCACGCCGTGTGTGCCCTCGGTGCAGATGTTGACGACTGCGCCGCCGTGTTCGCGCATCCATGCCCGCCAGGCGAGCTGGATGAGGCGCAGCGGCGCCTCCACGTTCACGGCAAAGGCATCGCGCCAGACCTCGGGCTCGGCCTCCATCAACGGGCCGAACGGGGTATTGGTCCCTGCGTTGTTGACGAGGATGTCGAGCCGGCCGAACTCCCGCACAGCGAGATCCGTACACGCCGCCAGGTGCACGGGATCCGCGACCGAACCGGCGCAGCCGACCGCCGTGACGCCGGTGGCCGCGAGCCGTTCCACGGCCACCTCCACTCCCGCGGGGTCGCGTGCGGTGATGCAGACCATCGCTCCCGCCTCGCCCAGGGCCTGCGCCGCGGCGAGGCCGATTCCCCGGGAGGCGCCGGTGACCAGGGCCGCCCTTCCGTGGAGTGCCGGTGATGACGTCATCTCCGTACCGTCTCATGACGGACCGTCAAAAAGCAGCGTACGTAGGTGCGATCTGCTCACTCCCAGGACCCACCGTGTACCGCCGTCGACGCGTCGATTCGGCCCTACTGGGGGCGCAGGCCGTCGAACGTGATGTTCAGATGGCGGGGGCCGCGCAGGACCGCGTTCTGCCGGTAGGGGGGCGGGTCCTCCACCAGACGGGGGTTGTCGAGCCTGCGGGCCAGCTCGGTCAGGGCGAGCTGCGCCTCCAGCCGGGCGAGCGGTGCGCCGAAGCAACTGTGGATGCCACTGCCGAAGCCGAGGTGCTGGATGTCCTGGCGGTCCGGGTCGAACCGCTCGGGGTCCTTGAAGCGCTCCGGGTCCCGGTTTCCGGCTGCCAGGACGAGCCAGATCGACGAGCCCTTGGGGATGGTCACCCCACGGACCTCGATGTCCGCGATGCACGTGCGCTGCGGCACCAACTGCACCGGCGGCTCGTAACGCAGCAGTTCCTCGACAATGTTGACGGCGAGGCGCGGGTCGTCCCGGAGCCGCTGCAGGACCTCCGGGTGGCGCAGCAGGGTGAGCATCCCGTTGGTGATCAGGTTGACCGTCGTCTCGTGGCCGGCGATCAGCAGCAGGGCAGCGGTGCTGAGCACCTCCATCGTCGTCATCGGGCCGTCCGGTCCATGACTGGTCGCCAGCTCGGAGAGCATGTCGTCACCGGGTGTCTTGCGGCGCTCCTCGACCAGCCCGGCCAGATACATGCCCAGCTGCATCCTGGCCTCGTGCGTGACGCGGTTCCGCTCGGTGGGGTCGTCGCCCGGCACCGGGTCCAGGCCGGCGGCGATCGTGTCCGCCCACGAGTGGAAGCGCGCCTCGTCCTCCCGCGGCACCCCCAGCAGCCGGCAGATCACGGTCACGGGAAAGGGGTACGAGAACTGGTCGACCACATCGATCCGGTCCGTGTCCCCGAAGCCGGCGATCAGGCCGGAGACGATCCCGGCGAGCTCGCCACGCATGTCGTGGACACGTCGGGGGCTGTGCGGCGGGCCGAACGGGCGGTTGGTCATCCGACGCAGCCGGTCGTGCTCCGGGGGGTCGAGCCGCAGGAAGCTGGGCGGCAGAGCCGTCTCCTCCTCCTGCTCGGTCAACTCGTCGCGTTGCGCGGTGAGATTGGAGGCATCGGAACTGATCCGCGGGTCGTGGAGCAGGCTCTGGATGTCCCAGTACGTGCTGATGACGAACGGGCCGCCGTCCTCTTCCTGCAACACCGGGGTCTTGCGGAGTTCCGCGTACAGCGGATACGGGTCGGCACGGTTGGCGTAATCGGTGATCTGGCGCAGGAGCGGGGCTTGCGTCATGGCGGGTCCTTGGGGCGTGGGAGCAGGTGGGGCCGTTCCGGCCTCGGGCAGCGGGCTGTAGGGCCCCGCCGGTGGTCAGGGGTGGGCCGGCTTGAAGACCAGCCGTCGGTCGGCCGGCGAGTATCCGCTGAGGGTGACGGTCGGCCCGTGGGTGGGCAGCGAGGGGTCCGGGAAGTCGGCCGGGACAGGCTGCCTGCCCTCGGGACGGCGGTCCACGGTCAGGAACGCCGGCGGGAACGGCGCGGCCGTCTCGATCAGCCCCTGGTAGAACTGCAGCCACCGTGAATTGTCGAAGGTGACCGCACCGATGACGCGGCCCTGATAGCCGTACGCACCGGTGAAGCGGCGCTCGGCGAGCGACCCCTGCGTAATGAGGATCTCCTCGCCCATGGACGGGACGCCGACCGACTTGATGTTCACCCCGAACTGGGACGACCAGAAGGCCGGTACCCACATGTGCGGGCGGCGGTCCGTGCTGGAGCTGATCATGTTGTGCGCCGCCACCTCGGCCTGTGTGACGGCGTTGCCCCAGTGTTCGAGGGAGAGGAACTGGTAGCCGAAGAGCGGATGTGGGGACCGCGCCACATCACCGGCGACGAAGACGTCGTCGGTCACGATGCCCCGGAAGTCGAAGGCCCGGCATCCCGCGTCGCAGGCGATCCCGCGGGGTCCCGCGCCGAGCCCGGATCCGGCCAGCCATTCGGTGTTGCGGGTCGCACCGAGCGAGACGACCACCACGTCCGTCTCGACGGTGCTGCCGTCGGACAGATGAGCGGCGCGCACCCGCCCCACCGAGTCGCCCTCGAGGCCGGTGACCATGACGCCGGTGCGCAGGTCCACCCCGTTCTCGCGGTGCAGCTCCGCGGCCACCGCACCGACCACCCCTCCCAGCGCACCCACCAGGGGCGCGTCGGCGCGCTCCGCCACGGTGACCGGGAGATCACGCGCGCGGCAGGCGGACGCGATCTCCGAGCCGGTGAAGCCGGCGCCGATCACGAACACCCTGCGGGGCGAGGCCATCAGCCGCCGCTGCAGCCCGGCCGCGTCGTCGCGCGTCCGCAGGACGAAGACGCCGTCCAGCTCGGCCTCCGCCTGGCGCGGCCACGGCCTGGCCCGTACACCGGTCGCGATGAGCAGCCGGTCGTACTCCACCTCGTCGCCGTCGGCCAGCAGCACCCGCTTGGCCGCCATGTCCAGCCCGGTCGCCGCCACACCGAGCCGCCACTTCGCATCCACCGGTCGGCGCCGGGGCAGCTCGGTATGGGCCGGCGACGCCTTGCCCAGCAGCACCGACTTGGAGAGCGGCGGCCGGTCGTACGGCTCGTACGGCTCGTCACCGATCATGGTGAGGGAGCCCTCGAAGCCCTCGTCGCGGAGCGTCTCGGCCGCCCGCAGGCCGGCCAGCGAGGCGCCCACGATCACGATCCGGCCCTCGCGCCTGAGCCACGTCAAGAATGCGTCAGCGGCCATGGGACTCCTCCTCGCCCGGCGCGGCCGCCATCTCTCCCGGTGCGTCCAGCGCGTCGGCCAGAATGGCCTGGACGGGGCACGCCGCGACGGCGCGCGCCACGTTCTCGCGCTGCTCCTCGTCGACCCGTGGGTTGTAGGTGAGCGCCTCTTCGCCGTGCATGGCGAAGACATCGGGCGCGAGGAACGCGCATTGCGCATATCCCTGACATTTATTGAGATCGACGACAAGCCTCATGGACGCTCCGCCCCTTCCGGCAGCCTGGTCCGGCACCGTCCGCGCTTTCTCGGCGGCGCCCGGACGGCGGGTCTTCTCCCCCATGCCAGCATCGAAGGACCGGTGGGTTCGGCGCTCGTCCGGGCGAGCCGAAGGAGTGAGCGTGCCCGGAACTGCGAGGCCGGAGCCGCGGTCAGGCCGCCTTCGCTCCATCGGGCCCGGGGGCGCGGCCGACCACCAGAATGTAGATGCTGACGATCAGTGACCAGAGCGGGAAGACCAGCTCGGACCAGGCGATGGCGGCCGCCACGAAAAGGAGCGTCAGGGCGACGAGGAGGCCCAGCAGGGTGAGCCACCGGGAGAAGATCCCGAGGCGGTACCCCAAGATCGACGTCGTGAGCGTGAACACCGCGGCCATCCGCATCGCGTAGTCCGTCAGCAGCGTGTACGCGAAGTGGCGGCCGAAGTCCCAGGACGGCAGCCCCGGGTCGTTCCCGGAAGGGGTCCCGACGGACAGCACGCCCGCGGCGGCCGCGGCCGCCCCGAACATCGAAGCCACGAAGATCAGACCGCTGCCCAGGAAGACGGTGGCGACGAACTTGTCCTCCGCTTCCCCGACGTGCGCGCGCAGCACGCCCACGAACCACAGAAAGAAAATGCCGGCGAAGGGGACGAGCGCGAGCGCCGTCTTCACCGCGTTCCGGCGTGAGGAGTCGTCGAACCCTCGGACCGTGACCGCGTCGGCCCCTTCGGGGATCGCCAGCCGGACCAGGATGATGGCGGCTGCGAGCAGCACCGCGAAGACGACCCCGGCCAGTCCTGCCGCCCGCGGAGTCTGCAGCGCCTGCCCCTTCGTCCTCTGTGTCGCCATGAGCGCTCGCTTCCTCTCCCGGGGGACCCTGGGACCAGCAAGCCGCCGGCTGTGCGGTCACGCCACCGGGAGGCAGCCGAACGGCAGTCCGCCGTACCCGTCGAGAGAGGAGCGGTGGGCAACATGTATGCGGGTCGGCCGTACGGAACACTTCCCCGGCCGGAGACGGCGACGGCCACCCCTGCGGCCCCACGGAACGTCCCCGGCCTCGCTCGTCGCCGTGCTCGTGCTGCCTGGCGCCTGGGCCCGGCTCGGACCCGGCACCGCGGCACTCACCGCCTCGGCTGTTCCCCGCGGCCCGGGCGGGGGCGTCGATCACCTCTGCCTCAGCCGGACGCGGCCGGCCACGGTGTGACCACCGGGCGGAGAGACTGGGGCGTGGCCCGCCCTTCCGCCCCGTCTGCCGTTGCCCGGGGGCTGGGGGCGTTTCTGCCTGCTCGCTCGACCGGCTCGCCTGACGCCCGCATCCTGCTCAGCAACTGGGTGAGCGTGAGCGGCGTGCCCAGTATCGCGCGGGCCGGACGACGCCGGCGGAGCAGCTGGCGTGAGGTGTCGCAGCTCTCGGCCGGGGCGGGCACGTACCTCTGCTGCCGTCGCCCGATGTCCCGGGCCAGAGCGTCGCGGAGCAGGGGCAGGTGTGCGGATACCGCTGCGAGGCAGTCGTGCTCGTCCCGGCAAGCGGGGCAGGTGGTCAGGTGGGCGCTGACCCGAGCGGCTTCCTCGGGCGCGAGGGCGTTGAGTGCGTATCCGGCGAGCAGCTCACGGATGGTGCGGCATTCCTGGGGCGAGGTGAACATGATGGTTCCTCTCCGTGCTGGGAGGGTCCGCGCGGTCGGCGCGGCCACGGGGTTCAGGCGCGGGCGTCAACCTGGTATCGCTCGGTGACGTCCACGGCGGACGTTGTCTGTTCTCGGTGCTGTTCCTGAGGGGCGAGGGTCGCCTTCGATGTGCGCACGAGCCCGATGGTGTTCGGCTACCGGCTCGTGCCCCGGCGAGGAACAGCGGCATGGTGATCCCGGAGGTTCGGCCATGGACCGGGGATGCGGCGGGCGGACTCCGTCCGCAGCGGGTCGGTCAGGCCGCAGGGTCCCGCAACGACTTCTGCGGTGACGGTCAGGCGTCTCGTCGCTTGAGGAGCCAGGCGGCGATGCCCAGGAGGGCGGCTGCGTATCCGGCGAACAGCGACAGACCTGTCCAGGGGGCCATCGCGGGATCGGGGACGACGGAGAGCATGGCTTGCCCGGCATTGCTGGGCAGGTAGGGGTTGACGTGCTGAGCCCAGTCGGCCGGAAGCAGGGCTCCCAGTCCGGGCAGGATGAGCAGGATGCCCACCAGTGCGGCAATGGCTCCCCCAGAGCTGCGGATGATGGCGCCCAGGGCGACGCCGAACAGTCCGACGACGGTGAGGTAGAGGGCGGTACCGAAGACCACACGGGTGACGCCGGGGTCGGAGAGCTGCGTGGACAGGTGAGCGTGGGCGGAGGACAGGACGGCCTGGCCACCGAAGAACGCTGCGAAAGAGGCCGCGGTCATCAGGATGAGGACGGCGCCGGTGAAGACGGCTGTCTTGGCCGCCAGCATGGGCAGCCGCCTGGGGACGGCCGTGAGGGTGGCGCGGATCATTCCGGTGGAGTACTCGCCCGTGAACATCAGGACGCCGAGGACACCGACGGCCAACTGCGCGGGCCGGTACATGCTCAGGCTGACCTCGGCTCCGTTGAAGTGCGCCAGTTCCCGCGCGCTGAGGTCGCCTGCCCGCAGGTGAGTGACCAGCATGCCCAGCCCGACCATCGCGGCCACGGCGGTCAGCAAGGTGATCGACGTGGAGCGCACGGTGCGCAGCTTGATCCATTCGGACCTGAGGACCCGGAGCAGGGTCACCTTGCCGGGGCGCGCTGTCGCGCCGAGCGGGCGCGTGAGGATCGTGGTCATGACGCGCTCCTCGCTGCGACCGGTTCGCCGGCGGTGGTGGAGCGGTACTCGACCGCGTCCCGGGTCAGTTCCATGAATGCCTCCTCCAGGGAGATCCGCTGGGGAGAGAGTTCGAGAAGGGTGAGCCCGTGGTCGGCAGCGGTGCAGCCGATCTGGTCACTCGTCAGGCCGACAACATCCAAGGTGTAAGGCGCGCAGGTGGTGATGGTGACGTCCGGACCCGCCAGCAGACCTTTCAAGCGGTCGATGTCCGGGCAGCGCACGCGCACCACGGTGCGGGCCGCGCTGCGGGTGAATTCCTCGACCGAGGTGTCGGCGATGAGCCGGCCGCGGCCGATGACGACAAGGTGTTCGGCGGTGAGCGCCATCTCACTCATCAGATGCGACGAGACGAACACCGTTCGCCCCTCCCCCGCCAGGCTCTTGAGAAGATTCCGGATCCACCGGATGCCCTCCGGATCGAGGCCGTTGACCGGCTCGTCGAGGATGACAGTGGCGGGGTCGCCGAGAAGCGCGCTGGCGATGCCGAGGCGCTGGCCCATGCCCAGGGAGAAACCGCCGGCCCTTTTGTTGGCCACCTCGCGCAGGCCGACGAGGTCGATGACCTCGTTCACGCGCCGGCGGGGGATGCCCGTCGTGGCGGCCAGGGCCAGCAGGTGGTGGTAAGCGGTGCGGCCGCTGTGGGTGGCGCGGGCCTCCAGCATCGCCCCGACCTCGTGCAGGGGAGCTTCGTGGAGTGCATACGGGCGGCCATTGACGGTGACATGCCCGGCGGTGGGGGCGTCCAGGCCGAGGATCAGCCGCATGGTGGTGGATTTGCCGGCCCCGTTGGGACCCAGGAACCCCGTCACGATGCCGGGGCGGACCGTGAAGGACAAATCCTCGACGGCCGTCTTGCTGCCGTACCTCTTGGTCAGGCAGTGGGCTTCGATCATTGCGAAACCTCCGTTCACCACCTCACTCTCGCCCGTGACCGGCCCCTCGCACATCGTCCCCGTGCAGCGATTCCCGGGTACCACGTCCGCGGTACCGGGTACATCGGCCTACGGCTGGGACAGAACGCCGCACGTACCCGTACCGGCGACTACACGGATGTCGACGGACCGCTCGGCTCCATCGCCGGACTCACCAGTCCGCACTGGTAGGCGATGACCACGAGCTGGGCACGGTCACGGGCATCCAGCTTGGTCATGGCCCGGTTGACGTGGGTCTTGGCGGTCAGCGGGCTGATGAACAGGCGATCGGCGATCTCGTCGTTCGACAGCCCCATTGCGACAAGTGCCAGGACATCGCGTTCCCGTGGCGTCAGGCAGGCCAGCCGCTCGTGCATGGCCGCCGGGCATGCTTCCGGCTGCATCAGAAATCGCGTGATCAGCGCTCGGGCAGCCGACGGGCACAGCAGTGCCTCCCCGCCGGCGACCGTGCGCACGGCGTCGAGAAGCTCCTCGGGCCGCGCGCCCTTGCCGAGAAAACCGCTCGCACCCGCACGCAGTGCCTCGGCGACGTACTCGTCGTCCTCGAAGGTGGTCAGGATGAGGACCTTGACCCCCGCGAGGTCCTCCGACTCGCTGATCAGCCGCGTCGCGGCGAGGCCGTCCATCTCGGGCATGCGGATGTCCATCAGGAGCACATCGGGGTGCTGCGCGTGCGCCAGGTCCACTGCCTCGGAGCCGTTGGACGCCTCACCCACGGTCTCCATGTCGTCCGCAGAATCGAACAGCATCCGGAAGGTGCCCCGAAGCAGGGCCTGGTCATCGGCCAGCAGTACGCGGATCGTCATACCCATCTCTCCTCGGCGGTCAGTCCGCTGCCGGTCCGCCCGTTGCTGTGGCGGCTCGCAGGGGCAGATCGGCAGTCACGGCGAAGCCGCCCTGCGGGCGGGCTCCCGCGTTCAGCGTGCCCCCGACGATGGCAGCCCGCTCGCGCATCCCGATCAACCCGTGGCCGGTCCCCTGGCGGGGTCGATGGTGGTGCGGGCCGACGCATCCGTCGTCCTCGACGGTGATGGTCAGCCATTCGGGGCGGTAATGCAGAAACAATCGGGCATGGTCCGCACCCGCGTGCTTGTGCACATTGGTCAGGGCCTCCTGCACGATGCGGTACGCGGCCAGGTCCACCGCCGGCGCCAGCGGCTCGCTGACACCGCGCTGGCTGTGCCGGACAGCCAGTCCGGCACCTTCGAACGACGCGAGCAGGTCCGGTAGCTGTGTCAGACCCGGCATCGGATCGCGTGGCGCCGCCGGGTCACCGGTCTGCCGCAACAGGCCCACGGTCGCACGCAGTTCGTCCAGCGCCGACCGGCTGGTGTCCCGGATGTTCTCCAGGGCGGCGAGTGTCTGCTCCGGCTGCCGCTCCGCAATATGGACGGCGACGCCTGCCTGAGCGTTGATCAGGGCGATGTGGTGCGCGACGACATCATGCAGCTCGCGCGCGATCCGGACCCGCTCGGCCGCCACCCGCTGCTGCGCCTCCTGCTCACGGGTACGTTCCGCGTGCTCCGCCCGTTCCTCCACAGCCGCCACATAGGCGTGGCGTGACCGTACGGCGTCGCCGATGGCGGCCGCCAGAGCCGTCCATGCCAGCATCACCGCCTTCTCCGGCTCCAGCCATGATCCCGGGGCGAACACCAGAGCCGCGCCCACCAGGACGGCAGCCGTGGCCGCTGCCGTGGTCCAGGTGGTGCGCCGGTCGGTCCGCACGGCCACGGTGTAGAGGGACACCACGACCGGACTGGACACCAGCGGACTCTCCCGGAACCCGAGTACCTGAAAAGCCACCCCGCAGCCGACCGCGACAGCCAGTACGCCGAACGGGTGGCGACGTCGCCACATCAACGCCGCGCAACCGACCGCCGCCAGCACCACGCCTGGCCACCGGAACGAGATCCGGTGCTCGTCCGGCACAACAGCAGAAGCCACAACCGACAGCCCGAACAGCACGGCCGACACCAGCGCGTCCACCGCGCCGGGCCGGGCTCGTGCTTCCCGCCTCCAACCGTTGATCACTGCCATCTCACCACCGTAAGCGCGGTGACCGTGCCGGGCATCGTCTCGACGCGGCAGTGCCGCCGCCTGAGCACACCGCTCGATCCGCGGTGGACGATGTGAGAAGAGCGCCGCCGTCCGCTGACCGGAGCGCAGGATGACAGCGGGGCGTCCCGCCGGGAAACCGGCGGCAGAGCTCTCGCCCTCTGCCGCCGTTCCCATCGGTGGACAGCAGCAGTGCGTCAGCCGTGGTAGGTGATGTAGCCGTTGCGGTCGGGGTCGGAGCCGGTCTTGGTGTAGGAATGGACGTCCGCCCGGCTTCCTGACGGCTTGTACAGGTAGATGGTGTCCTTGTCGTTGTTCCAGATGAAGTTGCAGTTCTGGCGGTAGACGACGTTCTTGGCGTCGGAGTCGGTGCCGTGGCCGCCCCGCAGCTTCACGTAGTCGCCGGGCTGGAGGTAGTGGGCGGCCGAGAAGGTGAAGCGATTGCCGGTGGCGTCCTTGACCACGTAGCCCTTGAGGTTGATGGTCGCCGTCGACGAGTAGTTCTTGATCGTCAGGTACTCGTCCTTGGTGTTCCCGGTGGAGCACTTGTTGGAGTCCGAGCCGGGCGCGTCGTACTGGACACCCTTGACCTTCAGCGCCGACGAGTACTCGGCTGCCTGTGCCGGAGCGACGGCAACGACCGCGATGACTCCGGCAGCGGCGACAGTGGATATGGCATGGCGTATGCGCATGAGGAATCCCCCCAGTGGTGCGGATAGAGCGCCTGGAGCATACACAATCTGTGATGACTAGGTGTCGAAAGAGTGATGAAAATGTGAAGGCAGTTGCGCAGCGCCTGCCAGGAGTCGCTCAAGCGCAAGGCACAGCTGACGAGTTGACAGACCCGGCAGACCAGGTCGGCCGAGCCGAAGCCACCGACCAGCGCCTCTCGCGAGTCCGCGTTCGTCGCCCGGGATTGCGCCATGCCGCCCGGCACCGCCGCAGCGGGCGCCCGGCGAAAGACCCGCATCGACGACATCCTGCTGAGCGGTGCCACCGCTTCGTCGGGCGCGCAACGCGTGTGAGATCAGCCCGAGCTGCGCACCGAACTGCGGCGAGGCAGCCGCGACCGCGAACCGGCCGGTCGAGGCGAGCGAAGCGGATTCAGGGCCGCTCCGTGGGACGTACACTCCACCCATGGGCAACACACATGCAGTGAGGGAGTGCCTGCGACAGGCCCCTCACGTGCTGAGCCCTGTTGCGCCCGAGGCGCGCTGCCGTGCGCTGCACGGTCACGGCTAGCCAGGCACTCACGGTCTTCGAGGTTTCGGTGCCGATCGTCTGATCCGCATCTCCTCCCATCGCTTCCGCTCCGCACATGGAGCGCTTCTCCACCCCCTTCGCTGTGCGTTCCGCAGCACCCCACACTCGCGCAGCTCCTCGGCGTGCCGTCGGCATCCCCTTCGGCGACAACCGAAGGGGCGTGCCGCATTTTCGAGAGGACCCTGTATGAAGTTGAGGGAGTTGCTGGCCGGTCACGATCACGAGGTCCTCCTGGGCGATCCGGATACGAGGATCAGCGCAGGAGCCTGTTTCGACGCCCATCGCGTTTCACCGGGTTCGCTGTTCATCGCCGTGCCCGGTCATCGGGAAGGGGGGCCCGAGGCCGTCGGCTCGGCACTGGCGCGTGGCGCTGTGGCGGTACTCGTCGACAGGGCAGCGCCCGATCTCCCCGCGGCAGTATGGGCATCGGCAGGCGACGCATGCGTCGTCCGTGTGCCGGACACCCGGGTGGCAGCGGCGGTCGTCACCTCGCGCTACTACGGCGAACCCGGTCAGGACATGGACATGGTGGCCGTGACCGGCACCAACGGGAAGACCTCGGTGTCGTACATGGTCGAGTCCGTCCTGAGGATCGCCGAAGGCGCGAAGGTGGGCGTGATCGGGACATCGGGCAGCCGCATCGGCGACGAAGTGATCCCGATGCCCCGCTCGGTGCTGACTACACCGGAATCGCCGGACTTCCAGTACCTGTTGGGACACATGCGCGACCACGAGGTGGGCACCGTCGTCCTGGAGGCCACCTCGATGGGCCTGCTGAACCACCGGGTGGACCATGCGTTCATCGACGTGGGGATCTTCACCAACCTCACGCAGGACCACCTGGACGACCACGGCACCATGGAGAACTACCGCGACGCCAAGCTCCGCCTCTTCCAAGGGCTTTGCCGGCTCGCGGTGGTCAACGCCGACGACTCCGTGGGGGCCGGGATCGGGCGGATCATGCCGGGCGCGGTCACCACGTACGGCATCGACGCGGAGGCCGACTACCGGGCGACGGACCTGAGCATGAACGCCTTCGGTACGCGCTTCACCCTCCACCATGCGGGAAGCAAATACCCCGCGGCGATCCCGGTGCCCGGCCGGTTCTCGGTGGCCAATGCGCTGGCCGCCGTCGCGGCCTGCCACCTCCTGGGGCACGACCTGGCGGGTCTGGTGGCCGCACTCGACCGGATGCCCCCGGTCCCCGGGCGGCTCGAACGCTTCGAGACCCCCCACGGTTCGTCCGTGATCGTGGACTACGCCCACTCACCCGACTCCCTGGACAAGGTGCTCTGCGCCATCCGGGACTTCGCGCCGGGCCGGGTCGTCACCGTGTTCGGCTGCGGGGGCGACCGGGACGCCACCAAGCGCGCGCAGATGGGCGAGATCGCCGGAACCCACTCCGATCTGTGTGTCCTCACCTCGGACAACCCACGGAACGAGGACCCCGAGGCGATCATGGACCAGATCACGCCGGGGCTCGTGGCCACCGGCACCCGGTTCGAGAGGTTCGCAGACCGCCGCCGGGCCATCGCCTTCGCCCTGTCCGCCGCCGGTCCGGATGACATCGTCCTGGTTGCGGGGAAGGGCAGTGAGCCGTACCAGATCGTCGGCGAACAGCTGATTCCGTTCAGCGACATGGCCACGGTGCGCGAACTCGCAGCCGCGCAGGAGTAACAGGCGGCCGTCGCCGGTCACCCTCGCTCGCACCATGCCGCTGCTGAGGTGGTGCCGAGAGAGCGGCGGAGGGCTTGGGCGCCGGGACGCTCTTGGATTCCGGCGCTCTCAGCCGGCGCCGCCGGAGGTGAAGGTGACAGGCAGACGCTCGGGGCCACGCAGCCCGCCCGGTCGCCAGCGCAGCTCGCCCGGCGGCACGGCCAGCGCGAGGTCCGGGAGGCGGCGCAGGGCGGTTCCGATGGCGATCTGACCCTCCAGTCTGGCCAGCGGTGCCCCCAGGCAGTAGTGGATGCCGTGCCCGAACGCAAGGTGGGCGGTGTCCCGCCGGGTGATGTCCAACCGGTCCGGATCGGAGAACCGTGCCGGGTCGCGGTCCGCGATGGCGGAGGCGATCAGCACGGTCGCGCCGCACGGGATGTTCACGCCCGCGATCTCGACGTCCTCGCGCGCGAACCGGGCGATGCCGGGGTTGACCGGTCCGTCGTAACGCAGGAATTCCTCGATCGCGCCCGGCAGCAGCGCCGGGTCGTCCCGCAGCATCTCGAGCTGACGGGGGTTGGCGAGCAGCGCCGCGATACCGCCGCCGATCAGGTTGACGGTGGTGATGTATCCCGCCACCAGCAGCAGGAACGACATGGCGATCAGCTCGTCCTCGTTCAGCTGCTGCTCCTCGTCCCTGGCGGTGATCAGCGCGCCGAGCAGATCGTCCCCGGGCCGGGCCCGTTTGGCTTCCAGGAGCTTGGTCAGGTACGCGTGCATCCGCTGCCATGACTCGTCCACGAGTGCCGGGTCCGGGGGCTCCGCCCCTCGCAGGAGCATGTCGTCCGTCCACCGCTGGAAGTCGTACCGGTCCTCCACGGGCACGCCGAGCAGTTCGCTGATCACGGTGACCGGCAGCGGAAGCGCGAAGTCCGCGACGAGTTCGGCCCGGCCGGCCGGCGCGACCGCGTCGAGCAGCCGGTCGCTGATCTCCTGGATACGGGGCCGCATCTCGGCCACCCTGCGCGCCGTGAACGCCCTGGAGACCAGACGGCGCAGGCGGGTGTGGTCGGGTGGGTCGGAGCGGAGCATGTTGCTGATCATCGACTCGCGTTCCGTCACGGGCAGCTGCCGCAGCAGCCGGGGATCCGAGGCGTCGCGGACGTCGCTGCTCAACCGGGGGTCCGCCAGGGCCGCGAGACCGTCGTCGTACCGCGTGACCAGCCAGGCCTCCAGGCCGCCCGCGATCACGGCACGGCGCACCGGGCCCTCCTCGCGCAACTGCCGGAAGAGCGGGAAGGGATCCGCGACGAAGGCCGGGTCGGCGTAGGGCAGAGGGACCGGCTGCTGCTGACTCATGATGCCTCCAGGGATACATTGCGACCCTTTAGTGGGGACTCGTCAGGACTGAGGGTATATCTACCGATATGACCGACCCGAGGATTTCACCGAAGGGAGCAGTGGCGATGGAGCGGACCACGTGCTGCGTGGTGGGGGGCGGCCCCGCCGGTATGGTCCTCGGGCTGCTGCTGGCCCGGGCGGGGGTGGCGGTCACGGTCCTGGAGAAGCACGGCGACTTCCTGCGGGACTTCCGCGGTGACACTGTTCATCCGTCCACCCTGGCGCTGCTGGACGACCTGGGGCTGGCCGGGCAATTCGGCCGGCTGCCCCAGCGGCGGTTGACGACAGTCCAGCTGCCGCTCGGCCCGGACCGTTCGCTGGTCACCGTCGGAAACATCGGCGCGCTGCGGGGCAAGTACAACTACATCGCGATGGTGCCCCAGTGGGATCTGCTCAACCTCCTCGCGGACGAGGCCGGGCGGGAGCCGTCCTTCACCGTGCGGATGAACACCGAGGCGACCGCCTTCCTCATGGACCGCACGGAGGTCCCCCCTGGTCGAGCGAGGCCGAGAGCTCGGGGCAGGGTCACGGGGGTCCGCTACCGCACGTCCGACGGCCGTACCGGTGAGCTGCGGGCCACCCTCACCGTGGCCTGCGACGGCCGGTCCTCGCTGGCCAGGGCGTTGCCCGAACTGGGACTGCGGAAGTTCACCTGCCCGATGGACGCCTGGTGGTTCCGGCTGCCGCGGCGGGAGGACGACCCGCACGGGCTGGTGGGAGGTGTCGGCGACCGGTTCTTCAGCGCCATGATCGACCGCGGGGACTACTGGCAGTGCGCCGCACTGATCCCCAAGGGAACCGACACCCGGCGTCGCGCCGCCGGTCTCGACCGCTTCATGGGCGAATTCACGACTGCCGTCCCCTGGCTCGCGGACCGGGTGCACGCGCTCGGGTCGTGGGACGACGTGAAGCTGCTCGACGTACGGCTCGACCGGCTACGGCGCTGGCACCGCCCGGGACTGCTGTGCATCGGCGACGCGGCACACGCGATGTCACCCGTCTTCGGCATCGGCATCAACCTCGCCGTCGAGGACGCGGTGGCCGCCGCCCGGTATCTCGTCGAACCGCTGCGCGCGGGCGCGGTCGGCCTGCGGACCGTCCGCCGCGTCCAGTGCCGCCGCTGGCCGACCACCGCCGCGACGCAGGCCCTGCAGCGCTTCGCCCACACGAACGTCCTCGAACCGGTCCTGTCGGGCCGCCCGCCGTTCGGCAGCCGGAAGCGCGCCCAGCGACTGAGTGAGCTCATCACGACCTCGCGGTGGCTGAACCGCCTGCCGGCGTACTTCCTCGCCTACGGCGCCCTGCGCGAACGCCCGCCGGCCGCGTCGGTGCGCTGAGCGGGGGGCACCTTGCGTGGGCGGGACCGACACCACACCCACCCCGGCTCCCGCACGCGGCCGTGAAGGACTGCGCCTGATGCCCCGCCGACACATCGAGCACCTGCATTCCGACACGCCCGTTCACACCTGGCCGGTCGGCCGACCGGCCCCGCCGAGACGTCAGGCGCGAGCCCTTGCTGCTGCTGCTGCGGGCGCCGCGGTCGGCGGCGGATGGTCGGGCAACGCCGACCACAACGCAGCCCGGATCGTCCTGCACCTGTACCGGATGGGCCTCGCGCTCATCCCGGCTGCCGGGAGGGCAGTCGTCAGGCGCGCTCGTCGCGTCAAACCCGCCGCACCGGCCGCCCGCGGTTCGGGTGGTGACGGACACCCGGGCGATATACGTTCGGAGCGGGTGGCGCCGCGCCGTCCCAACGGCCGGTCTTCGGCCCTGCAGCCCAATGCCGGGGAGGTTCTCCCATGAAGGTCCAAGGGTCTGTCGCTTTCGTCACCGGAGCAAACCGCGGACTCGGTGAGCAATTCGTGCGGGCGCTCTTCGATGCCGGAGCGGCCAAGGTCTACGCGGGATCCCGCGACCCCGGAAAGGTCACCGTGCCCGGGGCCGTCCCGGTCGCAGTCGACATCACCGACCACGAATCCGTGCGCGCGGCAGCCGCGCAGGCCCAGGACGTGACGCTCCTCGTCAACAACGCCGGTTCGACGACCCGGGCGGACGTGCTCGAGTCCGACCTGGACGCGTTCCGGAAGGAATTCGAGACGCACGTTGTCGGCACCCTCGCCATGAGTAGGGCCTTCGCCCCCGTTCTCGGACGCAACGGCGGCGGCGCGCTGGTCAATGTTCTGTCCGTGCTGTCCTGGATATCGATCCCGGCCAGCGCCGGATATGCCGCGGCCAAGGCCGCCGAATGGTCGGTGACCAACGCCTTGCGGGTGGCTCTTGCGGAACAGGGCACGCAGGTCACCGCCCTGCACGTCAGCTACATGGCGACGGACATGGTCGCGCATCTGACCGGTCCGAAGGCCGATCCCGTCATGGTGGCCCGCGCGACCCTCGACGGTGTCGAGGCCGGCGTGTACGAGGTGCTCGCCGACGACGTCAGCAAGCAGGTCCGGGCAGTGCTGCCCTTGGGCCCGGAGGCGCTGTATCCGCAACTCGCCGGCCGCCCGGCACTGATCTGATCTCCACGTCCACGGGTCATTTCGCCTGCCGTCCCGGAGATGCTCCTCCCTTGCAGTCAGTGGGAGACGAGCTGCTGGCCGCCGTCGACGTCGTACGTTCCGCCGGTGAGTGCGTCGTTGCACATGATGTGTACGGCCAGAGCTGCCACGTCAGCCGGGACGACGACCCGTCGGATGGGAAGCGTGGCGCGCAGCTCCTCGCGCCGGGCATCGAGCTGATCGCCCAGGAGCGAGGCCGACAGGGGCGTGTCGACGAATCCGGCAGCGATGAGATTGACCCGGATCGGAGCCAGTTCGAGCGCCAGGTTCGCGGTGAGGGCGGGCAGAGCCGCGGTGACAGCGGACATGACGGCCATGCCGACCCCGGGGCGTCGACCACCGGTGCCGCCGACGAACAGCAGCGTACCTCCGGCTCGGACCCTGTCACGGCTGTAGAGGGCGACCGCGAGTGTCATGGCGAGGCGCTCGTCGAAGGCGCGGCGGGCGGCAGTGAGGTCCATGCCCTCCAAGGGCATGTAGGAGGGGCTGCCGGCTGTGACCATCACATGGTCGACCGGGCCGGGCAGATCCTGGAAGAACTGCTTGAGACGGTCGGTGTCGGTGGCGTCGAACGCTGCTGTGCCAACAGGATGGAGCTCGAGCGCAGCCTGCTGCAGCCGTTCGGGGTTGCGGCCGACCAGGACGACCTGGCCGCCGTGTGCGCGTACCTGGCGGGCGGTTTCCAGTCCGATACCCGCGCTGGCGCCGATCACCACGACGGTCTGGTCGGCGAGCTCGGGCCGGCGTCGGGTGCCGGGATCACTGGGTGCGGCAGTCATGACGAACCACCGCCGCCGAGGACCGTCACGCCACAGCCGTAGTTCGGTCTGCTGTCCGTCATCCGTGCCTCCGGGTATCGGTCTCTGGTTCCTGTGGTCGCGCTTCAGGCCGCCGATCGCCTGCCTGTCAAACCGGCTGGCTGCACTCCATGCCCGTCGCCCCCTGGTTGACTGACGTGGTGTCAGCGGCCAGGGCCCCGCTTCTTCACCTCCTGGAGCACCCAGCCGTTGCCATCCGGGTCGCGGAAGGTGGCGTAGGAGCCGTAGTCGGCACGAGCGGGGTGCGGACCGCTCACCCGTCCCTCGTCCCCGGCCCCGTAGGTGACCTCTCCGGCATCGTGACCGTGGTCGAAAATCCCTCCGGCATCGTGGAACACCTCGCCCACTTCGACGCCGCGGCCGATGAGCTCCGCGCGGGCCTCCTCGATGTCGAAGACGATGAGGTACAGGCCCTGGAACGAGCCGGGCGCGGCGGAAGTGACTCCCTTGCCCAGGATGATCGAACACTCGGAGCCGGGCGGCGTGAACTGCACCACCCGGTAGTCCTCACCGGCGACGAGGTCGATGTCCAGCCGGAAGCCCGCCGCCTGGTAAAAACTCTTGGCCCGATCGACGTCGGAGACGGGCAGCACGATGACTTCGAGTTTCAGATCCATGCGGATGTCTTTCCTTCTTGACGTCGGTGAATCCCGCACCCCGTGCGTCGCCGGTTCGACGTGCGGCGATCCTCACATGAGGCAGCGCCGACGGCCGTCCCGACCCGCCGATCCGACCACCGCGTCCACGCACCACGCCCACCGACGTGCGGTACCGACCACCGCTGCACCCGGCCCGGTGGCGGACTGCACGGTCCTGATCACCAAGCGGGAACCGTCCGCGCACGCGATCTTCACGCGGGTGCTGCTCATCTCGCCCGTGAGCCAACTACTGGCCGTGGCGCCTGCTGTCCTTATGTGTCCGCCAGAAGATCCCGTTGCACACCGGGCTCTTCCGTGAGAACACGGATGAGTAGGCAACGAGCGAATGGATTCGTTTCTGCGAGTCCGACCTGGAGGCACTTCCATGGTTGACCTGCCTAATCCTCCCCCTCCCCGTCTCGAGTCGGCTGCCCAGGAACTGGCCGACGCGACCAGCCCCCACCCGCGCATCTACGAGGTCCCGCCCGAGCAGGGACGTGACATCCTTGCCGGCCTCCAGACCGGAGAAGGGGTCGAGAAGCCCAACATCGACGAAGAATGGGTGACCATCGACGCCGGCCGGTACGGACAGGTGCGTACTCGCATCATCAAGCCGGCCGGGGCGACCGAACCGCTGCCTGTCATGCTCTACATCCACGGCGCAGGCTGGGTGCTCGGAGACGAGAACACGCACGACCGCTTGGTCCGCGAACTGGCGACAGGCGCAGACATGGCCTGCGTGTTCCCGGTCTATGACCGGGCACCGGAATCGAAGTATCCGACCCAGATCGAGCAGAACTACGCGGTGGGCTCCTGGATCGTCCAGCACGGCGCCGAGCATGGCCTGGACGCCTCACGCCTGACTGTGAGCGGCGACTCGGTCGGCGGTGACATGGCCGCCGTCTTCGCCCTCATGGCCAAGGACCGCGGAGAGATCGACGTCAAGGGCCAGGTGCTTCTGTATCCCGTCACGGACGCCGACTTCAACACGGCGTCCTATCTGCAGTTCGCCGACGGCTACTACCTCACACGCGACGGCATGATGTGGTTCTGGGACCAGTACGCGGACTCCAACCAGCGAAAGGAGCCCTACGCCGCCCCCCTGCAGGCAAGCCTGGATCAGTTGAAGGGCCTGCCGCCCACCCTGGTCATCACCGACGAGGCGGACCCCCTGCGCGATGAGGGTGAGGCCTACGCCGCGAAACTGCGAGAAGCAGGCGTGGACGTCACCGCAGTGCGCGTCGAGGGCATGGTGCACGACTTCCTCATGCTCGACAGTCTCCGCGACTGCAACGCCACCAACGTCGCGCGCCACCTCGCCATCGACGCCCTGCGCACGAGCGTCGCCGCCTGACGACGGCAGAGGTGTGTGAAGAGGGCTCGGAGAAGAGCCGGGCCCTCATCGCCTGCGCGTCACCGACCGGTCCCCGCTCCCCCGGAGGTGGATCGGGCCGGACTGTCAGCAGCTGACGGATTGCGCCGGATCCAGGGCGTTCAGTCACGACCTGGAGAGGTCGTGGCCCCAGGGCCTCGCCAGGTCGACGCTCCGGATACGGACCCGGTGATCAGTGGGCCGGGGTCACCCATGTCCGCTCACGCCACGTCGGCCCCGGTCCCATCGCTCGGAGGCAGCACACGGTCCACCAGGTGTTGCAGCCGCTCGTCCAGGAGCTTGCGCGCGTCCGGCGTGCACGACGCGAGCGCGACCATGCCCGTCACGATGACGTCGCACAGCTCGTTGTTGACGTCGTCCCACGTATGGGACGCCCCCTTGCGAGGGTTGGCACCCATCGCGCCGTGCAACGCCTCGGCGACCTCACCGAACTCCTCGCCGATCTTGAGTACGCGCAGCAGCCGCACATCGCTGTCCGACGCCTGGACGGCGTTCTCGTCCAGCCAGGTCCGCAGCCGCTCCACACGGTTCCATGCTTCGTCCTGCATCGGGTTCCCCTCGGATCGTCCGTACATATTTGCCCTGCAACCGCCTGGGTATCAGTTCGCGCTCAGGGGTGCGCTTTCCTCGGTGTCGAGCTGGTGGTCCGCCCAGATGTAGCTTTCGGGAAGCAGGTCGGTGATGGAGATGGTTTTGTGGCTGTTGCTTGTGCCGACGATGACCTTGAGGGCCGGGAAGTAGTCGACGAGGACCTGGCGGCAGCGGCCGCACGGGGGCACGACGCCTCGGTCGCGGTCGCCCACGGCGACGATGGTTTCCAGGTCGTAGACGCCCTGGGTGGCAGCCGTGCCGATGAGGACCAGCTCCGCGCAGGGGCCTCCGGTGAAGTGATAGACGTTCACCGCGGTGACGATCCGGCCGTCTCGGGCGCGGGCCGCAGCCGCCATCGTGTGGTTGTCGCCCCGGCAGCGCGTTCCGGCGATGTGAGCCGCAGCCCGGATCAGTTCGTCGTCGACACGGTCTGTCTGCGTGGTCATCTTCTCTGCCTTCAGGTGGTTTCAGACGGCGTTGGGCCGGGTGAGGATGGTACGGAGGCGGGCACCGGCACGCTGATGTCCTCCGACGTGAAGTCGACGGGCAACCGCCGCCTACCACTTCGCCGCCGGTCACCGTACCCGTCTGCAGATCAGTGGAGGCGTGAGGCGCCTCTCACGCTGCGCCCGTCATCCCGGCACCAGGGAGCCGCGGACCGACGCACCCCCTCCACGCCGGCGCACCTCACGCTCCACGCGGACTCGGCACTGGGGCCAGGGATATGAGGTGCCCGGACCAGGGCGCTCGGCTAGGGTCCGGCCTCATGTCCGAAGCCCCCGTCTTTCACGACGCGATCATCGAGTCCATACTCGGCAGCGCACGCCGCTCCACGCTCCCGTACCAACAGGCCCACCGTGGGGAGGACTTCGGTACGGCGTTCTGGTTCAACGATCTCGTCGACAAGCAGGGCGACACGGAGACGGTCCGGCAGTACCTGGTGACCGCCGGGGCGATGACGCAGTACGACATCGCCGAGGTGCGGCTGCGGCCCGAGCTGTCCGAGTCGGCCATGAGCGCCCACGCCATCGCGATGATCAAGTTCGAGCAGGAGTGGACCCCTCTCGGTGACTCCGGTGTCGCGGTGATGCCCACCGGCGGGCTGCACGCGCTCGCCCGCCGCAAGCGGTGGGAGTGGGCGACCGACGAGATCACCGACGGGCTGGCGGCGAGGGCGGAGGACGTCGCCGCCGTCGGGGCCTCGCCGGTGCCCGCGTATGTCCTGGGGCACGACGTCGGGCCGGACCGGACGGACCGGCCGCAGGCCGTCGTCGTCGGGGACGTCGTGCGGGGCGCGGACGACGGGCGGGTGTGGTGGAACGGCACGGTTCCCGTGGGGTGCGTCGGGGCGCCTGTCTTCGTCGGGGTTCCGCTCGGCGATCAGCGGTTCAAGCTGGTCTGCCTCGGTGTCGTCCTGCCCGCGGTCGGCTCACGGCATCCGGTCGCCACATTCGACGGGATCCGTTCCGCCGTGCGGGAGTTGCCCGATCCGCCGTCGTCCACAACATCCGACACTCCGGCAACTGCCCCCGGAAGGTGGTGGAGGCGGGCGAGGTGACCCCGGAGGCCGCCATATCCCTTGCGGCCCGGGGCACAGACGGGAGTCCCGGGCTTTGACGGCTCGGCACGGCCCGCACGCTCCTCGGGCGGGCGGCCCCGGCCCTCACCGTGTGTGCCGGGTTCGATCCGGCTCCCCGCACGGTTGAGGGCCGGACCAAACCGTCGGACGGCGGCGTCAGGCCTTCACGACCTTCAGGCCGCTCTCACCCACGACCGTCACCTCGTACGGTCGGTCCGTGTCCGCCGTGACACGGACCGTGTTGCCCTCGCGGACCACCTCGTACGTCGCGGCGGGCGCGCCCGTGAGATCGGGGACTGTCACCGTGCGGGTGAAATCGCCGATCCCCTCGGGGACGTGGACCCGCAGCTCCAGGTTGTTCAGCCAGTCGCCGTCGGGCCGGGAGGTGTCCGCACCCAGGGCCAGGACCGCACCCGGGCGGACCAGCAGCGGGAGGCTGTCGAAGCCGTGGATCTCGTGGCGCCAGGCCGGGCCGGTGACGGTCTCACCGGAGAGCAGGTGGGTCCAGGTGCCTTCCGGGACGTAGTACTCGACCTGGCCGCCCTCGCTGAAGACCGGGGCCACCAGGAGGTCCGGGCCCAGCAGGTACTGACGGTCCACAGTGCGGGTCGCCGGGTCGTCAGGGAATTCCAGGAGCATGGGGCGCATCGTCGGGACACCGGTGCGATGGGCCTCGACGGCCGCACCGTACAGGTACGGCATGAGGCGGTGCTTCAGCTCGGTGAACTGCTTGGCGACCTCGACCGCCTCGTCGCCGAACTCCCACGGCACCCGGTAGGACGAGGAACCGTGCAGTCGGCTGTGCGACGAGAGCAGGCCGAAGGCGAGCCAGCGCTTGAAGACGGCCGGGTCGGGGGTGCCCTCGAAGCCTCCGATGTCGTGGCTCCAGAAGCCGAAGCCGGACAGGGACAGTGAGAGCCCGCCGCGCAGGGACTCGGCCATCGCACCGAAGGAGGACCAGCAGTCGCCGCCCCAGTGGACGGGGAACTGCTGGCCGCCGGCGGTGGCCGAGCGGGCGAAGAGCACCGCGTCGCCCTGGCCGCGTTCCTTCTCCAGGAGTTCGAAGACGGCCTTGTTGTAGAGGTGCGTGTAGTAGTTGTGCATCCGCTCCGGGTCGGAGTTGTCGTGCCATACGACGTCGGTGGGGATGCGCTCGCCGAAGTCGGTCTTGAAGCCGTCGACACCCTGGTCGAGGAGGACCTTCAGCTTGCTCTGGAACCAAGCGGTCGCCTCGGGGTTGGTGAAGTCCACCAGCGCCATGCCGGCCTGCCAGCGGTCCCACTGCCAGATGTCTCCCCCGGGGGTGTGCACGAAGTAGCCCTTCGCCGCACCCTCCGCGTAGAGGGGGCTCTTCTGCGCGATGTAGGGGTTGATCCACACGCAGATCTTCAGCCCCTTCTCCTTGAGCCGGGCGAGCATGCCGACCGGGTCGGGGAAGGTCTCCGGGTCCCATTCGAAGTCGCACCACTGGTACTCGCGCATCCAGAAGCAGTCGAAGTGGAACACCGACAGCGGGATGCCGCGATCGGCCATGCCGTCCACGAAGGAGGTGACGGTCGCCTCGTCGTAGGAGGTGGTGAACGAGGTGGTCAGCCAGAGGCCGAACGACCAGGCCGGGGGCAGGGCCGGACGGCCGGTGAGTGCGGTGTAGCGGGTGAGGACGTCCTTGGGGCTGGGGCCTGCGACGACGAAGTACTCCAGCGTCTGGTCCTCGACGCTGAACTGCACCTGGCCCACGGCCTCGGAGCCGACCTCGAAGGAGACCTTGCCGGGGTGGTTGACGAAGACGCCGTAGCCGCGCGAGGAGAGATAGAACGGGATGTTCTTGTACGCCTGCTCGCTGCTGGTCCCTCCGTCCGCCTGCCACATGTCGACGACCTGGCCGTTCTTGACGTACGGAGTGAAGCGCTCGCCCAGGCCGTGAATGGTTTCGCCGACTCCGAGGGCGAGCTGGGCGAACATGTGGTGGCCGCCGTCCTGGACGGTGGCGAAGGCGGTGCCCTTGTGTCCGACGGAGGTCAGCAGGTGGCCGTCCGCATCCAGGAATTCCAGGCCGAAGGTGCCGTCAGTGGGCAGCCGCAGGGTGAGGGGGCCGCTGGTCAGTTCGGCGACCCGCCCATCCGTACGGGTGGTGGTGGCGGTCGGCGTCTCGGTCGCGCCCGGCAGTGCGAAATCGGGCCCGGGGTGCCGCTTGCCCGCGAGGTGGGTGACGCGCACACCGATGACGCCTTCGGCGGGCGCGTACGCCTCCACCGTGATCAGGGGCGCGTTGAGCGTGTCACCGCGCCGTTCGACGCGCTTGACGGCGGCGTAGGCGGTGAGGCGGTCGGCGCCGAGCTGGAGGTCGCGGATTTCGGTGGCGTACGAGGCGTGCACACCGTCTCGCATCTGCCAGAAGCCGTCGGTGAACTTCATGGGGGTCTTCCTTAGCCGGTCAGGAGTGCGTGTTCAGAAGTGACGGGGTGGCGCGGTCGTGGTCGGAGGTCACTCCGTGCCAGGTGGCCGTGTCCCACGGTGCGGTGGGCAGTCTGCGGTACCGGCCGGTGCCCCACGCGATGGCCGGGGCGATCGGGTCTCGGGATCGCTCTCGCGGGCACCGTAGCGACCGGTCACGGTGTGCGAGGCTCGGCCCGCCGCGAGCAGCCGGCCGGTCGTCGCGTCGACGGCCGCGGCCTTGGTGGACCGGGCGGAGATGTCCACTCCGAGGACGGCCGATACCGGTGCGGTGGCCGCTTTCGTGGCTGGTCGCGACGGCATGACGTACCTCGTTCCTATGAATCCCGATTTTGATCGTACACAAAACAAATTTTTTGTCGAAGCGCTTCGACAGCGCGCCAACACGCTCCTCACCCGCCCCGATCGCGCACAGAGCCCCCGCGAGCAGCGGTCAGATTGTCTGTATGTGACGTGTGTGTCACATGGATGCTCTAGAAACAAACGCCAAGATGCCGTATTAGTACTGCCAGCCAACAAATCGATCGGTCGGCAGAGCAGCCGCCCGAGCCCTTGTACAAGAGGCAGACCATGTCGAAGCGCTTCACTCCCACCTCCGCGGACAAGTTCACCTTCGGTCTCTGGACCGTCGGCTGGCGCGGCAACGACCCCTTCGGTGACGCCACCCGTCCCGCGCTCGACCCGGTCGAGTCCGTCGAGCGACTGGCGGAGCTCGGTGCGCACGGCGTGACGTTCCACGACGACGACCTGATCCCGTTCGGCTCCTCGGACAGCGAGCGGGCCGCGATCATCACGCGCTTCAAGGACGCCCTGGACCGCACCGGTCTGAAGGTCCCGATGGCGACGACGAACCTGTTCACCCACCCGGTGTTCAAGGACGGCGGCTTCACCTCCAACGACCGCGACGTGCGCCGCTACGCGCTGCGCAAGGTCATCCGCAACATCGACCTCGCTGTCGAGCTCGGCGCCGAGACCTACGTGGCCTGGGGCGGCCGCGAGGGCGCCGAGTCCGGTGGCGCCAAGGACGTGCGGGTGGCCCTGGACCGGATGAAGGAGGCCTTCGACCTGCTCGGCGAGTACGTCGTCGAACAGGGCTACGACCTGCGGTTCGCGATCGAGCCGAAGCCGAACGAGCCGCGCGGCGACATCCTGCTGCCCACCGTCGGCCACGCCCTCGCATTCATCGAGCGCCTCGAGCGCCCCGAGATGTACGGCGTCAACCCCGAGGTCGGCCACGAGCAGATGGCCGGACTGAACTTCCCGCACGGCATCGCCCAGGCCCTGTGGGCCGGCAAGCTCTACCACATCGACCTCAACGGCCAGTCCGGCATCAAGTACGACCAGGACCTCCGCTTCGGCGCCGGCGACCTGCGCCAGGCCTTCTGGCTCGTCGACCTCCTCGAGACCTCCGACTACAACGGCCCGCGCCACTTCGACTTCAAGCCGGTACGCACCGACGGCATCGACGGAGTCTGGGAGTCCGCGAAGAACTGCATGCGCAACTACCTGATCCTCAAGGAGCGCGCCCTCGCCTTCCGCGCCGACCCCGCCGTGCAGGAAGCACTGACCGCCTCCCGCCTCCACGAACTCGCACAGCCCACCGCCGAGGACGGCCTCAAGAGCCTCCTCGCCGACACCTCCGCATACGAGGAGTTCGACGCCACGGCCGCCGCCGAACGCTCGATGGCCTTCGAAGCCCTCGACCAGCTCGCCATGGAACACCTCCTCGGCGTCCGCTGACCCCTCCGGGGTGTCCGGCGACGGACCGCCGGACACCCCCGCCTTGCCGGTACGGACCTGCCGACCCGTACCGAGGCGTATGCATCTCCTGGCCGGGACAGAGAGGTCCCACCGGGCCGGCACCCCTCTCATGCAAGGGCACGCACGTGACAGCATCTTCTCCGGACGGCCTGCGCCATCGGCGCCGTCGTCGCAATCGGCGGGTCATCGTCCCGCTCACCGTTGTCTCCGCGATCGTCGCCGGCACAGCTCTCTCGGGTTGTGGCCAGCAGCGGGACGACAATGTGTACACCGTCCTGAACTCCTCGACCGACGACTCGTACCACGGCTGGGACGCCGCGACCCTGTCGCGCTGCAGCAAGAAGCTCGGCGTCACCATCGAGCAGCAGAGCGTTCCGGCCGCTCAGGTCATGACGAAGTCGCTGCGGATGGCCTCCTCGAAGTCGCTCCCGGACATCATCCAGTTCGACGGCTCCGAGATGCCGACGTTCGCCGAGACCGGCGGGCTGAAGGACCTCGAGAAGCTGGGCGTCGCCACCGACGACATACCCCGGGGCATCTTGGACTACGGCTCGTACAAGGGCACTTATTACGGCGCGGCGCGCACGGTGAACACCCTCGCGCTGTTCTACAACAAGGACATCCTGAACAAGGCCGGCCTGGAGGTGCCCACCACCTGGTCCGAGATGCAGGAGAGCGCGAAGAAGCTCACCCAGGGCAGCCGGTACGGCGTCGCCCTGAGCGCGGGCGGCGCGGAGGACGGCGTCTACCAGTTCACGCCGTTCATGTGGTCCAACGGCGGAAGCGAGACCGACCTCGGCAGCAAGCAGGTCGTCGAGGCGCTGGACTACTGGAAGGCGCTGCTCAAGGACGGCTCGCTGTCCAAGTCCACGGTCAACTGGACCCAGGCGGACGTCAACGACCAGTTCATGGCCGGCAACGCCGCCATGATGATCAACGGTCCCTGGCAGGTCGAGACCCTCAACACCAAGAAGGGGCTCAACTGGGGCATCGCGCAGATCCCCGTCCCCGAGGCCGGCGACGACTCGGTCGGTCCGCTGGGCGGCGGCATGCTGACCATCCCCGACATCGGTGACACCGTCCGGGAGAAGACCTCCGCCCGCATCATCAACTGCATGACCAGCGAGCAGGAAGAGATCACCTACGCGCTGAACAGCTGGATGATCCCGGCCAACCAGAAGGCCGCCGACACCTGGCGCAAGAAGGTTCCCGAGCTGAGCTCGCTGGCCGACCAGGTGGCCACCGCCCGGTCGCGCACCGCCAAGCTCGGCGCGGGCTGGTCCTCGGTGTCGCTCGCTCTGCAGAGCGCCTTCCAGGCCGCTCTCACCGGCCAGTCCAGCGAGAGCGTCCTCAAGCACGCACAGCAGCGTGTCGAGAGCGGGAACTGAGGTAACTGAACATGTCGACCACCACTGCTCCCGCGCCCGTCGCGCCGATCGTCACGAGCACGAAGACTCCTGACCCGCTGAGGGCCAAGCGCCGCAGGAAGCTCGCCCAATGGGGCTTCCTGGCCCCCGCGGTCGTCTTCATGCTGCTGTTCTTCGGCTACCCGCTCGTCCGCAACGTCGTGATGAGCTTCCAGGACTACTCGCCGTCCACCTTCTTCACCGGTAAGGCCCCGTTCAACGGGTTCGACAACTGGAAGAACGTCTTCCAGAACGACCTGTTCGGCAAAGCTCTCCTGCAGACCATCCTCTTCACCATCGGTTCGCTGATCGGCCAGTTCTGCATCGGCCTGGCGCTGGCGGTGTTCTTCACCAAGCGGTTCCCGCTCAACGGCGTGCTCCGCTCACTGATCCTGCTGCCGTGGCTGGTCCCGATGGTCGTCTCCGGCATCGTCTGGCGCCGCATCCTCGACCAGGACACCGGTGTCCTCAACTCCTTCCTCGGCATCTTCGGCGTCGGTGACACCCCGTGGCTGACCAGCACGAGCATGGCCCTGGTCTCCGTCGTCCTGGTGAACATCTGGATCGGCATCCCGTTCAACATGGTGATCCTCTACGGCGGACTCCAAGAGGTCCCCAAGGAGCTGTACGAGGCCGCCGCGCTCGACGGTGCCTCCGCGTGGCGCACCTTCCGGTCCATCACCCTGCCGCTGCTCAAGCCCGTCATCACCGTGGTCCTGGTGCTCGGCTTCATGTCGACCGTCAAGATCCTCGACCTGATCCTGGCCCTCACCGACGGCGGACCCGCCGACTCCACGCAGACCCTGGGCACCCTGACGTACCAGAACTCCTTCGTCTCGCTGGACTTCGGAGCCGGTGCCGTGGTCGGCAACATCCTGATCCTTATATCCGCCGTCTTCGCGGTGTTCTACCTGCGGGCCAACCGCAACGAGGGGAAGTGACCGGCATGGCGACCATCACCCACACCCCCGCTGTCCCGTCGCAGGCCGACCGGAACAGGCCGAAGCGCCGCTGGGGCTCCATGATCGCGGGCCTCGTCATCCTCTGCGTGATGCTCTTCCCGCTCTACTGGATGATCAACACCGCGCTGCAGCCCGAGTCCGGGCTGCTGGAAGTGGACGCGATCCCGCACAGTCTGGACCTGTCCGGCTTCAGCTCGGCCATCAGCGAGCAGGGCACCAATCTGCTGACCTCGCTGGCCGTCGCACTCGGCGCCGTCGCCATCTGTCTGGCCATCTCCGCGCCCGCCGCCTACGCGCTTGCCCAGTTCAAGCTGCCGGGCACCAAGGTGATCGTCTTCGGCACGCTCATCACCCAGATGGTCCCGGGCATCGTCATCGCCAACGCCCTGTACAGCGCTTACGTGGACCTCGGGCTGGTCAACTCGTACTTCGGCCTGATGCTGGCGGATGCCTCGCTGGGCATCCCGTTCGCGATCGTGCTGATGCGCTCGTTCATGGTGGCCATCCCGCGCGAGGTCATCGAAGCCGCCGAGGTCGACGGTGCGGGACGCTTCCGTACCTTCGTCCAGGTCGTGCTGCCGATGAGCCGCAACTCGCTGATCACCGCCGGTCTGTTCTCGTTCCTGTACGCGTGGAGCGACTTCATGTTCGCCCTCACGCTGAACACCACCGACGACGTCAAGCCGATCACTCTGGGCATCTACCAGTACATAGGCGCGCACGTCGGTGACTGGGGTTCGGTCATGGCCGCGGCCGTGCTGTCCGCGATCCCCGCGGCGATCCTGCTCGTCCTCGCCCAGAAGTACATCGCTGCCGGTATCTCCGGTGGCTCCGTCAAGTAAGGTCCGTGATGAGTGAGTTCCCCGCCTTCCCGCCCGGATTCGTCTTCGGCGCGGCAACGGCTTCGTACCAGATCGAGGGCGCCGCGCAGGAGGACGGCCGCGGCCCCTCCATCTGGGACACCTACAGCCACACGCCCGGTAAGACGGACGGCGGCGACACAGGTGACGTGGCCTGCGACCACTACCACCGCTACCCCGAGGACATCGCGCTCCTTCGCGACCTGGGCGTGGAGTCGTACCGCTTCTCCATCGCCTGGCCGCGGATCCAGCCCGACGGCGGCGGGCCGGCCAACCAGAAGGGCCTGGACTTCTACTCCCGGCTCGTCGACTCACTGCTCGAAGCGGGCATCGAACCGGCCGCCACCCTCTACCACTGGGACCTGCCCCAGGCCCTGGAGGACCGAGGCGGCTGGCGGGTGCGGGAGACCGCGGAGCGGTTCGGCGAGTACACGTCGATCGTCGCCGAGCACCTCGGCGACCGGGTGCCGCGCTGGATCACGCTCAACGAGCCGTGGTGCAGCGCCTTCCTCGGCTACTCCGTGGGCCGGCACGCGCCGGGTGCCAAGGAGGGCACCGGGGCGCTGGCCGCCGCGCATCATCTGCTCGTCGGTCACGGCCTGGCGATGAAGGCGCTGCGCGCCGCGGGTGTCCGCGAGGCGGGGATCACGCTCAACCTGGACCGCAACGTCCCGGCCACCGAATCGGACGCCGACCTCGCCGCCGTCGTCCGCGCCGACACCCAGCACAACCTGGTGTGGACCGAGCCGATCCTCGCGGGCCGCTACCCGGCGACCGATGAGGAGACCTGGGGCGAGCTGATCACCGCGCAGGACTTCCGCCGTGAGGGTGATCTGGAGCTGATCTCCCAGCCCCTGGACTTCCTGGGCATCAACTACTACCGGCCCATCGTGGTCGCCGCCGCCCCTCACCGCGAGGCCGACCCGGCGCTGCGCGTCGCCACGGACAACCGGTACACCGAGACGGAGTACCCGGGCGTCCGGCGCACAGCGATGGGCTGGCCGGTCGTCCCCGAGTCCTTCACCGATCTGCTGACCGCGCTGAAGCGGACGTACGGTGACGCCCTGCCGCCGGTGCACATCACCGAGAACGGCTCGGCCGAGTTCGACACCGTCGGCCCGGACGGTGCCGTCCACGACGCCGACCGGGTGAGCTACCTGCAGAGTCACCTGACCGCTCTGAAGGCGGCGATGGACGCCGGTGTCGACGTACGCGGCTACTACGTCTGGTCGCTGCTGGACAACTTCGAGTGGGCGCTCGGCTATGCGAAGCGGTTCGGGATCATCCGGGTCGACTACGACACCCAGGAGCGGACCCCGAAGGACAGCTACCGCTGGTATCAGCAGCTGATCGCCGCGCACCGGCCGTAAACAATGTCCTCGATCGCAGGACGGGCCTGAATCCGGCCCGTCCTGCGATCGAGTCCTCGTGCACCACCCGGGCGGTGAGCCGGGCGTCCGAGGGCGCACCGCGCCACGGCATCAGCCCTCGGAACGGCCCGCCCAGGGCGACCGCCTCCGGGTCGAACAGGTTCACCGCCCAGAAAAGCACGGGACCCGTCTCGTCTCCCGCCGGCTGACCCCGTGATCGCCGGGTGAGCCGCCTGCCATTCGCCTCTCCTCCACCGCACGCCCGGCACGGCGCGTGCCCCACATGGCCGATCAACGATGGTCAGTTGCGCCCGGCACTCGCAGAGTTGCGCACAGAGCCCGGCCCGCTCTCCGTTGCCGTGGAGGACTGATCCATGCCCGACCGACTGGCCGTCGGCCCGCGAGTGGCGCAGATGCGGCTCTCCCGTGCCGACAACACGTACGGCCGCCCGTTTCCCTGGCTGGCGGCCGTCGCCGCCGCCTTCACTTTCGTTCAGCTGGTGCTGGTGGTGCCCGGCTCGGGACTCGGCTGGGACGAGACCGTCTACGTCAGCCAGGTCAGCCGGGATGTTCCGGCCGCGTTCTTCAGTGCGCCCCGAGCGCGGGGAATTTCGTACCTGGTCGCACCCGTGGCCGCGCTGACCTCCTCCACGGCCGCGCTGCACGTGTATCTGGCGCTGTGCTCCGGATTCGGGCTCTTCGTCGCCCTGTGGGTCTGGCGTCGCCTTCTGCCACCCGCGGTTCTCGCCGCGGCGGGCGCGATGTTCGCCGGGCTATGGATCACCCTGTACTACGGCCCGATGGCGATGCCCAACCTGTGGTGCGCCCTGGGGTCGCTGGCCGCCGTGGGCTGCTTCCTCCGAGCAGTCAGGGAAACGACCGACGGCAAGGCGCTCGCCGGCCTCGGCGCCGGTGTGGTTCTGGTCGCCCTCATGCGGCCCTCGGATGCCTGCTACCTGGTCCTGCCTCTGGTCGTGGCAGCTCCGGCGGTACCGGGCTGGCGGCGCCCGGCCGTGCCGGCCGTGCTCGTCGCCGCCCTTCTCCTCGGCTTGGCACCATGGATCATCGAAGCCCAGCTGCACTACGGCGGCGTGGCCGCCCGGTTGCACCGCGCCAGCGAGATCCAAGGCGGCCTGGGCCGACATCTGGCCGTCGACGATCAGATTCGAGCCTTGGACGGGCGGACTCTGTGCCGCCCGTGCGAGGTGCCCTGGAAGCACCCGGTCACCGCGGCATGGTGGTTCGCGCTGCCGCTGCTCACAGCGGGCGGCATCGTCGCCGCCGGCCCGCGCCGCCCTGCCGCCGTCCTCGCGACCGTGGTCGCGGCGTCCATGGCGACGCCCTACCTGTTCATGATCGACTACGCTGCCCCCCGGTTCCTGCTCCCCACCTACGCTCTGCTGGCGCTTCCCGTCGCCGAGTGCCTGCGCGGTCTGTTCACCTCCGTCCGCCCCGGGTGGCGGCCGTCGGTCGCCGTGTTGCTCGCGTACGCCCTGGCCGGTCACTTCGCCGTCCAGTACTGGGTACTCGGCCATGTCGTCGCCCGCAGCCGCGTGGCGCGGCAGGAGTACACGGCGATCGCCGACCGGCTGCACCTTCTGGGGGTGCGCCCACCCTGTGTGGTCACCGGTTTCGACGCGGTGCCGATCGGCTACTACGCCGGCTGCGCGTCGCGACAGGTCGGCGGCCACGACGGGAGCATCACCACCGACGGTCTGCGCGCGGCAGCCCGTCGCACCCCTGTCGCGGTGATCGTGGCTCCCGGGCACAAGCCACCCGCCTACGCCCGCGCCTGGCGCCCCGAATCCCTGCCACCGCTGCGCGGGGGCACGGACCTCGCCGTCTATGTGGCGTCCCCCGGACAATGAGTCCCTGCGGCGCCGGACGAGCGGAATGAGACCGCCACCGATCAGTTGCGCGTGCCGCATCGGCCCTGGCCCGGTCGACGGCGGGCATCCGGCGGGTGCCCCGGGGCACACCCTCGAATTTCACCGGTGATCCGGTGAAATTCGAGGGTGACACCGCCAGTCGTACGGCCGTCCTTGCCGGCAGGCTCCACCATCGAGTCAACCGGGAGGGACGGAGAACCGATGGCGCAGGACCTGCAGGAAGCCGCGCCGGCCGAGCCGGTGGTCAACAAGCGCATCAGTGCCGGTGTGAGACTCATGGGGTGGCTGACGACCACGGACCACAAGGTCATCGGCAATCTCTACATGGTCACCGCGTTCGGGTTCTTCCTGCTGGGCGGAGTGTTGGCCATGCTCATGCGGGCGGAGCTGGCCCGGCCAGGACTTCAGATCGTCAGCGCGGAACAGTACAACCAGCTGTTCACGATCCACGGCACCGTCATGATGCTGCTGTTCGCCACGCCTATGTTCGGCGGCTTCGCGAACGCCATCATGCCGCTGCAGATCGGCGCGCCCGACGTCGCCTTCCCTCGCCTGAACGCGCTCACCTACTGGCTCTTCCTGTTCGGCGGAATCATCGTGGTGTCCGGATTCGTGGTGCCCGGCGGCGCGGCACACTTCGGCTGGTTCGCCTACGCCCCGCTGAACAGTGCCGTCTTCTCCCCCGGTGCCGGCGGAGACCTCTGGACCATGGGCCTGGTGCTGTCGGGGATCAGTACGACCCTGGCATCGGTCAATTTCATCACCACGATCGTCTGTCTGCGTGCCCCCGGTATGACCATGTTCCGGATGCCGATCTTCACCTGGAACGTTCTGTTCACCTCGATCCTCGCGCTGCTCGCGTTTCCGGTGCTCGCTGCCACGCTGCTCGCCCTCGAAGCCGATCGGAAGTTCGGGGCGCATGTCTTCGACTCCGCCAACGGCGGGGCACTGCTGTGGCAGCACCTGTTCTGGTTCTTCGGCCATCCCGAGGTCTACATTGTCGCGTTGCCCTTCTTCGGAGTGGTGAGCGAAATCATTCCCGCGTTCAGCCGGAAGCCGATGTTCGGGTATTTCGGAATGGTCATGGCCACGATCAGCATCACCATGCTCTCGGCGGTTGTCTGGGCCCATCACATGTTCGCCACGGGAGCCGTTCTCCTGCCGTTCTTCTCCGCCATGTCGTTCATCATCGCCGTGCCCACCGGTGTCAAGTTCTTCAACTGGATCGGCACCATGTGGCACGGCAGTATCACGTTCGAGACACCCATGCTCTGGGCGATCGGCTTCCTCGTGACATTTCTCCTCGGCGGCCTCAGCGGGGTGCTGATCGCCTCGCCCCCACTGGACTTCCACCTCACCGATTCATACTTCATCGTCGCCCACCTCCATTACGTGCTCTTCGGAACAGTGGTCTTCGCGATGTTCGGCGGTTTCTACTTCTGGTGGCCCAAGTTCACCGGACGCATGCTGGATGAACGCATCGGGCGTATCCATTTCTGGACCTTGTTCGTCGGCTTTCAGCTGACTTTCCTGGTCCAGCACTGGCTGGGGGAGGCCGGAATGCCCCGCCGTTACGCCGACTATCTCGCAGCGGACGGCTTCACCGTGCTCAATACGGTCTCGTCCATCGGCTCCTTTGTGCTCGGCCTGTCGACACTGCCGTTCCTGTACAACGTGTGGCACACCAGCCGTTACGCACCGAAGGTCGAACTGGACGACCCGTGGGGGTTCGGCCGTTCCCTGGAGTGGGCGACCTCCTGTCCACCCCCGAGGCACAATTTCCGGGCATTGCCCCGCGTACGTTCCGACTCACCGGCCTTCGACCTGCACCACCCCCTGAAGGAGAAGGCGGGCCTCGGCCGAGGCGGGTCCCACTCCATTTCGGGCGCCGATGAGGAGTCCGGCGAATGAAGACCGAGGCCATTCTCTTCGCCGGAGTCGCGGGGTTCTTTCTCGTGACCGATGTTCTCTACGCCGTGTGGTCCCGGGATCCGACAGGCACGGCGGCGCTCACCATCTCGTTCCTCATGGCGCTGCTGGTCACGTTCTTCTTCGCCACCAACTACCGGAGGAAGGGGCTGCGCCCCGAGGACCGCGGGGACGGGCAGATCCAGGATCGGTCCGGTCCGGTGGACTTCTTTTCGCCGCACAGCATCTGGCCGTCGCTGACAGCCGCCGGGATGGCCCTGCTCGCTCTCGGTGTGGTGTTCGGTCTGTGGCTCTTCCTGATCGGCCTGGGCGTGGTCCTGGCGGGGGTGTTCGGAATGGTCTTCCAGTACGCGCGTGTGCAGGGCTGACGGCGGCTCTCAGTCCTCGGGCTCGCGAACCCGCTCCGGCGGCGACGTCCGCTCGGCGATCCGGGACCGTTGCTCGTCCGTGACGGGCAGGTCCACGAGGTCCCTGTAGTACCACCCGCTCAGCACGGTCCGAAGCCGTCGCCGACGCGAGACCGGGCCCTCCGCGGGGAGCTCCAGGGGCGTCGGGACATCACGCATCAGGATGCGGTAGCGGTCCGTCGGGCTCAGGCCGCGGTGGCTCTCCGAGAGGTCGCCGCTCACCGATTGGGTCACCTGGCCGGTCTCCTCACCCTCGGTCAGCCGGCGGCGGTCCCGCATCTGCAGGGCGAGGCAGAGGCGTTTGGTCAGCGCGAACGCCAGGAGCGGGGCGGCGATCAGCGCGATCCTGAGGATCCAGGTCATGACCTCGATCGAAACCCTGAACGAGTAGGCGACGACGTCGTTGCCGCCGGCGACCAGGAGAACGGCGTAGAAGACGATGGCCGCCACGCCGAGCCCGGTGCGGGTCGACCGGTTGCGCGGCCGGTCGCACAGATGGTGTTCCCTGCGGTCACCCGTCACCCACTTCTCGAAGAAGGGATAGAGAAACAGCACCATGAAGACCACGCCCGGCAGCACGAGCGTCGGAATGAACACATTCCACATGATGGTGTGACCCGCGATGTCGGTCTCCCATGGCGGCATCAGCCGGAGCGCGCCCTCCAGGAACCCGACATACCAGTCCGGCTGTGCGTTACCGGAAACCTGGTCGGCGCGGTAGGGGCCGTAGTTCCATACGGGGTTGATCTGGGCGAGCCCGCCCAGCAGGGCCAGTACGCCGAACACCATGAGGAAGAAGCCTGTGGTCTTCGCGGTGAATTGCGGGAACGCCGGTGAGCCGACGGCGTTCTTGTTGGTCTTCCCCTGCGCCGCCCAGTGGGTGTGCTTGAGGTGGACCACCAGCATGAGATGAACGGTGATCAGCGCCACGATCAGGCCGGGCACGAGCAGGATGTGCACGGCGTACAGACGAGGGATCACGTCATTGCCCGGGAACTGTCCGCCGAAGACGAACAGCTCCACGTACGTTCCGACGACGGGGATCGACCCCACAATGGTGGCCGCCGTCCTCAGACCCGTACCGGACAGCAGATCGTCGGGCAGCGAGTAGCCCGCGAATCCTTCGAGGAGCGCGAGTACGAACAGTGTCACGCCCACGACCCAGTTGGCCTCCCGCGGCTTACGGAAGGCGCCGGTGAAGAAGATCCGCAGCAAATGGACGGCGATCGCGGCGACGAACACCAGTGCCGCCCAGTGGTGGATCTGACGGATCAGCAGGCCTCCGCGCACGTCAAAACTGATGTTGAGGGTGGTGGTGTAGGCCTGCGTCATCCTCACGCCCTGAAGGGGCGCATAGGAACCGGTGTAGACGGTCTCCATCATGCTCGGGTCGAAGAACAGGGTGAGGTACACGCCGGTCAGGAGCAGAACCACGAACGAGTAGAGGGCGATCTCGCCGAGGAGAAAGGACCAGTGGTCGGGAAAGGCCTTGCGCAGCAACTGTCCGCCCAGCTCGCTGACGGGCAGGCGCGCATCCATCGCACCGTATCCACCGACGGCCGCCTTCCCGGCCCGGGTCCTCAGCTGCGCCTTACGTTTCCGCAGGGGCATGTACCACTCTCCCGTCGGTCTCCCTTCCGTCACCCGTCCCTTATTGTTCCGGTTCGCCCTTTACGAGTAACGCATTACTCGAAGGGATTACGCAGAATCGCGGTATCGGCACCTGATCGGCCGAAGTCCTTGACGATGCCGGTGGCCACCAGGGGCTGGTCGCCCGGACGGCCGGGCGTGTGATGACTCCACCGCACCGCTGGTTCACGGCGCTGGGCCCACTCCTCGCGCCGTATCCGTGTTGAGCACGGCATCGCACACCTCAAGAGCCGGCCGGCTCCCGTCCTCCAACACGGCCCTGGCGAGGACATGGCAGACACCCTTCAAAGCTGTCACCACATGCCACATCGGACACGGCGGCGCCCCCGTGCGTGGCTCGCACAGGGGCGCCGTGAGGGCCGGAATCAATGCGACCTGTTCGCGAGCCGCTTCGTCAGGAGGATCTTGACGGGCAGGCGGTGGCCCTTCAGGTGCATCGTGTGGTGGTGCCGGCCGTCGTGGCGGATCTTGGTGAACTTCCCGTGCCGGGTGGAATTCCCGTGCTGGGTGAACTTCCCGTGCTTGCAGTGATGCTTCGGGCCGTCGTGCGGGGAGGCGGCGCTCGCGACGGTCGCCGATCCCGCGAGTACCGAGATCGCGGCGACCGCGGTGACGACGGCGCGCTTGATGGTGAGATTCATTGTTCGTTCGTCCCTTCCGTGCCGGGCGTTCCGGCGCGGAATCACGATGTCCCGGGCCCTCGTTCAGAGCGGTCTTGCCAGGAGTCGCGGCGTGCCGCCCCGTCGGTACTGCATCCGGGCGCCCAGGATGAGGATCCTCTGAGAAGAGTTGACCCGAAGGGGACCACACGTCGGCATGGCGGGTGAATTTCTCTCATCTCCCCTTCATCCAGAGAGTTCTGGCGTGCTCGGGAGTGCCGGTCAACTTCACTCCGACGGGTCAACGCGGGCGGTCCTGGAGATGCGCGCGGCGTCCTCGCCGGCCGACCGATTGCTTGCCCACTGGCCGAGTCGGTCCACCACGGCGGCGACGAGGCAGTCGTAGGGGCCGTTCTCGTCGGCGGCAGGAGCTCCGCGAGCGATCTCGATCAGCCCAAGAAGCTCAGCCGAACCTGACGGCTGGGGTTGTCCTTGTTCGTGTCGACCAGGCACACCGACTGCCACGTCCCCAGTTCCAGCCGTCCGCCGATCACCGGCAGAGTGGCGTGTGGCGCGATGAGGGCCGGCAGCACGTGGTCGCGGCCGTGGCCGGGGCTGCCGTGGCGGTGTTGGTAGCGGTCGTCCGCGGGCAGCAGTGTGTGGAGGGTGGCGAGGAGGTCGTCGTCGCTTCCTGCGCCGGTTTCCAGGATGGCGATTCCGGCGGTTGCGTGGGGCACGAAGATGTTGAGGAGGCCGTCCCGGCCGACGGCGGCGCGGGTGAGGAACCGTTCGCAGTCGTTCGTCAGGTCGGTGACCGTCTCTGTGTCACCGGTCGTGAGGTGCAGAACGCTGGTGGTGAAGGCATCGGGCATGCCCCCATCTTCTCGCTCCTGGCGCGAGATGGTGCGTCCACGTGCCGAGACGGCATTGACCGGTTCCGAGCTGCGTCGCTACGTTCGGCGACATGTTCCGTTCAGCTCTGCTCACTTCGCGCGGTCACATCGACCTGCTGCGGGTGGCCTCTGCCGCGTGTTGTCGCGGTTGCTGACGTTCCTTCAGCACGTATTCCGCAGGTGAACAAGGGGTCTTTCGGCCCACACCTGGCTTGCGCACCCCTCTGTTGCCGTAAGCGCCTCGTCGTACGCCGTCTCACCCCGCCCCTGTCGTAGCTCCCGCGCCGTAGCGGGTCCGCCGTCGGGGCACCGGGCCGTCGAGGCGTGCGTTCTCCCCGTCCGTGGACTGCTCGTGGAGCTTTCATGACCCTTGGCCACGCCCTCGCCCCGCCGGATATATCAGAGGAAATCGATACACCCGATCCTCAAACGGCAGTCGAACTCGAGCCCGTCGTGCCGGAGTCCGCCCGCGGCTCACGGCTGCGGCCCGTACCCCGACCACTGCGGCGAACCATCGGTCCGGTGCTGCTTCTCGCGCTGTGGCAGGTGCTCAGTGCGACGGGCGTCCTGCATCCCGATGTGCTCGCGTCGCCCGGAACCATAGCCCGGGCCGGATCGGATCTGATCGCCGACGGGACCCTGCCGTCCGCGATGGGGATCTCGCTCCAGCGGGTTGCCGTGGGCCTGGTCCTCGGTGGCGTCGTCGGGACCGCGCTGGCGTTGGTGTCCGGACTGTCCCGGCTCGGCGAGGATCTTGTGGACGCGACCGTGCAGATGCTGCGGACCGTCCCCTGGGTAGGGCTGATCCCGCTGTTCATCATCTGGCTGGGGATCGGTGAGGCCCCGAAGGTGGCGCTGATCGCGCTCGGCGTGGCCTTCCATCTCTACCTCAATGTGTACGCCGGCATCCGGGGCGTCGACGAGCAACTCATCGAAGCAGGACAGTCGTTGGGACTCGGGCGTTGGGGGCTCATCCGGCATGTGGTGCTGCCGGGCGCCCTCCCCGGAGCCATGACGGGGCTGCGCTATTCGCTCGCCACCGCCTGGCTGGCGCTGGTCTTCGGCGAGTCCGTCAACGCCGACGCCGGGATCGGCTTCCTGATGAACCAGGCCCGGGAGTTCTTCCGTACCGACGTCATCGTCGTCTGCCTGGTCGTCTACGCATTCCTCGGTCTCACCGCCGATGTCATCGTCCGGACACTCGAAAGGCTGCTGCTGCAATGGCGACCGACCTTCACGGGCCAGTGAGCGCCCGGCCCTACGACACCGCCGTGCGGGTGGAGGGACTGACCCGTTCCTTCGACGGACGGGCCGTCGTCGACGGGCTCGATCTCACCCTGCGCGCCGGGGAGTTCACCGCGCTGCTCGGACGCAGCGGCTGCGGGAAGTCGACTCTGCTGCGGGTGCTGGCCGGGCTCGACCGCGACATCACGGGCACGGTACTGGTGCCCAAGCGACGGGCTGTTGCCTTCCAGGCGCCTCGACTGATGCCGTGGAAACGGGTCTGGCGCAATGTCTTGCTCGGGTTGCCAGACAAGCCCGACCGGGCCGTGGCCGAGCGGGCGTTGGAGGAGGTCGGGCTCGCTGAGCGAGCCGGGGCCTGGCCCAAGACGCTCTCAGGTGGTGAGGCGCAGCGGGCTTCGCTGGCACGGGCCCTGGTGCGCGAACCCGATCTGCTGCTGCTCGACGAGCCGTTCGGCGCGCTCGACGCGCTGACCCGGATCAAGGCGCAGCAACTGGTCGCCGAACTCTGGCAGCGGCGCGGCTGCGCGGTGCTGCTCGTCACACATGACGTGGACGAGGCGCTGCTGCTCGCCGACCGTGCGCTGGTGATGCGGGACGGCGCCATCGCGTACGAGACACCCGTTGACCTGGACCGGCCGCGCACCGTGAGCAGTCCCGAGTTCGCCGCGCTGCGCTCCCGGCTGCTGACCGAGCTGGGTGTCGCGGAGGACGCCGCTCCGGCCAAGGCCGCCTGACCGGGCCGGCCGCTGACCAGCACACCTTCCCTATGCGTTCGACCTTCGGAAAGAGACATGTCATGAGACGCCGTACCCTGCCCGCTCTGCTTCTGCCGCTCGCCCTGCTGCTCACCGCCTGCGGTGGTGCCTCGTCCGCGTCCACCACGGACAGCACCGACGGCCAGGGCGGCGTGACGCTCAACGTCGGTGACCAGAAAGGAGGTTACGAGGCAATCCTGCGGGCCTCGGGAGAGCTCGACAACCTCGACTACCGGATCAAATGGTCGACCTTCACCTCCGGACCGCCACTCCTGGAGGCGGTGAACGCCAAGGCCGTGGACATCGGCGGTGTCGGCAACACACCGCCGGTCTTCGCCGCGGGTTCCGACTCGAAGATCGTGGTGGTGGGCGCCTCCCATGGATCGTCGGCGGGCGAGGCAATCGTGGTGCCGAAGGGCTCCGAGCTGAAGACGCCCGCGCAGCTGAAGGGCAAGTCCATTGCGGTGGCCCAGGGAAGCTCCGCCCACTTCCAGCTCGTCGCCTCGCTGAAGAAGGCGGGGCTGAGCCTCTCGGACGTAAAGCTGAACTTCCTTCAGCCGGCCGATGCGCTGGCCGCGTTCAACCGGGGCAAGGTCGATGCCTGGGCGATCTGGGATCCGTACACCTCGCAGATCCTGCGCACTGGACAGGCGCGGGTGCTGACCACGGGCGAGGGGGTCGTCAACGGCCTGAGCTTCCAGGTCGCCTCTCCCGCGGCCCTGAAGGACACCAAGAAGTCCAAGGCGATCGGTGACCTGCTGGTCCGTCTGGAGCGCGCGCAGAGCTGGGTGTTCAAGCATCCGGAGGCGTGGGCAAAGGTCTGGGCGAAGGAGACCGGGCTGCCGTACGCCGTCGCTCTGGACGCCGTGAAGCGCAGTTACGGGACGCGGGTGCCCGTTGCCGTCGACCCGGCGGCGATCGCGTCCGAGCAGGCGATCGCCGACACCTTCGCCGATCTGAAACTCATTCCTCGCCGGTTCACCTTCAAGGACTACGTCGACACCCGGTTCAACCGCGATCTGCCCGCGTCCTCGGCAGCCCCCCGCTCGTACGGAAAGGCCACGTCATGAACGTTCATCTGCACTGGTTCCTGCCCACGGGCGGCGACGGCCGCACACTCGTCGACCGCCACGCGTACACCGACGGCGGGATCAAACGGGACCGAATCACTCCGGTGAGCGGGGTCCGGGCGCCCGACATCGAGTATCTGGCACAGATCGCCAAGGCGGCCGAGCAACTGGGCTTCGAGGCGGTGCTGACGCCGACCGGCACCTGGTGCGAGGACGCCTGGCTGACGACGGTGGCGCTGGCACAGCACACCGAGCGGCTGAAGTTCCTGGTGGCCTTCCGGCCGGGCGTGATCTCGCCGGTGCTCGCGGCGCAGATGGCCGCGACGTATCAGCGGATCACCCGGGGCCGGCTGCTGCTCAATGTGGTGACGGGCGGCGACTCGACCGAGCAGCGGCGGTTCGGCGACCATCTGGACCACGACCGGCGATACGCGCGGACCGCCGAGTTCCTCTCGGTGGTCCGGGGTGTGTGGAGCGGGCAGCCGTACGACTTCGACGGTGAGCACTATCAGGTGGAGGGCGGACTGACGGCGCTGCCGCCGGACCCGCTGCCGGAGATCTTCTTCGGCGGGTCATCGGCGGCGGCCGGGCCCGTGGCCGCCGCACACGCCGATGCGTATCTGACCTGGGGCGAGCCGCCGGCGGATGTGAAGCAGAAGATCGACTGGATCCGCGGGCTCGCGGAGGAGCAGGGTCGCGATGTCCGGTTCGGGATCCGGCTGCACACCATCTCGCGCGACTCGGCGAAGGAGGCGTGGGCGACGGCGGACCGACTGCTCGGCGATCTCGATCCGGAGACGATCGCCGCCGCACAGCAGGCGCTGGGACGGAGCGAGTCGGTGGGACAGCAGCGGATGCTGGCCCTGCACGGCGGCTCGCGCGACAAGCTGGAGATCTCGCCGAACCTATGGGCGGGTGTCGGTCTGGTGCGGGGCGGTGCGGGCACGGCACTGGTCGGCAGTCATGCAGATGTCGCGGACCGGATCGAGGAGTACCACGCGCTGGGTGTGGAGCACTTCGTGCTCTCCGGCTACCCGCACCTGGAGGAGGCGTACTGGTTCGGTGAGGGGGTCACGCCGGAGCTGGCGGCGCGCGGACTGCTGTCCACCGTTCCGGCTTCGCCGCTGCTAGGGGTACCTGCCGCGAACGGGCGCCCGGCGTCCGCGCCGGGCGGGGCACCGCTGCTGATCGCCGGGGGTCGCTGACCGGGAAGATCCCGGCCCCCCGCGCAGTTGGTAGAAGCGTGAACAACTCTGGGGCCGGTGAAGCACGCGAAGTGGATGTGGTCGTGATCGGCGCCGGACAGGCAGGCCTGTCCGGCGCCTACCATCTGCGGCGCGTCGGTCTGGAGCCGCACCGCGACTTCGTCGTGCTCGACCACGCACCCCGGCCCGGCGGCGCATGGCAGTTCCGGTGGCCGTCACTGACATACGGCAAGGTCCACGGGATGCACGCGCTCCCCGGCATGGAACTGACCGGCGCCGATGACAGCCGGCCTTCGTCCGAGGTGATCGGCGAGTACTTCGACGCCTACGAGCGCACCTTCGGCCTGCGGGTCCACCGGCCGGTCGAGGTGAGCGCCGTGCGCGAGGGCGAGGGCGGGCGGTTGTCGGTCGAGACATCCGAGGGTACGTACGCCACCCGCACCCTGATCAATGCCACGGGCACCTGGGACCGGCCGTTCTGGCCGCGCTACCCGGGCCAGGAAACCTTCCGGGGCCGCCAGCTGCACACCGCGAACTACCCGGGTCCGCAGGAGTTCGCCGGGCAGAGGGTGATCGTGGTCGGCGGCGGGGCCTCCGGCACGCAGCATCTGATGGAGATCGCCGAGGTGGCGGCAGAGACCTTCTGGGTGACGCGCCGGCCGCCGGTCTTCCGGGAGGGGCCGTTCGGCGAGGATCAGGGACGGGCCGCCGTGGCCATGGTGGAGGAGCGCGTACGACGGGGGCTGCCGCCGCAGAGCGTGGTGAGTGTGACCGGACTGCCGCTCACCGACGCCGTCCGGCGGGCCCGCGCGGAGGGGGTGCTCGACCGGTTGCCGATGTTCGACCGGATCACTCCGACCGGGGTGACCTGGGACGACGGCCGGACGGTGGAGGCCGATGTCATCCTCTGGGCAACCGGGTTCCGGGCCGCCATCGACCATCTCGCACCGTTGAGGCTGCGCGAGCCCGGCGGCGGTATCCGGGTCGAGGGCACACAGGCCGTACGGGACGCACGCATCCACCTCGTCGGGTACGGGCCCTCCGCGAGCACCATCGGGGCCAACCGGGCGGGACGGGCAGCGGTGCGCGCGATCACCCGCCTGCTCAAGGCCCCCGAGGACAGGACCACAGCGGACAGGACATCCGCGGACAGGGTTGTGGAGCGTGGCGGCGAACCCGCCGCCACGCCGGCGTGACACTGACCCGCGTGCCGCCGCGGGGATGCCGGACGCCCTTCAACTGCCGCTTGCCTCAATCCGGTTGCGGTTGAATTCCTGGACGTTCCGCTGATGCTCGGCATAGCTGTCGGTGAACCGGGTGTCCCCGGGCGCGACGGTCACGAAGTACAGCCATCGGCCCGGCGTCGGCGTGATCGCCGCTTCCATCGCCTGCTCCCCCGGGTTACCGATGGGAGTGGGCGGCAGACCCTTGTGCTCATAGCTGTTGTACGCGCTGTCGATCGTGGTGTCGTCGGCGGTGGTGTCCAGAGTGCTGCGTTTCAGCGCGTAGTTGAGCATGGAGTCCATCTGGAGCGGCATGCCCCTGGACAGCCGGTTGTAAATGACACGGGACACCTTGCCCATGTCGGCTGTGGTGCCCGCCTCGGCCTGCACGATGCTGGCGATCGTCACGGCCTGATGGACGGATACGTGATGGCGCCTGGCCCCTGCGGCGATGTGGTCCGCGCCGAATCGATGCCGCGCCGTGTCGACCATGTACGTCAGCAGGCTCGTCGGAGTGGTGCCGGAGGTGAGGGGGTACGTCGCCGGAAACAGATAGCCCTCGGGGTTGCCCTTCACCTCGGGCGGCAGTGCGAGGTCCGCCGTACCGGCGGCCTTCTCGGTCGTACCGGGCGGCACACCGAGGGACCTGTCAACGGCCGCGTACACCTGGGAGGCCCGCCGGCCCTCGGGGATGACGAGGGTGCCTGGCGGCGGGCCGACCATCCCCTCCCTGGTCAGTAACAGTACGAGGACGGCTGCCGCGATACCGAGGACGAGGACGACCCCTGCGAGCAGCGCCGGACGCCCGCGCCGGGTCGGTCGGCTCCGGTGGCGGCGCCGGGTGTCCGGGGACTCGTTCACCATGCGGGCACGGTATCCGGGCGCCGGCGCCCCGGCGCGGACGACACGGTCCCCGTACGGCGCCACAGAACACACGAACAGGGGATCGGATGTTCGCTTCGTGCATACAAGTTTCTCTTGCGGCCCACCGTGGGCCAGACAATCGCGCTCGGTGAGATGCTGCGGGATCACTGCTCCCTGTACCACGGGGCGTTACAGGAACGGCGGGATGCACGTACACGTACGTACGAGGAGAAACACCGATTGACGCTCTCCCTCCTGAAGGAGGGAGATTCTTACGGCTCGCGCCGTGAGACTTCCTGTTTCATCGCCGACTGCCCGCCCGGAGTTCTCCGTTGAGGTCTTACACCAGCTCCACAGGCCGACACCGCCCGTCCGGCGGCCAGCAGGTTGCGTGCGGCGTTCACGTCCCGGTCGTGGGTCGCGCCGCAGGCGCACGTCCAGCTGCGGACGTGCAGCGGCATCTTGCCCTGCAAGGTGCCGCAGACGGAGCACAGCTTGGACGAGGGGAAGAAGCGGTCGACCGCGATCACTTCCCGCCCGTACCACTGGGCTTTGTACTCCAGCAGGCTGCGGAACTCGGCCCATGCCGCGTCGCTGATGGCGCGGGCCAGGCTCCGGCTCTTGACCATGTTTCGCACGGTCAGGTCCTCGATCACGATCGTTTGGTTTTCACGAACGAGCCGAGTGGTCAGCTTGTGCAGGCCGTCACGGCGCCGGTCGGCGATCCGAGCGTGGATCTTCGCGACCTTCAGCCGGGCCTTCCTGCGGTTGGCGCCGTCCCCCTTGGCCTTGCGCGCAAGGGTGCGTTGGGCCCTCGCGAGCCGGGCACGGTCCGTGCGCTCATGCCGCGGGTTAGCGATCTTCTCACCGGTGGAGAGCGTCAGGAGGTGGTTCAGACCGACATCGACACCGACCGCCGCATCCGTGGCGGAGAGCGGCCTGACGGTGAGGTCGTCGCACAGCATAGAGACGAACCAGCGACCGGCGCTGTCCTGGGAGACCGTCACAGTGGACGGCTTCGCCCCCTCCGGGAGCGGGCGCGACCACACGATGTCCAGCGGCTCGGCCATCTTCGCGAGAGTCAGCCTGCCGTCCCGGAAGCGGAAGCCGCTGGTGGTGTACTCGGCGGACTTGCGGGACTTCTTGCGGGACTTGAAGCGCGGGTACTTCGCCCGCTTGCTGAAGAAGTTGGTGAACGCGGTCTGCAAGTGCCGCAGCGTCTGCTGCAACGGCACCGACGACACGTCGTTGAGGAAGGCCAGTTCCTCGGTTTTCTTCCACGCCGTCAGCAGGGCCGAGGTCTGGTTGTAGTTGACCCGCTCCTGCCGCGTCCACGCCTCCGTGCGGGCCGCAAGCGCCAGGTTGTAGACCCTCCGCACGCATCCGAACGTGCGCGACAGCTCAGCTGCCTGCGCATCCGTCGGATAGAAGCGGTACTTGAACGCCCGCTTCACATGGTTCGCGGTCACGCTCACAAACTAATGCGACCGCAGGTAAAGATCAAACCTGCGGGTCAGACCACTGTGATCCGCCCTGGCGGCGAATCGCAGCCCTTGCCCTGCTCCGCAGGAGTCCGTTTCCTCTCGGCCCTGAAAGGCAGAGTATCCACGGAGGAATCAGATGAACCTCATCACCAACCTGCTCGCCGGCATCGTCCACTTCGTGGGTTGGCTCGTCTGACCATTGCTCCACCGGCGCCGTCGCTCCCCGTCCCACGGGAGCGGCGGCGCCGTCGTGTGCTCGGCGTCAACCCCGGCGCCCCGGTCCTACGAAAGCAGGCAGCGCGGCGAAGTCGGGTACCACACCGACCGCTTCCGCGAGCGCGCCGAGGGTGCGGCTGACCCGGGTCAGGGGGTGGTCGGGGAACTCCGCGTCCCACCGTTCGTGGTCCGCCGCATGGAACGGCAGTCCGCCCTGGACGTCGGGGGCGTAGGGGTGCGGCCTGAAGTACTGCTCCACGCCGACCTTCGCAAGTACCACCGCTTCCCGCATCCCCGTCATGCCGTGCTCGGCCGCCTGGATCTTCACCACGGTGCTGCACCCGGCGCGCGGCACGGTGAAACTACCGATGAACGCCTGCCCGTTCGGCCGGCCGGGCAGCGGCAGCTTGAGTATCTGACGCAGCGCGGGCAGCCCGCCCAGGGTCTTCACCGATGCCTCGATCACCCCGCCGCCCGCCTGTGCTGTGTAGTGGGTGAGGGTGTGGCGCAGCGTCGGCCCGTCGTCGAGCCCGGCCGGCAGATCCGGCGGCAGCTCGAAGAAGTGCACCGACAGGACATCGCCGTCGTCGTTCGCCCATGTGTCGACGTCCACGGGCCGGTAGCCGGGGGGTTCCACCCCGATCAGAGCTCTCATGCGCGGGGATCATGCCGTACGGAGAGCCGGCCCCGCACCCCTGGGTGGAGTGCGTCCGGAACTCCCGATCAGCTTGCTACGGGGGCGAGTTGGGTGTCCCGGCGGAGGAGCGCCGCATAGCGGCCGTCCAGCTGGAGCAATTCCTCGTGGCTGCCGCGCTCGGCGGTCCGGCCGCCGTCCAGGACGACGATCTGGTCCGCGTCGCGCACGGTGGAGAGGCGGTGCGCGATCGTGATGGTGGTGCGCCCGGCGGACAGTGCGTCGATCGCCTCCTGCACGGCGAACTCGGTGCGGGTGTCGAGGGCGCTGGTCGCCTCGTCGAGAACGAGGACGGGCGGGTCGCGCAGAATCGTGCGGGCGATGGCAAGGCGCTGTTTCTCACCGCCCGAGAAGCGGTAGCCGCGCTCGCCGACGAGGGTGTCGTAGCCGTCGGGCAGCGAGGCGATGTGGTCGTGGATCTGTGCCGCGCGGGCGGCTGCCTCGATCTCGGCGTCGGTCGCGTCCGGCTTGGCGAAGCGCAGGTTCTCGGCGACCGAGGCGTGGAAGAGGTATGTCTCCTGGGAGACCACGCCGACGGCCCGGGCGAGCGTGTCGAAGTCCAGGTCGCGTACATCGACGCCGTCGAGTGTGACCCGGCCGCCGGTGACGTCGTAGAGCCGCGGTACCAGGTAGCTGAGCGTGGACTTGCCGGAGCCGGTGGGTCCGACGACGGCGAGGCTGCCGCCGGCCGGCACGACGACATCGACACCGCTGAGGGTCGGACCGCTCTTCTCGTCGTAGCTGAAGTCGACGTCCTCGAAGCGGATCTCGCCGCGGATCTTCTCCAGCCGCACGGGATTCTCGGGCTCGGTGATGTCCACCCTGAGGTCGAGGTACTCGAAGATCCGCTGGAAGAGCGCGAGGGATGTCTGCATCTGCACTCCGGTGGAGAGCAGGCTCACGGCGGGCCGGAAGAGGCCCTGCTGGAGCGAGACGAAGGCGACGAGCGTTCCGATGGAGACGGCGGGGCCGCCGGACTGCAGGGCGAGGCCCGCGGCCCAGTAGATGACGGCGGGCATGGCGGCCATGACGATGCCGATCGTCGACATCCGCCACCGACCGGCCATGCTGGAGCGCACTTCGAGGTCGACCAGGCGCTCGGACTCCTCGGCGAAGCCCTCGGTGAGGGAGTCCGCCCGGCCCATGGTCCGGCCGAGCAGGATGCCGCTGACGGAGAGGGACTCGGTGACCGTCGCCGCCATGGCGGCCATCTGCTTCTGGCGCTGGGTGGTGATCTTCTTGCGCTCCCGGCCGACCCGGCGGCTGATCCAGACGAAGACCGGCAGCAGTGCCAGCGAGACCAGGGTGAGCCGCCAGTCGAGCGCCAGCATCGCGACGACAGTGGCGATGACCGCCGTGAGGTTGGAGACCAGCGAGGTGGCGGTGGAGGTCACGGTCGCCTGCATCCCGCCGATGTCGTTGGCGATGCGGGACTGCACCTCGCCCGTGCGCGTCCTGGTGAAGAAGGCGAGGGGCATCCGCTGCAGCTGGGCGTAGACCGCCGTGCGCAGGTCGTGCATGACGCGCTGGCCGACCGTGGTCGAGATCAGCGTCTGCAGGACGCCGAAGACGCTGTTCATCACGGCGGTGAGGATCATGCCGAGGGCGAGCAGCGACAGCAGTCCCGTACGCCCTTGGGGGATGGCGGTGTCGAGAATCTCCCGCAGCAGGAACGGCGAGGCCACCGAGACCAGTGACGAGGCGCCGACGAGCAGTCCGACCAGCGTGAGCCGGCCGCGGTACGGGTGGAAGAGGCGGAAGATCCGGCGCAGCTCGGCGGGCGGCTGCGTGCCGTCCTTGGGCGGGGGCGTCCACGTGGGTTCGTCGGGTTTCATGGGCTCCTTCGACAGGCGTGACAGAGGAAGACGGCCGCGGGCAGCAGTCAAACTTTTGAGAGCATAGCTCATTGTTACCTATACTCACAATGAGCGGAGTCCTGATATTGTTCCCGTATGGACTCCCCCGACTCCGACGGCCTGCTGGCCGAGCAGCTGCTGCGGCTGACCCGTCGGCTGCACCGCATCCAGAGCCGCCAGCTGGAGCCGATAGGCATCACCCCGGCCCAGTTCCGGCTGCTGCGCACGGTCGCCCACTACGACGGACCGCCCCGGATGGCGGATCTGGCGCAGCGCCTGGATGTCGTGCCGCGCGCCGTCACGAGCCTGGTCGATGCGCTGGAGGCGAGCGGCCGGGTGCGCCGCACCCCTGATCCGGACAGCCGACGGGTGGTCCGGATCGAACTCACCGACGAGGGCCGTGCCACGCTCCGGTCGCTGCGCGACGCGCGCCGGGCCGCCGCAGAGGAGATCCTGGCTCCATTGACGGCCGATCAGCGCGAGGTGCTGGGCGGACTGCTGTCCGCTCTCGTCGCCGGAATGCCGGAGCGCCGCTGCTGACCGCACCGATGGTTGCGGGCCCACCGATGTCTGCGAGCCTTACCGATCGTCGCATCGATCATGAACCGCGCGTGAGCGGTGCGGATCTTCGCTGGTAGAAAGGTGGGAGTACCGCGTCGATCCGCCGAGGGGACCATCGCCATGCCGCTGCTGGAGCCGAAGCCCGAAGCCCTCCGTCCCGGTGCGGCGCGCTCCGCGTCCCACGATCGGGTCCTCGACGGCCGGGCGGCGGGCACACCCGAACCGCTGCGCGGCGAGCTGACCGAGCTGCTGGGGCCGGAGAAGGTGTTGTGGAAGATCTCCGACCTGGTGAAGTACGCCTCCGATGCCAGCCCTTACCGGTTCGTCCCGCAGGTCGTCGTGGTCCCCGAAGACATCGACGACATCTCGGCGATCCTGTCGTACGCGCACGGCAAGGGTCGCGAAGTCGTCTTCCGGGCCGCCGGCACCAGTCTGAACGGCCAGGCGCAGGGCGAGGACATCCTTGTCGACGTCCGCCATCACTGGACGGGCATCGAAGTCCTGGACGACGGCGCGCAGGCCCGTATCCGCCCCGGGACCACGGTCATGCGCGCCAATGCCACCCTCGCCCGTTACGGCAGGCTGCTGGGCCCCGACCCGGCCAGCGCCATCGCGTGCACGATCGGCGGGGTCGTCGCCAACAACGCCTCCGGGATGACCGCCGGCACCACCCGTAATTCGTACCGCACCGTTTCCTCGCTCACCTTTGTGCTGCCGAGCGGCACGGTCGTCGACACAGCCGATCCGGCGGCGGACGAGCTGCTGGCGCATGCCGAGCCGCGGCTGTGCGAGGGGCTGCTGGCCCTCAAGGCGGAGATCGAGGCGGATGCGGAGCTCACTGCCCGGATCCGCGCCAAGTACGAGATCAAGAACACCAACGGGTATCGGCTCGACGCCTTCCTGGACGGCTCGACGCCCGTACAGATCCTGCGCGGGCTGATGGTCGGCTCGGAAGGCACCTTCGGGTTCATCTCCGAGGTCGTCTTCGACACCCTGCCGCTGGACCGGAAGGTCTCCAGCGCGCTGCTCTTCTTCCCCTCGCTGACCGCCGCGGCGGCTGCCGTGCCCCGCTTCAACGAGGCGGGGGCGATCGCCGTCGAGCTGATGGACGGCAATACGCTGCGCGCCTCGGTGAGCGTCCAGGGCGTGCCGGCCGACTGGGCCGAACTGCCCAAGGAGACCGCGGCGCTGCTGGTGGAGTTCCGGGCTCCGGACGAGCCGGGGCAGGAGGCGTACGAGCGTGCGGCGGCCGCGGCCGTCGAGGGGCTGGATCTTGTCGCACCGGTCGCCTCGGTGACCAATGAGTTCACCCGCGAGGCCAAGGCCATCTCCGGTTACTGGAAGGCCCGCAAAGCCTTCGTCACCGCAGTCGGCGGCTCCCGCCCGTCGGGTACGACGCTGATCACGGAGGACTTCGCGGTCCCGCCGTCGTTGCTCGCCGACGCCTGCGAATCCCTCCTCCGGCTCCAGGCGGAGCACGGCTTCGAGGCCGCCGTCGCGGGTCACGCCGCACACGGCAATCTGCACTTCCTGCTCGCCTTCGACGCGGCGAAGCAGTCCGACGTCGACCGGTACGCCGCGTTCATGGACGACTTCTGCCGACTGACCGTGGAGCGCTTCGACGGCTCGCTCAAGGCGGAGCACGCCACCGGTCGCAACATCGCTCCGTTCCTGGAGCTGGAGTGGGGCCCCAAGGCGACCGAGCTGATGTGGCGCACGAAGCAGGTCATCGACCCCGACGGGGTACTGGCGCCCCGGATCGTCCTCGACCGCGACCCGAAGGCGCATCTGCGCGGACTGAAGACCATCCCCGAGGTCGAGCTGATCGCCGATCCGTGCATCGAGTGCGGCTTCTGCGAACCGACCTGTCCCAGCGAGGACTTGACCACCACTCCGCGCCAGCGGATCGTGCTGCGGCGGGAGATGATGCGGCAGCCGAACGATTCGCCGGTGGAGACCGCACTGCTCGACGCGTACGGGTACGACGCCGTCGACACCTGCGCGGGCGACTCCACCTGCAAGCTCGCCTGTCCGGTCGGCATCGACACCGGCGCCATGATGAAGGACTTCCGCCACCAGCGGCACTCGCCGCGCGAGGAGCGGATCGCGGCGCTCACAGCGAAGAACTTCAAGGCGGTGGAGGCCTCGGCGCGGCTGGCGGTCGCCGCAGCGGACAGGATCGGCGACCGGCTGCTGGAGACCGTCACCGGGCTCGCCCGCAAGGCCGTACGCCCCGATCTGGTACCCGAGTGGCTTCCGGAGATCCCCGGCGCCGCCGCTCGCAAGCTGCCCCGCACCTCGCGGGTCGGAGCGAGCGCCGTCTACTACCCGGCCTGCGTGAACCGGATCTTCGGCGGCCCCGACGGCCATCGCGGCCCTTCGCTGCCGCAGGCCGTCGTCTCCGTCTCGGCCCGTGCCGGAAAGCCGGTGTGGATCCCGGAGGATGTCGCGGGAACCTGCTGCGCGACGATCTGGCACTCCAAGGGGTACGACGAGGGCAATGCGGTGATGGCCAACCGCATCGTCGAGGCCGCCTGGGGCTGGACGGCGGGCGGCAAGCTTCCGCTGGTCGTCGACGCCTCGTCGTGCACGCTGGGTATCGCCCATGAGGTGGTGCCGTACCTCACCGAGGACAACCGGGAGCTGCACCGGGAGCTGACCGTCGTCGACTCCCTCGTCTGGGCGGCCGACGAGCTGCTGCCGGAGCTGACGATCCTGCGCAGGACCGGTTCGGCAGTCCTGCACCCGACGTGTTCGATGCAGCACCTGGGTGACGTGGAGCAGTTGCGTACGGTCGCCGAGGCGTGCGCGGAGGAGGTCGTCGTCCCGGACGACGCCGGGTGCTGCGCGTTCGCGGGCGACCGCGGGATGCTGCTCAAGGAACTCACGGCATCGGCGACGGCGAAGGAGGCCACCGAGGTGAACTCCCGCAAGTACGACGCGTATCTCTCTGCCAACCGGATGTGCGAGATCGGCATGGACCGGGCCACGGGGCGCGAGTACCACTCGGTCCTGATGGAGCTGGAGCGGGCGACGCGGCCCTGACGCCTCCCCGCACGAGCGCACATGCCCACGCCCACGGCGATCCGCGCCCTCTCGCAGGAGTGGCCGGGCGAGAGGGGTGGCGTGATCAGGCCGCCCGGAGCGTGGCCTTGTCACCCATCACCACGACCGGGTGCTGCTTCGGGTCGAGGGTGCGCAGCAGCAGCTGCATGGCCGATTTGGGCAGGCTCACACAGGCCGACGTACCGCTGCCGTGGTCCATGTGGAGCCAGATACTGCCACCCTTCGACTGTCCCAGCGGGCGCGTGGGGTCGTTGGGCGCAGTGCCCTTGACGCGGTTGTAGTCGATGGCGATGACGTAGTCGAAGTCGTGCCAGTACGGCTTCGACCAGTAGCGCGGTGCCTGGATCGACGCCGACTGTGTGTACGGGAGGAGGGCGCCCGGGTCGGCCAGGGCACCGCCCGCGTCGGTCAGTGTGAATACGCCGACCGGACTGCGCTTGTCGTCCTCGTGATGGTCGGTGGTCCAGCCCTTCCTGCCGTTGTGGGCCTTCCAGCTGCCGGTGGTGTCCCAGGTGGCGCCGTGCTTCGTGTACAGCACGACGGTGGAGTCGGCCGAGTGCTTGCCCACGCCGTAGACCGCGACGACCTGACGCGAGTTCTCGGGTATCTGCGCGTACAGCCGGTCGCCCACGTCGGGAATGCGCTTCAGGTCGGCGGTCGGCGCCTTCCGGTTCGTCGCGCTGCCGGATTTCGTGTCGTCCTGCTGCCCCGCGTGCGAGCTGCCGCACGCGGTCAGAGGAGTGAGCATGAGACCGCAGGCCGCTGCCGCGACAGCCATTCGTACCGGACGGGTTATTCGCATCCGCCCATATTCGCACCATGGTCGAGCGGCCGGACTCACCGCCTGTGACCCGCCGCGAATACGAGCCGAATCTTTACCGTCGAGCGAAAAACCGTTTGCCTCGGACCCTGGCAGGACGCGAACCTTGTTTGGTCCCCCCACCCGTTCCTCGAGGTCTTCGACAGATCTCCGCCCTTCCGAACCATGGGACGTCATGCAGATTCGCGATCTTCCGTATTCAGATCCTGGCGATCCTGATGTCCGGTCAGGCCCACGCTTCCTGCTCTGGCTCGGCCGCAACCAGATCCGTGGCCAGCTCAAGTCCATGTCCTGGGGCCTGCTGCACCAGTGCTCCATCGCCGGGCTGCCGCTGGCCGTCGGCTTCGCCGTGCAGGCGGTGGTCGACCGTTCGGGCAGCCGGCTTGCGCTGGCGGGCGGGCTCATCGCGGTCCTCGGTGTGCTGATCGCGATCGGCGACACCATGCTCCACCGGACCGCCGTCACCAACTGGATCACTGCCGCCGCCCGCGTCCAGCAGCTGCTGGCCCGTAAGACGGCGGAGCTCGGCGCCGCGCTGACCCGCCGGGTCGCCGCGGGCGAGGTCGTCGCAGTGTCCACCGGCGACGTCGAGAAGATCGGCTGGTTCGTCGAGGCGCTCTCCCGCTTCGCCGCCGCAGCCGCCGCTCTCGTACTGATCTGCGTCGGGCTCGTCCTCTATCTGCCGTCGCTGGGCGTCCTGGTGGTGCTCGCCATGCCGCTCCTGGCACTGGCGGTACTGCCGCTGCTCCCCCGCGCCACCCGGCGCGCCGACCTCCAGCGTGAGAAGGCCGGCAAGGCCACCGAGCTGGCGTCGGACACCGTCGCCGGGCTGCGGGTGCTGCGCGGCATCGGCGGCGAGGAGCTGTTTCTCGGCCGCTACCGGAGCGCCTCGCAAGAGGTCCGCAAGGCTGCGGTACGCAGCGCGCAGATGTGGTCGCTGATCTCGGCGATCCAGGTGCTGCTGCCGGGCATGCTGCTGATCTCGCTGGTCGTGTACGGGGCGACGCTGGCCCACGACGGCCGGATCGAGGTCGGTCAGCTGGTCACGGTGTACAGCGCGGCGACACTGATGCTGTTCCCGCTGCGGCACTTCGAGGAGATCGCGATGGCGTACTCCTTCTCGCGGCCGTCCGCGCAGCGGGCCGTCCGGGTGCTTTCGCTGCACCGCACCGCCGAGCCCTCGACCGTCGACGCGGTGCCGGCCGGTGACCTGTACGACCCGGTCACCGGGCTGATGGCACCGTCGGGTCTGTTCACCGCGGTGGTCTGCGGCGATCCGGACGAGGCGGGCCGGCTGGCCGAACGGCTCGGCGGACACGCCGAGGTGTGCGCGGAACCGGACACGGCGGACGACGCCCCCGAGGGCCCGCCGGACAAGACCCCGTCCGTCCTGCTCGGTGGCGTGCCGCTGGACGAGCTTCCGCTGGCGGCCGCCCGGACCGCGGTGCTGGTCCAGGACAAGGACCCGGTGCTGCTCTCCGGGACACTGCGGGAGCTGCTCGATGTGCCGTCGTCCGGTCTGGTGACCGCCGAGGACGCGCTGTCCGCCGCCCAGTGCGGTGATGTGCTGGACGCGCTGGCGCAGGCCTCGGTCGCCACCGACGGCGACCCGATGACCACCAGGATCACCGAGCGCGGCCGGTCGCTCTCCGGCGGCCAGCGCCAGCGGCTCGCACTGGCCCGTTCGCTGGTCACCGACCCTGAGGCGCTGGTTCTGGACGAGCCGACATCCGCCGTCGACTCGCACACCGAGGCCCGGGTCGCCGCCGGCATCAAGGCGCTGCGCACCGGGCGTACGACGGTGGCGTTCGCTTCGTCGCCTCTGCTGCTCGACCTCGCGGACCGGGTGGTGCTGCTGCACGACGGCACAGTCGTCGCGGTCGGTGCGCACCGCGAGCTGCTGCAGACCGAACCGCGGTACCGGGCAGTGGTCACCCGTGAGACCGAAGACGAAATCGCGGCCCTGACCGCACTGGACGAGATCGACGAGATCGAATCGATCGAAGAAATCGAGGAGAGGGCATGATCGGCGTCGCACAACCGGCGTACGACCCGGCCGCCCCGGAGTCGGCGACGACCCTTCCGGTCGGCACCCCCGCCACCGTACGGGCCTATGTACGGGAGCTGATGCGGCGCCACCGCAAGCCGTTCGCCGTGCTCATCTCGGTCAACGCAGTCGCGGTGATCGCCTCGATCGTCGGGCCGTATCTGCTGGGCGGGCTGGTCGAGGACCTGTCGAACGGGGTCGCCGACCTCCATCTGGAGCGCACCGCCGCGGTGTTCGCGATCGCGCTGGTGGTACAGACCGTGTTCACACGGATGATGCGGCTGCGCAGCGCCATGCTCGGCGAGGAGATGCTGGCCGATCTGCGCGAGGACTTCCTCGTCCGGTCGGTCGGACTGCCGCCGGGGGTGCTGGAGCGGGCCGGGACCGGTGATCTGCTGTCCCGGATCACCACGGACATCGACCGGCTGGCCAACGCGATGCGTGAGGCGGTGCCGCAGCTGGCGATCGGTGTGGTGTGGGCGGGTCTGCTGCTCGGTGCGCTCACCGTGACGGCTCCGCCGCTGGCGCTCTCCGTGCTGCTGGCGCTGCCGGTGCTGGTCCTCGGCTGCCGCTGGTACTTTCGCCGGGCGCCGTCCGCGTACCGCTCGGAGGCCGCCGGATACGCGGCGGTCGCGGCGATGCTCGCGGAGACCGTGGACGCGGGGCGGACGGTGGAGGCGCACCGCCTCGGCGCACGCCGGGTGGCACTGTCGGACCGGCGGATCAAGGAGTGGACGGCGTGGGAGCGGTACACGCTGTTCCTGCGTTCGGTGCTGTTCCCGGTCATCAACGTCACGTACGTGACGATCCTCGGCGCGGTCCTGATGCTCGGCGGCTGGTTCGTCATCGAGGGATGGCTCACCGTCGGACAGCTGACGACCGGTGCGCTGCTCGCGCAGATGATGGTCGACCCGATCGGTCTGATCCTGCGCTGGTACGACGAGTTGCAGGTAGCGCAGGTGTCACTGGCCCGGCTGGTCGGCGTCCGGGACATCGAGCCGGACGCGGGCGACACCGAGGTCACCCCGGACGGCCGGGACGTCCGGGCGGGTGATGTGCACTTCGGCTACCGCGAGGGGGTCGACGTCCTGCACAAGGTGTCGCTGGACGTCGCCCCGGGCACGCGCCTGGCGCTGGTCGGCCCGTCCGGTGCGGGCAAGTCCACGCTCGGTCGGCTGCTGGCCGGGATCTACGCCCCACGCACCGGTGAAGTCACGCTGGGCGGTGCGGAGTTGTCCCGGATGACGGCGGAGCGGGTACGTACGCATGTGGCACTGGTCAACCAGGAACACCATGTGTTCGTCGGTTCGCTGCGCGACAATCTGCTGCTGGCCCGTACGGGTGCCGAGGACGCCGAGCTGTGGGCGTCGCTCGCCGCGGTCGACGCGGACGGCTGGGCGAAGGCGCTGGACGGGGGGCTGGACACCGAGGTCGGTTCGGGCGGTCTGTCACTGACCCCGGCGCAGGCGCAGCAGATCGCGCTGGCCCGGCTGGTGCTGGCCGATCCGCACACACTGGTGCTGGACGAGGCGACCTCGCTGCTGGACCCGCGGGCGGCCCGGCATCTGGAACGCTCGCTGGCACGGGTGCTGGACGGCCGTACGGTAGTGGCGATCGCGCACCGGCTGCACACCGCGCACGACGCGGATGTGATCGCGGTGGTGGAGAACGGCCGGATCAGCGAACTGGGCAGCCATGAGGAGCTGGTGGCGGCGGACGGCGCCTATGCGGCGCTGTGGCGGTCCTGGCACGGCTGATCGGCGTCTGCGGCGGCTTCGCCGGATCGCCCGGCTTCTCCGGACAGCGAAACATGAAGGGGAGAGGAGCAGCCGACTGCCACCATGGCCAGATGGCCAACAACACGGCGATCCACCGCCTCGACCTGGGCTACTTCGTCCGACCGGCGTCGGAGACCGGCGGCCCGCAGCCGCGGGTCGAACCCGTACTCGCCTACTTGGTGCGGCGCGACGAAGGACTGATCCTCTTCGACACCGGCATCGGTGCCGCCGATCCCGGAACCGAAGCTCACTACCGCCCCCGGCGCCGAGGGCTGGAGAGCGCCCTCGCCGTCGCCGGAGTTTCTCTCTCGGATGTCTCCTTGGTGGTGAACTGCCACCTCCACTTCGACCACTGCGGGGGCAACAGGTTGCTGGGCGGCACGCCGATCCTGGTGCAGGAAGTGGAGCTGGCCGCCGCGCGCCGGGGCGGCTACACCATCGACGAACTCGTCGACTTCCCTGACGCGACCTACGAGGAGATCAGCGGAGAAGCCGAGGTGTGGCCAGGAGTATGGATCATCCCCACTCCTGGCCACACCGACGGTCATCAGTCGCTGGTGGTACGGCAGAGCGACGGCACCGTCGTCCTCGCCGGTCAGGCACACGACTTCGCCTCTCACTTCGCAGCGGATCATCTGGCCCGCCGCGCCGGGCTCGAAGGCCTGGAACAACCGCTGCCCGCCTATCGACCGTGGCTGGAGAGACTCGCCGACTTCGACCCGCGGCGTGTGCTCTTCGCGCACGACTGCGCGGTCTGGGAACCGTCCCGCGCAGCCGACGGCTTCAGCTGCTGACGCCGCCCCGGCCGAACGTCCCGCTCACGAGCCGCGACGGAACGCTCCGGACGCGTTCGTCCGGACCGAAGTGCAGCCGGTCGCGTCGGACCGGCGCTTCGCCCCGGTGACTCAGTGCGAACTGTGACTACTGCAGGTCATCGAGTGGGGGTTCATCGGCTCGCGGACGGTGTTCAGATGAAGTTGAGGGCGGCCGCCGCCCCCGCTCCCCCGAGCACCATGAACGCTGGCATCAGCACCTTCAGCTCCACCCAGCTGCCGGCCCGGAACCGTATCGCCTTCGGCGGCCCCACCGGGTACCAGCGCTTGCGGCCCAGCGGGATCGGCCACAGGATCGGGCAGCCGGAGACGGTCAGCGCGTCGCCGATGTCGTGGACGAGGGCGCCGAGGACGATCGGCAGCCCGAGCCAGAGGTACTCCTGGCCGGGCGCGCTGAAGAGCCAGTCCGAGCCGTTGCCCGGCTTGTCCAGGACGCCCGCCAGGATCCAGGCGCTGGTCGCGCCGAGCAGCCACACCAGGACGTCGCTGGACATCCGGGCGGCCCGCCACAGCAGTCCTTCGACGGCGAGCACCAGATGGACGAAGAGGATCGCGAGGACCGCCCATCGGCCGCCGGCGATCGCCGCGGCGGAGGCCCCGGCACCGATCAGGACGGCCCAGAGCCAGGTGTGCGTCAGGGTCCGGTGGCCGCCGTTCCTGCGCGGGTCACCGGGGCCCCGGGTCGCCTTGTAGACAGCGTGCGAGAGTTTGTCGACGATCTCGCAGAGTCCGCGGGAGACCGGTCCGAAGGCGCGCGAGATGGTCGCGGACTTGTGATCGAGGTCCGGGGCGAGTGCGGCGCCCGCGGTGATCAGTGCACCGACGACCAGGACGGGCCACGGCATCGTGTGGCCCGCGGCAGCCGCCGCCGCACCCACCCCCAGCCAGGCCGCCGCCCCGGACAGTGAGTGTGCCGGTCCCATCATGGTTCTTCCCGCCCCCAAAGTTGTCCGGCTGCCATCGCCGTTGCGATGCGGCCGAGTTGAGTGGGCAGCGTATCGTCCGTGATCTTCGTCCGGTCGTCCGGTTCCCTCATCCGGGCAGAAGGCAGGCAAGATGGGGGCGTGACCCTTATCGATCAGCTGCCCCCGACCGACGACCCGGACGCCCTCTTCGAGGCCTTCTCGTCATGGACCGAGACCCAGGGCATCACCCTCTACCCTGCTCAGGAGGAGGCGCTGATCGAGGTGGTCTCCGGGGCGAACGTGATCCTGTCCACCCCCACCGGCTCCGGAAAGAGCCTGGTCGCGGCGGGTGCACACTTCACGGCGCTGGCCCAGGACAAGGTCACCTTCTACACCGCACCGATCAAGGCGCTGGTCTCGGAGAAGTTCTTCGACCTGTGCAAACTGTTCGGTACGGAGAACGTCGGGATGCTCACCGGCGACGCCTCGGTCAACGCGGACGCCCCGGTCATCTGCTGCACCGCCGAGGTGCTCGCGTCCATCGCGCTGCGCGACGGCAAGCACGCCGACATCGGCCAGGTCGTGATGGACGAGTTCCACTTCTATGCGGAGCAGGACCGCGGCTGGGCCTGGCAGATCCCGCTCCTGGAGCTGCCGCAGGCCCAGTTCATCCTGATGTCGGCCACGCTCGGTGACGTCAAGATGTTCGAGCAGGACCTGACCCGGCGCACCGGCCGTCCCACCTCCGTGGTGCGCTCGGCGACCCGGCCGGTCCCCCTGAGCTACGAGTACCGACTGACCCCGATCACCGAGACGCTCACCGAACTGCTGGACACCCGGCAGTCGCCGGTGTACATCGTGCACTTCACGCAGGCCGCGGCCGTCGAGCGGGCGCAGTCGCTGATGAGCATCAACATGTGCACCAAGGAGGAGAAGGAGAAGATCGCCGACCTGATCGGCAACTTCCGCTTCACCACGAAGTTCGGCCAGAACCTCTCACGCTATGTGCGGCACGGCATCGGGGTGCATCACGCGGGCATGCTCCCGAAGTACCGGCGGCTGGTGGAGAAGCTCGCCCAGGCCGGTCTGCTGAAGGTGATCTGCGGTACGGACACCCTCGGCGTCGGCGTCAACGTCCCGATCCGTACGGTGCTCTTCACGGCGCTCACCAAGTACGACGGCACCCGGGTCCGTACGCTGCGCGCCCGTGAGTTCCACCAGATCGCCGGCCGCGCGGGCCGGGCCGGCTTCGACACGGCGGGCTTCGTCGTCGCGCAGGCGCCGGAGCACGTCATCGAGAACGAGAAGGCCGTCAAGAAGGCGGGCGACGACCCCAAGAAGAAGCGCAAGGTGGTCCGCAAGAAGGCTCCCGAGGGCTTCGTCGCCTGGTCGGAGACCACATTCGACAAGCTGATCCAGTCCGATCCGGAACCGCTGAACTCCCGCTTCCGGGTCACGCACACGATGTTGCTGTCCGTGATCGCGCGTCCCGGCAATGCCTTCGCGGCGATGCGGCATCTGCTGGAGGACAACCACGAGCCGCGCAAGGCGCAGCTGCGCCACATCCGCCGGGCCATCGCGATCTACCGCTCGCTGCTGGACGGCGGCGTGGTGGAACAGCTCGACAAGCCGGACGCGGAGGGCCGCATCGTACGGCTCACCGTCGATCTCCAGCAGGACTTCGCGCTGAACCAGCCGCTGTCCACGTTCGCGCTGGCCGCGTTCGACCTGCTGGACGGCGAGTCGCCGTCGTACGCGCTGGACATGGTCTCCGTCGTCGAGTCGACGCTCGACGACCCGCGGCAGATCCTGGCCGCCCAGCAGAACAAGGCGCGTGGCGAAGCGGTCGGCCAGATGAAGGCGGACGGTGTCGAGTACGAGGAGCGGATGGAACTGCTCCAGGACGTCACGTACCCGAAGCCGCTGAGCGAGTTGCTGTGGCACGCGTACGACGTGTACCGCAAGAGCCACCCGTGGGTGGGCGACCACCCGGTCTCGCCGAAGTCCGTGATCCGGGACATGTACGAACGCGCCATGACGTTCACGGAGTTCACCTCGAACTACGAGCTGGCCCGTACCGAGGGCATCGTGCTGCGGTACCTGGCGAGCGCGTACAAGGCTCTTGAGCACACCATCCCGGACGACCTGAAGTCCGAGGACCTGGAGGATCTGATCGCCTGGCTCGGCGAGATGGTGCGGCAGGTGGACTCCAGCCTCCTCGACGAGTGGGAGCAGCTCGCCAACCCGGAGGTGGAGACCGCCGAGGAGGCGCAGGAGCGGGCCGACGAGGTCAAGCCGGTCACCGCCAACGCCCGCGCCTTCCGGGTGCTGGTCCGCAACGCGATGTTCCGCCGGGTGGAGCTGGCCGCGCTGGACAAGGTCGCCGAGCTCGGCGAGCTGGACGGCGACGCGGGCTGGGACGAGGACGCGTGGGGCGAGGCGATGGACGCGTACTGGGACGAGTACGAGGATCTGGGCACCGGTCCGGACGCCCGTGGGCCGAAGCTGCTGAAGATCGACGAGGACGCCGCGCACGGCCTGTGGCGGGTGCGGCAGACGTTCGCCGACCCGAACGGCGACCACGACTGGGGCATCAGCGCGGAGATCGATCTGGCAGCCTCCGACGAAGAGGGCCGGGCGGTCGTCAGGGTCACCTCGGTCGGCCAGCTGTGATCACGCTCGCCATACACACGGCAGCGCAGCGAGAGTGGAGACGAACCGCATGACGAACCCCGCCGAGCGCCTGGTCGACCTGCTCGACCTGGAGCGGATCGAGGTCAACATATTCCGCGGGCGCAGCCCCGAGGAGTCCCTGCAGCGGGTCTTCGGCGGCCAGGTCGCCGGGCAGGCGCTGGTGGCGGCCGGCCGCACCACCGACGGGGACCGGCCGGTCCATTCGCTGCACGCGTACTTCCTGCGGCCGGGCAGGCCCGGGGTCCCGATCGTCTACGAGGTGGAACGGGTGCGGGACGGGCTGTCGTTCACCACCCGCCGGGTCACCGCCGTCCAGCAGGGCCGGACGATCTTCAATCTGACGGCGTCCTTCCACCGGCCGGAGGAGGCGGGCTTCGAGCACCAGCTGCCGCCCGCCCGGACCGTCCCGGACCCCGAGCAGCTGCCGACGGTCGCCGAAGAGGTCCGCGAGCACCTCGGGGCGCTGCCGGACGCGCTGGAGCGGATGGCCCGGCGCCAGCCGTTCGACATCCGGTACGTCGACCGGCTGCGCTGGACGCACGAGGAGACGAAGGACGCGGACCCGCGCAGCGCCGTCTGGATGCGCGCGGTCGGCCCGCTGGGCGACGACCCGCTCGTGCACACCTGCGCGCTGACGTACGCGAGCGACATGACGCTCCTCGACGCGGTCCGCATCCCAGTGGAGCCGCTGTGGGGGCCGCGCGGCTTCGACATGGCGTCGCTGGACCACGCGATGTGGTTCCACCGGCTGTTCCGTGCCGACGAGTGGTTCCTGTACGACCAGGAGTCGCCGATCGCGACGGGTGGACGGGGACTGGCGCGCGGCCGGATCTATGACCGCGGCGGCAATCTGCTGGTGTCCGTGGTGCAGGAGGGGTTGTTCCGCCGCCTCGGCACATAGCCGCCGTCGCCGCTCAGGTACCGGGCAGCGGGTCCTGTTCGACCTCGTGGCGGCGGGTGCGGATGTCCGGTGCGGCGGGGTGCAGTTTGGCGTCGCAGGCAGGGCCCAGACCGGTGCGGCGCGAGTCCGTACCGGTCAGCGGGCGGCCGCAGAGGCGGCAACGGACCAGCCGGCGGCCCGCGGCCCGTCCGGCCCCGGGCAGGGGCTCGATGTCGGATACGGGCAACGGTTCAGAAGACTCCACGAATCAATCTTCTCAAGTCCCCGGTCTAGTCTGCGACTTCCGAACTGCAGAGAGCGGAAGACAGCGGAGGAGTTCGCGGGTGAGCAGCGCGCTGACAATGGAGCCGGTCCCCCAGGACAAGAAGAAGGACATCGCACCGGACGGCATCGATCCGGTCGGGCACGTCATCACGTACGCCGACTCACCCGAAGGTACGGCCCGGGACGTCGCGTATCCGGAGCGCGAACTGCCGCCGGGCGGCATACCGGCGTACCTGGAGGCGCGAAAGGGCGGTGCGCGCTCCTTCGTCCTGTGGGCCGACCCGCAACGTCGGACTCGGCTGGCCACACTGGTGACCACGTCCGCGGCCGACGGTGTGGCGACGTACCAGGTGCTCGGCGCGCAGGGCGAACCACTCGGCACGTTCGTCCGCGAGAAGGCGCTCTCCGGCAGCGGTCTGCGGACCCGTTGGACGGTCACCCAGACCGGCTGCCCCGAGGCCGTCGGCTACAAGGGCCGGATCTTCTGGTGGTTCGTGTGGTGGCTGCTTTTCCCCGTCCAGGTGGCCATCGCCGTGGGCACCGTCGTCAGCGGTAGTGGCGATGTCGCCCGCGGGCCGCGCCGGATCTTCTGGCGCACCGGCAAGGAGACCCCGCTGGAGTTCCAGGACGATCACGTCTTTCTGCACGCGCAGTGGTGCGACCGGCGGCTGGGCGCGGCGCTGGTGGCGCTTCTGCGCAGCTTCGACAGCTGGCTGGGCACTCCCTGGGACGACAGGCGGAAGTGATCTGCGGCAGGTCTCCGGCCCTGCGCCCTCCGCAGTTGCCCGGGGCCGGGCCCGCCAGATGATGCCGGAACCTGCACGACCCGCGATGATCGGGGAAGGAAGCGGTCAGGAGGGTCTTCGATGAGCCGGTACAGTGCGTCGACGCTCGGTGCCGGACCGCCCCCGACGCCCGCGGAGCGGGCCGCCCGGGGGAAGGCCGCCCGCCGCCGCACACCCCGTTCCGGCCACGCCGGGTTCGCACCGCCGTCGGACCGGCCGGACCCGTTGGGCATCCTCGACGCCCAGTCCGCGACCAGGGTTCCCGAGCTCGTCCCGATCCGCTACAGCCGGATGGCCGAGTCGCCGTTCCGCTTCTACCGGGGCGCCGCCGCGATCATGGCGGCCGACCTGGCCACCACCCAGGACTCCGGGATCAGGGTCCAACTGTGCGGAGACGCGCACCTCTTGAACTTCGGACTGCTCGCCTCCCCGGAACGGCAGCTGATGTTCGACATCAACGACTTCGACGAGTCGCTGCCCGGCCCCTGGGAATGGGACGTGAAGCGGCTGGCGGCCAGTCTCGCCGTCGCGGGACGGGCGAACGGCTTCACGGACCGGGAGCGCGCCCGCGTCGTGCCGGCGGCGGTGCGGTCGTACCGCGAGGCGATGATCCGGTTCGCGGGCATGACCAACCTCGGTGTCTGGTACGCGAGGATCGACGCGGACCGCCTTGCGGCCATGGCGTCCCGAAAGCTGACCGATGGCGGCCGAAGGAACCTGGACCGGGCCATGGACAAGGCCCGTACCCGGGACAGCCTGCAGGCCTTCGCCAAGCTCACCGAAACGGTCGACGGGCAGGTCCGGATCGCCGCGGACCCGCCACTGCTCGTACCGCTCACGGATCTGCTTCCCGAGGTCGAGCGCGACGCACTGGAAGAGCGGCTGCGCGGGCTGCTCAGGGGCTACGCCCGGAGCCTCCAGTCGGACCGGCGTTCCCTCCTCGGGACATTCCGGTTCGTGGATGCCGCCCGCAAGGTGGTGGGGGTGGGCAGCGTCGGCACCCGATGCTGGATCATCCTCCTGACCGGCAGGGACGGCCGGGACCCGCTCTTCCTGCAGGCCAAGGAGGCCGCCGCATCGGTGCTCGCTGCTCACGTCGGTGCCGGCGAGTACCGCAGCGAGGGCGAACGAGTGGTTGCGGGGCAGCGAGTGATGCAGGCCACGAGCGACATCTTCCTGGGCTGGACACGGGCGGACGGGATCGACGGGCGGCGCCGCGACTTCTACGTACGTCAGTTGCGCGACTGGAAGGGCGGCCTCGAGCCGGAGTTGATGACGCCGGTCGGCCTGAGGACGTTCGGCGAGGTCTGCGGCACCACGCTGGCCCGTGCCCACGCGAGATCCGGCGACCGCATCGCCATCGCGGCGTATCTGGGCCGTGGCGACGCGTTCGACCGCGCGCTCCATACGTTCGCCGAGGAGTACGCCGATCTGAACGAGCGAGACCATCGGGCTCTGGGCGAGGCGGTACGCGCGGGCCGGCTCTCCGCGTCCGAGCCGGACGGCGACCGGCGGTGATCGGTACGCCGGACCGGGTCCATGGGGATGAAGTGCGGTACTCACCGCAGGGCTACGGTCCGGCATCCCGGGCGAATCGCCCTCGCGTTGTGTCACGTTCTGAACGCTCGCGGGCGGGCGCCTGCCTGAGGGCTCCGACGCTGAGGCCCCTGACGGGTACGGCAGCGTGAGCGAGTGGCCGGCCGGCCGTCTGCGCACTCCGCGAGCCGTTGCAGCACCTTCGCCACCGCGCGCGCCGGGCGTGAGGCTGGGATGCTGGCGATGGATGACTCCACCCGTGGCGTGACCCTGGCTGACAGGGGTGACGAGCGTCGTGGCCGGGACCGACCGGGACGAACGAGGAGTGCACGTGTCGATCGTTCCAGCCGGTTCCTGCCCCGATCCCCTGGGGGATCCGTTCCTGCGCACCCGGTTCGCCCTTCCCTCGCGACCCGACACGTTCCTGCGGCGCAAGCGGCTTCTCGACCATCTCGATCAGGCTCTCCGAACGCCGTTGACACTGGTCAACGGCGCGGCCGGGGCGGGCAAGACCCTGCTGGCCGCCGACTGGGCCGCCGGTCTGAGCCAGCCCGTCGCCTGGCTCACCGGCGAAGCGGGAGACCGGCGTCCTGGGGTCTTCTGGGCGTACGTCGTCGAGTCCCTGCGGGCCTGCGGCGCTCCGGCGTCCGGAGTGGCCTGGGCGCCCGCGGATGCCGACGGGGTGGACCGCAGGTTGCTGACAGCACTCGCCGCCGAGTTGAACGCACGTGAGCGGCCCGTGGTCCTTGTGCTCGACGAGTACGACCGGATGACCGCTCCGGAAGTCGCTGAGCAGCTGGAGTTCGTCCTGCACCACGCCGGGCAGGGGCTGCGCCTCGTCCTCGTCACCCGCACCGAGCCTCTGCTGCCTTTGCACCGTTACCGGGCGGCCGGGGAGCTCACTGAGATCCGTGGCGCCGAGCTGGCCTTCACTCCCACGGAGGCCGTCACGCTGCTGGAACTGCACGGTCTGGTCCTTCCGCTCGACGCCGTACGCGCCCTCGTGGAGCGCACCCGGGGCTGGGCCGCCGGACTGCGCCTGTCAGCCCTGGCCGCGTGCGAGAGCGCCGACCCGGAGCTCTATCTGAAGGAGTTCGAGGCGGACCACGGCGCGGTCGCGGATTTTCTGCTGGCCGAGGTCCTGCGGGGAAGAACGGACGAGACGCAGGACCTCCTGCTGCGCGTCAGCGTCCTGGAGCGTTTCCGCCCCGAGCTGGCCGACGCGCTGACCCTGCGGACCGACGCCGCACCCGTCCTTGCCGGGCTGCACCGCGAGAACGCGTTCGTCGAGCGGCTCGGGCACTCCTGGTACCGGCTCCATCCGCTCTTCCGGGAGATCCTCCGGGCCCACCTGCGCGAACGCATGCCCGGCCTGGAACCGGACCTGCACAGGCGGGCCGCGCGGTGGCTGCGCCGTTCCGGGCTTCTGTCCGAGACACTCGCCCACGGCGCCGCCGCCGGCGACTGGGACCTCGCCGCCGGAGCCCTGGTCGACGACCTCGCGATCGGCCAGCTCTTCACGGGTCTACGCTCGGGTGCTCCGGCCCATGTGTTCGCCCGCATGGGGCCCGAAGCGAGAAGCCCGGCGGCCGACCTCGTCCGGGCGGCCCACGCCCTGTCCCGGCACGACCTGGATCACGGTCTGGGCCGCTTGCGCCGCGCCGAGGGGCGTCTGGCCGACGACGCGCCGAACCTGGCGGAGATCCGGCTGAGCTGTGCGTTGCTGGAAGCGCTGGCTGCCCGGCTGACCGGTAGTACGCCGCAGGCCGAGAGGGCCGCCGAAGCAGCCGACGAGCTGCGGCAGGAGATCCCGGCCCGTCTGCTGGACAAGCACCCCGAACTGATCGCTCTTCTGCTGACCCATCTCGGCTCGGCGCGTCTGTGGGCGGGGCGTTACGAGGACGCGCGCACCGCCCTGACCGAAGCGGCCGCAGCTGCGGGCGGGGCCGCCACCGTACTGCCCCGGGAGGAGGCTATGGGGCACCTCGCTCTGATCGACTATCTGAACGGCTGGCCCGGCCGGGCGGAGCGCAGGGCCTTGGCCGCGGTCTCCGAGGGGGAGCGGGGCGGCCTGCCCCAGCCGTACGGTTCCGGTATCGGCCGGCTGGTCCTGGCCGCTGTGGCCGTGGACCGTCACGAACTGGGCAGAGCCGAGGACCTCCTGGAGGAAACTGCCCGGGCGCCTGCGGGAACACGCGATCCGGTGCCGGCGGCGGCACGGGCCATCGCCGCTTCCCGGCTGCTCCTGGACAGAGGAGAAGCGTGCGCCGCCGTCGAGGCGACGAAACTGGCGGTCCCCGCCGCCGTGGCCTCGCCCTGGGCCGCGAGTCATGCGGCCGTCGTCGCCTCCGCCGCTCATCTCGCCGACGGACGGCCGGACAGCGCGGCCGAGGCGCTCCGAGGCGTCTTTGCTGACCAAGCGGTATGCGCCGTGGAGGCCGCAGCGATCCAGATCGCGGCAGGACGCACCGATGCCGCCGTGCACCTGCTCGACAACCTCCGCACCGGTGGCAGGTCCGGCCCTGCGGTGACCGTGGGGGCGGCACTGGTCAAGGCCCGGGCCGCAGCGGAGGCAGGAGACGCGGTCACTGCCCGCAAGCTCGTCGCGCGGGCGCTCCTCGACGCACGTCGCGATCGCCTGCGGCGCCCGTTCCTCCGGGCCGGAGCGTGGATCCGGCCTCTGCTGGCCTCGGCTCCGCTGCACGAGCTGGCACAGGGCTGGCTCAGCCCCGGCCCGCCGCGCCGGGGCGGTGAACGGCTCCGGTCTGAGCCCGGGCCCCCGCCTCTGGTCGCGGTCGAGCTGAGCGGACGCGAGCGGGACGTCCTCCAGCGGCTGGCCCGGATGATGTCCACGGAGGAGATCGCCGCCGATCTCTACGTATCGGTCAACACGGTGAAGACCCACCTCAAAAGCGTGTACCGGAAGCTGGCCGTGAACCGGCGCAACGACGCGGTGCGCCGGGCACGCGACCTCGGACTTCTGTGACGGACCTGGGGAAGCTCTCGGTGCGCACCCCGCCCACCGGTAGCGGCGCAGGCAGGCGCCAGGGGCGGCCCTCCCCCGTGACGGGTGAGGCGCGGGGTGCCCGCGTCGGGTGCGATGGAGAAACGTACGTCGGAGGCGATCGCAGGAACGCGCAACATCTGCCGGTCGCCGGCCGACCGGCTCCGCCGGCGTACTGGGCCCGATTCGGCGAGGTGGGACAGCGTGAAGCACTGGTGGGCCCTGGTCGCCCTCGGTACGGCCCAGTTCCTGATGGTTCTGGACACCTCAGTCATGAACGTGTCCATCAGCCAACTGGTGGAGGACTTCGACACCGAGGTCACCGCCATCCAGGCCGTCATCACCCTGTACGCCCTGGTCATGGCGGCATTCATGATCGTCGGTGGCAGGCTCGGAGACATCCTGGGGCGGCGCCGCATGTTCCTCGTGGGGCTGGTCGTCTACGGCGTGGGATCCGCCCTGACCGCCGTGGCGCCCACGCTGTGGGTCCTCACGCTGGGCTGGTCCGTCATCGAGGGACTCGGCGCCGCCATGGTGCTGCCGGCCATGGCGGCCCTGGTGGCGGAGTCGTACCCCGGCCGGGACCGGGCCGTCGCCTATGCGGTCATCGGGGGTCTCGCCGGCGCCGGGATCGCGGTCGGCCCGATGCTGGGCGGCTGGATGACGACGTACCTCACCTGGCGGCTCGTCTTCGCCGGCGAGGTCGTGATCGTCCTGGCCGTCCTGCTGTGCCGCCGGGTGATCCCCACGCCCGCCCAGGCCGGACCGCGGCCGAGGCTCGACGGGGTCGGCGCGGCGCTCTCCGCGGTCGGGCTGGCGCTGGGCGTGCTCGGCGTGCTGCAGAGCAGTACGTGGGGCTGGGTGCAGCCCCGCAACCCCCCTTTCACCGTCTTCGGCTTCGCCCCGACACTGTTCGTCGTCGGCGCCGGCGTGGCCGTCCTGGCCGTCTTCCGGCACTGGGAGCGGCGGCGGGAAGACCGGGGCACCGACCCCCTCGTGCACCTGTCCCTGCTGAGAAGACCCGTGCTGCGGGCCGGCCTGATGACCCTGCTGAGCCAGAACCTCATCCTGCTGGGACTGTTCTTCGCCATCCCGCTGTACCTGCAGGTGGTACAGGGTTTCGACGCCTTCCAGACGGGCCTGCGCCTGCTCCCGGTGTCCGCCACCATGCTGGTGACCTCCCTGTGCGCGTCCCCGCTGGGGCGGGTGATGGGGCCGCGCCGGGTGGTACGGCTGGCCCTGGCGATCCTGGCGGCGGCCGTCGTGTGGCTGCTGGCCACCATCGACCCGGTCATCGACGACGTGCAGTTCGCCGGGGCGATGGCCCTGCTGGGTGTGGGCATCGGCCTGCTCGCCTCGCAGCTCGGCAACATCGTCCAGTCCGGCGTCGGCGAGGAGGAACGCAGCGAGGCGGGAGGACTCCAGTTCACCGCCCAGAACCTGGGCTCGGCGCTGGGCACCGCGCTCATCGGATCGATCCTGGTCGGCGCACTGGCCCACGCCTTCACCACGCAGGTCGCGGACGAACCGCAGCTGTCCGCGGAAACCCGCGAGCAGGTCGGTGTCCGCCTCGAGGCCGGGATCACCTTCGTCTCCACCGACCAGGTGCGTTCGGCGGCCGAGCGGGCCGGACTGCCACCGTCCGAAGTCGAAGCCGTCACGGACTCCTATGCCTCGGCGCAGCTCGACGGTCTGAAGGCGGCGATCCTGGCCACGGGCGGCGTCGCGCTCGTCAGTTTCCTGATCACACCGCATCTGCCGACGGCACGGAGCGGCCGCCCGCCTGAGCCCGGCTCCGGTGCCGCTCCGGCCGGGGCGAACGGATCCACGGACCGAGCGTAAGGGGCCACCGGTGCACAGGATGAGAGCCGAGGGCGGGCCGACGGACCGGAAGGCGCGCCGTGCCGAACGCCGGGCACGCGCCGACTACACGGGTGGCGTCTACGGCTCCATGCTCGCGGCCTCCGTGGTGATCGGTGTCGGCTCCCTGGGGTCGTTCCCCCGCGTCGAGCTGGTCCTGGTGCTGCTGCTCACCGGCGTGGTGTTCTGGATCGCACACGTACATGCCCATCTGTTCGGAGCACGGCTCGCCCAGCACGCTCCGGACCGTCGGGGGATCCTGCTCGTGTGCCGTGCCGAGTGGCCGATCGTCAAGGCCGCTGTCCCGCCGGCCGCCGCGGTGGCCGTCAGCCCGCTCCTGGGGCTGGACGTACGCGGTGCCCTCTGGCTGGCACTGTCCGTAGCCGTCGCAGGGCAGGTGGGCTGGTCCGTCGCCGCGGCCCACCGTGCCGGCGCCTCACGGCGGCTGGTGGCCATCACCGCGTCGGTCAACCTGCTGCTGGGCCTGCTGATCATCTCTTTCAAGATCTTTCTGACTCATTGAGTCACCTGCACGGGGTGAGGTCCGTGAGGTACGCAGCGGCGGAGGATCGCAGGGACGGGTGCCGTCCGCCTGTCCCGAGCCAGTAGGTGAAGAGCGTCCAGGTAAGTCCGGTGGGAGGACCGCTCGTGCGTTACGAGATCCGAGTCGAGGGACACCTCTCGGAGACGCTGGCCAACGCGTTCCCGGAGCTGGACCACGTGGTGATGTCCGGCCAGACCGTCCTTTTCGGCACGGTCGTGGACGAGGCTCATCTGTACGGCCTGCTGACTCGCTGCCAGTCGCTGGGTCTGCGCGTCATGGAGATGCGACAGGTTCCGGAGTGAGAGTGGCGGGCGATGCGGGCCGTCGTGCACGACCTCTCGCCTCAGGGCGGCTCCGCCCACCACCGCCCCGTATATCCGGGGGGCCTGGGCCGCGTCGCAGAGTCCCGCCCGGCCCGCCCGGCGCACGGCGCGATTTCAGGCCACGGCGTGGGGCAGCGCGATGCGCCGACAGATCACCCGTGGCGGGTGACCCCGACACCCGGTGGCAGGCGTGACAGTGAAGCCAGAGAGGCTGCGCACAGCACACCGTCTCTCGTGCACGCGCACCACCCGGCGTCCGACGCACACCGCCCCGGCGGCCGTTCCCGCACACCGCTTGGATTCCCACCCACACCGCCCGGCGGCGGATGCGAAGGCGTCCGGCCGTTCCACGGAAGGAGGAGCCATGACCATGCCGCGTAACCCGGCATCGCCTACCGGGCCGGAACACCAGCCCGACGGGGAGGTCCCCAGTCCGGCGGATGGAACCGCATACGCGCTCACACGGCTCGGCGGTTCCTGGACCTGGCTCCTGGGCTCGGCTGTCGCGACGCTCGTACCGGGCGTCCTGGTCATGGTCTGGCCAGAGGCGACCTTGCACGTCCTGGCCGTCCTCGTCGGCCTGTACCTACTGGCGACCGGAGCGTTCCGGTTCGTAGCCGTCTTCGCACGTCAGGGGCACGAACGGCTGCCCGGGCTCCTGCTGGCGGTGCTGTACGTCCTGGCCGGGGTCCTCTGCCTCCGCAACCCGCTGCAGACGATCGCCGCGCTCTCGCTGGTCGTCGGGGTCGTCTGGCTCGTGTCCGGGATCCTCACCCTCTACACGGCCCTCACGGCCGAGGACCTGCCGCACCGCGGCGTCGTCCTGGGAGCGGCGGTGCTCGCCATCGTCGCGGGGATCGTGGTCCTCGCCCTGCCGACCGAGTCGGCCCGGGCCCTGACCCGGCTGCTCGGCCTCTGGCTGATCCTGCTCGGTCTGGCCGAGGCGGTGGTCGCCCTCGCCTGGCGGGCCGCGTTCCGCCGAGCACGCCCCCCTCGCAGACCGGGCACGCCCGCCGCCACGGCCTGACCGCACCGGTCGCGGAAGGAGCAGCCATGGCCCCGACCACGTCCTCTGGTCCGCCGGACTCCGGCGGACTCCGGCGGACCCGCGAACCGGCAACCCGTCTTCACCGCCGGGGAACGAGCGGAGTACGAGCGCCTGCGACGCCACACGGCGGTACACCACCGGCGGGTACGCCTGGCCGGGTCCTCCGGCCTCCTGGTGCCGGCCCTGCTGCTCGCACCCCTGGCGTCGTCGCGGCCTGGGTCCAGGAGACCGTCTCCGACACCGGCCGGTACACGGAGACCGTCGCAACCGCTGACGTCCGGACCGGCCGTGCAGAAGGCCGTGACCGACCGGCTCACGGACCGCGTGGTGGCCGGCGTGGACGTGAAGGCGGGTGACGGACTCGCTCGCCGACGCCGTCCGCACTCACCCGCGCCGGGTGAGGCCGCGCCGACCGAACCGTGGGCACGCTGAAGGTGCCAGAGAACGGCTGCCGGGCTCGCGCCCGGAACGGAGGACGGACATGAGCGCGCAGACCTACCTCGCGTACGACTACCCCCTGCTGGGCGCCTTCTGGACCATGCTCTGGATCTTCCTTTGGATCATGTGGTTCGTCCTGCTCTTCCGGATCTTCACCGACATCTTCCGCGACGACACGATGAGCGGCTGGGTCAAGACCGGCTGGCTGGTGCTCTGCATCGTCCTGCCCTTCCTGGGCGTGTTCGTCTACGTGATCGCCCGGGGCAGGAACATGGGCCACAGGGAGGCTGCGCACGCGCGAGCGCAGCGGGAGGAGTTCAACGCCTATATCAGGAAGACGGCGGCCGACGGCCGGTCCAGCAGCGTCGACGAGCTCGCCAGGCTGTCGGAGATCCGTGACCGGGGCGGCATCACGGACGAGGAGTTCCGCAGGGCGAAGGAACTGGTGCTGACCGGACACGGCAGCCCGGCGGAGCACGCGGGCCCGACCTCCGCCTCCGGCCACTGACCATTCACACACCACGGATCGAGGCTCGAGATGACCTCGACACACCTCGACACACACCCGGCCGGCACACACGGATCATCGCCGACTTCCTCTCCCTGCCGTACCACCCGGTGTGGCCGGTCGTGTGATCGCGATGTCGGGCTTCATCATCTGGGCCCTTAGCGTGGCTCAGCGCGGCAACATCCACGACCTGTCGGAGGAACGTCCGACGCACAAGGCGTGAGACGGAAGCGGAGGGCCGACAAGTGGGGCCACAGAGCGGGGATATCAGAAGGGGGCGAAAGGCAAGGGCCTCGACCTCGCGCGAGGGCGACGCCGGACGCGCCCGCCTCGCCGTGCTCGCCCTGCTGGGCAGCATCCTGGTGCCGCTCGTCGCCGCCGGGCTGCGGAGCGTTCTGTGGGCGCTGGCCGGCATAGCCGCACTGGCACTCGCCGCCGTCGGGGTGTGGTGGACCCTGGCGCACACCGGTGCGCTCCGTGCCCTCGGGGCGGCTCTGTCGGTGACCGCGCCGGTCGCTGTCCTCGCCCTGTATGCCACGTTCGGCATGCTGGGGCCGGCCTTGCTGTCCCTGAGCCTGTGGCTGCTGGCCGTCACGGCGGCACGGACGGCCCTGACACGTGGTCACACCGCGTCCGAACAGGCTGTCGCCGAGGCGCCCCACGCCCCCTGGGTCCTTATGAATCCGCGCTCCGGCGGCGGCAAGGTGGGACGTTTCGACCTGGTCGAGAAGGCCCGGGCTGCAGGCTGCCGGGTGGCCCTGCTCGACGCAGGCCAGGATGTCGCCGGGCTGGCCCGGCAGGCCGTCGCGGAGGGAGCCGATCTGCTGGCGGTGGCGGGCGGCGACGGCACCCAGGCGCTGGTGGCCGAGGTCGCGGCGCGCCACGACCTGCCGTTCGTGGTGATTCCCGCCGGCACCCGCAACCACTTCGCCCTCGATCTCGGCCTCGACCGTGACGATCCGGCGGCCGCCCTGGAAGCCCTGACCCTCGGTGTCGAACTCCGCATCGACCTCGGGTACGCCGCGGACCGAGTCTTCGTCAACAACGCCTCGTTCGGCACGTACGCGTCCGTCGTCACCGACCCCGCGTACCGGGATGCCAAAGCCCGCACAACCCTGCGAACCCTCCCCGGCCTCCTCACCGGCGAGGACGCGCCCAGACTGCGGACGCGGGCCGACCGGACGTACGTCGATGCACTTCAGGCGCTGCTCGTGAGCAACAATCCCTACGGACGTGCCGTCGACGCGGCCCATCCGGGGCGCAGGGAGCGGCTGGACTCGGGACTGCTCGGTGTCGTGTGCGTGCGGGTCGGCAACACCGCTCAGGCGGCGCGCATGGTGCGCGGTCCGCGGCGGTCCGGGGGACTCGTCCGGCTGAGCGCCGGCATGGTCGTCGTCGATGCCGACACGGACACCCTCCCTGTCGGCATCGACGGAGAACATGTCGTTCTGCCGTCACCAGTCGTGTGCCGCAGCGCGCCCGGGGCACTCCGGGTCCGCGTGCCACGCCGTCGCCCCCACGCGCCGCGGATCAGGGGGGCGGCGGCCGACTGGCCGCGCGTGGCACGGCTGGCACTGGGCCGTCTGTTCCCGGGCCGGGAACAGCACGAGCCTCCCGCCTCGGGGCTGGTTCATGGCGGCCGCGACAGCTGATTCGGGCAGACTCGGCCCTTCAGACCCCGCTCTTCATGGACCTGGCCATCGTTGGTCCAGTTCTTGCCGGCCTCTGGGCTCGGCCGTGTGGAACGGTGCGCTGGTGGCTGACGTGGGCGCGGAAGGAGCGGAGCATGTTGTTCTTCCATCCTGAAGCCGTCCCTGCCTATGGGTGTTCACCGAGTTGGAGGAGGCCGGCGAGGGAGAAGCACAGGGCGCCGGTGAAGGTACCCCAGGTGGCGATGTCGGCGTTGACCAGGCTGCCGGTGGCGGGGCGGGTGAAGGCGGCGACCGCCGAGGCCATGAACAGGACGGAGCCGATCTGGTTGACGGCAACGATCCACCAGCCGAGATTGCGCATGCGGACGCAGGGCCGGCCGTGGCAGGTCTCGACGAAGCCCAGGTGGCCGGAGACCAGGAAGAGGAGACAGCCGATCACGTCGGGCGCCCAGATCAGCCGGTTGACTTGCTGCACGTTCAGGCCCTGCAGAAAGGAGTCCAGCAGATTGACGGCGAAGACGAGTGTGCCCGCGAAGAGGGCGAACGTGCTCAGCCAGTCCACCCGCATTGGCTCGTAACTCCACCACCGCCAGCGGCGAGTGACCAGCAGCCCATCGCCGCCGCCGACGTGGCGGGGCGCGTTGATCACCTGGAGCAGCGAGACGTACCCGCCTGTGTTGAAGAACAGGCCGCCCGCAAAGTAGACCGAGGCGCACTCGGTGGCGTCGCTGGAGCCGATCTGGGCGACAGCCGCGCCGGCCGCGAAGAGTGCCCCGCCAATGACGAAGGCGATCGCGGCGATGGCGTTGAGTCGGCGCAGCCGGATGATGGCAACGGCGTCCGCACGGGTATACCGAGTGGCCGCCGCACCGAGAGGACGGACGGCAAGTACTCCGCGCCGCCGCGCGAGCCGGGACTCCCACACAGCGGTGCCGCCGCCGGGAAGGTGCCAGGTGAGCCGGGTGGTGAACGGTCCCGCGCCCTCGGCGCGCTGCTCAAGCTGCCCCACGCGCCGAGCCTAGACGTCGGGCAGGATCGGAAAGCGGTCGAAACGCCGTCCTGCCGAGCCGTCGCTGCAGCCTGCGGGAGTGCGGCATGGAACCCGGCCTCGGCGGCGGGAAGCGGAGCGCGGCCGGCTCATGCGGGCCGGATGGCGGCGATACGGCCCTCTTCCTCGCGCTGATGGGTAGGCGTCGCTCAGTGCCGCGCCACCACAGCAGGCGGCCGTAGGTGCAGATGATGACGAGCGTGGCTTCGAGGACGACGTAAACGCTCAGGACGACGAGCGGCTGGGTGATGGCGTTGCCGTCGAAGCAGAGGGTTCATTTCCTGAGTGGTTTATCCGTATTAGTCCGACAGTCGAGGGATGTCGGGACAGTGACCAAAGGCATGGAGGTCGGCACAAGGCCCGAATGCGAACCTCGCTGCCTGCCACGGTGCCCTGGGTGGAGTACGCCCGCTGTCGGGCGCTGGTGGCCGCCCGTAGCCTCCAAGAGACACGGTAGGACGATCGCAGCGAACTCCTTCTCGACGGCAACGCGGCTCAGAAAGGTCCGCCACCTGATGGACCTGTGCCTCGCCCACTGCTCGAACCGACAGCACCGGCGCGTCTTCGCAACGGAGACACGCGCTGTGAGCCGACCTTGACGACCAGGGCGTTGTCACTGAGTCCAAGACTGGAATCCGCGGGTGATGGCCGCTGGTTCGGACTATGACCGAGCTGAATGCCGGTTTGCGGCTGCCCGCCAGGTGTTGCCCCGACCCGGGCCGCAAAGCGGCCCGATCCGAGTGCGCACCGTCAGTGGGCCAGGCACGGCTTGCCGGCCGACGGAGCGTATGAGGGGGCTCGCAGCAGCCGCGATCATCTCCCGCCGGCCCCGCAACGTCGGGGGAGACGACTGGTCGCCGCCCGTTCACGGCATGTGCGGCCCGGAGACGAAGTGACCACTCTTGTCGTAGGGCCAGGCGTTGGCGATGCATCCGTGCAGGCCCTTGATCTGTTGCATCATCACGGGGGCCAGTTGGCCGGGACCTGCGCAGGTCATATGGGTGTGGCCCAGGAAGTGCCCCATCTCGTGGTTGATGATCAGCGCCCGGTAGTCATGGATCGGACCGTTGAACGTGGGCGAGCCCTTGACCCAGCGCTTGAGGTTCACCACCACGCCGTTGCGAATCTCGCAGTTGTACTCACCTCGGGTGTCCTGGTGGATGCCCGCCCAGCACAGGGCGTCCGCCGTTCCCGGTGTCGCGATCTGCACCTTGAGGTCGTAGGGCTCCCCCGCGCTCACCAACTGGAACGAGGAAACCCCGTTCTGGGTCCAGCCCCGGGGAGCGGCAAGTATGTCGGCGATCTCGTTCGCCGCTTGGGCCGGCGAGATGTCGAGCCCGGTCTCGACCTGCACCACGTAGCGGAGCAGATGCGAACCATGACCGACTTTCGCGCCACTCGCACGCGCGGTGACGAACGTGCCGGTGCCCGTCGAGGGGACGTCGATCCTGGTGGGAGTCGGCGTCGGGGTGGGCGTCGGGGTGGGCGTGGGCGTCGGGGTGATGTGCGCGGTGCTCCGCGGACGCGGTGCACTGCTCGACGCGTCGCTTCGCCCGCCGTCCAGGAAGAACGCCGCGGAGCCGAGGAGGCCGGCGGCCACCAGTATGCCGACCAGATAGCGTCCGCCCCGGTGGCGCGGACGGCCCCGGCGGTGGGAGGACCGGTACTGACGGCCACCGCGGTGGGAGGCCACTGCTCTGCCGGTGGGCGGTGCGGATTCCCGCTCTCGTGCCGAATGCATGGCAGCCGAGACTCGTCATGTCAGATGATCGCCATTGGTTCGGATGATCACGAAAGAGTAACGAGTGGTTTGTCGGCGACTCCCACCGCTTCGGACCGGGCTACCGGCAGGTCGGCCGGTTCGACGGGGTCGTCCGCCCGACGGCACGCCGACCGGAAACCGCCCGCACATCCCCATCCGTTGTGATCTTTCTGTAACAGCTCCCGAAGGGGCCCCTCCTCCAGGACAGTCACCGAACACGATCTGTGCATACTGTCAAAGTGCCACGAGTCCTACTTGTCGAAGATGACCCAGATGTCCGCAAGGCTGTCCAGCTGGCGCTGCGACATCAGGGGCACGACGTATGCGCCGCCGGAACGGGTGAAGAGGGATTGGAACAGCTCCGCCCCTTCCATCCGGACGTCGTCGTGCTCGACCTCATGCTGCCCGGCATGTCCGGCCTCGACGTATGTCGGCGGATCAGGGATCGCGACCAGGTGCCGATCATCATGGTGACCGCCAAGGGGGACGACATCGACGTGGTCGTGGGGCTGGAGGCCGGCGCTGACGACTACGTGGTCAAGCCCGTGCAGGCCCGGGTGCTCGACGCGCGAATACGGGCCGTACTGCGCAGGCAGGACGCGTCGGTCTCCGACGCTGTCCGCCCCAGGGCGGAGTCGCACGGTGAGCTGGTCATCGACCGGGCCGGACTCGTGGTGACACACCGCGGTGAACCCATCGCCCTCGCCCCCTCCGAGCTTCGGCTGCTGCTGACCCTGTCGGCCTCGCCCCGACAGGTGTTCAGCCGCCAGCAGCTGCTGGAAGCGGTCTGGGAGCACAGCTACCACGGCGACATACGACTCGTGGACGCCTGTGTGAAGCGACTGCGCGGCAAGCTCGGGGAGCTGGGCGGGGATCCCCGGTACATCCAGACCGTTCGCGGCTTCGGTTACCGCTTCGGTATCCAGTGAGTGGCCAGGGATCCGTACGGGCACGAGAAGGCGTACGGAAACGCGAGGCCGTCGCAGCCGGGCAGGGATCCAGGCCGACGGGGTTCCTTCGGGCGGTCCTGGCGCAGGTACCGCTTGCGCTGCGAGGCCTGCGCTCCCGCCTGGTGGCGGCCTTCGCCCTGGTGGCTGTGGCCAGCGCCCTGAGCACCGGAGCCCTCGCCTTCCGGGAGGCGCGTACGGGGGTGCTGCAGCAGAGCCAGGACGCCGTCATCCGGCAGTTCCGGACCAGCGTCGACGCCGTGGCTGTCTACACTCCCCTGGCGCCGAGCCGGTCGGACTTGCAGGTGGCGGTGGACCAGGTGCTCCGCGCCAACCAGTCACAAGGGTGGCAGGTAATGGCCACGTACCGCAGCCTCCGTGCCTACACGCCGGGTGACGTCTCCAACAAGCTGAGCCCTGAACTGCGCCGGTCCGTGGGAACCACACGTGCCGCGGTGTTCCAGCGGGTGAACACCGACGGGCATCCCTATCTCGTCGTCGGACTGCCGGTCACGTACAACTCCGGCGAGGGCACGGAGTCCAAGCTCTCGGGGCTCGTGATGTACCTGGTGGTGCCGCAGAACACCGAACAGGCTTACGTCGAAGCGATGGTCAGCGCCATCGAACACGCCACCCTGGTGGCGCTGGGCCTCGCCGTCGTCCTGGCGCTGCTGGCCGCGAGCGGCGTCCTCCGTCCCGTACGGGCCTTGCGCCGGGCGACGCGTCGGATGGCCGAGGGGCACCTCGATGTCCGGCTGGCCGTCAACGGCTCCGACGAACTGGCCGACCTCTCGCGATCCTTCAACCACACGGCGGCCGCACTGGAGGAGTCGGTCGCGGAGTTGCGGCGCCTGGAGGCCCAGGCGCGCCGCTTCGTCGCGGACGTCTCCCATGAACTGCGCACGCCGCTGGCGGCGATGTCGGCGGTCACCGACGTGCTGGACGAGAAGGCGCTGCGCTTGGACCAGGAGACCGGCGAGGCGTTGCAGCTCATCAGTGAGGGGACCAGTCGGCTCAGCGTGCTGGTGCAAGACCTGATGGAAATCTCCCGCTTCGACGCGGGCGCGGCGGAACTCAACCTGGACGAGATCGACTTGGCCGATTTCGTCCAGCACACCCTCGCCTCTCGGGGGTGGCAGGGCCAGGTGGAGACCCACCTGCCGCCACCAGGCGTGCTGAGGACGCGTGTGGACCCGCGCCGGCTCGACGTGGTGATGGCCAACCTGGTCGGCAACGCGCTGCGGCACGGGGCGCCGCCGGTGCGGCTGGGCATGGGCGTGAGGAAGGAGCCGGCGGACATGGCGTGGGCCGTCATCGAGGTGACCGACAACGGACCGGGGATTGCCGAGGAAGCCATGCCGCACATCTTCGAACGCTTCTACAAGGCGAGCACCACACGGACCAGAAGCGAGAGCAGCGGGCTGGGCCTGGCCATCACGGCGGAGAACGTGTACCTGCACGGAGGACGCGTCAGTGCGGCGAACCTGCCCGAGGGTGGCGCGGTGTTCACGGTCGAACTCCCCCTGCAACGCGACTCCGCGGCCGCCGCCGACGACGCCACCGGGAGTGCCCGGTGAGGGGCTCACGCGTGGCGGGACTGCTGGCCGGGCTCACGGCCGCGCTCACGCTCTCGGCGTGCGGAGTCCCCCCGTCCGACGTCATCCAGGCCGGCGAACCGGCGAGCGGCATGGTCTCTCCCAGTCCAAAGTCCTCGGTGCCGGCCGTCATCCCCCTCTATTTCCTGCACAAGGGTGATCTGACGCCTTATCTCCGCAAGATCGGCGACGCCGGGGACTTCGGGGCCGTCGTGCGCCTGCTGTTCGACGGACCGACCACGAGCGAGGCCGTGGCGGCCACCACGGAGCTGCCGCCTCTGACGGGTATACCGAAAGTGGCGATCGGCGACGACAAGACCTTCTCCATCCAGCTCCCCAAAGATGTCCCTCCCCTCAGCCGCCTGGCCATGCGGCAGTTGGTGTGCACGGTGGCTCACGTGACCATGCCGTCCGCCGCGCTGCCCGGGGACGCGAATCAAGACGGCGCCACTGCGGCTCCTACCGTCCATACACAACGCTCCCCCGCCCACACGAGCGTCCATGTGCTCGGTGACGGATGGACGATGACGCAGTCGGACGACTCGTGTCCCGACCCTCTTCAGCCGTAGGAGGGGTCCGGGCACGACCCCGGTACCGGTGGAGATCATTGTTCGACCGGTCTGTGGCCCCTACGTGGGTGGGGTGCCGTCGCCGAAGGGGCGGCCGCCGAGCTGCTCGCGGTGGTGCGGCGTCCGCCAGCCCGAGAGGTCGGGGCCCAGGGGCACGATGCCGGTGGGGTTGATGCCCGTGTGCACCCGGTAGTAGTGCTGCTTGATGTGGTCGAAGTCGACGGTGTCGCCGAATCCGCGGGTCTGGAACAGGTCCCTGGCGTAGGCCCAGAGCACGGGGTTCTCGGTCAGTTTCGAGCGGTTGCACTTGAAGTGCCCGTGGTAGACGGCGTCGAAGCGCACGAGTGTGGTGAACAGCCGGATGTCGGCCTCGGTGAGCGTGTCCCCCACCAGGTAGCGCTGGTCCCTGAGGCGTTCGGATACCAGGTCGAGTCTGCGGAACACATCGTGGTACGCGGCTTCGTACTCCTCCTGACCGCTGGCGAATCCGGCCCGGTACACGCCGTTGTTCACGTCACGGTAGATGCCGCCCATGACCTCGTCGATCTCGTCCCGCAGCCGTTCGGGGTAGAGATCGGGCGCTCCGGGCCGGTGCAGTGCGGTCCACTCGGTCGCGAAATCCAGGGTGATCTGCTGGAAGTCGTTGGTGACGAGCTTCCCGCTGGGTACGTCCACGATCGCGGGCACGCTGACACCGCCGGGGTAGCCGGGTTCGCGCGCTTCGTACGCCTCGCTGAGATATGCGATACCGAGCACCGGGTCGCGGCCGCCCTCGTCCAGGGTGAAGCGCCAGCTGCGGTCGTCCTGGATCGGGTCGGCCACGGCGAGCGACAGGGCGTCCTCCAGGCCGAGGAGCCGCCGGGAGACGAGTGCCCGGCTCGCCCAGGGGCAGGCACGGCTGACGACCAGCCGGTAGCGGCCCGCCTCGACCGGCCAGCCGTCGCGGCCGTCGGCAGTGATCCGGTCGGCGAAGTGGCTCCTGGACCGCTTGAACGGCTTGTGTCCGTACGCCGCGTTGCCGTCCGGCTCACTGCCGGTGGGGGGGCTCATCGTGGTCTCCCTTCCAGTCGGACGGGCCGGGGCCGGACAGGCCGTGGGCACGTCTCGTGTTCCGCCGGGAGATCCCCACATCGGTCACCGCCAGGACGAGAGCGCCCAGCACGAAGGCGGCGGAGACGATGAGCCCGCTGTCGAACGCGGTCCTCCAGCCGGCGGAGGGCAGCCGCGCGAAGAAGACCGAGCCGACCGCGGCGATCCCGATCGCCGAGCCGACGCGCTGGCCGGTCTGGAGCGTGCCCGCGGCGCTCCCGCCGCCGACCACCGGCACCTGGGACAGGGTCAGGGTCAGGTTCGGGGCGATGACCAGGCCGCTGCCCACACCCGCCAGGAGCAGCGGTGCGGCCATCGCCCAGGCGACGCCGCTGCCCGGGACCAAGTGCACGGCGAACACGGTGGCGCCGAGTCCGACGACCACCATGGACAGCCCCACGGCGACCAGCGGTCGCCCGTAGCGGCTTACCATCCGGCCACCTGGTCCGGCGGCGGCCGCCGCCCCCAGAGCGAACGGTGTGATGGCCAGTCCGGCCTCGAGGGCGGTGCAGTGCAGTCCTGCCTGAAGGTAGAGAGTGCTGATGAAGAAGATCGAGGTGAATCCGGCGAAGTACAGCAGGCTCAGCAGACAGCCCAGCCAGTAGGAGTGCATCCGGAACAGCGACATGTCCAGGACGGGCACGGTTCCACGCCCGCCGCACCGGGCCTCCCAGCAGGCGAAGACGCCGAGCAGCACCACGGCCACGGCCACCAGCAGCCACTTCCCGTCGCCGGGCCACTGCTGTGCCTGGATGAAGGGCAGCAGCAGGGCCAGCACGCCCGCACCGAGGAGGAGTACGCCGACGGGATCGAGGTCCCTCGGCCGTACGCGGCCCGCTGCCGGTGTGTCCGGGAGGAGGCGCCGGGCGAGCAGGAAGCAGACGAGGCCGAGCGGCAGGTTGACGAAGAACACCCAACGCCAGCCCCCCTCCCGTCCCGCCGCCTGGATCAGCAGCCCGCCCAGCAGGGGGCCGACGGCGGTCGAGACAGCGACCACCGTGCTGAACATGCCGAAGGCGCGGCCCCGCTCCTGGCCGGAGAACATCTGCTGGATCAACGCGGAGATCTGCGGCGAGATCAAGGCTCCGCCGAGGCCCTGAACCACCCGGGCGACCACCAGCCAGAAGCTGGACGGGGCGGCTCCGCAGGCCACCGAAGCCAGCGTGAACACGGCCAGCCCCGCGAGGAACACCTCACGGCGCCCTCGGGCGTCGCCCAGCCGCCCGGCGGGGATGAGGAGGAGCCCGAAGGCGAGGGAGTAGCCGGACAGGACCCACTGCAGATCGGATTCCGGACTCCGCAGGTCGTTACGGATCGACGGCAGGGCGACGTTGACGATGGACACGTCCAACAGCGTCATGAAGCCCGCCACCAGGCACACGGCAAGTGCCTGCCAGCGGCGGGGGTCGAGCGCCGGGGCCATCTCGCTCTCGCGCCCCGCCGCGCCTCCCTGGGACGTTGCGCTCTCCTGCATGACTCGCACACTAGGCGGCGAGTCGCGATTCCTCACCCGTGACAGGGCCGACTGCCGTAACGGTCGCCCCGCCGGGCACGTCCGGGTCAGGCCGTCGAGCCTTGGCCCGCTTCACGGTGCATGCCCGTGCACAGCGCCCAGACGATGAAGATGTTGACGGCCACCAGCGTCATGGCCCACAAGGGGTAGTACGGCAGCCACAGGAAGTTGGCGATCGCGCCCAGCCCGGCGACGACCACACCGAAGTAGCGCGCCCACAGGGCTCCGGTGAGCACGGCGCAGCCGGCGAGGACGATGACGATGCCCAGGATGAGGTGGACCCAGCCCCAGCCCGACAGGCTGAACTGGAAGACGTAATGACGCGTCGTGACGAACAGGTCGTCCCTGGCGATGGCCGCGATCCCCTCGAGGATCGCCATCACTCCGCCGAAGATCATCAGGGCTGCCGCGAGAACGGTGGTACCGGATGTGGGCCCATGCCATGGGGCGGGTCCGGCGGTTCCCGCTTTGGGTTTGGTGGCGTCACTGGTCATGTCGGCCTCCTTGGGCGGCAGAGCCATCCGGCCGGCCGAGCAGGCCGGACCGGCGCGATCCCCCGTCTCAGCGTGGCACGACGGCCCTCCCTCGGCATTCCGGCCGATCACACCCACGAGCTCTCTCAGATCAGGGATAAGATCTCTGGCGTGAGAGAGTCCGGAGAGGTGGAGCCGACGTCCGTCGATGCCCGGCTGGCAGCCCGGCTGGGTGAGCTCCGCACCGAGCGCGGCTGGTCCCTGGACGAGCTGTCCCGGCACAGCGGTGTCAGCCGCTCGACGCTGTCGCGCCTGGAGCGCGGCGAGCTGAGCCCGACCGCCGCCCAGCTCGGGCGGTTGTGCACGGTCTACGAGCGGACGATGTCACGGCTGCTGACGGAGGTGGAGGCGGAGCCCCCGCAGCTGGTGCGCGCCGAGCGGCAGCCGGTGTGGCGGGACGAGGCGTCCGGCTTCGTGCGCCGCTCGGTCTCGCCGCCGCACGCCGGCCTACGTGCCGAGATCGTCGAGGGGACGCTCGACACGGGCGCCGGCGTCGCGTACGAGCAGTCGCCGGTGCCCGGTCTGGAACAGCACATCTGGGTACTGGAGGGAACGGTGGAGATCACCGTCGAGAACACCGTGCACACCGTGCGCGAGGGCGACTGTCTACGGTTCCGGCTGCGCGGCCCTTCGCACTTCCACTGCCCGGGCCCGGGCCCGGTCCGCTATGCCGTGCTGATCGTTCTGCCGTGAAAAGGACCCGAGTCATGACCGAAGCCACTCACCTCGCCGCATCCACTCCTCACATCGAAATCGTCTCCGTCTCCGGACCCGAGCTGATCACGTACGCCGACGAGCTGGCCGCTCTCCTGGTGGAGACCGTGGACGGCGGTGCCTCGGTGGGGTTCCTGGCGCCGCTCGACCGCGGTGCGGCCGCCGCCTGGTGGCGGGGGCGCGCCGCCGCGGTCGACGCGGGCGACCAGCGCGTCTGGATCGCCCGGGACGGCGAGCGGGTGGCGGGAACCATCGGCCTGAACCTGACCTCGTTGCCGAACGCCGGTCATCGCGCCGAAGTCACCAAGGTGATGGTGCGCCCATCGATGCGGGGCCGGGGGCTCGGACGCGCGCTGCTCGCCGTCGCCGAGGGCGCGGCCGCCCAGGCCGGTCTGACACTGCTGGTCCTGGACACCGAGACCGGCAGCCCCGCCGAACGGCTCTACCGCTCGGCGGGCTGGACGGAGTGCGGATCCATTCCGGACTACGCCCGCGACCCGGCCGGGGCCCTGAAGCCGACCACGATCTACTACAAGGCGATCGGGACAACCGGGCAATCGACTTCGTGCCGATGAGGCGGTGGGCATAACAATGACCGGGCAAGCCGCTTGCACTGAGTAAGACACTTACAAGGAGACCCTCATGACGCTGTACGACATTCCCCTCCACACACTGACCGGCGAGCCGACCACCCTTGGCGCGTACCGCGGCCAGGCGGTCCTGCTGGTGAACGTGGCCTCCCGGTGCGGGCTCACCCCGCAGTACGCAGGCCTGGAGCGGCTTCAGAAGACGTACGGGGACCGCGGCTTCACCGTGCTCGGTGTGCCGTGCAACCAGTTCGCGGGCCAGGAGCCGGGGAGCGCGGAGGAGATCCAGACGTTCTGCTCGACGACGTACGGGATCAGCTTCCCGCTGCTGGCGAAGGTCGACGTTAACGGTGACGGGCGGCACCCGCTGTACGCGGAACTGACGCAGCTCGCGGACGCGGACGGCGAAGCGGGCGACATCCAGTGGAACTTCGAGAAGTTCCTGATCTCCCCGGCCGGCGAGCCGGTGGCCCGCATCCGCCCCCGCACGGAGCCGGAGGCCCCGGAGCTCGTGACGGCGATCGAGGCCCTGCTCCCCGCCTGACGGGCAGCATGGTGCCGGGCGGGCCGAGGGCCGGCCCGCCCGGCACGATCTCGACTCCGTCGGCGCAGCATCGAGCCCGCCGGGTGATCGAGGACAGAGCGGGGGCGGAGGCACCGCAACCATCCCGGCGCCCCCGCACCCCACCCACGCGGCACCGGCTAGCGAATCGGCATGCCCGACAGCGTGCGCGCGATCACCAGGCGCTGGATCTCGCTCGTGCCCTCGAAAATGGTGTAGATCGCCGCGTCCCGGTGCATCCGCTCCACCGGGTACTCGCGGGTGAAGCCGTTGCCACCGAGGATCTGGATCGCCTGCGCGGTGACCTTCTTCGCCGTCTCACTCGCGTACAGCTTGGACATCGAGCCCTCGGCGGACTCGAACGGCTTGCCCGTGGTCGCCATCCAGGAGGCGCGCCAGACCAGCAGCCGGGCCGCGTCGATCTGCGTACGCATGTCCGCGAGCTGGAACGCGATGCCCTGGTTGTCGATGATCGGCCGGCCGAACTGGGTACGGGTCTTGGCGTAGTCGAGCGCGACCTCGTACGCCGCCCGGGCGGTGCCGACCGCCATCGCGCCGACCGCCGGGCGGGACGCCTCGAACGTGGCCATCGCCGCGTTCTTCACACGCTCGCCGCCGGACTGCGCGCGCTCACGGGCCCGCGCCAGGCGCTGGTCCAGCTTCTCCTTGCCGCCGAGCAGGCAGTGCCCGGGGACCCGGACGTCCTCCAGAACGACCTCCGCCGTGTGCGAGGCCCGGATGCCGTGCTTCTTGAACTTCTGGCCCTGCGAGAGGCCGGGGGTGTCCGGCGGCACGATGAAGGAGGCGTGGCCCTTGGAACCGAGCTCCGCGTCGACCACGGCGACGACGACATGGACATTGGCGATGCCGCCGTTGGTCGCCCAGGTCTTGGTGCCGTTCAGCACCCACTCGTCCTTGGCCTGGTCGTACACCGCGCGGGTCCGCATGGAGCCGACGTCCGAGCCCGCGTCCGGCTCGGACGAACAGAAGGCGGCGACCTTCACATCGTTCGCGTCGCCGTACATCTGCGGGATCCAGGTGCCGATCTGTTCCTCGGTGCCGTTGGCGAGGACGCCGACGGCCGCCAAGCCCGTACCGACGATCGACAGGGCGATGCCCGCGTCGCCCCAGAACAGCTCCTCCATCGCCATCGGGATGCCGAGCCCCGTCGGGTCGAAGAACTGCTGGGCGTAGAAGTCGAGGGAGTAGATGCCGACCTTGGCCGCCTCCTGGATGACGGGCCAGGGCGTCTCCTCACGCTCGTCCCACTCCGCAGCGGCCGGGCGGATCACATCCGCGGCAAAACCGTGAAGCCAGTCACGGACCTGCTTCTGGTCGTCGTTGAGCTCGAGCGTGAACTCGGCCATGTTCCCCTCCATGCACTACCGTAAAAACAAGTCGTTACTTGCGGTAACGGCAGTCTGTTACCGACTAGTAGCCTGTGTCAACCGGTCAGGCTCCGTTCGGCACCACCGCTGGGCAGGGTGTTACGTTGCGCAGGCGTAACGGACTCGCATGGCCAGATGCACGGCCAGGGGTGGGGAGAGGCGACATGGAGACCACACGACAGGCCGAGCGACAGCGGACCGCGGCCGAGCAGCGCCGCAGGGAGCTGCTGGAGGCCGCAGACCGCGTGGTGCTCAGGGACGGGCCCAAGGCGTCGATGAACGCCATCGCGGCCGAGGCCGGGATCACCAAACCCATCCTGTACCGGCACTTCGGCGACAAGGGCGGCCTCTACCGCGCGCTCGCCAAACGCCACACCGACGCCTTGCTGAGCGCACTGCGGGCGGCGCTCGACGCCCCCGCCGAACGCCGCCAGCGGGTCGAGGCGACGCTCGACACGTATCTCGCGGCAATCGAGGCCCGCCCGCAGGTCTACCGCTTCCTGATGCACCCGTCCGACGACGCGGCGCCCTCCCCCGAGCAGGGCTTCGACGTCGGGCGGCACTCCGCCCCACTGCTGCGCCGGCTGGGCGAGGAGCTTGCCCTGGTGATCGCCGAGCGGGTGGACCTGGGGCCGGACAGCCAGGAGATGGCCCGCATCTGGGGCCACGGCATCGTCGGCATGATGCACGCCGCAGGCGACTGGTGGCTGAGTGAACGCCCTTGCTCACGCGCCCAGTTGGTGCGCAGCCTGGCCGATCTGCTGTGGGGCAGGCTGGCCGCCGTGGGCGACCGGCCGGGCGGTCCCGGATTCTGACGTCCGCCGGCCGGGATTCTGTCAGGCGCTCGGTCGCGGTCAGTCGGTACGCCCCCACGGCGCCCGGCGGGCCGCGCGCAGCACCCTCGCCCGGCGCAGCCCGGTCAGCCGGTCCGTGTAGACGGAGCCTTCGAGGTGGTCGCATTCGTGCTGCAGACAGCGGGCGAACCAGCCGGTGCCGTCGACCCGTACCGGCTCCCCCTCGACGTTCACGCCCTCGACCACCGCATGGTCGAACCGCGGGGTGGCGGCCTCCAGGCCGGGCAGCGAGAGACAGCCCTCCGGTCCGCGTACGGTGATGCCGTCCACCTCGACAAGTTTCGGGTTGACGAGATGCCCGAGGTGACGGACGTCTTCGTCGTCCGGACAGTCGTAGACGAACACCCGCAGCGGGACGCCGATCTGGTTGGCGGCGAGCCCGACCCCCTGCGCCGCGTACATCGTGGCGAACATGTCCTCGACCAGCCGGGCGAGCGAGGGCCCGAAGTCGGTGACCTCCTCGCAGGCACCGTGGAGCACCGGGTCGCCGAGCAGGGTCATGGCACGGACGAGTCCGGAACTGCCGGGGATCGGGCGGTTTCGCATGGCCGTAAGAGTACGTTCCACGTGACCTCCACGTTCCTGGCGGTGCCGCGGTGCGGTCGCCGTGCCGGACATCGATAGGCTGGGCGCGGACCGATGCAAGGAGGATCTAGGACGATGGCAGGCAACACGGAGCCGTTGTCGCCGCGCGCCAAGCTGGCGGTGACGGCGGGCAAGGCCGCTGCGGCGGTGTCGCGCGCTGCGGGGCGCGGCAGCGGATCGGTGATCGGCGGCCGGGTGGCGCTCAAGCTCGACCCCGACCTGCTGGGGCGACTGGCGCAGCACCTGGACGTGATCCTCGTGTCGGCGACGAACGGCAAGACGACGACGACCCGGCTGATCGCCGAGGCGCTGCGGGCCGCGGGCCCGGTTGTGTCGAACGCGCTCGGCGCCAACATGCCCGCGGGCATCACCTCCGCCCTGGCCGGTGGCTCGGACGCGAAGTACGGCGTGATCGAGGTCGACGAGAAGTACCTCGCCGGTGTCGCACGGGACACGACCCCCAAGGTGATCGCGCTGCTCAACCTCTCGCGCGACCAGCTGGACCGCGCCGCGGAGACCCGGATGCTGGCCGAGAAGTGGCGTGAGGGACTGTCCGGCTCGAAGGCCGTGATCGTCGCCAACGCCGACGACCCGCTGATTGTCTGGGCGGCGTCCTCCTCCCCCAACGTGGTGTGGGTCGCGGCCGGTCAGGCGTGGAAGGACGACGCCTGGTCCTGCCCGTCCTGCGGCGGTGTGATGCAGCGCCCCGGCGACGACTGGTTCTGCGGCGAGTGCGGTTTCCGCCGCCCCGCGCCGAGCTGGGTGCTGCACGGCGACTACGTCCTGGACCCGCACGGTTCGGCATGGCCGATCCACCTGCAGCTGCCCGGCCGCGCGAACAAGGCGAACGCCACCAGCTCGGCCGCAGTCGCCGCCGTCTTCGGGGTGCCTCCGCAGGTCGCGCTGGAGCGCATGTATCAGGTGCAGGCCGTCGCTGGCCGCTACGACGTGGTCACCTTCCTCGGCCGTGAGCTGCGGCTCCTGCTGGCGAAGAACCCGGCGGGCTGGCTCGAAACGTTTTCCCTCATCGACCCGCCGCCCACGCCGGTGATCCTCTCCGTCAACGCCCGTGGCGCGGACGGCACGGACACCTCGTGGCTGTGGGACGTCGACTACACCCAGCTCGCCGGCCACCCGATCTTCGTGCTCGGTGACCGCAAGCTGGACCTCGCGGTCCGCCTCGAAGTGGCCGGCCTCGACTTCCGGGTCTGCGAGAACCTCGACGAGGCCGTGCAGCAGGCCCCGCCCGGCCGTATCGAGGTCATCGCCAACTACACCGCCTTCCAGGACCTGCGCCGCCGTGTCGGCAACTGATCCCGGCCCCGGCCACCTCCGGAGAGGACGAAGCATGAGCAACAACGGTCTGCGTCTGGTCTGGGTCTACCCCGACCTGCTGAGCACCTACGGCGACCAGGGCAACGCGCTGGTCGTGGAACGCCGGGCCCGGCAGCGCGGTCTCGACGTGCAGCGCGTCGATGTGCGCAGCGACCAGCCGATCCCGACGTCCGGCGACATCTATCTGATCGGGGGCGGTGAGGACCGGCCGCAGCGGCTCGCCGCGGAGCGGCTGCGCCGCGACGGCGGTCTCAGCCGGGCCGCGTCCAACGGCGCGATCATCTTCTCGGTCTGCGCCGGCTACCAGATCCTCGGCCACGAGTTCATCAACGACCTCGGTGAGCGCGAGCCCGGTCTGGGGCTGCTCGACGTGGTCTCCACCCGCGGCGAGGGGGCCCGGTGCGTCGGTGACGTACTGGCCGACATCGACCCGCAGCTGGGCCTGCCGCCGCTGACCGGTTTCGAGAACCACCAGGGCATCACCCATCTGGGCCCGACGGCCCGGCCGTTCGCCCGGGTGCAGTTCGGCCGGGGCAACGGCACGGGTGACGGCACCGAGGGCGCGTACAACGACACGGTCTTCGGTACGTACATGCACGGGCCCGTGATGGCCCGTAACCCGATGATCGCGGACCTGCTGCTGAAGCTGGCCCTCGACGTCAACGCGCTGCCGCCGACGGACGACCGTTGGTACGAGGCGCTGCGCGCCGAGCGCATCGCCTCGGCGACCCAGCCCGCATGACGGACCATTCGCTCAACTGAGCGGAGTCCAGCAGGCGGACGCCTGGTTCGGTCCCGCCACCCTGCGCCGGTAGGGTGGCGGGGATCCAACCGGACGACGTGGTCCGGTCGTCGGCCCACGTTGCAAAGGTTTCCCGGGCAATGCGAATTGGTGTGCTCACCTCCGGCGGCGACTGCCCCGGCCTCAATGCCGTCATCCGTTCCGTCGTGCACCGCGCGGTGGTCGACCACGGCGACGAGGTCATCGGCTTCCACGACGGGTGGAAGGGCCTCCTCGAGTGCGACTACCGCAAGCTCGACCTCGACGCGGTCGGTGGCATTCTCGCCCGCGGCGGTACGATCCTCGGCTCCTCCCGGGTCCAGCCCGCGCATCTGCGGGGCGGCGTCGAACAGGCCAAGGGCCATGTCGCCGATCTCGGTCTCGACGCGATCATCCCGATCGGTGGCGAGGGCACGCTGAAGGCGGCCAATCTGCTCTCCGAGGCGGGGCTGCCGATCGTCGGCGTACCGAAGACCATCGACAACGACATCGCGTCGACCGATGTGACCTTCGGCTTCGACACCGCGGTGGGTGTCGCCACCGAGGCCCTCGACCGGCTGAAGACCACCGCCGAATCGCACCAGCGGGTGCTGATCGTGGAGGTCATGGGCCGCCACACCGGCTGGATCGCCCTGCACTCGGGCATGGCGGCCGGTGCGCACGCCATCGTCGTGCCGGAGCGCCCCTTCGACATGGACGAGCTGACCGAGCTGGTCGGCAAGCGTTTCTCGGCGGGCAAGAAGTTCGCGATCGTCGTGGTCGCCGAGGGCGCCAAGCCGCGCGCCGGCTCCATGGAGTTCGAGCAGGGCACCAAGGACATCTACGGCCACGAGCGGTTCGCAGGGGTGGCCACCCAGCTCTCCATCGAGCTGGAGCAGCGCCTCGGCAAGGAGGCCCGCCCGGTGATACTCGGCCATGTGCAGCGCGGCGGCACCCCGACCGCGTACGACAGGGTCCTGGCGACCCGCTTCGGCTGGCACGCGGTCGAGGCGGCGCACCGCGGCGAGTTCGGCATGATGACGGCGCTGCGCGGCACGGACATCACGATGGTGCCGCTGGCCCAGGCCGTGGAGACGCTGAAGACGGTGCCGGCCGAGCGGTACGCCGAGGCCGAGTGCGTGCTCTGAGCAACACCGGATCCTGACGACTGCCCCCGGCCGCAGCTGCGGCCGGGGGCAGTTCTACTCTGGTCGGGACAACCGGCACGAAACGGGGACGTCCCCAGCGGGAGTGAACAGATGGATCACAGCGGGCACGGCATGAACATGGATCTGCCGCCGTTCACGCTGGGACGTGGGCTCCCATTCTCCGCGGACCCGTTCTTCCTGATCGGCTGCGTCCTGGCGCTCGGCCTGTACGGGTACGGCGTGCTGCGGCTGCGCAGACGCGGCGACAGCTGGCCGGTCGGCCGGATGGTCTTCTTCGTCATCGGCGTGCTGACCATCGCCCTGGTCATGTGCACCAGGCTCAACGACTACGGCATGGTCATGTTCAGCGTGCACATGGTGCAGCACATGGTGATCAGCATGCTGTCGCCGATCCTGTTGCTGCTGGGCGCCCCGGTGACACTGGCGCTGCGTGCGCTGCCCGTCGCGGGCCGCGGCCGGAAGGGCCCGCGCGAGCTGCTGCTCATGCTGCTGCACAGCCCGTACATGAAGATCATCACGCATCCGGTGTTCACCATCCCGCTCTTCATCGCCAGCCTGTACGCGCTCTACTTCACCCCGCTGTTCGACTTCCTGATGGGTTCGAAGACCGGGCACCTCGCGATGATGGTGCACTTCCTCGCGGTCGGCCTGGTCTTCTTCTGGCCGATCATGGGCGTCGACCCGGGGCCGCACCGGCCCGGCTATGTGATACGGATGCTGGAGCTGTTCGCGGGAATGCCGTTCCACGCGTTCTTCGGCATCGCGCTGATGATGGCGACCTCGCCGATGGTGGAGACGTACAAGCATCCGCCGGCCTCGCTCGGCATCGACGCGCTGAGCGACCAGAACTGGGCGGGCGGCATCGCCTGGGCGTTCAGTGAGATCCCTTCGGTGCTGGTGCTGATCGCGCTGGTCTTCCAGTGGTACCGGTCCGAACAGCGGACGGCGAGGCGCGCGGACCGCGCCGCCGACCGGGACGGCGACCAGGAGCTGAAGGCGTACAACGCCTACCTCGCCTCGTTGCAGGCGCGCGGACAGTAGCGGTGGACGCACCTTCCGGGTGACGATGGGGTCCACGGCCGCGCGGCCGACAAGGAGGGTGCGCGCATGTCCGGTTCCACGAAGACGATGGGGATGCTCACCGTCGGGGCCCTGGTGGCGGTCACCGCCTACACAGTGGCGCTGGGGAGCAACGGCTGGCTCTGGTTCGGCTGGGTGGTGCTCGGGCTGATCACCCTGGGGATGGCCGCCACGCGCGACACCTGAACGGATACGCCCTTTCGGGTACACCGGACGGGCTCCCGGCGCAGCTGCGGCCGGGACCGAACTCCGGACTGTGGTGATGGCCCCTGCCCGCGTGCGGGCAGGGGCCATCCTCGGGGGCTACCGGGGCGGTGTCCGGTTGAGCACCGCGCCCGGCGCCGGGGCGTAACCGGTGGCGCGGGTGGTGAACGTTCCCCGGCCCTGGGTCCGGCTGCGCAGTCGGGTCGCGTAGCCGAACAGCTCGGCCAGCGGCACGGTCGCCGTGATCACCGCCGTACCTGCCCGCGAGGTCGAGCCCGAGACCCGGCCGCGCCGTGCCGCCAGGTCACCGAGCACACCGCCCACGGCGTCGCCGGGCACGGTGACCGTGACCTCCACCACCGGTTCCAGCAGCACCATCACGCTGCTGCGCAGTGCCTCCCGAAGCGCGAGCCGCCCGGCCGTCCGGAACGCCATCTCCGAGGAGTCCTTGGAATGGGTGGCTCCGTCGGTCAGCGTGACCCGCAGTCCGGTCACCGGGTGACCGCCGAGGGGGCCCTCGGCCAGAGCGTCCCTGCAGCCGGCCTCCACCGCCCGGACGTACTCCTGCGGCACACGTCCACCGACGACGGTCGATCGGAAGACGAAGTCCACCGCGCGGCCCGTGTCGTTGTCACCGGAAGCTTCCAACGGCTCCGTGTCGAGTACGACGTGAGCGAACTGGCCGGCGCCCCCGTCCTGCTTCACGTGCCGGTACACCAGTGCGGACACCCCTCGGGCGACCGTCTCCCGGTAGGCCACCTGCGGCCGGCCGACACCGACGTCCAGCCCGTGAGCACGACGGATCTTCTCCACCGCGACCTCCAGATGCAGTTCCCCCATTCCTGACAGCACCGTCTGGCCGGTCTCGGGATCGGTCCGGACCGACAGCGAAGGGTCCTCCTCGACCAGCCGCACCAGCGCCGACACCAAGCGGCCGGCATCGATGCTCCTGCGGGCCTCGACCGCTACGGAGACGACCGGAGCCGCCACGGAAGGCGGTTCGAGAACCAGTGGTGCCGCGGGTGTGCACAGGGTGGCACCGGTGCGGGCAGCTTTGAGCCCGACCACCGCGACGATGTCCCCGGCCACCGCCCGTTCCACGTCCGAGTGCCGCCCGGCCTGCACCCGCAGGATCCGGCCGACGCGCTCGTTACGCCGGGCGCCCACGTCCAGCACCGTGTCTCCCTTCCCGATCGTTCCCGAATACACCCTCAGATAGGTCAGCCGCCCCGTGGCGGTCGAGCTCACCTTGAACACCAGCGCGGCGAAGGGCGCCGCCGGATCGGCGACCCGCTCCTGCACCGCACCGTCCAGGGTGCCGCGGACTGCCGGCACATCCAGCGGCGAGGGCAGATAGGCCACGACGGCCTCCAGCAGCGGCTCGATCCCGCGGTTGCGGTAGGCCGTCCCGCACAGCACCACCACGCCCTCACCGGTCCGGGTCAGGTCGCGCAGCGCGGCGGCCAGCGTCTGTGCGGAGACCTTCGACCCCGCACAGAACTCCTCCAAAGCGACCGGATGAAGTTCCGCCACCGTCTCCTCCAGCAGTCGTCGGCGTCGGTGCGCTTCTTCCAGCAGGGCGTCCGGCACCCGGCCCTCCTCGGGCGTACCGCCGTCGTCGGGCCAGACCAGCGCCCGCATACGGAGCAGATCCACCACCCCGGTGAACCCGTCCTCCTTTCCGATCGGCAGCTGGACCACCAGCGGGACCGTGTGCAACCGGTCCCGTATCGACGCAACCGCCGTGTCGAGGTCGGCACCGGCACGGTCCAGCTTGTTGACGAAGGCGATCCGTGGGACCCCGTGCCGATCGGCCTGCCGCCACACCGACTCGCTCTGCGGTTCGACTCCTGCGACAGCGTCGAACACCGCGATCGCTCCGTCGAGCACCCGTAGCGAACGCTCCACCTCGTCGGAGAAGTCCACGTGGCCGGGGGTGTCGATCAGATTGATCCGGTGGCCGTCCCAGGCACAGCTCACCGCAGCGGCAAAGATGGTGATCCCGCGATCGCGTTCCTGGGGATCGAAGTCGGTGACGGTCGTCCCGTCATGGACCTCGCCTCGCTTGTGGGTGGCGCCGGTGAGGTAGAGGATCCGTTCGGTGAGGGTGGTCTTGCCGGCGTCGACGTGGGCGAGGATGCCCAGATTGCGAACGGCGGTCAGCGGACTGGTGAGATGACGGTGCAGGTCGGTACGCACGGCCCATGGCCTTTCGGGGTGATCCGGAACGGGGCGGCGCGATCTCCGGACGAACTGGCCTGCAGTCAGGCCACGCAGAAGCCCCTGATGCGGCGCACCGCACCGGAAGTCGGCCGCCGGGCGGCTCAACACCGTTCGATCAGGGGTCAGTTGTCCGTCACGGACATCCGGTTCCGGCCGCGCAGCCGGAACCGGGCGCACGAAGACACCAGGATCACCTCGTACCGTGACGGGGGAACAACAACAGCGATGCGGTAACGCATGGCCGGTCTCCCCTCACTCGTCACGGCGCGCGCCGGAATGTTGTTGTGGCGCGCGGTTCGAGGCGAGTGTAGTGAACCCCGTGCAGGCGGGGCACCGGGTTTTCCGGCAGTGGGGAGGCGGCGACCGCCCGGGGGTACCCGGCGCGGCGCAACAGATCGAGCACGTCCGTCTCTCGTCGCCCGCCGGGAGGGCATGAGGGAGCCTCAGGCCAGCAGACCGCCGGTGTGCCCGTCCTCGGCGAGCATTCGCCAGGAGTGCGCAGGCGTCGCGAACGCCTCCGGGTCGACCGCCTCCACCAACCTGTCGACCACGCTGAGCAGCAGCACATGGGGGTCGAACACCGACCAGACGGTGGCCCTGCGCCCGTTGTCCCAGCGCCGCCACTCGGTGCGCAGCCGCTCGTACGCCCAGAGCGCGTACAGCAGCGCGGACAGGTCCCGGTTGAGGTAGGCGGCGGGCAGGCCCTCGTCGTACCAGGTCGGCAGCTCCAGACGGCCGCTCGAGCCGTCCAGCGCGACTGCAAGGTCGTGGGGCCACCAGCCGATCGCGAGGTAGTCGCGCTGGTACCCGCGCTCCTCCTCCCCCTCGTCGGCATCCTGGAAGCAGTCCGGGTGTGCCTCCGCCATGCTGACCAGGGGAGCCTCCTCCTCGACCCCGAACATCTCTCCACCGAGCGGCAGCCCCACGTCCGTCAGCAGTCGCCTCGTCGGCTCGTGGACCAGCGCGGCGGGCAACTCCTCGGGCCGGTAGCGGCGTACCAGCCCCTCATCGGTCAGCGCGGCGAGCTCCTCGACCAGGTCGGCCCCGAACTCGTAGGCGAGACCGTCAGCTTCCGTGCCGGGCAACGCGCCCCAGGCCAGCGAGGCGACCAGCAGTGCGGTGTCCCAGTGCGCGGGCGGGTTCTCCGCAGCGGCGCGGAACAACCCGGGGTCGACCTCTCGCATCCGCCGCTCGGCGATGCCCATCACGGCGGCGGCCACCCCGGCACCGCGGCGCCCGTCACCCGCGTCCCGCTGCTCGGCGGCCAGGGCCACCGCCTCCGTCTCGCGGATCAGCCCGGCCAGGGCGGGCAGATCGGAGGCGAGCAGGTCGCGCCGCAGCGCACCGCCGCCCCGCCCGGCGAGGTGGACCTCCCCGCTCACGCCGTCCAGCACCACCCAGCTGCCGCAGTACTCCGTCTCCCCCAGGACGAACAGGGGGCCGGCACCGACCGCCCCCTCACCGATGTCCAGGGTCGCCGGCGGGCCGGCCCCCAGCCCCGCGAAGTCCAGGAACGCCGCCGACTCCGGCAACCCTTGCACCACGAGGAACTCCCGGCTCTCCGTGTGCATCAGTCCTGCCGGCAGGTCGGCCTCCCGCAGTCGCCGGCACACCGCCGCCCCGTCATTTCCCATCCCGGCCCCCGACTTCACGTACAGACGATCCCCGCACTCCCATCTCCCCGACCCTAAGGGCTGCCCGGACAGGGCGCCCGGCCGCATGAGTTCCGGGCGAGACCCTCCACGACTGATCGGGCTACGATCGATCGTCTCAGCAGTCTGCGTGCGCCAGGCCGCAGAGGCCTGATCTGAAGGGCCATCACGTGAGCCGACCCGGAGCCGGCCCGAGTCCGGTCGCCCCCACGGCAGTCGAACAGGCATGGAAATCGATTCACTCGGTAGATTCATACCGTGACCTGGCAGAACGCTGCCCCGGAGCCGATCCTGTAGGGATGGGAGAGCCACCGTGTTCTACTACGTGCTCAAATACGTCATTCTGGGGCCGTTGCTGCGGTTGCTGTTCCGGCCCAGGATCGAGGGACTGGAGCACATTCCGGAGGAGGGCGCGGCGATCGTCGCCGGCAACCATCTGTCGTTCTCCGATCATTTCCTGATGCCCGCGATCATCAAACGGCGCATCACCTTCCTCGCCAAGGCGGAGTACTTCACCGGTCCGGGGCTGAAGGGGCGGCTGACCGCCGCGTTCTTCCACAGCGCCGGGCAGATCCCGGTGGACCGGTCCGGCAAGGATGCGGGACAGGCCGCGATCCGTGAAGGGCTCGGGGTGCTGAGCAAGGGCGAGCTGCTCGGGATCTATCCGGAGGGGACCCGTTCGCACGACGGGCGGCTCTACAAGGGCAAGGTCGGTGTCGCGGTGATGGCGATCAAGGCGCAGGTGCCGGTGGTGCCGTGCGCGATGGTCGGTACGTTCGAGATCCAGCCTCCCGGCAAGGTCGTCCCGCGGATCAAGCAGGTCACCATCCGCTTCGGTGAGCCGATGGACTTCTCCCGCTATGCCGGGATGGAGAATCAGAAGGCGGCGATCCGGGCAGTCACCGACGAGATCATGTACGCGATCCTCGGGCTCTCCGGTCAGGAGTACGTCGACGAGTACGCGGTCAAGGTGAAGGCCGCGCAGGCGGAACAGGCGAAGAAGTTCCCGAGGCTGCGACGCTGACCGCGAATCCGCGATCGGCGAACGCGCATGGCCCAACGGGGCCGCCTCCGCCTAGCGTTCCTCGCATGGGCAAAGGGCACGCATGGATTCTTGGAGCGACGGGACAGATCGGGCGGGCCGCGGTGCGGGCGCTCGTCGAGGACGGATGGGAGGTGACGGCGGCCTCGCGCGGCGGCGGGCGGGACGAGCAATGGGCCGACGGCGTACGGACGACGACCCTCGACCGGGACGAGGATGGGGCGCTCGCCGCGGCGCTGGGCGACGGCTGTGACGTGCTCGTCGACATGGTGGCGTACGGCGAGCAGCACGCCCGGCAGCTGACCGGGCTCGCGGACCGGATAGGTTCGGCGGTCGTCATCTCCAGCGGTGCGGTGTACGAGGACGATCGCGGCCGCAGCTTCGACACCCAGGGCGAGCCCGACGGGGCCCCGCGGTACCCGGTGCCGATCCCGGAGACACAGCGCACGGTGGCGCCGGGGGACGCAACGTACGGGACCAGGAAGATCCGGCTGGAGCGGGATCTGCTGGCGGCGGGTGACGCCCTGCCGGTGACGCTGCTGCGGGCCGGTGCGATCCATGGCCCGCACTGCCGCTCGCCGCGCGAGCTGTACTTCGTGAAGCGGCTGCTGGACGGGCGCGGACGACGGGTGCTCGCGTACAACGGCACGAGCCGCTTCCATCCGGTCCACGTGTCCAACGTGGCCGAGCTGATCCGGCTCGCCGCCGGGCAGCCCGGGTCGAGGGTGCTCAACGCGGCTGATCCGCATGCGCCCACGATCGTGGAGATCGCGTCGGCCATCGACGGGGTGCTCGGCCGGGAGACGGAGACGGTGCTGGTGGACGGGGCACCGCCGGTGGGGGAGGTCGGCGAGACGCCGTGGAGCAGTGCCCATCCCATCGTGTACGACATGACGGCTGCCGGGAAGGAGCTCGGCTACCGGCCGGTGACGGGCTACGTGGAGTCGCTGCCGGAGACCGTCGAGTGGCTCGTCGGGCAGCTCGACGGCCGGGACTGGCGGGACGCCTTCCCGGCGATGCTGCGGGCGTACGGCGAGGGCCTGTTCGACTATGAGGCGGAGGACGCCTGGCTGGCGCGGTACGACCGGGAACGGCCGACGCGGTAGGGCCGGGGTCGGCGAGCGGGTCCCGTACGGGAGACGGGCGGCCGGTGATGATCCTCCGGCCGCCCGTCCCCCTCGCTCAGCCGACTACGGCTTCGGCGTGGCGTGCGGGGTGCACGTCACGTCCTGCCCGTCGGTCTGTCCGGTGAGCAGGTAGGTGTCCACCCGCTCGTTGATGCAGGGGTTGACCAGGCCCGTGACGCCGTGCGAACCGGCGTCCTTCTCGGTGATCAGACGCGAACCCTTGAACCGCTTGTGCAGCTCGACGGCGCCCTCGTACGGGGTGGCGGCGTCACGCGTGGACTGCACGATCAGGACGGGCGGCAGGCCCTTGCCGGTCTTGACCTCCAGCGGGGTCTGCTGCTTGGCCGACCAGGTCGCACAGGGCAGGTTCATCCAGGCGTTGGCCCAGGTCATGAACGGGTAGTCCTTGTGCAGCCGGGTGTTGTCGCGGTCCCACTTCTGCCAGCTGGTGGGCCACTTGGCGTCCGCACACTCGACGGCCGTGTACACGGCGTTGCCGTTCTCGGAGGAGGCGTTCCCCGCGAGGTCCGACATGTCGGGGCCCGCGGCGTCGACCAGCGCCTGGGTGTCGCCGGCCCGGTAGTTGCTCCAGGTCCGGGCGACGAGCGCCCAGGTGGAGTCGTAGTACGGCGCGTTCTGGAAGAATCCGATGAGCTCGGCGGGTCCGACGACCCCGCCGATCGGGTTCTTCTTGGCCGAGGCACGCAGCTTCAGCCACTCCTGCTCCACCTGGGCAGGGGTGGTGCCGATGTGGAAGGCCGCGTCGTTCTGGGCGACCCATGCCTTCCAGTCGTCCCAGCGCTTCTGGAAGGCGATGTCCTGGTTGAGGTTGGCCTCGTACCAGATGTTGTCCTTCGCCGGGTTGACCACGCTGTCGACGATCATGCGCCGGACGTGGTCCGGGAACAGCGTGCCGTAGACCGCCCCCAGGTAGGTGCCGTAGGAGACGCCCAGGAAGTTGAGCTTCTTCTCACCGAGCGCGGCGCGGATGACATCCAGGTCACGTGCGGTGTTCGGCGTCGTCATGTGGGGCAGCATGTCGCCGCTGCGCTCGGCGCAGCCGTCCGCGTACTCGGCGGCGAGCTTGCGCTGGGCGCGCTTGTCCGCCTCGCTGTCGGGTACCGGGTCGACCTTCGGGGCCTTCACGAACTCCTGCGGGTCGACGCAGGAGATCGGCGCCGAGTGGCCGACACCGCGGGGGTCGAAGCCGACGAAGTCGTACGCCTTCGCGGCCTTTGTCCACAGCGGGTTCTTGTTGGTGATCCGGGTGGGGAACCGCAGCCCGGAGCCGCCGGGGCCGCCCGGGTTGTAGAGCAGCGCGCCCTGCCGCTCCGCCTTCGTACCGGTGCTGACGTGCCGGTCGACGGCGAGCTTGATCTGCTTGCCGTGGGGCTTGGCGTAGTCGAGCGGTACGGTCACCCAGCCGCACTGAATCGGAGTGGCCAGGGCCCAGTCGGCCGGGCAGTCCTTCCAGTCGATGCCGGTGTGGGCCGCCCGTGCGGCGGCGATCTGGACGCCGCGCGCCTCCGAACCGCTGTGGTGGCGGCCGTCGGCTGTGGCCGTCGGTGCGGCTATCGCGCCCGCTATGAGCGTGCCCGCGATCAGAGTGCCGGCCGAGCCGAGCACTGCTGTGCGTCTCAAGTGGAACCTCCCCCATTGTCTGAAGCGCCGCGGTTGGCAGCGCAGTTCACATCGAGACCTCCCGCGGATCCTGTCGCCTGTGGGGTTCCTGAGAACAGGGCGTACACGCACTTCTTTACCGAATCGATAACCGGACACCCGTGTCCCGCTGAGCGGTGCGCAACCGTGTCAGCCGGCCAGCACCTCGTCCAGTGCATCGTCCAGAACGGTGCGCAGCAGTCGTGCGTCGAGGGCCACGGCGGTCACCAGTACCGCGGGGCCGACCAGCCGGGTGAGGACGGCGGTCGGCCCCAGCAGCCTCGTATCGGGGCACTTGTCCTCGAATGCCGGGTCCACGACGAGGAGCTGGCCGACCGCACGATGTCCGCCGAGCACGGCGCCGCCGTCCCAGCCACCGGGTGCCCCCGGCCCGTACGCCACTTGCTGATCGAGAAGCGGGCGCCCGGCGCGGTGGACGGTCAGGCGGCTGGTGAGAGTGCCGGTGGTCTCGCTGTGGCGGCCGAGGACCTGTTCCTCGCGCAGCACCAGCCTCGCGGTCTCGGCGAGTTCGACCCTGGTGGTCATGCGCAGCTCGCTGCCGCACGCCGAAATGAGCTGCTCCGGAAGCCAGTTGAGCTCGGCTCTCTCTCCCACCGTCAACTCGATGTCGTATGTGGCGGGTTGTACATCCGGTCCAGGGCCGGGCAGCGCCACGGTCGCCGCCGCGGAGTCCACGGTGAGCCTGGCTCCTGCCTCGACCCGTGCCTCGATGGCGAGCCGGTCGCCGCCCAGCGGTCCGCTCATCGCGCCCACGACGGTGACCCGGGCGCACGGTGCGACGGTGGCCCTGGTCCGGCGCAGGGCGAGCGGCCCGTCGCTCTCGAGGACGGGGAGAGCCGTGGCGCCACGGCCGTCGGGGACGGCGGTGATCCGGGCGGTCGCGTGGACGCTCATGCGGTCCAGGCAGCGAGCTGCGCCCGTACCCAGTCCGCGACGGGCTTGACGCCCTCGCCGGAGGTGAGGGAGGTGAAGGCGACGGGGAGTGTGCCGCGCTGCTCCGCGGCGTCCCGGGCCATCCGGTCCAGATCGGAGCCGACGTACGGCGCAAGGTCGGTCTTGTTGATCACGAGGAGGTCGGAGGTGGTGACACCGGGCCCGCCCTTGCGCGGGATGTCGTCACCGCCCGCCACATCGATGACGAAGATCTGGGCGTCGACCAGACCTTTGGAGAAGGTGGCGGTGAGGTTGTCGCCGCCGGACTCGACGAGGATCAGATCGAGAGGGCCGACGGTGTCCTCCAGGTCCTCGACGGCTTCCAGGTTGGCGGAGATGTCGTCGCGGATGGCGGTGTGCGGGCAGGCGCCGGTCTCGACGGCCTGGATGCGCTCGGGCGGCAGCACGGCGTTGCGCAGCAGGAACGCGGCGTCCTCGCGGGTGTAGATGTCATTGGTGACGACGGCGATGGACACCTGGTCGCGCAGCGTGCGGCAGAGCGCTGCGACGGTCGCCGTCTTGCCGGAGCCGACCGGGCCGCCGAGACCGATGCGCAGGGCGCGGCGGGTGCCGTCGGGGCGTGCGGCGTCGGCACTGATGGCTGCCGGGCCGTCGTGGGAGTGGTCCAGATGCATGGGGTGCGGCTCCTGAGGGGTGTGGTGCGGGTGGTCCTATGAGGCGAACAGGCGGACCGGCCAGGCGGCGTGCGCTTCGGCGGTGATGTCGAGCAGAGGCGCGGAGGCTGCGGGCAGCGCGTCGATGCCGTGGTGAACGGCGGCGGCGGCCTGTTCGGCGACCCGGTCGAGCTCGGGCGCGAGGCGGGCGAGGACTGCGGTGGCCTCGAAGGGGTTGAGGGACAGCAGCCGGACCGCCGCGGTGGCCGGTCCGCTGACCGTTTCGTACGCGACGCAGTGCGCCGCGTCCTCGGGTCCCAGACCCGCCGCGCGTGCGGTGAGGCCGAGCACGACGGGCTGGTGGGCGCCGCGCGGCCGGGCCTCCGCGAGTACGGCGAGTTCGGGGCTGGGCCAGGTGGCACGGGCGGCCCGCATCAGCTGACGGCCGAGCTTGCGCGCGACCGCGCGCAGTGCGGGTGACGGTGTGCGGGCATCGGCGGCCTCGTCGAGCGCGAGCGGGTCGAGGCCGTGGGCGGCCGCCGCGGCGAGCGCGGCGGAGGTGAGTCCGGTGGTGTGCAGGCGGCCCCGGCAGAAGGCGGCGAGGTCCTCGGCGTTACGGATGCGTCCTGCCTCGACGGCCGGTTCGGCGCCACCCGAGTGGGCGTGCCCCCCGGCGGGGAACCGGCCGTCGGCGAGGACGAGCAGTGCTGCGCGGCTCATCACATGACCTGTCTCAGAAGAGGAAGTAACGCTGGGCCATGGGGAGTTCGGCGGCGGGCGCGGGTTCGACCGGTTCGCCGTCGATGGTCACCGCGAAGCTGTCCGGATCGACCTGGACCCGCGGCAGCGCGTCGTTCTCCCGCATGTCCGCCTTGGTGACCCCCCGGGTGCTGGTGATCGGCACGAAGCGTTTACCGAGTCCGAGGCGTTCCGGCAGCCCGTCCTCGATGGCAGCACTCGCCACGAAGTTGAACGAGTTGGCGGCGGGCGCCCGGCCGAGTGCGCCGAACATCGGCCGGGGCATCACCGGCTGCGGGGTGGGGATGGACGCGTTGGCGTCGCCCATCTGCGCGTATGCGATCTGTCCGCCCTTGATGACGGTCTGCGGCTTGACGCCGAAGAAGGCCGGGTCCCACAGCACCAGGTCCGCGAGTTTGCCGGTCTCGACGGAACCGATCTCCTGGTCGAGGCCCTGGGCGACGGCCGGGTTGATGGTGTATTTGGCGACATAGCGACGCACTCGGTGGTTGTCGGCCCGCCCGTCGCCGGGCAGGGGGCCGCGGCGCTTCTTCATCACATGGGCGGTCTGCCAGGTGCGCAGGACGACCTCGCCGACGCGGCCCATCGCCTGGGAGTCGGAGGAGATGATCGAGATCGCTCCGAGGTCGTGGAGGATGTCCTCGGCGGCGATGGTGGACGGCCGGATCCGCGATTCGGCGAACGCCAGGTCCTCCGGGACGGCCGGGTTGAGGTGGTGGCAGACCATCAGCATGTCGAGGTGTTCCTCGATGGTGTTGACGGTGTGCGGCCGGGTGGGATTGGTGGAACTGGGCAGGATGTACGGCTCCGAGACCACGGTGATGATGTCGGGCGCGTGGCCGCCGCCGGCGCCTTCGGTGTGGTACGCGTGGATGGAGCGCCCGGCGATCGCGGCTAGGGTGTCGCCGACGAAGCCGGCCTCGTTGAGAGTGTCCGTGTGGATGGCGAGCTGAGCGCCGCTCTCCTCACACACGTTCAGACAGGCGTCGATGACGGCCGGAGTGGCCCCCCAGTCCTCATGGATCTTGAATCCGAGTGCTCCGCCGCGCAGTTGGGCCCGCAGAGCGTCGCCGGACATCGTGTTGCCCTTGCCGAGCAGTCCGATGTTGACGGGGTGGACCTCCAGCGACTCGAACATCCGGGCAAGGTGCCAGGCGCCCGGGGTGACCGTGGTGGCCTTCGTACCCTCGGCCGGTCCGGTGCCGCCGCCGACGAGCGTGGTGACACCGGCGGAGAGCGCCTGGTCGACGATGGTCGGCGAGATGAAGTGGACGTGTGCGTCGACGGCGCCTGCCGTCACGAACTTGCCGTTGCCCGCGATGATTTCGGTCTCCGGGCCGATGACGAGATCGAGGTGGACGCCGTCCATCGTGTCCGGGTTGCCTGCCTTGCCGATGCCGGTGATCCGGCCGTCGCGGATGCCGATGTCCGCCTTGACGATGCCCCAGTGGTCGATGATGACGGCGCCCGTGATGACGGTGTCGGGAGCCCCTTCGGCCCGGGTGGTGCGCGCCTGGCCCATCGATTCGCGGATCACCTTTCCACCGCCGAACACCGCTTCGTCGCCGGCGAGTCCGGGGCCGCCGGAACGGTCCTCCTCGATCTCGACGAGCAGATCGGTGTCGGCGAGCCGGACGCGGTCGCCGGTGGTCGGCCCGAACAGATCCGCGTACACGGCGCGGTTGAGCTCAGCCATCGAGGGCACCTCCGGTTTCGCCGCGCAGGCCCGGGACGATGCGCCGTCCGGCGAGGGGCACGAGTTCGATGTCGACGGGGATGCCGGGCTCGAAGCGGACCGCGGTCCCGGCGGCGATGTTCAGCCGCAGGCCGTGGGCGGCCGCACGGTCGAATTCGAGGCCTGGGTTGGCCTCCGCGAAGTGGTAGTGCGAGCCGACCTGGACGGGCCGGTCGGCGGCGTTGAGGACGGTGAGTCGGGTGACCGGGCGGCCCGGGTTGAGCGGCACGGGCCCGTCCGCGTAGAGGATCTCTCCGGGGATCATCGGCGGCGCCCCGTCAGACGATCGGATCATGGACGGTGACCAGCTTGGTGCCGTCCGGGAATGTGGCCTCGACCTGCACATCGTGGATCATCTCGGGGATCCCGTCCATGACGTCGTCGCGGGTGAGTACCTTCCGCCCGGACGCCATCAGTTCGGAGACCGTACGGCCGTCGCGGGCGCCCTCCAGCAGATGCGCGGTGATCAGCGCCACCGCCTCGGGGTGGTTGAGTCGCAGTCCACGCGCCCGACGCTTCTCCGCCACGTCGGCGGCCACATGGATGAGCAGGCGTTCTTGCTCGTGCGGGGTCAGTTGCAACGCTTCCACCTCACAGTTTTCCGCCCAGTACCGGTGCTGGGCGCAGCGAGACATTAACTGCGCTCAACAGACTGTTGAACTCAGAACCGGTGTCTCACTCCGAGGTATTGCACGTTAGGGCGGAAGTTTTTCCGGCGCGTTAACTGATCTTTTGCAGGTCCATGGACATCAGGCCGCGCAGGCCGTTCTCCAGCACCTCCGGCGTGGCGCCCCCGAACATCGCCGGCTGCACGATGAAACCCTGGGCGGTGGCGATCAGGGTGCGGGCCACATCCGCGTCACACGGCCGATCAGCACATCGGGGGTGGGTGGCGGGCTGACCCGGGCCGCCTCCTCGAACGCCTGCCGGACACTGCCGACCGCCTCTCCGGCGATGGCCGCGATCAGGTCGTCCTTGCCACTGAAGTAGCGGTGGACCGCACCCGCCGAGAGCCCGACCTCGTGCAGTGCGTCCTGCATGGAGGTGCCGTGGAAGCCGTTCCGCGCGAAGCAGCGTGCGGCGCCGTCGAGGACCTGCCGGCGGCGGGCGTCGAGGTGTACCTGGGACCTCCCCGTGGGCATCGCGGGCTCCGCACCGGCCGCCGACCGGCTCCAGCAGCGGTTCGAGCAGCACGGGGACGCCTTCGAGATCCACCGCTTCGGTGACGAGGCCGCGGCCCGTACCGCCATCGAGGACCGGGTCGTATACGGCACGGTCGTGATCACACCGAAGGGGCCGCAGCTGCCGACCGCCTCGGCGGCGAGCCCGATGGTGGCCCAGCCGCTCCGCGAGGCCGTCACCACCCAGGCCCTGGCCGGCAGCCAGGTGCAGGCCACGGATGTGGTGGCGGCACCCGCCGGGGATCCGCGCGGCAGCACGCTCGGCGCGAGCATCCGTCCGCCGGCGATCGCGGGTGTCGCCGCCGGGTTGCGTTACGGGTCACGGCAGCGCCCGGTGACGCGGTGACGCCGCCGGGGCCGGGCGTACACGGTGGCGTCGCGGCGGTGCGTCCGGCGACCTCACCACGCGGTCACAGGCCGTCAGTTGCCCGGGTCGGTCTGCCCCCGGTGTTCCGCCGCGATACCGAAGCGTCGCCGTTCGCCCGTGGCGGACGCGGCGGAACCGATCGAGGAGACCGAGCTGATCACCTGCTCCTCGGCAGCCGCTTCTTCCTTCTCGAGTCGCTCCAGGTCAGCGGCCGAAACGAGCGCCACCAGCGGCTTGCCGTGCCGGGTCACCACGACTCGCTCGCCGCCGTAGACGACGCGGTTGATCAGTTCGGCGAGCTCAGCTCGGGCTTGCGTCACCGGAATCTCGTAGGCCATAGTCCCCATCATAACCTTCTGTACGTCCTGTACATTTTTTACAGATGCTTGTGCAGGCCCCACAGACGCAGACACCGGAGGAGAGGCTTCACCATGTTCCGCCCTGCCGCCCGTTACGTACTGCCCGAGTTCACCGAGCGCACGACCGACGGGACCCGCACCCTCGACCCGTACTCCAAGCTGCTCGCCGAACGGATCGTCTTCCTCGGCACCCCGGTCGACGACACCGCCGCCACCGATCTGATCGCGCAGTTCATGTACCTGGAACACGCCGCGCCCGACCGCCCCATCTCCCTCTACATCAACTCCCCCGGCGGCTCGTTCGACGCCATGGCGGCGATCTACGACACGATGGAGTACCTCACCTGCGAGATGGAGACCTTCTGCCTCGGACAGGCCGGTTCCAGCGCAGCCCTGCTGCTCGCCGCGGGCGCCCCCGGCCGGCGGCACGCCCTCCCCGGGGCCAGGGTCGTCGTGCAGCAGCCCGCGCTTCCCGAGCCGCTGCAGGGTCAGCCGTCCGATCTGGAGATCGAGGCGCGGGAACTGGTCCGCATCCGTGAACAGCTCACCCGCCTACTGGCCCGTCACACCGGGCGAACTGCCGAACGGATCGCCGCGGACATCGAGCGCGATCTCATCCTCGACGCCCCGGGCGCCAAGGCGTACGGCCTGGTGGACCACGTTCTGGAGAACCGCAAGACGTCACTGCCGCCGAACAGCGCGAGGTGAACACCCGATGCAGTCACCGGAGTTCCCGCCGCTGCCCGCACTGACGCGCGCCGAGGGCGAGTTCATCGACTGTTACCTGGAGGTGCTCGACCAGTTGGGCCGGATCAACCCGGCCCACGGCAGCGACACCTACGGCGCGCTGCGCGCGGCGCAGGCACTCGCCTCGCGGGCCGTCGCCCTGCGGAACGCACTCGTGTTGATGCACGAGCGCGGTGAAGCACAGATCCACGCCGCCACCTTGGCGCGGGCGCTTCGCGTGCTGGACGGGGAGCGGCGGGCCCGACGGGTCACCGTGCCCCCTGCCCAGACGAGTTGACCAACCCCCTTCCGCGACACGCCCGGCGGGCTGATCAAAATTCCTCGCTCGTTCGGCGTAGGAGATCCCCCGCGCGAGGGATTGTTCAACTTGCGCTTCCGGCATGGCCGGTGAACGGAGTCTGCCATTCCGCCGCTGGTACGGGACCGGTCGGGGCCGACCGGCCGCGTTCACAGAACTACCGCACCCACCCGTACGGGTCAATCGTAATGAATCGTCCATATCGCTCTTTATCTTCTGAAATCCGACACTCGGTGAGTCAAGATCCGTGGGACGACAAGCCCCCGCCACCGCGGCGGGGCGGTCCGGGCGGACGCCGAGTCCTGCCGCCGCCCGGATGCCTGGTCGACAGAAGTGGATCGGCAGGAGTGGAGGACCCGAGCACAACGGGTCGACCGGACATCCGGTCGACCCTCGGGGTGAAGCCGCCGAGTGCGGCCGGGCAACTTCGCCAGCCCGAACCCGACAGGTCATCCTTCACAGGCGGCTGACGAAGGGTTGCGCATGACTGCGCAGGTTCATGTCCCGTCGCTGCTCACTCGGGCAGGTACCGCCACGGTTCTGACGCTCGCCGCCGTCGGCGGCTCCGTGATCGCCCCCGGCACTGTGGCCGAAGCCCAGGCCGCGGCTCATTCGGCGAAGGCGCTCAACATCGCCGCGTCGAAGAAGGGATCGCCGTACCGGTACGGGGCCACGGGCCCCCACCGTTTCGACTGTTCGGGTCTGACGATGTACGTCTTCAAAAAGGTGGGCAAGAAGCTCCCCCGCACGGCCCAGCAGCAGTACAACAAGACCCGGCACATCTCGGCCTCGCAGCGGCGACGCGGCGATCTGGTCTTCTTCCACTGGGGGCGCAGCGTCTACCACGTGGGGATCTACGCCGGTAAGGGCAGGATCTGGCACTCGCCGAAGAGCGGTGCCGTGGTGCGGCTGGAGAGGATCTGGACGAGGGGCGTCTGGTACGGACGGGTCCGCTGACCTCCGCCTCTTTCACCTGATCCGCCTTTCGGCTGCCGGTCGCCTCCGCCGGTCAGTGCAGCAGGGGGCCGGTGACCAGCGCCGGCCCCAGCGCGGTGAGCTCCGCGCCGCTGCCGCCCGCGACGGCGCGGGCGGCACGCGGCCGGCGCAGCCACCGGCCCGGGCGGTCCACCAGGAGCGCCACGGTCGGGAACCAGATCAGCGCGAGCAGCACGACGACGGTGGCCGGCAGCAGGGGCCTGGGCACGGGCGGCCGCCCGTCCGGAACGAACTGCGGCAGCAGGCTGAGAAGGAGCACGGGCGCCGGATGGACCGGCGCGCTGCTGATCAGCGGCCGGCGCGCCAGGGGGTGAAGAACGCCCTGGTCGAGGCGGGGGCGACACCCGCCATGGTGTGCGAGTCACCGGGGCGACGGGCTGCCGACTGCCGGGGACGCGACGTCCCGGCCGGGCCGAGTCCAGGTCCGCGAGGACGGTGGTCAAGTCTGGACGGGCAGCGTCCAGGGGAGCGCGATCCAGACGGTCTTGCCACCCTCGGCGGTCGGCGTGACCGTGAGCCGTCCGCCGCACTCCTTGGTCAGACAGCGAATGATCACCATGCCGCGCCCGTTGTCCTGCCGCACGGCGGCGGGCAGTCGCTGGGGCCAGCGGGGGTGGCTGTCCGTCACCCCGAGATGCAGCTGCTCCTCCCGCTCCAGCCGCAGGTCCACGGTGAAGGTCGGCGACTGGCCGAAGGTGTGCTGGACGGCGTTGGTGGTGAGCTCGGAGACGATGAGCCGGATGGTGTCGGCGGTCTCCGTGTCATCGGGGAGACCCCAGTCGGCGAGCACTCGCGCCACGTATCTCCGGGCCGAGGAGACCGAGAGCGGCTCGCTCGGCAGAGTGACGCTTGCTTCTTGATGGTCTGCCATGGCGAGCCGTCCTTTTCCCGCCCGGACCGACCCGTGATCGGCCCGGGGTGCGCTTCGCGCCAGATTGCCACTGATGCGGCCCTCCGTGACGGCGATCCACCAAGTTATGCATATATCTGTCGCTCGAAGCGGTGAACTCTGGCCCGGAATACCGCACATGGGCGGCAAGATGGCCCCTCGGCACGAGAGGGAGGGAGGCCGCGAATGCAGCACGGTCCCGCGGTGCGCCGCCGCAAGCTCGGGGAGGAGCTGCGAAGTCTGCGCCACACGTCCGGACTGACTAGTCGTGACGCGGCACAGCTGCTCGGCTGGCATCAGTCGAAGGTGAGCCGGATCGAGACCGGTACCAGCGGTGTGAAACCGGCCGATGTGAGCCGACTGCTGGATGCCTACGGTCTGGACGACCCGCAGTTACGGACGCTCCTGGAGACGCTCGCGGGCTCGGCGGGCGGCGGCGGTACCGGCTGGTGGCACGCCTATCGCGGTCTCATCCCGCCCCAGTACCGGGACTTCATCAGTCTGGAATCCCAGGCCAGAACCGCTCGCACGCTGGAGACCTCCGTGGTGCCGGGGCTCCTGCAGACCGCCGACTACGCGCGTGCGGTGACCCGTGCGTCACTGGACGGACTGCCCGCCGGTCAGCTGGACTCGCTGGTGGAGGTGCGGCTCGCCCGGCAGGGGGTGCTGCGGACCGATCCGCCGCTACGACTGACCGCGGTGCTCGACGAGGCGGTACTGCGGCGCGAGGTCGGCGGGCGCCGGGTGATGCGCAATCAGTTGCGCCATCTGATCCGGGTCTCCCAACTGCCGCACGTCGAACTGCAGTTGCTGCCCTTCTCGGTGGGTGGGTACATGGGTCTCACCGGGCCGTTCGTTATCTTCTCTTTTCCGAACACTTCTGATCTGGATGTGGTCGTTCTCGACCACCTGACGAGTAGCCTCTATCTGGAACGGAAAGAAGACCTTGAGGCGTACAGCTCGGCCTTCTGCACCATGCAGGCACACGCGCTGTCGCCGGAGCACTCGTTGGACCTGATCGCCGCGATCGACCGCGACGGCTAGGAACCTCAGACTGCCCGAGGGGGCCCGATGTCCGATTGCCTCGCAGAGCACGCGTTACGGTGGCGGCGCAGCAGCCGCAGCACGGGGATGAACAACTGCGTGGAAGCAGCGCCGTTCGGCCCGGAACAGCTGGCCGTGCGGGACTCCAAGGACGTGTCCAGGCCTCCGCTGCGGTTCTCGGCGGCGGCCTGGAAGTCGTTCGTCGCCGCCCTGACCGACGGGCCGGCCGGCTGACCGGCCCGTCAGCGGGTCCGGTCAGGCCGCTGGAGCCGTCCGCAGGACGGTCTCCACCGCGTTCGCGATCTCCCCTTCTGTCAGATCGGCGCGGGCAGTGAGCCGCAGCCGCGAGATGCCGTCCGGGACCGACGGCGGGCGGAAGCAGCCCACCGCGATCCCGGCCGTGCGGCAGTCGGTCGCCCAGCGCACCGCCGCGTCCGCCGAAGGTGCCCGGACCGAGACGACGGCGGCGTCGGGGCGCACCGCGGTCAGCCCCGCGGCGGTCAGTTGTTCGTACAGGGCGGTGGCGACCGCGCCGGCTCTGCCCGCCCGTTCCGGCTCGCGGCGCAGCAGACGCAGGCTCGCGAGGGCGGCGCCCGCAGCGGCCGGTGCGAGCCCGGTGTCGAAGATGAACGTACGGGCCGCGTTGACCAGATGGTCGATCACCCGGGCCGGTCCGAGGACCGCTCCGCCCTGGCTGCCCAGGGACTTGGAGAGGGTGGCGGTGGCGACGATCCCTTCGCCGCCCGCGAGGCCGGCGGCGGCGAGGGCGCCGCGTCCGCCCTCCCCGAGCACGCCCAGACCGTGCGCGTCGTCGACGAGCAGCGCGGCCCCCTGCGCACGGCAGACGTCGGCCAGTTCGGGCAGCGGTGCGGCGTCACCGTCGACGGAGAAGACGGAGTCGGTGACGGCCAGGGCGCGACCGCCGTGCGCGTACAGCGCCTTCGCGACGGCCTCGGGGTCGGCATGCGGTACGACGGCGGTCTCGGCCCGGGAGAGCCGGCATCCGTCGACGATGGAGGCGTGGTTGCCCGCGTCGGAGACGATCAGGGAGCCCCGGCCGGTGAGGGCGGTGAGCGCGGCGAGATTGGCCGCGTAGCCGGAGGAGAGGACCAGGGCCGCTTCGAAGCCGCAGAATGCGGCCAGTTCGCGTTCGAGTTCGGCGTGCAGTGCGGTGGAGCCGGTGACCAGCCGCGAGCCGGTGGCGCCCGCACCCCACCGGTGCGCGGCCTCGGCGGCGGCCGCGGTCACCTCGGGGTGCCGGGTGAGGCCCAGGTAGTCGTTGCTCGCGAGGTCCAGCAGTTCCGGTTCGGCGGGCCGGGGGCGGAGCGTGCGGACGAGTCCGGCGTCCGCACGGCGGCGGGCCTCGTCGTCGATCCAGTCGAACGGGGCGAGGGGCATGGCGACGGTCCCTTTTGTAGGCAGCTCACAGACCCTAACCGGGGGCGCAGCCGGGCATGGTGTGGCAATACACACACCCTCTGCGGGCTCTGTTGTCCGGTTCCTCCTTGGCTGAGGGCGGTGGAGTAGGCAAGGATCATCGCCATGGACCTCCTGAACACGCTGGTGGACAAGGGGCTGCGGCGCGAGCTGCCGACCCGAGAAGAAGCGCTCGCCGTGCTGGCGACCTCCGACGACGATCTGCTCGAAGTGGTGGCCGCGGCCGGAAAGGTACGCCGCCAGTGGTTCGGCCGACGGGTGAAACTGAACTATCTGGTCAACCTCAAGTCCGGGCTCTGCCCCGAGGACTGCTCGTACTGCTCGCAGCGGCTCGGCTCGAAGGCCGAGATCCTCAAGTACACCTGGCTGAAGCCGGACGAGGCGTCGAAGGCCGCCGCCGCCGGGGTGGCGGGCGGCGCGAAGCGTGTGTGCCTGGTGGCGAGCGGCCGCGGTCCGACCGACCGGGACGTCGACCGGGTGTCGCAGACGATTGAGGCGATCAAGGAGCAGAACGAGGGCGTCGAGGTGTGCGCCTGCCTCGGTCTGCTCTCCGAGGGGCAGGCCGACCGGCTGCGATCGGCGGGCGCCGACGCGTACAACCACAACCTCAATACGTCGGAGGGGACGTATGGGGACATCACCACCACCCACACCTATGCGGACCGGGTGGAGACCGTGCAGCAGGCGCAGGCGGCGGGGCTCTCCGCGTGCTCCGGGCTGATCGCCGGGATGGGCGAGAGCGACACCGATCTGGTCGATGTCGTCTTCTCGCTGCGCGAGCTGGACCCGGATTCGGTTCCGGTGAACTTCCTGATCCCGTTCGAGGGCACGCCGCTCGCCAAGGAGTGGAACCTCACCCCGCAGCGCTGCCTGCGCATTCTGGCGATGGTCCGGTTCGTCTGCCCGGATGTCGAGGTACGGCTCGCGGGCGGCCGCGAGGTGCATCTGCGCTCGATGCAGCCGCTCGCCCTGCACCTGGTCAACTCGATCTTCCTGGGCGACTATCTGACCAGCGAGGGCCAGGCGGGACAGACAGATCTGGACATGATCGCGGACGCCGGTTTCGAGGTGGAGGGCGCGGGTACGACGACGCTGCCCCGGCACCGTGCAGAGGTGGGGGCCGAGCCGGAGACCGGCGGCGGCTGCGGCGGACACTCCGCGGGCTGTGGGCCCTGTGGTGACGCGGTCGACGAGCCCGCGGCCGTCGACGCCGGGGCTCCGGCCGCGCGCACGGATCTGGTGTCGGTCCGCCGACGCGGCGCGGGGACGGATCTCGCCCCCAATGCCTGACCCCCTCTCCCCCACGCAGTTGCGGACCCTGGACCGGGACCACGTCTGGCACCCGTACGGCCCGATGCCGGGCAGGCAGGAGCCGCTGATCGTGGAGTCCGCGTCCGGGGTACGGCTCCGTCTCGCCGAACCCGTCCATGGGCAGCACGAGTTGATCGACGGCATGTCGTCGTGGTGGTCGGCGGTGCACGGCTACAACCATCCGGTGCTCAACGAGGCGGCGCGCGGCCAGCTGGACCGGATGAGCCATGTGATGTTCGGCGGCCTCACCCATGAGCCCGCCGTGCGGCTGGCAGCCCGGCTCGTCGAGATCACGCCGGAACCGCTGCGTCATGTCTTCCTCGCCGACTCCGGTTCGGTGTCGGTCGAGGTCGCGGTGAAGATGTGCCTGCAGTACTGGCATTCCACCGGCCGGCCGGCCAAGAAGCGGCTGCTGACCTGGCGCGGCGGCTACCACGGCGACACCTGGCAGCCGATGTCGGTGTGCGACCCCGAGGGCGGCATGCACGGGCTGTGGTCGGGCGCGCTGCCCCAGCAGGTCTTCGCCGACGAGCCGCCCGGTGGTTTCGACACGGAGCCGGACGAGGCGTACGTACAGCATCTCCGGGACCTGATCGCGCGCCATGCCGATGAGCTGGCCGCGGTGATCGTGGAGCCGGTGGTGCAGGGTGCGGGCGGGATGCGGTTCCACTCCCCCGCATATCTGCGGGCGCTTCGCGAGGCGTGCGACGCACATGACGTGCTGCTGGTGTTCGACGAGATCGCCAGCGGTTTCGGACGTACGGGGAAGCTGTTCGCCGCCGGACACGCCGGGATCTCTCCCGACGTCATGTGCGTCGGCAAGGCGCTGACCGGCGGCTACCTCACGATGGCGGCAACGCTGTGCACCTCACGGGTGGCGGACGGCATCTCGCGCGGCGAGGTGCCGGTGCTGGCGCACGGGCCGACGTTCATGGGCAACCCACTGGCCGCCGCGGTGGCCCTTGCCTCGATCGATCTGCTGCTCGGCCAGGACTGGCAGCAGGAGGTCAAGCGCCTGGAGACGGGGCTGCGGGACGGTCTTGCCGGTGCGCGTTCGATCGCGGGTGTGCGGGACGTACGCGTCCTGGGCGCCATCGGCGTCGTGCAGCTCGATCACGACGTGAACATGGCTGCGGCCACCGAGGCCGCGGTCCGTGAGGGCGTGTGGCTGCGTCCGTTCCGGGACCTGATCTACACGATGCCGCCGTATGTGACCGGCGACGACGATCTGGCGCGCATCTGCCGTGCGGTGTGCGCCGCAGCGCGGGAGGGCTGAGATGCCGGTACTGGTAGTGAGCGGCACGGGTACGGAGATCGGCAAGACGGTCGTCACGGCGGCGGTGGCCGCGGTGGCGGTCGCCGCCGGGCGTTCGGTGGCCGTGCTCAAGCCGGCCCAGACGGGTGTCGCGCCGGGAGAACCGGGCGATGTCTTCGAGGTGCGTCGGCTGGCGGGCGAGGCAGTCACCGGCCTCGAACTGGGCCGGTTCCCCGAACCGTTGGCGCCGGACACGGCCGCCCGGCGGTCGGGCATGGCGCCCGTGCGCCCTGAACAGATCGCGGAGGCGGCCGAGAAACTCGCGACCGAGCACGATCTGGTGCTGGTCGAGGGTGCGGGCGGGCTGCTCGTACGGTTCGACGACGAAGGCGCCACTCTCGCGGACGCGGCCCGGCTGCTGGCCGCCCCGGTTCTGGTCGTGACGTCTGCCGGGCTCGGCACGCTCAACACGACCGCGCTCACCTCGGAGGCCCTGCGGGCGCGGGGGCTCGGGTGCCTCGGGGTGGTGGTGGGCAGCATGCCGGCCGAGCCCGACCTCGCCGCACGCTGCAATCTCGACGATCTTCCGGTGGTGGCGGGTGCGCCGCTCCTGGGCGTGGTGCCCGCCGGGGCGGGGGCGCTGGCGCCGGTCGACTTCCGCGCCCGGGCCACGAGTTGGCTGACGGCGGAGCTGGGCGGGATCCGGACCGCCCGCTGAGCCGCGGAGCGGAGCCGGCCGGGAATCCGGCCGCCGACTGAGCGGCTGAGCGGCGCGGGACGGGGGGAGAATCTAAGTAGCCGTACAGTGCCGGTCGGGCTCCTCCGGTCGGTTTCGGGCGGGTCCGGCCCGCCCGCGCCGAGCAGTCCGGTGGAGCCGACCCGGTGGAGCCGGTCCTGTCGAGGAGGTCTGTCATGCGCCTGCGGAGCACGAAGATCCCGAAGGACGCGGTGCACCACCCGGTCTTCGCCCGGGTCTATGCCCGCATGAGTGTGGCCGCGGAGACCAGATCCGGCATGGCGGCGATCCGCGCGGATCTGCTCACGGGTCTGTCGGGACGCGTCATCGAGATCGGCGCGGGGAACGGCCTGAACTTCGCTCACTACCCGCCTGCCGTGTCCGAAGTGGTGGCGATCGAACCCGAGTGGTGCCTACGACAGTTGGCGCTCCGGTCCGCGCTGCGTGCCGGTATGCCGGTGGATGTCGTACCGGCTGCCGCGGAGGCGCTGCCGGTGAAGAGCGAGGCGTTCGACGGGGCCGTCGCGTCACTCGTGCTGTGCACCGTACGCAATATGGAACGGTCGCTCGCGGAGATCCTCCGGGTGCTGCGCCCCGGCGGGGAGCTGCGCTTCTTCGAGCATGTACGGGCCGACGACCGCGCCATGGCGGCGACCCAGCGGGCACTGGACCGGACGGTGTGGCCGCTGGTGTGCGGTGGGTGTCACACGTCGCGGGACACGCTCGCCGCGATCGAGGAGGCCGGGTTCGTGGTGGAGGAGTACCGCAAGGTCAAGATGCCGGAGAGGGGGATCCGGCTCCCCACCTCCGCGTGCGTGCTGGGCGTGGCCCGCCGGACGACCGTGGTGGACTGACGCGTCAGTCCTCCTGCTCCAGCTTGTCCGCGAACGCCCGCAGTGCGTCGGCCAGCTCCTTCTTCGTGGGCAGCTGGTCGACCTTCTTCTCGAGGTCGTCGATGCGCTTCGTCAGGTCGTCGATGCTCGTCGGGCCGGTGGGAGACGGGGTGGGTCCATCGGTGGGGTCAGGGCTGTCCGTGGGGTCCGGGGCATCGGTCGGGGTGGGGCTGGGATCCACGCCGCCCGAACCGCTCACGCTGCCGCCGTCCGTGCCACCACCATCGGTGCTGCCCCCGGCCGTGCCCGTGCCACCACCATCGGTGGTGCCGCCGTCCGTGCCGCCCGAGCCTCCGACGGAGCCGCCGTCGGACGTTTCGGTGGGGACGGGAGTCGGGTCGGCCGAGCCGTCGTCCGGGGCTCCGACGGCGATCGCCCCGCCGACGCCGAGCACCAAGGCGGCCACAGCGCCGACAACCGCCACTGTCATCCGTCGCGCACGCGTGTTCCCTACGTGTGTCATGCGCAGGACATTAGCCACGGTTCAGCGCGGAAGGACTCCTTCCTGAAACCCCGCGCAAAAGGAGTCACAGGCTCCATTGGCGGAGCTCGTCCGAGATGGCCCGGACGTCGGCCTTGCCCTCCTTCACCAGCAGGGCCAGGTCACGGACCTGCTCGGGCGAAGTGATGACCTTCAGTCCGGAGGCGACGAGATAGCCGTAGGCGACGGCGGAGGCGAACATCGCGTTGGAGTGTTCCAGAGCGGGGACATGGAGCAGCAACTGCAGGAGTGCGGCGGCCCTGATGTGCGGGTCGCTGTATACGGGGCTGCCGAAGATCTCCGCCTCATGACGGGCGACCGCGGCGACGAGCGCACCCCAGTCGACGACCTGTGGATCGCCGGGCGTCTTGTGCTCGGCGACCATGAGCAGCCAGGAAAGGTCGATCCGGAGGTTCAACGGGTGCCTTTGCGCTCCGGGCCGAACTCCTCGGCGAAGACCGACTCGTACTGCTTCATGAAGTCGGCAGCGGCTTCGACAAAAGTATGTCCGACTTCGCCCGCATCCTGTTTGACGAGCTCCTCTATGTAGCGGTTCACGCTCATCCCCCTCTGCAGCGCGCGCTGCCGCGCGGCCTCGGCGGTGGCCTCGTCCACTCGTACGTTCAGCTGAGTCTTGGGCACATCAACAAGCTAGCGCGGGATTGCTAGCACCGGCAAGGGGGACGGTTCGGCATACGGACAACGCTCTCCCTTGGCAGAGTGTGTGGCCTGTCCATCGACCAACCCGGCGCGAGGAGAGGCCATGGCAAGGCCGTTTCGATTCGGAGTGAACATGCTGACGCCGGCCGGCGGGACGGACTGGCGCACCCGATGCCGCCGCGCGGAGCAGCTCGGATACGACGTGATCCTGGTCCCCGACCACCTGGGCCTGCCGGCCCCCTTCCCGGCACTGGTCGCCGCCGCAGAGGCCACGGAGCGGCCCCGCGTCGGCACCTTCGTGCTCAATGCCGCCTTCTGGAACCCGACGCTGCTGGCCCGCGAGGCCGCCGGTACGGATGCGCTGACCGAGGGGCGCCTGGAGCTGGGGGTCGGGGCCGGATACGTACGCGAGGAGCACGACCGGGCGGGTATCGAGTTCCTCTCCCCCGGCGGACGGGTGGACCATCTGCGACGTACGGTCGAGGAGCTGGACCGGCTGCTGCGCGACGACAACCACGTCCCGAGGTCCCCGCAGCACCCCAGGCCACCACTGCTGATCGGTGGGAACGGGGACCGGGTCCTGCGTCTGGCGGCCCGCTTCGCGGAGATCGTGGCGTTCACCGGGGCGGCGAGCGTCCGGACCGGCAGACTCGTGCCCCTCACCGCCGAGCAGCTCGACGAGCGCGTCGCCGCCTACCGGCGGTTCGCCGCCGCGCGGGAGAGCCCGGCGGAGCTGAATCTGCTCATCCAGTTCGTCCGGACGACCAACGACCGTCGTGCAGCCGTGCGCGAGGTGCTGCCGCTGACACCGCACCTCGACGAGGACCAGGCCCTTGCACTGCCGCTGCTCGCGATGGGCACGGTGCGGGCGGTCGCCGAGCAGCTGAGGGAGCGCCGGGAGCGGTACGGCTTCTCGTACCTGACGGTGCTGGAGCCGAACATGGAGGCATTCGGCCCGATCGTCCAGGAGCTCGCCGGCAGCTGACCGCATGACGGTGTGCGTTCGACGGTCGGGCGGGACCGACCTGGTGTGGGAGGCACCTGCGGGACCGAGTGCGACGCCGGCCACCGAACGTACTCCGAACGTCACGCTCCGCGCCTCATGCCGGACCGGGGCCGCATATCCGGGCCGACCGGATGCGCCCGCCCTCACGCGGGGCCACCCTGGAGTCATGGCGACACCACCGATCACCATCCACGCACCCACGCCGTCCGGCGCCCGGCCCGTAACCGTGCACGTCAACAATCGCGACGAGAGACTCGGACTCGCGCACAGCGATCACGACCTCATCGTGTTCCTTGCCGACGCCGGTCTGGCGGACCCGAAACGGATCCTCGACAACCGAGCCGTGGTCCAGTGGCAGGGCGCCGAAGCGCATCAGTACAAGGCCGCCTGATTCGCGGCACGCGCGAGCGGCCGGGCGGGCGCATCCCGAGGGGATGAGCCCCCCGACCGTCGCGCACCGCTGTGCACCGACCGGTGGCCGCGCGGTCACGATCAACGATGCCATCGGCGGGCGGGCTCACCTGTACGAAGCGGCATGACGAAACCCACCTGCCATCGGAGCGGATCGGGGAGCCCGGTGAGGTGGGTCAGGCGGTGGGCCCTTGTCGGAAGTCGCCACCGGCGACGCGCCGTTCGACAGCGGCGAGACCATGGACGGGACCGACGACGGCGACGGCACGGGCGGCCAGGACGATTGGTATCCGCAGCTCGAAGAAGCTGCTCCGCCGCCCAGGTCCCGCCGACGCCTCCCTCGCGATCTCGCCGCGGCCATCGACAGCTGCCTCCGGCCCGACCCGGCTGCCAGGTCCACGATCCCCGAGCTCGCCGCCGCCGTCGACGCGACTCTGCCCTGGCAGCGGCGCCACAGCGCCCCGTCATCGGTCGCCTCCGGTACTCAGTCCAGCCGCGTCAGGTCCGGCCTTAGCCGTTGCCAGACCGGATGACGCAGGCGGCCGGCGGCGGTCCACTCCGAGGCGGTCACCTCAGCCACCAGCCGCGGCTCGACCCAGTGCGCGTCAGTCACCCGGACCGGGCCGGTGAACGGTGACGTCGGGCGCGCGATGACCGCCAGGTACGCGGCAAGTTCGGCCAGCTCACGCTGGGACATCCCCGACCCCACCGATCCCGCGAACCGCAGGCCGGCCGGCGTGTCCACACCGACCAGAACCGCGCCCGGCACGTCCCCCGCCGCGCCCCGCCTCCGTGTCCAGCCGCCGATGACCACGTCCAGGGTCTCGACCCTCTTGGTCTTGCGCCAGTCGGGCGAGCGGGCCCCTGGCGTGTACGGGGAGGCAAGCCTCTTGGCGACCACGCCTTCCAGGCCCTCGCGCACCACGGCTTCCCACGTCCGGGCACCGTGTCCGTGCACGTATCCCGGCGTCGACCAGTGCGGACCGGCCAGCCCCAGTCCTGACAGGACCTGGCGGCGCTCGCGGTAGGAGGAGGCCAGCAGCGAGCGGCCGTCCAGGAACATCACGTCGAAGACCACGAGCTGGACGGGTGTCTGCTGTGCCAGGCGAGTGGCGTGGCGTGCGTTCACCACACCCATCCGGCGCTGGAGCAAGCCGAAGTCGGGCCGTCCCAGGGCGTCCAGGACCACGACCTCACCGTCGAGCACGACACCCCGCCCACGCAGGATCCCGCCGAGCGCCTGCAGCTCGGGATAGGTCACGGTGATGTCGTTGCCCGCCCGGGAAGTCAGCTTCACGGTTCCGTCGCCTGCGCTGGTCAGGACGGAGCGGGCACCATCCCATTTGGCCTCGAACGCCCACTCCTCATCGCGCACCGGCAGCGGACCCGGCACGGCCAGCATCGGTGCGATCGACGGAGGCGCGAAAGGGGCGCGCTCGGGATTCGGGGCCATACCTTCGATGATCGAACAACGAACATGACTCCGCAGGCCCGGTCCGGGCGGCGGCTCTCGATTCCTCAGTGCGGAAAACGTTCGCCGAACGAGCCGGCGTTCTGATTGGCTCGCCCAATGAGTGATCTCTACATCCGTTGCGCCGGCCTCTCGGACATCGACGCCGTGCTGCAGTTCTGGAGCGAAGCCGCAGAAGGAACCAGCATCAGCGACGACTACGACGGGGTGGCCCGACTCATCTCAAGGGACCCCGAAGCCCTGCTTCTCGCCGAGCGTGACGGTCTTCTCGCGGGAACCGTCATAGCCGGTTTCGATGGTTGGCGATGCTCCGCCTACCGGCTGGCCGTACACCCGGAGTGCCGTCGACAGGGCATCGCCACCGCCTTGCTGGAAGCAGCGGAACAACGATTCGTCGACCTGGGCGGGCGACGGGTCGACGCCATGGTCCTGGAAGCCAACGAACGGGCGCACCGCACATGGGCTGCCGCTGGATACCACCGCGAGGATCACTGGCGACGCTGGGTGAAACCGCTGTAGGCACAGGCAGGACTGTTGTGGATCAAGCCCCTGCGAGCCCGAGCGCCGGTGGGCGAAGACCCGCGGGGCAGGCGACTTTGCCGACCCTTTACTATAGGTACACCGTCGACCCGTCCTCCCGAAAGGTGTGAGCGTCCGCCCATGGGCGAGCCTCCCAGTAGAAGCCGACATCGCCGACATCGAGCGATCCTCCTTTCCCTGCCCGATCATGGGACGGAGGTGAACCGATGACCGAAGTGCTCCTGCTGCTCGTGGCAGTACTGCTGTCGCTCGCCTGCGGTGCCTTCGTCGCGGCCGAATTCTCCCTGACCACCGTCGAGCGCGGTCAGCTCGAAAGGGCGGTGACGCGGGGCGAGCGGGGCGCGGCAAGCGCCATGAAGGCGGTGCGCAGCCTCACCTTCCAGCTCTCCGGCGCGCAGCTCGGCATCACCGTCACCAATCTGGTAGTCGGCATGATCTCCGAGCCGTCGATCGCGAAACTGATCCGCGGTCCGGTCGAGGCGACCGGACTGTCCCCGAGTGTGGCGTCCTCGGTGGCGCTGGTGCTCGGAACGGCACTGTCCACGGTGTTCCTGATGGTCGTCGGCGAACTCGTCCCGAAGAACTGGGCGATCTCCTCGCCGCTCGCCATGGCGAAGGCCGTGGCCACCCCGCAGCGGGCCTTCACGGCAGTCTTCCGGCCCTTCATCAGCCACCTCAACAACACGGCCAACCGGATCGTGCGTCGCATCGGTCTCGAACCGACCGAGGAGCTGGCCTCCGCCCGCAGCCCGCAGGAGCTGGTGGCGCTGGCCCGTCACTCGGCGAAGGCGGGCGCGCTGGAGGCGGACACCGCGGAACTCTTCGTCCGCACCCTCAATCTCGCAGATCTGACCGCGGAGAATGTGATGACCCCACGGGTGCAGGTCACCGCGCTGGAGGTGCAGGCGACCGCCGAGGACGTCGCGAACGCCACCCGGGCGACCGGACTGTCCCGCTTCCCCGTCTACCGGGGCAGCCTCGACTCCGTCGTCGGCGTCGCACACATCAAGGACGTGCTGGCGATCCCGGCCGAGGAGAGGCCGCGTACGCGCGTGTCGGAGATGTTGCGCGAGCCCCTGCTCGTACCGGAGACCCTCACCGTGGACCGGCTGCTCGACCGGCTCTCCGGCAAGCTCGCAATGGCCGTGGTCATCGACGAGTACGGCGGCACGGCCGGAGTCGTCACGCTGGAGGACATCGTCGAGGAGGTGGTCGGCGAGGTACGCGACGAGCACGACCCACACGAGACGCCGGACCTCGCACCGGCCGGTGAGGACGCCTACGGGCGCACCCTCTGGTCGGCCGACGGTGCTGCCCGCACCGACCAGCTGCGGACCATCGGACTCCGGGTGCCGGAAGGACCGTACGAGACGCTCGCCGGACTGATCGCCACGGAGGTGGGCCGGATCCCGGCCGTGGGCGACTCCATCGAGCTGGCGGGCTGGCGGCTGGATGTGGCGGACGCTTCGGGGCGCCGCGCGGCGCGGGTACTGCTGCACGCACCGCTGCCCGGCTCCGACGACGGGGCGGAGGACGGACGATGACTGCTGTCCAGCTCTTCATCGGCCTGCTGACCCTGGTCGCCAACGCGTTCTTCGTCGGCGCCGAGTTCGCGCTGATCTCCGTACGCCGCAGCCAGATCGAGCCGGAGGCCGAGGCCGGGAACCGGCGGGCGCGGAGCGTCATCTGGGGTCTGGAGCACGTGTCGGCGCTGCTCGCGGCGGCGCAGCTGGGCATCACGCTGTGCACGCTGGTCCTCGGTATCGTCGCCGAACCGGCCATCGCGCACCTGCTGGAGCCCGTCTTCGACGTGGTGGGTGTGCCGCACGGACTGGTCCATCCGATCTCGTTCGTGATCGCGCTGGCCGTGGCGACGTACCTGCACATGCTGCTCGGCGAGATGGTGCCGAAGAACATCGCGCTGGCGGAGCCGGTACGGACCGCGCTGCTGCTCGGACCGCCACTGGTCACCCTCGCCAGGGCACTGCGCCCGGTGATCTTCACAGTCAACGCCTTCGCCAACGCCCTGCTGAAACTTCTGCGGGTGGAGACGAAGGACGAGGTGTCCGCCACGTTCTCCGACGACGAACTTGCCCGTCTCGTCAAGGACGCCGGGGATGCCGGCCTCGTCGACGACCGCGCGGCCGAGCGTCTGCGGCACGCCCTCGAGCTGGGTCGTCGCCCGGTACGGGATGTGGTGCTGCCGGTCGACCAGGTGGTGTACACCCGGGTGGGGACGACGCCCGAGGAGCTGGAACGACTCTCGTACGAGTCGGGTTTCTCGCGTTTCCCGGTGATGGACAGCGAGCAGCGGATCCTGGGCTACCTGCATGTGAAGGACGCCCTGGACGCCACACCGCGCGATGTGCCGTTCCCGGTGACGGCTATGCGGCCGATCGCCCGGGTACGGGCCGCGACACCGCTCGACGATGTGCTGACGGCGCTGCGAAGGAGTCGCACACACCTCGCGGCGGTGCTCGACGAGGACGACAAGCTGGCCGGACTGGTCACGATGGAGGATGTCCTGCGCGAGCTCGTGGGACGGCCGCAAGGACGCTGACGGGGCCGACGCGGGCCGTGTGGCAGGCAGGCGTATGCCCTGGCCCCCACGGCCCGCACCCCCCGGCGGGCTCGGTCCGGTCTCCGTGAAAGGCGCCGGACCCCACCGCGATACGATCGCATCGCCATGGAAATGAATGCCTCCTACACCAGTCTTGTCGCGGTCGGCGACTCGTTCACCGAGGGCATGTCGGACCTGCTGCCGGACGGTTCGTACCGCGGCTGGGCCGATGTCCTCGCCGGCCGGCTCGCCACCCGCTCCCCCGGGTTCCGGTACGCGAACCTCGCCGTACGCGGAAAGCTGATCCGCCAGATAGTCGACGAGCAGGTCGAAGCGGCGGCCGCCATGCAGGCGGATGTCGTCACGCTCGTCGGCGGTCTCAACGACACACTGCGACCGAAGTGCGACATGGGCATGGTGCGCGGGCAGCTGGAGGAGGCCGTGGAGCGCCTCGCGCCGGCGTGCAAGAAGCTGGTGCTGATGCGCAGCCCCGGTCGCAACGGCCCAGTGATGGAACGGTTCCGTCCGCGGATGGAGGAGCTGTTCACCCTGGTCGACGAGTTGGCGAACCGCCACGGTGCGCTGGTCGTCGATCTGTACGGAACTCCGGCGCTGGGAGATCCCCGGCTGTGGGACGTCGACCGGCTGCATCTGACCGACGAAGGACACCGCAGAGTTGCCGAGGCGGTCTGGCAGACGCTGGGGCTTCCGGCCGAGAACGACTGGCAGACGCCGCTCCCCGCCGCCGTACCTCCGCGGTGGACGACACGGCGCGTCGACGACCTCCGCTTCGCACGCCGTCATCTGGCTCCATGGATCGGTCGGCGTCTGACCGGCCGGTCGTCCGGCGACGGACGGACGGGCGCCCAGTTCAGCGCCGAGCTCGGGAAGGCCTTCTGGGTCACCCCCGAGGACGACCGGGACCCGGGGCCGGTGGCCACGTGGCGCCGGGTGGACGGCACCCGCTAGGAATGGCGTGTGGGGGCTGCTGGGCGCAGCCGCCGTAGCTCTCGAACCGGTCACCCGCCTCGGACCCGACATCCGTCGCCACGGACTGCCGATGTGTCAGGCGTGGCAGGTGCTGCAGCTGTTGTCACTGAGGCGTGGGCCCCGCCGCCAGTCCGGGGGTGACGCCCATGACGCGTTGCGGGTGGCCTGACGCTGTTCGGCGAACTCGCGGTTGGTGAGTGTCTGCCTGCGATGGGCATCAGGCAGGTCCGGCATCGACAGGAGCCGGTCGCATGCCCTGAGCGAACCGTCGATGTCGCCGACCCGGCAGGCGGTGATCGAGTACTCGAAGAGCAGCCCCCATCGGTACACCCACGGCTGGATGAACAGCAGGTCGTCCGGCGGTTCCCGGTCGAGCCCGGCGCAGACGAACGCGTGCGCGGCGCGGTGGCGGCCGAGGCCGCGCAGCCGGGAGGAGAGTTCGTAGCAGGCCTCGAGCCGTTGCGGCCGCGACTCCCAGGCACGCGAGAGCGCGTCCATGGCAGCCGGCCAGTCGTCGGCATCGGCCTTGAGGATCCCGGCCTGCAGCAGCGAGTAGTACACCTCCTCGCCCCAGCCGCCCATCCGCGCGCGGTGCTCGTACAGGGCGATCGCCTTGTCCCTCTCGCCGAGATCCCGCATGGTCTGCGCCAGATGGAAGACAGTCCGGGTGTTGGCGGGGTCGCGCTCGAGTTCGGCACCGAGCAGGCGTACATCCCGCTCGAACTTTTCGTGTCGCGTTCCCCCGTCGGCGTGGTCCTCGATGACGAGCGCGTCGAGAGTCTGCTGGTCGTCGCGCTGGTCGGAGGTGAGGTACTCATGGGTGACGCCCTCGTAGCGCCAGGCGATGTCGCCGCGCACCAGACGCTTGATGCGGCACTCGGTCGCGCCTTCGTGCCTCAGCAGGTACGAGTCGGCGGTCAGCGGGGGCAGCGGCCCCTGTCTGTGGATCACCAGATCGGCGTCGAGGAGGAGCAGATAGTCGGCCTTGGCGTGGGCGTGCCTGATGTTCAGGGTCCGATTGTGGCCGAAGTCCACCCACGGCTCCTCGTGGAGCTCGCCCGGGACGCCGTCGAGTGCGGTACGGATCCGCTGCTGTGTTCCGTCGCTCGAACCGGTATCGGAGATCACCCAGGTGTCGATCAGGTCGCGAACGGAGGTGAGGCAGCGCTCGATGACGTGGGCCTCGTTCTTGACGATCATGCACAGGCAGATGGACGGCTTCACGGCAACACCAATCCCGGACGTACGAGTCCGGGCGACCCTATTGACGGGGCGTCCGGGAACGGTGGCGGCTCGCCGGTGCCGCGTCCCGGATCAGTTGCCGCGTACGTACCCGTCGGGGCGGAGTGCCACAGGGCGTGCGCTGTCCCGCTGTTGGGCCCGGGGCACGCAGGACTCCGCGGTGTCCTGCGTCCACGCCGACGGTTCCGGGCTCAGCGCGCGTCGGAGTTGCCCCGGGTGTTGTTCCCCGTTCCCGCTTCCGGGGCCGCCTGGGTCGGTTCCGCCTTCTCCCTCTTGCCGGTCCCGTTCCCCCCGTTCCCCTTCGATGGCTGAGCAGCGAGGAGGCCGTCGCAGTAGTCCGGCACGGCCGACGCGCCACCGGCCGCCGACGCCAGCCGGTCGAAGGCCGTCGCGTCCGCGGCCTTCCCGCTGTCCTGCACCCGCCGGTACGCACGGCAGAGCGCCGTATCGTCCTGTGCCTGGCCGGGGTGGCCGGAAGCAGGCCCGGTGGCCGGAGTGTCCGTGGGCCCTTGCTGCGTAGGGTCCGCACGCGGCGTCGGCGTGCTCCCATGACTGCCGCCGGGCGTGGCGGGCTCACTGTTCGCGGGGGGTGCGGGGTGCGGCCGGTCGTGGCCGCCCGCACCGAACGGTCCCGGCATCGCCCCCGAACCGGCGGCCACCGCGACCCCACCCAGAGCCACCGCCGCCGTGAGGCCGGCGAGCACGGCCCGGACGGAGCGCACTCCGCGCCACCGCTCGACCGGACGCCAGTCGTCGCGCCGACGGCGCCGCAGCGGCGACACCGGTGCGTGTGCGCCCTCGTCGCGCGCCACCCGGAACGCATCGAGCGCCCGCTTCTCGGCAACGGGGCCTGCTTCCCCGGCGCGCTGCGCAGCTGCCAGCAGGGCGGCCACTTCGGGGGTTACCGGCATTCCGGTCGCCCGCTGCGTTTCATCTCTCATGTCTCATCTCTCAGCGTGCGCCGCGCCGCAGACGTCACAGTGCCCGTTCCCGCCGAGGTCATGCGCTCGGCCAGTCGCTTCAGTCCACGGTAGGCGGAGGTGCGTACGGCCCCGGCTCGCTTGCCGAGCACACGCGCCGTCGCAGGGCCGTCGAGGCCGACGACGACGCGCAGCAGAACCGCTTCCGCCTGCTCTCGCGGCAACTGCCCGATGAGCGTGAGCGCCTGCTCGGTGGAGAGCGTCTCCAGGGCGGCCGCGGCCGTGTCGTGACCACTGGGCAGTTCGAGGACGTCCTGCTCCAGGAATGCGGTGCGCGGCCGCCGCTTCTGTCTGCGCAGATGGTCCAGCGCCCGGTGCCGGGCGATCGTCGCGGTCCAGCCGCGGAACCCGGCCCCGTCTCCGCGGAACCGCCCGAGATCGCGGGAGATCTCCAGCCAGGCGTCGGAGGCCACGTCCTCACCGTCCTCGCCGACCAGACCTCGTACGTAGCCGAGCAGCCCGGGATGGACCATCCGGTACGCCACCGCGAAGGCTTCCTCGTCCCCCTGCTGGGCTCGCTCCACTGCAGCGCCGAGTTCGGCGTCGTCCACTTGCCCGCGGTGCTGTTCCCCGCCCTTGGTCACACTTTCCTCTTCGTACCGACTGCGTCAGACGCGCACCGCCCCGACACCGCTCACGGTGCCCATGTCCCCCGGGCTCGCGAGCCTCTCGACTACTTCTGCGTGACGGCGCACAGAAGTGTCACAGCAAGGGGTTTCGCAACGCCGGATGGACTGACCGCATACGTGAACCACAGCCAGGAGGGCGCACCCGATGCCCGGAAGCCTCAAGAGCCCGACAAGTCAGGTGACTCACAGCACACTTCGCCGACCCATGTGACGTTTCAAACCCGGAGTGCGCTGGGTACACCAGGCCGCCCATGTGACGGGTGTGTCTTGAGCAAACTTCTCGGAGGGGTGGGGCATTTGAGCCCGCGCACGTCGCATGCGTACAGACCGATGAGCCTGAAACGCCGCGCCTGGCTGACTGTCGGCGCTGTCGTTCTCGGTGGGGCCGGAGTGGTGACGGTGGCGATAGCCAACCCGTCCGACGGGCCGGCCGGACCCAAGGGGCCCGAGGTTCGACCGGCGAAGCTGCGGTCGGTGGCGATTGACGGCGGCACGGCCACGGAGCGGCAGTTGCCGGCCACGAACACCGCAGCGTTCTCGATGGTCGGTATCGGCTGGGACGGCGCGGCAAAGGTCGACGGCACCGCCGAAGTGCGTACGCGGGCTGCCGGGACCGGCAAGTGGTCGCCGTGGCGCGAGCTGGAGGTGTCGGCCGACGGGCCGGACGGGCGGGAGCAGGCAGCAGCCAACCGGGCCACCGAGCCGATGTGGGTCGGGGCGTCGGACGCCGTGCAGGTGAAGGTGGGGTCGGGCCGGCCGGGCAAGTCGCTGCCGAAGAACCTGAAGCTGCACATGGTCGACCCCGGTGTCAGCAAGGCCGAGTCCAGGAACCCGGCGGAGGCGACCCTCGCACCCAGCGGTCCGGAGAACGCGGCGTTCGCACTGGAGGGGACCCCGACTCCCACCGCGTCGGACACCGTCGGCGCTCCCACGGACACCGCCTCGCCGACCGATCCCGCGACGCCGTCGGCCACGGAGACCGTCGCACCCACGGAGACCGCCACCGGCACCCCGACGGAGACGGCCACGGCCACCCCGACGGATACCGCGACGGCCACCCCCACGGACACGGCCACCCCCTCCCCCGTACCCACCGCGCCGCCGTCGACCGTCAACCGGCCGCCGATCATCAGCCGCGCCCAGTGGGGCGCCGACGAGTCGCTGGTCGAGGATCCGCCCGAGTACATCGACAAGGTGCAGGCGGTCTTCATCCACCACACCGTCGACACGAACAACTACAGCTGTGGCGACTCGGCCGCGATGGTCCGCGCGATCATGACGTACCACGTGAAGACCGAAGGCTGGAACGACCTCGGCTACAACTTCCTGGTCGACAAGTGCGGCCAGATCTTCGAGGGCCGCGCCGGCGGCACCGATCTCCCGGTCAAGGGCGCGCACACATACGGCTTCAACTCGTACTCGACGGGCATCTCCCTGCTCGGCAACTTCGAGACGGGCAAGCCGACGCCGGCCGCGCTCCAGTCCGCGGCGCGCATCGCCGCATGGAAGCTCGGTCAGTACGGCGTGGGCCCCACCGCCAAGGTGACGCTGACCCGCCTCGTCACCGACGCCGACGGCAACACCCGGCCCGACGGTGACGTCACGTTCAACACCATCGCCGGACACCGCGACGGCTTCGCCACCGCATGCCCCGGTGCGAACCTGTACGCCAAGCTCGGTGCCATCCGGACGTACGCGACCAACGGCACCCGCAACGCCGCGATCCCGACCACCGACTTCAACCGGGACGGCATCACCGACCTGGTCGCCGGCCTCCCGAAGGCGGCGAGCAGCAGCGGAAGCGTCACCGTGCTGCCCGGCACCGAGGACGGCCCGAGCTCGACTGCGAAGCGGACGCTGAACCAGAGCAGTGCGGGGGTGCCCGGCAGCTCCGAGGCGGGCGACCTGTTCGGCTCGTCCGACGCCTGGGGCGACGTGAACGGCGACGGGTACGCCGACCTGGTCATCGGTGGGCCCGGCGAGGACATCACGCAGGCCGACAACGGCACCGTCGTCGTGATGTACGGCCCCGCCCTCACCACCGGCAAGAGCTATTCGGTCACCGCCTCGGGCCGGATCGGCGGCGAGAAGCTCGGTACGACCGTCACCTCGGGCGACTTCAACGCCGACGGCAAGGCCGACATCTTCTCCGTCGCGCCGGGCAAGCCCGGCCGCTGGTGGGCCTGGGACGGCAAGACCGGTACGGCCAAGTCCGGTTACCTCAACACCGCCGCGTACACCGCTGCCGTGGGCTACGCGGCCGCGGTCACCGGCGACTTCAACAAGGACGGCTACGCGGACGCCGCCGTCAGCTACCGCGACCCGAGCGGCATCGGACGCCTGCTGTGGCTGAAGGGATCCACCACCGGACTCCAGCGCGTCGGCATCCTCGACGCCCGCGGCGGACGCTCGCTGGCCGCCGGTGACATCAACGGCGACGGCGCCACCGACCTGGCGGTCGGCCAGCCGTCCGCCACCGAGTCCGGACACACCGCCAAGGGCGGCGCGGTCACGGCCGTGTTCGGTTCGGCCACCGGACTGACCTCGACCGGCCGCAAGACGATCCACCAGGACACCACCGGTGTACCGGGCGGCGGCGAGACCGGCGACGACATGGGAGCGTCCGTCTCCGTCGGCGATGTCGACCTCGACGGGTACGGCGACATTCTCGCCGGCGCGCCGGGCGAGGACATCACCCGCAGCGGCGTGAACGAGAGCAACGCCGGCCAGGCCTTCCTCATCCGCGGCTCCGCCACCGGCCCCACCGGCACCGGGGCCGTCGGATACAGCCAGGACACCACGGGCATCCCCGGCTCCACCGAACCCAACGACCGCCTCGGCTCGTCCGTGTCCCTCACCGACCTCTCCGGCTACAGCCGGGCGGACATCGCGATCGGCGCAGACGGTGAGGACGCCAACAACGGCACGATCCTGCAGATCGACAACACCAGCACCTCGGGGATCAAGGCGGACACCGGCCTGTACTACGGGGTGTCGGCGCTCGGTTCGTCCACCGGGATCCGGATCGGACTGACTCTGGCCCCGTAACTCCCCGGTCCCGCACCGGACACAGACACCGGAGCCCCTCGGCCTGACCCGAGGGGCTCCGGCCATGCGGTGCGGCAGACGGCCACCGTCTCGTCACCTTCGGTCTGTACGGTGCGCCGGTACAGCGGTGCAGGTGAGGCGGAGGACAAGCGCGAGGTGGATGCGATGGCCGGTGCGGCGGACGGTGGTGCGAACAGCGGTACGGGCGGCAATGGATTGAGGCGCCGCCTGGGGGTCTTCGACGCGGTGGTCATCGGCCTGGGCTCGATGATCGGAGCAGGTGTCTTCGCCGCGCTCGCTCCGGCCGCCCACGCGGCAGGGTCGGGGCTCCTGATCGGCCTGGCGGTGGCCGCAGTCGTGGCGTACTGCAATGCCACGTCGTCGGCGCGGCTCGCGGCCCGCTATCCGGCCTCCGGCGGCACGTACGTCTACGGGCGTGAGCGACTGGGCGAGTTCTGGGGCTACCTGGCAGGCTGGAGTTTCGTCGTCGGGAAGACGGCCTCCTGTGCGGCCATGGCCCTGACCGTCGGCGCCTACGCCTGGCCGGGACAGGCCCATGCGGTGGCGGTCGGCGCGGTGGTGGCGCTCACTGCCGTGAACTGTCTGGGGGTCCAGAAGTCCGCATGGCTGACCAGGGCGATCGTGGCCGTGGTCCTGGCCGTCCTCGCCGCCGTCGTCACCGCGTGCCTCACCGGCGGCGTCGTCCAGGCGTCCCGTCTGGCGCCGGGTTCCGACGCCACGGTGAGCGGAGTGCTGCAGGCCGCTGGGCTGCTGTTCTTCGCCTTCGCCGGATACGCCCGCATCGCCACGCTGGGCGAGGAGGTCCGGGAACCGGCTCGCACGATCCCACGAGCCATCCCCGTGGCTCTCGGGATCACCCTGATCGTGTACGCGGCCGTCGGCGTGGCGGTGCTGTCGGTCCTCGGGCCCGCCCGGCTGGCCGATGCCACAGCACCACTGGCGGAGGCGGTCCGTGCCGCCGGCGCCCCCGGACTGGTGCCGGTGGTCCGTGCAGGGGCGGCGGTCGCCGCGCTCGGTTCGCTGCTCGCACTGCTGCTCGGGGTCTCCCGCACGACGCTGGCGATGGCCCGCGATCGCCACCTGCCACACGTCCTGGCCGCCGTCCATCCCCGTTTCGCCGTCCCCCACCGCGCCGAAGTCGCCGTGGGCGCGGTCGCCGCCCTGGTCGCAGCCACCGGCGATGTCCGCGGCGCGATCGGGTTCTCCTCCTTCGGCGTGCTGCTGTACTACGCCATCGCCAACGCGGCCGCCCTCACCCTCACACCGGCCGAGGGCCGCCCCTTGCGCGCGGTTCCGGTCCTCGGTCTGGCCGGCTGCCTGGTCCTCGCTGTCACCCTTCCCGTGCCGTCGGTCATGTCGGGCGCAGCGGTGGCGCTGCTCGGTGCGGCTGCCTACGGCCTCCGCAGGGGCCGTACCGCGCATTCCTGAAGCCGGCGGACCGGCAGCCCGGGTGGACGCGGGCTGCGGAGCATGCTGAGCCATACCGAATGACCCGAAGCCGCGGTCCGGGCGGCTTCCCTCGCACGGGGGACGGCGTTCGTAGTAAGCCACAAACCGGGCCGCGGCGCTGGCCTGCAGAAACCGCCAGTAGAATCTAGACACGTGACTGCTGTGTCTGCGAAGCCTCGCATCCCCAATGTCCTGGCCGGCCGCTATGCCTCCACCGAGCTGGCCGTCCTCTGGTCCCCCGAGCAGAAGGTGAAGCTGGAGCGCCAGCTGTGGCTGGCGGTGCTGCGCGCTCAGAAGGACCTCGGGATCGAGGTGCCCGACGCCGCCCTCGCCGACTACGAGCGGGTCCTCGACCAGGTCGACCTGGCGTCCATCGCCGAGCGTGAGAAGGTCACCCGGCACGACGTGAAGGCACGGATCGAAGAGTTCAACGCTCTCGCCGGGCACGAGCACGTCCACAAGGGCATGACGTCCCGGGACCTCACCGAGAACGTCGAGCAGCTGCAGATCCGGCTCTCGCTCGAGCTGATGCGTGACCGCACCGTGGCCGTCCTGGCCCGGCTCGGCAGGCTGGCCGGCGAGTACAGCGAGCTGGTCATCGCCGGTCGTTCCCACAATGTCGCCGCCCAGGCGACCACCCTCGGAAAGCGCTTCGCCACCGCCGCGGACGAGCTGCTCGTGGCGTACGGACGGCTCGAGGACCTGCTGGGCCGCTACCCGCTGCGCGGTATCAAGGGCCCGGTCGGCACGGCGCAGGACATGCTCGACCTGCTGGGCGGCGACGCCGCGAAGCTCGGCGAGCTGGAACAGCGCATCGCCGGCCACCTCGGTTTCGGTCAGGCCTTCACCTCCGTCGGCCAGGTCTACCCCCGCTCGCTCGACTACGACGTGGTGACCGCGCTGGTGCAGCTGGCCGCCGCACCTTCGTCCGTCGCGAAGACGATCCGGCTGATGGCCGGGCACGAGCTGGTCACCGAGGGCTTCAAGCCGGGTCAGGTCGGCTCGTCCGCGATGCCGCACAAGATGAACACCCGCTCCTGCGAGCGTGTCAACGGCCTGATGGTGATCCTCCGCGGCTACGCCTCGATGACCGGTGAGCTGGCGGGCGACCAGTGGAACGAGGGCGATGTGTCCTGCTCCGTGGTCCGCCGGGTGGCACTCCCGGACGCCTTCTTCGCCTTCGACGGTCTGCTGGAAACCTTCCTCACGGTGCTCGACGAGTTCGGGGCGTTCCCCGCGGTCGTGGCCCGCGAACTGGACCGGTACCTGCCGTTCCTCGCCACCACCAAGGTGCTGATGGGTGCCGTCCGCGCCGGTGTCGGCCGCGAGGTCGCGCACGAGGCGATCAAGGAGAACGCGGTCGCCTCCGCCCTGGCCATGCGCGAGCAGGGCACGGAGCGCAACGAGCTGCTGGACAAGCTGGCTGCCGACGACCGCATCCCGCTCGACCGCGCCCAGCTCGACGCCCTGATGGCCGACAAGCTCTCCTTCACGGGAGCGGCGGCCGACCAGGTCACCGCGCTCGTCGCCCGGATCGAGGAGATCACCAAGCAGCACCCGGAAGCCGCCGGATACACGCCGGGCTCCATCCTCTGACGGCCGAAACCACGACCGGATGACACCCGAAGAGCTCCAGGCCGCCCGCGACCGCACCGTTCCCGATGTGGTCGCGGGCGGCCTGCGTGTGTTGTTCTGCGGAATCAACCCGAGTCTGATGACCGGCGCCACGGGACATCATTTCGCCCGCCCCGGCAACCGCTTCTGGCCGGTGCTCCACCTGTCGGGCCTCACCCCCCGCCAGTTGAAGCCATCGGAACAGAACGAGCTGCTCGACCACGGCCTGGGCATCACCAATGTGGTGGCCCGCGCCACGGCGCGCGCCGACGAACTGGCGGCCGAGGAGTTCCGTGAGGGCGGTGTCGTCCTGGCGGCCAAGGTCGAGCGGCTGCGACCGCAGTGGCTGGCCGTCGTGGGCGTCACGGCCTACCGGACCGCCTTCGGTGACCGACGCGCGCAGATCGGCCCGCAGGACAGGACGATCGGTGGTGCTCGGGTCTGGGCCCTGCCCAACCCCAGCGGCCTGAACGCCCATTGGACCGCTCAGACCATGGCCGAGGAGTACGGGCGCCTCCGTGCGGCCGTCGACTCGGCCAGTCCCGGTCATTCGGGCTGAGACTCGGACCGCTCAGACCCTTCAGACCTCTGGGACCGCTCGGACCGGGATGGGCACCGTCGCCAGTCAGGGCGGGTCGATCTCCGTGACCAGGACGCTCAGTTCGCAGCCGGGGCCCTCCTCCTCCAGATGGAGTCCCATCGCGATCCACCGGTCCTCGATGCGCCAGAGTTGCAGGAATTCGCATCCGGCGACCGGATCGGTCCAGGCCTCCGGTATCTCCTCGCCTGCCATCATCCGCTCCTGCGCACTCCACAGACTGATCATCTGCGGCTCGCCCCAGCGCCCCGTGAGCAGCGTCAGCAGCGCGTCGTGCTCGGCAAGACACTGTGCCCGGTGCTCCAGACGCCCTGCCTCGTCGCCGTCCCCATGGTCGTCGTCCACGTGCAAGGACACCATGTGGTAACCGGGCCCGCTGACTCCTGAGCCCGACTGGATACGCTCCGCGGGGAAGTCCCGGGCGCGCATCCCGTCGATGAGGCGGAGGTGATGTGCGGTCGTCATATCGCCAGTAAACCGCCCGGCACTGACAATCACTTCCCTGGCCTGAGCCTTGAGGGCTTTTCAGTCGCCTCGCCGCGCCGGACGGCACCCCACCAGGACTCTGACAGTGGGCAGTCCGGCCCTCAGGCGTCCCTGCGCCGCATCGCCCACCAGCCCGTCACCAGCGCGGCGCCCGCCCAGACCGCTGTGACTGCAAGCCCCGTCCACGGCCCGAGGCTCCCCTCCGGATTCTGGTGCAGCACCAACTGCCCTGCCCGGTCGGGCAGATATCGCGCGACGCCGCCAGCGATGTCTCCGACCACGAAGGAGACGATCAGGATGAACGGGATGAGCAGACTGAGGACGGCGACGGCGCTGCGCAGCAAAGCCGTCAGGCCGGCCGCGAGCAGGGCCATCAGGGCCAGATATATACCTCCGCCGAGAGCAGCTCGCAGGGCTCCGGGTTCCCCCAGGCCGATCGCGTACTCCCCCATGAACAACTGCCCCACCAGGAATGCGGTGAAGCTGGTGACGAGCCCGATGACCAGGGCGAGTGTACCGACGAGGGTCATTTTGGCTGCGTAGAAGAGGTCACGATGCGGCACTGCGGCGAGCGAAATCCGCAGGGCACCGTTCAGGTACTCCGAGGAGAGCGCGGTCGCGCCGAAGCTGATGGCCGCGATCTGGCCGAAGTTCAGCGCGTAGAAGGCGCCGAAGACCGGATCTGCGTCCGGGTTGTCCGCCTCGGCCTGGCCGACCGTGGCGAACGCGAGCACAGTGACGGCGAGTGTCGCCAGAAAGACCGCTATCAGCGAACCGGCCACGGACCGTACCGATCTGATCTTGATCCACTCGGATCGGAGCACTGCGATGGTCGACACGGTCAGGCCTCCTGACGAGTGGTGGGTGAGGTGGCCGCGGACGCGAATTCCGTCGCGTCGGCGGTGAGGTCGAGATACGCCTGCTCCAAGGTCGCCTGTTCGTCGGCGAGTTCAAGAATGGGGATGCCTTCGAAGGCGGCTATGGGACCGATCTCCACCGCCTTGGCCCCTTCGACGGTCCAGCGCCCGTCGTTGCCCTGCGACAAGGCGTACCCCTTGCGGGTCAGCACGTCACGGAGTCGGCTGGACTCGGTCGTGCGTACGCGCACGCGCGGGCGGCTGCGGGAGTCGAGGAACTCCTGCATCGGCAGGTCGACAAGGAGTCTGCCCCGGCCCAGGACCACGAGGTGGTCGGCGAACGACGACGTCTCGTTCATCAGGTGGCTGGAGACCAGAACCGTGCGGCCCTCGCGGGCCAGCCGCTTCATCAATTCACGGATCCAGACGATGCCTTCCGGGTCCAGGCCGTTCGACGGCTCGTCCAGCATCACGACTTCCGGGTCGCCGAGCAATGCGGCCGCGATACCCAGACGCTGTCGCATGCCGAGCGAGAACGTTTTGATCCGATGACCGCCGACCCGGCCGAGCCCCGCCTCCTCCAGTACCTCTTCGACCCTGGTGGGAGCTATGCGGTTACTGGTGGCGAGAGCCAGCAGATGGTTCCGCGCTGCCCGCGAGCCGTGGGCGGCCTGCGCGTCGAGCAGCGCGCCCACCCGGCGCAGGGGATCGTCGAGCGTGGTGTAGGCCCGGCCACCGATGGTGGCCGTACCGCCCGTCGGCCGGTCCAGGCCGAGGACAAGTCTCATGGTGGTGGACTTACCCGCGCCGTTGGGGCCGAGGAAGCCGGTGACCCGGCCGGGTAGCACGCTGAACGTGAGGCGGTCCACCGCGCGGGTGGCCCCGTATTCCTTGGTGAGCTCATGAACGTCGATGCTGGTCATGTCCTCAGCCTGGCGACTGCGCCCACCTCTGACCTCCCCCGCCGGAGGGGATCATCTCCCTCGCTCGGGGGAGCCGCCGCGCTCGGGGTCACTGACACGATGGCAGCATGCGCCGTTTCCTCCGTCCGCTGACCGACTCCGTCACCTACACCCGCTGGCTGCATCTGCTCATTCCGACCGCGATCGTCAGCGTGTGGCTGTTCATTTCCCCCGATACACCCTGGGCGCCGATGGTCTTCGCCGTACCCGTGGGACTGCTGCCCGCCATGCGGCTCGCCGAGGGCGTCCAGGCGCAGTTGTTGCTCACACCTGACGAGCGGGGCAGTCCGGACGCATCGATCTCTGCCGCGTCCGCGGTGACTTGGGCGGATCGCTGGCGGACCGTGGCCTGGTTGGAAGTGCGGTTGTTGCTCTCCGGTGTGGCGACGTTCGCGACGGTGTGGCTGCCCGCGACGGCGGTCGATCTCGGGCTCACCGTGACCGATGAGGGCCCCAGCGGCGATTGGCTCCTCCGCTGGGTGGAGCCGCACTCGTGGTACGTCCTGTTCGTGCCGTTGCCGCTGCTGGTGCTGCTGGCCGTCATTGTGGTGTGCGGCAAGCTGGTCACTGCCGCTGCACGGTGGCTGCTCAGCCAGTCGCCGGTGGAGCGGCTGACCGCACTGGAGGAACGCACCGAGCAGCTGCTGGAGCGCAATCGCATCGCGCGCGAGCTCCACGACTCGATCGGGCATGCCTTGACCGTCGCGGTCGTCCAGGCGGGCGCGGCGCGGGCGGCGAAGGACCCTGAATTCACCGAACGGGCGCTGGCCGCGATCGAGGAGACGGGCCGGGATGCGCTGGACGATCTGGAGCGGGTGCTGCGGGTGCTGCGCGAATCGGACGCACCGGTGAGTCAGCGGCCGACGCTTGCCGAGGCGGACAGGCTGCTGGAGTCGGCGCGCGGTTCGGGGGCGAAGGTCGATGCCGAGATGTCCGGTCCGGTGGAGCTGGTGCCGGGGCCGGTGTCACGAGAGGGCTATCGGATCCTGCAGGAAGCTCTCACCAATGTGTTGCGCCACTCCGGGACCGTCCCCGTACGAGTACGCATCACGGTGACGGACGGCCGGCTCGAGCTGGAAGTGACGAATCCACTCACCGAATCGGCAGGCCCGCCCAGGGGCGGAAGCGGGCTGCGGGGCATACGTGAACGGGCCGCGCTCCTGGGCGGAAAGGCCAAGACCGGTCCGTACGACGGTGAGTGGCGGGTGCACGCAAGCCTCCCGCTGGACCGCCTAGGCTGACCGGATGCCGGTTACCGTTCTTCTGGTCGACGACGAACCCCTCGTACGCGCGGGGCTGCGCGCGGTCCTTGAGGCTCAGCCCGATATCGAGGTGGTGGGCGAGGCGGGCGACGGCGCCGCAGTGATCCCGCTGGTGCACAAGTTGCGCCCCGATGTGGTGGCGATGGATGTGCGGATGCCCTTGATGGACGGCATCGAGGCGACCCGGGTGGTGCTGCGCACGGTGCCTGAGCCGCCGAAGATCCTGGTGGTGACGACATTCGAGAACGACGAGTACGTGTACGAGGCGCTGCGCGCCGGGGCGGACGGCTTTCTGCTCAAGCGTGCCCGGCCCGCGGAGATCGTGCATGCGGTGCGCCTGGTTGCCGAGGGTGAGTCTCTGCTGTTCCCGGCCGCGGTCCGGCAGCTCGCCGCCGAGTACGGGACGAGCAAGGCGAAGGCGGTCATGAAGCGGGCCTCGCTCACCGAGCGCGAGGCTGCGGTGCTCCGGTTGATGGCCCGGGGACTCTCGAATGCGGAGATCGCCGCCAAGCTCGTGGTCGGCGTCGAGACGGTGAAGACCCATGTCAGCGCGGTGCTGGCAAAGTTGGGGGCCAGGGATCGGACCCAGGCGGTGATCGCCGCGTACGAGTCCGGCTTCGTGGCTCCGAGCTGACGCCGGTCCCGCCCGGAACCCGTAGCGGCCCACGGTCGCCCTGCTTCCGGGCAGCGAGTACGATCCGCCTGACATGCGCACGAGCTGGAAGGAATCACCGTGGGCCGGCTGACCGGTGGGGACCCGTCGCTGCTGCGACGGATCAATTCCGCGGTGGTGCTTCATGCTCTCAGGGGTGCCCACTCCCCCACGCTCACGGACCTGACCCGGATCACAGGTCTGTCCCGGCCCACGGTGGAAGGGGTCGTCGAGGGGCTTTTCGAGGCCGGGCTGGTCGTCGAGGCGACGCCCGACGAGGGTGAAGCCAGGCGTCAGGGCAGGCCGGCCCGCCGGTTCCGGTTCCGCGCGGAGGCAGGGCATCTGCTCGGCATCGAGATCGGTCCGCACCGCGTCTCCGCGCTGCTGTCCGGGCTGGACGGCCGGATCATCGGTGCCGGTTCGCGCGAGGTGTCGGAGACCGCCTGCGCGGATGACCGGCTCGACCGGGTCAGGGCCGTGGTCGCCGATCTCCTGCGGCGTACCGGGGTGGCCCGGAGCAGTCTGCGTGCGGTCGGGGTGGGCAGCCCGGGCATCGTGGAGGCCGACGGGACGGTACGGCTGGGCACCGCGCTGCCGGACTGGACCGGTCTCGCGCTCGGTGAGCGGCTGCGGCGCTCCTTCCGATGTCCGGTCCTGGTGGAGAACGACGCCAATGCAGCAGCCGTGGCGGAGCACTGGAAGGGCGCGGCCACCGAGTCCGACGACATCGTGTTCGTCCTTGCGGGGCTGAGTCCGGGAGCCGGTTCACTGATCGGCGGTCGGCTGCACCGTGGTTTCGGTGGGGCAGCGGGCGAGATCGGCGCGCTCCATCTGCTGGGCCGCGAAGTCACTCCGGAGAAGCTGCTGTCGACGACGGACACGCCGCTGGACCCGTTGGACGAGCAGGCTGTCGCCGCGGTGTTCGCACAGGCTCGCCACGGTGACGTGCGGGCGATGGCGGCGGTCGAGCGGTTCATCCAGCGCCTGGTGCACGATGTGGCGGCGCTGGTGCTGGCGCTCGACCCGGAGCTGGTGGTCGTCGGCGGGTGGGCCGCGGGACTGGACGGCGTCCTTGATCCGCTCCGCGGCGAGCTGGCCCGCTACTGTCTCCGGCCGCCGCGGGTCGCGCTGTCGCTGCTCGGCGAGGCGGCCGTGGCCACCGGCGCGCTGCGGCTGGCACTCGACCATGTCGAGGAGCAGCTGTTCGCGGTGGAGGGCACGGTGACGGCCCGCCGCTGAGTGCGACGGGCCGCGCGTTCATGTACAAGCCGGTGGGGCCGGCCGGTCTCAGGAAGCCTTGCGCTCCTGGCCGGGGTGACTGATTTCCAGGTCACCCGAGGCGCCGAAGGTGAGCCGGCAGGTGTCGGCCCGGTAGGTGGCGACGGAGACAGCGGCCGTGCCTCCTGCGGCGAGGTAGCGGGTGGTGACGACGAGGACGGGTGCGCCGGGGAGGCGGTCGAGCTCCTTGGCGTCGTCCGCACGGGCCGAACCGAGCTCCACCGAACGGTCCTGGCCGTCAAGGCCGAGACGGTGCAGTTCACGCACGACGCTGCGGGCGCGGGTGGGACCGGACGGGCTCTCGATCGCCGACAGTTCGGGCACGGACGACGACGGCACGTACAGGAGCTCCGCCGCGACGGGCTGTCCCTGGGTGACCCGGATCCGGCGGACGATGTGCACGGACTCGTCGCTCTCCACGTCGAGCATGGCGAGCACCGGGGCGGGTGCGACGGCGGTCGTGCAGTCGACGGCCTGCCAGGCCTCGCCGGCACCGCCGTCCGCCCAGTCGTGCTGCGCGGTCGAGACGGCTACGCCCAGGCGCGGCGGTGCGACCGTGGTCCCGACGCCACGGCGGCGCTGCAGCCTGCCTTCGAGTTCGAGCTGCTCCAGAGCCTGCCGGAGCGTGGCCCGTGCGACGCCGAACCGGGCAGCGAGCTCACGCTCGTTGGGCAGGATCTCTCCCACCGCAAAGTCCGAGTCGAGTGCCTCACTGAGCACGGTCTTGAGGTGCCAGTACTTCGGCTCCTGTACCGATTCCAGCTGCGTGGTCCCCACCCTGTCCTCCGCAATCACCCAGCGTCTTTTTCCGCGACGTTATTTATTAAAGGTTCCTGTCTTAACGTTGAGACCATAGGACGGCACACCCCCTTGGTCAAGACCAATCCTTATTCCGTCACGCAGCGAAACGGGCCTCTGCCGCAGAGCGTTCACAGGACGTTCGCGGTCCCGTGAGGCCCGCGCAGCACAAAGCCCCACGGCCGGCGGGTCCGTGGGGCTTCGGTCGAGGCAGGTGTCGGGGCGGGCGTCGGATCGGGCGGGCTATTCGGCAGCCAGGCCGATGAGTTTGTCAGGATTGCGAACGATATATACGCACTGGATGACGCCGTCCCTGATGTCGACCTGGAGGACGGTATCGAGCTTTCCACCGAAAAGCACCAGCAGGGCCGGACCGCCGTTCAGCTCCAGGAATCGGATCTCCATGTCCGGAGCCTGATCGTGGGCGACGGCCATGAGGAAGCGGCCGACCTTGTCCTGGCTCTCGATGATCCGCAGCGGCGCCTTCGACTTTCCGCCACTGTCGCCGACCAGCCGCACATCGGGGGCGAGCAGCACCAACAGCTCCTCGATGTCGCCGCCCGCCGCCGCGGCGAGAAACCGTTCCGTGAGGTCACGGCGCTGGGCCGGGTCGACGTCGTAACGCGGCTTGCGCTCCTCCACATGCCGCCGGGCACGCCCGGCGAGCTGACGTACCGCAGCCTCCGTCCGGTCGAGGGTCGTGGCGATCTCCCCGTACGGGAAGCCGAAGGCCTCGCGCAGGACGAAGACGGCGCGCTCCAGCGGGGAGAGCGATTCGAGGACGACGAGCACGGCGACCGATACGGAGTCGGCGAGAACAGCCTGCTCGGCGGTGTCGGGAACAGCGGGACCGAAGTCGGTGACGAGCGGTTCGGGCAGCCAGGGTCCGACGTACGCCTCGCGCCGCGACTGCAACTGCCGCAGCCGGTCGACAGCGAGGCGGGTGGTGATCCGTACGAGGAACGCGCGCGGCTCCCGTACGTCCTCGCGCGACGCGGACGACCAGCGCAGCCACGCCTCCTGCACCACGTCCTCGGCATCGGCGATCCGGCCGAGCATGCGGTAGGCGACCCCGGTGAGGACGGGGCGGTGTTCTTCGAATACGTCGGTCACGGTGTCGGTGGTCACCGCTCCATCCCAGCCGACGCGCCGCGCCGTGTCCAGCACGAATTACCCGGCCCCCTTGAACTGGAGGCTACTGGACGGTAATTGTTGTTGACGGGACGTCTAAATCTGTTCAGGCACCGTCTCTTGCACGGCACTACACGGAACTCGACACTCCAGCACTCACGCCCGGCCCAACCCTGGGAGCAGCCGCATGGCCAGCACGGTCTCGTTCAGCGTCGACTCACCCCGAGGTCCGCGGACCGTGTCCGTGGCGTACGAACGGACCGGTTCCGGAGAGCCGCTGTTGCTGCTCCACGGCATCGGACACCACCATCAGGCCTGGGATCCGGTGCTGCCCGTGCTGGCACCGGAGCGAGATGTCATAGCCGTGGATCTGCCCGGCTTCGGCGTCTCCCCGGCGCTCCCGGACGGTGTTCCGTACGACCTGGGGAGCGTGGTGCCGGTGCTCGGCGCGTTCTGTGAGGCGCTCGGCGTGGACCGGCCGCATGTCGCAGGGAACTCGCTCGGTGGACTGCTGGCACTGGAGCTGGGCCGCGAGAAGCTCGTCAGATCGGTGACGGCGCTGTCGCCCGCCGGATTCTGGACGCAGAGCGAGCGGCGCTACGCGTTCGCAACGCTGCGGGCCATGCGGCAGGGCGCACTGGCCTTGCCGATGCCCTTGATCGAAGGGCTCTCGCGGAGCGCGGCCGGGCGTGCCGCGCTGACGAGCACCATCTACGCGCGCCCCGGCCGCCGTTCACCCGAGGCGGTCGTCTCGGAGACCGTCGCCCTGCGCGAGGCGTCCGGATTCCACGAGACGCTCGCCGTCGGACGGAGTGTCGCGTTCACCGACGATGTGCCGGGGCTGCCGGTGACTGTCGCCTGGGGCAGTCGCGACCGTCTGCTGCTGCGCCGGCAGGGGATCAGAGCCAAGCACACCATCCCCGGTGCCCGGCTGGTGCGGCTGCCCGGCTGCGGGCACGTACCGATGAACGACGATCCGGCGCTCGTGGCACGCGTCATCCTCGACACCAGTCGCTGACCAGGCAGAGGCCTCCGGACCGGCTTCACCGAGCGGCACGGCGGGCCGCGGAACGCCCAACGGGAGGCGCACGGACGGGACATCGACGCCTGGCGCGGCCCGCTGTTCATCTGAGGTTGGTGTGCTCGCCGCCGACGGGCACAAAGGTGGGGCCCGTCGACCGGCCACCCGTACCTCTGTCCCGCTGCCCCCGGAGGCACCTCCATGTCGTACCGTCCGCGCATCCCTTCGCCCGACCGCCGCACTGTGCTGCGCGGTTCACTGGCCGCTTCGGCCGCGCTCACGCTCCCGGTGGCAGCGGCGGCAGCCCCCGCCTTCGCTCTGTCCGGCCGACCGCGCGCGGCCTGGGGCGTTCAGGTGGGTGATGTCACCGCATCGTCCGCCCTGGTCTGGGTGCGTTCGGACCGTCCGGCGCGGATGATCGTGGAGACGTCGGCAACGGAGTCGTTCCGGCGGGCGCGCACCTGGCACGGGCCTCTGGTCGGCTCCGGTACCGACTTCACCGGCACGACGCCGCTGTACGGGCTGCCCGCCGGCGAGCAGGTGCACTACCGGGTGACGCTCGCGGACCCGGACGATCCGCGCCGGACCGGTGAGCCGGTGTACGGGACGTTCCGTACCGCGCCCGCCCGGCGCCGCGACGGGGTCCGCTTCCTGTGGTCCGGCGACATCGCGGGACAGGGCTGGGGCATCAACCCGGACATCGGCGGCTACCGGGTGTACGACGAGATGCGCCGTCTCGACCCGGATTTCTTTCTCTGCAGCGGTGACAACATCTACGCGGACGGGGTGATCGAGCCGAGCGTGACGCTGCCCGACGGCCGGGTCTGGCGCAACGTCACCACCGAGGAGAAGGCGAAGGTCGCCGAGACGCTCGCCGAGTACCGCGGAAACTTCCGCTACAACCTCCTTGACGACAACCTGAGGAAGTTCAACGCACAGGTGCCGTCGATCATCCAGTGGGACGACCACGAGGTACGCAACAACTGGTATCCGGGGCAGATCCTGGACGACGTCCGGTACACCGAGAAGAACGTCGACGTCCTGGCCGCGCGTTCGATGCGGGCGTTCCGCGAGTACTTCCCGGTGTCCACGCTGCACGAATCGTCCGGCGACGGCCGCGTGCACCGGGTGGTGCGGCACGGCCCGCTGCTCGACGTGTTCGTCCTCGACATGCGGTCGTTCCGCAACGCGAACTCCCCCGGCCGGCAGCCCGACGACACCACGGGCATCCTCGGCGCCGAGCAGCTCGAATGGCTCAAGCGCGAGCTGTCGCGGTCCCGCGCGGTGTGGAAGGTGATCGCCGCGGACATGCCGCTGGGACTTGTCGTCACGGACGGTGCGACGGACTTCGAGGCGGTGGCCCAGGGCGATCCCGGTGCCCCGCTCGGCCGTGAGCTGCAGATCGCGGAGCTGCTGCGGTTCATCAAGCACCGCCGGATCACCGGCACACTCTGGCTGACGGCCGATGTGCACTACACATCGGCGCAGCATTACGCCCCCGAGCGCGCGGCGTTCAAGGACTTCGCACCGTTCTGGGAGTTCGTGTCGGGGCCGCTGGCCGCCGGTGGTTTCCCCGCCAATGCGCTGGACAGCACGTTCGGTCCCGACCGGGTCTTCGTGCGGGCGCCCGACCGGGCGAATGTGTCGCCGATGGAGTCGCCGCAGTTCTTCGGCGAGGTCGACATCGACGGCGACAGTGGCGAGTTGACGGTGCGGCTGCGGGCTCAGGGCGGTTCGGTGCTGTTCAGCAAGGTTCTGCAGCCGGGACGCGTCGGACAGTGAGCCTGCGCCGCTGACCGACGTGGGCGGAGGTCCCTGGCGGCTGTCCGGGGCCGATTGGCTGTGGTGGTGACGGGGCCGGGCCGACAACCGGGCTCGCCGCAGTGGCCGCGCGCGGCGGATCGTCGCAGTTGGTGCGACACGCGGTGCGGCTGCAGGCTGCCTGGGAGCAGGGTGCGGGGGCGACGGCCGTGGACATCGTCCCGTAACCGGATGCGCCTCGCTGTAACCGGGCGGGTCCCGGATCGGCCCGCCCCACCACGCCACTCGCTGCCCGCACCCGCTGCGGACCGTTCACAAGCTGCCGCAACCCGCGCACGCACCGCCACAACCGCAATCACTCAAGACATTAACCCGCCAAAAACCGGCGATAGGGGACTAGATCCACACTTAACCCATCAGTCACAAGGCGTTCGTGATCAGGCAACACCGCTCCGTCACAGTGGAGCCATGACTGATGTGACATCTGCGAAGAGTGCCCGCCGCCCCCACCACTGGCGGCGGGACCTGATCGAACTGGCCGCCCTGTTCACCGCGGTCGCGGTGGCCGACGCGATCGCCAACCTGATCGGGCACCAGCCGGACGGGCCGTACCTGCTGGTCGCCTCGGCCGTGGCGCTGACTGCAACGGCCACGTTCCACACATGGTGGGCACGGCGGCACAGTCACGCGCCCCCGCCGACCGCCGACGGCCCGGGTGCCGACCACGACAGCTCGGCCCCGGACCGTTCCACCGACCGCCTCACCGCCGCCACACGTACCGGCGCCGCCGCTCCGGTGACTGCGCCCGCTGCCGCGGGCCCTGCCCTCTCCGCCGGGGAAACGGTGCTGTGGCGAATGCGGACCACTGTCCGGGACACCCCCGGCAGCCTGGCCGCGCTGTGCATCGCGCTCGCCCGGCACCGGGTCGACATCCTCACCCTGCAGACGCACCCACTGGCCCAGGGCACGGTCGACGAGTTCCTGCTGCGTGCCCCGGCCACGCTCCAGGCGCAGCAGCTGAGCCGGGCCATTTCCGCCGCGGGCGGCAGCTCCACCTGGATCGAGCGTGCCGACGCACACGATCTGGTGGATGCCCCGACGCGCATTCTGGGCCTCGCCACGCGCACGGCCCTGGATGCGGCCGAACTCCCCCTCGCCCTGCGTCAGCTGCTCGGCCGCTGCACCATCCACTCGCTCCCTGCCGTGTCGATCAGTGGCCGCGCCACCGGCGAGACCGCGCCGGTCGAGGGGGTGCTGGAAGAGACCGTGATGCGACTGCGCGACCCGTCCGGCGGTGCGATCACGATCGAACGGCCCTATCTGCCGTTCACGCCGACCGAGTTCGCCCGGGCCCGTGCCCTGGTCGAGCTCGACGCGCGGCTCGGCCCCCGCGTCCCGGGCAGCGAGCATGTACTCACGCTCCCCGAGGGCAACGAGATCACCGTGCGCCGCGCGGACCAGAGCGACCTGGCAGCCGCCCGCGCCATGCACGACCGTTGCTCCGATCAGACACTGCGGCTGCGGTACCACGGTCCGGTCCATGACGCGGACCGCTATCTGGACCACCTGCTGAGCCCCCGGTTCGGCCGCACCCTGGCTGTTCAGACGGCCTCCGGCCGGCTCGTCGCCCTCGGCCACCTCCTCTGGGACGGCGACGAGACCGAGGTCGCCCTCCTCGTCGAGGACGACTGGCAGCGCCGCGGCATCGGCTCCGAGCTGCTGGGCCGCCTGGTGACGCTCGCCATCGAGGCCGGCTGCGAGAGCGTCTACGCGGTCACCCAGGCGTCGAACACCGGCATGGTTGCCGCGATGCGGGCCCTCGCGCTGCCTCTCGACTACCAGATCGAGGAAGGCACGCTCGTGATCACCGCCCGGCTGGAAGCGACTCCGGTACGGTCCCTACCGCCGTACGAGCAGGCGGGTCGCTGAGCGCCTGACACAGGTCGGCCCACAGGTCCTCGACGTCCTCCAGACCGACCGACATGCGCAGCAGCCGGTCGCCGACACCCGCGGCCTGCCGGTCTCCCTCATCCACAATGCGGTGGCTGATGGAGGCCGGATGCTGGATCAGGCTGTCGACACTGCCGAGGCTGACCGCCGGCGTGATGAGCCGCACCGCGGAGATCACCCGGTGCGGATCCCCGTACACCTCGAACGAGACCATCGCTCCGCCCACCTTCGGGTAGTGGACCCGGGCAATGCGTGGGTCGGCGGTCAGCCGACGGGACAGTTCGGCGGCGCTCGCGGAAGCGGCGCGGACCCGCACCGGCAGGGTGGAGAGCCCGCGCAGCAGCAGATACCCGGCCATGGGATGCAGCACCCCGCCGGTGGCGAAGCGGACCTGACGCAGCCGGGCCGCGAACTCCTCGTCGCAGGCGACGACCCCGCCCATCACATCGCCGTGCCCGCCCAGGTATTTGGTGGCGCTGTGCAGGACGATCCTGGCCCCGTGCTCGACGGGCCGTTGCAGGACGGGGGTGGCGAAGGTGTTGTCGACGAGCAGCGGCACCGAGCCGCAGGAGTGCGCGATCGCCCGGATGTCGACCTCGGCGAGCGTCGGGTTCGCCGGCGTCTCGACCATCACCAGACCTGTGTCCGGACGGATGGCTCCCGCGATGCCCGCCGGATCGGTCCAGGTGACTTCGGTGCCCAGCAGTCCGGCGCCGAGGAGATGGTCGCTGCAGCCGTAGAGCGGACGGACGGCGACCACATGGCGCAGCCCCATGCTCGCGCGGGCCAGCAGGACGGCGGTGAGCGCCGCCATTCCGCTGGCGAACGACACGGCGCTCGCGGTCCCTTCGAGTCGGGCGAGTGCCGTCTCGAATCGGGCCGTGGTCGGGTTGTCGAGCCGGGCGTAGACGGGCGGCCCGTCGAGCCTGGCGCCGGTGGTGGCGAAGGTGTCGATCCGTTCCGCCTCTCCCCTGGAGTCGTACGAGGGGTAGGTGGTGGACAGATCGATCGGCGGGGCGTGCAGGCCGAGTGCAGCGAGGTCGTCGCGTCCGGCGTGCACTGCTTCGGTGGCCAGGGCCCTGGACCGGGGTGTCGTCAAGGGCCGCATCGAGGCTTCGGTGTCCATGACACCACTCTGAACAGTCGCCGGACCTGTGCGCTGAAGTGCCGTGCTACGTTCGATGAATGACCGAATCTGTCGTTCTGGACCCGGTGGACCTGCACATTCTGCGGCTGCTGCAGAACGATGCCCGGACCACCTACCGCGAACTGGCCGCCGAAGTCGGCGTCGCACCGTCGACGTGCCTGGACCGGGTGACCAGGCTGCGCCGCTCGGGAGTCATTCTCGGCCACCAGCTGCGGCTCGACCCGGCCCGGCTCGGCCGCGGCCTGGAGGCGCTGCTCCTGGTGCAGGTCCGCCCGCACCGGCGGGAGCTCATCGGCCCGTTCGTCGACCGGATCAGGGCGTTGCCGGAGTCCCGTGCACTTTTCCATCTGACCGGCCCCGACGACTACCTGGTCCATGTGGCAGTCGCGGACACCGCGGATCTGCAGCGGCTGGTGCTGGACGAGTTCACCTCGCGGCGCGAGGTGGCCCGGGTGGAGACCCGGCTGATATTCCAGCAGTGGGAGTGCGGGCCGCTGCTGCCTCCGTCGGCCGCAACGCCCGGACGGACCGCGGAGACCGAATGACCGGTCCCGGCCACCTCGTCGAACGGCCGGGACCGGCCATCGCGGCCCAACGATCAAGTCCGGCCACCGCGTCCGCATGACCCGGTGCGGTCACCGGGACTGTCACAAATGCGACAGCCCGTCGAGCCCGATTGCTAGTGACGCGGGCCCCCTGGCCGTACGAGGATGTTCGCATGTCAGACACTACGCACAGCGCACTGCCCCGCCAGGTCGCCGACGACTACGTCGACGCATTCATCGAACTCGACCCGATCGCAGGCACCTACCTCGGCGTCGAGGCAAGCTCCAGCCGCCTGCCCGACTTCTCCCCCGCCGGACAGGAAGCTCTTGCCGAGCTGGCCCGCACCACGCTGGTGAAGCTCGACGCGGCCGAGCAGCTGCCGGGCGCGGACAGCGATGCCGAGCGCCGCTGCGGCCGCCTGCTGCGCGAGCGGCTGACGGCGGAACTCGCCGTCCATGAGGCCGATGAGAGCTTGCGCGCCGTCTCCAATCTGCATTCCCCGGCGCACAGCGTCCGTGAGGTGCTGACGGTGACGCCGACCGAGACCGACGAGGACTGGGCCGCGATCGTGGAGCGGCTGCGCGCGGTTCCCGCGGCCCTGGAGGGGTACCGCACCTCCCTCGCGCTGGGTCTGGAACGGAAGCTGTACGGCGGCCCGCGGGCCACCACCACCTTTGTCGGCCAGCTGACGGAGTGGATCGGCGACAACGGGACGGGGTTCTTCCAGAGCTTCGTCGCTCCGGGCCCGGACGCGCTGCGCGCCGATCTGGACGACGCCGCCCGGCAGGCCACGACGTCCTTGGTGGCGCTGCGCGACTGGATGCGCGATGTGTACGCCCCCGAGATCGAGGGTGCGCCCGACACGGTGGGCCGCGAGCGGTACGCCCGCTGGTCGCGCTATTTCAACGGCACCGATCTGGATCTCGACGAGGCGTACGCGTACGGCTGGTCCGAGTACCACCGGCTGCTCGCCGAGATGAAGACCGAGGCCGAGAAGGTACTGCCGGGCGCGGGTCCCTGGGAGGCGCTGGCCCACCTCGACGTGCACGGCAAGCACATCGAGGGTGTCGACGAGGTCCAGGCCTGGTTGCAGGGCCTGATGGACGAGGCCATAGAAGCACTCGACGGCACGCACTTCGAACTCGCCGAGCGGGTACGGAAGGTGGAGTCCCGGATCGCACCGCCCGGCGGCGCCGCGGCTCCCTACTACACGGGCCCTTCCGAGGACTTCTCGCGTCCCGGCCGCACCTGGCTGCCCACCATGGGCGAGACCCGCTTCCCGGTCTACGACCTGGTCTCCACCTGGTACCACGAGGGCGTGCCCGGTCACCACCTGCAGATCGCGCAGTGGACGCACGTCGCCGACAGCCTCTCCCGCTACCAGGCGTCGATCGGCATGGTCAGCGCCAACGCCGAGGGCTGGGCCCTGTACGCGGAGCGGCTCATGGACGAGCTGGGCTTCCTGCCGGACGCCGAGCGCCGCCTCGGCTACCTGGATGCGCAGATGATGCGCGCCTGCCGGGTGATCGTGGACATCGGCATGCACGCGGAGCTGGAGATCCCGGCGGACTCCCCCTTCCGTCCCGGCGAGCGGTGGACGCCCGAGCTGGCCCAGGAGTTCTTCGGCAACCACAGCGGCCGGCCTGCGGAGTTCGTGGAGAGCGAACTGACTCGCTACCTGTCCATGCCGGGGCAGGCCATCGGCTACAAGCTGGGCGAGCGTGCCTGGCTGCTGGGCCGGGAGAACGCCCGCAAGGCGCACGGCGACGCGTTCGACGCCAAGGCCTGGCACATGGCTGCCTTGTCGCAGGGGTCGCTGGGTCTCGACGATCTGGTCGACGAGCTGTCGAAGCTCTGACCCCGGACCACGCTCAGTGAGACGGCGGCCGGACCCGGTCCAGTGCCATGGGCCCGGCCGCCGTCGGCCACCCGCTTGCGCCCGATTCCTCCCGGCGCCCAGGTGAGTTTCCGCCGGGGCGGTCGGACCGGCGATGGTCGTCGGTCCCCTCGGTACGCATGGCTTGCGCCGTTCAGCAGCCGCACTCGTCGGAGTCGACCGGTGCGGTGAGCGGGTCGGCGGTGCGCCGCCGGCGCCCTTCCCAGGTCTCGAACTCGAAGCCCTCGCGCGCCCAGTACTCGAATCCGCCGAGCATCTCCTTGACCTGGTAGCCGAGTTCGGCGAGGGCCAGCGCGGCGCGGGCGGCGCCGTTGCAGCCGGGGCCCCAGCAGTACGTGACCACGGGCACGGCCGGGTCGAGGAGCTCCCGGGCCTGCTCGGCGATGAGCGCGGTGGGCAGGTGGACGGCGCCGGGGATGTGCCCCTGGTCCCACGAGGCGGTGGACCGGGAGTCGAGGACGACGAAGCCGGGGTCCGAGCCGGCCGCGAGCGCGGCGGCGACGTCGGAGACATCGGCGTGGAAGGCGAGCGAGCCGCCGAAGTAGGCGGCGGCCGCGGCCGGGGAGGCCGGCGGGACTCGGAGGACGGGGTTACCGGCGGAGGCCGTGAGCTGCGAAGTCATGACCAAAAATCTACGACCGGTGATCCTTTGCGAGAAGAAGAGATCCCCGGTACAACACTTGATTCTCCGGGGAATTCCCTGTTGTCTCACCGGCATGACCGACTATTCCACGGACGCAACCGACTGGCGCATCCTCGATGTCCTGCAACGCGACGGACGGGCCACCTTCGCCGAACTGGCGCGCGAGGTCGCCATGTCCCCCAGCGCGGTGACGGAGCGGGTGCGTCGGCTGGAGGAGGCGGGCATCATCCGTGGTTACGCCGCCGTGGTGGACCCGGAGCGGCTCGGGCTGCCGATTCTCGCCCTCGTACGGCTGCGCTATCCGAACGGCAACTACAAGCCGTTCCACGATCTCCTCGACACCACGCCCGAGATCGTGGAGGCCCACCATGTCACCGGCGACGACTGCTTCGTGCTCAAGGTCACCGCCCGCTCGATGAGTCATCTGGAAGGGGTCTCGGGGAAGATCGGCGCGCTCGGCTCCGTCACCACCAGCGTCGTCTACTCCTCACCCCTCCCCCGGCGGGCCATCAGCCGCTGACCGCACCGCCGGACCGGTGCCGCACCGCCGATCCGTGCCGCTCCTTGACCACTTCGAGCTGGGCGGGGATACGGCGGCGCAGATCGGCGACATGGCTGACGATGCCGACGCTGCGGTCCCGCTCACGCAGCGAGTCGAGTACGTCGAGCACCTCGTCCAGGGTCTGGTCGTCCAGACTGCCGAACCCCTCGTCGATGAAGAGGGTGTCCAGCCGGACCCCGCCCGCCTCGTCGGTGACGACATCGGCGAGGCCGAGCGCCAGGGCGAGCGAGGCGAAGAACGTCTCACCGCCGGAGAGCGTGGCTGTGTCGCGCTCTCGGCCGGTCCAGGCGTCGACGACATGCAGCCCGAGGCCGGCCCGGCGGCCTCCGGTGCGCGCGTCGGAGTGGACCAGTGTGTAGCGGCCCGACGACATGCGCTGCAGCCGCGCCGTGGCTGCGGCCGCGACCTGTTCGAGCCGGGCGGCGAGCACGTACGACTCCAGTCGCATCTTGCGTTCGTTGTCGGCCGAGGTTCCGGCGGCGAGGCCGGCGAGCCGTGCGACCCGCTCGTACTCCTCGCGCAGCGGGCCCAGCCTGCGCACCTCGTCCGCCGCACGGCGCGACAGCCGGTCGAGTTCGGTGCAGCGCTCCCGGGTGGCGGCGAGCGTGGCGGCGGCGTCCCTCACCTGCCGCTCGGCCGCGTCGTACGCGGCCTGCGCTGCGTCCGGGTCGGCCCGCGGGCGTTCGGCGGCGGCGCGGGTCTCCACCTCGGCGAGCCGGTCGGCGACGGCGGCGGCCTCGGCCTGCCAGGCGTCGATCAGGTGCTGGAGTTCGCGCTGCTCGAAGGCCGGGAGCAGGGTCGCCGCGGCGGCCTGCGGCGTGTCGAAACCGGCCCGGAACGCGGCGTCCGCGAGCCGGCCGTCGGCCTCCTTGCTGCGCTGCGCCGCCGCTTCCTCGGCGCGCACCGCCTCCGCGGCGTCGGCGAGCAGGGCGACCCGGCGCTCCAGCAGGGCGGCGTGCGCGGCGACGCTGCCGGCCTCCCCGCGGGCGGTCACCAACTCGGCTTCCAGGGCGGACTGTTCGCGGTCGAGCCCTTCCCGCCGGGAGGTCCGGGCAGCGGCGCGCCGCTCGGCCGACTGGCGCCCTTCGAGCCGCTCGGTCTGCTCCCGTTCGGCAGCTGCGAGAGCCTCGCGTGCGGCGTGCGTGCCGGCCGCGGTGCGGTGCGCCCGGGCGTGCTCGGTCGCCAACCGGGTGACCAGGGTGTCGAGTTCGGCGACGGTGGGGTCAGGGTCCGGTGACGTGACGACGTGGGCCGCGTCGGCAACGGCGGCATTGTCACCGGACAGGTCGTCGGCGCCCGGTCCGGTGATGCGGCCCTCGCTGCCATCTGCCGCACCTGCGCCCCGCGCAGGCCGGGCCTCAGCCCGCGCCGCAGCGTGCTTCTCGCGTACGACTCCGAGCTCCCGGTCCGCCTCCGTACGGACCTGCTCGGCCCGTCGGTGTGTATCGAGAGCGGCCTCTTCGGTCGCCTTGTCGACATGCCCGTCACCGGCCCGGGCCGGCTTCGGGTGGTCGCCCGACCCGCACACCTTGCAGGCCTCGCCGTCGACCAGCTGCGCCGCGAGCTCGGCGGCGATGTCGCGCAGCCGCCGCTCGCGCAGCTCCAGCCACTTCTCATGGGCACCGAGCGCGCGCTCCCGGGCCGCGGCCAGCCGGTCCGCGGCGGCCGCCGTCTGCGTCGCGAGCGCATCACGGCGCCGTGCCGCTTCCAGCTGTCGGCGAGCCGGTTCCAGCCGGCCCGCCAGCTGTTCGGCGCGGGTCGCGGACTCCTGCGCAGCTTCGATGCGTTCCTGAAGGCCACGGCGGGTGGATTCCCAGCCCGTGAGCCAGCCTTCCGCTTCCAGGATCAGTTCGTCGTCGGCCCGGGCCTGCCGCTCCAGTTCGGCCCGCTCGGTGTCGATCTCCGCGCTGCGCCGCTCGGCCCGACGCGCGGCGTCGAGGCCGCCGAGCTCCTGCCGTAGCCTGCGTTCCAGAGCCGCCAGCTGTTCCGCGCCGGCGTCGACAAGGGTGTCCGGCAGCTGGGCGCGGGCGCGCTCACGGGCCGCGCTCGCCGCGCGGTAGACCCGCTCCGCTTCGTCACGCACCTCCAGTGCGGGGGCGACGAGATCTGCTTTGCGGGCACGTTCGAGCCGGTCGTGGTGCCCGTCGCGGTCGGGGCGACGGGCTTCGAGTTCGGTGGCACGGCGCCGCGTCTCCTCGTACCGCTGCTGAAGCCTGGCGAGTTCGCGCGCGGTGTCGAGTTCGCGGCGGGCTGCCGCCTGTCGGCTCTCGGCCGCGGCCAGGACGGACTCAGCGATGTCGAGTCGTTCCCGGGCGCCGCTGCGGGCGACGGCGGACCATTCCAGTACACCGTCCGACAGTCCCGGTTCGCCGGGCTGGGCGTCCGGCAGGGGCAGCTCGCCGGCCGCCGGCCCCGCGGCCTGGGCGATCCGCTGGGCGATCGCGAGAATCTGTTCGTCGCCGGCCTTGACCTGGGTTTCTGCGGTACGGCGCAGTTCGGTGAGGCGTTCCTCGACGGCCGCGAAGCGGCGGGTGTCGAAGAGTCTGCCGAGCAGCTTGCCGCGTGCTTCGGCGTCGGCGCGCAGAAACCGTGCGAAGTCGCCCTGCGGCAGAAGGACCACCTGGCAGAACTGGTCCCGGCTCATCCCGATGAGCTGGGTGATCTCCTCACCGATCTCCTGATGCGACCGGCTGAGCGCCTGCCAGCCGTTCTCGGGGTCGTACTCGCGCAGCCAGCTCTGGGCCTTCTCGGTGGTGAAGCCGTCGCCCTTCTTCTTGGGGCGGGGCTGGGCGGGGCGCCGGGTGATCTCCAGGCGCCGTCCGCCGACGGTCAGTTCCAGCCGCACTTCGGTGGGGAGGCCGGCCGGGGCGTGGTCGCTGCGCAGCGAGGTGCCGGGGCTCTGCCGGGCACCGGGCACCGCGCCGTACAGCCCGTAGCAGACGGCGTCGAGGACGGAGGTCTTCCCGGCCCCGGTGGGACCGTGCAGCAGAAAGAGTCCCGCAGACGAGAGCGCGTCGAAGTCGACTTCCTGGGTGGCGCCGAACGGGCCGAAGGCGGTGAGGGCGAGTCCGTGGAGTCTCAACGGTTCACCTCGCGTACGCCGTCGTCCACCCGTACGTGGTCGAAGGCGCCGCGCAGCACCGTACGCTCCCGGTCGTCCGCCCCGTTCCCGCCCCGGACATGCGCCACGAAGTCCTCCGCGATCTGCTGGTCGTCGCGCCCCTTGAGGCGCTGTGCGTACGAGGCGAGCGGGTCCTCGGGGGCCCGCTCGGGTTCGAGGACGAGGCTGAGGGTGTGCGGGAACCGCGCCATGAGACGGGCCATCGGCTCGTCCGGACGGACGGGGTCGGTGAGGGTGGCCTCCACCCACGCCTCCTCGTGCCGAGCCAGCGCGGGGTCGTCGAGAAGCATGTCGAGGCGGCCGCGGAGCCGGGCGAGCGGCCGGGGCACCGGGAAGTCGATCCGTTCGGCGGCGATGGCTCCCGTGGCGTCGAGGTCGATCAGCCACATGGTCTTGCGGTGGTCCACCTCGGAGAAGGAGTAGGCGAGGGGCGAGCCGGAGTAGCGCACCCGATCGGTGACGACCTGACTGCCGTGCAGGTGGCCGAGCGCCGTGTAGTCGACGCCGTCGAAGACTCCGGCGGGGACGGCGGCCACTCCGCCGACGGTGATGTCGCGCTCGCTGTCGCTGGGTGCGCCGCCCGCGACGAAGGCATGGGCGAGCACCACGGACCGGGTGGAGTCCGGCCGTGTCGCGAGGTCGGCGCGGACCCGGTCCATGGCGGCGGTCAGCACGGCCTCGTGTCCGGCCCGCTCCGCTTTGAACACGTCCTTGACGAGTGCCGGTTCGAGGTAGGGAAGTCCGTAGAACGCGACGTCGCCGTGGTCGTCCCGCAGGACGACCGGGGTGGCGCACTGCGCGGGGTCGGTCCGCAGATGGATGCCGGCCCGGCCCATCAGACCGGCGCCCACGCCGAGCCTGCGGGCCGAGTCATGGTTTCCGGAGATCATCACCGTGGGTACGCCGACGGCGGCGAGCCGGTGCAGCGCCCGGTCGAAGAGCTCGACGGCGGACAACGGCGGCACGGCCCTGTCGTACACATCACCTGCCACCACGACGGCGTCGACCTCGCGTTCGCGCACAGTCGCCACCAGATGATCGAGACAGTCGGCCTGCGCCTCGAGCAGGGGGGCCCGGTGGAACGACCGCCCCAGGTGCCAGTCCGATGTGTGCAAAATCCTCAAGACCTGGCTCCGACCTGCATGTTTTGCTTCCTTCGCACCCAGCGTCCGCGCCTGCCGTGCCCGGGAGCCGCACCGGACCGGCGCGGGACTGCACGGACGCCACCGACCACGCTAACGCCGCTGTTCCCCTGATCCCTCACGAACCTGCTTCCTCACAGCCCACAGTCTCCCATCGCCGCGCACCACCTCCGGCATGTTCGGCGAATGAGATCGAGTTGGGTTCCGACGCCCGGGCGTTCCGCCTGCCAGAGGTCCCGCAGCGCGGCCGACCCACCCCGCCAGGCGCGATCAGGCGTCCCCGTACGCCTCACCGCCCAGCTCCAGCAGCGCCTCACCGGCGGTCGCATCGGCCAGCCAGCTCCGGAAGCTCTCGACATCGGAGTCCGGCAGTCCGATCTCGATGATCACCGCTTCCCCGTACCGGACCTCCCGCACGGCCAGTCCCGTGGCGCGCAGATCGTTCTCCAACCTGCCGGCCCGCTGGTGGCCGACGGTGATCGTGGCGAGCCGGAACCGCTGTCGGGTGATCGTGCCGAGCTCGTCCAGAGCCTCGCCCACCACCCCTCCGTAAGCCCGGATCAGTCCCCCGGCGCCGAGTTTCACACCGCCGTAGTAGCGGGTGACGACGGCGACGACGTACCGCATCTCGCGGCGCATCAGCATCTGCAGCATCGGGGCACCCGCGGTGCCGCCGGGCTCGCCGTCGTCACTGGCCTTCTGCACGGAGGCGTCGGCGCCGATCACGTACGCGAAGCAGTTGTGGCTGGCGGTCGGGTGTTCCCTGCGGATGCGTGCGACGAAGTCCTGCGCCTCCTGCTCGGTGGCGGCGGGGGCGAGCGCGCAGATGAAGCGCGATCGGTTGATCTCGGTCTCGTGCACGCCCGCTCGGGCGACCGTCCGGTACTGCTCCTGCATCCGGCCACCCTATGCGCAAGGCGGGAATGGCCCACGACCGCTGTCCGTTGAGCGAATCATGTATGCAGACGCAGCGGGGACCGAGACGGAGACGATCCGCAGGATTCTCCGGGACACGGGCGACACCTGGGCCGTGGTGGGACTGTCCAACAACGAGTCCCGCGCGGCCTACCGCGTCGCCGCGGTCCTCCAGCGCTTCGGTAAGCGCGTGGTCCCGGTGCACCCCAAGGCGGAACGGGTGCACGGCGAGGAGGGCTATGCGTCGCTGGCCGACATCCCGTTCCCGGTCGATGTGGTGGACGTCTTCGTCAACAGCGAACTGGCGGGCGCCGTCGCGGACGAGGCGGTCACGCTCGGCGCGAAGGCGGTCTGGTTCCAGCTCGGCGTGATCGACGAAGCTGCGTACGAACGCACGCGGGCGGCCGGGGTCGCCATGGTGATGGACCACTGCCCCGCGATCGAGATCCCCCGCCTGGACGGATGAGCGGGGTGCCACGCCTCGGCCGAATGTGCGGGGTGTCACACATGCCGAACGGCTGGGAGAATGTCCCGCTGTGAGTGTTACCGGTGCGTCCGCCGTCCTGACCGTTCCCCACCGACGAAGCCGGCTGGCCGATGAGCTGTCCGAACTCGGTGTGGCGCGGGGCGGTGTCCTCATGGTGCATGCGTCGATGCGCGCGACGGGAGCCGTGAGCGGCGGGGTACGAGCGGTGACAGGCGCACTTCGGGACGCGATCGGCGCGGACGGCACCCTGGTCGTCCCGTCGTTCACACCGGAGAACTCCGATACGTCCCCGCACTACCGCGAGCGGGTGCGCGGCCTCGGCGCCCCGGCCCGGGAGGCTGTGCGGGCGAGCATGCCGCCCTTCGACCGGGCGACGTCGGCCGCCCCGTCGATGGGCCGCCTCTCGGAGGCCGTACGACAGACGCCGGGGGCCGCGCGCAGCGGCCACCCCCAGACGTCGTTCACCGCGCTGGGCCCCCTGGCCGAGGAGCTCGTCGCGCACCACCGCCCCGACTGCCATCTCGGCGAGGACTCGCCGCTGGCCTGCCTCTATGACGTACGGGCTCAAGTGCTGCTGCTGGGCACCGGCTTCGACTCCTGCACCGCGTTCCACCTCGGCGAGTACCGCGTCCCCGACCCGCCCCGCCGCAGCTACCGCTGTGTGGTGACCACCGGAGGCAGGCGCCACTGGTGGGAGTACGAGGACGTCGCGCTGGACGACAGCGACTTCGCCGCGCTGGGGGCGGAGTTCGAGCGCACGGCCGACGGCACTGCGGTACGCACCGGCACGGTGGGCTCGGCGACCGCACGGCTCTTCCGCTTCACCGACGCGGTGGACTTCGCGACCCGCCGGCTTCCGTCCTACCGGGCGGCGCGGCCGTAACGGGGCCGAACGCCCCCTCGGTTCCCGGTGCTTGCCGCCGCCTCCGTCGAGTTGCGCGGACCTCGGCACCGCGACGACTTCGAACAGCAGCGTCGGCGCCTCACACCGTGACGCCGAGCCCCTCGACGAGTACCGCGTTCGGCAGTGCTGCGAGCGCCTTCCCCGGGACGATCAGCTTGCCCCGGCGGCTGCCGCTGCCGATCAGTACCCACTCCTCGTCCACCACTGCGGGGTCGAGCAGCAGCGGCCAGCCGGCCGGGAGTCCGATCGGGGTGATGCCCCCGTACTCCATGCCGGTCTCGCCGACCGCCGTGTCCATGGAGGCGAACGACGCCTTGCGGGCGCCGAGGTGCTTGCGGGCCGCCCCGTTCACATCGACGCGCGTACGGGAGAGGACGACGCAGGCTGCCAGGGTGGCCTCGCCGCCGCGCTTGCCGGCCACCACGACGCAGTTGGCCGACCGGTCGAGCAGATCGGCGCCGTGGTGGGCGACGAAGAGCGTCGTGTCCGCGATCTCCGGGTCCGTGTCGACATGCAGGATCCGGTCGGCGGGAACACCGCCCCACCCCTCGCGCACGGCCTCGGCGACCGTAGGGGTGAGGAGGTCGATGCGGTCGACGGCGGGGGCGGCATTCTCGAAGGTGCCGATGGGTGCGCGCATACCCGCCACGCTAACAGCGACCGTACGGCGGCCGATCGGGCGTCTCAGCGTACGGGCGGGATGGACACCGCCATCGTGAACTCGGCCGGTTCGGAGCCTTCGTTGCGGTAGGCGTGCGGGTGGTGCGCCTCGAAGGTGGCGGAGGTGCCCGCGGGTACGGAATGGGCCTCGCCGTCGACTTCCAGGGTGAGCACTCCCGCCGTGACGTGGAGCAGTTCGACGGTGCCTTCGGGGTGCGGGTCGGAGGTGCTGCCGTCGCCGGGCATCAGGCGCCAGGACCAGAGTTCGATCGGGCCTCTGGCCTCCGTACCGACGAGCAGGGTGGTGGAACTGCCCGATTCGGTGGACCACATGCGCACCGCCTGGTTCTCGGGAACCAGCCGGACATGCGATCCCTGTTCGTAGTCGAGCAGGGTGGTGATGCTGATGCCCAGGGCGTCGGCGAGCTTGACCGTGGTGCCGACACTCGGATTGGTGCGCGCCTGCTCGATCTGGATGATCATGCCGCGGCTGACCCCCGCGCGCGCGGCGAGGGCATCCAGGGTGAAGCCACGTTCACCGCGCCAGCGCTTGAGGTTGCGCGCGAGCGACTGGGTGAGCTGGTCGAGGTCAGACACATTCCGTCCAATATTCTGGATGACAGAGTCAAAAATACTGCACTACGGTGTGGTGCACCCAACCGTTCACCGCACTGTACTGCGAGGCATGCCGATGACAGCACTGTTCGCCCTGGCCACCAGCCTGCTGTGGGGGCTGGCCGACTTCGGCGGCGGGCTGCTCACCCGGCGTACGCCCGCGCTCACCGTGGTCGTCGCCTCGCAGGCCGTCGCGGCGGTCGTACTGGGCATCATCGTGGTCGCCACCGGCGGCTGGAACGAGGCCGGCGGTCAGCTCTGGTTCGCCGTGGCCGCCGGTGCCGTCGGCCCGGTGGCCATGCTGAGCTTCTACAAGGCGCTGGCGCTCGGCCCCATGGGGGTCGTCTCGCCACTCGGCTCGCTGGGCGTCGCGGTGCCGGTGAGTGTCGGACTGGTCATCGGCGAGCGGCCCGGGCTGCTGCAGTTCGCCGGGGTCGGCGTCGCGATCGCGGGCATCGTGCTGGCCGGTGGACCGGAGCTGCGCGGAGCACCGGTGCAGCGGCAGGCGGTGCTGCTGACGCTGGTGGCCGCATTCGGCTTCGGGGCGGTGATGTCGCTCATCGCGGAGGCGTCCACGACGGTCACCGGGCTGTTCCTGGCGCTCTTCGTGCAGCGCCTCACCAACATCGCGGTCGGCGGCGCTGCACTGTACGTATCGGTACGGCGCGGGGCGCGCGCGCTGCCCGAGGAGGGCGGGGCGGCCGTACTGCTGGCCACGCTGCCCGCCCTGGCCTTCGTCGGCCTCGCCGATGTCGCGGCCAACGGCACCTACTCGATCGCCGCGCAGCACGGCCCGGTCACCGTGGCCGCCGTCCTGGCCTCGCTCTATCCGGTGGTCACGGCCCTGGCCGCCCGCGGCGTCCTGGGCGAACGGCTGCGCGCGGTGCAGGCGGCGGGGGCCGGTCTGGCCCTGGTGGGGACCGTACTGCTCGCCACCGGGTAGGAAGCCGGCCGCAGGGGCTGCCCCGTAATCCCTGGCGGGCCGGGGATTACGGGGCAGCCCTCAGGACCTTTCCTCGAGTTCCGCGACGGCCAGCAGCTGTTCGGGCGTGACATCGGCCGGGATCGGCACCGGAGCAGGGGTACGCAGGGGCGGCTGCCAGCCCTTCACCGGGTCCCAGCTGCGTACGACACGTGCCGGCGCCCCGGCCACCACCGCGTGGTCGGGCACCTCTCCGCGTACCACCGCGCCTGCCGCGACCACGACGTTGCGGCCGAGCCGGGCCCCCGGCAGGATCACCGCACCCGTGCCGATCCAGCAGCCCGGCCCGATGGCGACCGGCTCCATGCGTGGCCACTGTCTGCCGACCGGCTCGTGCGGATCGTCGTAGCTGTGGTTGGTGGACGTGATGTACACGTACGGCCCGCAGTACGTGTTCGAGCCGATGGTCACCGTGGTGTCGGCGACGACATGACTGCCGCGGCCGAGCACCACGCCGTCCCCCAGGGTCAGGATCGGCTCGGAGCCGAGGTCCAGGTCCGGCATCAGTCCGGCAGTCAGGGTGACCTGCTCACCGATGATGCAGTGGCCGCCGAGCTCGATCCACGGCTCACCGAAGACGGTGCCCTGCGGGAAGGCCAGTCGGGTCCCTTCACCGATGCGGCCGAAGCGGAGCCCGCCCGGGTGCTGCGCGGTGATCGCGCCTGCTTCCTGGATCGCACGCCAACCGCGATGGACGGCGCGGGACAGGACACGGCGCCGCCAGGCGGTGAGGGATGAGAACGTGTTGCTGTTCTTCGGCACTCGCTCACGGTAGTCGGCACGGCCGGAACGATCACCGCGGTGTCCTGTGATGTTCACCCCACTCCGCGGCGCGGGAACGGCCTTCGCATACCGTTCCCCTGGCTCGACCGAGCCAGGGGAACGAACAACGGCGGCCGGACCACGCGGCCGAACGAACCGGAGCACGGAGGAACGGGCGATGGCAGAGCAGGCGTTGATCACGGGCATGGGCGGCCACGAACCGGACATCGACGTGGCGGCCTTCGCCGCACCGACGTCCGTCGTGATCGGCGAGGTCACCATGGCCGCGGGCTCCAGCGCGTGGTACCAGGCGGTGCTGCGGGCCGACTGCGCTCCCATCACCATCGGTGCCGACAGCAACATCCAGGACAACTGCAGCGTCCATGCCGACCCCGGCTTCCCCGTCACGGTCGGCGAGCGCGTCTCGGTCGGCCACAACGCGGTACTGCACGGCTGCACCGTCGAGGACGACGTCCTGGTCGGCATGGGGGCCACGGTTCTCAATGGGGCGCACATCGGCGCCGGTTCGCTGATCGCCGCTCAGGCGCTGGTACCGCAGGGGATGCAGGTGCCGCCCGGTTCGCTCGTCGCGGGCGTGCCGGCCAAGGTCAAGCGCGAGCTGACCGAGGAGGAGCTCGAGGGCATCAAGTTCAACGCGGTGGGCTACGTCGAGCTGGCCAAGGCGCACCGCCGGGCGCATCAGGGCTGAGCGCCGTACGAGCCGTCGGCCCGAGGCAGCCGGGCCGGCGACTCAGTCCGCCGCCGGCACCGTTTCCGGCTCGGCTGCGGTGCGCTCCCCGGACTGCGCCGCCGCCTTCTTGGCGCGGCTCTTGAGGACCAGCATCGAGGTCAGCCCGATCAGCAGCGCGACCACCAGTCCGAGCCAGGAGAAGCGCTTCAGCCAGGCCTCGGCGACGACCCCCACCGAGTAGATGACGGCCGTGGTGCCGCCCGCCCAGACGATGCCGCCGAGCACATTGGCGATCAGGAACTTCCAGTACGGCATCCGCAGGACGCCGGCCAGCGGTCCGGCGAAGATACGCAGCAGTGCGACGAAGCGGCCGAAGAACACCGCCCACATGCCCCACTTCTGGAACGACCGTTCCGCCATGGCGATCTGGTCCGCACCGAAGTGTTTGGGGAACTTGCCGCCGAGCCACGCGAGCAGCGGCCGGCCGCCCCTGCGCCCGATCGCGTACCCGATCGAGTCCCCGATGATCGCTCCGGCGGAGGCGCAGGCGCCGAGGATCACCGGGTTGATGCCGCTGTGCCCGGCGGCCAGCAGTGCCGCGCTGACGAGGACGATCTCACCGGGCAGCGGAATGCCCAGGCTCTCCAGACCGATGACGACGCCCACCAGGACGTACACGCTGACCGCGGGGACCGTCTCCAGCCACTCCTGGATGTGCAACGCCGATTCCTCCCGTACTGATGTGCTGTCGCCCGCCGGGCAACTCCTCGGCGCACGCCGGGCAGCCTACCCGTCGCACCACCTGCCCGGACAGCGCGAAGGGCCGCCCCACGCCCTCGTCAGGGGTGGGACGGCCCAGGTCGGGCGATGCGGTCCTCAGGCGTTCGGGCGGAGCGTCCAGACGACGGTCATCTCACCGGTCACCGCACCGTCCGCGCGCTGGATCTCGATGGTGACGGGGAATTCGGGCCGCTTGCCCTCGTCGAGTTCGGCGACGACGTCCGCCACCGGCCGGCCCAGGGTCGCGGTCGCGGTGACGACACCCATCGCCAGCTTCTTGTAGCCGATCTCCGCCTTCACGGCGAGCGGTACGGCGCGCGACATCTGGTCGCCGAAGGCGGCGATGACGATCGCGCCGCTCGCCGACTCGGCGAGCGTGAACATCGCTCCGGCATGCGGTCCGCCGACGTGGTTGTGGTAGTCGGCCTGGTCGGGCATGCGGACGACCGCACGCTCCGCGGTCGTCTCGAGGAACTCCAGATTGAGGGTCCTGGCCATCGGAACGGTGGCGACGAGCATGTCTCCGACTGTCATCTGTTCAGCGCTCATGCGCCGAATGTTACTCACGAGTAGAACTGTTTGACCACCCCCACTCGCCTCAGGGCGACCACGTGGCGGCCACCTTGACCGTGCCCTCACGGGGGCGGCCGTAGCCGACCGGCCGCCACCCCTCTATCGTTACTCGCCATGTGGCCAGGACAGCAGCCGCCCGGGGGCGAGCAGAACCCGCAGGACCAGAGTCAGAACCCGTATCAGCAGCCGGGGTACCAGCAGCCGAATCCCTATCAGCAGCCGGGATATCAGCAGCAGGGCCAGCCCGGTTACCCGCAGCAGGGGCAGCAGCCGGGTTATCCGCAGCAGGGGCAGCCGGGATATCCGCAGCCGAACCCGTACCAGCAGCCGACCGTGCCGCAGTACGCGGTGCCCGGTGCGCCGCAGCCGGGCGACAACAAGAAGAAGTCGACGACCGTCGTCGCGATCGTCGCGGCCACCGCCGTGGTCGTGGCCGCCGTGGTCACCGGTGTCGTGGTGATGAACAAGAAGGACGACAAGGGCGGCACGGACGTCGCCGGTGGCGGGAAGTCGTCGTCCTCCCCGAAGCCGTCCGACGGCGCGTCCTCGCCCGAGGCGAACCCGCGCGGCACCGACGGGGACGCCAAGCCCCTCATCGCCGGCTGGAAGGTCGTCACCAACCCCAAGTGGGGCACCCAGTTCGACGTGCCCGGTGACTGGGAGGTCGCCGCACCCGGAATATTCTCCTTCTTCGAGGACGACAAGAAGGGGGACGGGTCGCCCGCGGTCGGCTTCTCCGCACCGGCGTACTACAAGAGCAAGTGGTGCGTCGACGATGCCGACAAGGACGGCACCAAGGAGGACATGAGCCTGGCCGGGGTCGGCACCAAGGGCGCCCAGGGTGCGAAGAGCACCGACGAGGCCGCAACGAACGAGGCCGCGAACTGGGTGTGGGCCGCCTACGCGCAGCACATGCCGAAGGGCACTATCAAGATCGGCAAGCCCAAGCCGTACACCACCAAGTCCGGTGTCACCGGCAGTGTCGTCACGGCCACCGCGCCCGGCGTCACCAAGAAGAAGAAGTGCGACAGCGACGGCAAGTCGATCGCGTTCTCCTTCAAGAACAAGAACGGTGAGTACTCCTCGTGGATCCTCTACGCCGGAGCGGACGTGGAGGGCGAACTGCCGGACACCACGATCCAGAAGATCCTCAGCACCTTGCGGCTCACGGACGTCACCAAGTCCTGACGCACGTCTGATCGGCTCCTGATCCACATCCGCTCCGCGTACCGCCCGGGCAGTGCATTTGGCAGGTCGGGGTCCGGACAGGGATAGTCCCTTGGTGACTCCCGCTTCCGTTCCCCCGTCCCGCATGCGCCGCCCTGCCTGGGCCGGGCGCAACTACAGTCTGCTGACCGCCGCCGCGATCATCACGGGCCTGGGGACCCATGGCGCGTTGATCGCGGCGGCTTTCGCCGTTCTGGAGTCCGGCGGTGACGGCGGCGACGTCGGCCTGGTCGCCGCTGCCCGTACCGCACCTCTGGTCGTCTTCCTGCTCATCGGCGGTGCCATCGCCGACCGGCTGCCGCGCCACCGCGTGATGGTCGCGGCGAACGCCCTCAACTGCGTCTCACAGGCCGCCTTCGCCTGGCTGGTCCTGGCCGGCGATCCGAAGCTGTGGCAGATGATGGTGCTCACCGCGGCGTGCGGCACCGGGCAGGCCTTCTTCAACCCGGCGGCCGAGGGCATGCTGATGTCCAGCGTCAGCGGCGAACAGGCCAGCCGCGCCTTCGCTCTCTTCCGGATGTCGATGCACGGCGCCGCCATCGGTGGTGCGGCGCTCGGCGGCGCCATGATCGCGGCGATGAACCCGGGCTGGGTTCTGGCCGTCGACGCCGCGGCGTTCGCGGTGGCCGGGGCGCTGCGCGCCTTCCTCGATGTCGCTCACATCCCGTCGCGCGCACCGGGCGGCGGGCTGCTCTCGGATCTGCGCGAAGGCTGGCAGGAGTTCATCGGCCGCCCCTGGCTGTGGTCCATCGTGGCGCAGTTCTCGGTGGTGGTGGCGGTGGTCGGGGCCGCAGAGTCGGTGTACGGGCCGCTGGTCGCCAGGGACGAGCTCGGCGGCGCCCGCCCCTGGGGTTTCGCGCTCGCGACATTCGGGGTCGGCACGCTGTGCGGGGCGCTGCTGATGATGCGCTGGAGGCCCCGGCGGCTGCTGCTCGCCGGGACGCTCTGCGTCTTCCCGCTCGCCCTGCCCTCGGCGGCGCTGGCGGTACCGCTGCCGGTGGCCGGGCTCAGCGCGGTGATGTTCGTCAGCGGCGTCGCCATCGAGGTGTTCGGGGTCTCCTGGATGACGGCCATGCACCAGGAGATCCCGGAGGAGAAGCTGTCGCGTGTCTCGGCGTACGACTGGTTCGGATCGGTGGCGATGCTGCCCCTGGCCACCGCGGTCGCCGGTCCGGTGGAAGGCCTGGTCGGGCGAGGTCAGGCGCTCTGGGGCTGCGCGGTGCTGGTCGTGCTGGTCACGGGGGCCGTGCTGTTCGTACCCGACGTACGCAACCTCACCCGCCGGACGGCCGCCACGGTGCCGGTGGCCGCAGGGCCGTCCGCCGCAGCCGGGAAGGCGTCGTCAGCCGACGCTGAAGGCGCCGTCGGGCGGCTCGGGTGACGGCACTGCGTCGGCGTCCCCGACCGGCCTGGCCGCCCCGATGAGCCGGTCCAGCGCGGCGCCGTGCTCGACCCGGGCCGGAAAGGCGTCGGCCGCGCAGCGGCGGGCCAGGGTCGCGATGTCGAAGGGGCTGCGGGAGGCGACCAGGACGACGTTCCCGAAGCGCCTGCCGCGCAGCACCGCCGGTTCGGCGATCACAGCGAGCTCGTCGAAGACGGCCGCGAAGTTGGCGAGCTGCGAGCGGAGGAAGCCGAAGGGCGCGCTGTCGGCGAGGTTGGCGGCATAGACGCCGTCGTCCCGCAGCGCCCGCCCGGCCGCCCTCGCGTACTCGACCGAGGTGAGGTGCGCGGGCACACGGGAGCCGCCGAAGACATCCGCGATCAGCACGTCCACGGACCCGGCCGGTGTCTCCTCCAGCAGACCGCGGGCGTCCGTGGCGTGCACGGTGACCCCGCTGCCGTCGGGGACCGGCAGCTGCTCGGTGACCAGGGCGAGGAGGCCGCGGTCGGCCTCGGCCACGATCTGCCGGGAGCCCGGCCGGGTCGCGGCGACATAGCGGGGCAGGGTGAGTGCGCCGCCGCCGAGGTGGAGTACGTCGAGGGGCGCGTCCGGCTCCCCGGCGCAGTCCAGGACATGGGCGAGCCGTCGCGCGTACTCGAACTCCACATGGGCCGGATCGTCGAGGTCGACGTACGACTGGGGTGCACCGTCGACGGTGAGCAGCCAGGCCCGGTCCCGGTCCACATCGGGAAGCAGTCTGGCGGTGCCCTGATCCACGTCCCGGATCACAGGTATCGGCTCGTTCACCCTTCCATTGTGGGGTGCGGGTTCAGTCGTTCAGAACCGCGGCGACCTTCTCGGTGTGCGCCGCGGACTGGGCGAGTCCGGCTCGTGCGGCGGCCGCCCGGCGGCTCGGGTCGAGGGGGTTGCGGCCGAATGCCTTCCTGGCGGCCGCGTCCGGGGTGATGACGGCGACCCGGGCGCCCCTCGCTTCGAGGTCGGTGGCCTGGGACCGGGGCGAGACGATCACCTTGTTGCCACTGGCCGTCGGTGCGATGACGACGACGCGCTCGCATCCGGCGGCGAGATGGGCGTTGGCCGGGGAGTACACCCCGCCGTCGATCCAGTCCTGACCGTCGATGGTGGCAACCGGCCAGACCGCGGGAACGGCGCAGCTGGCGGTGACGGCGTCCGCGAGCGGGACGCCGCTGTCCCTGTCGAACGTGTGGAGTTCCCCGGTGGCCGCGTGGACGGCGGTGATGCGCAGCTGCCGCTCGGGCCACTCGGGCGTCAGGAGCCGGCTCGCGATCAGAGCCCGCCGATCGGCCGCGGTGATTCCGGTCCGGGCCTCCCGCGCCATCCGGGCCAGCTTCTGCCCGTAGGCCTCGGGGCTGCCCGCGGTCAGCACGGCCCGGGCGTAACGCATGAGCGTGGCCGTGCCGAGCCTGCCGCCGGTCTCGCCCTGCGGATCGGCGATCTGGCGGGCGTACAGTTCCGGGAGGCCGAGCAGTCCGGAGGCGAGCTGGGCACCGACGACGGCCCCGGCGGAGCTGCCGATGATGAGGCCGGCGGTGGACAGGTCCACACCCGCCTCGGCGAGTCCGTACAGGATCCCGGTCTCCCAGGCGCTTCCGGTGACGCCGCCGGCTCCGAGCACCAGTGCAATGTCTGCCATGCCGTCAGTCTTGCGCATGGCAACGGACCTGTCCCCCGCCTCCCGTGGGGCGCGGGGGGCAGGTCCGTTGCGTGAGCGGATGCGGATCAGAGCAGAGCGGTCACGGTGCCCGCGCCGACCGTGCGGCCGCCCTCCCGGATCGCGAAGCCGAGGCCGGACTCCAGCGGGGTGTCACGGCCCAGCTCGACGGTCATGGTGACCGTGTCGCCGGGGCGCGCCACTGCCGCTTCGCCGAGGTCGATGTCGCCGACCACGTCCGCGGTACGGATGAAGAACTGCGGCCGGTAGCCGGTGGCCACCGGTGTGGTCCGGCCGCCCTCCCGCGCCGACAGGATGTACACCTGCGCGGTGAAGCGACGGCTGGGCGTCACGCTGCCCGGCGCCGCCACCACATGGCCGCGGCGGACCCGGTCGCGCTCCACCCCACGCACGAGCAGCGCCACGTTGTCGCCGGCCTGCGCGGACTCCATCGGCTTCCCGAAGGTCTCCAGACCGGTGACGACCGTCTCGATGTCCGCCCCGAGCACGGACACCCGGTCGCCGACACGGACGGTGCCGCGCTCGACGGCCCCGGTGACGACCGTGCCCCGGCCGGTGATGGTCAGGACGTTCTCCACGGGCAGCAGGAACGGCGCGTCGGTGTAGCGCACCGGCATCGGTACGTACGTGTCGACGGCGTCCAGCAGCGCCTCGACGGACCCGGTCCAGCGCGGGTCGCCGGCCAGCGCCTTCAGACCCGACACCCGGACGACGGGGACACCGTCGCCGCCGTAGCCGTGCGCGGAGAGCAGCTCGCGGACCTCCAGCTCGACCAGGTCGGTCAGCTCGGGGTCGCCCGCGTCGGCCTTGTTGAGGGCGACGACGATGTGGTCGACGCCGACCTGACGGGCGAGCAGGACGTGCTCGGCGGTCTGCGGCATGATCCCGTCGACCGCGGACACGACGAGGATCGCCCCGTCGAGCTGCGCGGCGCCGGTGACCATGTTCTTGACGTAGTCGGCATGGCCGGGCATGTCGACGTGCGCGTAGTGGCGGGTGTCGGTCTCGTACTCGACGTGCGCGATGTTGATGGTGATGCCGCGCTGCGCCTCCTCGGGCGCCCGGTCGATCCGGTCGAACGAGACGTACGAGGTGCTGCTGCCGGCACGGTCGCTGAGGACCTTGGTGATGGCCGCGGTCAGGGTGGTCTTGCCGTGGTCGACGTGGCCCATGGTGCCGATGTTGAGGTGCGGCTTGGTGCGCACGTATGCCGTCTTGGGCATGGCTCGATTCCTTCTGGATACGAAGCTGAGAGAGAAGACCCCAGGGCCCTGCCGACCCTCCCCTTACGGGGTCCGCCGGACTGTCGGGGGAGGGTCAGCTTCGGGCGCCGCCGAAGGGCGCTGCGGCAGCGACGAACGCTGCTGCGTCAACTGCTGCTGCGGCAGCGGCGAACGCGGCGGCAGCATCGAAAGCGGGGACGACGGCAGCCTTCGGCGCGTCCGCGACTGCGGACTGCGCTGCGAGGAAGGCGTACCGGAACATGGGTCCGATCATGGCCGACGGCCGCGGACCCGTCGAATGGTTTTCTCTCCGTGCGTTCCGGCAGCCCCGGCACGGGAGTTCGTCCCGGGCCGACCGGCTTCGGAGCTGCTTCGTGTCCGCGCCCCTGCAGCAGCGAGGGCCGGTCCCGGACGCTGTCGGCGAAGTCCCGTCCTGCCGACGGGGCGGCCCGTACGGGGCACATTACGGCGATCACACAAGGGTGTCGGTTAGTCTCCCCGAATGCTCGACCCCGCCCCCGACACCCGGTCCGCCACCGGCCTGGCCGTGCGCTGTTCGAGGGCGCTGCGCTCGCCCTGGTCCCGGTTCTCGCTGCTCGTGGTGCTGCTGCTGGCCGCCGCGGCGACCATGCTGCTCCTCGAACCGCAGCGGTTGCTGGCCACCGGCTGGCCGGCCCGGCTGAGCAGCGGCGGCGCTGCGGTTGCGCTGTTCGGCGTCGTGTACGGGGTGTGCACCGTGGCGTTCGTACCGCGGCCGCTCCTCAACCTGGCCGCGGGGGCGCTCTTCGGTGCGCAGGCCGGTCTGGCCGCCGCGCTGGCGGGCACGGTGCTGGGCGCGGGCATCTCGTTCGGCCTGGGCAGGGTGCTGGGGCAGGACGCGCTCCGTACGCTGCTGCGCGGGCGCTGGCTGAAGGCGGCGGACGGGCAGCTGAGCCGGCACGGCTTCCGTTCGATGCTGGCCCTGCGGCTCTTCCCGGGCGTGCCGTTCGCGGCCGCCAACTACTGCGCCGCGGTGTCGCGGATGGGGTATCCGCCGTTCCTGATGGCCACCGGCATCGGTTCCGTCCCGAACACCGCCGCATACGTCGTCGCGGGCAGCGAGGCCTCGTCGCCGACTTCGCCCGCGTTCCTGGCCGCGATGGGCTTCATCGTGCTGACGGGGATCGGCGCGGCCGCCGTGGCCTGGCGCAAGCGGCACCGCCTCGGTGCGAAATGACCGGCGTGCAGGGCAAGAGGCACAGTTCCGCCACGGAATGATCGGCGGGCGGCGCCGGCGCAACCGTCTCGACGCCGAACGACCTGGCGGGCGGCGTCGGCGAGCCGCCCGTGCGCCCGCTGAACGGGAGCAGGCACAGCGCCGGCTCCGGTCGATGGCCGGGGGCAGCCGTCACCCCGTTCACCCAAGGGCGATACGCTGCCCGCGCACGACAGACGATCATCGGGCCCGCCGTGGCCCTTCCCTCACATGACCGCACTCCGCACGTTGCCGACGGCCCTGCTGTCCGTCGGCCGATGCACGATGACTTCCGGGATGGCCAAAGCCCCATGAGCTGGTTCGAATCGTTCGTCCTGGGCCTCGTTCAGGGACTGACCGAGTTCCTGCCGATCTCCTCCAGCGCGCACCTGCGGCTGACCGCTGCGTTCGCCGGCTGGCACGATCCGGGTGCGGCGTTCACCGCCATCACCCAGATCGGCACCGAGGCGGCCGTCCTCATCTACTTCCGCAAGGACATCGCGCGGATCGTCTCGGCCTGGTTCCGCTCGCTGACCAACCGGTCGATGCGCAGCAACCACGACGCCCAGATGGGCTGGCTGGTCATCGTCGGCTCCATCCCGATCGGCGTCCTCGGCGTGACCTTCAAGGACCAGATCGAAGGTCCCTTCCGCGACCTGCGGCTCATCGCCACCACCCTGATCGTCATGGGCATCGTCCTCGGCATCGCCGACCGACTCGCGGCCCGGGACGAGACCGGCGGCAAGCACCGAGCCATCAAGGAGCGGAAGTCCCTCAAGGAGCTGGGCGTCAAGGACGGTCTGATCTTCGGCTTCTGCCAGGCGATGGCCCTGATCCCGGGTGTCTCCCGCTCGGGCGCCACGATCAGCGGTGGTCTGCTGATGGGCTACACCCGCGAGGCGGCGGCCCGCTACTCGTTCCTGCTCGCGATCCCGGCGGTGCTCGCCTCGGGCGTCTTCGAGCTGAAGGACGCGAGCGAGGGGCACGTGTCGTGGGCTCCGACGATCTTCGCGACGTTCATCGCCTTCGGCGTGGGGTACGCCGTGATCGCATGGTTCATGAAGTTCATCACGACCAAGAGCTTCATGCCGTTCGTCATCTACCGCGTGCTGCTGGGCGTGCTGCTGTTCGCCCTGGTGGGGGCCGGTGTGCTGAGCCCGCACGCGGGTGAGTCGGCGGGCTAGTACGGCGTCGGGCCTGATCAGGGCGGGGCGATCCACCCGGAACGGTGGTTCGACCGCCGGTTCGAGGCGGGTAGGGGCCCTCTGTGCGGGCGAGTCCACGCGGTCGAGGGCGACCGCTGACAGGTCGTAGTAGCCCGCTCCACGCTGATGTCGCGTGCCGCAGGAGTACGGGATCCGGTCTGCGAGCTGTCGCTGCGACGGATGAATCCCCTGCCCGATCCAGAACACCTCGAGCCGGGTCGCCTCGTGCGAGACGAAGCGACCCGGCCTACTGGGTGACGCCGAAGCGGGAGAGGGCTGCGTCAGTCAGTGTCGACTGCCGGCAGGTCGGGGGGCGCGACGAACAGGCCCGCGTACTGCGGCCGCGGCGGCTCGACACGGTCGAGGGCAACCGTGGCGCCCATGTCCTCGGCGCTGTCGTCCGCGCGGCGCGGTGAAGCGTCAGCCATCAAGTCTCCTGTGCATAGCGGTCGTTGTGAGGGCTCCGAGCCCGAGAAGGCTGCGGCTGGTGTCCGGCGACGGCGCCTCTGCACCACTCCGGCGGCACACCAGGGCATCCGGATCATCCGGCGGGGCCTGCAGGGAGTATCCACCAGGACACGTCGTGCCGTCAGCACCGGGCCTGCCACCCCGCTCTTCCGTACCGTTCCTGCCCTCCGGGCGGGGCGGCCGGCCAGGCCCGTATCCCCCTTCGGCGCACGTTCTCGGCAGCTCCTCAGTCACCGGACAGGGTGCGCTGTCGCGCCGGAGGACGACCTGGACGGCATCGCACATGACGGAGTTCGAGTCTCCAGAGTTCTCGATCTTCAGGGTGACGCGTTGGACCTGCCACCGTTGACCGTCGATGTCGAAGCACAGGCCGACGGAGGGAAGTTGGCGCATCGTGAAGAGGGCCCGCCCCTTCGCCTGGAGTGGGCCGGGGCAGCACCGGTCTCATGACCGGTCCGGGGGGAAGTCGCGCGCCTTGATCTTCGCCATCCGCCCGTCGGGGTGGTGCCAGACGATGCCCTCGCACCCGTCGGCCGTGGCCAGGGCCAGCGCGGCGCTCCGGATGCCCTCGAAGGTCAGCTCCGGCACGGCGACGTCCCGCGCGAGGGCGTGCTCGACAAGGAGATGGACGTCGCTGCGCTCCGGGTTTCCGTTGATCTTCGGGCCGACCAGTTCGAAGGTCCCGGTGATTCCCTCGCAGGGTCCGATGTTCCGGACCGCCTCTGCGTGGAACTTCGCGAATGACGACTGGCCGATCGGCTCCCAGCCGACCGTCCTGCCGGTTGCGTCGTCGGTGGAAATGACCACGTAGTCCGGCGGCGATGCCTTGCCGGGTTTCACCTCGCGCCGCGCCCACCAGTCGCCTGCTTCGTCGAGCATCACGCACGTGCCGTCGTACTTGCGGGTCGCGCGCCCTTCCCCGGCGAGCACCCACTCGCAGCCGGGCGTCACCTCCGGCAGCACGCGCGCGGGGCGAGCAGTGAAGTCGCGGACGAACATGGTGGGAATCTTGTTCATGCCGGAAGTCTCCCGGCTGACCGGCCGGCCTGCACGCGGATTCCGCCCACGGGCGGCTGTCCGGCTTCGGTGGCCGGCCTCATCGGTCCACCACCACGGACCGGCGGACGGCTACCGCACAGGTCAGAGGTCAGGCCGGCTCTCGGTACGCGTCGACTCAGTACGCGACGACCGCCCATATCAGCGCCCCGACGACGGCCGCCGCGTAGCACCCCACGGCGGCGCGGACGAGGGTGCGTCGGGTGGAGACGCTCCACGGCGTGCCGGCCAGTACCCTGGCCAGCACGGGCAGCACAAGGATCGCGTGCAGGCTGACTCCGTGCAGCGGTTTGAGTGATGCCGTGGAGGCGTAACCGGCCAACTGGTGCCCGGTGCGCGTCAGATAGACGCCGCGGGCGATCATCGCAGCGCCCGCCAGCAGCCCGACGACAAGGATCGCAAAGCCGGCCCGCAGTGCGAGCGCCATCCCGGCCGGCCCTTCGGGGCGCCGGACGAACGAGGCCGCCGCCAGGGCGGTGAGGATGACGACCAACGCTCCCCCGCCGACGGCCAGCGACATCGAGACCGCCGTGTTGAAGGGCGTCTCCATGTTGAAGTGGGACGGTACGCCGCGCCAGGCCTGGAGTGTGATGCCGGCGACCTCCAGCACGCAGTCGGCGGCGAACACCGCGAGCAGCACGGTACGGGTGCGGGCGGGTAGGCGTACGTACGAGGCCACCCAGCAGATCGCGATGAGCGTCAGGCCGAAGGAGAGCCCGAAAGTGACGGGCTTGCGCCAGGAGACCGGGCCGTCCCAGGGACCGCCGTCGACGGCGAAGACGATCAGGTGCAGCAGCCCGGAGACGACGAGCACCGCGCCGGTCGCGTAACAGAGCCGCTCCACCGGGCTCGGCTTCCGCCCTGTGGGCGCGGTCGGCGGTGAGTCGGGCGTACTGCTGTGGGCCGGTTCCGTCCTGGTGGATGCTGCGGGCTGGTTCTCCATGTCCGGAGCATCCCTCGGAGGGTGTGCGGCCGTCGTCGTACGTCCGGAGGCAGTCGCCGTACGCCCTCCGGAGTACCGCGATCACCCGTCTCCGGATGACCTCAGGCCGTGGCCACCGAGTCGCTCACGAGGGCTGCGCATATCTCTGCGTGACGACCGGCGGGTTCCGCTCGGACGCTGAACTCGACTCCTGAAGTCCAGATACCCGAACTCCTGCGTCGGATATGACCGATTAACTCCTCCAAGGCTCCACATACATGAACTCCATTGTTGTGTATGACCTCTTGGCTCCGCCATCGCATGGTGCTAGAACTCCTTTCGCATGGCGAGCGAGATCCTCGGATCACGCTGCGTCATGCCCAGGACCGCCTCCCCGCGGCCCCTCATTCGCGTTTCGCCACCAGAGTGGAGGCAGTCGTTCGATGCAATTGCCAGTGAGCCGTCGCACCTTCTCCCGCCTCGCTGTCGCACCGGCAGCGGCACTTGTGATCGGATCGGCCGGGCGCGCCTCGGCCGCCGGTGATACGCCCCGCACCGCACCCGCACCCGCTTCCGCTTCCGCCTCCGCACGGACGCGCGGCGAGATCGCGGCGGCGGTTGACCGCGTCACCACGTTCATGGACGAGCACGTCTCCTACGGCGGCGGCTACGTCTGGAGCTACCTTCCGGACCTCTCGACCACCTGGGGCGAGATGGAAGCCCGGCGCACCATGTGCTGGATCCAGCCGCCCGGCACCCCGTCCGTCGGCCACAGCCTGCTCGACGCCTACCACGCCACCGGATCGGAGGCCTGCTACCGGGCGGCCAAGCGCACCGGGCTGGCCCTTGCCGACGCCCAACTGGCGTGCGGCGGCTGGAACTACATCCACGACACGGCGGGCCAGGGTTCGCTGCGGAAGTGGTACGAGACCATCGGCGCCAACGGGTGGCGCCTGGAGGAGTTCCAGCACTTCTACGGCAACGCGACGTTCGACGACGCGGCGACCTCGACCGCCGCCCAGCTGATCCTCCGGCTCCAACTGGAGCGGCCCCACCCCAAGTTCGAGGCCTCCCTGGACCGTGCGATCCGCTTCGTCGTCGCGGCGCAGTACCGCGGCGGTGTCGCCGACGGCGGCTGGCCACAGCGTTTCCCGTCCTTCTCCGGCTCCGTCGAGCAGACGCCCTGGCCGGACGAGCTGCCGTCGTGGCTGCCGTCCGGCATCAGGCACGGCATGGAGGACGGCGACTACACCGGACATGTGACCTTCAACGACAACGTGCTCGGCGAGAACATCAAGTTCCTGCTCATGTGCATCACCGCCCTTGGACGCCGGGACCTGATCCCCAACGTCCGGCGGGCCATGGCCTGTCTCCATCGCATGCAGCAGCCGGGGCCGCAGGCCGGCTGGGGGCTCCAGCACCTCGCCCGCGCAGCAGGCGGACGACCGGCCGGCGCTCCCGCCGGCGCCCGGTCCTACGAGCCGCGGGCACTGGTCACCCACACCACTCAGACCAACGTGTCGCAGCTCTTCGCCTACTTCCGGCTCACCGGTGACCACGAGTTCCTGCGCCGGGTCCCGGACGCCATAGCCTGGCTGGAGAGCTGCCGGCTCACGGACCGGCAGAAGGCGGAGAACCCGCTGCTGGCCTCCAGCACGCACCCGACCTTCGTCGAACTGGGCACCAACCGCGCCCGCTTCGTACACCGCTTCGGCTCCAACATCCGCAACGGCGCCTATTACAACGACCACGACCACCGGGACACCCCGAGCCACTACGGCGGCGGCCGCAAGGTCGACACTGCCGCGCTGCGCGCGACGTACGAGGAACTCATGGGGATGAGCCGGTCCGAGGTCGCCGACCTCAAGGCCCGCTCGCCCCTCTCGGCCCACGGCAGGCGTGGACTGCCGGACTACTTCTCGATGAGCGACCTCAGTCTCGACGACCTGTTCCGGCACGCCGATCTGTCGCTGCCGACCGTGACCCAGGCGCAGGCCGACGCCGTCGTCGAGGGTCTCGGCGGCCGCGATCACTGGCTGGCGCCCATCGGTTCGATCACCAACCGTTCCTAAACAGTGTCCAGGAGGGAGCCTTGTGCCCACGTCCCAGTACTGCGCGCATCCCGAACGGTTTTGGATGCGCTGATCCCCCGCGTTCTCGTTGTCCCTGTCCGGCAACGCGCATCGTGTGCACGCTCCGCGACGGGGCGGCGGGTTTCCTCACGCCCTCGGTCACCAGGATCGGCCTGGACGGTCCGATGCCCAGCATCATCTCTCTGGTGATGCTGGGGCGGTGCCGTCCGTCGCCGGATCGGGTGCCCGAGGGCGCGCCTGCCAATGGCCACCGAGGCGGCGTCATGGCGAGTCATGCTGCGAGTCCTGCTGATCAGGGGCTTGCGCCAGTGCTGGTCGCCCCACATCGAGGTGTATGCCGGGTCGACGGCGACGATGGCGATGCCGTGTTCGGCGGCCATGGAGACAATGCGGGCCTTGAGCTTGCCGGTGGGCATACCGGAGATGAGTTGCCGGAACCGCTTGTTGCGGCCGTGCTTCTCGCGGGTCTTCTCGGCGGCGAAGTCCAGGTTTTCGATGCCGATCGCCTGCGCGCCGGTCTGCTTGGTCCAGTGCAGGAGGCGAGTCAGGGCGTGCCGGATCTGGGCGTCGCGGTGCTCGGCGGTGCCGGACAGGTCGTAGGGGAAGCGGCGCGGGTCGCCGACCGGGTTGCCGTGCCGGTCGAGCCGGTATGCGGCGAAGTGGTCGGCATTCGTGTCGACGCCGACCATGCCCCGGGCCCGGGCGGTCTCCAACGGGATGGTCTGCACGGCGGGCCTGGCCCACGAAGCGGTGAGGTACCAGCGGCCTCGCTCCACGTCGAGGTGGATGCGGTAGGCGACGGCACGGTTGGCCTCGGTGCGGTCGTGCCACTCGTCCCCACGGTGCGCGAACGCGACCTTGGAGGTAAGGACGTACCGGCCATGCTTACTGTTGGCCAGGTGGGCGAGCGGGGCGGGCAGCTTGATCGACACTTCGCCGTCAGGGGTGACGCGGATCGTCTCGTTCCCGAAGCGTTTTCCGGACTCGCCGTCTGCGGCGAGGAACCAGCGCTCAGCCTCCCAACGCTGACGCCACTCGCGCTCGGTGAGCTGCGCGGCCTGAAGGTTGTGCCGGTTCTTGAGCAGCCGCCGGCCGCCGCGAACGACACGGACATGTCCGGTCTTCCAGTCGCCGCGGGCCACGTAGAGGCGGTGTTCCAGGGTGGCCAGGCGGCGGGACTTGCGGAACCACTCGCCCGTGGACCGGTACCCGCCCGGCACCCGCTTGCTGCCTTTCTCCCCGATCGGGAGGGACAGGCGGTGCCGCAGCGTGCGGATACCGGCCTCAAGGTTCTGGACATGGGCGAGCAGACAGCGTCGGGCCAGGCCGTACTGGTCGTGCGTGGCCTTCGTGATCGCACCCGCGATACGCGACGACGACTGCTCGGTCAGGTCACGCTTCCGCGATGCCCACGCGTCGTTGTCGTGCTTGTGCCCGGCTTCGCAACGGGCCTTGAGGTCGCCAGAGGCCAGGCGGCCCTGGTGCTCGCCGACCAGACGCAACACCTTCTCGTCCTTTGGTGTGAGGTGCTTGAGGCGGTCGCGTAACGCCACACCGGACGGGCCGACAGCAACGAACGGCGGGGCGATGGTGCGGAGCTGCTTCTTCTTGTCAGCCATCGGCAGCCGCCGCTTCCAGTGCCTTCTTGGCACGGTTCTTCGCACTGCGGCGGCCGTACAGGCGGGCACAGAACGAGGTCAGAACCTCCACCATGTCGCGCACCAGGTCGTCTTCGGCCTCGCCGTCATCCAGCACAACGAGTCGACGGCCGGTTGCAGCCAGAGCGGCCTCAACGAGTTCGACGTTCATGCGGCCCAACCGGTCTTTGTGCTCCACCACTACGGTCGTCACCGCCGGGTCGGCCAGCAGGCGACGGGCCTTGGCACGGGCGCCGTTCATGCCCGAAGCGATCTCGGATTCGACGCGCACGACCTTATGCCCGGCCTTCGCGGCCCATGCCGACAAGCGTGCGGTCTGCCGCTCCAGGTCGGCCTTCTGATCGTGGGAGGAGACGCGCGCGTACAGTCCCACGCCACCGGTCACGGACGGTGAGGTGTTCGCGTCGATGTTCACCAGGATCGTGCGCGGCCCCACTCGCTCCGCAGGGACCGGCAGCGTGCCCTCACGGAACCAGCGGTACGCAGTACGCGGGGCGACCCCCTGTGCGCGTGCCCATTCCGTCAGGTTCACACACCAGATCATACGACACTCACGACACCTAAAGGACACTTATAGACACTTAGTCGAGAACAGTTCCTGCCCCTACCGGGGTTCGGCACCCGCGACACCGTACGACGGCAAGGCCTATATGAGCCGCAATGTGGGCGACCTCTACGACACCTCGCCCTACGACCCGCTCAAGCCACCCGTGGAATCCCCCTATACGCCGCAGGCCAGTCCGCTGGGAATCACCACGTCGGACTTCATCAAGAATCTGGGCACCCTCACGGCGTACATCGCCGGCAGCTGATACGCACGCCGCTCCGCCCTGACGGCGACCGTTGCCGGATCGCCCTCATCCTGAAGCGCGTCGCAGAAGCCCCCGAAGTCGACAGTCCGGAGAGACCGGAAAACCTGTCCGCTCGCGCCCTTCCGCGACGCGCTTCAGTGCTTCGCACCGCTTCGCTGTTCGCTCTTCGGCTGCTCCTGCGCCGGACGCCGACCGGCCGTAGCGTACGGAACACGACCGGGGTGATTCGGGGCGGACACGGCCAAGAGTCCATGCCAAATGCCCCGTACACGTATCAACCTGGGACGTGTACCGCTGGACCCTGGAGGACGCCATGACCACCGCCGAGCTTCCTGTGATCGCCGCCGTCGACGGTTCGTGGCGCAGCTACGAGGCGCTCGAGTGGGCCGCGTGCGACGCCGTCCGGAGAGGGCTTGCGCTGACGATCGTGCATGTCAGGCCGCTCAATCGGCGTATCAGCCAGGAGGCGCAGCGGCGCGAGGCCGAGGAACTGCTCGCGGAGTCCGTGGGCCGGGTGGCGCAGGTCGCTCCGACCCTGCACACGTCGACCCTCGCCCCGATGGACTTCCCGGCGGCGGCGCTGACCGCGCTGAGCGAGCACGCGTCGTTGCTGGTACTGGGCTCGCGCGGGCTGGGCGGGTTCCGGTCACTGCTGATCGGCTCGAACAGTCTGACGACTGCCTCGATGGCCAAATGTCCCGTCGTCGTCGTTCGCAGTGGCCGGGCGGACGAGGAGGGGGCGGAGGCGGGGGCGGCGGAGACGTTCACGGACATTGTCGCGGGGGTGGCCGCCGACGAAAGCAGTGAGGCGGTGCTGGACTTCGCGTTCGAGGCCGCCATGGCCCGGCCCGGAGCGCGCCTGCGGATCGTGCACGGCTGGACGATGTTCTCGTCGATGCTCTCCGGCGGTCCCGTCTTCGACCGGGATGCGGCGGCGGGCGCGGCCGAGCGGACCCTCGCGGAGCTCACCGCCGGGCGGCCTGAGAGGTATCCGCAGGTCGAAGTTGTGCAGGAGCCGGTCCACGGGTCCGCGTCCCACACCCTGGTCACGGCGTCGGCGACCGCCGCCCTCACGGTGATCGGGCGGCGCAGGGGCGGCGAAGAGCTTGGATTCGGGCTGTCCCCGGTGGCGCAGACGACGCTCACTCATGCGCTGGGGCCGGTGGCCGTGGTCCCCTGCTGAGACGGACACGGGTGGTGCGGGTTCCGGCCGGGGCGTTCCCGTTGTCCGGGCTCCCGGTCCGGGGTTCCGGGCGACCGGATCATGGTCGGACATGGCGCCGCGCGTGCACAGCCCTTGGCGTCTGCGGTCGGCGGGCACACACTGGCCGAATGACGCAGCGCGTGGCTCTCGCGACCGTGATGGACCAGCTGTCCATCGACGCAGTGATCACCGGCTATGCGGTGGCGGTGGACGACGGCTCCTGGCAGGACTACCGGGACCTGTTCACCCCGGACGGCCGCGCCGACTACCGCAGCGCGGGCGGTGTCGAGGGGCCGGCCGCCGAGGTCGCGCACTGGCTCGCGGAGACGCTGCGGATCTTCCCCGTACGCCAGCACCTGATCGTCAACCGCCGGCTCGACCTCCAGGACCTGGGCGGTTACCCCGGTGACCGCGCCGATGTGCGGGCCGACTACCTGAACCCCATGCGGCTGGAGGGTGCACAGGACGGCGGTGGCACCGCAGCCTCCGACACCACCGCGCCGAACTTCGCCTCCGGCGGCCGGTACGCCTTCGGGATGTTGCGTACGGACGTCGGCTGGCGGATCCGTACGGTGACCGTCCACGAGAAGTGGCGCAGCCTCTCCGGCTCCCTCGCACCGAGCTGAGCCGCGCAGGTCCGCACCCGGCCCGCACGCAGGCCTGGCCGCACCTGTTCCGCTCGCCCCACACTGGGTAAGGAGAAGGGCAGCACTGCTCACCGGTCAGGTCGAGGAGGCGCGGTATGCGGATTCCGGTCGGTCGGCGTGAGCAGCGGGAGCGGTTCCTCCGGTCACCCTGGTGGCGCGGCGGTGGAGCCCTGCTCGTCGGGGCACTGCCCGCGCTCGCCTTCCCCGCCGCGTCGCTGTGGTGGTTCGCCTACGTCGCGCTGGTGCCCTGGCTGCTGCTGATCCGCTCGGCCGGTACCGCGCGCCGGGCGGCGCTCGACGGCTGGCTCGGCGGGACGGGCTACCTGCTCGCCGTGCACCAATGGCTGGTGCCGAGTCTGCATGTGTTCATCGTCGTTCTCGCGGCGCTGCTCGGTCTGCTGTGGGCGCCCTGGGGCCTGCTGGTGTCCCGGATGCTCGGCGGCGCCCCGTCCGTCGCGACGGCCGCGGCAGCCGTGGTCGTGGTGCCTTCCGGCTGGCTGATCATCGAGCTGGCCCGCTCCTGGGAGGCGCTCGGCGGTCCTTGGGGGCTCCTCGGCGCGAGCCAGTGGCAGGTGCCCGCGGCGCTCCGGGTGGCATCGGTCGGCGCCGTGTGGCTGGTGAGTCTTCTGGTGGTGGCGGTGAACACCGCGGTCACCCTGCTGTTCCTGACGTCCGGCGCACGGACGGCCGCAGCGGTCGGCATCGTGGTGTGCGCGCTGGCCGTGGGCGCGATATGGACGTGGGCACCGCAGCCGGAGCAGTCGGGCGTGGCCCGGATCGCCGTCGTGCAACCGGGGGTCGTTTCGGGGCCGAACAGCGTGGCGCTCCGCTTCGCGCGCAGCGAGCAGCTGACCCGCACGCTGGCGGGCCGCGACGTCGATCTGGTGGTGTGGGGCGAGAGCAGTGTCGGCCAGGATCTGTCCCGGCGGCCGGACCTGGCCGCGCGGATCGCGAAACTCTCGCGCGAGGTCGGCGCGGATGTGCTGGTGAACGAGGACGCCCGGCACACCGACACGTCGGGCCGCACGGGGATCTTCAAGAGCGCGGTGCTGGTGGGACCGGACGGCCCGACCGGGGACCGCTACGACAAAATGCGTCTGGTGCCGTTCGGTGAGTACATCCCGGCCCGTTCGGTGCTCGGCTGGGTGACGTCGGTGGGCAAGGCGGCGGGCGAGGACCGGCTGCGCGGCACCCGGCAGGTGGTGATGTCCGTTCCCGAGCCGCCTCGCACGGACCGATCCACCGGGTCCCCCAACAAGGTCCGCGCCCCGGAGCACACTCTGCGGATCGGGCCGCTGGTCTGCTTCGAGTCGGCGTTCCCCGACATGAGCAGGCAGCTGACCCGAGACGGGGCACAGCTGCTGATCGCCCAGTCGTCCACCTCTACGTTCCAGCACACCTGGGCGCCGGAGCAGCACGCCTCGCTCGGCGCCCTGCGGGCCGCCGAGAACGGCCGCCCGATGGTGCATGCCACGCTCACCGGCGTCAGCACGGTGTACGGCCCGCAGGGCGGGCGGGTCGGGACGCCGCTGGGCACGGATACGAGCGGGGCCGCCGTCTTCGACGTACCGCTGGCCAGTGGCAGCACCCTCTATGTGAGGCTGGGCGACTGGCCGGTGCACGGCGCGCTGGCCGTGCTGGCGGCATTCTGCGCCTACGAGGGCGTCCGGTCACTGCGGCGGCACAACCCGGCGGAGCCGGTCGGTGCCGCGCGTCCGAAGGCCGGCGTACCCGGTCACTGACCGGGCACTCACGCTATGACGGGCCGTTCACGGAGACGATCTGCCCCTGCGCGTCGACGGTGAGCGCGACCCGCTCGACCTTGTTCTTCACGGCGAGCACCATCCACACGGCGCCCCACAGGAAGCAGCTGAACACCATCAGGAGGGCGTGCAGCACGTGGTTGAGCGGCTGCCCCCTGACCATCACGACCTGTGTCTCGGCCCGGGACTCCACCCGCCAGCCGGTTGCGATCCGCTGATTGACCGCCCAGTCGAGGATCAGGCTGCGCTGTGTCGCATCGGGGGGCCGCCCGTCCGCCGAGTAGTAGCCGGGCGGTGGCTGGAGCGCACCCCATCCCTGTGGCTCGTCGTGAGGCTTCACGAGGTCACCTCCACGGGCCGGCGGTCCATTGCCCTCAGCCTGCCCCGGGCCCGAGCGGGACGCATCCGGAGCGGATCGGAACCCGTTCTGACCTGCGGATTCCGCTGTGAACGGTCCGCTGTGGCGCGGTGCGCCAGGGGTTTCCGACCTGATCCGCCGGCCCCCTAGGCACAGTCCAGGTCACGCAGGATGCGCTCGCACAACTCGTGGGTCTCAAGAGCGTCCCGGGCGCTCAGCAGTTTTCCGGCCCGCACGGCGTCCAGGAAGGTCAGCACGCTCTGCTCGACACCGCGCTGACGGGCCACCGGCACCCAGTCTCCGCGTCGCCGTACGCTCGGCTGCCCCTTGTGGTCGATCACCTCTGCGAGGTTCACCACCTCGCGCTTGGAGTCCTGTCCGGAGACCTCGAGCCGCTCCTCCGTCGAGCCGCTGAGCCGGTTCATCGCACCGATGGCGGTGAACCCGTCGCCGGACAGCTGCAGCACGACATGGTGCATCAGCCCGTCGCGGATCCTGGCCCGTACGACGGTGTGCTCGACCGGGCCCGGCACCAGGAAGCGCAGGGTGTCGACGACATGGATGAAGTCGTCGAGCACCATGGCCCGCGGCTCCTCGGGCAGACCCACCCGGTTCTTCTGCATCAGGATCAGTTCGCGGGGGTGCTCGATGCACTGCGCATAGCCGGGCGCCAGCCGCCGGTTGAAGCCGACGGCCAGGCTGACACCGCGCTCCTCGGCGAGGTGCACCAGCCGCTCGGAATCGGCGAGTTCGTAGGCGAGCGGCTTGTCGATGTACGTGGGAACACCGGCATCGAGCAGTCGGCCGGCGATCTCCGGGTGTGCGGAGGTCGGAGCATGGACGAACGCGGCGTCCAGGCCCTCGGCGATCAGCGAGTCGAGATCGGTGTGGCACTGCTCCGGCGGGATCCGGTGGGTCTCGGCGACGGCGGCCAGGGTGGCGGGGGTGCGGGTCTGCAGATGCAGTTCGACCCCGGGCAGGGTGGTGAGTACCGGCAGATACGCCTTCTGCGCGATGTCGCCGAGCCCGATGCAGCCGACCTTCACAGGGGTCTCCCTCTCGCCCATGACCCGCCCGTGGCTACCGCTGCGACATGGGCGTGTTCCTCGTCCCGGCAGCATACGTGTGCTGCGGCGGCCGCCAGTCGGCGATGCCGTCGAAGGTGCGCAGGACGAGGCCGGGCCCGAACCGGGAGACGGCGGACATCAGGGTGTCGCGCAGCGCGACGGCAGGAGGGCTGGTCAGGCGCATCAGCCTGGTCACCTGGGCGGCCTTGTGGACGATGCCGCCGGTACGCGGGACCCGGTCCGTGCTGTATGCGGCGAGGGCCGCCGCCAGGTCGCCGTCGGGCGCCGCGTGGTGGGCGAGCACGATGCCGTCCTCGATGGCCTGGTTGCCGCCCTGGCCGAGCGTGGGCGCCATGGCGTGCGCGCAGTCGCCGACCAGGACGGTGCGGCCCCGGTGGAACGCCGGCAGAGGGTCGATCAGATGGTGCACGTCGTTGCGGAGAATCCGGTCGGGTTCGACGGCGGCGATGATTCCGGGGATCGGGTCGTGCCAGCCGCCGAACCGGCGCAGCAGCTCGGCCTTCTCGTCGTCGGCCCGCGCTCCGGCCGGTGCGACCGCGGCGGCGTACGCGTAGATCCGGCCGTCCTTGAGCGGCTGGGTGCCCCAGAGGGCGCCGCGGCCCCAGGTCTCGTGCGGGGCGAAGGGCTTCCCGGGCGCGGGGGCGACGACGCGCCAGGTGGTGAAGCCGGCGTACGACGGTCCGGGGTGGGCGGGGAAGAGCAGGGAGCGTACGGCCGAGTTGATGCCGTCGGCGCCGACGACGAGGTCGGCCTCGATGTTCCCGGTCGGCGTTGCGACGACGGCCCGGGCACCGCCCGCGGTGCCCGGGTCCACGAGTTCCGCCGCCGCCCCGGTACGGACAGCGGATGCGGGCAGTTCGGCGGCGAGGACATCGATCAGGGTGGCGCGGTGCACCAGGACGATCGGGCCGCCGAACCGCTCGGTCGCGGCGGCGCTGTCGGTCCGGGCGAGCCAGCGGCCGTCCGGTCTGCGCATCCCGCCGTCGCCCTGCCAGGCGGCCAGGGCCCTGATCCGGTCACCGAGGCCGATCACGTCCAGGGCGCGCTGGGAGTTGGGCGCGAGGCCGATGCCGGCGCCGACGGGCTCCAGGGAGGCGGCCCGCTCCATGACGGTGACCTGCCAGCCGCGCCGGTGCAGGGCCACGGCGGCGGTCAGACCGCCGATTCCGCTGCCGATGACGACCGCATGGGGCTTGGCCATGACTCCTCCTCGGAACTACAGGTGTAGTGACGAACTCACCGTACTACAGGTGTAGTCGCGGCGGTAGGTTGGTCCCATGGCCACAAGCACCACACGCGCCCCCGGCACCTCCCGGGCCGACCTGATCACCGATGCCGCCCTGGCGCTGCTCGCCGAGCGGGGAATGCGGGGGCTCACCCATCGCGCCGTCGACGAGCGCGCCGGGCTCCCCCAGGGCTCGACGTCCAACTACGCACGCACCCGGCAGGCCCTGCTGGAAGCGACGGTGCGGCGACTGGCGGAGCGCGAGGCGCAGGTGCTCGCCCCGGGCGAACTCCCGATGCCGGGCGGCGAACCGGACGGCCGATTGCAGGCGGAACCCACCGAGGGCCCGGACGCGCTGGTCGCCGGTCTCGCACTGGCCCTGCACCGGTATCTGACCCGCCACCCGGAGCTGCTGATCTGCCGGTACGAACTCGCCCTGGAAGCCACCCGGCGGCCGGAGCTCCGGGAGTTCTTCGACGCGACGGGCCGCCAGTTCCGCGAACCCCTGGTGGCGCTGATGACGGCGGCCGGTTCGGCCGAACCGGAGCGGCATGCCCTGTCCCTGGTGGCCTGGTGCGAAGGGCTGATGTTCTCCTGCGCCGCAGGGTCGTACCACCGCTCCGTACCGACCGCGGCGGAGCTGCGCACCGGATTCAGCGAGCTGTTGCGCGGAATGCTGGGGACCCGCGGGCAATAACGCCTGGCCCGGACATGATCACTGATGAAGAATGCCCGGCATGACGACGCGCGAACGCTCCGAACCCGCCATCAACGCCGCCGAACGCCCGATGCTTGAGGGCTGGCTCGACTATCACCGAGACACCCTTGCGCTGAAGTGTGCGGGCCTCACCGACGCCCAGCTGCGCGAGGCCTCCGTGCCGCCGTCGGAGCTCAGCCTGCTCGGGCTCGTACGGCACATGGCGGAGGTGGAGCGCGGCTGGTTCCGCGAGGTCCTGGCCGGTGAGGACGTGAAGCCGATCTACGGAACCGACGAGGACCGGGACGGCGAGTTCCATCTCACCGAGGCGGACACCTGGGAGAAGGACGCGGCCATCTGGCAGGCGGAGATCGCGCGGGCGCGGGAGATCGCCTCGAACGTCGGCCTCGACGACCTGTCGGTCGGCCTGAGCCGCAAGGGTGAGCAGTTCAATCTGCGGTGGATCTACACCCACATGATCGAGGAGTACGCGCGGCACAACGGCCACGCCGATCTGGTCCGGGAGCGGGTCGACGGCTCGACCGGCGACTGATCCGGCCCGGGACCCGACCCGGAGCCCGACCCGCCCCCTGGCCCGCGGCGCCCCGCCGCGGGGAGCCACAGCAGCCGGGCGTTGCGCTGACCGGGGGTCACTCGTGCGGGCCAATCATGACTCCCCCGCTCCCGCGATGTGCCGCCCGCACAGCAGAGTTGCCCAGGTGCAACGAACCAGAATCGCCGTGAAGCTCCTGGTCGGGGTGGCAGTCACTGCCGTGTCCGGCTGCGTGTCCGTGGAGCCCCAGCCGGGCCTTGCGCCCCGGCCCGCGACCAGCAGGCCCGTCCAGGACCTGGCCCCCCAGATCATCCGGCCACCGGTCCGGGACACGCTGGAGGCCCTGCCGGACCCGAAGCCCTCCGAGGCGCTATCCGGCCCGGTCGCCGGGGCCCCCTCGGAGACCCGCCGCAGCGCGCCGCGCGCTCCGCAGCAAAGGCAGCATCCAGGCGTGACCGGGCACTGGCCGGGTCACGCGCCGCGCGCAATGCCTGCACCGGTCCCTGCCCTGCCGTCCTCCCCCTCCACCGGGACGGACGTCTGCGCACTCGGGCGGGGGTACGGCGGCTGGCCGGCGGGCAGCCCCCAGTCCCGGATCTGCGAAGACACCTACGGCCACTGATCCCACAGCCGCCGCTCCAGCCGCCCGATCGCTGCTCGGACCCCTCCCCCGTACCCGTCGTCCATCCCGTCGTCCGCGAGCACGTCGGAGGCCTTCCGGGCCCGGTTCAGATGGATCCAGGCAGCTTCCGGGCGCTGGAGCTTCACATAGTCCGCCGCGAGGCTGAGATGGAGCGCGGGATAGAAGGCCCGGACCGCGAGCGCGTCCCGGTGCTCCGCCGCCCGCTCGTCAGTCAACCCCTCTGCGGCGGTCAGCGCCCTCAGGTCCCAGGCCAGTTCATCACCGGGATCGTCCTGGGTGTCTGCCATGTAGTGCGCGAGCGTGCAGCGGTGAAGGGCGTCGCCGTCCTCGCTGATCTCCGACCAGATTGCGCCGAATCGATTCCGGGCCTCTTCCCGGTCACCACCGTGCAGCAGCATGATCGCCTGGCCGATCCTGGTCATGACGGCGTCCCTCGACGCCTCCTGCTGCTGCTCCGTCACCGCGGTCTCCCTCGCGCCTGCCCAGCCGATCCCGGTCGGATCCGACCGCACCGGCTGCCGCGTCGCATCCGGTCGCTGCATAGCGTCCGGTCGCTGCGTCACGCCCGATGGAGTCCGTTCGAATCCGGTCGGCTCGACGCTAGCCGCTGATGCGGGCAAACCCGCTCAGGCTCGGGCAAAGCACCCGAGCCTGTCGGGCAGGTGCCTGCGGTCAGGCCAGGTCGGGGATGCGCCAGTCGATGGGCTGGTGCCCCTGTGCCGCAACGGCGTCGTTGATCTGCGTGAACGGACGGGAGCCGAAGAACTTCTTCGCGGACAGCGGCGACGGGTGCGCGCCCTTGACCACCACATGGCGCTCTTCGTCGATCAGCGGGAGCTTCTTCTGCGCGTAGTTGCCCCAGAGGACGAAGACCGCCGGATCGGGCCGCGAGGCCACCGCGCGGATCACCGCGTCCGTGACCTTCTCCCAGCCCTTGCCCTTGTGCGAGTTGGCCTCGCCGGCGCGGACCGTCAGCACGGCGTTGAGCAGCAGGACGCCCTGCTCGGCCCACGGCATCAGATACCCGTTGTCCGGAACAGGCAGACCGAGCTCCTCCTTCATCTCCTTGTAGATGTTCCGCAAGGAGGGCGGCGTCCTGACGCCGGGCCGCACGGAGAAGCACAGCCCGTGCCCCTGCCCCTCGCCGTGGTAAGGGTCCTGGCCGAGTACCAGAACCTTCACCTTGTCGTACGGAGTGGCTTCCAGCGCGGCGAAGACCTGCTCGCGCGGCGGATAGACCGGCCCCTTCGCCCGCTCCTCCTCGACGAACTCGGTGAGCTCCTTGAAGTACGGCTTCTGCAGCTCTTCGCCGAGGACGCCGCGCCAGGACTCGGGCAGCAGGTCGGTGTCGGTCACTTCAACAACCTCCGGTACGCAAATCGGTTCTTGACCAAGAACCTACCGGGGGCCACTGACAGTCGACCGGGCAAGCCCTACCAGCTGGCCTTGCGGTACAACTCCCACATCTGCATGACCGTCTGCGGGTCCAGGGCGCGCTCGCCGCCGCCGATGTCCTCGCCCGCCGCCACGTACAGCTTGCCCTGCCACAGCGGCAGCAGCCGGACGTCGTCGACCAGGATCTTCTGGGCCCGCTCGAACTCCTTGCTGACCGCACCCCGGTCGCTCTCCTGGCGGCTCTGCGGCAGCAGATGCTGGGTGATCTCGTTCTTCACGTACGGCATACCGGTGACGGTGTCCTTGCCCACGAAGGGGGCGATGAAGTTGTCCGGGTCCGGGAAGTCCGGGAACCAGCCGCGGCCGAAGACCGGGTAGTCGCCCTTGGTGAAACCCGCCTGGAAGGTCTTCCACGGCGCGCTCTTCAGCGTGACCCTGAACAGCCCGGAGGCCTCCAGCTGCCGCTTCAGCTCATCGAACTCGGGGGCCGTCGAGGAGCCGTACCGGTCGGTGGTGAACCAGAACGTCATCGCGACGGGCTCGGTGATGCCCGCCTTGACGAGGATCTGCTTGGCCTTCTCCTGGTCCGGGTCACCGAAGCTGTCGAAGAAGCTGGTGGTGTGGCCCGCGATGCCCTTGGGCACCATGGAGTACAGCGGCTCGGCAGTGCCCTGGTACACCTTGGCCACCAAGGCGTCCCGGTCCACGAGCTGGGCGATGGCCCGCCGGACGGCAGGGTTCCCGGCGGCCGGGTCCTCGGGGTTGAAGACCAGGAAGCGGATGTCGGCGCCGACGGTCTCGATGAGCTGCAGCTTGCTGTTCTTGTCCTTGTTGTCCTCGAGCTTGACGACCTCCTCGGCGGTGAGGCCGCGGTACGTGGCGTCGATCTCGTCCTTCTGCAGCGCGTCGACCATGGGGGCGGACCCCTTGAAATACCGGATGGTCACGGCATTGTTCTTGCGGTTGGCGAAGCCCTTGTAGTTCTGGTTCTTCACCAGCTCGGCCCTGTCCCCCGGCACGTACGTGTCCAGGAGGTAGGGGCCGGATCCGGTGACCTTGCCGTCCGTGCGGACCCGGTCCTTCGGATAGTCGCTGGGCGCCACCAGAGACATCGCGGGGGTGGCCAGGACGAACGGGAAGGTGGCGTCCGGCTTGTTGAGGTGGAAGACGACCTTGTCGTCACCCACGGTCTCGACCCGGTCGAGCGAGCCGAGCAGGCCGACCGGGCCGCCCTTGACCTTGATGGTCAGGATCCGGTCGATGGAGTACTTCACGGCCTCGGCGTCGAGCTTGTCCCCGTTGGAGAACTTCAGCCCCTTCTTGACGGTGCAGCGGTAGGCCGTACTGGTCCGGTCGGTGAATGTGCAGGACTCCGCGGCGTCGGGCTCGGGGCTCGTACTGCCGGTGGGGAAACTCACCAGGGTCTGGAAGACATTGCGCATCAGCTCCCAGGAGTTGTCCCACGCCGCCGCCGGATCGAGAGTGGAGGGCTCACTCGTGGTACCGACGACTATCTTCTGATCCGCTTCCGATCCGCTGTCGGACAACAGACCGCAGCCGGCCAGCAGAGAAAGGGAAGCAAGGGCTGCAGCGGCCTGCAGCCTGGCCCGGTAGAACACGTGCACGCTCCTCGATCAGCCATGGGTCGGCAGACCATACCGCAGCGCCCCGTCGGGTCAATCCATAGGCCCGACGGGGCACTTGAGGCAATCAGGGCCAAACCGGCTCAGGCTGTGCTCAGCCCACTCCCGCGTTCAGGAAGATACCTCCGTCGACCACCAGCGTCTGTCCCGTGATCCAGTCGGACTGGTTCGACGTGAGGAACGCTGCGGCGCCACCGATGTCCTCGGGGACACCGAGCCGGCCGAGCGGATAGGCCGCGGCGGCCTCCGCCTCACGGCCCTCGTACAGCGCCGAGGCGAACCTGGTCTTCACGACCGCGGGGGCGATGGCGTTGACCCGCACGACCGGTGCGAACTCGTGCGCCAGCTGAAGGGTCAGGTTGACCATGGCGGCCTTGCTCATGCCGTACGCGCCGATGAACGGCGAGGGGGAGACACCGGCTACCGAGGCGATATTGACGATCGCCCCGCCGTTCTCCTTCTGCCAGGCCTTCCAGGTCTGCTGGGCGAAGCCGAGCGCCGAGATCACATTGGTCTCGTAGACCTTGCGGGCGACAGCCAGGTCGAGTTCCGCCATCGGGCCGAAGACCGGGTTCGTACCGGCGTTGTTGACCAGGAAGTCGACGCGGCCGAACGCCTCCATGGTGCGCTCGACAGCCGCCGCCTGGTGCGCCTCGTCGTGCGCCTTGCCGGCGACGCCGATGACCCGGTCGGAGCCCAGCTTCTCGACGGCCTCCTTGAGCGCGTCCTCACCGCGCCCGGTGATGCACACCCGGTCACCGCGGGCGACGAGCGCCTCGGCTATCCCGTACCCGATCCCCCGGCTCGCGCCCGTGATCAGCGCGACCTTCCCACTGTCCTGCACAGTCATGATCTCCGTTGCCCTTCGGGTCAGTTGAGCGGTCCGCCGGCGACGTACATGACCTGACCGGAGACGAAGCCGGCCTCCTCGCCCGTGAAGAAGGCGATGGCGTTGGCGATGTCCTCGGGGCGGCCGACGCGCTGCACGGGGATCTGAGTGGCTGCGGCGGCCTGGAACTCCTCGAAGCCCATGCCCACCCGGGCCGCGGTCTGCGCTGTCATCTCGGTGACGATGAAGCCGGGCGCGACAGCGTTGGCGGTGATGCCGAACTTGCCGAGCTCCTTGGCGAGGGTCTTGGTGAAGCCCTGCAGACCGGCCTTGACCGCGGAGTAGTTGGCCTGGCCGCGGTTGCCGAGCGCGGAGGAGGAGGACAGCGAGACGATACGGCCGAACTTGGCGTCCACCATGTGCTTCTGGACGGCCTTGGCCATCAGGAACGCCCCCTTGAGGTGCACGTTCATCACGGTGTCCCAGTCGGACTCGCTCATCTTGAAGAGCAGGTTGTCGCGGAGCACGCCCGCGTTGTTGACGAGGATCGTCGGGGCGCCGAGCTCGGCGGCGACACGCGCCACGGCGGCCTCCACCTGGGCGCTGTCCGACACGTCGCAGCCGACGGCGAGGGCGGTGCCCCCGGCGGCGGTGATCTTCTCGACGGTGTCCTTGCAGGCCGCCTCGTCGAGGTCGAGTACGGCGACGGCGCGGCCCTCGGCCGCCAGGCGTACCGCGGTGGCGGCGCCAATGCCCCGCGCCGCTCCCGTCACGATGGCGACGCGCTGCTCGGTGGTGGACATGCTTGGTTCTCCTCGCCCTTGGATCGCGGCTCAGCGGACGTCAGGAAGTTCCCGATAACTGAGCAACCGCTTAGTACCTTCAGCAGACGAGACGCTAGAAGCCCTGGCACTCGGTGTCAACGGCCCACAAGGACAGCAGCGCATGTCACACCCGTCGGCGCCGCGGCCCCAGGTGGGCAAGGCGGCGCCGACAGTTGCCGGATCACCGCACCAGCAGGTCGAGCAGCCGCTCGACCTCGGCCTCCGGATCCGTGGTGAGACCGCTGTGCACGGCACTCGGCTGAACGACCGTGGAGCGCGGGGCGATCAGCCAGCGAAAGCGCCGGCCCGCATCGTCACAGGCAGCCTGTCCTGCCGCGTCGCCACCGTCGCAGACGCCCTCGACGGCCCGCAGCGCCGCCCGCACGCCGACCACGTCGGCATGCGGGTCCAGGGCCTTCAGCTTGTTCTCGTCGAGATACGTACGGGCGGCGACGAATGACTTGGCGCGGCAGTACACCAGCACACCCGCGTTGAAGCACTCACCGCGCTCGACCCGGGGCACGACGCGCAGCAGCGCGTACTCGAAGACCTCGCGCTCGCTCACCGGCCGCCGTCCTTGCTGCTCTGCGCGGTACCGGTCAGGTCCGACCCGGTCTGCTCGGCCCCGGCCTTCTCGGCCCGATCCTTCTTGGTGGGGTGCGGCCACGGTGCCAGGTGCTCGGTGAGCCACCCCGGCGCCTGGGACGGCTTGGTCTTCGTGGGCGCGTCCATCGCGATCCGATCATGAATGGTGGCGGCGCGTGCCAGCAGCGGCTCCACATAGGCGCGGCGCAGCGCGTCGGTCGTGTCGAAGCCGGGCTCGTCGACCAGCCACTCGTCGGGCACCTCGGCGGTCACCTCGGTCAGCAGCTGTTCGGTGACGAGTGGGGCGAGCTCCGCGGCCGCGGCCGCGATGTCCGGGCCGAAGGGCGCGAGAACATGGTCGGAGGCGTTGTACGGCTTGGCGGCCGATGCCTGTGCACCCGGCCAGTTGTGGTGCCAGATCATCGTGGCGCCGTGGTCGATGAGCCAGACATCGCTGTGCCAGACCAGCATGTTCGGGTTCCGCCACGATCGGTCGACATTGTTGATCAACGCATCGAACCAGACGATCTTCCCGGCCTCTGCCGGGTCCACCTGGTAGGCGAGCGGATCGAACCCGATCGAACCGGGCAGATAGTCCATTCCGAGATTCAGCCCGCCGCTCGCCTTGAGCAGCTCCTGCACCTCCTGGTCCGGCTCCGCGAGCCCGATGACCGGGTCGAGCTGGATCGTGACGAGTTCCGGGACCCGCAGTCCCAGTCGTCGGCCGAGCTCCCCGCAGATGACCTCCGCGACGAGGGTCTTGCGGCCCTGCCCTGCGCCGGTGAACTTCATGACGTAGGTGCCCAAATCGTCGGCTTCGACGATTCCGGGCAGGGACCCGCCCTCCCGTAGGGGTGTGACGTAGCGGGTCGCGGTGACTTCTGTGAGCATTTTCCCAGGCTATCGGGCCCGGCATCCGGTCTTCACGGGGAACAGGTGCGGACCGAAGCCCCCCTTCCACCAGAACCTGGCACGAACCGTGCCTCGATGATCACGCAGGACGTACGGATTGATCCCCTCCCGCGGGCTGTGCTTCAGGTGACGTACTGGTACGGGATTCCCGAGGCCGTGCCTGCCGGGGTGCGCACGACCACCGTCACTGTGCCCGGCGCCCCTCCCGGGGCGACAGCGATGATCTGCGTGTCGGAGACGGCGGTGAACGGCACCGGAACACTCCCGAAGCGCACTTCGTCGGCGTAGGTCAGCCCGCTGCCGGTGAGGGTGACGGTGGTCCCGCCGAGGGCGGGGCCCGATGAGGGGTTGAGGCTGCTGACGGCCGGAACCGCGAGGTATGTGTAGTAGACGGTGCCCAGCCGGGGCGTGCTGGTGCCGCCCGACGTGGTGACGGTGACGGTCACCGAGCCCGATCCGCTGGGCGCGTTCGCGAAGACCTGGCTGTCGGAGTCGACAGTGACACCGGTGGCCGCAACGGCCCCGAAGCGGACCGTGCTGGTCAGAGTCAGGTTGGTACCTGTGATGGTGACGGTGTTTCCACCGGAGAGCGGGCCCTTGTCGGGGCCGAGCAGGCTGATGGTCGGGGCCGGGATGTAGAAGTACGGCAATGGATTGCTGACGCCGCCCGCCGTGGTGACGCTGACGTCTGCGGGAGCGGCCGGTGCCGTCGGCGCGGTGACGATGATCTGGGTGGCGGAGTTGCCGGTGATGACGGCAGGGCTCGTACCGAACTGCACCGAAGTGGCCGCTGACAGGTTGGTACCGGTGAGGGTGACCGTGTTTCCCCCCGAGGTCGGTCCCCGGCCGGGCGTCAGAGAGCTGAGCGCCGGAATCGCGACATAGGAGTAGGCGAAGCCGTTGCTCGTGCCCGCTGCCGCGACGACCGTGACGTTCACCGTCCCGAAGCCCGCCGGCGAGGTGGCGATGATCTGGGTGGTGCTGATCACCGTGAACGAGGCCGGGGCGGTTCCGAACCTGACGGCGGTGACCCCGGTGAAACCACTGCCGTTGATTGTTACCGCCGTGCCTCCCGCGATCGGTCCCTTGTTGGGATCGAGACTGGTCACTAGCGGGGCCATGACCTGTTCCTTCCTGGTCTCCTCAGGATGCGGCGCCCTGACTGACGTGAGTCGGCCAGGGCGCAGCGGGTTCACCCTCGGCGCTCATCAGGTCGTCCCCGATGCGAACCGGCGGGTGCTGACGACCCGTTGGCCCCGGGTGGGGCCTGGGAACTAGTCGACGGTGTAGACGTCGCCGGCGACGATCGCGGTCTGGCCGCCGGGAGTGGTTGCCCGAACGTTGTACGTGCCCGCCGCGAGTCCCGAGGGGACGGTGGCGACGAGGGTGGTGTCGGCGAAGCTCGAGAAGTCGGCCTGAACCGCGGCACCGCCGGCCGTGGGGGTGAAGGTCACGATGCTGACGTCCACCAGATTCGCGCCGGTGACGGTGGTGTCGTCACCGACCAGTCCTGATGTGGGAGCCAGGCCGGTGACGGTCGGGACGTCGTAGTAGGTGTACTGGGTGGGGGCGCCGAGCGGGATGCTGGTACCGCCGGCGGTGGTGACGGTGCAGTCCACCGTGTCGAAGCTGGCACCGCCGAAGGCGTCGTGCGCGGGGCAGGTGACGGTTAACTCGCTGTCCGAGACGACGGTCAGCCCGGTGCCGTCGCCCACGGCGCCGAACGTCACCGCGGTCGCGGTCAGCAAGCCACTGCCGAGGACGCTCAGAGATGTGGCGGTCGCAGGCCCGGTGTTGGCACTGAGAGCAGTGGGCGCCGGGGGGTCGATGTAGAAGAACGAGAGCGAGTTGCTGGTCGTGGTGCCCGCAGTGACGCTGACGTTGACCTGGCCACCGCACTGCGCCGGGATGGCGACAGTGACGGTGGTGGCGCTGACGGAGGCGGGGTTGATCTTCTTCGTTCCGAAGTTGACCTTGGTCGTGCCCGACAGGCTTGTGCCGGTCAGAGTGAGGGTGATCCCGTTGTGGCTCTGAGTGGGTGTCAGCGAGGTGAGAGTTGGCATGACGGGTCTCCTTGCGCTCGTTGTACTGCCGTGGCAGGAGTGGTGCGGCGGACCGTGAGTGGTACGGGTTCCGTGGCTTCACGGAATGTCCCGGGCGTCTCCGACGGGATGTGAAGCCGGGATGGAACCGGTGAGCCGTCACAGCGGTCGAGCGCGCAGCGGGACCGCTGTGACAGGCGATTGAGGCCTCACGAAGCCGTGAGACGCGGCATGGCGGAACGGTCCGCGTCTCACGGAGGATGTCCGGCCGGCCCTTACCGAAGGGTCGGTCATCCGAGGGAAAGCACTGGCGGATCGAGGGGTCCTGACGGGTCGAATGATCCGGGTGGTCCATCTCTCCCAATTCGATTCAAGACGATGGATGCCGGTACCAACAGAGCGCATTGAGGGTATCGGTGGTTTATGCTACTGTCATATCGGTTTCGAATTCCCCTTGTTGTGCGCCGGAGTACGCTGTCGCTCGATTCCTGCCGCAGATTGATTTCCCCAAGGGCGAATCACCAAGGATTTCCCCTTACTTGAGGCCCCCTGCTGGAGTCGTCGCGGACAGCGGCCTCAGGCAGAGAGATGTTCACGGCGATTTCGGGACATTCGTGCCCCGTATCACGCTGCTTTCGCTGGATTTCATGAACTCGAAATCACCTCTGCCGCAAAAGCGTCGGGCTGATTCAGCGAAAAGGGCAGATGGTCGGCGTAGCGGTCCACAACGGCATCGACCTCGGCCGGCACCCGGACACACGCCGCACCTGACAGCGATCCGACGCCGGAACGCCCCCGCGTGGCCGCCCAAAAGCCCGAGGCCGACCAGGCCCCTGACAGGCACCGACACCTGCCCTGCCGCAGGTCAGGATCCTATGAGCCACCGAATGGCCCATCAGAGGCCCGGGCTCGGGGCGCACTTGACGTACGTACCGGATCGTCGGCCTCGACGATGCCCGGGAACGAGCCGCCCTCAGACAGAGGCGTGGCACAGCGGGTCGCTGTGACTTCGGTGAGCATCGCCCCGGGTTACTGGGGTGCACCGGACAGGCCTGAACGGATTTCGCAGCCGGTCGAAGCAGCTGTCGAGAGCAGCCGATCACCACCAGGAGGAAAACCGAAATGACGACGAACGAAGCCGCCGGGACCAACTCCGACGGCCTGCCGCTCCAGTCCGCCCGTACCAGGCGCTTCTCGCTCGGAGTGCCCCGGCAGTTCACTGTCTCACCCGACGGCGAACGGGTGCTGTTCATAAGGACTACGGGCGGCACCGACCCGGTGAGCCGGTTGTGGCTGTACGAGGACGGCGCGGAGCGGATGCTCGCCGACCCGGCGGCTGTGCGGCGCGAGGACGGGGACGGCGGCGAGGTGCCTCAGGAGGAGCTGTCGCGCCGGGAGCGGGCCCGCGAGATGTCGTCGGGGGTGGTGTCGTACGCGACGGACGCTGGTGTCCGGATCGCTGCTTTCGCACTCCAGGGTGGGTTGTGGGTGGTGCGGACGGACGGCACCGCCCCGCGCCGGATCGCCACCGCCGGCCCGGTGGTCGATCCGCGGCCTTCGCCCGACGGCGCCTTGATCGCGTACGTCTGCGGGGGCGCGCTGCGGCTCGTACGGAGCGACGGGACGGACGACCGCCCGGCGGCCACCCCGGAGGAGCCGGAGCATGTCACGTACGGGCTCTCCGACCACGTGTCGGCCGAGTCGCTCGGACGACAGCGCGGCTATTGGTGGTCGCCGTCCGGCGATGCGCTGCTGGTGGCGCGCGTCGACACGTCCATGGTGCAGCGCAGGTACCTCAGCGATCCGGCCGATCCGGCGCGGCCGCCGCGCGTGATCGCATACCCGGCCGCCGGCACGGCGAACGCGGAGGTGTCGCTGCACCTCGTGCGGGTGTCGGGCGAACGGGTCGCGGTCCGGCTGCCCGCGGCGGCCGGACCGGACCACCCCGGGGGGACGTGGACGGACCCGGCGTTCGAGTACGTCGCGACGGCCGACTGGGACATGCACGGGCCCGTGGTCTCGGTGCAGACGCGCGACCAGCGTTCGGTGTACGTCCTGGCGGTGGATCCGGCCACGGGAGGGACCCTTCCCCTGCACCGCGCCCATGACCGCGCATGGGTCGCACTCCGGACTGGAACGCCGCTGCGCCTTCCGTCCGGGGCGCTCGTCGTTCCCGCGCAGCCGGGCGGCGACACCCAGGGGCTGGAAATCGGCGGCCGTACGACACCGCCGGGACTGGAGGTCCGTGAGGTCGTCGGCGCCATCGGCGAGCGGGTGTTCTTCACCGCGAGCGAGGAGCCGACCGAGATCCATGTCTGGTCGTACGCGGCCGGGGCGCCCGGGAACGCCCCCCTGCGCCTGACCGAGGTGCCCGGCGTGCACACGGTCGCGGTGGGCGGCCCCACGGTCGTGCTGGACAGCCGGACCCCGGAGGGACAGACGGTGGCCGTGCTGCGCGACGGCGCACGCGTGGGACGGATCGCGGTCCTCGCCGAAGCTCCCGTGGTCACCCCGCGGCCACTCGCGCTGAAGCTCGGGGTGCGGGAGCTCCGCACCAGCCTGTATCTGCCGTCGTGGCACCAACCGGGTGACGGCCCGCTGCCCGTCTTGCTCAGCCCCTACGCGGGCCACGGTCTGCAGCTGGTCCTGCCGGTGCGCAGCTGGTGGACCGCAGCCGCCCAGTGGTTCGCCGAGCAGGGGTTCGCGGTGCTGGTGACGGACGGTCGGGGCACTCCGGGGCGGGGCGAGGCCTGGGAGAAGTCGGTGCGGGGCGACCGGCTGACGGCTGTCCTGGAGGATCAGATCGACGCGCTGCACGCGGCGGCGGCACGGCACCCGCAGTTGGACCTGGGGCGGGTGGCGATGCGTGGATGGTCGTTCGGCGGCTATCTCGCAGCCGCGGCAGTGCTGCGTCACCCGGAGGTCTTCCACGCGGCCGTCGCGGGTGCGGCGCCGACCGACCGGCGGCTGTACGACACCCATTGGGAGGAACGGTTTCTCGGCCATCCGGATGTGGAGCCGGAGACGTACGAGCGCAATTCGCTGCTCTCCGAGGCGCATCGGCTGACGCGGCCGCTCATGCTGGTGCATGGATGTGCCGATGACAATGTCGCCGTCGCCCACATGCTGCGGTTCTCCGCAGCCCTGCTGGCCGCGGGGCGGCCGCACACCGTGCTGCCGCTCTCCGGAACGAGCCACCTGGTCACGCAGGAGGAGACGGCGAGCAACCTGTTGCTGCTGGAGCGGGACTTCCTCAAGAAGTCCCTGAGCCATTGAACATGCGGGCCCGGCGGCGCGTACCCCTGGTCGAAGTCATGAACACCGCGGAAGGGAAAGCCAGCATGAACGCATCGCAGGAGCACGAGGTCCGTCTCGGGCGTCGCACCGTTGTCGCAGGCGTCGGTGCAGCCGGGGTGGCAGCCGTACTCACCGCGTGCGGAAGCTCGAAGGACTCGGGCGGCTCGAATACCGTCGAGCCGGCCAAGGGTGCGACCGGCGATGGCCCGACCGGCAAGGGCGGGAACCTTCTCGCGAAGACCGCGGACATCCCGGAGGGCGGCGGGAAGATCTTCGCCGACGAGGGTGTTGTGGTGACGCAGCCGAAGTCCGGGGAGTTCAAGGCGTTCTCGTCGAAGTGCACCCATAGGGGATGCGCGGTGACGAGCGTCTCGGACGGCACCATCAACTGCCCCTGCCACGGCAGCAAGTTCGACGCGGCGACGGGCGATGTGTCGGGCGGCCCCGCCACCGAGCCACTGCCCGCCGCGACGATCACGGTCGAGGGCGACTCGATCATGCTCGCGTCGTAGCCCTTCGGGGGCTCTGCCAGCAGCCCAGCACCTCCCGCGTGGTGGTGACGGTGGCAACGAGCGCGAGCGTGTTGCGGATCATCGCGGGGGTGTAGTCGGATGGCACCCCCGCGATGGCATCGGACGGCACGACCGCCGTGTAGCCGAGATTCACCGCGTCGAAGACAGCATTGGGGATGGCGACGTTGGCGGAGACCCCGACGACGACGAGCGTGCGGCACCCGAGATTGCGCAGCAGGGCGTCCACGTCCGTGCCGGCGATGGGTGACAGGCCGTGGAGTCGGCGTACGACGATGTCCTCGTCCGCCACCTCGATGGGTGCGGCGATCCTGACCGCCGTGGTTCCGGAGTGCTGTTGTACGGGCAGTCGGCCGGCGGCCCGGAAGAGGCGGGCGTTGCGGTTGGCGCCGCGCCCGTCGGGGCGTCGTTCGGCGACCGCGTGCAGCACCTGGACTCCGGCCTCGTGGGCGGCGGCGACCAATCGGGCGATGTTGTGCAGGACGCCGGAGGTCAGGACTTCCTCGGCGAGTTCGGGCAGTGCGCTGTCCGGGCCCACGACACCCTGCTGGCACTCGACCGTCAGCAGGACGGTGGTGGCAGGATCGAGCTGCTCGGCAAGCTGTTCCCTGGGCGGCACGGCTGCCCCTCTCGGTAATTCGAGGTGACGGACCTCTCCTGACGGACCGGGCGCGCGAGGCTAACGGCCATTGCGCCAGGAGGGAAGAGGCTCCATGATTTCTGACACATGGTCAGCCAGCTGAAGGAGGCGTCCCATGACCGTCATCCAGCGACGGGGCCGTCGGATCATGATGACGGAGGCAGAACGCGACACCTATCTCGCGGAGCAGCGCACCTGCCGGGTCGCCACCGTCTCCGCGGACGGCCGCCCGCACATCGGCGCACTCTGGTTCGTCTGGGACGGTGCGTCGCTGTGGCTGTACTCGATCACCCGGAGCCTGCGCTCGTCCCAGCTGCGCCACGACCCGAGGATGGCCGTGGTCGTCGACGACGGCGCCGAATACGGTGAGCTGCGCGGCGTCGAGCTGTCCGGCGAGGCGGTCTTCGTCGGCGAGGCCCCGCGCACGGGCGAGGACTGCCCCGAATTGGTCGGGCCGGAGAGGTTGTTCGCGGCGAAGTACTTCGGAATGGACGTCATGCCGCACGACGGACGACACGCGTGGCTGCGGCTCACTCCGCAGACGGTCACGTCGTGGGACTTCCGGAAGCTGGCTGACCTGAGCTGAGGTGCCGGCCACTGCGCCCCCGTCTCCCTGACGTGGGCGCGGTGCGTCCCACCCGGATCAGTCCCCGCCGTCGCCGTTCAGCGGTGCGTCCAGATCCCGGCCCGCCGCCCGCAGCGCCATGACTGCTGCCCTGATCGACGGGCGGCGGTCCGCGTCCGTCCGCCACACGGCGTGCACATGGCGCCGCATCTTCTGCCGCACGGGCACGAGCCGTACCCCGTCCGGCACCACACCCCGGCCCAGCCGGGGCGCCACACAGACGCCCACCCCGGCGGCGATCAGCGCGAGCTGGGTGTGGTGCTCGCCCGCGAGATGGGCGATGCGCGGTTCGATTCCCTTCGAACGCAGAGTGAACATCAGCCAGTCGTGGCAGAACTCGCCCTCCGGCCAGGAGATCCAGTCGTCGTCGGCGAAGTCCTCCAGATCGATCTCCGCCCGGCCCGCGAGCGGGTGGTCGGCGGGCATCGCTATGTCCGGCGCGTCGTCGAGCAGTTCGGCCATGGTGAGACCGCCAGGAACCGGCAGCCTCTTGTTGCTCCAGTCGAGCACCACCGCCAGGTCGAAATCTCCCCGCAGCACGGCACGGATTCCGGCCTCGGGTTCCAATTCCGCTGTGCGTACCCTCAGTTCGGGGTGGTCCGCGCGCAGTGAGGCAAGCGTCGCGGGGAACAGTCCGCGTGCCGCGGTCGGAAAGGCCGCCAGTCGGACCTCACCCACCACCTCGCCGCGCTGGGCCTCGATGTCGGACTGGGCCAGTTCCACCTGGGACAGGATCTTCGCGGCATGGTCGGCGAGCAGCCTTCCCGCGTCGGTGAGCCGGACCCCGCGGCCGTTCTTGGCGAGGAGCTGCTGCCCCACCTCGCGTTCCAGCTTCGCCAGCTGCTGGGAGACCGCTGACGTGGTGACATGCAGGTCATCGGCCGCGCCACTGACCGAACCGAACCGGGCGAGGGCGTCCAGGGTCCGCAAGCGCTCCAAGTTCAACATGTAAGCAATGCTACGCGAATGCTCGCACAAAGTCTCACTTGTCCTACGCGGTTGAATTCGTCATTGTTGCTGTCATGACCGCCGCTGCCGTGACCACCAATGCCGATCCCGTGCCGAGCACTGCCACCGTGCCACCCGCCCCGGCCTTGACAACCACCCCTGCGGCCGCCACCCCGGTCTCCGCTCCTGCGGCCACCTCCGCCCGCCGCCCCGCACTGGACTGGCGGATCCGCTTCGGGGCGCTCTCACTCATCTGGGGCTTCAGCTTTCTCCTGATCAAGGTCGGCACCGAGGGGTACGCCCCGTTCCAGGTCACCCTCGGCCGCCTGCTCTCGGGTACGGCGGTGCTCGCCGTCGCCATGGTGGTGCGCCGCGAGCGGCTGCCCCGCACCGCCCGCACCTGGGGTCATCTCGCCGTGGCGGCGTTCTTCCTCAACGCACTGCCGTTCTCGCTCTTCGCCTACTCCGAACTGACCATCCCGTCGACGCTGGCCGGCATCTGCAACGCCACCTCGCCGCTGTGGGGCATGGCGCTGTCGCTCGTAGCGCTCTCCGAGGACCGGCCGACCCGTCGCCGCGTCGCCGGCCTCGGTCTCGGCTTCCTCGGCGTGCTGACCGTGCTGGGCGCCTGGCAGGGCTTCTCCGGACTGGACTTCAGCGGCACGGCGATGGCGCTCCTCGCCTCCCTCAGCTATCCGATCGGCTGGATCTACGTCCGCCGGACACTGGCGGGCAGCGGCTCGTCCACCCTTGCCCTGACCGGCAGCCAGCTCTTCCTCGGCACGGTGCAGATCGCGCTGGTCACCCCGCTGTTCACATCGGCGCCCGACGGCTTCCCACTGCTGCCGACGCTCGCCGTCCTCGCCCTGGGGGCGCTCGGTACGGGACTTGCGGTGCTGCTGCAGTACGGGCTGGTCGAGGAGGTCGGCCCGACGACCGCGCAGATGGTCACGTACTTCATTCCGGTCATCGCCACCGCGGCCGGGGTCGCCGTGCTCGGCGAGCAGCTGAGCTGGAACACCCCGGTCGGCGCACTGATCGTCCTGGCAGGAGCCGCCCTCACCCAGAGCAGGGCCCGTACGCCCAAGCCCGCACCACGCCCCTGAGGGCTGCCCCGTAATCCCTGGTGGATCATCAGTGCGCGGCGTCAGGTGCGGTGCGTCGCGCGGGATCCTCGACGGCGACCGCGTCACCGGGCTTGAGGTGGGCGACCAGCACCCGCTCGATCGCGTCCAGGGATCCGGACGCGACGGCCACGGGCCCGGCCGGCACACCGTCGGCGTCGAGAGCGGCACGCACCAGAGCCTCGAAGTCCGGATCCACGGGTGCCTCCCCGTACATTCCTGGCCGATTCGCGTACGCGCGCCGCCGCTGCGAACGCCCCGTCCAGCGGCGGCAGCAACGCCGGGTCCGGGTTGCCCTCCCCCAGATCCCGCACGCCGGGCGGCGCCTCGACCCCGAGCGAGCCGCGCACCGTACTGGCGGGGCGCAGGCGCACCCGGCTCCCCCTCCGCCCGGCCGTCTCGATCACCCCGCGCTCGCGCAGGGGGCGGAGGCGGCCGCCACCGTATCGGGATTGACCTCCAGACGGGCCGCCAACTCCTTCATGGGCGGTAGCACTTGCCCTGTCGCGAGCTCACCCGCCCCGACCGCACCCTCCAGACTCGCAGCAATTTCCGATGCACGTCGCCCGACGATCCGATAGCCTTCTAGCACAAACAGAGTTATGCACTAGTGCAATGGAGTCGCAATGCCGGACACCGCATCGCCGCAGACCACGGGCCCGGAGGCAGCAGCCCCGTACGAACCGACCGAGCGGACCGTCCCGACCCGTTCCCGGGAGCGCGCCTCGTACGACCGGGAGCTGGTCCATTCGATACTCGACGAGGCATATCTCTGCCATCTCGGCTTCGTACGCGACGGAGCACCGGTCGTCCTGCCGACGCTGTTCGGCCGGATCGGTGAGCGGCTGTACGTACACGGTTCGACCGGCTCCCGACCGCTCCGGGCGGCCGGCCAGGCGGACCCCGGGCTGCCCGTCTGTCTCACGGTGACGCATGTCGACGGTCTTGTGCTGGCCCGCTCCGCCTTCCATCACTCGATCAACTACCGCTCCGTGGTGGTCCATGGCGTCGCCCGTACGGTCACCGACCCGCAGGAGCGGCGCACCGCGCTCGACGCGATCGTCGACCATGTCGTTCCGGGCAGGACCGCCGACTCCCGTCCGGCCAACGAGAAGGAGCTCGCCGCGACGGCCGTGATCCGGCTCGATCTCGACGAGGTCTCCGCGAAGGTGCGGACCGGCGGCCCGAACGACGATCCGGACGATCTGGCACTGCCGCACTGGGCGGGCGTCGTGCCGCTGGCCCGCGGCTACCGTGCGCCGCAGCCGTCGGACGATCTCGATCCAGCCATCGCGGTGCCCGACTATCTGACTGTTCTCTGACCGCCTTCCGGGAGTGCGGGCCCGCTACGAGGGGGTGGGCCCGCACTCCCGGACGACCGAACGCGCGGACGGCCGGACGGCGGGTCCGCGGTCAGGCGGCCGGCGTCAGACCGGAACGGCCGCCCGGCGGCGGGCGTTCGACGCACTGCGCGTCTCGGCAACGGCGAGCCCCGCCACCGCTGTGAGCAGCAGCAGTGTGCCGACGACCGTGGCCGCGGTGAGCTGCTCACGGAGCACGGCAACGGCGATCACCGCGGCGCTCACCGGTTCGAGTAGCATGATCACGGACACGGTCGCGGCCCGCACCACCGCCGCGCCCGCGAAATAGAGCGCGTAGGCGAGCGCGGTCGGGACAGCTGCCACGTACACCAGCAGCCACACCACCTGGGCGGCGTCCGCGGTGTGCGGCACGAGCCCTTCGGCTGCCGCCATCGGCAGCAGCCCGAGTGCCCCGATCCCGAACGCCCAGGCACTGGTGGCGAGCGCGTCGGAGCCACCGCCGTCGCGGCCGAGCCACCGGGTCAGCAGGGTGATGGCGGCGTAACCAGCAGCGGAGAGCAGCGCCAGCGCGACCCCGGCGGGCCGCACCGTACCGCCGTCACCGCCGAGCACCAGCACGGCGAGCCCGGCGAGCGCGCCCACCACTGCGGCAAGTCCGCCGCCGCCCAGCCGCTCCCCCATGGTCAGTCGCGCACCGACCGCGATGAGCACCGGCCCAGCGCCCAGCGTGACCACGGTCCCGACCGCGAGGCCGGTCGCCTCCACGGCCGCGAAGTACGCGCTCTGGAACACGGTGAGGCCGACACCGGTCCCGAGGATGCGCAGCAGCCGGCGCCGCCGCGGCTCGGCGGGGGCGAGGGAGCGCCGGGGCCGCAGGACGAGCGCGGCAAGGAGCAGCACCAGGCCGCCTGCGCAACGCCAGAACGAGAGGGCGAGAGGGCCGAGGTCGCTGACCCGGAAGATCAGCGAAGCGGCAGCCCCCGCGGTACCCCAGGCCACTCCGGCAACGATCAGATAGAACAGGCTCCGCCCGACGGGCAGGTCGGCAGCAGGATTCGACACGTGACTTCTCCACAAAAAAGACAGGACGATGATCGCTCGGCTCCGCACGCGGGCAGCGACGATCTGCTCGGGGACTGCCCGAGCCCGGTCTTCGTCAGGAGTGTCCGCCCGCGCTAGGCGACAGGCGGCGGAAGTACGGTCGAGTGCATGATCGGCACATTACGTGGCGGCACGCTCGGCGGACAACTCCCCCTCGGCCGCCGCCGCACGGCCCCCACTCCGCGCCACACCGCGGTCCTCGTACTCCCCTTGGCCCCGCGCCTCACCCGGCCCCGATGCCACGGGCCCGGAAGGCGCCTTCGGCGTCGACGACTGGGCGATGAACGCCCCTGTCAACACCAAGGAACCACCGATGAGCTGGGGCGCGGAAAGATGTTCGCCGAGCAGGACCCAGGCGAGCACGGTCGCGATGACCGCCTCCAGACAGGCGACGACACCGGCCACTGCCGGGGAGAGCAGCCGCACCGAGATCACACCGGTGACGTAGGCGATCACGGTGGCGAGCAGCACGATCCAGACGAGCAGCAGCCACGCGGGCACATCCGTCCCGTTCATGGCCGCGCTGCCGCCGAGCAGGGACCAGTCCATGCCCCAGGGCCGTGCGATCACGGTGAGGACGACCGCGCCGATCAGCAGTCCGTAGGCGATGACGCCCACCGGATGCGGAGGCTCCGCGCCCGCCGCACTGTCCTGACTCCCCTGGTCGGAGAGGACGAAGTAGCCGACCTGGCAGCACGCGGCGCCGAGGGCGAGCAGCAGCCCGACGGCGTCGAAGCTCAGCCCGGACCACACCTCGACCACACAGGCGAGGCCCCCGACCGCGAGGACGACGCCGACCGCGGCGGCCCGGGTGACCGGACGACGCTGGACGAACCGGACCCAGCCGAGGACGAGCGCGGGCGCCAGGTACTCGACCAGCAGCGCCACGCCGACCGGGATACGGGAGATCGCGGCGAAGTAGCAGGCCTGGACGCCCGCGACGGCGAGCAGTCCGAAGCCCAGCAGCAGCACCGGCCGACTGCGTACGAGATCCCGGTGGCGCCAGGCCACGGGCAGCATGACGAGAGCGGCGCCGGCCACCCGTAGCCACACCACATGCAGCGGGTCGAGCCCCGCCTCGATCAGCGGCTTGGCCGCCACCCCTGAACCACCGAATGCGAACGCCGAGGCCAGGGCTAGTCCCAGGCCGGCGCTCCTCCCCTGAGACGCGTGCATCGGGACATCATGACAGCTGCCGTCAGGACCGTCACCATGGTCACCACTGTCATGCACGTCATACGGATCACGCCCCCGCCGTCAGCTCTGCCGGGAGGCCTTCGCGATCCGGTCCGCGAGCAGCGCCGCGTCGACACCGGCGCGTTCCAGCACCTCGACGGCTCGGCACTCCTGGTCCGCCGCCAGCGCGGCGAGCAGATCAAGACCCCCGGCCCGCGGGTCACCGCGCAGTTCCGCCCGCCCGCGCGCACCCTCCATCGCCGAGACGGCCGACGGCGACCAGCCGTCCACCCCCGTCTCCGGAACCATGGGCAGCGCACCGGAGTCCTCCACGGCGCCCTGCCAGCGGAGCCCGTAACCGATGGAGCGCTGCACGAGGTAGCCGAGCACCTTGGCGAGCTGCGGCCCACCGTCGAAGGCCGCACGGACCTGCGGGTCCGACTCGATGAGGGAGTGCAGCAGATGGGCCGTGTCGATCTCCCGGTCGCCGTCACGCAGTGCGCGCCTGCGCGCGCCTGTCACCACCGAAGCCAGCTCCGCAGTGAGGATGGCGTCGAGCTCAGCACGGTTCGATGCGGGCTGCTGAGGGATCCGCAGCGTCCGGTTTTGCACACCTCTCACCCCATCAGTCCAGTGGTGCGCGAGCATCCCCGGAGGGGCCCATTTTCGTATCCCACCGAAGTTGGGCACATCAGAGCGGTTCCTCCTCCTTACGGATGAGATCGCGCCATTGATGGATACGATCCCGGGAGACGGCGCGCGCCGCCTTGCCTTGCACTCCCGGAGCAACCGCGGGCCACCCCGTGCACGTCCCTCACGCGACACCACTTTTGCGACGGCCGGATGGGAGTGCCGGAGTGTCATGGATGGTCGCCCCGCCGGCGATCGACGCCCGGAAGTACGTCTACCGGGTCCATGCATCCTGCGACGCCCTGCCCGCCGACCTGTTCCGGGCGGCGTTCCAGCGCCATGACGACGGCCCGCACCCGCGCGCGGTCGACCGCTTCGACGCGGCGCCGATCTGGCAGGCAGGCCGGGTCCGGCATGTCTGACGGTTCATCAGTATTGAATGTTCTCGCTACTGCGGCTACGTTCCGCGACACCGTAACCCGACAAGAAGGGGTGGTCGCATGGCCGAAGTCAGTGCCGAGGCGCGGATCGAAGCGCCGGCCGAGAAAGTCTGGGCCCAGCTGACGGACTTCACCGCGTACGGCCAGTGGAATGCCACCCACACCAGCTTCCCCAAGGGCGGCCCGGCCACGCTCGAACTCGCGGCCACCTACGAGGAGAACATGAAGCTCATGGGCTTCCCCGCCGAAGTGACCTGGACGGTGGAGGAGCTGGAGACCGCCCGGCTGCTGACCACCAAGGGCAAGGGCCCCATGGGCGTCAATCTGGCCATGCGCTACTCGCTGACACCCGACGGCGATGCCACCACGGTCCGCATCGACGGAGAGTTCACCGGCGCCGCGGTCTCCCTCATGGCGGGCAAGCTCAAGGACTCGGCGACCGCCGCGCTCGCCGAGTCGCTCCGCAAGCTGAGCGGGCTCGTCGCCGCCTGACCGCCTCCGGACGGACGAGGGGCCCGCGCGGCCGAGCCGCGGGGCCCCTCGCACCGCACCCGTCGGGTCAGTGCTCGTCGGCAAGGATCAGATAGAGCTTCTTACGGGCGTCATTGATCACCGACAGCGCCTTCTGGCGCTGGTCGGCCGAGCCGGTCTTCCAGACCTGGCCGAACGCCTCCATCAGACCGAAGCCGGCCTGCCGGATCTCGTTCACGCTCTCCCAGTCGACCCCGCGCCCGGCCTCCTCCCAGGGCGCCTCGGGCCCGGACTCCGCCTCGGTGCGGCCGCTGTCGGTGAGCGTGAACAGCTTCTTGCCGCCCTCGCTCGCACTGACGATCAGACCCTCGTCCTCCAGCAGCTGAAGGGTCGGGTAGACCGAGCCGGGGCTGGGACGCCAGGCCCCGCCGCTGCGCTCGCCGATCTCCTGGATCATCTCGTAACCGTGCATCGGCCGGTCCTTCAGCAGCGCCAGGATCGAAGCGCGGACGTCGCCGCGACGCGCCCTTCCCCGGCCGCTTCCACGACCGCGTCCCCCACCGAAGGGGCCGCCGCCGAACGGACCGCCACCGAAGGGCGGACCGAACTGCCCGAAGGCGCGGCGCCCCTCGAAGTCGCCCCGACCTTGATGACCGGGCCCGCAGTGCCCATGTCCGTGTCCATGTTCGTGCTCGTGTCCATGTGAACGCATCGCTACGCTCCTTCCATCTTTGATCTGTCGCGATGCGTCAACGATATATCGGAACCGGTCGTACGGCAATCGCTTCGAAAGGGCCTTGCATACTTGCCCCGAGACGGCACAGGACGAAGGCGATGCGACATGACTGGACCTGACCCGGAGCACGGGCACGGCCCGGACCACGGCTACCTGCTCGACAACCGGCAGTCCGAGGCAGGCATCCGCTTCGGCGCCCTCGCCGAACTCTTCGATCCGGTGACCTTCCGGCATGTCGACCGGCTCGGGATCACCGCAGGCATGCGGTGCTGGGAGGTCGGAGCCGGTGGCCCCTCCGTTCCCGCCGGGCTGGCCGCGCGAGTCGGTCCGACCGGCGCGGTGGTCGCGACGGACATCGATGTGTCGTGGGCGCAGGGCGCCGCGGACGAGGTCGTCGAGGTGCTGCACCACGATGTCGCCGCCGATCCCCCGCCTCCCGGAGGCTTCGACCTCGTCCATGCCCGGCTGGTCCTGGTGCACGTCACCGACCGTGCCGAGGCGCTGCGCCGCATGATTCAGGCGCTGCGCCCCGGTGGTGTACTCCTCCTGGAGGACGCCGACCCCGGGTTGCAGCCGCTGTTGTGCCCCGACGAGTCCGGCCCCGAACAGCGCCTCGCCAATCGTCTCCGGTCAGGCTTCCGTGAACTCATGGCGGCCCGTGGTGCAGACCTCGCCTACGGCCGGACCTTGCCCCGGCTGCTGCGCGAGGCGGGTCTGGCCGACGTGCAGGCCGACGCGTACTTCCCGATCACCTCCCCGGCGTGCACCGTCCTTGAAGCCGCCACCGTGCGCCAGATCCGCGACCGACTCGTGACGTCCGGTCTCGCCACCGACGAGGAGATCGACCGGCATCTGAAGAACGTCGCCACCGGACGCCTCGATCTGGCCACCGCTCCGCTCGTCTCCGCGTGGGGACGCCGGCCGTAACGCCCCGGGGTGGCTCTCGGCATCCCGAGCCGCCGGCCTGGAATTGGCCTTGGTCCGCCGCCGTCCAGGACCCCTACGGTCATCCCATGAGGATCCGAATCGTCGACGCGTTCACCGACCGCCCCTTCACCGGCAACCCCGCGGCCGTCCTGCTCCTGGACTCCGACGCCTTCCCCGAAGCCGACCGGCTCCAGCAGGTCGCCCTGGAGATGAATCTCTCCGAGACCGCCTTCGCGCACCCCCTGCCTCCGGGCGGAGAGGCGGACTGGGCGCTGCGCTGGTTCACCCCTGCCACCGAGGTGGACATGTGCGGGCACGCCACCCTCGCCACAGCCCACGTCCTGCACACGACCGGAACGGCCGGCGGAACGGTGCGCTTCGCCGCCCGCTGCGGCATCCTCACCGCCACCGCCCACCCGGACGGCTCACTCACACTCGACTTCCCCACGGCCCCGCTCACCCCGGCCTCCGCCCCGGCCGGACTGGCCGTCGCCCTGGGCGCGGAACCACTGACCGTCCATGACACCGGCGCCCACATCGGCGACCTGCTCGTCGAACTGGCCGACGAGGAGTCCGTGCGCGGACTGACCCCGGACTTCGCCGGGCTGGCCTCCTGCTCACGGCGCGGCATCATCGCCACGGCCGCCGCCGAGGACCCGTCCCGTGGCTACGACTACGTCTCCCGCGGCTTCTTCCCCCGGGTCGGTATCGACGAGGACCCGGTCACCGGCAGCGCCCACACCGCCCTGGCCCCCTTCTGGTCGGCCCGGTTCGGCCGTGACGAGCTGACCGGCCTGCAGGCCTCCGCCCGTTCCGGTCTGGTCCGCACGTCGCTGCGCGGCGACCGCACACTGCTGACGGGCAACGCGGTGACAGTCGTCGACGGAGAACTGCTGACCACCTTCTGACCGACGGGAGAGGGGCGTACGCAATGATCCGTACGCCCCCTCCTCCCGCGCCACTTGCTCACGGCGTAGGCAGCCACCCCACCTTCCCGGCCAGCAGCGCGTACCCGACGAACGCCCCGATGTCGAGCAGCGCATGCGCCACGACCAGCGGGCCCACCCGTCCCCATCGTCGGTACAGCAGCACGAAGACGATGCCCATCACCATGTTGCCGACGAAGCCGCCGATCCCCTGGTAGAGGTGGTATGAGCCGCGCAGCACCGAACTCGCCACCAGGGCGGCCATCGGAGTCCACCCCAACTGCCCGAGTCTGCGCAGCAGATACCCGACGACGATCACTTCCTCCACCACGGAGTTCTGCAGCGCGGAGAGGATCAGGACCGGATACTTCCACCACACGCCGGGAAGCGACTCCGGAACCACCGTGAGGTTGAACCCGGCGGCCCGTGCCAGCAGATAGAAGGCGAGGCCGGCGCTACCGATGGCCGCCGCGATCAACACGCCGCGCCCCAGGTCCGACCTGGGCCTGGTCCGGTCGAAGCCGATGACGCGCAGGCTCGCCCCCTCCCTGAGCAGCAGATGCGCCACCAGCGCGACGGGGACCAGCGCCGTGGCGATGCCGAAGAGTTGCCAGGCGAGATCCAGCCAGGGGCGTCCTGGAGCGTACGAGCTGTTGAGCGTCGCGGCCTGCTCCTTCAAGGCCCCCGGTTTCGTCAGCGATCCGACAAAACTAATCAGGGCAGACACTCCGCTGGCACCCAGCGACAGAGCCAGCACCAGCACCGTTTCGGACCGCAGGATCCGCCGCGACACGTCCTCTTGAGGGAAAGAATCAGCCACGCGCCCCTCCTCCACCTGTACACCCGCCTTCAGTTGTGCATTCGCATCTCATCCCGCTCCCCGTCCGACCAGGGTCTCGAATGCAGGTACGAAGATCATGCTCGACCGGCCGGGGGGCGACCACCACTGGTCATGGAGCGGTCCCTCTTTTCCTTGTTCATCCTCAAGGAGGGGCACCACCGACATGGGACGCCACAGCTTGCCCGATGATGATCCCGCAGGCGGCGAAGGCCCTCGGCCCGCCGAGGAAGAAGTACTCCTGGGCCGAGTTGACGGCCTCGGCGACGGAGTCGGACAAGGTGCGCCTCGGCGCGGCCGATCCACGTGCAGCACCACCGGCCTGCTCGCCCTCACCAGCATCGCCGCTTCGTCGGACAAGCAGGGCGGAGACGGTGACACCAGGGTCGCGGTCACCGCCGATCTGCTCGCGCAGCGGATGTCCGACGGTGACACCCAGGTGCTCGAAGCGCCGACGCAGGACGACGCGGGCGCCGAGGGCGGCAATCCGCAGCGCAACCAGGCGGTGCCGCTCTCCGATCAGGCGGCGTTCGCCCACAACGCCGGCCCGAGACGAAGCTGAGCACCGACGAGACCCGGGCCGCGCTGCGGTTCATGACAGGCCGTGTTGACAGCCGGACAGAACGGCCGCGCCGCCCGGGAACAGCCGGCGCACGGCCGGGAACGGCACCGACCGCCGCGTCCGGGGCTCACCGGGCATGGAGGCGGGCCACGCCGGTCTAAGGGCTGTCCGGGAAGCCGACCGGCCAGGTGTGCACCGGCTCGCCACTGTGCATCAGCTCGGCATACCGGCGCGTCGTCGCCCTGAGCGCCGCGTCCCGTGCGAGCCCGGCGTCCAGCCCCCGGTGGTACGTGTCCGCCTGCCAGGAAGCCCCGTTCACCCGCCGCTTGCAGCGCTCTTCGATGACCCCGAGGTAGTGGTCGCGGTCCGCGGGCTCGATGTTCCAGGCATCGAGCCCCGCCGCGGCGAGCGGCAGCAGTTCGTCCCGTACGAGCTTGACGGCCGGCACCCGGGTCAGCCCGCCCGACCGGCCCGGCCGGGGCCAGATCAGCTCGGCGTCGATGCCCCGGCGGCAGGCGGTTTCGAAGTTCTCGGCCGCGGCGGCGAACGGCAGCCTGGTCCACACCGGGCGGGACTCCTCGGCGAGCGCCCGCACCAGGCCGTAGTACAGCGCGGCGTTGGCTATCACATCGGTCACGGTGGGCCCGGCGGGCAGGACGCGGTTCTCGACGCGGAGATGGGGTACGCCGTCGGCCAGCCCGTACACCGGCCGGTTCCAGCGGTAGACCGTACCGTTGTGCAGCACGAGTTCCTGGAGCGCCGGCACCCCGCCCTCGTCGAGGACCTGCAGCGGGTCCTCCTCGTCACAGATCGGCAGCAGCGGCGGGAAGTAGCGCAGATTCTCCTCGAAGAGCTCGTACGCGGAACTGATCCACCGCTCGCCGAACCAGGTCCGCGGGCGCACTCCCTGGTTCTGCAGTTCGGGCGGCCTGGTGTCGGTGGCCTGCTGGAAGAGCGGCGGGCGGGACTCCCGCCACAGCTCCCTGCCGAACAGGAAGGGCGAGTTGGCGCCCAGGGCGATCTGAACGGCGGCGACGGCCTGTGCCGCGTTCCACACGTCCGCGAACCGTGCCGGGGTCACCTGCAGATGCAGCTGGACCGAGGTACAGGCCGCTTCGGGCGTAATCGAGGTGGAGGTACAGACCAATCGTTCGACGCCTTCGATATCGAGCGCGAAATCCTCGCCGCGTGCCGCCACCATTTGATCGTTCAGCAGCGCGTAGCGGTCTCCGTCCGAGAGGTTCGCCGAGACCAGGTCCCGATGATCAAGGGTCGGCAGTATTCCGATCATCATGATGCCGGCGGCGACCTCTCCCGCCTTCCGGTGGGCATATCCGAGGCCGGTCCTGAGCTCCTCGGCCAGTTGATCGAATACGCGTCCGTCCAGGCGGTGCGGGACTATGTTCACTTCCAAATTGAACATCCCTAGTTCGGTCTGGAAATCACGGCTCGCGATCCGCTCCAGCACCTGCGCATTCATCATCCTCGGCAGGCCGTCAGCACCTGCCAGATTCAGCTCGATCTCCATACCCATGAGGTTGCGCGGGCGGTCGAACCTCCGCTCCGCCAGGAGCCTCTCCAGCCCCTCCAGGCACAGGTGGAGCTTCCTCCGGTACCTCTGCCGATCGGACAGGTCAAAGGCGCCCGCCACGACCTTCTCCCCCATCGAAGCGTCCCTCCTCGAGTGGGCAGCCCGCGGCCCAGGCCGCTCGCGTCACGGTCGATAATGCCCAGGGCAGGTGATCGATAACGCCCCCACGGACAGCGCGGACCCACTAATCTGAGTGCGGCCGCCGGAGGCACATTCCGACGGCATGAAGCACTGCGCAGTTCCCACCGTGCGGCGGTGGTGAAATCGTCGACGTGTTTCGGCCGACCGCGGCCGGGAAAAAACACCAGGCAGCAGCTGCGCCACACACACCGAATCAGCAGGTTCTCCGCATAATAAAGTCCGGATACCGCCTTGCCGGCAATGCCTGAGGCGGCTAGCGGAAACACCGTGTGAACACCTGTCGTATAAACTCCGCGGACGAGGCAGAGAGTTGACGCACCGGCCCAGTCACCGGCCTCCTCTGGCCCCGCACGCCGACAGCGCCGTCTGCCCCCGCCCACGCATCACCGTGTCTCCGAAGTGAGAGGCGACCCACTATGCCGCTGCACGTACCTCCGGCTCCCGCGCCCGCCCTGCGCAGCGTCCTCGCGGCACTCGGTTCACCCACCGCAGTCCGCGAGGCCCGCACCCCGGCTCTCCGGTCCGTCCAGGGACCGCTGAGCCCCGAACTCCCGCTCCCCGTCCATGTGCTGGACCGGATCGGCCCGAGCGGGCTCGCACCACGCACCAGCCTGGCCGCGTGGCGCTTCCTTATCCGCAGTTCGGAGCGCGCCGTCGCCGCGGCGGACACCATGCTCACCCCGGACGGCTGGACCTTCTCGCACTTCTTCGAGGGTCCGTACATCGCCTCGACCGAACTCGCCCTGCGCCAGGCTGAGACGCTGACACCGCGCTATCAGCCGCGCCTGCTCTCCATCCCCGAGCTCTACATGCTGACACTGTGGCTGCACGAGGACATCGAGGCCGACGCGTCCGGCGGGGCCCTCGCCCCTACCGACCTTCTGGTACCGCTGGCTCCCGCCCCACCGGGTATCGCGGCACACCGCCCGCACCGGGTCGCCGATCTGCTCCCCGTGATGACGCTGCGTATCACCCCTGGCCCCGGTCCCCTGCTCGGTTCACCGGCCTGACCACAGCCCGCCTCCGGCCCGCAGTACATTGCCCCGTCACCGTTTCCGGTGGCGGGGCACACTACTGCTCGGACGCACCCGGAGGCCATCCGGACTAGTCCGGTCAGGCCAGCCCGAACCACCCGAAGGGACAGTGCAGTTGTGTTGAACCGTCCGGCCGGGTGATGCGTCATGGGAGTAGGAGAAGTGCTGCCGCGAAATCCCTGCGGATTGACGCCCGTGGGGCAACACTGGGACCGGACCGATTGATACGGGGGGCGGCCATGAACACCTCATCAAGCCGCAGGACACTCACCACAACGCAGCGAAAGAACCCACCCATGTGCCAGCACCAGCCACCCTGCCCGACCGCCGACTCAGCCGACCGGGAGGCCGCCCGTCTGATGGCTCACCACCCGGAACAGGGTTGGAGCCTGCTGTGCAACGGCGTCCTGCTCTTCGAGGACACCGGTGAGCTGCTCCCGGACGGGCAGATCATCGCCCCGCACCGGCCGCTGGAAACCGGCCAGGTGATGAAGGCCGCCTGACCGCGGCCCGTACGAACGGGGGCCGGCCCGGAGAGGATCTCCGAACCGGCCCCGACGCATGTCCGCGTCACACCCGACGGGTGGGTCAGTTGTCGTACTCGTCCAGCGGCGGGCAGGAGCAGACGAGGTTACGGTCACCGAACGCACCGTCGATCCGGCGCACCGGCGGCCAGTACTTGTCGGCGGCCGAGACTCCGGCCGGGAAGACGGCCTCCTCGCGGCTGTAGCCGTGCTTCCACTCCCCGCCGAGCATGGCGGCCGTGTGCGGGGCGTTGGTGAGCGGGTTGTCGTCCGCGCTCCACTCGCCGGAGCCGACCTTCTCGACCTCGTGGCGAATGGCGATCATCGTGTCGCAGAACCGGTCGAGCTCGGCGAGGTCCTCGCTCTCGGTCGGCTCGATCATCAGCGTCCCGGCCACCGGGAACGACATGGTCGGCGCGTGGAAGCCGTAGTCGACCAGCCGCTTGGCGATGTCGTCGACGCTGACACCCGTCTCCTTGGAGATCGGCCGCAGATCCACGATGCACTCGTGCGCGACCAGTCCGGCCGGGCCGGTGTACAGGATCGGGTAGTGCGGTTCCAGACGCTTGGCGATGTAGTTGGCGGCGAGCACGGCGACCTGCGTCGCACGCTTCAGGCCCTCGCCGCCCATCAGACGTACGTACGCCCACGAGATCGGCAGAATGCCGGCCGAGCCCCACGGAGCGGCCGAGATCGGTCCGACACCGGTCTCGGGACCCGCGGCGGGCTGCAGCGGGTGGTTCGGCAGGTACGGCGCGAGGTGCGCGCGGACGCCGACCGGGCCGACACCCGGGCCGCCACCGCCGTGCGGGATGCAGAAGGTCTTGTGCAGGTTCAGGTGCGAGACGTCGCCGCCGAACCGGCCCGGCTTGGCGAGGCCGACGAGCGCGTTGAGGTTGGCGCCGTCCACGTACACCTGACCGCCCGCGTCGTGCACCTCGGCGCAGATGTCGGCGACGTGCTCCTCGAACACACCGTGCGTCGACGGGTACGTGATCATGAGCACGGCCAGCTCGTCGCGGTACTGCTGGATCTTGGCGCGGAGGTCCTCGATGTCGACCTCACCGTCGTCGGCAGTCTTCACCACGACGACCTTCATGCCCGCCATCACGGCGCTCGCGGCGTTGGTGCCGTGCGCGGAGGACGGGATGAGGCAGACGGTCCGCTGGTCGTCGCCGTTGGCCCGGTGGTATGCGCGCACGGCCAGCAGACCCGCGAACTCGCCCTGCGAGCCGGCGTTCGGCTGAAGGGAGACAGCGTCGTATCCGGTGACCTCGGCGAGCCGCTCCTCCAGCTCACGGATGAGCGTGAGGAAGCCCTCCGCCTGCTCGGCCGGCGCGAACGGGTGGAGCGCACCGAACTCGGGCCAGGTGATCGACTCCATCTCGGCGGTCGCGTTCAGCTTCATGGTGCAGGAGCCGAGCGGAATCATGCCGCGGTCCAGCGCGTAGTCGCGGTCGGCGAGCTTGCGCAGGTAGCGGAGCATCGCGGTCTCGGAGCGGTGCTGGTGGAAGACCGGGTGGGTGAGGAAGTCGGCGGTGCGCAGCAGGGACTCGGGCAGCGCGTCGACGGCCACGCCGTCCAGCGCCTCGATGTCGCCGTCGGTGCCGAAGGCGGCCCACACGGCGGCGATCTGCTTGCGGGTGGTGGTCTCGTCGCAGGCGAGGGAGACCAGGTCGGCGTCGACGAACCGCAGGTTGACGCCGCGCTCACGGGCGTCGGCGACGACCTCGGCGGCCCTGCCCGGGACGCGCACGGTGAGCGTGTCGAAGTAGGAGTCGGTCTCGACGTCGATGGAGGCAGCCCGCAGGCCCTCGGCCAGGATCGCGGCGTAGCGGTGCGTGCGCCGCGCGATCGTCCGCAGTCCGTCGGGGCCGTGGTAGACGGCGTACATCCCCGCCATGACGGCGAGCAGCACCTGAGCGGTACAGATGTTGCTGGTGGCCTTCTCCCGGCGGATGTGCTGCTCACGGGTCTGCAGGGCGAGGCGGTACGCCTTGTTGCCGTCCGCGTCGACGGAGACGCCGACGAGGCGGCCGGGCAGGCTGCGGGCGAACTTCTCGCGCACGGCCATGAAGCCCGCGTGCGGTCCGCCGAAGCCCATCGGCACACCGAAGCGCTGCGTGGTGCCGACGGCGATGTCCGCGCCGAGGTCGCCGGGCGAGGTGAGGAGGGTCAGGGCCAGCAGGTCGGCGGCGACGGTGACGACGGAGCCGAGCTCATGGGCCTGCTCGATGACGGGCTTGATGTCCCGGACGGCGCCGGAGGCCCCCGGGTACTGCAGCAGCACGCCGAAGACACCGCGCTCGGCGATGTCGGCGGGGATGCCCTCGCTGAGGTCGGCGACGACCACCTCGACACCGGTCGGCTCGGCGCGGGTCTCTATCACGGCGATGGTCTGCGGCAGGGTGTCCGCGTCGACCAGGAAGACGCCGTTCTTGACCTTGCCGACGCGCCGTGCGAGCGCCATGGCCTCGGCGGCCGCAGTGCCCTCGTCGAGCAGCGAGGCGCCGGAGGTGGGCAGCCCCGTCAGCTCGGCGACCATCGTCTGGAAGTTGAGGAGGGCCTCGAGCCGGCCCTGCGAGATCTCCGGCTGGTACGGCGTGTAGGCCGTGTACCAGGCGGGGTTCTCCATGACGTTGCGAAGGATCACCGGCGGGGTGAAGGTGCCGTAGTAGCCGAGCCCGATCATCGGGGCGAGGACCTGGTTGCGGTCGGCGAGGGAGCGCAGCTCGGCCAGGACCTCGGCCTCGGTGCGGGCGGTCGGCAGCTGCAGCGCCTCCGCGCTCTTGATCACATCAGGCACTGCGGCCGCGGTCAGATCGTCGAGCGAGCCGTAACCGACCTGGGCGAGCATCTTCGCCTGCGCCTCGGCATCGGGTCCGATGTGGCGCTGTTCGAAGGGGATGCCCTGCTCCAGCTGGGAGAGCGGAGTGCGACGGGGGGTCATGGTGGAGGCCTCCTGGTCTGTCACGACCTGCGAGGGGCACCGCGGCGCGGGTACCCGGACGGCCTCCCCCTCTGTCATCTCAACCTGAGAGCTTCACCGGTCCGCCCTGCGGCGTACCGACTTTCACCGTCGGTGAGGAAGGGCTCCGTCCCGGCGTCAGCCGCCACGAAACCCGCCCTGCTTTCCAGAGTGACCTCGTCCGTGCGGTACGGGGGCCTGAGAGATTCCGGGGAGGATTTGCTCCTTCGGCGCCTGCCGGATTTGCTCCGGAGGACTCTCCCGCACGGGGTCAGCAGCCATAGCCAGCCTACCAGCGGGCTTCGTCTCGGAAGTCTCGAGTGGCCGAAGCCCCGGATCTGCACTTTCGTAGTGCCTGTGGAGTAGCCGCGACCAATGGGAGGGACCGTGCAGACCGACATCGATCCGCGGAGCCTGATCGGCCGCAAGGCGTTCGACCGCAAGGGCACCAAGATAGGCACCGTCGACGAGGTGTATCTCGACGACGCGACCGGTGTCCCCGAGTGGGCCGCCGTACGTACCGGACTGTTCAGCAGGGACGCCTTCGTCCCGTTGGAGCCCAGCGAATTCGTCGACGATTCGCTCCGAATCCCCTTCGACCGCGCGCTGATCAAGGACGCACCCGACTTCGGCGTGGGCCGCCATCTCTCGCCGGAACAGGAGCTTCAGCTCTACCGGCACTACGGTCTGGACTCGCCGCCCGAGGAGCCGGGACCGGACCGCGACTTCGGCAGGCTGGCCGGCCAGGACGAGTAGTCCACGGGGTCGCGCACCAGTGGCAGCGGGTCCGCGGGCCGCAGATTCGGATCGTCGATACGGAACGTGCGCACCCGGCCGGGCGGCGACTCGGGTTCCTCGAACCGCACCGTCACCCGGCCCACCCCGCTGCCCTGCACCCACCCGTGGCCATAGGTGTCATGGCGTACGTCGTGCCCGGCGGGCCACCGCCGGGCCGCGAGCTGCTCGGGGGTCTCCTGCTCCGGTGCACCGGCCGCCGACTCGTCCCCGTGCTCGCCGGGGCCCAGGTCCTCGGCGGCCGGGTCGTCGGGCGCGGCCCGCTCACCGGCCGCCTGCGCGAAGAGATCTTCCTGGGTGTAGTCGGCGAGCCCCGTGACGCCCACTCCGAGGAGCCGTACGCCTCCGGTGGTGTCCACGGCCTCCAGGAGCCGCGCAGCCGCCTCTCTGACCACCGCGGGGTCGTCCGTGGGCCCCCGCAGTGTCTCGGACCGCGTGAGCGTCGAGAAGTCGTACCTGCGGACCTTCAGCACCACGGTCCGTCCCGACCGCTCCGCGGCCCGCAGCCGCTGGACACACCGGTCGGCCAGCCGGTCGACCTCCGTCCTGACCCGGACCCGGTCGTGCAGGTCCATGTCGAAGGTGTCCTCGACCGAGACCGACTTCGCGTCGCGCTCCGCGACGACGGGCCGGTTGTCGTACCCGAGGGCCATGCGGTGCAGTGAGACGCCGTGGGCCTTGCCGAGCAGCCGTACGAGCTCCGCCTCACCCGCCTCGGCCAGGTCGTCGACCGTGGTCATCCCGGCGCGTCGCAGGTGATCCCCGGTGGCCGGTCCGACGCCGGGCAGGATCCGCACGGACATGGGCGCGAGCAGCTCTCGCTCGGTGCCCGGCTCGATGAGCAGCAGCCCGTTCGGCTTGGCCTCCTCCGAGGCAATCTTGGCCAGCATCTTCGAGCCCGCGAGGCCCACCGAGCCGGTGAGGCCGGTGACGGCTCTGATGGCGTCACGCAACTGTTCACCGACGGCCCGCGCCGAGGCCGAGTCGTCGGCCACGCCGCCGGCCTCCAGATCGACAAAGGCCTCGTCCAGGCTGAGCGGCTCCACCAGGGGTGAGAGCCGCCCGAGCAGCTCCATCACCTGGTCGCTCACCGTCCGGTACAGCAGGAAGCGTGGCACCAGGTAGGCGGCGTTGGGTGCCAGGCGCCGGGCCTGGGCCGTCGGCATCGCCGAGTGCACCCCGAACCGCCGGGCCTCGTACGACGCGGTGGCGACGACCCCGCGCGGCCCCAGGCCGCCCACCACGACCGGCTTGCCGCGCAGGCTGGGCTTCGCCGCCTGCTCCGCAGAGGCGTAGAAGGCATCCATGTCGAGATGGAGGATGGTGGGCGCGGCTCTCACATCAGTCGATGCTGCCCTACGGCACTGACAATCGCCGCACCCCGGATCGGCACGCGGTCAGACAGCGCGGTTGCGCCGCCGGGCAAGCTCGTCGGTGGGGTTGTTGCCGACCAAGGTCTCACCCGTGTCCACCCGCTCGCCGTGCAGCTGCGACAGTGCGGCGTCGACGTCCCGCCACACCACGCCGACGGCGATACCGAAGACCCCCTGGCCCCCCTGGAGCAGATCCACGACCTCGTCGGGCGAGGAGCACTCGTAGACCGTCGCGCCGTCGCTCATGAGTGTCATCCGCTCCAGATCCTGGAACCCCCGGGCGCGCAGATGCTGGACCGTGGTGCGGATGTTCTGCAGCGCCACACCGGTGTCCAGGAAGCGCTTCACGATCTTCAGCAGGACGACGTCCCTGAAGCTGTAGAGGCGCTGTGTGCCCGATCCGTAGGCGGGGCGCACGCTCGGCTCGACGAGCCCCGTGCGAGCCCAGTAGTCGAGCTGCCGATAGGTGATCCCTGCCGCCGCGCACGCCGTCGGCCCGCGATATCCGATGTCCTCGGCCGAAGCCGCGCCGTCCCCTGCCATCGCCGCCGGTTGAACCGGTTGCCTGATGGGGTGGCCGGCTGTACTTCCGTGCTGCAGATACGGCCCACCCGCTGCCGTACCGTCGCCGCTGTTTCTCACGCCGACCTCCGTCCTTGACCTGCCATCTCGAAGGTAGGCAGTCACTCGGGGTGCGTCAACGATCGCCACACTCGGCACGCCGGGTGATAATCACCCTGAGGGTGGTTTCCCGTGTCCCATTCCCGGGAATGGCTTGCCGGATGTGCTGACGACACCTCCGCAGGACGGTCACTGGCTGTTGGTACCGAAGTCCTCCGGTGAGATCTGGTCGAGGAACTCCCGGAACTTCTCGACCTCGTCCTCCTGCTCGTCCGGGATGGCGATACCCGCGTCGTCGAGCACCCCGTCACTGCCGTAGATCGGCGTGCCGGTGCGCAGCGCGAGCGCTATGGCGTCGGACGGACGCGCGCTCACCTCGACCCCGCCGGCGAAGACCAGCTCCGCGTAGAAGACCCCTTCCCGGAGGTCCGTGATGCGGACCTCGGTGAGCTCCTGGCCGAGGGCCTCGAGCACATCCTTGAAGAGATCATGGGTCAGCGGCCTGGCCGGAGCCATGCCCTGCTGGGCGAAGGCGATCGCGGTCGCCTCACCAGGACCGATCCAAATGGGGAGGTACCGGTCGCCTCCCACTTCACGCAGGAGCACGATCGGTTGGTTGGAGGGCATTTCCACCCGGACACCCACAACGTCGAGCTCGTTCACACAGCAACCCTAGGACGTGCTCGGCAGGTTTGGGTAGTCGGGCTCCCCCGTGATCAGTGGAGCCGGATCCCCAGAGCGGTCTGCACGAAGGCCGAATGGAGCCGTACGGACAGTTCCGCGAGCTCCTTCGCCGTGGCCTCCGCATGCGCTCTGGTCTGCGGATTCCGGTGCCGGCGCAGGGGAGCGACCACCTGCTCGATCAGCCCGGCCTCACGCTCCGCAGCCCCTCGCATGGCCCGCAGATGACGCGGTTCGAGACCGAATCGACCCAGATCCGCCACAAGTTTGGCCACGGTCACCGTCTCGGCGTCGTAGCCGCCTTCCGCCGTCGGAGCGACAAGGCCGTAGGACTCCCACTCCTCCAGCTCGCTCTCGGTGACCTCGGCGGCGGCCAGCAGCTCCGCGCGCCCGATCCGCGCCGCGGTCGCCCGCCCGGACTCGGCGTCCCAGGAACCGTCGGTCAGGTCCCGCTGCCCGCCCGCGGACGGCAGGGAGGCCTGCTCACCGCGGGCGAGGGCGTCCAGGTGCTCCCGGATGACCTTCAGTGGGAGGTAGTGGTCCCGCTGCATCCGCAGCACCTGTGCCAGCCGCTCGACGTCGTCGGGCCGGAACTTCCGGTATCCGGAAGGCGTCCGCTGCGGCTCGACGAGCCCCTCGGCCTCCAGAAAGCGAATCTTGGAGATGGTGACTTCGGGAAATTCGTCCCGCAGTTGCAGGAGCACCGCGCCGATACTCATCGCACGGTCGTCGGCGGTGGCGGTGCCGTGACCGGCACCGCCCGTCGGTGTTCTCAGCATGGACCTTCCCTGACGGGTCAGATGCCCCGCTGGCTTGCGTAGAAGACCAGCCGGTACTTCCCGATCTGCACCTCGTCGCCGTTGGACAGCGCGACGGAGTCGATGCGCTCACGATTGACGTACGTGCCATTGAGACTGCCGACGTCCTCGACCGTGAAGCTGCCGTCGGGGCTCCGGCGGAACTCCACATGCCGGCGCGAGACCGTCACGTCGTCGAGGAAGATGTCGCTCTGCGGGTGGCGGCCGGCCGTGGTCAGCTCGCTGTCCAGCAGGAAGCGGCTGCCGGAGTTCGGACCGCGGCGCACCACCAGGAGCGCCGAGCCGAGCGGCAGGGCGTCGACGGCGGCCTGTGCCTCGGGAGAGAGGGACGGCACGGACGTCTGGCCCGTAGCCTCCGCCTCGTACGCCTCGAGACCGGAGATGGAAATGGTCGAGGTCGTCTCCGAGGGGCGCTCGGACGGAGCACCACCCCTCAGCGGCGCACCACAGTTGGAGCAGAAACGACTGGCCTCGGCGTTGCGATGACCGCACCTCGTACAGACCGGCATGGACGCAGACCCTCCACCCGTACTTGAGGTCGATGGATCCCCGAAACCTATGCGGCCCGCACCGGCAGGGTCAACAGACGACGCGCCGGAACCACCCGAAATGTCACCGCCCGCACCCGTCACCTCGTCGCGGAAGAGCGGGCGCTCCGTGCCCTGCTCCTCGGCCTGGCCATGGCGCGGTGCGCGATGGCGGGCAGCTTCATCGCGTGCGCTCTTGCCGAACAACTTCCCAAACAACTTCACGGGCGATTCCCCTTGACCGAAATAGACCCGCCCGTGGGGCAGGACGAACCCTGAATGAACACACCTGCCGACCCGGACATCTTCACAACGTCCGTAGCCACTCGACAGTTTCCACCACGCGTCACCATTACGATGCGGCGACCCCCCGCAACCTCGTGCCTGTGTCCTTCGACCCCCGTACCCGGCGGCCTCACTGGGAGGACGACCGAGCGTAGTCAGGCCGCTTCGCCGGTCGCAAGGCATCCACGACGATGTCGTCAGCCTGTGCCACATGCACGGTGGCCTGCTCCTTTTCCAGCGTCTGCACGACGCCGCCGGGGATGTTCAGCGCCGGCTCCAGGTCCTGCGGCTTGCCGATGACCTTGAAGACGTACGGCGCGGAGATGCGCCGGTCGTCGACCTTGATGTCACCGCCGTCACCGGAGAAGTACGTATTGGCGACCACCCTCACCCCGTTGACCTCGATCGCCTCGGCACCGGCCGCACGCAGCTCCTGGAGTGCGTCGAGCAGCATGTCCGGCTCCACCGCGCCGCCCGGGTCGTTGATCGTCAGCGTGATCCCGGGCCCGTGTGCCGCCACGGTGCCCGCGAGGATACCGAGTTGCCGCTCCTTTTCCACTGTCTGCTTACGCGCTTCCTCGGCCTGGTCCGAGCTGTTCTCGAGCTCCGTTCGCTGATCGTCCAGACGCTGCTTCTCGTCTTCAAGACGCTGCGTACGGTCGTCTAGTTCATCGAGAATGCGAACCAGGTCCTCCTGGCGCGCGCCGCGCAGTGCGCTGTTGTCGCTGTTCGACCGCACCTGGATCGCCAGCCCCAGGCCGAGGACGAACAGCAGCAGCGCCACGATGAGTTGAGCCCGGGTCACCCGGGGCGGCCACACCGCGGCGATCAGCCGCCGGCGCCCGGTGAGCTCCTCGGGGGCGCCCGCCGGCGGCTCGCCGGTGCGCTCGGTGTCACGGGGAAATTCTTCGTCGCTCATCGGCTTCAGGCCCGGAAGACGTGGCGACGGATCGCCGCGGCGTTGGAGAAGATCCGGATGCCGAGCACGACCACCACACCGGTGGAGAGCTGGGCCCCCACACCCAGCTTGTCGCCCAGGAACACGATCAGGGCGGCCACGACGACGTTCGAGAGGAACGACACCACGAAGACCTTGTCGACGAAGATGCCGTCGAGCATGGCCCGCAGACCGCCGAAGACCGCGTCCAGCGCAGCCACGACAGCGATCGGAAGATAGGGCTCGACCACCGCCGGCACCTCGGGCCGGACCAACAGTCCGACCACGACTCCCACGACGAGGCCCAGTACGGCGATCACGATGTGCCCTTCCCTGTGTCTGCCGCACCACTGCCGGTGTCTGCGGCCTTCGGCTCTGCTGTTCGTACGATCAGGCTCGGAGCGGCCGGGAGGCGCACCTGCTCCTGGACGGAGATGCTGGTCCTGATGGAGAACGTGTCCTTCAGCGCCTGCAGATACTGGCCGTCGGCACTGTCCTGGAACGCGGTACTGAGCCGCTTCCCGTCCCCCACCGCAAGCACCGTGTACGGCGGCACGAGCGGTCTGTTGTCGACCAGTATGGCGTCGCCCGCGGCACGGATGGCCGACAGGGCTGTCAGCCGCTGGCCGTTGATGGCGATCGCTTCCGCCCCGGACTGCCACAGGCCGTTGACGACCCGCTGCAGGTCCCGGTCGCGCACCCGCCCCGTATCGGCGAATCCGCTGGTCTCGCGCGGTCCGCCACCGCCCTGATCGGTGTCCTTCGCGTCGTCGACGACGAGCTTCACACCGGGCCCCTGCACCGCGGTCGCCCCGGAGAGCAGCGCCACCAGCTCGCCCTGGTCCCCTCCATGCTTTTCCAACGCTTTACGTTGACGCTCGCTCACGTCGCCACGCAACTTGTCCACCTGGGACTCGAGACTGTCGGCCGCCGATGTCTCCGCATCGATACGGTCGATGAGCTCCTCGCGCTCCTTGGCAAGGACGGGCGCCGAGACGCGTGCCTCCGCGGCGCCGAGCGTGACCACCAGAGCAGCCAGCACAAGACCCGCCGCAAGGGCCAGCTTCGCCTTCAGCGTGCGGGGCATGCCCGCGCTCCCGTCGGCCTTGCGGCGCGCGGTGGCCTCGGCGTAACCGTCGTCCAGGCTGTGGTCCATCACATTGGTCAGCAGCGACATGGACGCGTCGGGGCGCGCGGAGGGTGAGGCCGTACTCCGATCGGGGGGCTGCTGCGACATGCCGCACATCGTCGCACGCCGCAGCAGCTACCGCCGAATGGCCCCACCGATGCGCCGGGAGGCGCGGCACAACACCTCCCGGCGCACTCAGGAAAACGTCAGTGACCTGCGCTGTCCACGACCGTCGACCATTCGTCGAGCAGCGCCTGCGCCGATGCGTCGTCGGGGCCCTCCGCCCACAAATGGGTGACGGCCTCGGCCGGGTCCGGAAGCACCATCACCCAACGACCGTCCGCCTCCACGACCCGCACACCGTCGGTGGTGTCGACGTCCCGGTCGCCGGCGGCCTCCACCACACGACGCATGACCAGCCCCTTGACGGCCCACGGCGTGGCCAGATCGCGGCGCAGGACATGCGCACGGGGGATGCGGGCGTCGATCTGGCTGAGCGTGAGCTGCGTCCTCGCGACGAGCCCGATGAGCCGTACGAAGGCGGCCGAGCCGTCGAAGACGCTGCTGAATTCGGGAACGATGAAGCCGCCGCGCCCGTCTCCACCGAAGATGGTGCCTTCCTGCCGCCCCACGCGCGTCAGATCGTCGGGCGACGTCGTCGTCCACTCCACCTGTGTGCCGTGGTACGCCGCCACCTGTTCGGCGACTCGCGTCGTCGTCACCGGCAGGGCCACGCGTCCGCTGCGCCGCTCGGCGGCCACCAGGTCGAGCAGCACCAGCAGTGCCCGGTCGTCCTCCACGATCCGGCCGCGCTCGTCGACCAGGGAGAGCCGCTCGCCGACCGGGTCGAAACGCACGCCGAACGCCGCCCGCGCCGAGGAGACGATCTCCCCGAGCCGCACCAGCCCGGACCTCCGGGTGTCGGCGGACTCGGTGGGCCGTGATTCGTCGAGACCGGGGTTGATCGTCAGCGCGTCCACGCCGAGCCGCCCGAGCAGACTGGGCAGGACGAGCCCGGCACTGCCGTTGGATGCGTCCACGACAACCTTGAGCCCTGCGGCGGCGATCCCGGTGGTGTCCACATTGCGCAGCAGCGATCCGGTGTAGGAGTCGAAGACGCTGGACGGGAAGTGCAGATCGCCGATCTCGCCCGGGAAGGCCCGCCGGTACTCCTGACGTGCGTAGACCCGGTCCAGCTTGCGCTGGCGCGCCTGGGACAGGTCTGCTCCCCGCTCGTCGAAGAACATGATGTCCACCGAGTCGGGCACTCCGGGCGAGGTACGGATCATGATCCCACCGGCGCTGCCCCGGGCGGTCTGCTGACGCGCGACCGGCAGCGGCACGTTCTCCAGGTCCCGTACGTCGATGGCACTGGCCTGCAACGCCGAGATGACCGCTCGCTTCAGCGCGCGGGCGCCACGGGAGTGGTCGCGGGCGGTGGTGACGGTCGAACCCTTCTTGAGGGTGGTGGCGTACGCACCGGCCAGCCGCACAGCGAGTTCCGGTGTGATCTCCACGTTCAGGATTCCCGAGACACCGCGGGCGCCGAAGAGATGAGCCTGCCCGCGCGACTCCCAGATCACCGATGTATTGACAAAGGCGCCGGCCTCGATGGTCTTGAAGGGGTAGACCCGGACATTGCCCTGAATGATCGATTCCTCACCGACCAGGCACTCGTCCCCGATGACCGCACCGTCCTCGATGCGGGCCGCCCGCATGATGTCGGTGTTCTTGCCGACCACACATCCGCGCAGATTGCAGTGCTGACCGATGTAGACGTTGTCGTGAATCACTGCCCGGTGCAGGAACGCACCCGTCTTGACGACGACGTTCGAACCGACGACCGTGTGCTCACGAAGCTCGGCTCCGGCCTCGATCTTTGCGTAGTCCCCGATGTACACGGGCCCCCGCAGCACTGCGTCGGGATGCACCTCGGCGCCTTCCGCGACCCATACACCGGGCGAGATCTCGAAGCCGTCGATCTCGACGTCGACCTTGCGCTCAAGGACATCGGCCTGGGCCTTCACATAGCTCTCGTGCGTGCCCACGTCCTCCCAGTAGCCCTCGGCGACATAGCCGTAGATCGGCTTGCCTTCCTTCATGAGCTGAGGGAAGACATCACCGGACCAGTCCACCGAGACATCGGCCTCGACATAGTCGAATACCTCGGGCTCCATCACGTAGATGCCCGTGTTGACCGTGTCCGAGAAGACCTGACCCCAGGTGGGCTTCTCCAGGAAACGCTCGACCTGGCCACCCTCGTCGACAATCGTGATTCCGAATTCCAGGGGATTCGGAACCCGGGTCAGACACACCGTGACGAGCCCGCCCTTTTCCTTGTGGAAGGCGATGAGATCGGTGAGGTCGAAGTCGGTGAGCGCATCACCGGAAATGACGAGGAAGGTGTCGTCCTTCAACGCCTCTTCGGCGTTCTTCACGCTCCCCGCGGTACCGAGAGGTTTCTCCTCGTTGGCATAAGTGAGCTCCATCCCGAGCTCTTCGCCGTCTCCGAAGTAGTTCTTGACGAGAGAGGCGAGAAACTGGACGGTCACGACGGTCTCATTGAGCCCATGCCGCTTGAGCAGCCGCAGCACATGCTCCATGATCGGCCGATTGGCGACAGGCAGGAGAGGCTTGGGCATGCTCGAGGTCATGGGGCGAAGGCGGGTGCCTTCACCACCAGCCATCACAACGGCCTTCATGTCGGAAACGTCCTCCTTGAAGAGACGACGGTCTAGCCGACTTCACCCGTCAGGGCAACACCTGAGACTTCACCGCGGACCGGCCACACTGCGCGGCACCGCATCAACGAGCTCAATCGGCTTCTGCATCCGCCTTGACGAGCCGGCGGACCTGAACCACGTAGAGGATTCCTGCCCACCAATAGAGCGTTGTACCCCATCCTGCGAACGCCCATCCGAAAATGGCGGCCAGCGATCCAAGCCAACCACTTGCGTCACTGAGCAGCAACAAGGGGAAGGCGTACATCAGGTTGAACGTAGCCGCCTTCCCCAGGAAGTTCACCTGGGGCGGCGGATAGCCGTGCCGCCTGAGGATTCCAACCATGACGAGAAGCATCAGCTCGCGTGCCAGGAGCGCCGCGGTGAGCCAGAGCGGAAGGATCTCACGCCAAGTCAGTCCGACAAGGGTCGAAAGGATGTACAGCCGGTCGGCAGCCGGATCCAGGAGGCGCCCGAGGCTACTGATCTGGTTCCACCGGCGGGCGAGCTTACCGTCGAGGTAGTCACTGATCCCGCTGAACATCAGTACCAGCAGCGCCCAGCCATCGCTCTTGGGTCCGCCGAACTCGGGGCGAAGAATCAGCCACAGGAAGAGCGGTACCCCGACAAGGCGAGCCATGCTGAGGATGTTGGGGATGGTGAGGACCCGGTCCGTCTGAACCCGAGTCTCCTGGACCTCCACCCGGGGGCCTCCTGTGAAAGAACGTGCCAATGATGCCCCCTGACCCTACCCGCAGCCACTGCCGGCAGATGCACGGGGGTAGCGGCCGGCCCGTAAACGCAGAAAAGCCCCGTGCCACAAGGGCACGGGGCTTTCCCGGAATAATTGTTCGGCGGCGTCCTACTCTCCCACAGGGTCCCCCCTGCAGTACCATCGGCGCTGAAAGGCTTAGCTTCCGGGTTCGGAATGTAACCGGGCGTTTCCCTAACGCAATGACCACCGAAACACTATGAAATTAACCAACACCGGGCAACAACACGGCCGTTCGTTATTTCAGAACTAACACAGTGGACGCGAGCAACTGAGGACAAGCCCTCGGCCTATTAGTACCAGTCAGCTCCACCCGTTGCCGGGCTTCCACATCTGGCCTATCAACCCAGTCGTCTACTGGGAGCCTTAACCCCTCAAAGGGGGTGGGAATACTCATCTCGAAGCAGGCTTCCCGCTTAGATGCTTTCAGCGGTTATCCTTTCCGAACGTAGCCAACCAGCCATGCCCTTGGCAGGACAACTGGCACACCAGAGGTTCGTCCGTCCCGGTCCTCTCGTACTAGGGACAGCCCTTCTCAATATTCCTACGCGCGCAGCGGATAGGGACCGAACTGTCTCACGACGTTCTAAACCCAGCTCGCGTACCGCTTTAATGGGCGAACAGCCCAACCCTTGGGACCGACTCCAGCCCCAGGATGCGACGAGCCGACATCGAGGTGCCAAACCATCCCGTCGATATGGACTCTTGGGGAAGATCAGCCTGTTATCCCCGGGGTACCTTTTATCCGTTGAGCGACAGCGCTTCCACAAGCCACTGCCGGATCACTAGTCCCGACTTTCGTCCCTGCTCGACCCGTCGGTCTCACAGTCAAGCTCCCTTGTGCACTTACACTCAACACCTGATTGCCAACCAGGCTGAGGGAACCTTTGGGCGCCTCCGTTACTCTTTAGGAGGCAACCGCCCCAGTTAAACTACCCATCAGACACTGTCCCTGATCCGGATCACGGACCCAGGTTAGACATCCAGCACGACCAGAGTGGTATTTCAACGGCGACTCCACAACCACTGGCGTGGCTGCTTCAAAGTCTCCCACCTATCCTACACAAGCCGAACCGAACACCAATATCAAACTGTAGTAAAGGTCCCGGGGTCTTTCCGTCCTGCTGCGCGAAACGAGCATCTTTACTCGTAGTGCAATTTCACCGGGCCTATGGTTGAGACAGTCGAGAAGTCGTTACGCCATTCGTGCAGGTCGGAACTTACCCGACAAGGAATTTCGCTACCTTAGGATGGTTATAGTTACCACCGCCGTTTACTGGCGCTTAAGTTCTCAGCTTCGCCGACCCGAAAGTCAGCTAACCGGTCCCCTTAACGTTCCAGCACCGGGCAGGCGTCAGTCCGTATACATCGCCTTACGGCTTCGCACGGACCTGTGTTTTTAGTAAACAGTCGCTTCTCGCTGGTCTCTGCGGCCACCCCCAGCTCATGGAGTAAATCCAATCACCAGTGATGGCCCCCTTCTCCCGAAGTTACGGGGGCATTTTGCCGAGTTCCTTAACCATAGTTCACCCGAACGCCTCGGTATTCTCTACCTGACCACCTGAGTCGGTTTAGGGTACGGGCCGCCATGAAACTCGCTAGAGGCTTTTCTCGACAGCATAGGATCATCCACTTCACCACAATCGGCTCGGCATCAGGTCTCAGGCTTAATGTGTGACGGATTTGCCTATCACACGCCCTACACCCTTACCCCGGGACTACCACCGCCCGGGCTGGACTACCTTCCTGCGTCACCCCATCGCTTACCTACTACAAGTCTGGTTCGTCGGCTCCACCACTACCCTCAACTCCGAAGAGATCGGGCCGGCTTCACGGACTTAGCATCGCCTGATTCAGTACTGGGCGTTTCAAAGCGGGTACCGGAATATCAACCGGTTGTCCATCGACTACGCCTGTCGGCCTCGCCTTAGGTCCCGACTTACCCTGGGCAGATCAGCTTGACCCAGGAACCCTTAGTCAATCGGCGCACACGTTTCTCACGTGTGTATCGCTACTCATGCCTGCATTCTCACTCGTGAACCGTCCACAACTCGCTTCCGCGGCTGCTTCACCCGGCACACGACGCTCCCCTACCCATCCCAGCAGGCGTTGGCCCTATATGCTGGAATGACACGACTTCGGCGGTACGCTTGAGCCCCGCTACATTGTCGGCGCGGAATCACTTGACCAGTGAGCTATTACGCACTCTTTCAAGGGTGGCTGCTTCTAAGCCAACCTCCTGGTTGTCTCTGCGACTCCACATCCTTTCCCACTTAGCGTACGCTTAGGGGCCTTAGTCGATGCTCTGGGCTGTTTCCCTCTCGACCATGGAGCTTATCCCCCACAGTCTCACTGCCGTGCTCTCACTTACCGGCATTCGGAGTTTGGCTAAGGTCAGTAACCCGGTAGGGCCCATCGCCTATCCAGTGCTCTACCTCCGGCAAGAAACACACGACGCTGCACCTAAATGCATTTCGGGGAGAACCAGCTATCACGGAGTTTGATTGGCCTTTCACCCCTAACCACAGGTCATCCCCCAGGTTTTCAACCCTGGTGGGTTCGGTCCTCCACGAAGTCTTACCTCCGCTTCAACCTGCCCATGGCTAGATCACTCCGCTTCGGGTCTTGAGCGTGCTACTAAAACGCCCTATTCGGACTCGCTTTCGCTACGGCTTCCCCACACGGGTTAACCTCGCAACACACCGCAAACTCGCAGGCTCATTCTTCAAAAGGCACGCAGTCACGACTGTTGCTCCGAAGAACAACAGCGACGCTCCCACGGCTTGTAGGCACACGGTTTCAGGTACTATTTCACTCCGCTCCCGCGGTACTTTTCACCATTCCCTCACGGTACTATCCGCTATCGGTCACCAGGGAATATTTAGGCTTAGCGGGTGGTCCCGCCAGATTCACACGGGATTTCTCGGGCCCCGTGCTACTTGGGTGTCTCTTAAACGAGCCGTTAATGTTTCAGCTACGGGGGTCTTACCCTCTACGCCGGACCTTTCGCATGTCCTTCGCCTACATCAACGGTTTCTGACTCGCCTCACAGCCGGCAGACTGTGAAAAAGAGATCCCACAACCCCGCATGCGCAACCCCTGCCGGGTATCACACGCATACGGTTTGGCCTCATCCAGTTTCGCTCGCCACTACTCCCGGAATCACGGTTGTTTTCTCTTCCTGAGGGTACTGAGATGTTTCACTTCCCCTCGTTCCCTCCACACTGCCTATGTGTTCAGCAGCGGGTGACAGCCCATGACGACTGCCGGGTTTCCCCATTCGGACACCCCCGGATCAAAGCTCGGTTGACAGCTCCCCGGGGCCTATCGTGGCCTCCCACGTCCTTCATCGGTTCCTGGTGCCAAGGCATCCACCGTGCGCCCTTAAAAACTTGGCCACAGATGCTCGCGTCCACTGTGCAGTTCTCAAACAACGACCAGCCACCCATCACCCCACCCCTAAGGGCGAGTTCACTGGGGCCGGCAACTGAAGGCGACCATCACGGCCGTACCCTCAGATACCCAACAACGTGCCCGACACGACCCCTCACGATTCACGTTCCACGCCGAAGCAGTACTAGTGATCCCGAAGAACCGTGCCGAATAGTCAACGTTCCACCCATGAGCTGACCACCGTCGAACATTTGCCGACGTAGTGGCTCTGGATTCCTTGCGGAATCTAGATGCTCCTTAGAAAGGAGGTGATCCAGCCGCACCTTCCGGTACGGCTACCTTGTTACGACTTCGTCCCAATCGCCAGTCCCACCTTCGACAGCTCCCTCCCACAAGGGGTTGGGCCACCGGCTTCGGGTGTTACCGACTTTCGTGACGTGACGGGCGGTGTGTACAAGGCCCGGGAACGTATTCACCGCAGCAATGCTGATCTGCGATTACTAGCAACTCCGACTTCATGGGGTCGAGTTGCAGACCCCAATCCGAACTGAGACCGGCTTTTTGAGATTCGCTCCGCCTCGCGGCATCGCAGCTCATTGTACCGGCCATTGTAGCACGTGTGCAGCCCAAGACATAAGGGGCATGATGACTTGACGTCGTCCCCACCTTCCTCCGAGTTGACCCCGGCAGTCTCCTGTGAGTCCCCATCACCCCGAAGGGCATGCTGGCAACACAGAACAAGGGTTGCGCTCGTTGCGGGACTTAACCCAACATCTCACGACACGAGCTGACGACAGCCATGCACCACCTGTATACCGACCACAAGGGGGGCACCATCTCTGATGCTTTCCGGTATATGTCAAGCCTTGGTAAGGTTCTTCGCGTTGCGTCGAATTAAGCCACATGCTCCGCTGCTTGTGCGGGCCCCCGTCAATTCCTTTGAGTTTTAGCCTTGCGGCCGTACTCCCCAGGCGGGGAACTTAATGCGTTAGCTGCGGCACCGACGACGTGGAATGTCGCCAACACCTAGTTCCCAACGTTTACGGCGTGGACTACCAGGGTATCTAATCCTGTTCGCTCCCCACGCTTTCGCTCCTCAGCGTCAGTAATGGCCCAGAGATCCGCCTTCGCCACCGGTGTTCCTCCTGATATCTGCGCATTTCACCGCTACACCAGGAATTCCGATCTCCCCTACCACACTCTAGCCTGCCCGTATCGACTGCAGACCCGGGGTTAAGCCCCGGGCTTTCACAACCGACGCAACAAGCCGCCTACGAGCTCTTTACGCCCAATAATTCCGGACAACGCTTGCGCCCTACGTATTACCGCGGCTGCTGGCACGTAGTTAGCCGGCGCTTCTTCTGCAGGTACCGTCACTCTCGCTTCTTCCCTGCTGAAAGAGGTTTACAACCCGAAGGCCGTCATCCCTCACGCGGCGTCGCTGCATCAGGCTTTCGCCCATTGTGCAATATTCCCCACTGCTGCCTCCCGTAGGAGTCTGGGCCGTGTCTCAGTCCCAGTGTGGCCGGTCGCCCTCTCAGGCCGGCTACCCGTCGTCGCCTTGGTAGGCCATCACCCCACCAACAAGCTGATAGGCCGCGGGCTCATCCTTCACCGCCGGAGCTTTCAACCCCGTCCCATGCGGGACAGAGTGTTATCCGGTATTAGACCCCGTTTCCAGGGCTTGTCCCAGAGTGAAGGGCAGATTGCCCACGTGTTACTCACCCGTTCGCCACTAATCCACCCCGAAGGGCTTCATCGTTCGACTTGCATGTGTTAAGCACGCCGCCAGCGTTCGTCCTGAGCCAGGATCAAACTCTCCGTGAATGTTTTCCCGTAATCGGGAGACACATCACGAGAGCGGGACGATCAGCCGGAATAAGACCGACCGTCCACAGCGTCCTCGCTGTGTAATTGCCTACCGGAACCACAAGGGCCCGGCAGGACTTTCAAAGGAACCACCAACCTGCCGAAACAGGCCGGGGTATCAACATATCTGGCGTTGACTTTTGGCACGCTGTTGAGTTCTCAAGGAACGGACGCTTCCTTTGTACTCACCCTCTCGGGCTTTCCTCCGGGCTTTCCCTTCGGTCTTGCGTTTCCGACTCTATCAGACTCTTTCGTGTCCGATTCCCGGTCGAAGCGGGCCCCCTGCGAAGCAGGAGAATTTCTACTGCGCTTTCCAGGTTTTCGCTTTCGCGTTTCCCTTTCCGGCGAGTCCGACTCTATCAGGCCTTTTCCGTCTCCCTTGACCAGCCCTGCAGGCATGCAGAAGCTGAATCCGAGTTAGGGTTTGGGCTTAATAGTCGCCGCCGGCCCCCGACGCAATGTCGTGCTGGGGCCAGGCAGGAGTACGACAGTACAGGCCGCTCGGAGTCGAGGCAAATCGTTTCCGGTGCCCCCCTAGGTCTGCGAACCCATTGGACTCGGGCGGAACCGGGACTTCTTATGACTTACGCTGCTGAACAGTACGCCGTCCCCTGCAGGTCGCGGCGGCCCCATTGAAGCTCCACCCTGGGAGGCTCCCTATGACCACTGTGACGTCCCCTCTTGAAGGACGTGCCATCGGACTCGCTGCGGTACCCGACCCGGTCTTCTCCGGTGCGATGGTCGGTCCCGGAACAGCCATCGACCCCGTGCGTGAGCCGTCGGAGGCAGTTTCGCCGGTGGACGGGGTAGTTGTCTCCCTGCACCCGCACGCCTTCGTCGTTGTGGACGGACAGGGGCACGGCGTGCTGGTGCACCTGGGCATCGACACCGTTCAGCTCAATGGCGAGGGCTTCGAACTCCTCGTCAACAAGGGTGACACGGTCACGCGGGGCCAGAACATCGTGCGATGGAACCCGGCCGCCGTGGAGGAGGCCGGCAAGTCGCCCATCTGCCCGATCGTCGCGCTGGAGGCCACGGCCGACTCCCTCTCCGACCTCCGCGAGGACGGCGATGTCAAGGTTGGCGACACACTGTTCGACTGGCAGTGACACGTTCGGCGCAGTAACAGCCGACTGGACATCCACCGCGGTGGCACGGATCGCCGCACAATCTGAGACGGGTGAAATGGAGACAACGCTGCGAGGCGTCGGCGTGAGTCACGGTGTGGCGATCGGCGAGGTACGGCACATGGGTACGGCTGTGCTCGAGCCGCCGGCCAAACGGATTCCCGCGGAGGAGGCCGAGCGCGAGCAGGGGCGTGCTCGCCAGGCCGTGGACGCTGTTGCGGCCGACCTCAATGCCCGTGGCCATCTGGCAGGCGGCGAGGCGCAGGCGGTGCTCGAGGCGCAGGCCCTGATGGCCCAGGACCCCGAGCTCATGGCCGACGTGGATCGGCGCATCGCCGTCGGAAGCAGCGCCGAGCGTGCGGTGTACGACGCGTTTGCCGCGTACCGTGCCCTGCTGGCCGGCGCCGGGGAGTATCTGGCGGGACGGGTCGCGGACCTCGACGACGTGCGCAACCGGATTGTGGCGCGGCTGCTCGGTGTGCCGATGCCGGGTGTGCCGGACAGCGATGAGCCGTATGTGCTGATCGCGCGCGACCTGGCGCCTGCCGATACAGCGCTGCTCGACCCCGCTCTGGTGCTCGGATTTGTCACCGAGGAGGGCGGACCGACCAGTCACAGCGCGATTCTGGCGCGGGCGCTCGGTGTGCCGGCCGTGGTGGCTCTCCCCGGTGCCGGTGAGCTGGCCGAGGGTACGGTCATCGCGGTGGACGGCAGCACCGGCGAGATCTTCGTCGAGCCGAGCGAGGCGAAGCGCGCGGAGATGGAGAGCGCCGCCGCGGCCCGCAAGGCCGCGCTGTCCGCCTCGACCGGTCCGGGTGCGACGTCCGACGGTCACAAGGTGCCGCTCCTGGCCAATGTGGGCGGGCCCGGCGATGTGCCGGCGGCGGTCGAGGCCGGTGCCGAGGGTGTGGGTCTTTTCCGCACCGAGTTCCTGTTCCTGGACGACAGCAAGCAGGCGCCGTCCGAGGAGAAGCAGGTCGAGGCCTACCGTGCGGTGCTGGAGGCGTTCCCCGAGGGACGCGTGGTGGTGCGGGTGCTGGACGCCGGTGCGGACAAGCCGCTCGACTTCCTGACGCCCGCGGACGAGCCGAACCCGGCGCTGGGTGTGCGTGGGCTTCGTACTCTGCTGGACCACCCCGAGGTGCTGCGGACCCAGCTGACCGCGCTGGCGAAGGCGGCCGAGGGGCTGCCGGTCCATCTCGAGGTCATGGCGCCGATGGTGGCGGACCGTACGGATGCGAGGGCGTTCGCCGACGCGTGCCGGGCGGCCGGGCTGCAGGCGAAGTTCGGCGCGATGGTGGAGATTCCGTCCGCTGCTCTTCGGGCCCGCTCGATCCTGCAGGAGGTGGAGTTCCTGTCGCTGGGCACCAATGACCTGGCGCAGTACACCTTCGCCGCCGACCGTCAGGTGGGTGCGGTGTCGCGGCTGCAGGATCCGTGGCAGCCCGCGCTGCTCGATCTGGTGGCGCTGTCGGCTGACGCTGCCAAGGCCGAGGGCAAGAGCTGCGGTGTCTGTGGTGAGGCTGCCGCCGATCCGCTGCTCGCCTGTGTGCTGACCGGTCTGGGTGTCACCTCCCTGTCGATGGGTGCCGCGTCCATTCCTTACGTCCGCGCCACGCTGGCGAAGCACACGCTCGCGCAGTGCGAGCGTGCCGCTGCCGCCGCGCGTGCGACGGACTCCGCCGACGAGGCGCGGCTCGCGGCTCAGGCGGTGCTGTCGGGCGAGTAGTTCGCGCAGGTGGTTGTGAAGGGGCTTCCCGCCGGACACGGCGGGAAGCCCCTTCGGCGTGTCAGCGGTGTTCCTCCGGTTCGTCCGCGCCGATGTCGAAGCCCGCGCAGTACTCGACGCCGGACTCCGGGGAGACGGGATCACCGGTGTCCGCGTCGGTGCAGTAGGCGCTGAAGACCTCACCGGCGGTGAGCGGTACGAGGCTGCCGCGGTTCAGTCGCCAGCCGTGGACCCGGTCGGGGGTCCCGGGGCTGCTTGTACGGAGTACGAGTCCGCCGTGACTTCCGAGGGCGATGCCGACGGCGAGGACGGTGACGAACTCTGCGCCTTCGCCCGAATCGAGACGGGCCGGGCCCGTCGTGCCGCGCTCGGTGTGGAGGACGGCGAGGAGCTGTTCGTTCTCCGTGGGCGTGCTGCAGACCAGATGGTGAGTGCCCGGGCCCGCCGTCTCCAACGTGCGCATCAGGAGGTGGGACGCCCGGTCGAAGGCGGCGCGGCCGATGTCCTGTCCGCAGTCGGCGCATTCGCCGAGGTCGGCCAGGAGCGTCGTGGCGTACTCCCATGTGGCCTGCCGGACCGCTCGGCTGACGAGGAGCGGGACAAGGGTGTCGATGGGTTGTCCGGTGTACGCGACTGTGGCTCCGGTCGCGGCGATCTCGGCGGTGAATCGACTGCGGCTGGCCGGGGCGTCGGCGGCGAGGCCGGATTCGGCACAGAACTCCGCGTACTCCTCCGGGTCGAAGAGGGCCACGGTGGTGTGCATGCCCTGGGCCGCGAGCGTTTTGAGCAGGCCCTCGACCTGCTGCAGATAGACGGTGTGGTCGTCGAACGTGAAAGTGCGGTAGCGCCGCATGGCCGCGAAGTCCTGCTCGTCGGCCAGGAGGCCGATGGTGCTCGGTGCTTCGCGGCGCAGCGTGCGTCGCATCGATGTGCCGGTCCGCCGATGGGCGGTGTGCTTGGTGTTCCTGGTGTGCGCCACGACTCCCCCAGTGCGCTGTCGAACATTGCTCACTCAGAGTAATCGCGGGCACTGACAGTGCCCTCTTCAGCGGCGCGTACGAGCCAGGTCCTCGTAGAAGTGGAGCAGTTCGAGGTTGTCGATCGAGCCGGGATTGACCGCCTTGGCCAGGGCTGTTCCCTGGAGGAGGCGCTTGACCGGAACCTCGATGCGCTTGCCGGTGAGGGTGTGCGGGATGCCGGGAACCTCGATGATCTCGTCCGGCACATGGCGCGGTGAGAGGTTCTCGCGGATGGTTTCTTTGATGCGGCCGCGCAGGCCGTCGTCGAGGGCGGCACCGTCGGCGAGGTGGACGAAGAGCGGCATCCAGTAGCCGCCGTCGGGCTCTTCGAGGCCGATGACCAGGGATTCGCGGATCTCGGGGAGCCGTTCGACGGCTTCGTAGATGTCGGCGGAGCCCATCCGTACCCCCTGGCGGTTGAGGGTGGAGTCGGAGCGGCCGTGGATGATGACGGAGCCGTGGTCGGTGAGGGTGATCCAGTCGCCGTGGCGCCAGACGCCGGGGTACATCTCGAAGTAGCTGTCGCGGTAGCGACTGCCGTCGGGGTCGTTCCAGAAGTGGATCGGCATGGAGGGCAGCGGGTTGGTGACGACGAGTTCGCCGACCTCGCCGATGAGCGGCTTCCCTGCGGGGTCCCAGGACTGGAGGTCCGTACCGAGGCAGGGGGCCTGCAGCTCGCCGATGTGGACGGGGAGAGTGGGGACGGCGCCGGCGAAGCAGCTGCAGACGTCCGTGCCGCCGCTGACGGAGGCGATCCAGAGGTTGTCGGCGACTTCGTCGTGGAGCCAGCGGAATCCGTCGGGCGGGAGCGGGGAGCCGGTGGTGGCCACGCACTGGATGCGCGAGAGGTCGAAGTCGCGGCCCGGGTGGATGCCGGCCTTGCGGCACGCCATGACGTAGGCGGCGGAGGTGCCGTAAAGGGTGGCGCCGGTCTGTTCGGCGACGCGCCACTGGGCGCTGACGTCGGGGTAGCCGGGGCTTCCGTCGTACAGCACGACCGTGCTGCCGGTGAGCAGGCCGGAGACGAGGAAGTTCCACATCATCCAGCCGGTGGAGGTGTACCAGAAGAAGCGGTCGTCGGGCCCGAGGTCGCAGTGCAGTCCGAGCTGTTTGAAGTGTTCGAGGAGGATGCCGCCCTGGGACTGGACGATCGCCTTGGGGAGTCCGGTGGTGCCCGAGGAGTACAGCACCCACAGCGGGTGGTCGAAGGGGACCTCTTCGAAGACGGGTTCGGTGTCCGCGGAGGTGAGGGCGGACCATTCGAGGGCGCCTTCGGGGGCGGGGGTGCCCAGCAGCGGGATGTGGACGACGGCCCGCAGGGTAGGCAGTTCGCGGCGCAGTTCGGCGACCGTGTCGGTGCGGTCGTGTTCCTTGCCGCCGTAGCGGTAGCCGTCGACGGTGAAGAGGACGACGGGTTCGACCTGCTGGAAGCGGTCGAGGACGCTGCGGGCGCCGAAGTCCGGGGCGCAGGAGGTCCAGACGGCGCCGACGGCCGCGGTGGCGAGGAGCGCGACGACCGACTGCGGGATGTTGGGGAGGTATCCGCTGACGCGATCGCCGGGGCGGACCCCGAGTGCGCGGAGTTCGGCGGCGAGGGAGCCGACCTGGCGGCGGAGTTCGGACCAGCTGACCAGGGCCTGGGTGTGGGTCTCGTCGACGTGGACGAGCGCCGGGGCACCGGCGCGCAGCGGGTCCTCCGCGGCACGCAGGGCGTGTTCCGCGTAGTTGAGGGTGGCACCGGGGAACCATTGGGCGCCGGGCATGGTGCGGTCGCCGATGACGGTCTCGTACGGAGTGGAGAACCGTACGTCGAACCAGTCGGCGACGGCCCGCCAGAAGGTGTCCAGCTCGTCGACGGACCAGCGGTGCAGCGCCGGGTAGCCGCCGTCGGCCGGTGCTCCGTACCGCTCGGCGGCCCAGCTCTGGAAGCGGGTGACCGCCGCGGCGGCGATGCGCTCGGCGTCGGGCTGCCAGAGGGGGGCTTCGTTCGCTGCTGAGGTCATGGGGCGGCTCCCTGGCTGTACGGGTACGCGGGGTGGGCGTGGTTCGCGCGCACACGTGCTGGGGTGTGCGCGTGAGGCGGCTTCACGGACGATGCCATGTGATCGTCTTCCGCACCAGGGTTCCCCGCCCATGGTTGCCTGTCCGGTTATGTGGTCCGGCCACGGGTGAACGGAAGTTGAACGGAGCCCGTTGCCGCTCCGTCAGGTGGCAGGGTGAGCTGCATGAACGGTCGCGACCTGGTGCGTTCGGTGAAGATGGTGGGTTCGGTGCAGGGGCTGCGCTTGGTGCGCTCGGCCTGGCGTCGGCAGCGGGCGGATGCACGGGCGCTGCCGCCCCGTGGTGCGGAGCGGGCGAGAGTGCCGGGTCTGCTGGTGGGGGCGGAGCCCGGGCCGGGTGGCGGTGTCGTGAGATTCGCCCGTTCGGAGCTGTACATCCGGGTCGCGGTGGGCGGTGCCGTGTTCTGGGCGTGGGACGGGGCGGAGCCGCTGCCGTCGTACGCGCTGCCGGGTCCGGCGCCGGATCCGGATCCGCGGGCTGTGCTGGAGCCGGACAAGGACGGCGGCTGGCAGGTTGTCTCGGAGCGGCTGACGCTGGTGGTGTCGCGGCACGGGGCGGTGGAGCTGCGTACGCCGGGCGGCGTGGTGCTCCGGCGGGAGCTGCCGCCACGCTGGTGGGAGCCGGTGGCGGGTGGTCCGGCCCGGTGGGTGCAGCGGTCCGAGGTGCCGGCGGACGCCCGGTTCTTCGGGCTCGGCGGGCGGGCGTCGGGGCCTCGGCTGCGCGACGGCGTGTACGAGCTGTGGAACACCGATCCCGGCGGGCGCTTCGTGCCCGGTGACGATCCGCTGTATCTGACGATGCCGGTGCAGCTGGTGGTCTCGGACGCGGGGACGCATCTGGCGTTCCACGACAACTCCTGGGCGGGGCGGGTGACGCTGCGCGAGGGCGAGGAGGGGGCGGGGTCCGGCCATGACCGTCCGGGGCTGTGCGAGGTGCGGATGGACGGGGGGCCGCTGCGCTGCTGGGTGGTGGCGGGTACGCCGGGCCGGGTGCTGCAGGGCTGGACGGCGCTGACGGGCGCGCCGGCGCTGCCGCCGTCCTGGGCGCTGGGTCCGCAGCACGCCCGGTGGGGGTTCGGCAGCGAGCGTGAGGTGCGGCGGATCGTCGCCGGGTACCGGGAGCGGGGTCTGCCACTGTCCGCTCTGCATCTGGACATCGATCACTACGACGGGCATCAGGTGTTCACCGTCGACCGGGGCCGGTTCCCGGACCTGCCGCGGCTGGCGAAGGAGTTGCGGGAGGACGGGGTGCGACTTGTGTCGATCGTCGATCCGGCGGTGAAGGCGGTGCCGGGGAATGCGGTGTTCGACGCCGGTACGGCGGTCGGTGGGACCGGGGCGTTCGTCCGGGACGCACGGGGGCGGACGGTGCGCGGGGAGGTGTGGCCCGGTGAGTGCGTGTATCCGGACTTCACCGATCCGCAAGTGCGGGAGTGGTGGGGAGATCTGTACGAGGAACGGCTGGCGCAGGGGTTCTCCGGTGTGTGGCACGACATGAACGAACCGGTGTCGTTCTCGGCGTTCGGCGAGCCGACGCTGCCGCGCTCGGCCCGGCACTCTCTGGAGGGCCGCGGGGGCGATCACCGGGAGGCCCACAATGTGTACGGGCTGGCGATGGCGAAGGCCGGGTACGAGGGGCTCTGCCGGCTGCGGCCGGACGAGCGGCCCTTCCTGTTCTCGCGCGCCGGCTGGGCGGGGATGCAGCGGTACGGGGGCACGTGGTCCGGCGATGTGGCGACGGGCTGGCCCGGGTTGCGTGCCTCGCTGTCGCTGGTGCTGGGGCTCGGCCTGTGCGGGGTGCCGTATTCGGGTCCCGATGTGGGCGGGTTCGACGGGTCGCCCTCCCCCGAGCTGTATCTGCGCTGGTTCCAGCTGGGTGCCTGGCTGCCGTTGTTCCGCACGCACGCGGCGATGGACGCCGGGCGTCGGGAGCCGTGGGAGTTCGGCCCCGAGGTGCTTGAGCACGCGAGGGCGGCGCTGGTGGAGCGGGAGCGGCTGCATCCGTACTTTGTGACGCTGGCCCAGCTGGCCCGGCTGACGGGTGCGCCGTATGTGCGGCCGCTGTGGTGGGGGGCGCCCGGGGACCGGGCACTGCGGGATTGCGAGGACGCGTTCTTGCTGGGGGATGCGTTGCTGGTGGCGCCGGTGCTGAAGCGGGGGACGGACCGCAGGGCGGTGCGGCTGCCACGGGGACGGTGGTACGACACGGCGACCGGAGAGGCGTACGAGGGGCCGGGGCAGGTGCTGGTCGATGCGCCGCTGTCGCGGGTGCCGGTGCTGGTGCGGGCGGGGTCGGTGATTCCGGTGCGGGGCATGGACGGGGAGCTGGAACTGGAGGTGTGGGCTCCGGCTGCCGGGCGTACCGGTGGCGGTCTGGTCGTCCGTGACGCGGGCGACGGCTGGGAGCAGCCGGAGGTCGAGCGATATACCTCGCGGCTGGAGGGTGGACAGGTGGTGGTGGAGCTGGAGGGTGGTGAGGTGACGTGCCCGGTGCGGGTGCGTGGGGTGTGACGCCCGTCAGCGGCGGTGGTAGCGGCCTTCGAACCATGCGCGGGCAGCCAGGGTGTGCAGCGGGAAGGCCAGTTCGGCGGGGGCGCGGAGCAGGCTGTGGCCGGCGGTCTCGTCGGTGGGCACGGACGGGGGGAGGTCGGCGACCGGGCGTGGCGGGAGCAGACCGAAGAGGAGAAGGTGGCCGTCCGGTGCGCTGAGGGCGTCGGCAAGACGTACGTCCTGCTGGTCGGCTTCGATGCCGGTCTCCTCGCGCAGTTCCCGCACGACCGCGTGCCGCCAGTCCTCTGCGTGGTCGATGAAGCCGCCGGGCAGGGCGAGGCCGCCGCGTCGGGGCTCGATGGTGCGGGTGATGACGACGAGGGAGGTGCCGTCCCGGTCGGTGACGGGGAGCAGGGCGACGGCGACCGGCAGCGGGTTGCGGTAGGCGGTGTCGCCGCAAGCGGTGCACGTGCGGGGCCAGCTGCCGGTGGATCCCGGCGCGGGCCGGGGGTACGGCGTGCCGCAGCTGCTGCAGTGGGAGTCCTTCATCGGTTCCGGCACCTTTCCTCCACGTTCTGCTGCGCTTGTTCCTTCGCTCGGCTTTCTCTCCGGGCGCGGACACGCGCGGACTGTATCCGATCGTCGTGCCGACACCCGCACCACTGATGGATGATGCGCTCATGACAGGTATTGCTTCCGCATTCCGCGCACTGGCAGCCACTGCCGCCATCCTGCTCGCCGCCACCGTCGCCTCCCCGCCGGCACGGGCCCAGGCCGAGCCGAAAGCCCCCGATGAGTTCGTCGCACTGCGTTCGGTGGACCCCACGATCATTCAGGAAATGCGCTACCCCACCGGGCACAACTTCATGGGTGAACCGGTCGACGGGTACCGCCAGCCCGTCTGCATCCTGACCCGGCCCGCGGCTGAGGCGCTCCACGCGGCGCAGACGCGGCTGCTGCGCCAGGGGTACTCGTTGAAGGTGTACGACTGTTACCGGCCGCAGCGGGCCGTCGATCATTTCGTACGGTGGGCGAAGGATCTCGACGACGAGGCCATGAAGGGCGAGTTCTACCCCCAGGTCGACAAGACGCGGCTGTTCGCGGACGGTTACATCGCGGAAAAGTCCGGGCACAGCCGGGGCAGCACGGTGGACCTGACGCTGGTGAAGCTGCCCGCTGTGCCGACCAGGCCGTACCGCCCGGGCGAGAAGCTGGTGCCCTGCTACGCGCCGCAGACCGAGCGCTTCCCCGACAACTCGGTGGACATGGGCACCGGGTTCGACTGCTTCGACACACTGTCGCACACGGACGACCCGCGGATCCAGGGCGTGCAGCGGGCCAACCGGCAGTTCCTGAAGACGACACTCACCGACGCCGGGTTCGTGAATCTGGCCGAGGAATGGTGGCACTACACCTTCAAGCCCGAGCTGTTTCCGGACACCTACTTCGACTTCCCGGTGGCCAGGAGGTCCGTCGCCGGGCACTGAGGCCCACACCCGGCCGATGCGGGTGCGGCCGGGCGGACGGGCGGCCGGGACCACCCCCGTGGGTTCCGGCCGCCCACACTTCCTCTCGGACGCGGATCGGCCGTATCCGGTTGCCCTCCCAGCCGTTACGGTGCCCATATGTCACAGCAGACGTTCGATTCGTACGAAGAGTTCTGGCCCTACTACGTGGCGATGCACTCCAGGGCCGCCACCCGCTGGGTCCATCTGACGGGGACCCTGACCGGTCTCGCGGTCACCGCCTACGGCCTGGCCCGGGGCCGCAAGCGGTACGCGGCGGCGCTCCCCCTGATCGGCTACGGCACGGCCTGGCCCGCACACTTCCTGATCGAGAAGAACAATCCGGCCACCTTCGGGCATCCCGCGTGGTCACTGCGCGGAGACGTGCAGATGATCCGGATGATGCTGGCCGGCCGCGACAGGGAGCTGGCGGAGACCGCCGCCAAGTGGCTCGCCGAGAACGGCTGACCGTGGCACACTTCTGACGTTCCGTCAGATCCTGTGCCGGGGAGGGGCTTTGTCGCACACGCGCACACCCGTGGTGGCCGGTTGGTTCACCGAGGGCACCGCCGAGAAGGACTTCCGGCTGCTGGGCACACGCTGCTGCGCCTGCTCGTCGGTCTTCTTCCCGCGTCAGGACACGTTCTGCCGCAATCCCGGCTGCACGGGCGGCAAGCTGGTCGAGGTGCCCCTCTCCCGGCGCGGCACCGTCTGGTCGTACACCGACGGCCGCTACCGCCCTCCCGCGCCGTACGTCTCCGACCCGGACGTGCCCTGGGAGCCGTACGTCCTGATCGCCGTCGAACTCGCGGCAGAGCGCATGGTGGTGCTCGGGCAGGCGGCGCCCGGGGTGGGCATCGGGGAGCTGGCGGTCGGGATGACCGTCGAGGTGGTTCCGGGGGTCCTGAACGAGGATGCGCCCCAGGGCGGCGGAACCGTATGGACCACCTGGCACTGGCGGCCCGTGCCCCCCGCCGCCGGCGCGGCCCCGGACGGTGCTGCATGACCGGGGATGTGGCCGTCCTCGGAGCCGGCATGCATCCGTGGGGCAAGTGGGGGCGCAGCTTCGTCGAGTACGGAACGGTCGCGGCGCGGGCCGCGCTCAGCGACGCGGGGATCGGCTGGCAGGACGTGCAGTCGGTGGTCGGCGCGGACACCGTGCGCGGCGGCTATCCGGGCTATGTGGCCGGTGCGACATTCGCCCAGGCGCTGGGCTGGCAGGGCGCACGGGTCACGAGTGTGTACGCCGCCTGCGCGTCGGGCGCCCAGGCCATCAATACGGCCAGGGCACAGATCCTGGCGGGCATGGCCGACGTGGTGCTCGTGGTGGGTGCGGATGCGGCGCCCAAGGGGTTCTTCGCCCCGGCGGGCGGCGACCGGCCGGACGATCCCGACTGGCTGCGCTTCCGGGTGCTCGGGGCGACCAATCCCGCCTACTTCGCCCTGTACGCCCGCCGCCGCATGGCCCTGTACGGGGACACTCCGGAGGACTTCGCACTGGTCAAGGTGAAGAACGCGGCGGCCGGCGCACTGAACCGCAATGCCCGCTACCGCGCGCCGGTGACCGCCGAGCAGGTCGCCGCGTCCGCCGTGGTCGCCGATCCGCTGAGGCTGCTCGACATCTGCGCGACGTCCGACGGGGCGGCGGCCGTCGTCATGTCCAGCATGGAGTTCGCGCGCCGCCACGGGGCGGCCGATCCGGTCCGTATCCGCGCCGTCTCCACCGTCACGCCCACCTACCCGAAAGCCGTACTCGATCTTCCGGACATCGCAACCGATTCGGCAATCGCGGCGGAACCCGCACCGGAGAGCTTTCGCGCGTCGATCGCCCGGGCGGCGTACGAAGAGGCGGCCATCGGGCCCGATGAGCTGTCCCTCGCCGAGGTCTACGACCTCTCCACCGCCCTGGAACTGGAGTGGTACGAGGACATCGGGCTGTGCGCGGCGGGCGAGGGTGCCGAGCTCGTGCGCGAAGGGGCCACGGCGCTCGGCGGACGCATCCCGGTCAACCCGAGCGGAGGACTCGCCTCCTTCGGGGAGGCCGTGCCGGCCCAAGCCATCGCGCAGGTCTGCGAGCTGACCTGGCAGCTCCGCGGCACCGCGGCGGATCGGCAGATTCCGGGCGCGCGCGCCGGAATCACCGCGAATCAGGGGCTCTTCGGGCACGGTTCGGCAGTCGTCGCGGTCCGCTGACACCGGCCGGGCGCTTTGGGCCCCGTATCGAAGTGTCCGATGCGTGTGCCGTGAACTGGGCTTGTTGTCAGCGTTCTTGACGGCTGATCAGCACCCGTGAAAACTCCTTGCTCAGTCACTGCCGCCACTCCCGCTCTGCGGCAGATCGACTTGGTCACCACGCTCGTCACGGAAGCCATGGAAGCGCCCGGCGCGATCCGCCGGACAACCCCTAGGAGCGCCATGAGCAATGGAGACATATTCGTCGGGGAAGTCATCGGAACGGCGATCCTCATCCTGTTCGGCGCGGGTGTGTGCGCCGCTGTCACCCTCCATCATTCGAAGGCCAGAGCCGCGGGTTGGGTGGTGATCGCCTTCGGATGGGGCTTCGGTGTCCTGGCCGGCGCGTACACCGCGGCTCCTCTCTCCGGTGGCCACCTCAACCCGGCGGTCACGGTCGGCATCGCCGTCGACACCGGGAAGTGGGACAAGGTCCCCCTCTACATCCTGGGACAGCTGGTCGGCGCGGTCATCGGTGCGCTGCTGGCCTGGCTCACGTACTACGCGCAGTTCCGCGCCAACGCGGACAAGGAGACCGCCGTGCCGACGCTGGGGATCTTCTCGACCGCTCCGGAGATCCGCAGTCCGGTGGCCAACCTGGTCACCGAGATCATCGCGACGGCCGGCCTGGTGCTGCCGATCCTGGCCTTCGGGAAGAATGCCGGGATCGGGATCGGCCCGGTGGCCGGCGCCGGTGCCGGCGTCTACGGCTCCGGAATCTCCGTACTGCTGGTGTCCCTGCTGGTGGTCGGTATCGGACTCTCACTCGGCGGACCCACCGGATATGCCATCAATCCGGCCCGCGACCTCGGTCCACGGCTGGTGCACGCACTGCTGCCGATTCCGAACAAGGGCACCTCCGACTGGAGTTACTCCTGGATCCCAGTGGTAGGACCGCTCGTGGGCGGACTGCTCGCGGGGGTCCTCTTCAACGCCGCCTTCTAGCCGTTCGGGCACCGGCTGTTCAGGCGCGTCTCATTCAAGCTCCGGCAATTCGAGTTCTCGACCTCGCGACAAGGGGACGTCATGACGGACAGGTTTGTCGCCGCCATCGACCAGGGCACCACATCCAGCCGCTGCATCATCTTCAATCAGGACGGTGCGATCGTCGCCGTCGACCAGCGCGAGCACCGCCAGATCTTCCCGAAACCCGGCTGGGTGGAACACGACGCCACCGAGATCTGGTCCAAGGTGCAGGCCGTGGTGGAGGGCGCGCTCGCCACCGCCGGACTGCGGGCGGAACAGCTCAGCGCACTCGGCATCACCAACCAGCGCGAGACGACCGTGCTCTGGGACCGGGCGACCGGACAGCCCGTGCACAACGCCATCGTCTGGCAGGACACCCGTACGTCCACGCTCTGCCACGAGCTCGGCGGCGCGGACGGGCAGGACCGTTTCCGGGACATCACCGGGCTTCCGCTGGCCAGTTACTTCTCCGGTCCCAAGGCCGCCTGGCTGCTGGACAACGTACCGGGGCTGCGGAGCCGGGCCGAGCGGGGCGAGATCGCCTTCGGCACCATCGACTCCTGGCTGATCTGGAATCTCACCGGCGGTACGGACGGCGGCGTCCATGTCACCGATGTGACCAACGCTTCGCGCACCATGCTGATGAATCTGGAAACCCTGGAGTGGGATCCGTCGATCCTGGCCGCCATGAATGTCCCGGAGGCGGTGCTTCCGGAGATCCGGTCGTCGTCCGAGGTGTACGGGACCGCGGTCGGCACGCTCGCCGGGGTGCCGGTGGCCTCCGCACTCGGCGATCAGCAGGCCGCGGTCTTCGGGCAGGCCTGCTACGACCCGGGTACCGCCAAGAACACCTACGGCACCGGGAGTTTCCTGCTGCTCAACACCGGCAACAGGCCCGTGCCGTCGAAGAGCGGGCTGATCACCACTCTCGGCTACAAGATCGGTGACCAGGCGCCCGTCTACTGCCTGGAGGGGTCGATCGCCATCACCGGGGCGCTGGTCCAGTGGTTCCGCGACCAACTGGGGATCATCCGGAGCGCCGAGGAGATCGAAACACTGGCGGCGAGCGTCGACGACAACGGCGGGGCGTACATCGTGCCCGCCTTCTCCGGGCTCTTCGCCCCGTACTGGCGCTCCGACGCCCGGGGTGTCATCACCGGACTGACCGGCTATGTCACCAAGGCACATCTGGCACGCGCCGTTCTGGAGGCGACCAGCTGGCAGACGCGTGAGGTCGTCGACGCGATGTATCAGGACTCGGGAGTGCCCATCACGACGCTGAAGGTGGACGGCGGCATGACGGCCAACCGGCTGCTCATGCAGCACCAGGCGGACGTGCTGGGCGTGCCCGTGATCCGGCCGAGGATCTCCGAGACGACGTGTCTGGGCGCGGCGTACGCGGCGGGACTGGCGACCGGAGTCTGGTCGGGGCTCGACGAGCTCAAGACGCACTGGCAGCGCGATGTGGAGTGGCAGCCGCGTATGGAGCCGGAGATCCGTGAGCGCGAGTACCACAACTGGCGCAAGGCGGTGGAGCGGAGCCTGGGCTGGCAGGAGGAGGGCGGCGGCGAGCGGTAACCGTCCGTCCGGTACGCAGTCGTGCATCGGACGGCCCCGGGATGCGCGGCCCGAACTCCGGTCGGCGGGGGTGCGGGCCGCGTTCCGCCGCATTCTCAGGTGGTGGCGGGCTCGCGGAGGCGGTCCGCTCGGGCCAGCGCGTGTTCGACGACCGTGACCAGCACATCGCGCACGGAGGACCGGTCGCGCGCGTCGCACATCAGCACCGGCACCTCGGGGTCGAGGTCCAGCGCAGCCTGCACCGTCCGGGTCGGAAACCGGTCGGCTCCCTCGAAGCAGTTGACGGCGACGGTGAACGGGATCTCGCGCCGTTCGAAGTAATCGACGGCCGCGAAGCAGTCCTCCAGACGCCGGGTGTCCGCGAGAACGACCGCGCCCAGGGCGCCCTGGGCCAGTTCGTCCCAGAGGAACCAGAACCGGTCCTGTCCCGGTGTGCCGAACAGGTACAGCACCAGGTCCTCGCGGAGCGTGATCCGCCCGAAGTCCATGGCCACGGTGGTGGTGGTCTTGGCCTCGACTCCGGCCGTGTCGTCCACAGGGCGGCCCGCCTCCGTCAGCCGCTCCTCCGTACGCAGCGGTCTGATCTCGCTGACCGCGCCCACCAGCGTCGTCTTGCCCACACCGAAGCCGCCCGCCACCAGGATTTTCAAGGTAACCGGCTCCACGGGCCGCGTGCTGCGGCTAGAGCGCCCGAAGGCCATTGATCACCTCGCGAAGAATGTTCACATCCGGCAGCTCGGCCGGCGGAACGGGACGGGTTACGTGCACCAGTTCGTCCTCGACGAGATCGCCGACCAGCACCCGGACCACCCCGACGGGGAGATCCAGACCGGACGCCAGCTCGGCGATCGACTGGGGCATGTCATTGCAGAGTTCGATGATCTCCACGTGTTCCGGGGAGAGCGTCTGATTCCGGCCCGGATCGTCGGCCGCGGGTTCCGGGACGACGATCGCGATCAGGTCGAGACGATGGCGGGACGCGCTGCTGGTACGGCCCCGGGTCATCGCGTACGGACGGACCACCGGCCCCGCCTCGGCGTCGTACCAGCGCGACGACTGCGGATCGCCGGAAGCGGCCGGGGATCCGGGGGGTGCGCCCCGGGAGGAGTCAGCGCTCATGCCATCCACTCACCCTCCGGCGTGCAGACCGGACGACCGTGGGGCGTTGGCCAGGTGGACCCCCACGCGCTTGACCATGAGCGTCATCTCGTACGCCACCTGACCCACGTCGGAGTCGGAGTCGGCCAGCACGGCGAGACAGCTGCCGTCGCCGGCGGCCGTGACGAAGAGGAACGCCTCGTCGAGTTCGACGACGGTCTGGCGGACGCGACCCGCGTCGAAGTGGCGTCCGACTCCCTTGGCGAGGCTGTGGAACCCGGAGGCGACAGCCGCCAGATGCTCGCTGTCCTCACGGGTCAGGTCCTTGGACGTGCCGGTGGGAAGGCCGTCGCTGGAGAGCACCAGCGCCTTGCGGATGGAGCCGACGCGCTCGACGAGTTCGTCGAGGAGCCAGTTGAGTTCGCCGGATCCCTGGCGTGTGACGTCGGGTGCTGCGGCGTTCGGTGCGGTCATCGACCGTCCCCTCCCGGAGTGGTTCCTTGTGCTGTCTCACCGAGACCGGTCCCGTCCTCGGCGTTCTGCCGGCGGCCGCGCTGCCAGCCGCGCTGCATCGAGGCCATACGGTTGCGTACTTCCTCCGCGTCCCGCTCGATGTCCTCCGCCGGTTCCGTGCGGGTCGGCTCGGAGGCGCGGCCGCCGGAGGCTTCGCGGAGCTGCGGGACGAGGCTGGCCTGCCGGATCCGGCGGGGCAGGCCGTCCACGGTCCCCGGGTTCGAGGACGGCCCGGTGGATCGGGAGGAGCGTACGGCCGATGGCGTCGCCGCAGCCGGTGCCGACGCGGATGCGACGGACTCGGTGGGCGGCCGGAAGCCGGTGGGCTGCCGGGGTTCGGTGGGCTGCCGGGTGTCGGCGGCGGAGTGCCAGGGGCCAGTGGCGGACTGCCCGGCGCCGGGCTCGGTGCGCGAGGGCTCCGGGTCGGTGGTCGTGGGGTGCGCGCGGCCGGTCTCGTCGACCCGGCGGCCGCGGTCGGTGACCAGCGTGGGCGGCTTGCGGCGGGGCAGCGGCACCGGGCCGCCCGGGCGCATCGCCCGGACGTCGGCCGTGGACTCGGGGACCTGGTCGGCGGCCTGCTGATGCTGGTCGCGGTCGGCGTCGCGGCGGAAGCCGTTGTCGGCGTCGCGCCGGCGGGCGTGGTCCCCTGCACGGCGCAGGTCGCGGGCGCGGAAAATGCCGCCGCGCTCGCTCTCGGTGTCGTCGATGTCGGACACCCCGTCGAGTACCGGATCGAGAACGACGTCCAGTACAGGGTCGACCACGGGGTCGGTCCCGAAGCCGAGCGCTCCGACCGGGGCCTCGAGCTCGACCGGTCCGTCCAGAGCGGTCGGACCCACGAGGCCGGTGGGGACAGGGGCGAGGCCGGCGGACCCCGGCTCGCCCGAACCGTCGGATGTCCACGGGTCCGCCACGCCGTCCCTGCGGTTCTTGTCGCTGCGCGGTCCCTCATTGCTGGGCCTGCCGCTGCCGATCGCCTTCTCGGCGCGGCGGTCGAGGCGGAATCCGGTTCCGTGCGCCTCCGCGGCGTCGGTGAGCAGGGCCGCCGGGATGAAGACGACGGCGGTGGTTCCTCCGTACGGAGAAGTCTGCAAGGAGACGCGGACGTTCTGCCGCTGGGCCAGCCGGCTCACCACGAAGAGGCCGAGGCGGTCGGTGTCGGAGAGTTCGAACTCGGGGGTCTCTGCGAGGCGCAGATTGGCGTCCAGCAGCACTTCGGGAGCCATGCCTAGGCCGCGGTCGTGGATTTCGAGGGTGAAGCCGTTGGCGACGCGGTCGCCGTGCACGTGGACCGCGGTGTGCGGGGGCGAGAACACCGTGGCGTTCTCCAGGAGTTCGGCGATCAGGTGGGTGAGGTCGGCGACTGCGGGGCCTCCGACGCCGATCCGCGGCAGGCGGCGTACCTCGATCCGCTCGTAGTCCTCGACCTCGGCGACCGCTGCCCGCACCACGTCCATCAGCTGGATGGGCTTGCGCCACTGCCGGGACGGCGCCGCGCCGGAAAGAATCACGAGGCCTTCGGCGTGCCGCCTCATGCGGGTGGTGAGGTGGTCGAGGCGGAAGAGGTCCGCGAGCTCGTCGGTGTTCTCGGTGCGGCGCTCCATGGCGTCCAGGAGCGTCAACTGGCGGTGCAGGAGCACCTGGTTGCGGCGCGCGAGGTTGACGAAGACTTCGGAGACGCCGCGTCGCATGTCCGCCTGCTTGACCGCGGCTTCGACGGCGGCGCGTTGCAGGGTGTTGAGGGCCTGGCCGACCTGGCCGATCTCGTCCCGCTCGTAACTGAGATGCGGGGCCTCGGTCTCGACGTCGACGTGTTCGCCCGCGGCGAGGCGGCGCATCACGCTCGGCAGTCGTACGCCGGAGACCTCGTGGGCGTCCTTGCGGAGCCGGGAGAGGTCGCGGACGAGTTCGCGGCCGATGCGGACGGATACGAAGACGGAGACGAGCAGGGCGAGGAAGCCGAGGATTCCCGCGACTCCGGCCTTGACCAGGACGCTGTAGCCGACGGGCCTGCCGCGGTCCTGGAAGCGGTTGTTCATCTCGGTCGAGTCGTCTGCCAGTTGGTCCAGGACCGGCGGGGCCACCTCCTGCCAGCGTTCGGCGTCGACCGTACGGGGGGCGCGGGTGGGGCCGGCGGCGATGAGCTTGTTCTCCGCGGTGCGCAGCGGCTCGCTGTCCGGGCTCGCCCAGTACTGCTCCACGCGTCGGCGCTCCGCCGACGGGAGGACCTCGCTGTTGATCTCGTAAAGCAGCTTGCGGTTGGCGACGAGATCGGAGATCTGACGGAGTTCGGGGGCGTCGAGCCGTCCGGCGATGAGCGCCGAGGCCACCAGAGCATCTTCCCGGGACAGCATTTCGCGAGCCCGCGAGACGCCGATCAGCGCGCGTACCTGCTTGTCCATCGACGCGTTCTCCGTCGTGTGGAGGCCGGTCAGGAAGCGGTAGCACGGGTCGACGAGACGGTTGTAGAACTCCAGCGCCTGATTGCGGTCGATGGTGCGCTTCTCGACGGAGTCGCGGAGCGCGCCGAGGCCGTCGACGGCGCTGAGCACCGAATTGAGCTGCCCTTCGGCATCGGGACTCAGCGCGTCGCGAATCTCCTTCTGCCGGGCGCTCTCCTTGACGTCCGCCACGACGCGGTCGGTGGCGGCCCGTTGGCGGCGCAGCAGGGGAAGCGCATCGGAGGCGCGGGGGTCCGCGAGGAAGACCAGTGTCTGGCGGCGCTCGTTCTGAATGACCCGGACGGTGTCCTCGAGTGGGTGGCCGACCTTCTCCACGATGGTGCTCGCGCCCATCAGGTCACCGGCCTCACGGCCGGTCAGGAAGGTGGCGAAGCCCCAGAGTCCGGTGAGGGAGACGAGCGGCACCAGCAGCAACGCCACGATCTTCCTGCGGATGGACTTTCCGCGAAAGCGCATGGCCTCCCCCAGCTCGGCCCCGCACGGCGGGGGTGGGTGTTCCGTCAACAAACGGCGCGAGCCTACTACTGCCGCACAGGCAACTCGAAGACACGTCCGGACTGTTTTCGGCCGCACCACCACGTGTCGATCATGAGTTCTCGCGGCATTCCGGGAGATGAAATCCGCGAAAGCGGCAGAAGAGACCCGGCAGAGCGCCTCAATCCCTCACCCGGCAGTTGGCTGGAACTCTTCGTTCCGCGAGGGGTCGAGGGAATCTTCGCTGCCGGTCACTCGTCTGTCTGTACGAGGGAGAGGGATTGCGGGGAGCGCGTAGGACAGGATGGTTCCGCCCGCCTGCGTAGAAACGGCGCATGCCGGGCAGCAACCCTGAAGGCGGACAGCGGTGGGGAGTTGAGAGTCCTTGGACACGGAGGAGCGTCGAGGTGCGGCGTCGGCGGCGGGCGGGACACGGATCCCGCGGCAGCCGTTGTGGGTGGAGGAGCCCGCGGTGCGGCGGCGGATGCCGGATCCGATCCGTACGGCGGCCGTGCGTGCTGTGCTCGTCATATCACTGACGATCATTCAGGCCATGGTGGCTCTGCTGAGCACGATGACGGGTTCCTGGCTGGCGTTCCCCATGATGTTGAGCAGTGTGGGCAGCACGGTGGTCGCGACCTGGGCGGTGCTGGATGTGTGGGTGACCCGGCAGGTCTGGAATCAGCGCCACGGTGTGGTGTCCGTGCCGAGCAGTTCGGCGCGGCAGCTGCGCCGGGAGCGGCGCGCCGCACGACGGGCGGCGAGGGCGGCGGAGCGGGAAGCCGCACGGATACGCCGCCGGGGCGCGAGCAGCCTGTCAGGAGCAGGAGCACGCGCCCCTGTGAGAAGTTGAGGTCAGTCGTCGGTCGGGGTGTCGGGAGCCCAGGGGGTCTGGGGGGTCTCAGGCGCGGCTGACGCATCAGGAGCCGTCGGTGTGCGCTTGAACATGCGGGTGGCGGTGATCTCGCCGTGCACCGTCTCGCCGTTGGGATCCTGCTGCGGCAGACCGGGGCGCAGATGCTCCTCCACGCTGATGTACTTCAGGCCCGCCCGCAGGTCCGCGTCGTTGCGCAACCGGATGACCAGGGGGAATTCGGCGAGCGCCGTCGTGTCGAACAGCCCCGTGGTGTAGAGCAGTTGTACGCCGAGGGCGTCCGACACCGCTCGCTGGAGCTCCAGCAGATACGTGGCGTTGGCCCGGCCGATGGGATTGTCCAGGAAGAGTGTGCCCGCGTGGCGGTGCTGGTGGCGGTCGCGGCCCCGGTCGTTGCTGCGCAGTGCGGCCATCGTGCAGTAGAGCGCGATGGCGGCGGTGAGCAGCTGGCCGCCGGAGAAGACGTCGCCCATCTGACCGACCGGGACGCGTTCGGCGCGGAGCACCGCGTCCGGCTTGAGGATCTCCACGGCGATGCCCTTGGGCTCCAGCGCCGCCTGTACGCCGCGCAGCAGAAGGGACATGCCGTCGCGGCGCAGATCGGAGTTCTTCTTGAGCGCGGCGCGAGTGGCATCGTCGATGACCTCGCCGAGCCGCTCGGTGAGCGTCGCCTGGTCGGGCTCCTCGAAGCGGATCCGGAGGAACTCCTGGCCGGACCACTCCCCCAGCCCCTCCGGCAGCTGGGAGAGCCGCTGGGCGGAGCGGAGGGTGGTGAGCGCGGACTCCACGAGTCCGCGGAGCCGGTCGACGATGGAGTCGCGGTTGCGCTCCAGCTGGGCCAGCTCATCGGTGAGGACACGGAGGCGGGGTGCGAAGGCGGCGGCCCACTTCTCGGCGTGCTCGGGCAGGGCGGCGGCCGGGAGTTCGCGGATCTGCTGGCGCGCCGGGGTACGGACCTGTTCGTAGCGGGTGGAGTTGGCGTGCCGTACGAGCACATCGCTCGCCTCGCGCACCGCGCTCTCGGCGGCGGAGAGGTCGGCGGCGCAGCCGCGCAGTGAGCGACGGGCCTCGGCGGCGGACTGCCGGGCCTCGTCGAGGCTGCCCGGGTACGGCTCGGGGGACTCGGAGTCGTCGTCCGCGCCGTGGTCCCTGAGCAGGTCGCGCAGGAGGGCCGCGGTCTCGTCGAAGCCACCGGCCGAGGCGTCGGCGGTGCGGTGGGCGTGCAGCAGCTCGGCGTGGGCGGCGCGGGCGGTGTCCAGGGCACCGGTTGCGGTGCCGAGTTCGGATGTGGCGGTACGCAGCAGGGTCTGGGCCTGCTCGGCGTCGGCGGGGACCAGCTCGTCGGGAAGCTGGGTGTGGTGGTCCTCGCCGTCGGCCGGGGCCAGGCGCTCGGCCTCGCCGCGCAGTCGGCCGAGCTGCTCGCTCGCCGTGGAGGCGCGGGTCTCCAGGAGCTGGACCAGGGACTCGGCTCGGGCGGCGGCCGCCTGGCGGGACGGGCCGTCGGCGCCGTCGGTGCCTTCGAGGAGCTGGGCGGCGCGGGTGCGGACCTTGTTGGTGAGCCGGTCCAGCTCGGCGAGGGCGGCGCTCTCGTCGCTCTCGGCGCGGGCCTGTTCGGCGCGCAGGTCGGCGCCGACGCCGACCTTCTCGTACAGCTGGGACGCGGCCCGGTAGGCCTCGCGCAGGGCGGGGAGGGCAGGGCGCGGTGCGTCGCCCTCGGGCTCCGGGATGTTCTCGGGGGCGCCGGCGATCTCGGCGCGCTCGGCCCGCAGGGCGCGGGCGGTGCGGCGGGCGTCGTCGGCGGCGCGCTGGGCGGCCCTGCGGTCCTCGTCGGCCGCGCGGGCCCGCTCCAGGCAGACGGTGGCGCGGGCTTCGGACTCGGCTGCCTCCTCGACCAGTTCGCGCAGTTCGGCCTGCCATCCGGCGCGTTCGCGCAGCCGGTGGGCCAGGCCTGCGAGTACGTCGGCGACGCGGCGGGCGCGCTGGGCGGCCTCCTGTCGCTCGTCGCGGACGCGGGCGGTGTCGGCGGCGGCTTCGTCGGCCTCGGCGCGTGCCGTGCGGGCCTCGGCGAGCGCGGCCTGGGCCGTCTCGGCGGCCGTGTGGGCGGTGCGGGCCGCTTCGGCGAGCTCGGCAAGCATGCCGGGCGGGCAGTCGGCACGCCAGGAGCCGATGCGGGCGGCGAGCGACCGGTCCCCGGTGAGGCGGGCCGCGAGCGTGCGGATGTCCTCGTCCCGGGCGGCGGCCCGGCTCCTGAGTGCCTGCCGTTCCTCGTCGGCGGCGTGCTCGTCGTGCATGGCCGGGTTCGGCGGTACGAGGAAGACACCGTCCGCGTCGGAGCCGGAACCGGAGGCCGGTACGGGGGCGAGCAGCGCGGCGGCGGTGCCGACGGCCACGGCGGAGCGCGGCAGCAGGGCGGCGCTGCCCAGGACTTCACGGGCGCGGGCGTGCGAATCCGCGTCGGTGATGACCACGCCGTCGACCAGCTCGGGACGGGCGGCGAGCACCGCCGCGTGGTCGGCGGGGTCGACGGCCTGGGCGAGATAGCGCCAGCCGGGCAGTGCCGGGATGCCGTGCTCGCCGAGATATTCGACCGTGGCAAGGACGTCGGGTCCGGGCGGCAGCAGTCCGCCGTCGCCGAGCGCGCCGAGGATGCGGGAGTCGTCGGCGGCCGCGGTGCGCAGTTCGAAGAGGCGCCGTTCTGCGGCGGCGATGCCCTGGTCGAGGAGGTCCCGCAGCTCGTCGGCGTTGCGGTCGAGCTCCTCGGCGGTGAGCGGCTGCTCGCTGCTGACGGTTTGGTGGGTGATGAGTGCGTGATCGGCGACGGCTGTCTGCCGGTCGGATCCGGCGGCCGCGGTGCCCGTACCGTCACCGGGTCGGCCGTGTGATGCGGACTGGGCTCCGGACGCATGGGAGTCGGTGGCGTCCGCAGCTGCGCCCGGTTCGTTTCCGGCGGTGCCCCGGCGGGGTCGCGGTACTCCGGTGCCGGGTGCCGGGGGCAGGCTCAGCAGGTCGGCGAGGCGGTGGTCGGCTGCGATCGACTCGGCGGCCCTCAGCTCGGCCTCGTACGACTGCTCCGCTGCCCGCGCAGCGTCGGCGGCACGCGCCGCGGCGAGCTCGGCGCGGCTCTCGGTGGCCGCCGCTTCCCTGGCCCGGTCGGCCGCGGCGCCGGCGGCTTCCCTGGCCTTGTTCCAGGCGGCGACGGTGGACTGCTCGGCGTCGCTCGCGGCGAGGGCGGCGCGCGCCGGGTCGGCGTCCGGCGCGGTGTTGTCGAGCCAGCCCGCCCGTACGGCCTCGGCGGTCTCCTGCTCGACCTCGGCGAGGCGCTGGCGCAGATGTCCGGCCTCGCTGCGGGCACGCTGGGCCTCGGTGGCGGCAGTGGTGGCGTCCCGGTGGGCGGTCTCGCCTGCGGCCTGGAGGGTATCGGAGCGCTCCTCCTCTTCGTTGGCGACCTGCTCGCCGGCCTCGGCGGCGGTGTGCAGGGCGCGTACGAGGTCGGCGGCGGCCGTGGCGCGGGCGGCGAGCGCGGGTGCGGCGTCGCGCTCGGCCTCGCGGATGGCGACGGCGACGCGCGCGGACCGGTCGGCGGCGGCACGGTGACGGAGGACGGCTTCGGCTGCCTGCCAGGCGGAGTGCAGGGTGCGGGCCTCGACCAGTTCTCGGCGCTGGGCGGCGGCGCCCTTCTCGGCTGCGGCCAGCGCCAGGGACGCATGACGGTAGGCCAGTTCGGCGGCGATGAGGCCGCTGCGGCTACGGGCCTCCTCGGCGGCGCCGACGGTGTGGGCGGCGCCCGTCACCTGCTGGGCGAGGTCTGCGGCGCGGCCTCGCTCCTCGGCGGCCCGGGCGGAGAGCCTGCGGGCCAGGGTGCGGGTGCGGCGCTCGGCGCCCGCGTGGATGTCGCGGGTGCGGGAGCGGGTGTCGGCGGCCTCGACGATCCGGCCGAGCAGATCGACCGAGCCTGCGGTGAAGTCACGCTCCGCGGTGAGTTCGGCCCGGCGGCCCAGCTTGTTGCCGAAGCCGCTGACCAGGTCGGCGAGGCCGTCCGTGTCGCGGGTGTCGGTGACGGCGCGGAGCAGCAGGTCGGTGAAGTCGGAGTCCTTCTTGACCGCGAAGAGGCCTGCGGCCTCGCCCTCGTCGGCGTTCATCTCGCGCTGGTAGCGGAAGAGTTCGGGGTCGAGGCCGAGGTCGCCGAGGTGCTCGTTCCACCGGTCGTGGATCTCTTCCCAGTGCACATCGAGGTGCTGGTAGAACTTGCCCGCGTCCGTGAGGGCGTCCCGGAAGCCCTTCATGGTGCGGCGCCGGCCATGGGCGCCGGAGGCGCCTTCGACGGGACGGCCGACGGCGGTGGCCTCGGCGACCGGCAGCGAGTCGAGGCTGAGCCCGGGCCCGGGGCGGAAGGAGTACCAGGCCTCGGCGAACTTGCGGGGGTCGTTGGAGACCTGGCGTCCGCGCCACTCGCTGACCTTGCCGACGACCACGCACTCACCGGTGAGGGTGTGCTGCCACTCCAGGGCGACATGGCCGCAGTCGTCGGCGAGCAGGAACTTGCGCAGTACGCCGGAGCTGGCACCGCCCAGGGTGTTGCGGTGGCCGGGCAGCATCACCGAGAAGATCAGCTTCAGCAGGACCGACTTGCCACCGCCGTTCTCCAGGAACAGCACACCGGCGGGCGCGGGGCGGCGCGGCGGGCCGACCGGCTCCTCCTCGAAGAACTCCGCCTGGGCCGGCGCGGGGTGGGGCACGGGCTCGCCCACTCCGCGCAGGTCAAGCACGGTGTCGGCGTAGCGCGCACCGGCAGGCCCGATGGAGTAGAGGCGGACCCGGGACAGCTCGTACATGGCGGCGGACTCTCGTCGTTCGGAAAGCAGGAGTGGGGCGGCGGTGGGGGGTGCTCAGGCGTGGAAGGGCAGACCGGCGTCGGCCGCCAGCTCCAGGTCGTCGCCGTCGGGCGGCGGCAGCAGCGTCGCCGATCCGTCGGTGACGGGTACGACGCCGAGCTCCAGCAGTTCGGCCATGGCGGCGGTACCCGCCATGTCGCGGACCTGCAGCTGGTAGCGGGCCGTGGTGCGGAAGGCACCCCCGGCGTCGTCGCCGGTGCGCTGGAGGAAGCCGGAGTCGGTGAGGAAGGCGACGGCCTTGCCGACGATGCCGGTGGTGGAGCCGGCCAGCCGCCGGGCGTCCTTCGTCGCACCGGTGGCGCTGCGCCGGGCGTAGATCCGCCAGGCCGCTTCGAGTCCGGGGGCGTCGGTCGCCGGGTCGGTGTTGTCGCCGTGTTCCTCGGCCCGCTCCTCCAGGCGGTGGCAGGCCTGGCGTACGAACGCGTCGATGCCGTTGACCGTGATCCGGCCGATGTACGCGTCGTCGGCGAGGTCCTCGGGGCGCGGGAAGGCCATGGCGGCGACGGCGAGGTGGGCCAGTCCGTGCAGGAAGCGGTCGGCGGAGTCGGACGAGGCGCGTCGGGCGTAGTCGCCCATGCGGACGGCGAAGACCGAGTCCTCGCCCGCCGTCACGGCCATGCCCGCCCGGGTGGACACCTCCAGGACGACGAGACCGAGCCCGGTGGCCACGGCGTCGGCGAGCCGGGCGAAGGGGGTCTCTTCCCGGTAACGGCGGAGCAGCTCGGCGTATTCGGCGTCGCGGGCGGGCAGCAGCTTGGGCTGCAGCCCGAAGGCGACGAGCCGGGCTGCGTCGGCCGCGTCGGCCGGGGTGACGGCGGCGGGCGCCGTGGACTCGTGGGCGGCTTCGCCGTCGGGCGCGTACCCGACGGTGGCGTACCCGGCGGTCGGCTCGCTCCACGCGTCGGTGTGCTCTGCGCGGTGGTCGCTCACGACGGTCGCTCCTCGGTGCGGAAGATCGGTGGTACGGGGTGGACGGCGCGGGCTCTGCCGGCGTCCGTCGGGAACGGTGCGGGCCGGACCGCGCGCAGGGCGGCGCCGACCCCGGCTCGGCGGTGAACAGGTCCAGACAGCCGGTGACCGGAGCAGGAGCGGCGGCGACCCGGACCGGATCTGCGGCGACCGGGGTGGGGGCCGGGGCGGACCCGGCGCCACGACCCGCTCATGACGCCTCCGAGCGGTCCGCGGCCATGCCGGCCGCGTCCAGCAGGGCCATGCCCACGATCAGATCCGCGCCGCCGAACTCCGGGTCGTCGAGCTCGGTCCCGTCGTCCACGGCGAACAGCAGCCGCCGCTCGCCCTGGCGGTAGGCCGTACCGACCGGCGGGGACGCGGCGTGGACCGCAAGCAGGGCGACCAGATAGGGCAGGTCCGGATCGCTCCGCCGGGCCTCGGCGAGGAGGCCGGAGAGCCGGCGAGGTGCGTCGTGCTCCAGATCGAGGAGGTTCATGGCGCTCGCCAGCTGCTCCTCGCTGAACCTGCTGTCGTCCGGGGTGGCGATCAGATCCGGCTCGGGCATCTCGGCGCCCAGATGCTCACGCTCCAGGGGAGGGGTGAGCAGCAAGTCGACCAGGTCAGCCACCCGTACGGAGGTGGGCGTGCGCAGCCCCGTGCCGTGGGCGAAGAACTCGTCGGTGACGCGGATGGCCTGTTCGACGGGGAGCGGCAGCAGCGGGGCGACCAGCTGGCCGTACAGGTCGAGGCCGGTCCTGGTCGTGGGGGTGGCGAACGCCTGCCGGTCCTGCTCGGCACGGAACAGCGGTCCTGCCTCCAGCAGGCGGGACTGCAGCTGGGTGTGGCGGCGGATGCAGTCCTTGACTATGTCGACGAGTTCGGCGGCGCGGCGCTTGTGCTCGGGGTCCTCCGCCTCGTCCCTGGCCTTGCGGATGTTGGTGAGGATCGCATTCTCGTGGCGGTAGCGGTCGGCCACGTGGTCCAGTGCCTCGGCGATCATGTCGGGCACGGCGTTGAGCCAGTCGACGGCCCTGACGTTGCGCCGGGTCGCCTCCAGCGTCCTGCGGAGCGTCTCCGCGTACTGCACGGTGCGGTAGCGGGCCTGTTCGGCGGCGAGCTGCGCATCGGCGAGGCGGCCCCGGCTGATCAGGACCTCCAGTTTCACCTCGGCGGCGATCTGGGCGCTGGTGACGTCCGTGTCGAGGGCGCCGACCAGGACGTTGACCGCTTCGTCGGTGGCCCTCAGATAGACACTGCCGCCGTAGCCGGGGACCTCTTCGATCAGCTTGAAGTCGTAATCCCTGCGGACATACACCCCGTCGGGGCCGAAAGTGCCGTACACCGCGCGGAAGCCGCGGTCCACGCTTCCGACATTGATCAGGTTCTCCAGCACCCAGCGGGCGACACGCTCGTGCTCCGCGACGGGACGGCGCGGGGCCTGGGCGGCGACGCGCGGGAGCAGTTTGGCCACTATCTGCTCGTGGTCGGCGCCCGTGTCGAAGTCCATGTGCAGCGTGACCTGGTCGATCGCGGCGAGCGCGACCTCCGCCATCGCGTACACCGTGTACTCACCGGCCAGATTCGCCTTGCGCACGTCGAGGTCGTGCAGCGGCGCCGTGCAGGCGAGCGCGCGCAGCCGCCGCGAGAGCCCCTCGTCGGCGGCCGGGCCCGGGGCGGGCCGCGGCCCCGCGCTGAGCTGGGGCGCAGCGTTGTCCGTGTAGGCAGGCGAAGTCACGCTGCACAGATTAGGTCCTCACACCGACAACGGTCGAAACGGCGCAGAAGCTACCGGTTGCCCCACCGTCGGCCGGGACCGCACAACACGGTCGGTCAGTCACGCTGCGGCGGTCGATCCGGTTCCGGCACCGACGGGTTCCCGCGCTCCCCGGCTCCGTACCCTCCGCCGCCCGGAGTGCGCAGGACCAGCACGTCCCCGCGCGCCAGATCAGCCGTATCGCAGCCCTTCAGCGGGGTGACGGTCCTCGCGCCGTCGGCATGTTCGATGTGCTGGCTGCCCAGCGCGCCCGGTTCGCCGCCCGCCATGCCGTACGGCGGGACGCGGCGATGCCCGGAGAGCAGCGCCACCGTCACGGGTTCGAGGAACCGGAGTCTGCGCTCCACCCCGCAGCCGCCGTGCCACCGGCCCGCTCCCCCACTGCCGTCGCGTACCCGGAAGCTCTCCAGAAGCACCGGGTAGCGCCATTCGAGGACTTCGGGGTCGGTGAGGCGGGAGTTGGTCATGTGGGTCTGCACGGCGTCGGTGCCGTCGAAGCCGTCGCCCGCGCCCGAGCCGCTGGCCACCGTCTCGTAGTACTGGACACGGTCGTTGCCGAAGGTCAGGTTGTTCATGGTGCCCGAGCCCTCCGCCTGGACGGAGAGCGCCGCGTACAGCGCACCCGTGACGGCCTGGGAGGTCTCCACGTTGCCCGCGACGGTGGCCGCCGGGTGGACGGGTGCCAGCATCGAGCCCTCCGGGACCCTGACCTCCAGGGGTTTGAGGCAACCGCTGTTGAGCGGGATGTCGTCGGCGACCAGGGTCCGGAAGACGTACAGGACTGCGGCCATGACGACGGACTTCGGGGCGTTGAAGTTCCCGGGCTGCTGCGGTGAGGTACCGGTGAAGTCGACGACGGCGCTGCGGGCGCTACGGTCCACGGTCAGTGCGACCTCGATCACGGCGCCGTTGTCGGTCTCGTAGCGGTACGCACCGTCGTGCAGCTCCGCGATGATCCGGCGTACGGACTCCTCGGCATTGTCCTGCACATGGCCCATGTACGCGTCGACGGCCTCGGCGCCGAACTGGTCCACCATGCGCCGCAGTTCGGCGATGCCCTTCTCGTTGGCGGCGATCTGCGCGCGCAGGTCGGCGAGGTTGGTGTCGGGATCGCGGGACGGGTACGCGGCGCCGGTGAGCAGCTCGCGGGTCTCGGCCTCACGGAAGTTGCCGTCCCTCACCAGCAGCCAGTTGTCGAACAGCACCCCTTCCTCGTCGATGGTGCGGCTGAAGGCGGGCATGGATCCGGGGGTGATGCCGCCGATCTCGGCGTGGTGGCCGCGCGATGCCACCAGGAACCGCAGCCCGGCGCGACCGTCGCCGGATGTCTCGCGTCCGTCGAACACCGGGGTCACGACGGTTACATCGGGCAGATGCGTACCCCCGTGGTACGGGTCGTTGATGGCGTACACGTCGCCCGGGCGCATCGTGGTGCCGTTGCGTCGGAGCACCTCCTTGATGGACTCCCCCATCGAGCCGAGGTGCACCGGAATGTGCGGGGCGTTGGCGATCAGGTTGCCGTCCGCGTCGAACAGGGCGCAGGAGAAGTCGAGCCGCTCCTTGATGTTGACGGAGTGGGCGGTGTTCTCCAGGCGTACGCCCATCTGCTCGGCGATCGACATGAAGAGATTGTTGAACACCTCCAGCATGACGGGGTCCACGCGCGTACCGATCGCGGTCCGGCCGGGGCGCGGGCGGACCCGGGTGAGCAGCAGATGGCCGGTGTCGCCGATGGCGGCCTGCCAGCCGGGATCGACGACGGTGGTGGCGTCGGCCTCGGCGATCACGGCGGGACCGGTGACGGTGTCCGACGGGTGCAGGGCCTCGCGCCGGTGGAGCGGGGTGTCCTGCCATCGGCCGTCGGCGAACATCCGTACCGTGGCGTGCGGTTGCGGCGCGCCCTGACGGACCCTCCGGTCCACCGGGTGCGGTACGTGCCGGCCGGCCGCGCCGGTCGCCTCGACCGATACCGCCTCGGCGAGCAGCGGCCGGTCCATGGTGAAGCCGTAGCGGGCGCGGTGCTCGGCCGTGAACGCCTCCGTCATCGCGGGCACGGTGGCCAGGTCGACCGGCAGGCTCGCGTCCGTACCCGCGTAGCGCAGGAACACCCGGGCGTGCGTGCTGATCGCACTGTCCGGGAGGCCGTCGGCGCGCAGTTCGGCTCGGGTGCGGGCGGCCAGGTCGTCGTGCAGCTCCCCCAGCCGGGTCCTGGTCCCCTCGTCGTCCAGTTCCGCCTCGACCGACTGTTCGCGTATGGCGGTCGCGTCCGCGAGACCGATGCCGTACGCCGACAGCACCCCGGCCAGCGGCGGTACGAGGACCGTGTCGATGCCGAGCGCGTCGGCGACGGCGCAGGCGTGCTGGCCGCCGGCGCCGCCGAATGAGGTGAGGGCGTAGCGGGTGATGTCGTGGCCACGCTCCACGGAGATCTTCTTGACCGCGTTCGCCATGTTGAGCACGGCGATCTCCAGGAAACCGGCGGCGACCTCGGCGGCGGATCGTCGCGTTCCGGTGGCCCGGGCCACCTCGTCCGCGAGTTCACCGAAGCGCTCGCGCACCACATCGGCGTCGAGTGGAAGGTCCCCGTCCGGTCCGAAGACGGCGGGGAAGTGGGCGGGCTGGACCCGGCCGAGCATGACATTGGCGTCGGTGACCGTGAGGGGTCCGCCGCGGCGGTAGCAGGCCGGGCCGGGGACGGCGCCCGCGGAGTCGGGTCCCACCCGGTAGCGCCGGCCGTCGAAGTGCAGGACGGAGCCGCCGCCGGCCGCGACGGTGTGGATGTTCATCATGGGGGCGCGCATCCGTACCCCGGCGACCTGGGTGCCGAGCTCGCGCTCGAACTCGCCCGCGTAGTGCGACACATCGGTGGACGTACCGCCCATGTCGAAGCCGATGACCCGGTCGAATCCGGCCTGTTCGGACGTACGGGCCATGCCGACGACTCCACCTGCCGGACCGGAGAGCACGGCGTCCTTGCCGCGGAAGTGCGCGGCCTCCCGCAGTCCGCCGTTGGACTGCATGAACATCAGCCGGGCGGCGTCCAGTTCACCGGCGACCTCGTCGACGTACCGCCGCAGGATCGGCGAGAGATAGGCGTCGACGACGGTGGTGTCACCGCGCGGTACGAGCTTGATCAGCGGACTCACCTCGTGGGAGCAGCTGACCTGGGTGAAGCCGGCCTCGCGGGCCGCGGTGGCGACCGCCGTCTCGTGGGCGGGGTGCCGGTAGCCGTGCATCAGGACGACCGCCGCGCTGCGGAATCCGTCGGCCCACGCGGCTCTCAACCGCTCGGCCGTCGCTACCGGGTCGAGGGGTGTGAGGGTCCGGCCGTGCGCGTCGACCCGCTCCGGCACCTCGATCACCCGCTCGTACACGGCCTCCGGCAGGAGGATGCGGCGGTCGAAGAGGCGCGGCCGGTTCTGGTACGCGATGCGCAGGGCGTCGCGGAACCCTTCGGTGATCACCAGGACGGTCGGCTCGCCGCGCCGCTCCAGCAGGGCGTTGGTGGCGACGGTCGTGCCCATCTTCACGCTGCCGACCCGGTCGGCGGGGACCGGGTCGGTGGGGCCGAGGCCCAGCAGCAGACGGATCCCGGCCACTGCGGCGTCCCGGTAGCGGTCCGGATCGTGCGAGAGGAGCTTGCGGGTGACCAGCCGCCCTTCGGGATCGCGGCCCACCACGTCGGTGAACGTGCCGCCACGGTCGATCCAGAACTCCCAGCGTCCAGTCACCCCTCCATACTGACGTGCGGCACCGGCAGCGGGGCGGACGGCACGGCGGGCGGAGTTCTGGACGGGACCGTGGCGAGCGCGCCCTGCAGTGCCTGGTCGGCCCGCCGGTCCAGCTGCGCGCTCGTGCCGCGCGCCCAGTGCCGTATCTCCGCTCCTGCCAGGCACAGCAGTTGGGGCAGCAGATCGGTGCTCCGGCGGACCAGCCATCCGGTGCCCGCCGTGGCCAGCCAGAGCAACGAGTCGGTGCGGCTCGGCGGCGGCTGCTCCGGCTCGCGCCCCGGCGGGGTGCCGAGGGCCAGACCACGGGCGGCGAGGAGCCCATGGAAGTGCGCCGCTACCGTGCGATGACCGCGCTCGGCCGGATGGAGCCGGTCGACGCTCCACAGCGAACGGTCGGAGACCCACTCCCCGTCCGAGGCATGCAGATGGACGGCGTCGTAGCGGGCGGACAACGCATGCACCACGGCATTCACCGCGCTCTGCCGCCGGGCCAGCGGCCGGCCGAGGGGCGCGGGCAGCCCGAGGACGGCGCCGGGATCGGGTAGACAGGCCGTGAGGAGTACGGCCCCGCCGTCGGTCAGGAGCGCGCAGACCTCGTCCAGCCGCTGGGCGAGGAGCCGGATGTCGAAGGACCGGCGCAGGGTGTCGTTGACGCCGACGACGACGGAGGCCAGGTCGGGCCGGAAAGCGGCGGCGGCCGGGGCCTGCCGGTCACGGACGTCGCTGGAGAGCGAACCGCTGACGGCGAAGTTACGGAACTCGACGCCCCGCCGGCTGTTCCCGATCCCGTCCGCCAGCAACGCGGCCCAGCCGCGCCGGCCACCGGGGACGGGATCACCGACACCCTCGGTGAACGAGTCCCCGAGCGCGGCGAACCGGATCGGGCGACCGGGGGTCGCGGTCTGCGCAGGTGATTCGGGCGGAACAGGCGGAGCGGCCGTTACGGGGAGGGAAGCCGCTACGGAGGACGAGGCGGGCGCGGGCGACGCCGGCGGTACAGGCGGGGCCTCTGTCACGGATACGCGAGCCGGCACGGAAACCGGCGCGGGCCCGGGTGAGACCGGCAGGGCCCCCGTCACCGACACCGGAGCCGACGCAGAGCTCGACGCGGACGCCGGCGCCCCTGGCAACGGCACGGCCGTCGCCCCGGCCGACCGCACCCCCGACCCCGTCATGCCCGCACCCCCGGTATCCCGCCCCGGTCCTGCACGTCGTGGGCGGCCAGGAATGCCGCCACCGAGCGGTCCCAGCCGAAGAGTTCGGCGCGCTGCCTCGCCGCCGCGCGCCGCCCCGCTTCGGGGCGCGCCAGCAACTCCCGTACGGCAGCGGCGAATGCTTCACCCGTGTCCGCCGCGGCCACTCCCGCTTCGCCGATCACCTCCGGCAGCGCGGAGCTCGCGCTCGCCACCACCGGGGTGCCGCAGGCCAGTGCTTCCAGGGCCGACAGGCCGAACGTCTCGGCCGGGCCGGGGGCCAGGCAGAGGTCGGCCGCGGCCTGCAGATCCGCCACCCGTTCGCGGTCCCGCACATGCCCCAGGAACTCGACCGCCAGCCGCTCCGCCCGCGCCCGGCTCTCCAGCCCCGCGCGCAGCGGCCCGTCGCCCGCGACCACCAGCGTCGCACGCACACCCAGGCCGTCGAGGACGGCGAGCGCGTCCAGGGCCCGACCGGGCCGCTTCTCCACCGAGAGGCGGGAGCACATCAGAAGAAGCACGGACCGGCCGCGGACGTGCCGGGCACGCAGGACCAGGCTGCGCCGGCCCGGGCGGCAGCGCTGCAGGTCCACGCCGAGCGGGGCGCGGACCACATTGCGTGCGCCGATCCGGACGAACTCGCGCTCCGCCCACTCCGTGGTGCACACGATCCGGGTGTAGGCGTGTGCGCTGAGGGTGTTGAGGCGGTCGGCGGTCCGCGCTGCCGCGCCGGCCGGGACGCCCCAGGTGCGCAGCACCCCGTCCGCGGTCTCGTGGGAGACCATCACGGCGGGCACCCGGGCGCGGCGGGCCCATTCGCCCGTCCAGCGCAGGGTGGTGCGGTCGGACACCTCCAGGCGGTCGGGCCGCAGCGTTTCGAGGAGGTGCCGGAGGGTGCGTCGGCCGGCCAGTACGCGATAGCCGCCGCTGCCCGGCAGCGCCGGTCCCGGGAGGGTGATCACCCTGCCCTGTGCGGTGCGTACATCGCTCGCGCTGTCGCCGGGCACGACGAGTACCGCCTCGTGCCCGGCCGCGAGGTAGCCGCGGCCGAGTTCGTCCAGGGCGGTGCGCAGTCCGCCGGAGGACGGGGTGACGAAGTTCGCCAGGCGGACAATGGTCTTTCCCCGCTCGCGCCCGGTCATGCGGCCACCGCCGTCCGGCCGCGCAGCACCTCGTCGTAGTGGTCCAGCAGTTGATCGCCGACGGCTTCCCACGTCCGGCCCTCGACCATGGTCCGCCCGGCCCGCCCGTAGGCCGCCGCGCGCGCGGGGTCGGCGACGAGTGCGCCGACGGCTGCCCGTACCGCGTCGGCGTCGTGCGGCGGGACCAGCAGGCCGGTCCTCCCGTGGTCGACGAGGTCGAGCGGCCCGCCCGCCGCCGGGGCGATGACGGGCACACCGGAGGCCATGGCCTCCTGCACCGTCTGGCAGAACGTCTCGTACGGGCCGGTGTGCACGAACATGTCCAGCGAGGCGAACAGGCGGGCGAGATCCTCCCCGATCCTGCGGCCGAGGAAGACGGCGCCGGGCAGGGCCGCTCGCAGCGATGCGCCGCTGGGGCCGTCCCCGACGACCACGACCCGCACCCCGGGCAGCCCGCAGGCACCGGCAAGGAGTTCGACGTGCTTCTCCGCGGCGAGCCGGCCGACGTATCCGATGATCTTCTCGCCGCCGGGCGCGAGGCGGTGGCGCAACGCCTCGTCGCGCAGTCCCGGCCGGAACCGTACGGTGTCGACGCCGCGCGGCCACAGCCGCACCCGCTCCACGCCGTGCTCGGTGAGGTCGCGGACGGCGGCGGTGGAGGGAGCGAGGGTGCGGTCGGCGGCGCTGTGCACCGCGCGCATCCGGCGCCAGGCGGTGTTCTCGCCGGCACCGAGGTACGTACGGGCGTAGCCGGCCAGGTCGGTCTGGTAGACGGCCACGGCAGGCAGCCCGAGCCGGGCGGCTGCCGCCATGCCGCGTGCGCCGAGCACGAACGGTCCGGCGAGATGGACGAGTTCGGCCCGGTGGGCAATGAGGGCGGCCATCAGCCGACGGCTCGGAAGTGCCACGCGGACCTGGGAGTAGCCGGGCAGGGGCAGGGAAGGGACGCGCACCACGGGGCAGGGCGCGGCCGATTCGAAGACGTCGGGGGTGCCGGAGGCACCCGGGTACGGGGTCGAGGAGGCCGGGGGGCGTGCGGGGTCACTGCCGGTGGGCGGCTCCCACGGGGTGCCGGAGGCACCCGGGTACGGGACCGAAGCAGCCGGCGGCCGCGCAGGGTCACTGGCGGCGGGTGGCCTCCACGGAGTGCCGGAGGAACGGGATGTGGCCGTCGCACCGGCCGTGGCCGGGGCTATGACGAGCGGTTCATGGCCCCGCGCGGCAAGGTGCCGGGCGGTCTGCATGGTGCAGTGGGCCACGCCGTTGACATCGGGCGGGAAGGATTCGGTGACGATGACGACACGCATACCCGTGTTGTCGTCGCACCGGACGTGACGGGGCCGACTTGGATCTTTCCACCCGGGGAACGTCCAGTGAGCGTTCGACGTCCGGTGGCAGGGTGCGCCGCGCTCCCCCGAAGCGCTGCGCCCTCCTGTGCGTGCCGCGGGTCAGACAGCCGGGGCGTCGGGCCCGATCCTGCTGCGTACCGCGGTCTGTACCTCGGCCTCCTCGGCCGGGTCGGCGGCCAGTCGGCGCAACCGTTCGGCAACCCTGATGTCGCCGGTCTCCGCGTGCAGTGCGGCGACCTCCCGAGTGGTCTCCTCGCAGTCCCACAGGCATTCGACGGCGAAGCCGGTGGCGAACGAGGGGTCGGTGGCCGCGAGTGCGCGCGCCGCCCGGCCGCGCAGATGTGAGGAGGACGTCTCCCGGTAGACGTGTCGCAGGACGGGTGCGGCGCAGGCGATGCCCAGCCGGCCCGTGCCGTCGACGAGGGTCCACAGGCGTTGTGCGTCCGGCCCTTCGCCGCGTACGGCGTCACGCAGAGCGGCGAGGACGAGTGATGCGTCCTGGTCGCCGCCCCGGCAGGCGAGCACACCGGCGGCGGAGGCGCCGAGCGCGTCGGGCCGTCGGGCCCAGATACGGGCCCGGTCCACCGCCGCGTCGCCGCACATCCGCTCGAAGGCGGCGACTGCCGCGTCGGCGACCGTGCGCGAGGGGCTGACCGCCGCGGCTTCGATCAGGTCGAGCACGGCCGGGTCCCTGGCTTCGGACAGGTAGTGCAGAGCCGCGCAGCGGGCGCCTTCCGGGCCGCTGCGGGCAGCCTCGACGATCACCGGCCGGTCGTCGGGGCCGGCGACGGCGGTGAGGCAGCGGGCAGCCGGGACGTGAAGAAGGGTGCCGCGGTCCAGTCCCTGCTGTGCCCAGTCGAAGACGGCCTGGACGCTCCAGCCGGGGCGTGGGCCGCCGGGGCGCATCTGTCGCTGCCAGCGGTCGAACGAGCCCTGTTCCGATGCGGCCCTGATCCTTGCTCCGACCGCTTCGCGCGGATCGTCCGCCCACAGCCGCCAGGGCCGGGGCTCGAAGGCGTCCCGTACGGCGGCCGCGAGCTCGGCGGCGCCTTCCTCGGTGTCCGGGAACCGGGCCAGGACGGGCACCGCGAGCGTGCGGAGTCCCGCGTCGTCGTCGCGCAGGGCCAGCTCGTCGAGGGCCCACGCCCAGTTGGCGCCGGTCGCCGCGTACCGCCGCAGCAGGTTCAGGGCGTCGGAGCGACCGTACGAGGCGAGGTGGCCGAGGACCGCGAGGGCCAGACCGGTCCGTGAATCGTCGGTGTCGATGTGGTCGTCCGGATCGCTCAGGTGCTGCTCGATCTCCTCGATGCCGCCGTCGAGGTCGAGATACAGACGTGCGTAGTAGAGGGAGCGGTTCTCGACCTGCCAGTCGTGACGCGGATCGCTCAGGACGCAGTGGTTGAGGGCCGCGAGGGCCTCGGCACGTGGTGCGGCGAGCGCGTGGAGCGTGCCGTCGCCGCGGCCCCTCTGCAACAGGCCGAGCAGGGTGCCGCTCGGCGCTATGAACGGATCGAACATGGGAAAAGCCTCACATCAAGCTGTCGACGCAACCGGGACTGTGCAGTTCCAAGTGCCGGGTGGGCACTACGCCGCGCAGCAACATGATCGGCCGACCGCCGTCTTCTGCTTGGTGTAGACCATCTTCCTCTACCTCTCGTCGGTGGCCCGAATCGGGCCCGCGACGTCATGATGACCCAGCCATTTCGTCACCGCGACCACATTTACCGCGTACCCGCTCAGCGGGAGCCGAAGAGTTCCAGCAGGTCGGCCTTACCGAACATGCGCGCGGTGTCCAGCGCGGACGGTGTTCCGGCCGCCGGGTCGGCACCCGCGGCGAGCAGTGCCTCGATCACCGCGTCCTCCCCCTTGAAGACGGCTCCGGCGAGCGGCGTCTGCCCGCGGTCGTTGGCCCGGTCCGGATCGGCGCCGCGGCCGACGAGGGCGGTGACCGCCTCGGCGTGCCCGTGATAGGCGGCGAGCATCAGCAGCGAATCACCCCGGTCGTTGGTCAGGTTCGCGGGCACACCGGCGTCCACATACGCGGCGAGCGTCTCGGTCTCCCCGCGGCGCGCCAGGTCGAAGACCTTGGTCGCCAGCTCCACGACCTCGGGATCTGGGACTTCGCTCATCGGACGGACCGCCTTCCACGAACTCGTTGCTGCTGACCGGGTGGGCCGTACGGCACGGGGGCCGTACGAGTGAATCGACAGGGTACTGCTCCACGGCACACATCCTCCGGACCGGCCGTGGCTGGATCACGCCGAGTGAGGTCAGAGCGGTGCGCCGTGCCGGATGTTCCGCCCGAACCGGGCCCTCCTGTCCGCCGTTCCGGTGAAAACAACAGCCTTTCACTCGATTGCACCTTTTATCCTATAGATACTTTTTGTGAGCCTGGAAGGACTCATGGTGACTGTCCCCCCAAACAGGAGAACCACTCATGAACCTTTCCATGTCTGGCGTCGTCATCCTCGGCATCATCGTCTTCCTGTTCTTCAGGAAGGACGGTCTGAAGGGCTCGCACGCCCTCGTCACCGCCCTGTTCGGCTTCTATCTGGCAGGCACCGCCATCGCACCGAGCATCACCGCGGGCGGCGCGAGCCTGGCCGGCCTGCTGGGCGGGATCAAGTTCTGACCCTCCGCGACCGCTCCCACCCCACCTCAGGAGACCGACGTGGCCCGGCGACCACTCCCCCGCATTCTGAGCAGCGGCAGCGCTTCGATCACTCGCGGTCGCGAGCTCGCGCGCACGGCCGCCGACAACGCCACCGACGTCCTCCACCCGCTGTTCACGGTCACGCGTGGGCTGCGGCTGCTGGTCGGCGCAGGACGGCGGAAGTGGGCCGCGACACCCAAGGAGCGGCGTGGCCCCACGCTGTTCCTCGTCGCGGCCTGCGTATTCGTGGTGGCGCTCGTCCCCTACGGGCCCCTGCTCGCCCTGGCCGCGGTGATGGGCGCCGCCGCATGGAAGGGGCGCGAGCGTACGCCGGTGAAGACCGGCCCCGGCAAGACCGAGACCGGGCGGCTGCAGGCCCTGTACGAGGCGCTCGTGCCGTACTTCTCCGTGGCCGACGACCCGAGTCCGCTGTTCGCTCACGGCGGCGACTGGGGGAAGGCGTTCAGCGGTTACGAGTTCGACGGCGACGGACGCGTCACCCGGCTCAAGGTCGCGTACCCCGCGTACTTCACCGACGGCGAGGCCGCCGCCCGCATCCGGATCGAACAGCTGCTGCACGCCAAGTCGGGCCGCGGTCGCGAGTACCACTTCGCCTGGGACGAGGAGGCCAACCAGCTCGTGATGAGCGTCCTCGACGCCCTGCCCACCTCGATCGCCGCCCAGCGCTTCGTCACCACACCCGGGGAGACGGTGCTGGGCTTCACCGACGACGACGCGGTGCAGCGGACGGTGCCGATCACCGACGGCGAGGAGACCCGGGACGCACCCCCGGTCGTCTGGCGGACCGGCGCCCGCTCCACGGAACCGCATCTGCTGATCGTCGGACAGCCGGGCAGCGGCACCTCGACGCTGATGCGCTCCATCGCCCTGCAGGCGCTCCAGCACGGCGACATCGTCATCATCGAAGGCAGCGGAACCGGCGAGTACGCCTGCCTGACCGGACGCACCGGGGTGCTGGCCGTCGAGTGCGGACTGGCCGGTGCGCTGGCCACCCTGGAGTGGGCGGCCCATGAGACGGAGCGGCGGCTGATCGCCGCCAACCGGGCCCGGCAGGCGGGACACCCCCCGCCCGAGGACACCAAGCGCCCGCTCTGGATCCTGCTGGACCGGCCCAGTGTCCTCGGCCATCTCGCGGCCGTCGACGGCCGGCCCGACCCGCAGGAACTGCTTCAGGTGCCGTTGCGGCACGGCAGGGCGGCCAATGTCACCGTGGTGACGACCGACCAGTTCGACAGTCTGGACACGCTCAGCGAGACCGTACGGACCCACACCCGGGCCCGGGTCGTCCTCGGCCCCTGCGCACGCGACCAGGTCGAGTCCGTGCTGGGCCTGGAGCCGCACACCACCCCGCCACCGGACGTCCCGCCCGGCCGGGGATACACGCGGCTCGGCACCGGCCCGGTGCTGCGGCTCCAGGTGCCGGCCACACCGGACCCGTACGACGACGCGACGAGCGAGGCACACCGGCAGGCGGTGCTCGATCTGCTGCCCGCGCCACAGTCGGCGGTCGAGGCGACCGTGCCGGAACCCACAAGTCCGGACCCGTTGCCCGCGGAGACCGCCCTGGCGGCGGGGCACGTCCTGACAGCCGAGCAGCTGATGCTCAGCGAGTAGGCGTACGAAGGGGCGGGCGGAGCGGACGGGTGGCGGACCCGGTCCGCCACCCGTCCGCTCCGCCCGCCCCACAGCGATGTGGCCGTGGCGGCGATCCGGCCGCCTGGGTCAGGCGACGAATGTCCTCGGCGCCTCCGCCCCCGCGCTCGCCCCCGACCCGACCAACTGCGCCGCCGCCGCGAGCCGCGCCGCCGCCTCGTCCGCCACCGGCCCGCCGACCGTGAACGGCAGCCGGACGTACCCCTCGAAGGCGCCGTCGACACCGAACCGCGGGCCCGACGGCACCCGCACCCCCACGCGCTCGCCCGCCACGGCCAGCCGCGACCCCGACAGTCCGCCCGTGCGCACCCAGAGCGTCAGCCCGCCGCGCGGCACCTCGAACTCCCACTCCGGCAGTTCCCGGCGCACCGCCGCGACCAGCGCGTCCCGGTTCTCCCGTGCCTGGCCGCGGCGGATCTCCACCGCTTCCTCCCAGCCCCCGGTACGCATCAGCCAGTTGATCGCGAGCTGCTCCAGTACGGGAGTGCCCATGTCGGCGTAGGCCCGGGCGGACACCAGACTGCGGATCACGTCGGGCGCGGCCCGCACCCAGCCGATCCGCATGCCGGCCCAGAAGGCCTTGCTGGCCGAGCCGACGGTGACCACGGTGCTGCCCGCCGGATCGAAGGCGCAGACCCGGCGCGGCATCTCCACATCGTCGTCCAGGTAGAGCTCGTTCATGGTCTCGTCGACGACCAGGACGGTCCCGGCGGAGCGGGCCGCGTCCACCAGGGCCCGGCGCTGGTTCTCGTCCGCGAGCGCGCCGGTGGGGTTGTGGAAGTCCGCCACGACGTAGGCGAGCCGGGGGGCCGCGTCCCGCAGCACGTGCCGCCAGCGGTTCATGTCCCAGCCGCCGATCCCCTCCTCCATCGCCACCGGCACCAACCGGGCGCCGGCCTCCCGCATCAGCTGCAGGATGTTGGCGTACGACGGGGACTCCACCGCGATCCGCTCGCCGCGCCCCGCGAAAAGATGGCAGATGGCGTCGATCGCGCCCATCGCACCGGTGGTGACCATGATCTGTTCCGGCATGGTGGCGATGCCGCGCTCGGTGTAGCGGTCTGCGATCATCTGCCGCAGCGCGGGCAGCCCAGCCGGGTAGTCGCCGTGGGTGTGCGCATACGGCGGCAGTTCTTCCAGGGCGCCCTGGACGGCGCGGGTCAGCCAGGGTTCGGGCGCGGGCAGCGAGGCACAGCCCAGGTCGATCATCGAACCGAGCGACTCCGGGGGCAGCGGTTCGAGACCGCGGGCGGGCAGTGGATTGCCCGCCGGCACGGCGGTCCAGCTCCCGGCGCCGCGGCGGGACTCCAGGAACCCCTCGGCCCGCAGCGCCTCGTATGCGGCGGCGACGGTGGTGCGGCTGACGGACAGGCCGAGCGCCAGTTCACGCTCGGCGGGGAGCCGGGCGGCGACCGGCACCCGGCCCTCGAGGACGAGCAGTCGGATGCCGTCGGCGAGCGCGCGGTAGGCGGGCGGCCTGCGTGCGCCGGGGCCCATGGGCTTCTGCTGCTGGGCCTGGAGCTGCCGGGCGAGCTGCGCGGCACCGACGGCCGAAGTCCACTGCGCCATGAAAATCAGTCCACCTTCCTCGGATTGGCCATAGTTGGTAGCCAATACCTCGCCCCAGAGTGTCATGCGTCGGTCCACTGCCACCACACCAGGGAGCACATCTTGTCCAACACCGCCGTCCCGCGCGGGGCGCATCTCACCCGGCGGCTGGTCCAGCTGTACGCCGGTCTGGCCCTGTACGGAGTGAGCTCGGCGCTCCTCGTCCGCGCCGGACTCGGCCTCGAACCCTGGGGGGTGCTGCACCAGGGGCTCGCCGAGCGCACCGGGCTCTCCATCGGAGTCGTCGCGATCATCGTCGGCGCGGCGGTCCTGCTGCTGTGGATCCCGATGAGGCAGCGCCCCGGCCTCGGGACGGTCTCCAACGTCTTCGCCATCGGCCTCGCCATGGACGGCACGCTCGCCCTCGTCCCCGAGGTGCACGGCCTCACCGGACGGATCACGTTGATGGTCGCGGGGATCGTGCTCAACGGTGTCGCGACGGGGCTGTACATCGCGGCGCGGTTCGGCCCCGGTCCGCGCGACGGACTGATGACCGGACTGCACCGGCGCACCGGCCGCTCGATCCGGACGGTCCGCACGGCGATCGAGGTGGCGGTGGTGGCGACCGGCTTCGTGCTCGGCGGCTCCCTGGGAGTGGGCACGGTCCTCTACGCGCTCAGCATCGGCCCGCTCGCCCAGCTCTTCCTGCGCGTGTTCGCCGTCCCCGGGGCCGATCCCGCCGACCGGACCGTCGCTCCCGCGCCGGAGTCCGGCACCACCGCCGTCACCGCACCGTCACCGGAGGAGGCCATACTTCCGCAGTGACCTCCCTACGCCACCCGTATCTGGACCATCCCGTGACGATCCCGTTCGCCCACCGCGGTGGAGCGGCGGACGGGATCGAGAACACGACGGCCGCGTTCCGCCGGGCCGCCGATGCCGGCTACCGGTACTTCGAGACCGATGTGCACACGACGTCGGACGGGCGCCTGGTCGCCTTCCACGACACCACCCTGGACCGGGTGACGGACGCCTGGGGCCGGATCGCCGACCTGCCGTGGAGCGAGGTGCGGCAGGCCCGGGTGGCGGGCCGCGAACCGCTGCCGCTGTTCGAGGAGTTGCTGGAGGAATTCCCCGACGCCCGCTGGAACGTGGACATCAAGGCCGAGCCGGCCCTGGTCCCGCTGATCGATCTGATCCGCCGGACGGATGCCTGGGACCGGGTGTGCGTCGGCTCGTTCTCGGAGACCCGGGTGGCCAGGGCGCACCGCCTCGCGGGCCCCCGGCTCGCCACCTCGTACGGTGTCCGCGGCGTCCTCGGCCTGCGCCTGCGCTCGTACGGCATACCGGCCGCACTGCGCGCCGGAGCGGTGTGCGCGCAGGTCCCGGAGACCCAGAACGGGGTCAGGGTGGTCGACCGGCGCTTCGTCCGGGAGGCCCATGCGCGCGGACTCCAGGTCCATGTCTGGACGGTGAACGAACCGGAGCGGATGGCAGCGCTCCTCGATCTCGGTGTGGATGGCATCATGACCGATCACATCGAGACGCTGCGTACGGTGCTGAGCGAGCGGGGGGCCTGGGCCTGACGCCGGCCCGGCGGCGTCCCACGGGGAGACACGAGGGGGTGCGGGTTGAGCGCCGAGTCCGCAGACACCGCTGAGCCGACGCCGGAACGCGCCACCGAGGGTGCCGACGCCGAGGGCCGCAGACGCGAACAACGCGGCTGGTACTTCTACGACTTCGCGTGTTCGGTCTACTCGACCAGCGTCCTCACGGTGTTCCTCGGCCCCTATCTGACGTCGATAGCCAAGGCCGCCGCGGACGCCGACGGTTTCGTGCACCCGCTCGGCATCCCGGTACGCGCCGGTTCGCTCTTTGCCTACGCGGTCTCGGTGTCCGTCGTCGTCGCGGTGGTGGTGATGCCGATCGTGGGCGCCGCCGCCGACCGTACGGGCCGCAAGAAACCGCTGCTCGCGGCCGCCGCATATGTGGGCGCGGCCGCGACGACCGGGATGTTCTTCCTGGACGGCCACCGCTATCTGCTGGGTGCGTTCCTGCTGATCGTGGCGAACGCGTCGATCTCGGTGTCGATGGTGCTCTACAACGCGTATCTGCCGCAGATCGCCGGGCCCGACGAGCGCGACGCGGTCTCCTCACGCGGCTGGGCCTTCGGCTACACGTCGGGGGCGCTCGTCCTCGTCCTCAATCTGATCCTCTACACGGGCCACGACTCGTTCGGCCTCTCCGAGTCCGACGCGGTGCGGACCTGCCTCGCCTCGGCGGGTGTCTGGTGGGGCGCGTTCACCCTCGTGCCGCTGCGACGGCTGCGCGACCGGCGGGTGGCACCCGGCGGCGAGGGTGCGGTCGGCTCCGGCTGGCGGCAGCTGCGCGCCACTCTGCGCGACATGCGCCGGCACCCGCTCACCCTCTCCTTCCTCCTGGCCTATCTGGTCTACAACGACGGCATCCAGACGGTGATCTCGCAGGCTTCGGTGTTCGGCTCCGAGGAGCTCGGCCTCGACCAGACGACGTTGATCACCGCCGTGCTGCTGGTGCAGGTGCTCGCGGTGGCGGGGGCGCTGGGGATGGGGAGGCTGGCACGGGCGTACGGGGCGAAGCGCACGATCCTGGCCTCGCTCGTCGTCTGGACCCTGATCCTCGTCTCCGGCTACTTCCTTCCCCCGGACGCCCCGGCCTTCTTCTACGTACTGGCCTCGGCGATCGGCCTGGTGCTCGGCGGCAGCCAGGCGCTGTCGCGCTCGCTGTTCTCCCATCTGGTGCCGCGCGGCAAGGAGGCCGAGTACTTCTCCGCGTACGAGATGAGCGACCGCGGACTGAGCTGGCTGGGGCCACTGGTGTTCGGTCTCGCGTATCAGCTGACCGGCAGCTATCGGGATGCAATCATCTCGTTGGTGATCTTCTTCGTGATCGGTTCGGTACTGCTCGCGAGGGTGCCCGTACGGCAGGCCGTTGCGGCGGCAGGGAATCCCGTTCCGGAACGGATTTAGACGTTGAAGTGAAAGGCCGGTAGTGTACGCCTTTGGCCTGCCCGGAGGACCGTTACTGCGAGTGGAAGAAGCCAAACTGTTGGGTGACAACTTCTGCCAGATGTGACAAACCGGGCATTGGTGGGTACCCCAACCCTGAAAAAGCAGCGGCACGACGGGCGACGCATGACCGGCAACGGGAATCTTTACCGCCGACCGGACGTTGACCGGATGACGACGACAGCGACACCTGTCCTGTGGGCGACAAGCCCGGGAGGCACGATTCATGAGTGAGCGAGCTCTCCGCGGCACGCGACTCGTGGTTACCAGCTACGAGACGGACCGCGGCATCGATCTGGCCCCGCGCCAGGCGGTGGAGTACGCATGCCAGAACGGACATCGATTTGAGATGCCGTTCTCGGTAGAGGCGGAAATTCCGCCGGAGTGGGAGTGCAAGGCGTGCGGCGCCATGGCACTCCTGGTGGACGGGGATGGCCCCGAGGAGAAGAAGGGCAAGCCTGCGCGTACGCACTGGGACATGCTCATGGAGCGGCGCACACGCGAGGAGCTGGAGGAGGTGCTGGCCGAGAGGCTGGCGGTTCTGCGCTCCGGAGCCATGAACATTGCCGTGCATCCGCGGGACAGCAGGAAGTCTGCCTGACCGCGCAACACCGCACCTAGACAGAGCCGCGGGCCGTGGCACACCGAGTGTGTGCCACGGCCCGCGGCTCTGTCTGTCGTGCGCAGGGGCCCGCCGAGAGTCCCTGCCCTCACGCGCCGGACGGGCTGCGGGGCTCCACGGCGCAGGTTCCAGGGGCACCCGCACGTTGAGCGGTCCCCCGGATGCGCCGGACATCGCGCGGGAACCGAAGATGTCCTCAAGCGCCGGACGGCTTGAATTTCTCGCCCGGCGGCGGCTCGGGCATGAACGTCCGACGCACTTCCGGATGTGAGCACCAGGCACGGACGGACCAGTCCGCCCGGGGCTCGAGGACAGCAGTTCCGCGCAGGCCGTGGGGCGCGGCTCGGTCAGGGAGTCAGTGGCGGGCGGGGGTTCTCGTCCGGGTGCCGGTCGGTCTCGCGGATCACCTCGCCCTGGACGATCTTTCCGTCCGGGCGGTGGATCCGGGCCTGCTGGAAGGCGTCGGAGAGGCTCCCCGGTGTCGCTGCGCGCATCCGGCGCTCCAGGGACTTCTCCGCGCGCCTGCCGAGCGTCGCCCGCACCGGCGGCACCAGCAGCAGAAGTCCCGCCACGTCCGAGATGAACCCCGGGATCATGATCAGCAGCCCGCCGAGCATCAGCAACCCGTTGCCCTTGCTGCCCGACGGGGCGGCAGGCGACGCGTCGGCGGCCCCCGGCTGCCCCGGCATCCGCTGGAGCGTCTCGGTGAGGTTGCGGAAGGCCCGGCGGCCGGCCGACTTCATCACGACGACCCCGAGCACGACGCCCCCGATCAGGAGCAGCAGCACGGTGAACCCGCCCACGACGTCCGCCACCACGGTCAGCAGCCAGATCTCCAGCACCGCCCAGGCGGCGACGGCGAGGGGGATGAAGGTACGGGCGCGCGAGCGCCGCTGGGCGGGCGGGGGCGGTGTGCCGGTCGTCATGGTCCCCAGTGTGCCTGGACGCACGTCCGAGCGGGATAAGCGGGGTGTGAGGGCGATCAGGAGGGCCTGCGGCCCAGAACCCGGTTCGTGCGGGCGGTGACGCCCCACGCCGTGACCCGCCACAGCGCCTCGACGAGGATGTCGCGGCTCATCTTGGAGTCGCCGACCTCGCGGTCCACGAAGGTGATCGGGACCTCGACCACGTGGTATCCCGCGTCGACGGCGCGGCGGGCCAGGTCGACCTGGAAGCAGTAGCCCTGGGAGGCGACCTCGTCGAGGCCGATGCCCTGCAGGGTCTCCGCCCGGAAGGCCCGGTAGCCGCCGGTGACGTCCCGGGTCCGCAGCCCGAGCAGCAGCCGGGAGTACGTGCTGCCGCCCCGGGAGATCATTTCGCGGGACTTGGGCCAGTTGACCACGCGGCCGCCCGGCACCCAGCGCGAGCCGAGCACCAGGTCGGCGCCCTTGAGCGCGGTGAGCAGCCGGGGCAGTTCCTCGGGCTGGTGGGAGCCGTCGGCGTCCATCTCGACAAGGACGCCGTAGCCGTGCTCGATACCCCAGCGGAAGCCCGCCAGGTATGCGGCACCGAGCCCTTCCTTGGCCTGCCGGTGCAGTACCTGCACTTGGCTGTCGGCGGCGGCGAGCTCGTCGGCGATCTTGCCGGTGCCGTCGGGGCTGTTGTCGTCGGCGACCAGGATGTCCGCGTCCGGCACTGCGGTGCGCACCCGGGTGACGATCGGCTTGATGTTCTCGGCCTCGTTGTAGGTCGGGATGATCACCAACGCTCTGCCGAGCGGGCCGTATCGCCTCTGACCGCCGTCGTTCACTTACTGCCCCTCACGTCCGTACGCAGGTGCACACCATATCGACCGCATACGGGACCGAGGACCGACGCGGTAGGGAGGTATCGGGAGCCGGGCCGGACAGAAGGAGGGAAGTGCGGACAGAAGCTCGGACAGAACTGCGGATCGGGGCCCGGCGTCCTTCGGGCCGACCTGGGTCCCGCTGGCTGCGGGTCGACCGAAAGCCGTTGTCTACTGAACGTCCGGGCCCCACCCGGGTCGCACCTGCCGTCCGGTTCGAACCTTCCCTCGCCCCCGAGGCGCGGGCGCTGAACCTGGCTGTCAGTGGTGGTGCACCGGTGCGGCACACCACCCCATGACCCAGCGGCGTTCGACGACTGCATGGAGGTTCAACCGGTCGGACGTCCTGTGGTGGACTCGGCCGAACCTACCGGCCCGTGGGCGCCTTCTGTCAATACCCGTCTGACCTGCAACGTTTACCGAACTCGCCTGGTCAGTACCGGAGATTCCCAGGTCGCGGGGAAGCGACGGCGCCTTCGATCGGCGGTACGAAATGTCCGGACGTCACCCGTTCGGCCTTACGTAGACAGTTTGTCCGAAGATCACGGTACGCAGACAGACCGGAAGTTCACCGCCAGGGGTGAGGTCCGGCAGTCCGGGCGTCCCGGACCGCGGGTCCGTCGACCAGCGGGCGACCCGGTCGTCCGGGGCCTGGACCACAAGCTCCTCGGTGCGCCAGACGGCGTAGTCGGCGGGTGCACCGGGCACCAGCGTGCCCGCGTCGTCGCGGCCGACGGCCCGCCAGCCACCCCTGGTGTGCGCGGTGAATCCCGCCCGCACGGAGATCCGGTGCTCGGGCGAGCGGTGGAACGCGGCGGCCCGTACGGTCCCCCACGGGTCCAGCGGGGTCACCGGGCTGTCCGAGCCGAAGGCGAGGGGCACGCCGGCCCGCAGGAGGCCCGCGTACGGGTTCAGGGTGCGGGCCCGTTCGGCGCCGAGCCGCTGCGCGTACATGCCGTCCTCGCCGCCCCAGGCCGCGTCGAAGGCGGGCTGGACGGAGGCGGTCAGACCCAGCTCCGCGAAGGCGGCGATGGTCTCGGGGGTGAGCATCTCGGCGTGCTCGACACGGTGCCGGGCGGCCCGGATGCGGGCCAGGCCGAGCGTTTCGGAGGCGGCCCGGACTCCGGCCACCACGGCGGAGACCGCGGCGTCGCCGATGGCGTGGAAGCCGGCCTGCAGACCGGCCTCGGTGCAGGCGGTGACATGGGCCGCGATCTGCGCCGCGTCCAGGTGGGCGTCACCGGTCCGTCCGGCCGGACCGTCGGCGTACGGCTCGTGCAGGCACGCAGTGTGCGAGCCGAGGGAGCCGTCGACGAAGAGATCCCCGGCGGCGCCGATCGCGCCGAGTTCGCGGATCCGGCGGGCGTCCTTCTCGTCGCCCACCTGCTCGGCCCAGTAGCCGAAGACCCGTGGACCCGGCCGCCCGGCGGCGAGTTTCAGCAGTCCGGTGAAGTCCTCCTCGTCGGAGATGTCGGGTCCGCCGCACTCATGGACGGTGCCGATGCCGAGCGAGGCGGCGTGGTCCAGGGCGGCGCGCTGGGCGTCGGCGCGCTGCTGCGGCGAGACGGCTTCGTGCGCGGCGGAACGCACCGCGTGGTGGGCGGCGCCGGTCAGCGGGGCGTCGGGGTGGTAGCCGGCCAGCGCGGTGACGCCGGGGACCAGATCGAGGAGGGCCGTGGTGACGACCGCGGAGTGCACATCGATCCGGGGCAGATAGACGGGCCGGCCGCCGGCCGCCGCGTCGAGTTCGCCGCGCGACGGGGGCCGCTGTTCCGGCCAGCGCGTGGCGTCCCAGCCGTGGCCGAGGACGACCCGGTCGGCGGGGTGCGCGGCCGTGTGCGTACGAACGAGGTCGAGGGCCTCGGCAAGGGTGCGGGCGCCGGAGAGATCCAGACCGGTGAGGGCCAGGCCGGTCGATGTGGTGTGGACGTGCGCGTCGGTGAACGCCGGAGTGACCAGCGCCCCTTCGAGGTCGATCACTTCGTCGACGCCGCTCGCGAAGGCGTCGGCGGCCCCTTCGGAGCCCACCCAGGCGACATGGCCGCGTTCGACGACCATGGCGGTGGCGAAGGGGTCGGCGGGGCTGTGGACGTCTCCACCGCGCAGCAGCACGGTGCGGTGTTCGCTCTGGGGGGCGGTGCTCTCGGTCATGACACCAGTCTCGCGCCTGCACGGAGCGGCGCGGTCCGCACCCCCCTCGGGTCCCGCGGCGGGCGTGTCTCAGATCTGCGGGGGCCGTGCCTCGTACGGGGTGGAGAGGACCACGGTGGTGCGGGTGGAGACTCCGGCGAGCGAACGGATCCGGGTGAGCAGGTGCTCCAGCTCCAGCGGCGTCGAGACCCGCACCTTGAGGATGTAGTTCTCGTCGCCGGCGACGCTGTGGCACGCCTCCAGTTCGGGCACGCCGGCGAGCCGCTCGGCGATGTCGTCCGGCGCGCTCGGGTCGAAGGGTTTCACCGAGATGAACGCGGTGAGGGGCAGCCCGACGGCCTCGGGGTCGACGACCGCGGCATAGCCCCGGATCACCCCGCGCTGCTCCAGCCTTCGGACACGCTGATGAACGGCCGAGGTGGACAGGCCGGTGGCCTTGCCCAGGTCGGTGTAGCTCATCCGCCCGTCCTTGACGAGCAACTCCACAATCTGACGGTCCAGCTCCTCCATGCGGTCAACCTATGGCCCCGGGTCCCTCCAGGCACAGCCGTAGGGGCTCCGAACAGGGCACCTGCACCGGGCATGTGACGAATGCCACAGGTTTACGGGTGGGTAGCCGGCGACCTCGTGGTTACGGCCGATGCGCGACGGGAAGTGCTTGCTGTGGTCGAGGCCGTGGCGCCTTGTCGGCCCACCTGAGGGGGAGATTCTCCATGCAGAGCCTGAAGCTCACCGGACGCACCGAACCGGAGCCTGTTGAACCCGTCGAGGACTCCGCTCCCGACGCGTACGACACTTTTGAGATGTACCGGGTGATCTGCCCGGACTGTGCGCAGCCGATCGCGCTGCTGGCCGACGAGGATGTGCTGCCGGAACACGCGCTGTGCCCGACCCCGTGGAACCCGTTCGTGCTCACGGTGTGCGCCGGAACCGGCCGCGGCGTCGCGCAGACGCGTCCCGCCGACGAGTCGCTCGAACTCCACGAGCAGGAGACGGCACTGCTGTTGACGCTCCCTCAGGGGCTCGACTGGCGGATGCAGCCCTTCTCGCACGCCGGTGGTGCCGGTTCGCGCCCGCTGCGGATCCCGCAGATGCGCCGTAACGCGGCCTGACACGGCCCGCCACCGGCCGACGCGGCCGTCCTTGCCGCCGGAGACCTCCGGCGGCACCTGACAGACACCTGCACTGCACCACGACGGCCGGACCGGCGTGGTGCGGGCAGCATCGAGCCACGCCCGCGAGACAGGGGAACCTGGCGAACGGGCGCTCGAATCCACCCGGCAGTGACCCGGCCCCGCCCCACGGCGTTGGCCTGACATGACGCTGCTGCATTCAACGGCCGGCCCCGGTCGCCGCCGTCTCGCCGCTCCGGCCTCCGAAGAATCGGTTCCGCGGCCCGGCTCCCAGTCGGCACCGAAGTCTGCGCCCGCGCCCTCTCCGCCGCGCACGGTGCCGCATTCGACCGATCCGCCCATCTACCGGGCCATGCTGAGCCATTGGGAGTCCACCGGGCGGACCCTGCCGGGCCGCCATGACCAGGAGTGGAACCGGATCATGACGACGCCGGTGTGGTCGGACCGGCCGCTGCGGCTCAGCGCGTCTCGGGACCTGCGAGGTGGCGCGCGATGACCATGCGCTGAATCTGGTTGGTGCCCTCGACGATCTGCAGCACCTTCGCCTCGCGCATCAGCCGCTCGACGGGGAAGTCGAGGGTGTAGCCGTAGCCGCCGAGGACCTGGACGGCGTCGACGGTGACCCGCATGGCCGCGTCGGTGCAGAACAGCTTGGCCATGGCGGCCTGACGGGAGAACGGCCTGCCTGCGTCACGCAGCCTGGCCGCCTCCAGGTAGAGCGCACGGCCCGCCTCGATCTGGGTGGCCATGTCGGCGAGCATGAACCGCAGTCCCTGGAAGTCCGCGATGGGACGGCCGAACTGCTGCCGGCCGGTGGCGTATCCGACGGCCTCGTTCAGGGCCGCCTGCGCAACACCGATGGCGCAGGCGGCGATACCGAGGCGCCCGGAGTCGAGCGCCGACAGGGCGATGGCGAAACCCTGCCCCTCCTCTCCGATCCGGCGCGCGTCGGACACCCGTACGCCGTCGAAATGCAGTTGGGCGGTGGGCGAGCCCTTCATGCCCATCTTCTTCTCAGGGAGGGCCGCGTTCAGCCCCTCGGCGTCGCCGGGGACCAGGAAGGCGGTGATGCCGCGGGCACCCTCGACGCCGCTACGCGCCAGGACCGTGTAGAAGTCGGCGATCCCGCCATGGGTGATCCATGCCTTGGTACCGGTGATGACCCAGTCGTCGCCGTCCCGTACGGCCTTCGTACGGAGTGAGGCGGCATCGGAGCCCGAGGCGGGCTCCGAGAGGCAGTAGGCGCCCAGCAGGCCGCCTCCCAGCATCGCCGGCAGATGTTCCGCCTGCTGCTCCTTGGTGCCGTACCCGGCGAGGGCGTGACAGGCGAGCGAGTGGACACTGACGCCGAGACCGACGGTGAGCCGGGCGGCCGCGAGTTCTTCGAGAACCTGGAGGTAGACCTCGTACGGCTGGTCTCCGCCGCCGTGGGCGGAGTCGTACGGCAGACCGAGGAGCCCGGACTCGGAGAGCAGGGTGAAGACTTCGCGCGGGAATCGGCCGGCGTCCTCCTCCTCCGCCGCCCGTGGCGCGATCTCCCGCTGGACGATGTCGCGGACCAGCGCGACGAGCTGCCTGGACTCCTCGGTGGGCAGACGACGCTCCACCAACTGCGGGGCACGGTCGGACATGACGGCGCTCTCCTCCCTGTCGGGCGTTGCGGCGGTCGCGCGCGCGGGGTGTGAGCGGCGCCGCCGGGGAATTCCGGGCCGGGGCCCGGACAAGCACTACTGCCCAGCCGATGCTGCCCTCCCGGATTACGAGAGTTGCTGGCCAGCGGCTGTGGCGGGTCGAGTATGCCCGATCGGACGGTATCCGTCACCGGGTGCCGGAGCGGGCGGCCGGGCGGCCCGTGCGGGGCCGGGTTGCCATCGCAATGGTCCGAACCATTGACCCAACTGGTCTAGTCCATCTACGGTTCCAACCCAGCCGGTCTTATCGCGTCCATGCCAATTCTGCGCGAGGTCGGCCGTACGTCCCCCCACTCGCAAGCCCCCTCCCCCACGAGGAGCCACGATGATCGGACTTCACCGTCCCCGCGCCCGGTTCCGGGCGCTCGCCGCTGCCGTCTGTACCGCCGCCCTCGGCGCCACCCTCCTCGGTGCCGCAGGCCCGGCGTCGGCCGGCGCGGCCACCGCCGCCGAGCGCGCCTCGACCACCGCGGCCGCCACCGCGGCGGCCGGCAGCAAGGTGGTCGGATACTTCACCGACTGGGGTGTCTACCAGCGCAATTACCACGTCAAGAACATCGAGACCTCGGGCTCGGCCGACAAGCTGACACACATCAATTACGCCTTCGGCAACGTCACCGGCGGCAAGTGCGCGGTCGGCGACAGCTACGCGGACTACGAGAAGGCGTACACCGCCGACCAGTCGGTCGACGGCGTCGCCGACACCTGGGACCAGCCGCTGCGCGGCAGCTTCAACCAACTGCGCAAGCTGAAGAAGCTGCACCCGAATCTGAAGGTCATCTGGTCGTTCGGCGGCTGGACCTGGTCCGGCGGCTTCGGTGAGGCGGCGAAGAACCCGGCCGCATTCGCCCAGTCCTGCTACGACCTGGTGGAGGACCCCCGCTGGGCCGATGTCTTCGACGGCATCGACATCGACTGGGAGTACCCCAACGCCTGCGGTCTGACCTGCGACACCAGCGGCCGTGACGCCTACGGCAACGTCCTGGCGGCGCTGCGCGCCAAGTTCGGCACGGGCAACCTGGTCACCTCGGCCATCACCGCCGACGGCTCGGACGGCGGCAAGCTCGACGCCGTCGACTACGGAGGCGCCGCGCAGTACGTCGACTGGTACAACCCGATGACGTACGACTTCTTCGGCGCCTGGGACGCGCAGGGCCCGACGGCTCCGCACTCCCCGCTGACCTCGTACACCGGTATTCCGAAGGAGGGCTACACCAGCGACGCCGCCGTCACCAAGCTCAAGGCCCTCGGCGTCCCCGCCTCGAAGCTGCTGCTCGGGATCGGTTTCTACGGCCGCGGCTGGACGGGTGTGACGCAGGACGCGCCGGGTGGTGCGGCGACCGGGCCGGCCACGGGTACGTACGAGGCGGGCATCGAGGACTACAAGGTTCTCAAGGCCGGCTGCCCGGCGACCGGCACCGTGGCCGGCACGGCCTACGCGCACTGCGGGACCAACTGGTGGAGCTACGACACCCCGGCCACCATCGCCACGAAGATGGACTACAAGAACCAGCAGGGCCTGGGGGGCACGTTCTTCTGGGAGTTGAGCGGTGACACCGCCAACGGCGAGCTGATCAAGGCGATCAACTAGCCGCAACCGTGCGATCCCGAGGGGCGGGGAGCCCGAGAGGCTTCCCGCCCCGTTCCGCGGACGGCCGGCTTCTCACATGAGGCCGGCCTGGGTGACGAACATGGCGATGAGGACGACGAGCGTCCAGCCCAGGACGTTCTCCAGCAGCTTGGACCGGTCCTCGGGACCTCCGGTCCGCGCGCGGCGGCGGGCAGTGACGGTGGTTGCGGTGGTCGCGGTCATGGCATCTCGCTCGGTCGTCCGGCAGTGAACGTCCCCCCGTGACCCGTCCAGAGTGCCAGCCGGTCAGGCCCCCGGGGTAGATGACATCGGTCACTGCCCCGGAGCGCCGGACCGCGTCAGCGGATGCCGACGGCCGCCAGAGCCCGCTGCTGGGCGGGCGTCGGGTGTGCCGGGAAGTAGAGGTAGCAGACGCCGCCTGTGCCGGAGACCACTTTGCCGCTCGCGTTGAAGCGCTTGGTGCGGAGCCAGATCGTCTCCCACTCGTGCCGCTTGTAGATCCGGCGGACGGCCTCGTCGCTCGGCGAGGCCGGGTCGTTGGCGATCACATCACCGTCCGCCGTGAACCCGATCACGGTCATGAGATGACCGGAGGTCCCGTACCCGGCGCCGGTCAGCTCCTCCTTGAGGAAGGACTGCGACGTTATGGCCGGGATACCGGCCCGGATCAGCGTCTCCAGGTCGGTCAGCGAACCCAGCCGCGTCACGACGGCGCTCATGTCGTCGTACGTGGCGGCATAGGCGGCGTTGAACGGCCAGTTGCCGCAGCCCTCGTACTGGTAGTCGTACGTGAAGCGGGCCGCATGGCAGACCTGCGGGTCGGCGAGGCCCGGCTTCACCCAGGCCAGGTCCTCGGCAGTGGGCCTGCGACCCCAGTACTCGATGATCATCTGCGAGGAGGTGGGGCTGCACCACGCCTCGCCGCCGTTGTCGTACTCGGGGTACTGGCCCGCGTGCACGCTCTGTGAATAGCGCGGCACCGGCAGCTCCCGCGCGAGGCCGGGGGCGCTGGGCTCCACGGTGAAGCGGTCGGGGATGTCCGAGGCCATCGCGCCGAGCCGCCACACGGTCGGGGTGAGGCTGCTGCCCGGGGTGCGGTACAGCGTGAGTCGCAGTTCGTACGAGACCAGCCGCAGCCCGCTCGCCGCGTCGTCCACCGAGAAGGTGTCGGTCCAGATGGAGCTCCTGCCGTCGGTCTGGTCGTCGACGGAGGTGCGGCGGATGTCGCCGTCACCCGCCGCCCAGCGGCCCATCACGTACCAGGGAGTGTCGGTGCCGTCCGAGTAGCGGCCGCTCAGCTCGATCTGGATCCAGGTGCCTGCCGGGGTGTCCGCGTTCCAGGACGCGATGACCTCGGTCGCCGGGACCGCGGACCGGTGCCTGGGCGAGGTCCAGGTCGCGTACTCCCAGGTGGCGGTGTTCCCGGTGTGCGGGTCGGTGTAGTCGGTACGCCCCCGGGGCTTGTCGATCACCAGACCCGGCCTGCGTCCCGCGACGGCGCGGGTCCCGGCTCCGCAGCCGCTGCGCCAGTCGGTGTACGTACTCCAGGAGTGGTTGTCCACGAGGGAAGCGGCTGCCGCAGCCGCGTCGGGCGGGGCAGCGGCCGGGATCGCGGCGGCTGCGGAGCCGGCGGACGACGCCGTACCGGCGGCGGCCGCCACCGCGAGCGCGGCGGTCAGCACAGTTCTGCGTGAGGTCGGTCGGTTCATGGGCGAAACCCCCGGTCGTAAGCGGAATGGGGCTGCGGGTGCACGACAGTGCGCCAACTATTGCGGGTCGCAGCCGGATTGGGCCAGCGAATCGCAGTGTGCCGCCGAACCAATATTGGTCTGGTCCACTGGCGTGACCTGCGGTTGCTCCCCACCGGCTCGTAGGCTGGGCCACATGAACGACCTCTCGCGCCACGCCTCCCGGCTGAGCACCCTGGCGCCGTCCTGCGGACCGGTCCGGCTGATCGGCGTCGACGGCCATGCAGGATCGGGCAAGAGCACCCTCGCGTCCCTCCTCTCGGCCGCGCTCGGTGACGCGCCCGTACTGCGGCTGGACGATCTGGCCACGCACGAGGAGCTGTTCGCCTGGGTGGACCGGCTGCGCGAGCAGGTGATCGGGCCGCTGTCGCGCGGCGAGAGCGCGCGCTATGCGCCGTACGACTGGACCGCTCGGCACTTCGGCCCGCCACGCACTCTGGAACCCGCGCCGGTGGTGCTGATCGAAGGGGTGGGGGCGGGTCGCCGTGCGCTGCGCCCGTATCTCGCACGACTGTGGTGGATGGAGCTCGGCCCCGCAGCGTCGTGGGAGCGGGGCCGGCGCCGGGACGGGCCCGCGCTTTCGGCGTTCTGGGACGGGTGGACCGCGGCCGAGCAAGAACATTTCGCCGTCGATCCCTCGCGTCCCTACGCGGATGCTCTGGTACGCCAGTTGCCTGTGGGGTACGAGTGGCTGGAGGGACCCCGCGCGACAGCAGGAGCGAACCATTCCGTCACCCACCGTGATCCTCCCGCGGCGACGTACTGAGCAGTCGGAAATCGGCCCGGAAGTGCCCCAACTGTGCTTGACCCGGGGGCGGTACAGGTCTTACGTTCTCAATGTGCGGCTTTTCGGAGCCCCCACAGACACGAAGCCCCCGGTTGTTCCCCCGTGATCGGGGGCTTCGTTCTGTCCCCGCACCCCTTTTCGCGCTGCTGTGCACAACCTTCCACTTACCCTCGGTCACGGTCTCCGTTCTGCCTGCGGCGCTCTTAGTCGCCCACTCCCTGCGCAGGTACGATGCCTTTCGGTGCGGTCAATTCCCGTCCGTGGCACAGTGGTTCAGCGCGCCTCGACGGGCGGTCGTGCGGCGGGACATCCTGGGGTACGGCTTGTGGGGGACCTGATGGACATCGGCACGCAGGGCGCACAGGCCCCGGCCGACCTCGCCTGGCTGCGCGGCGTGGACGCCTACACGATGGGCGCATACCCGCAGGCCGAGGAGGAGTTCAGAACAGCGGTACGTCTGGATCCCGGCATGGCGGACGCCTGGCTCGGCCTCCATGCCCTGCGCATCGACACAACGACCGCGCTGCTGCGGATGTACCGGCATCGCGACCGGTTCGGCGAGCAGCGCACCCGCCATCGGCGCACGCTCAACTCCTGGTACTGGCTGGGCTGGTGGGTGCAACCGGTGCTGGAGAGCCCACGCGACCTGCTGCTCGCGCACGCGTCGCACTGGCTGGACGGGCGTCATGTCGCCGAGCTGGACCGGGCGTTGGCCGGACTGCCGCCGGTGGACACGGACCCGCAGGTGCGGTTCCTGCATGCCTGCCGGTCCTATCTGGTCAAGGACTGGGAACAGCTCGTACGCAACACCGAGCAGCTGGTCGACGATCCGCTGCTCGGCATCGAGGCAGGGCTGTTCGGCGGGATGGCGCGGGTGCGGCTGGAAATGTACGGGCAGGCCGAGCCGCTGCTCTCCACCGCACTGATGCGCTGCCGCAGCGAACAGCCTCAGCGCAAGGAGCTGCGCTACTGGCTGGCCCGCGCGCACGAGGGCACCGGCCGCAGCGCGGCCGCACTGCCGCTCTACCGGGCGGTGCACCGGATCGACCCGGCGTTCATGGACACCTCGGCGCGGCTCGCCGCCATCGCGGACTATGACGGGCTCGAAGGCACCGACGAGGCGTCAGGTCTCGCCTCCGTTTCGCTGACCGGGATCGGCATGGACGGTGCGGTCGCGGAGGCGCAGCAGGACGGCGACTCGCTGCTCGGCACCGATCTGGTGGACGGCCGGGAGCTGCGGCCCGGCGGCGAACCGCAGAACCTGCCGGGTGTCGGCGGACTGCCTCCCGCCGACGGGGTGGCGGCACGGGAGAAGACTGCGGTGCCCGGTCAGTCGTCGCCGCAGCCGTTCCCGGCGGGGCCCAGCGATCCGGTGCTGCTCGCCGAGGCGCTGGCGGAACTGGAGCGGATGGTCGGCCTCGAACCCGTCAAGCGCCAGGTCAAGGCGTTGTCCGCGCAGCTGAACATGGCGCGGCTGCGGGCCGGCGAGGGGCTTTTGGTCCAGCCTCCCAAGCGTCACTTCATCTTCTCGGGGCCGTCCGGGACCGGGAAGACCACGGTGGCCCGGATCCTGGGCCGGGTCTTCTACGCACTGGGGCTGCTCGGCGGCGACCACCTCGTCGAGGCCCAGCGTTCCGATCTGGTCGGCGAGTTCCTCGGCCAGACCGCGGTCAAGGCCAATGAGCTGATCGACTCGGCGCTCGGCGGAGTGCTGTTCGTCGACGAGGCGTACAGCCTCTCCAACTCCGGCTACAGCAAGGGTGACGCGTACGGGGACGAGGCTCTGCAGGTGCTCCTCAAGCGGGCCGAGGACAACCGGGACCATCTCGTCGTCATCCTCGCGGGCTACCCCGAGGGCATGGACCGGCTGCTGGCGACCAACCCCGGGCTCTCGTCCCGCTTCACCACCCGGGTGGACTTCCCCAGCTACCGGCCGCTGGAACTCACCTCGATCGGCGAGGTGCTGGCCGCCGACAACGACGACGTGTGGGACGAGGAGTCCCTGGAGGAGCTGCGCTCGATCAGCGGCCATGTCGTCGACCAGGGCTGGATCGACGAGCTGGGCAACGGGCGGTTTCTGCGCACGCTGTACGAGAAGAGCTGCGCGTACCGGGATCTGCGGCTGTCCGGGTACGCGGCGGTACCCACGCGCGACGATCTGGCGACCCTGCGGCTGCCGGATCTGATGCAGGCGTACGGCGAGGTCCTGTCCGGCCGGGGGCCGGTGGACCGGGGGCCGCAGGAACCTCCTGGGCTGTGACGGTGCGGTGGGGCAGGTTGTAAGCACCGCACCGAACCCGCCCGGCCACCGGTGTGACCTCGAACGCCGGACGGGCTCGGATGTTACTCCCGTCCGGCGATGAGGCCGGGCCCGGTTGTCAGGTTCGTGCCGCCAGTGGGTGGAGTTCGTCGACGCCGGGGCCCGCCGGTGCGGCCTCCACCGTCCGGCGGGGCACCGAGACGCGGTGCGCCGGGTCGCGCACCTCGCCCACCAGCATTTCCAGGACGTCCTCCATCGCGACGAGCCCCAGCACCCGGCCCGACGCGTCGGCCACCTGGGCAAGGTGGGTGGCCGCGCGCCGCATCACCGTCAGCGCGTCGTCCAGGGGGAGTTCCGCCCGGAGCGTCGCCATCGGACGCCAGACGTGTTGCGGAACGGCCCGTTCCCCGTCCTCCAGATCGAGGACGTCCTTGACATGCAGGTAGCCCATGAACGGGCCGCCGCCCTCCGCACAGACCGGGAAGCGCGAGTAGCCGGTCCGTACGGTCAGTTCCTCGATCCGGTGCGGGGTGACCGAGGGATCCACGGTCACCAGGGAGGCCCGGTCGAGCAGTACATCGGTGACCGGCCTGCTGCCCAGCTCCAGCGCGTCCTCCAGCCGCTCCTGCGCCTCCGGTTCGAGCAGTCCGGCCTGTCCGGAGTCCTCGACGAGCCGGTTGAGCTGCTCGCTGGTGAAGACGGCCTCGACCTCGTCCTTGGGTTCGACGCGGAACAGCCGGAGCACCAGCCGGGCGCAGGCGCCCAGTGCCGAGGTGACCGGGCGGCAGAGCCGGGCGAAGCCGACCAGGCCGGGGCTGAGCCACATCGAGGTCTTCTCCGGCGCCGCCATGGCCAGGTTCTTCGGGACCATCTCGCCGATGACGAGGTGGAGGAAGACCACGAAGACGAGCGCCAGGACGTAGCCGAGCGGGTGGACGAGGCCCTCGGGCAGGTGCGCCGCGTGGAAGACCGGCTCCAGCAGGTGGGCGACGGTGGGTTCGGCGACGGCTCCGAGGGTCAGTGAGCAGAGGGTGATGCCGAACTGCGCGGCGGCCATCATCTGCGGCAGGTTCTCCAGGCCGTACAGCACCTGACGGGCTCTGCTCGATCCGGCCGCCGCGAGGGGTTCGATCTGGCTGCGGCGTACCGAGACGAGTGCGAACTCGGCACCCACGAAGAAACCGTTCGCCAGCACGAGGAGCCCGGCGAAGAGCAACTGGACGACGCTCATCGTGCGGCCTCCAGGACACCGCGTTCCGCCGACGGTGCGTCGACAGTTTCCGGCACATCGGCGATGCGTACGAAGCGGACCTGTTCGGCGCGGTAGTGACCGACCTGACGGACGGAGATCCGCCAGCCCGGCAGTTCGGCCCGGTCGCCGGGGGCGGGGATCCGTCCGAGGAGATCGGCAACCAGTCCGGCCACCGTCTCGTACGGTCCTTCCGGCACGTCAAGGCCTATCCGGCGCAGGGTGAGGACCCGGCAGCTGCCTTCGGCGTCCCAGGCGGGACGGCCGTCCTCCGGGGCGGCGACGGCCAGTTCGGGCCGGTCGGCGCCTTCCGCGTCGTGCTCGTCCCTGACCTCGCCGACCAGTTCCTCGATGATGTCCTCGAGCGTGACGACACCGGCGGTGCCGCCGTACTCGTCGACCACGACGGCGATGGGCTGCTCCTTGCGCAGGCGCTGGAGCAGCTGTTCGACGGGGAGCGTCTCGGGGACGAGGAGGGGCGGTACGGCGATCCGCCCTGCCGTGGTGCGCAACCGCTCCTGGGCGGGTACGGCGAGCGCGTCCTTGAGGTGGATCATGCCGACGACCTCGTCGATCCGGTCCCGGTAGACCGGGAAACGGGAGAGGCCGGTGGCGCGGGTGAGGTTGAGGACGTCCGCCGCGGTCGCGGTCGACTGCAGGGCGCTGACCCTGACGCGCGGGGTCATGACGTGCTGTGCGGTGAGTCCGGCGAGCGACAGGGTCCGTACGAAGAGATCCGCGGTGTCCTGTTCGAGGGTGCCGGCCTCGGCGGAGTGCCGGGCCAGGGAGACCAGTTCACCGGGGGTGCGGGCGGAGGCCAGCTCGTCGGTGGGTTCGACGCCGAGCAGCCGCACCAGCCGGTTGGCGACGGTGTTCAGCAGGGTGATCACCGGCCGCAGCGCACTGGCGAAGCGGTGCTGGGGGCCGGCGACGAACCGGGCGACCTGGAGCGGCCGGGAGACTGCCCAGTTCTTCGGTACGAGCTCGCCGATCACCATCTGGACGGCGGAGGCGACCAGCATCCCGATCACCACACTGACGCCGGGTACGGCCCCGTCAGGGAGTCCGGTCGCGGTGAGCGGTCCGGCCAGCAGCTGGGCGAGGGCCGGCTCGGCCAGCATGCCGACGACCAGTGAGGTGATGGTGATGCCGAGCTGGGTGCCGGAGAGCTGGAAGGAGAGCTCGCGCAGGGCGTCGACGACGGTACGGGCCCGCCGGTCGCCCGCGGCGGCGGCGCGCTCGGCGTCCGGCCGGTCCACCGTGACAAGCCCGAACTCGGCTGCCACGAAGAATCCGTTGGCGAGGATGAGAAGGAATGCCGCACTGAGAAGCAGCAAGGGGGTGGTCATGCCGCCGCCTCCTGGGATGGGGCGGCGCAGGTACTACCGGACGATCCGTCCATTGCTGGAGGGAGTCACTCCTTGGGTCGAAGGAAAGCCCCGCCGGCCTCAGGGGCCCTCTGTGCGGGGCGGGGCGCACATAGCACCACCGCCCTCCAGAGTAATCAAGAAGTGGCCGAACGGGGCAGGGGGCTCAGCCGTTGTCCGTACCCGTGCCGTGATTCTCGGCGAGGGCGCGGAGCGTACCGGCGTCGCGAACGGCCTGTTCCTTGGCGATTCCGGGCTGGATGCCGAGGGCGGGCATGCTGGTCCCGTCGCTGAGATCGAGGAAGACCCACGGGTCGCCGGCGCGCAGGTTGACGCGGAGGATCTCCGCCCAGGACAGCCGTCGGGTGCGGGTGAGATTGACCACGGTCACCCCGTGGTCGTCGGCGACGACCTTGGGGCGGCTGAGCAGCGCCAGGACGGCGAAGAAGAGCAGCGCGGTGAAGATGAAGCTGACCCGCTCCCCCGGGCTCAGCTGCTCCAGGCTCATCGCGATGACGGTGATGACGACGAACATCGCCGCTCCCACGGTCAGCAGGACCACCCGGCTACGGGTCGGCCGGAAGGTGACCGGGAGAGTGGGGAGTTCGGGCCGGGGCGCGGGGGCGGACATGGTTTTCTTCTGTCTTCCGGTGGGTCTGGCTGCCGGTGGGTCGCTGGCTGTCCGGCCGTCAGAGGCGGCAGGCGTGGATGGCCGTCGTGAGAATGGCGCGGGCGCCGAGCTCGTACAGGTCGTCCATGATCCGCTGGGCCTCCTTGGCGGCGACCATGGAGCGGACGGCGACCCAGCCCTCGTGGTGCAGCGGGGAGATGGTCGGCGACTCCAGGCCCGGGGTGAGGGCGACCGCGCGCTCCAGGTGCTCCACGCGGCAGTCGTAGTCCATCATCACGTAGCTGCGGGCGACCAGGACGCCCTGCAGGCGGCGGAGGAACTGCTGCACCTTGGGGTCGTCCTGGGGAGCACCCGTACGGCGGATGACGACGGCCTCCGACTTCATGATCGGCTCGCCGATCACTTCGAGTCCGGCGTTGCGCAGGCTGGTGCCGGTCTCCACCACATCGGCGATGACCTGGGCGACCCCGAGCTCGATGGCGGTCTCGACCGCGCCGTCGAGGTGGACGACGGAGGCGGTGACGCCCACGTCGGCGAGGTGCTTGGCGACGATGCCCTCGTAGGAGGTGGCGATGGTCATGCCGTCGAAGTCCTGCGGGCCGTGGGCCGTGCCGGGCTTGGTGGCGTAACGGAAGGTGGAGCGTGCGAAGCCGAGCTGGAGGATCTCCTCGGAATCGGCCCCGGAGTCCAGCAGCAGGTCGCGGCCGGTGATGCCGATGTCGAGGCGGCCGGAGCTGACGTAGATCGCGATGTCGCGCGGCCGCAGGTAGAAGAACTCGACCTCGTTATCGGGGTCGACGAGGACGAGTTCCTTCGACTCCTTGCGCTGCTGGTAGCCGGCCTCATGGAGCATCGCCATCGCAGGCCCGGAGAGTGAACCCTTGTTGGGGACGGCGATGCGCAGCATGAGGTCAGGTTTCCTTTGCGAGGAGGGAGTCTTGTGCGGATGTGAAGGTGTGCGGCGGTCGTGCTCAGAGGTGCGCGTAGACGTCGTCGAGGGAGATTCCGCGGGCGACCATCATCACCTGGACGTGGTACAGCAGCTGCGAGATCTCCTCGGCGGCGGCGTCCTTGCTCTCGTGCTCGGCGGCCATCCAGACTTCGGCGGCCTCCTCGACGACCTTCTTGCCGATGGCATGGACGCCCTTGTCCACCAGCTCGGCGGTGCGGGAGGTCGAGGGGTCGCCGTTGGCGGCCTTGAGCTGCAGCTCGGCGAAGAGCTCTTCGAAGGTTTTGTTCGCCATGATGGTTCTTAGAGTACGGGGTGCCGCCCCCTCGCTCAGCGCCAGGGCTCGCTGACGGTGCGCAGCGTGGCAGCGGTGGCGACGGCCGCGGTGACCGCTTCGTGCCCCTTGTCCTCGTTGGACCCTTCGAGGCCGGCCCGGTCGAGCGCCTGCTCCTCGGTGTCACAGGTCAGTACGCCGAAGCCGACCGGGACCCCGGTGTCGACGGCGACCTGGGTGAGGCCGTTGGTGACGCCGTGGGACACGTACTCGAAGTGGGGCGTGCCGCCGCGGATGATTACGCCGAGGGCGACGATCGCGTCGTAGCCGCGGCCGGCCAGCACCTTGGCGACGACCGGGAGCTCGAAGCTGCCGGGGACCCGGAGCAGCGTCGGCTCGTCGATGCCGAGGTCGTGCAGGGCACGCAGTGCGCCGTCGACGAGGCCGTCCATGACCTTCTCGTGCCACTGGGCGGCGATCACCGCCACTCGCAGGTCACCGCAGTTGCGTACGGACAGTTCGGGTGCGCCCTTGCCGCTCATGTTTCTCCTACCGCTCGTTTCCGTGGTCGTTATTGGTTGCCGCAGGTCGACACCGGGGCGGCGTCGAGCCAGGGCAGGTCGTGTCCCATGCGGTCCCGCTTGGTGCGCAGGTACCGCAGGTTGTGCTCGCCGGCCTGGACGGGCATCGGCTCGCGGCCGGTGATCGCGAGGCCGTGCCGCAGGAGCGCGGCGGTCTTGTCGGGGTTGTTGGTCATCAGCCGGACGCCGTGGACGCCGAGGTCCTTGAGGATCTGGGCGCCTGCCCCGTAGTCCCGGGCATCGGCGGGCAGGCCCAGCTCCAGGTTGGCGTCGAGGGTGTCGACACCGTGCTCCTGGAGTTCGTACGCCCGCAGCTTGGAGAGCAGGCCGATGCCGCGGCCCTCGTGGCCGCGCAGATAGACGACGACACCGCGGCCCTCGTCGGTGATGCGCGCCATGGAAGCGTGCAGCTGGGGGCCGCAGTCGCAGCGCTGGGACTGGAAGATGTCACCGGTCAGGCACTCGGAGTGGACCCGGACGAGAATGTCGTCGCCGTCACCGAGGTCGCCGTGGACGAGCGCGACATGCTCGACACCGTCGACCGTGGAGCGGTAGCCGTACGCGGTGAACTCGCCGAACGACGTCGGCAGCCGGACCTCCGCCTCGCGGCGGACGGTCGGCTCGGAGGAGCGGCGGTAGGCGATCAGGTCCTCGATCGAGATGATCGTGAGGCCGTGCTTGCGGGCGAACGGCACCAGCTCGGGCAGACGCAGCATCACCCCGTCCTCGCCGGCGATCTCGACGATCGCACCGGCGGGCCGCAGCCCGGCGAGCCGGGCCAGGTCGACGGCGGCCTCGGTGTGGCCGTTACGGACGAGCACACCGCCGGACCGGGCGCGGAGCGGGAAGATGTGACCGGGGCGCACGAAGTCGGCGGGGCCCGCCTGACCGCCCGCCAGCATCCGGAGCGTGGTGGCCCGGTCGGCGGCGGAGATGCCGGTGGTCACGCCGTGCGCCGCGGAGGCGTCGACCGAGACGGTGAACGCCGTGCGCATCGACTCGGTGTTGTGGGTGACCATCTGCGGCAGTTCGAGCCGCTCCAGTTCGTCGTTCTCCATCGGCGCGCAGATCAGGCCGCGGCATTCGCTCATCATGAAGGCGACGATCTCGGGCGTGGCCATCTCGGCCGCGATGACGAGGTCGCCCTCGTTCTCCCGGTCCTCGTCGTCGACGACGACGACGGGGCGTCCGGCCGCGATGTCGCGGATCGCCTGCTCGACGGGGTCGAGGGAGAGGTCCTCGACGACGCTGTCGTGTTCCGGGTGCAACCAGGTGGGCTGGGCAGTCATGCCGTGGCTCCTTCCAGAGCAGGTGTCCGCGTACGCAGCCACCAGTCGCGCATGCCCCACAGGACGAGGGCGCCGTAAATGACGTAGACGAAGCCGGAGAAGGCGAAGCCGTTGGCGAAGTTCAGCGGCACACCGACCAGGTCGACCAGCAGCCAGGCGAACCAGAACTCGACCATGCCGCGCGCCTGGGCGTACATCGCGACGATCGTGCCGACGAAGATGTAGGCGTCGGGCCACGGGTCCCACGACAGCGTCGGGAACGCGGTGAACAGCCCGCCGACGGCGAGGGTGCCGAGGGCGGCGCCGCCGACCAGGACGGCCCGCTCGCGCCAGCTGGCGAACCGTACGGCGATGGAGCCGTCCTGGGCCTGCTGCTTGCCGCGGTTCCACGACCACCAGCCCCACGCGGCCACGACGATCACCACCAGCTGCTTGCCCGCACTGCCCGAGAGGTGGGCGGAGGCGAAGGCGGCCAGCAGGATCAGGCCGGAGACCAGCTGGGCGGGCCAGGTCCATATCGAGCGGCGCCAGCCGAGCGCGAGGGCGACCAGCCCGACCGTGTTGCCGATCATGTCGGACCACTTGATGTGCTGGCCGAACAGGGCGAAGGCCTCCGAGTTGAGCCAGCCGACGGCGCTCACTTCGTGTCCTCCCGGTCCCGGTCGCCGAGCAGCCGCTCGACGTACTTCGCGATGACGTCCACCTCGAGGTTGACCGGGTCGCCGGGCTCCTTGATGCCGAGCGTGGTCAGGGCGAGGGTGGTGGGGATGAGACTGATGGTGAAGTAGTCGGGTCCCGCGTCGACGACGGTCAGGCTCACGCCGTCGACGGTGATCGAGCCCTTCTCCACCACGTACCGGGTCAGCTCCGCCGGGAGGGAGATCTTCACGATCTCCCAGTTCTCGGAGATCTTGCGCTCGACGATGCGGCCCGTGCCGTCGACATGGCCCTGGACGATGTGCCCGCCGAGCCTGCCGCCGACCGCCATGGGGCGCTCCAGGTTGACCCGGGAGCCGGTCTCCAGTGCGCCGAGGCTGGACCGGTTCAGGGTCTCGGCCATCACATCGGCGGTGAACTCGCCGTCGCCGAGGTCGACGACGGTGAGGCAGACACCGTTGACGGCGATGGAGTCGCCGTGCTTGGCGCCTTCGGTGACTACGGGACCGCGCAGGCGGAATCGGGAGGCGTCGCCGAGCTTCTCGACGGCGGTGACCTCACCCAGTTCTTCGACAATTCCGGTGAACACTCAGTTTCCCTTCCGGGCAGGGGCGGGGACGGCGGTGATGCGCAGATCGGGGCCGATGCGTACGGTCTCGGTCACGTCGAGGCGCAACGCCTGGGCGATGGTGGAGATTCCGGCGTCGGCGAGGGCCGCGGGGCCGGCGCCGAGGAGCACGGGGGCGAGATAGCCGACGACCTTGTCGACCGTTCCCGCCGCGACGAAGGCCCCGGCCAGGGTCGGGCCGCCTTCGAGAAGTACGGAGCGCACGCCGCGCGAGTGCAGGGCGGCGAGCAGGGCGTGGAGGTCCAGGCCGGGGCCGGTGGCGGCACGCGGCAGCCGCAGCACGGTCCCCTCGGGGAGATGGCCGGTGTCGGCGTCCTCGGCGACCGCGACCAGGGTGGGTGCCGTGTCGTCGAGGACGCGGGCGCCGGGGCGCACCGCCGTGGCGCCGGTGTCGACGACCACGCGCAGCGGCTGCGCGGCGCCCTCGACGCCTCGGACACCGAGCTGGGGGTCGTCGGTACGGGCGGTGCCGGAGCCGACCACGACGGCGTCGGCCTCGGCACGCAGCCGGTGGACGTCGGCGCGCGACTCGGGAGAGGTGATCCAGCGGCTGGTGGCGTCGGCGGCGGCGATCCGGCCGTCGAGCGTCGCGGCGTACTTCCACAGGACGTACGGACGGCCGAGCCGCACCGAGGTCAGCCACGCGGCGTTGCCCGCCTCGGCCTCGTCGGCGAGAAGCCCCTGTTCGGCCTTGATCCCGGCTGCGCGGAGGGTGTCCGCACCTCCGGTGGCCTGAGGGGTCGGGTCGGCCACCGCGTACACGACACGGCTGACACCGGCCTCGATCAGCGCCTGGGCGCAGGGGCCGGTGCGACCGGTGTGGTTACAGGGCTCGAGAGTGACGTACGCGGTGCCGCCCCGGGCCTTCTCACCTGCTGCACGCAGGGCGTGGATCTCGGCGTGCGGCCCCCCGGCACGCTGGTGGAAGCCTTCACCGGCCGGACGTCCCTCGGCGTCGAGAATCACGCATCCGACGACCGGGTTGGGGCTGGTGGAGCCGAGTCCGCGGGCGGCGAGCGTGATCGCTCGGCCCATGGCGGTGCTGTCGGCTGCGGTGTCCACCGGGTCCTCCTGCCTCTTCGGGCACGGACTCCGGGGCCTGTCGATGACGACAGATGAAGCGGAACGCGACAGGGAACGCCGAAACCGAACACACGGACGCGAGCCTTCCGGAAACCCGGAAAACGCATCCGCCGACGACGACGTACCTGTGACGGCCCGCCGCGCACTGCCTCCCATCCGGACTTTAACCGTCGGTCCAGGAATCTCACCTGGTCAACCGGCCGCTGGATGCGGACGGGTCGCGGACTATAACCGCCGGTTCGGAATTGCACCGACCCCGGAGTGCGCTGCTGCTGTTACAGGATCAGTGTGCCACGCCTGCTCATGGGCCATACGGATGAGAGGTGTGGAGTGGCTCACAGCCGGGCCCCTGGCGGGCTCACGGACGGACGCACGGACAGGCGCACGAGCGGGTTCGGGGGCCGCCCGTTCGCCGTCTCCGACAGGCTGGATCCACTGCGACGATTCCGGTGACCGGCGGAACCGGAACCCTCGGACGAGAGGTGACGGACCGGCTGCGCACCGACGGGCACGAAGTCCGGGTGCTGAGCCGACGATCACAGCCGTGTGCCGTCGATCTGCGCGACGGTACGGGCCTGGGCGCGGCGGTCGACGGCGCGGACACGATCGTGCACTGCGCCGCGCAGCCGCGCGGTGGCGACGACACGGCGGCCGGACATCTCATCGAGGCCGCGAAACAGGCCGGTGTCCCCCATCCGGTCCATGTCTCGATCGTCGGCGTGGACCGGGTGCCGCTCGGCTACAACCGGGTCAAGCGGCAGGTCGAGCAGATGGTCGAGGATTCGGGGCTCGGCTGGACGATCCTGCGGTCCACCCAGTTCCACGACCTGGTCCTGCGCGTCCTCGCCGCAGCGGCCCGGCTGCCCGTGATGCCGTTGCCGGCCGGGGTGCGGCCGCAGTCCATCGATACCGGTGAAGTCGCGGACCGGCCGGCCGAGTTGGCGGTGGCCGGTTCGGCGGGGCGGGTGCCGGAGATGGGCGGACCCGAGGTCCGGGAGCTGCCGGGCCGGCCCGGGCCTATCTCCGGGCGGCCGGGAAACGGCGGCCGCTGGTGCCCGTACCGCTGGCCGGAAAGGCGTATGCCGGCTACCGGCGGGGCGGGCATCCGACTCCCCGGCGGGCCGTCGGGAAGGCCACGTTCGAGGAGTTCCTCACGGAGCGCTGCCGACGCCGCCAGGGGTGAACAGCTCGTCCTGAGCCGCATCGCGGGCGGCGAGCAGCGCACCGCGGAGCACCGCGGAGCCGCCCAGCAGGCCCGCTCTGACCTCCGTCCGCAGCGGGGACATCATGGCCAGCCGCTCCTCGACCCGGGACGCCAGCGCTTCGCCGCCCGCGTGACCGACCTCGCCGGCGAGGACCACACAGCCGGGGTCGATGACCGAGGCGACGGCGGCGGCGCCCACCGCGAGGCGGTCGGCGAGGGCCGAGAGGAACGCCTCGCTCTCCCCTTCTCCGGCCAGGGCGGCCCGTACGGCGAACGCGGCAGCCGGCTCCTGCTCCCCGGAACCCATCCGCGTACGCAGGTCGATGCCGTGCCCCAGGGCCAGTTCGTACACCGGCGCCGCACCCACCAGGGAGTGGAACCCGCCGTCGCAGTTGACCGCGGAGGGGATCCGCACCGTGCCCGGCACGGGCAGGAAGCCGATCTCACCCGCACCGCCGGAGGCTCCGCGGCGCAGCTTGCCGTCCAGCATGACGGCGGCGCCGATGCCGTGGCCGAGCCAGAGCAGGACGAAGGTGTCGCGGTCCTGGGCCGCGCCAAGACGGTGTTCGGCTACGGCGGCCAGATTGGTCTCGTTCTCGACGAGCACGGTCGCGGGCAGCCGCTGCTGGAGCACCCGGACGAGGCGACGGTGCCAGGCGGGCAGGCCGGTGGTGTCGCGGAGCTCTCCGGTGACCGGGTCGATCAGGCCGGGGGCGCCGATGCCGACGCTGTGCAGCGGTGCGGCGCCCGCCTCGCGCGCGGTGTCCTCCAGCAGTGCGGCGGCCTGTTCCGCGGCGGTCTCGGTGCCGGTGTCGCTGCCGATCGGCAGGGTGGCCTCGGCGAGCGTGACGCCGAGGAGATCGGCGACGACGACGGCGACGCTGTCGGTGCGCACGTCGAGGGCGGCGAGGTGGGCACGGTCCGCGACGATCCCGTACAGCCGGGCGTTGGGGCCGCGCCGCTCGGCGCCGCTCTCGCCGACGACCTGGATCAGACCGGCCCCCTGCAACCGCTCCACCAGATCGGCCACGGTGGGGCGGGAGAGTCCGGTCAGGGTCTTGAGCTGGGTGGCCGTCAGCGGGCCGTCCTCCTGGAGCAGCCGAAGGGCGAGCCGGTCGTTGATGACCCGGGCGGTGCTCGGTGATGCGGGCATGCCGGGATCCTTCCAGATCACTGCCGCACGGGGAGGGGCCATGACGGCCTATTTATCAGGCAGGGTTCCTGATAGTTTACTCCCCACACCGTGAGGACAGGCGCGGGGGTCGACCGCGACAGAGAATTCCCAGGGGAGGGCACGGCGGCATGACGACGGAATCCACAGAGACGGTCTTCGGCACGGAGCAGGTGAGGCGGGCCAGGTTCGCGATCGCCGCGGTCTTCACCGTGCACGGCGCGGTGACCGGCAGCTTCGCCACGCGCGTGCCCTGGATCCAGGACCACGCCGGGGTCAGTGCGGGGCAGTTGGGCATCGCCCTGGCCTTCCCGGCGATCGGTGCCTCGCTCGCCATGCCGCTGGCCGGTGCGATCAGCCATCGCCTCGGCGCCAGAACCGCACTGCGCGGACTGCTGGCCCTGTGGACGCTTGCGCTGACGCTGCCCTCGCTGGCACCGAACCTGCTGACGCTGTGCGCGGCGCTCTTCGTGTTCGGGGCGTCGGCCGGCATGTCGGACGTGGCCATGAACGCCCTCGGCGTCGAGGTGGAGAACCGTCTCGACAAGTCGATCATGTCCGGGCTGCACGGCATGTGGAGCGTGGGTGCCCTGATCGGTTCGGCGGCGGGCACCGTGGCCGCCCACATCGGCGCCGACGCCCGGCTGCACCACGTCCTCGCCGCTCTCGTGCTCACCGTGCTCGGCCTGGTCGCCTGCCGGCACGTACTGGATCTGCGCAGCGAGCCGGACGAGGAGCCGCCACCGCGGTTCACCCTGCCGCCCAGGTCGGCGCTGGTCATCGGCGCGGTGGGGTTCTGCGCGGTGTTCGCCGAGGGAGCCAGCCTGGACTGGTCGGCGGTCTACCTGCGGGACATCATGGACAGCTCCGCCGGGCTCGCGGCCGCATCCACGACGGCGTTCGCACTGACGATGGCGGTGGCCCGGATCGCCGGGGACAAGGTCGTCGACCGGTTCGGTGCGGTCAGGACCGTGCGGGTGGGCGGAGTGCTGGCAACCGTCGGGGGTGTGCTGGTGGTCGTCGCGCCGGGCGCGGTTCCGGCCATGTGCGGTTTCGGGCTGCTGGGCCTCGGTGTCGCCGTGGTCGTCCCGCTCGCGTTCGCGGCGGCGGGACGCAGCGGGCCGAACCCGAGCCAGGCGATCGCGGGCGTCGCCACGATCACGTACACCTCCGGGCTGATCGCCCCGTCGGCGATCGGTTCGCTGGCCGAGGCGACCTCGCTGGTCGTGTCGTTCGGCCTGGTGACGGTGTTGGCGTTCGGTCTGGTGCTGGGGGCCGGGGTGCTGCGGGCGGGTGACCGCCAGGTCGCGGCGAAGGCGGTCGGCGTACCGGAGGCGGCGGCCGAGCCCCGGGCCTGAGGGCTCGTTCCGCGGGCGGGGCTCCGGGGGGAGTCCCGCCCGCGGACGTTCAGCCGGCGATCGAGTCGAGCTGTTCCGCTGCCGGCCGCAGCGCCCAGAGGTCGCCGCCGGGCGGCGTCTCCAGTTGCGGCACGGCGGCCTGCGCCTGCCGGTCACCGGCGTCGGCGGCAGCGTGCACGATGTCACTGGCCGCGTACCGGTAGAACTCGAGCTCGGGGTGCGGCCAGGGGGCCGCCCCGGTCGCGGCAGGCAGCAGATAGTCGACCGCCTTGAACAGGCTCTGTCCCTGCGGCCCTTGGTAGGCCCAGAGGTCCACACCGACCTGCTTGCCGATCGCGGCGAGCCGCGTGTAGGCGACCAGGTCGAAGGTCGAGTAGTGCCAGCTGCGGGTGCGCGCCAGCTCCTGCGGCTGGGTGCCGTCGGCGGCGATCTGCGGGTCGATCCGCAGCGCACGCGCGTCGAGGACGACCTTGCGGGCGAGGTCCTTGTCACCGGTGGCGAGGGCGAGGCCGGCGATCTGCATGTCCTGGAAGGTGCCGTGGTTGTTCTGGGCGGCCGATTCCTGCTTGCCGAAGTCCGAGTCGACCAGCCAGTCCAGGAAGGAGGCGTTCCAGGCCCGCATGCCGGTCCGGTCGCTCTTCGACCAGCCGGGCGCACCCGTGTCGAGGAGGGCGATGGCGTCCAGGACCGAGGTGTACTGCTGGGAGAAGTCGATGATGCCGATGGCCCGGCCGTCGTACTTGCAGGGGATGAACTGCCCGTGGTTCAGGTTGGGGTTCATGCGGGTCGCGGGGTCGAGGAACCAGGTGCGCAGGATGTCCGAGGCGTGCTCGGCGTACTGCTTCCGGCCCGTGTAGTACCAGGCGAGGCTGAGCGTGGTGACCGAGTTGAAGACCTTGCCGATGTCGGGGCGGTCGGTGCCGGTGTCGACCTCGGGGTTGCGTTCGCCGTCGCGCTGGACGTACGGACAGCCCCACGGGTTCTCCGCGGTCTTCGGCTGGGAGGGCCACCAGTACGGGGCCTGGCTCAGGTAGTCGTGCGGGTCCCCGCTCGGTGCGGGTTTCGGCTTGTCGACGACCGTCCAGGGGCCCTGGTCCAGCCAGCTGTCCGCCTTCACGGTCAGCGCGTCGACGGCCGTGCGCAGAGCCCGGTCGCCGTGGTCGAGTCGTAGCTTGGTCTGCTGAATGCGGTGGCCGTCGATGACCACGGTCCTCGGCACCCGGGGCGGCGGGCGGTGGCCGTGGGCGGTGGCGGCTGCGGAGGAGGCGGCCGGCACCAGGACGGCGGTCAGGGCAACGACGGTGGTGAGCAGGGCTCCGAGACGCCGACGAGGTCTTTCGCTCATCGAGCACTCCCCTCATGAATCAGATATCTGAATGATGTTCACGAGCACGACCGTGTGAGCGTAGAGCCGCCTGTTCGGAGTGACAATGCTTCGCGCACGATTCATGGATGGGACCCTCGGGCAGGGCTCGCGCAGCGGAACCCGGACACGGGTCGACGCCGCTCCGGCATTACCATGGCGCTGATCTTCTCCGCGGTGGCGCCGGGCCGTACGAACACGGCACCGGGCACCGCACGGACCCACACACGGACACACAGGGAGCGACCATGGGCGGCCTCGGCGTGCGCTGGACCTTGCACGGCGACGGAAAGACCCCCGCACCGGGGGCCGTGGTCCGGCCCGATGAGCGGCTCTCCTGGCCCCGTACGTTCGGGCTCGGCGCCCAGCACGTGGTTGCGATGTTCGGCGCTTCGTTCGTCGCCCCGGTGCTCATGGGGCTGGACCCGAACCTCGCGATCATGATGTCCGGTGTCGCGACGGCCATCTTCCTGCTCGCCACGCGCGGCCGGGTGCCCAGCTATCTCGGCTGTTCGCTCTCCTTCGTGGGCGTGGCCGCGACGATCCGGGCGAGCGGCGGGGACAGTGCCGTCGTCACCGGGGCGGTCTTCGTCGTCGGCGTGGCGCTCTTCCTCGCGGGTCTCGCGGTACAGCGCTTCGGGGCCCGGATCATCCACGCGGCGATGCCGCCCGTGGTCACCGGCGCCGTCGTCATGCTCATCGGCTTCAACCTGGCGCCGGTCACCGCGTCGACGTACTGGCCGCAGGACCAGTGGACCGCGCTGCTGGTCATGCTCTTCACCGGTATGGCCGTGGTGTGCCTGCGCGGATTCTTCTCGCGCATCGCGATCTTCCTCGGTCTGGTCTTCGGCTATGCGCTGTCCTGGGTGCTGGACCGGGTCTTCGGAAAGATCCATTCACCGACGGGCGGCGCCGAGGCGGCCGACCACTGGCGGCTCGACCTGTCGGGGGTCTCCAAGGCCGACTGGATCGGACTGCCGTCCTTCCACGCCCCGAGCTTCGAATGGTCGGCGATCCTGGTCGCACTGCCGGTGGTGATCGCGCTGATCGCGGAGAACGCGGGGCACGTCAAGGCCGTGGGCGAGATGACCGGTGACTCGCTCGACGACAAGCTCGGCACCGCCATCGCGGCGGACGGCGCAGCCTCCATGCTCTCCACCGCCGTGGGTGGCCCGCCCAACACCACGTACTCCGAGAACATCGGCGTCATGGCCGCGACCCGCGTCTACTCCACCGCCGCGTACTGGGCCGCCGCCTGCTTCGCCCTGCTGTTCGGGCTCTGCCCCAAGTTCGGCGCGATCGTCGCCGCGATCCCGGGCGGGGTCCTCGGCGGCATCACCGTCATCCTGTACGGGATGATCGGCCTGCTGGGCGCCCAGATCTGGATGAGCGGCAACGTCGACCTCCGCAACCCGCTGAATCTGGTGCCGGCCGCCGCGGGCATCATCATCGGTGTCGGCGGGGTCAGCCTGAAGATCACCGACGACTTCGAGCTGAGCGGGATCGCGCTCGGCACCATCGTCGTGATCACCGGCTACCACGTGCTGCGGGCCTTCGCCCCGGCCCATCTGAAGCCGCAGGAGCCGCTGCTGGACGCGGGCACGTCCACGTACGACGACACGAAGCCGCCTACGCAGTAGCCCCTTCCGGGAGGAAGCGAACACACCGTGCCCGAACTCGTGGCCCAGGGAATCGGTGACCCGACGCCTTCGGCCTGACCGCGCACCGCCGCGCTCACCGGTCCGGAACGACCCGGGGCGGGCCTCCGGGGCACCGATGGCTCTGCCCTCGTTCCCCCGTTCCGATGAACCCACGGCCCGTCGGCGCCACGGCGGACCCACGGCTGGGACGCTGCCCCCATGTCGCAGTTCAAGCAGATGGAGCAGTTCGCGGGCCGGGCCGGTCCCGTCGCCGCGCCGCCCGATGTCACCTCGGTGCTCGGGCGGATGCGTGACCTTCAGTCCTCCTGGCCGCCGGTGGACGGGGTGGCGGTCTTCAACCGGGTCTATCTGACGGTCACCGAGACCGTCGACCGGCAGATCACCGAAGGCGCGTTCCCCGACCGGGTGGCCGCGGCCGCCCTGGACGTGCAGTTCGCGGAGCGCTATCTCGCGGCCGTCGACGCAGCGTCGGCGGGTCACCGGCCGCCCGACTGCTGGCGCCCGCTGTTCCAGTACCGGCACCATCCCGGTGTACGGCCGCTGCAGTTCGCGATGGCGGGGATCAACGCACACATCGGCCACGATCTGGCGCTCGCCGTCGTGGACACCTGCCGCACGCTCCACTGCGCACCACCGGACCTGCAGGAGGAGTTCGACCAGGTGGGCGACCTCCTCGCGATGCTGGAGGAGCAGATCCGCGAGGATCTGATGCCGGGTCCCGATCTGCTGGAGGTCGCGGATCCGCTGACCCATCTGCTGGGGTCATGGAGTCTGGACCGGGCCCGCGAGGCGGCGTGGTCGGCGGCCCGGGTGCTGTGGCGGCTGCGTGATCTCCCGGTGCTCGCCGAGGAGTTCCGGCAGCGGATGGACGCGGGTGCGGGTCTGGTGGGGCGCTGTCTGCTCACCCCGTGCCGCTGACCGCACACCTCTGCGAAGGCGCCCGCACCGCGGCGGCGGCGCATCCGGTACGCCATCCGTCGCCCGGTACCGGAGCCCGGGCCGGGGCCGGGGCCGGGGCCGGCAGCGCAGCGTCTGCCGGCCCGCGTAACGCCGGTCAGTCCTCCGGGAGTTCGACCGGGGCGATGTCGTCGAAGACGTCACCGGGGCCGGGGTTCGTCGCATCCGTGGCGCCGCCGAACTGGTTCATCACACCCCAGACGGCGTTGAGCGCGGTCTGCACGGCGCCCTCGGCCCATCCGGCCGTCCAGGAGATGTCGTCGCCCGCGAGGAAGAGTCCGCGCTTGTCGGCGGGCAGCCGGTCCTGCATGAAGTGGGTGAACAGCCGCCGCTGATAGCGGTAGTGGCCCGGCAGGTTGGCCTTGAACGCGCCCATGAAGTAGGGCTCGTTCTCCCAGGAGACCGTCACCGGGTTGCCGATGATGTGCTTCCTGATGTCGACGTCCGGGTAGATCTCGCCGAGCGACTTCAGCATGACCTCCATGCGCTCGTTCGGGGAGAGCGGCAGCCACTTCAGGCTGTCGTCGCACCACGTGTACGAGAGGCAGATGACGGCCGGCTTGTCGGGCCCGTCGTCGAGGAGGTAGGTACCCCGGGTCATCCGGTCGGTGAGCGTCATCGACATGACGTCCCGGCCCGTGGGAACCCCCCTGTCGTCGACGGCCTTGTCCAGCCAGAACGGCCGGTCGACCGGAACGAACAGCTTCGACGACTCCATGTAGTGGGTGCGCTCCATCGCCGTCCAGTGGTCGATGGGGAACAGCGCGTCGTCGCAGTCGATCTTGGAGAGCAGCAGCCAGGACTGGCCGGTGAAGATCGCCGCCCGGAAGGTGCGGATGTCGCCGGTCGCGTCGGTGACGGTGATCCGGTTCCCGGCGGTGCGGTGCAGCCGGGTCACGGCGGGGCGGGGCTCACCGTCGTGCAGCGAGGACAGCGACGTGCCGAGCGGCCAGTGCACGATCTTCTGCGGCTCGCGCTCCCAGAGCCGCAGCGGGAGCTGCTGGCTGCCGCCGACGATGCCGCGGTGATGGTCGTCCGCCTCGGTGTAGACGACCCGCAGGATCTCCAGGATGGAGTTGGGGAAGTCGGTGTCCCAGCCGCCGGTACCGAAGCCGACCTGACCGAAGATCTCGCGGTGCCGGAACGACTTGAAGGCGTCGGAGGCGCAGAGGAAGCCGTAGAAGGTCTGGTTGTCGAGCTTCTCGACGAGCTTCGCCCAGATCTCCCGGATGCGCGGGACGTCGCGCTCGCGCATCGCCCGGTTCATGTCGGAGAAGTCGGCGCCCTCCTCCAGACAGGCGTTCCAGGCGTCCATCACATCGCGGTAGACCTGCGGCAGATCGGCGATGGTCTCCGCGTAGTGCGACTCGCCCTTGAGGTCGACGACGGTCGACGGGGTGGCGGGGGACAGCGGGTTGGGGAACGGCTCGGTCCGCAGGCCCACCAGGTCGATGTAGTGCTGCAGCGCCGTGGACGACGGCGGGAAGCGCATCGCGCCCATCTCGGCGGTCAGCGAGGGGTCGCAGCCGTCGAAACCGACGGTACGCAGCCGCCCGCCGATCTGGTCCGCCTCGTAGACGACGGGCTTGAGGCCCATCTTCATGAGTTCGTACGCGGCCACGATGCCGGAGAGCCCGCCGCCGATGACGGCGACCTCGGTGCCGTGCTCGGTCGCCGGTATCTGGCCGAGCCCCGCGGGGTGGGCCAGGAAGTCGTCGTACGCGTACGGGAAGTCCGGCCCGAACATGGTGATCGGCGGCTGCGCGTCGGTGTGCTGGACGGCGTTGGGCACCGTGGACGTCATGGGGTACGGACTCCTTGCACGGGAAAGAGGAAGCGGGAGGGCGTGGGCTCAGACGAGGGAGCCGTACAGACCGGGGCGGCGGTCGTGCAGATACGGGTTGGCGGCGCGGGACGCGGTCAGGAACTCCGGGTCCACATCGCCGACGACAAGCTCCTCGCCGCGTCCGGCCCGGGTGCGGACGGTGCCGTCGGGGCCGGCCAGGCAGCTCAGCCCGACGAACTCGAACTCGCCTTCCGGACCTGTCCTGTTGACGTACGCGACATACATCTGGCTCTCGAAGGCACGGACCGGTACGACGGACTCCGCGACGAACTGGAAGGGGTGCATCTGCGCGGTCGGCACCAGCAGCAGGTCGGTGGCGGCGAGCGCGTGCGCCCGTACGTTCTCCGGGAACTCGACGTCGTAACAGATCATGATCCCGATGCGTACGCCGTCCACCTCGGCCTGGACGACGGGCTGCTCACCGGGGGTGAACCACTGCTGCTCGAAGCAGCCGAACAGGTGGGTCTTGCGGTAGTTGGCGAGCCGGGTGCCGTCCGGGCCGATCAGCTGCGCCGCGTTGAAGATCAGCTCGTCCGCGCGCTCCGGGTAGCCGTACAGGACCGCGAGCCCGTGCCGCACGGCGATGTCGGCGACGGCCCGTGCGGAGGTGCCGTCGGCGGGCTCGGCCAGCCGGGGCACGTCGTCGCCGATGGCGTATCCGGTGAGGAACAGTTCGGGGCAGACCAGCAGCCGGGCCCCGGCCGCTGCCGCGCGGCCGGCGGCCTCGTCGAGCACCTTGATGTTCTCGGCCACCGAGCCCGGACGTCCGGAGCTCTGGAGCAGGGCGGTGCGCAACGGCGGCATGGCAGACCTCGGGCGGTGCGGGCTTAGCGGGGACGTATAGACGGTACGGGCCGGGATTCCGGCCGGACAAGGCGCGAGCGTTGCGCGCCGACCGTCGATCCATTGCGCGATCCACCGCTGCGGCGGTGATTCGTTGCGTGGAGTGTCGTTGCAGGTCAGAGGGGTGATATCGGTCTCGTCGAGGACCACCTGCCCAGGTGTGTGTCCGCGGCCCCGACAGGACGCGCCGGAGAGCCGTCGCCCGCCTGTGTGATCAGCCCGGAGTCCCCGAGGAGTACCGCCGCAGCAGCGGCGACAAGACCAGCACCGACTTGGTGCGCTCCACATAGGGCTCGCCCGCGATCCGCTCCAGCACCTGCTCGAAGTGGCGCATGTCTGCGGCGAAGACCTGGACGATCGCGTCGGCCTCCCCGGTGACCGTGGATGCCGACGCGATCTCCGGATAGCGCGCCAGACCGGTCTTGATCGCCTCCGGGGAGGTGTTGCGGCTGCAGTAGATCTCGATGAATCCCTCGGTCTCCCAGCCGAGCGCCGCCGGGTCCACCCGCACGGTGAAGCCGGTGATGGCCCCTTCCGCGCGCAACCGGTCGACGCGGCGCTTCACCGCGGGCGCGGAGAGGCCGATGATCGCGCCGATGTCGGCGTAGGAGCGGCGGGCGTCCTCGGCAAGGGCGTGGACGATGCGTTCGTCGAGATCGTTCAGTCGCACTTCAGGTGGATCACTTCTCTGCGATGGGTGTTCGGGGACGGCGGCACACCGTGCCGCACCCGAAGTAGAACACGCGGTGACGGACGGGGCCGTACGGACGTCGGGGCGACGCAGCGGGGTAAGGGTGCAGTGCGCACCCCTACCGAACGGAGACCCGATGACCTGGCTCGACCCCGACCTCTTTCTGCGCGGTGTGGCCTGGCGGGACGGTGTGCGTACGGTGCGGGCCGACCCGGCCGATCTGGCGCGACTGCCGTGGGACACCGGGGCGCGGGCGCTGCTGCCCATCGGGGTACGGCTGGAGTTCCTGGCACCGGGTGCGCGTGCGGTGGAGATCCGCTACCGCGCCGCGGTGCCCGACCCGGCGGACGCGCTGCACGACCTCGCCCACGTGTTCGCGCTCTGGCAGGGCGACCGGTGCGTGGCGGAGATCTTCACGGAGCCCGCCGAGGAGGCGGTCGCCGTGCTCGAACTCCCGCCCGGGGAAGGCCCGTTCACCGTCCATCCGCCGCAGGGACAGTCCCCCCTGATCCTCGGCGTGCGGGCGGTGGGCGGCACGCTGCTGCCCGCGCCGGAGCAGCCGCGGTGGGTGGTGCACGGCGACTCGATCACCGAGGGCTGGTGGTCCACGCGCCCCGCTCACGCGTGGCCCGCGGTGGCCGGCCGCGAGCTCGGGCTGGACCCGGTCAATCTGGGGTACGCGGGGGCGGCGCGCGGGGAGCTGTGCGTCGCCGAGCAGATCGCGGCGCTCCCGGCCGACGTACTGACGCTGGCGTTCGGTACGAACTGCTGGTCACGAGTGCCGTTCTCGGCACCGCTGCTGTACGAGACGGTGCGCGCGTTCATCACACTGGTGCGCGCGGGCCACCCCGGGACACCGCTGCTGCTCGTCTCACCGCTCCTGTGCCCGGACGCCGAGGACACCCCGAATGCCTTGGGGGCCACTCTGCGCGAGCTGCGGACGGCGATGGAGGAGGCCGGTGCCGACCTCGTCCGCGCGGGCGACTCCCGGCTGTCCGTGCTGCCGGGACGCGATGTCCTCGGGCCGGAACATCTGGCGGACGGCCTGCACCCCCACGACGCCGGCCACGCCCGTCTGGCGGCGGCCGTCACGGAGGCGCTCGCCCCGTACGTATCCGCGCCGGCCTGCTGAGCGGCGTTCTCCCCCACCGACGGAAGAAGTCCGGGCCGCGTCGGCGGCCCGGACTTCTTCCTCGTTGCCTACCGGCGCTGCCGGGAGCGCGTGACTAGCTCCAGCTGGCGTGCAGCGCCTGGCCCTCGGCGTAACCGGCGGCGCTCTGCACACCGACGACCGCCTTCTCGGCGAACTCCTCCAGGGACGCCGCACCTGCGTACGTGCACGAGGAGCGGACGCCCGCGATGATCGAGTCGATCAGGTCCTCGACGCCGGGGCGCGCCGGGTCCAGGAACATCCGCGAGGTGGAGATGCCCTCCTCGAAGAGCGCCTTGCGGGCGCGGTCGTACGCCGACTCGTCCGACGTGCGGTTCTTCACGGCGCGCGCGGACGCCATGCCGAAGGACTCCTTGTAGTAGCGCCCGTCGGCGGACTGCTGGAGGTCGCCGGGCGACTCGTACGTACCGGCGAACCAGGAGCCGATCATCACGTTGGACGCGCCCGCGGCGAGCGCCATGGCGACATCGCGCGGGTGGCGGACGCCGCCGTCCGCCCAGACGTGCTTGCCGTACTTCTTCGCCTCGGCGGCGCACTCCAGCACTGCGGAGAACTGGGGCCGGCCGACGCCGGTCATCATCCGGGTGGTGCACATGGCGCCGGGGCCGACACCGACCTTGATGATGTCCGCGCCGGCCTCGATGAGGTCGCGCACGCCCTCGGCGGCGACGATGTTGCCGGCCACGATCGGCACCTGCGGGTCGAGCGCACGGACCGCGCGGACCGCGCTGATCATGGACTCCTGGTGACCGTGCGCGGTGTCCACGACGAGGGTGTCGACGCCTGCGTCGAGGAGCTGCTTGGCCTTGCCCGCGACATCGCCGTTGATCCCGACGGCAGCGGCGATCCGCAGCTTGCCGTCGGCGTCGGTGGCCGGGGTGTAGAGGGTGGCGCGGAGCGCGGCCTTGCGGGTGAGGATGCCGACGAGCCGGCCGTCCGCGTCGACCGCGGGGGCGAGCTTGCGGTGGGCGCCGTCGAGCTTGTTGAACGCGTCGCGCGGATCGATGTCCGCGTCGAGCAGCACCAGGTCCTTGGACATGACCTCGGAGAGCTGGGTGAAGCGGTCGACACCGGTCAGGTCGTGGTCGGTGACGACGCCGACGGGCCGCTGCTCCTCGTCGACGACGACGCCGGCGCCGTGCGCGCGCTTCGGCAGCAGGGACAGGGCGTCGGCGACGGTCTGTCCCGGGGTCAGCACGATCGGCGTGTCGAGCACGAGATGGCGCGTCTTCACCCAGGAGATGACGTCGGTGACGACGTCGATCGGGATGTCCTGGGGGATGACGACCAGCCCGCCGCGGCGGGCCATCGTTTCGGCCATCCGGCGGCCCGCGATCGCCGTCATGTTGGCGACGACGAGCGGGATGGTGGTGCCGGTGCCGTCCGGCGAGGAGAGGTCGACCCCCTGGCGGGAACCGACCGCTGAGCGGCCCGGAACCATGAAGACGTCGTCGTACGTGAGGTCGTACGGGACCGAGGGGGACTCTGTGTAGCGACCGGTGCCGGGCTCAAGAAAACGCATAAGGCTCATTTTTTCATACGGAACCGCGCAGGTCGCTGCCCTGAAGACACAGCAAACGGCTCCCGCGTTCGTACGTTCCTACAAGGGCCGCGTGCGGGAGTCACGGGCAAGTGGAACCTGCCTTACCCACAGACACTACCCGAACAGCTTTCAACCATTCACGATCATCTTCCCTGGACCTGGTGACAAGGGGTCAGGTAGCTTCAAACGCGCAGGTCCCGCGGGTCGCAACCAAGTCCCGAGGAACAGGCGGAAAGGCCCCAACTTCCGTCACACGTACGACCGGAGAGGATCCAGACCCGCCCGTGGAGAACGAACTGCCGGACATCTACTGCCCGTTCCCCCAGCAGACGAACCCGCACGTCGCGAACACGCGTGCGCACCTCGACAGCTGGACGCGCAGCACCGGTCTGGTACACCGGGATTCAGCCAGGGAACGCTTCGAGCAAGCCGACTTCGGCGCGTTCGTCGGCATGGTGTATCCGACCGCGAACGCCGAGAATCTCGATCTCGTCGCCGACTGGTTCGTCTGGCTGTTTCTCGTCGACGACCAGCTCGACGACGGCCATCTCGGCCGCAGCCCGGACCGGGTTCGCGACGTGGTGTCGCTGATGCGCGCCGTGGTCCAGGGGACCGGCGCCGGCCCGCTGCCGGACGAGGAGCTCCCGGCCGCGGTGGTCGCCCTGGCCGACCTGTGGGAACGGACGACGCCGAACGCGGCCGCGCACTGGCTGCGACGGTTCGCCTGGCACCTGATCACGTACCTCACCACGGCCACCACCTGGGAGGCGGGGAACCGGGCGAAGGGTGTCGTGCCGTCCGAGGAGACGTACATCGCCAAGCGGCGGCACACCGGCGCCATACATGTCTGCATGGACCTGATAGAGATCGTGGCCGGTATCGAGGCACCCGAGTCGATCCACAACGACCCACGGTTCATCGTCGCGCTCGAAGCCTCGTGCAATGTCGTGTGCTGGGCCAATGACGTGTACTCGTACGAGAAGGAACAGGTCCTCGGCGAGATCCACAACCTCGTCCACCTGGTCCGGCACCATCGCGGATACGGCAAGCAGCAGGCTCTGGAGCACGTCTGCGCGGAGATCGCCAGGGAGACGGAGCGCTTCCTGGCTGCCGAGGCCGAGCTGGTGACGGCCTACCCGCTGCTTTCCGGGATGCTCGTCCCGTACCTGAACGGCATGCGGAGCTGGATGCGCGGCAATCTGGACTGGTCACGGCAGACGCCGCGCTACAACCCCGCGGACGTCAGCCAGTACAAGGAGCCGCAGCAGTACCTGGAGCCAACGGTCCTGGGCCTACGGCAGGACTGACCCCGCAGCGCATCGCATCGGCTGCCGGACGGGGCGTGGAGCCCGTCCGGCGGCCGGGGCGCGGTGGCCGCCGGGCGGCCCGTCCGGAACGCCGCCCGGTCCCGCTCAGACCCCGTCCGGGTCGGCCCGCTCCAGTGCGGGCCGCCGCGGCGCCGCGGACTCCGTCAGCAGATATTCGGCGGCTGATGTGTCCGTCACCAGGCTGGTGACCAGACCGGACCGCAGGACCGCCCCGATCGCCGCCGCCTTGCGCTGGCCGCCCGCGATCGCCACAACCTCGGGGATCCGCCGCAGCCGGTCCGCCTCGACGGTGATGCACCGCTCGCCCAGGTCGCGGCCGACCCGGCGCCCCTCCGTGTCGAAGAGGTGTGCGGACATCTCGGCCGCGACGCCGAGCGACGCGTAGTGCTCCCGCTCCTCGTCGGTCAGCATGTCGTGGACGGTGGAGATACCCGGCTCCCAGGAGCCGATGGAGACCGCGGCGACCGTCACCTTGTCGAAGTACTCGAAGGCGCGGGCGATGCCGGTCTGGTGACGCAGCGCGGCGGCCGTGGCCGGGTCGGGCAGCAGCATCGGCGCATAGATCGGGTGGGCCTCGCCACCGGAGACCTGGGCGGCCCGCCGGACCGCCTCGACCGAACCGCGCTCGGCGGTCCCCGCGTCGTACACCCCGGTGAGCTGCACGACCGTGCACGGCGGCAGCCGGTCGAGGGCCGCCGCCATGTGGATGGTGGACCGGCCCCAGGCCAGGCCCAGGACATCGCCTTCGTTCACCAGTTCGCCGAGAAGATCGGCCGCGACCTCGCCCAGGTTCTCCGGGTCCGGGGCGTCGTCCTGCTCCTCTGCGGGAGACTCGACGACGACCGCGTGCCGCAGCCCGTAGCGGGCCCGCAGCGCGTCGGAACGCTCCGCGTCCAGCTCTGCGGGGACCCGGATCTCGATCCGTACGAGGTCACGCTCGAGCGCCGTCTCCAGGACCCGGGCCACCTTGAAGCGGCTGACGCCGAACTCCTCGGCGATCTGGATCTTCGACTTTCCCTCGAGGTAGAAGCGGCGGGCCATGGCCGCCGCCTGCACCAGCTCCGCGGGCCCCATCCGCAGGGCGGACCGTCCCGCCGACATAGCAGACACCGCGATCTCCTCACTGCTGTTCACACGCTCGATACGCCGTTCATCCTGTCAGATCCGGCGATCCTTGATCGGTCCCGTCGGACCGCGTTCATCTGCCCTTGGCCGGGCCGACCGGCAACCGGGGCCCGACCGGGCTGCGTCGTCACTGCCGACGTCGCCGCCGGCTTCAGTGGTTGCACGCCCAGGCCGCCGAAGCGATCGTCCCGTCCGCCTTGGCACGCAGGGCGCGTACCGCCTCGGCCGGGTCCTGGGCCCCGTACACCGCGGAACCGGCGACAAAGACGTCCGCACCGGCCTCGGCGCACCGCTCGATGGTGGACTCCGAGACCCCGCCGTCGACCTGGAGCCACAGCTCCAGACCGTGCTTGGAGATCAGCTCACGGGTACGGCGGATCTTCGGCAGCATGATGTCCAGGAAGGCCTGGCCGCCGAAGCCCGGCTCCACCGTCATGATCAACAGCATGTCGAGCTCGGGGAGCAGGTCCTCGTACGGCTCGATGGGCGTCGCGGGCTTCAGCGCCATGGAGGCGCGGGCGCCCTTGGCCCGGATCTCCCGCGCCAGCCGCACCGGCGCTGCCGCGGCCTCCGCATGGAAGGTGACCGAGCCGGCCCCCGCCTCGACGTACTGCGGCGCCCAGCGGTCCGGGTCGTCGATCATCAGATGGCAGTCCAGCGGAGTGTCCGTGGCCCGGCTGAGCGATTCCACGATGGGCACGCCGAGGGTCAGGTTGGGCACAAAGTGGTTGTCCATGACATCGACATGGAGCCAGTCGGCGCCTTCGACGGCCTTCGCCTCCTCGGCGAGGCGAGCGAAGTCGGCGGACAGGATGCTCGGGTTGATCTGGGCCATGTGCCAAGCCTGCCATGTTCCGCGGCACTTCCCCGCCCGAGTGCGGGCCAAAGCCTCACGGGATCATTACAGTTCGCGAAATCCAGGGGTTTCGGCTGCCCGATCCGGGCGATTCGGCCCGCGTCGGGCCGATCGGCAGCGGTACAGGCCTTGCGGCGGTGACCTTCCCCCGGACCGCACACCGCGGGGGCGAGGGTTTCGTTACGCAATTTCGTTACGCGTGGGTCCGGACACTCGGCTGCGGGCGCTCGGGACGTACATTCCGCCACCGGCCGCACGCGGCACAGGTCACCGCACCGCGTGAGGCCGGCGGTACCGGGCCCTACGCGGTACGCCGCAGCAGAGCCAGATACATCGCGTCCGTGCCGTGCAGGTGCGGCCACAGCTGGACGTCGGGTCCGTCGCCCAGCGCGGGCACACCGGGCATCAGCGGGCGCGCGTCCACCCACTCCGCCTCGACCGGCTGGCCGCCGCGCCCCTTCAGCACGTCCTCGACGACCACTCGGGTCTCCGCGAGATGCGGCGAGCAGGTCGCGTAACCGACGACGCCACCGACCCGCACGGCCTTCAATGCCTCCCGCAGCAGGCCCCGTTGCAGCGGCGCGAAGCTCTCCAGGTCCTCCGCGCGGCGGCGCCAGCGGGACTCCGGGCGACGGCGCAGCGCGCCGAGGCCGGAGCACGGGACGTCCATCAGGACCCGGTCGAAGCTGTCGGGCTGCCACGGCGGGCGGGTGCCGTCGGCGGTGATGACCTGGTACGGGCCGGGGTTGCCGGCCAGCGCGCGCTCGACGAGCCGGGCCCGGTGCGGCTGCTTCTCGGCGGCGAGGAGGGCAGCGCCGCGTTCGGCGGCGAGGGCGGCGAGCAGCGCGGCCTTGCCGCCCGGCCCGGCGCAGCCGTCGAGCCACCGGGTGTCGCTGCCGTCCACCGGCGCGTTGGCGAGGGCCGTGGCCACCAGCTGGCTGCCCTCGTCCTGGACTCCGGCACGGCCTTCCTGCACGGCGGCCAGGGCGCCCGGCTCGCCGCCCTCGGCCATCCGTACGGCATACGGCGACCAGCGGCCGGGCAGCCCGTTCTCGTCGCCGAGGGCCGTGAACAGCTCATCGGTGGTGGAACGGCCGGGGCGGGCGACGAGGGTGACCTCGGGCCGTTCGTTGTCGGCTTCGAGGAGATCCTCGATCCCGGCGCGGCCGCCGCCCAGCGCGTCCCAGAGGGCCGAGACGATCCACCGCGGGTGCGAGTGCACGACGGCGAGGTGGTCCTCGGCATCCTCGTCGTACGACGGGGCGACGCGCGCCACCCAGCCGTCGAGGTCGTCCGCGGCGACCTTCCGCAGCACGGCGTTGACGAACTTCGCCCGTCCCTCGCCGAGCACCACCCGGGCCAGCTCCACACTGGCGGAGACCGCGGCGTGGGTGGGGATACGCGTGCCGAGCAGCTGGTGGACGCCCATGTTCAGCACGTCGAGGACCGGCGGGTCGACCTCGCGCAGCGGCCGGTCGATGCAGGACGCGACGATCGCGTCGTACGTGCCCTGGCGCCGCAGCGTCCCGTAGACCAGCTCGGTCGCCAGCGCCGCGTCCCTGGCGTCGAAGTCACCCTTGGCGCGTGCCTTCTTCAGCAGCGGGGGCAGGACGAGGTTGGCGTACGCATCGCGTTCGTCGACAGCCCTGAGCGCTTCGAAGGCGAGGAACCGGACCGGGTCCTTCTGAGGCCGGCGATGCGGCTTGGCGGGACGGCGACGCTGCTGGTCGTTCACGTGAAAGGTGCTCCGCTGATGGTGAGGGGGCGAACCCTCCCAGCCTACGTCGCCGTCGGATCAAGCCCGTCCGGCGATCGAGGACAGGACAGGCCACCGGACGGTCCTGTCCCGCGTCCCCGCCGGACATGCCGCCGGACAGGGCTCAGACCCCGATCAGCTCCCCCGGGGCGATCCGCACCCCGCGCGCCCAGTCCGCGGCCCGCATCGGCTTCTTGCCCTGCGGCTGGACCCAGAGCAGCTCGACGGCGTGCGATCCGGTGCCGACGTACACATTGTTCTTGGACGCGGACAGCTCGCCGGGCGCCAGGTCGGCGCGGTCCAGGACGGGCACGGCCTGGATCAGCTTGAGGCGTTCCCCCCGGAAGAGCGTCCATGCCCCGGGGGCGGGGGTGCAGCCGCGCACCACCCGGTCGACCCGCAGCGCGGGCGCCGACCACTGCACCTGGGCGTCCTCGACGGTGATCTTCGGTGCGAGGGTGACGCCCTCCTCCGGCTGCGGCACGGCGTGCAGGGTGCCGTCCTCGATACCGTCCATGGTCGCGGCGAGCAGCCCGGCGCCGGCAAAGGCGAGCCGGGTGAGCAGATCGCCGCTGGTGTCGGTGGGCCGTACCTCCTCGGTGAGCACGCCGTACACCGGTCCGGAGTCGAGTCCCTCCTCGATCAGGAAGGTCGAGGCACCGGTGACCTCGTCCCCGGCCATCACCGCGTGCTGCACGGGGGCCGCGCCGCGCCAGGCCGGGAGCAGCGAGAAGTGCAGATTGACCCAGCCGCGGGCAGGAATGTCGAGCGCGGTCTTGGGCAGCAGCGCCCCGTAGGCGACGACCGGGCAGCAGTCCGGGGCGATCTCCCGCAGCCGCGCGAGGAAGTCCTCGTCGCGAGGCCGGGCGGGCTTCAGCACCTCGATCCCGGCTTCCTCGGCGCGCTCCGCGACGGGGCTGGCGACCAGTCGACGGCCGCGTCCGGCGGGAGCGTCGGGGCGGGTGACGACGGCGGCCACTTCGTGCCGGCCGGCGGAGATCAGGGCGTCCAGGGCGGGTACGGCTACCTCGGGGGTGCCTGCGAAGACGAGCTTCATGGGTGGCTGACTGCCTCTCAGGCCGAAACGTACGGTGACGAGCAACGCACCAGTCTAGGCGGCAACCGACCGGGGGCGTACGCACGACCGTGCGCCCCGCGCATATGCGCGTACGCCCCTGAAGCGTGACCACAGCCCCGGGTGACGCGTTGGTCAAGAGAGATTGACCGAAGCGGGCCGCCAGGTGCGGTCCGACCCCTTTCAACGCCGGTTCGAGAGGCTTCTTCATGGCCGACCACGCAACCCACGACGCCCAAGCGCGGGCCAGCCTGCATCTGTTGGTGCGGGACATCGAGCGGGTCCGGCGGCAGGTGGACGCACTGCGCACGCTCACGGCCCAACTGGGCAACGTCTACCGTCCGCGCCGCTCCGGCCCGTCCACGGGCTTCGTCGTCTACGGCAGGGCCCCGGCCCCCACCGTCAGGCTGGCCCAGGAACTGCGGGACAGCGTCGAAACCCTGGTGACGGCGGCAGTGGACTTCGACCGCTCGCTGGGCTTCTCCTGGGACGCGGTGGGCTCCGCACTCGGAGTCACCAAGCAGGCGGTCCACCGCCGCTACGGCGCCCGCCGGAACCCGCAGCCGGGGGCCGTGGAGGTGGAGGTGGCCGCGGAGACCGCGGGGACGCGTCCGCTGCCCGTGACGCCCGGGTCCGGCACGTCGTCGGTACTGCCCGCCGTACCTACGGCCCGCTCGATGCCTCCCCAGCCCTCGGCGGACCGCCCGTCCCTGCGCGAGGACCTGCGCCCCGGCGCCTTCCCCGGCCCGCGCAACGGCTGACCGAACCCCCTCTGCCCCGCCGTGCCCGAAGCGCGGAGGGGCAGTCGTATGTGGCTCGGCGCACGTCCGGTCAGCCGATGTCCGGGGGATCGATCCTGATCCGTACCGGATCGCCGTTCCCCCGGGCCATCCGCGCCGCCTGCGCCGTCTTCAGAGCGGCGGCAAGTGCGGCGCCGCTGCCCGGCGGCACCCGGAGCAGTGCCCGCTCCCAGCTCTCCCCCACCGGCGCGTCCCACGGTCTGCGCGGTCTGCCGGGTTCGGTGCGCGGCACCGGGACCGGGCCGAGTACCTCCGCCTCCGGCGGCAGTTCCGCGGCGGCGAGGAAGGCGGCGAGAGCCTCCGGCGGGCCGGTCACCGAGGCCATCCGGGACACCGGCGGGAAGCCCAGCTCGGCTCGTTCCGCCAGTTCGCGGCGGGCGTGGCCGACCGGGTCCCAGCGCACCAGTGCCTGGACCGGCCGCAGCGTCGGTTCGGCGACGATCACCACCGTGCCGCCTTCCTGCTGCCCCCGTACCAGTGAGGCCGCGGCGGTCCAGCGGCGCAGCGCCTCCTCGCCGGCCCTCAGGTCGGGGCGGCCGACCATCGCCCAGCCGTCGAGCAGCAGCGCGGCCGCGTAGCCGCCCTCGGCGACAGGCTCGGCTCCGGGGGTGCTGACCACCAGCGCGGGCACATCGGGGACGGAATCGAGGATGTGGTCGCGCCCTGATGTGCGCACCGGCACGGCGGGAAACGCCCGGCCGAGCTCCTCTGCGGTCCGCCGGGCGCCGACGATCCGGGCCCGCAGCCGGTTGGCGCCGCACGCGACGCAGTGCCAGGCGGTTTCGGCCCGGCCGCACCAGGCGCAGTTGAGATCCTGCTGGTCCGGTGCCTCCAGCGGTCCCGCGCAGTGACGGCACCGGGCCGGCTCGCGGCAGCGCTCGCAGGCCAGCCGGGGTGCGTACCCACGACGCGGCACCTGCACCAGCACCGGCCCGCTGCGCAGCCCGTCCCGCACGGTCTGCCAGGCGAGGCTGGGCAGCCGCGCCGCCCGGGCCGCCCCGTCCCGCGCCAGCTCGCCGTCGCCGACGGTACGGATCAGCGGCGCCGCGATCCGCAGCTGTTCCCGGTCCGCACGCAGCGGCAGCGCCCAGCCGCTCTCCACCAGCTGGGCGGCCTCCACCGTGCAGTTCGTCCCGCCGAGCAGGAACGCGCACCGGCCGTGCGCCGCCCGCAGCTCCAGGACCTCCCGGACATGCGGGAACGGGGCGTTGTCGTCGCTGTGGCTGGAGTCGCCGTCGTCCCACACGGCGACCAGACCCAGATCCGCGACCGGTGCGAACATGGCGGCCCGCGTCCCGACCACCGCGCGCACGGATCCGCGCCGCACGGCGAGCCACTCCCGGTACCGCTTCTCGGGCCCGGAGTCGGCGGTCAGCAGCGCATGGCGGCCCGCCCCCAGCACCTCCGTGAGCGCGGCGTCCACCCGCCCGGCACTGCGCCCGTCCGGTACGACGACGAGCGCACCCCGCCCGGAGGCGAGGGTCGCGGCGACCGCCCTGGCGATCTCCAGCGGCCAGTGCGGGCCCGGCAGCGCGGTCCATACGGCCCGGGGCGCCCCGCCCTCGGCCAGCGCCCGCAGGAACGCGGGCCCCTGCTCGTACCGCTCCCAGCTCCCGGCCGACGGCGCCGGAGGCGGCGGCAGCGGTTCCGGCGACGGCTTGGACTCGGCCCGTCCGTTCCTGGGCGGCACGGCGAGCTGCAGCACATCGGCGAGACTGCCTGCGTACCGGTCGGCCACGGCACGGGACAGGGCGAGGAGCTCGGGTCCGAGCACCGGCTCGGGCGATACGACATAGGCGAGCGCGGCGAGCGCCCCCGGGTAGTCCGACTCGGCACGCCGTTCGATGAGGAACCCGTCGATCAGCCCGCCGCCCTCACGGCGCCCGCCGCGGACATTGCGCCCCCCGGCCCCGAACCTCACCCGCACCCGCACACCGGGCTGCGCCTCGGCGTCGAGCTCCTCCGGCACGGCGTAGTCGAAGTACTGGTCGAGGTGGAGCACGCCCTTGTTGACCATCACCCGGGCGACGGGCAGCTCCTTGGCGAGTGCGGCCCCCCGCCAGGTCCGCGGCTTGGCCCGCGGCACGTTCGCCTTCCGTACGGTCTCCCGAATGAGCGCAAGCTGCTCCGGCGCCCCACCCTCGGGGTCCACGGAATGCTCGTTGTCGCTGCTCACAGCCAAATTCCTACCAGACACCACTGACAGCGGCCCCTGCCCAGGACCGTTCTCCCCGGCCGGCCGGGGCCGCACGCGCCGGGGCCCGGACACCGCGTGCGGCGTCCGGGCCCCGGCGTACGGGCGAGAGCGGCAGGCTTACAGCCCGGCCGCCTTGCGCAGTGCTTCCACGCGGTCGGTGCGCTCCCAGGTGAAGTCGGGAAGCTCGCGGCCGAAGTGGCCGTACGCCGCGGTCTGGGCGTAGATCGGACGCAGCAGGTCGAGGTCGCGGATGATCGCGGCCGGGCGGAGGTCGAAGACCTCACCGATGGCGTGCTCGATCTTCTCGGTCTCGATCGCGGCGGTGCCGAACGTCTCGACGAACAGGCCGACCGGCTCGGCCTTGCCGATCGCGTACGCCACCTGCACCTCGCAGCGCGCCGCGAGGCCCGCCGCGACGACGTTCTTGGCGACCCAGCGCATCGCGTACGCCGCAGAGCGGTCCACCTTCGACGGGTCCTTGCCCGAGAAGGCACCGCCGCCGTGACGGGCCATGCCGCCGTACGTGTCGATGATGATCTTGCGGCCGGTCAGACCGGCGTCGCCCATCGGGCCGCCGATCTCGAAGCGGCCGGTCGGGTTCACCAGCAGCCGGTAACCGTCGGTGTCCAGCTTGATGCCGTCCTCGATCAGCTGCGCGAGGACGTGCTCGACGACGAATTCGCGGATGTCGGGGGCGAGCAGCGAGTCGAGGTCGATGTCGCTGGCGTGCTGCGAGGAGACGACGACCGTGTCGAGACGGACGGCCTTGTCGCCGTCGTACTCGATGGTGACCTGCGTCTTGCCGTCGGGGCGCAGGTAGGGGATGGTCCCGTTCTTGCGGACCTCGGACAGCCGGCGCGAGAGGCGGTGCGCCACGTAGATCGGGAGCGGCATGAGCTCCGGGGTCTCGTCGCAGGCGTAGCCGAACATCAGGCCCTGGTCGCCCGCGCCCTGCTTGTCGAGCTCGTCCTCCTCGTCCCTCCGGGAGGCACCCTCGACCCGCTTCTCGTACGCCGTGTCGACGCCCTGCGCGATGTCCGGGGACTGTGAGCCGATGGACACCGAGACGCCACAGGAGGCGCCGTCGAAGCCCTTCTTGGAGGAGTCGTAACCGATCTCCAGGATCTTGTTGCGCACCAGCGTCGGGATGTCGGCGTAGGCCTTGGTCGTGACCTCACCCGCGACATGCACCAGACCGGTGGTGATCAAGGTCTCGACGGCGACGCGCGAAGTCGGGTCCTCACGCAGGAGGGCGTCGAGAATGGTGTCGCTGATCTGGTCAGCGATCTTGTCGGGGTGACCCTCGGTGACAGATTCCGAGGTGAAGAGACGGCGGGACACATCGCTCCCTGGGGTTGCAGCGGCTGCTGGCTGATCATTGGCGGACATCCGGGAGCTGCGCCCGACACGGTCCGGGACCCAGTTTATCGGTCGCTATCGCTTGTCGGACAACGTGTCTCGCCTTTTGGAAGTTCTGTGACGTGCGGCACTGCTTGCTGCGGTACGACAATCACTCCCCGAAGAAGCCCTGTATGCCCATTTTTAGGGGGTTTCGGGCTCTCGGGGTGGCGAAACGAGGAATTCACACGAAACGCGCCGACACGAGATCCCAGATCGTGTCGGCGAGCCCTTCCTTGGGACCGTACGGCACGGGCGTCTCACCGCCGTCGGCCGCGAGCACCACCGCTTCGTTCTCCTCGGAGCCGAAGGTCTTGCGTTCCCCCACCTCATTGACGACCAGGAGATCGCAGCCCTTGCGGCGGAGCTTCTCCCGGCCGTTGGCGAGGACGTTGTCGGTCTCGGCGGCGAAACCGACGACGATCTGGCCCGGTGCGGCCCGCTCGGCGGAGACCTCCGCGAGGATGTCGGGATTACGTACGAGCGTGATCGGGGCGGGCTCCTGGCCGTCCTTCTTCTTGATCTTCCCCTGGGCGTACTCGGCCGGGCGGAAGTCGGCGACCGCGGCCGCCATCACCACGACATCGGCGTCGGACGCGGCCTTCAGCACGGCTTCGCGCAGCTGTACCGCGGTGCCGACCCGCACGACATCGGCGCCGGACGGGTCGGGCATCCCGGTGTTGGCCTCGATGAGGGTGACGCGGGCGCCGCGGGCGACCGCGGTGCGGGCGAGCGCGTACCCCTGCTTGCCGGAGGAGCGGTTGCCGAGGTAGCGGACCGGGTCGAGCGGCTCCCGGGTACCGCCCGCGCTGATCACCACGTGGCGGCCCGCCAGATCGGGTTCGACGGGCCCGCGGGCCAGCACCCGGCGGCAGACCTCGAAGATCTCGCCGGGGTCGGGCAGCCGGCCCTTGCCGGTGTCGACGCCGGTGAGCCGGCCGACGGCGGGCTCGATGACGACGGCGCCGCGTCGGCGGAGCGTGGCGACGTTCTCCTGGGTGGCGGGGTGCTCCCACATCTCGGTATGCATGGCGGGCGCGAAGACCACAGGACAGCGGGCGGTGAGCAGCGTGTTGGTGAGGAGGTCGTCGGCGAGGCCGTGGGCGGCCTTGGCCAGCATGTCGGCGGTGGCGGGGGCGACCACGACGAGGTCGGCGCCCTGGCCGATGCGCACGTGCGGCACCTCGTGGACGTCGTTCCACACCTCGGTCGACACGGGGTGGCCGGAGAGCGCCGACCAGGTCGCGGCGCCCACGAAGTTCAGCGCCGACCCGGTCGGGACGACGCGTACGTCATGACCGGACTCGGTCAGCCGTCGCAGCAGCTCACACGCCTTGTAGGCGGCAATGCCCCCGCTGACCCCCAGAACGACCTTCGGCTTCTCCACTGCGTCTCCCCGCACTCGGGTACGTACTCGGACACGTACACCCCCATGCTGCCTCACGGCGTCCGAGCGGCTCCCACAGCCCCGGACACACCACAGGCCCGGCAGTGGTGACCGCCGGGCCTGTGGTGAAGGTGCAATTCCTGCTTACTGCGCGGGGCCCTCGATGGCCTCGGAGGTCAGCAGGCCCGCGTTGATCTCGCGGAGCGCGATCGACAGCGGCTTCTCGTGCACGTGGGTGTCGACGAGCGGACCGACGTACTCGAGGAGGCCCTCGCCGAGCTGCGAGTAGTACGCGTTGATCTGGCGCGCGCGCTTGGCGGCGTAGATCACAAGGCTGTACTTCGAGTCGGTGGCCTCGAGGAGCTCATCAATCGGCGGGTTGATGATGCCCTCGGGCGTGGTGATGGAAGAGGACACTCTCTGCCTTCCGAAGGGGGTAAAAATCAAAGAGATCTTTGACAGTGCGGGTTCCGCCGGGGTGGCGATCCGGGTCGGCTGCGTCAGTCGCTGCTCTCACGGCGGGCGGAAGTCTGCAACATCAAGGCTAGCAGCTCGCGTGCCACGTCCTCGACGGAGGTGTTGACCAGCGTCGTATCGAACTCGGATTCGGCAGCGAGTTCGACCTTCGCGGCGGCGAGCCGTCGCTCGATGACGTCCGGCGACTCGGTCCCGCGGCCGGTGAGCCGGCGCACCAGCTCGTCCCAGCCGGGCGGGGCGAGGAAGACCAGCCGCGCGTCGGGCATCGACTGACGTACCAGTCGCGCCCCCTGGAGATCGATCTCCAGGAGGACCGGTTCGCCCGCCTCCAGGCGTTCGAGCACGGCCCGGCGCGGTGTGCCGTAGCGGTTGCCGGCGAACTCGGCCCACTCGAGCAGCTCACCGTTGGCGATCAGCTTGTCGAACTCGTCGTTGTCCACGAAAAAGTAGTGGACGCCGTTGCGCTCGCCGGGGCGCGGCCGCCGGGTCGTCGCCGACACCGAGAGCCAGACCTCTGGGTGGACCTTGCGCATATGAGCGACGACCGTGCTCTTGCCGACCCCGGAGGGGCCGGAGAGCACGGTCAGCCGCGGACGTACGTCCGGGGGTACGGGGGACGTCCCCCGGGATGTTGCAGCCATGGAGCGATTATCCCCGTTCTCAGGGGTGCCTGAGAACGTCAGACGGGAGAGCCGCCGAACTCTCGCTCCAGGGAAGCAATCTGGTTGGAGCCGAGGCCCCGGACCCGGCGGCTCTCGGAGATCCCGAGCCGCTCCATGATCTGCTTGGCGCGGACCTTGCCCACGCCGGGCAGGGACTCGAGAAGGGCGGAGACCTTCATCTTGCCGATGACGTCGTTCTCCTGGCCCTGCTTGATGACCTCGTGGAGGGAAGCGCCGGAGTGCTTGAGTCGATTCTTGACCTCGGCCCGCTCCCGGCGAGCCGCGGCGGCCTTTTCGAGCGCGGCTGCGCGCTGTTCAGGGGTAAGGGGCGGAAGAGCCACGCCTACGTCACCTCGGATGTCGATCTGTCGGATACGGACCGGTGAGGAACTTAATCGCCCCACACCTGGTGAGCAACGAACAACCTGTGCACGTTGGCTCTCGACGGAGACTAGCGGCCAAGGCCGCCCGAGTCAGCGAGAACAGACGAAAAGTCCTGGTCAGCCTTGGCCGACCAGGACATTTCAGGCATAACTACCGAGATTTTTGGTCAGGATTCCGCCAACACGCTGTTACGTGGCATCGTCAGCTTGCCGGGACGGCCTCGCGGACCTCGTCCGTGAGCCGATCGGCGGCTTCGCGCAGCCCGGACGCGTCGGGTCCGTGGCGCAGCACGCCCCGGCTCACGCTCGGCAGCACATTGCCCACCGCGGCGCCGAAGACACCCGGGAGATCGGCGGGGGTGGCGCCCTGCGCACCGATGCCGGGGGCCAGCAGCGGTCCGTTGACCGCCAGGTTCACCCCCGCGTCGCCGAGTGTGGCGCCGATCACTGCACCGACCGAGCCGAGCGGCGTGGCGCCCTCGTTCTCGGCGGCCACGTGGTCGAGCATCAGCTGGGCCAGCGACCGGCCGTCGGCGGCGGTGGCGCGCTGCACCTCGGCGCCCTCCGGGTTGGAGGTGAGGCCGAGGACGAAGACGCCCGAACCGGAGAGGACGGCCGCGTCGAGCGCCGGTCGCAGCGAACCGAAGCCCAGGTACGGCGAGACGGTGAGCGCGTCGGAGAAGAGCGGCGAGCCCTCGTCCAGGTAGGTCGCCGCGTAGGCGCCCATGGTGGAGCCGATGTCGCCGCGCTTGGCGTCCATCAGGACGAGCGCCCCGGCCGCCCGCGACTCCTCGACGGCCTTCTCCAGGACGGCGATGCCGCGCGATCCGAACCGCTCGAAGAACGCGGACTGCGGCTTGAGGACGGCGACCCGGTCGGCCAGCGCCTCGACGACCGTACGGGTGAACCGCTCCAGGCCCGCGATGTCGTCGTTCAGGCCCCAGGCGGTGAGCAGCGAGGCGTGCGGGTCGATGCCGACGCAGAGCGGCCCGCGGGTGTCCATGGCGCGGCGCAGTCGCGCGCCGAAGGGTTCAGGGGTCACTTCATGACCTTCCGGGTCTCGGCGCCGACGGCCTCGGCGAGGGTGGCGTACGGGGAGGCGGCGAGGCGCACGGCGAGGCCCTTGTGGATCGCGCGGGCGTAGAACGGCCCCTCGTAGATGAAGGCGCTGTAGCCCTGGACGAGGGTGGCGCCGGCGAGGATGCGCTGCCAGGCGTCCTCGGCGGTCTCGATGCCGCCGACGCCCACGAGGGTGATCTCGTCGCCCACGCGAGCGTAGAGCCGCTGCAGGACCTCCAGGGAGCGCGCCTTGAGGGGCGCTCCGGAGAGTCCGCCGGTCTCCTCGACCAGCGACGGAGAGGACTTCAGCCCGAGGCCGTCGCGGGCGATGGTGGTGTTGGTGGCGATGATGCCGTCCAGGCCCAGCTCGACCGCGAGATCGGCGACCTCGTCGACGTCCTCGTCCGCGAGATCTGGGGCGATCTTGACGAGGAGCGGGACCCGGCGGTCGGTGACGATCCGGTCGGCCGCCTCGCGCACGGCGGTGAGCAGCGGGCGCAGGGCCTCGGTGGCCTGGAGGTTGCGCAGGCCGGGCGTGTTGGGCGAGGAGACGTTGACGACGAGGTAGTCGGCGTGACGGGCGAGCCGTTCGGTCGACTTCACGTAGTCGCCGACGGCTTCTGCCTCCGGCACGACCTTGGTCTTGCCGATGTTGACGCCGACCGTGGTCCGGAAGACCGGGCTGCGGGTGGCCAGGCGCTCGGCCACGGCCGCGGAGCCCTCGTTGTTGAATCCCATGCGGTTGATCAGCGCGCGGTCCGCCACGAGGCGGAAGAGCCGCTTCTTGGGGTTGCCGGGCTGCGGCTCGCCGGTGACCGTACCGATCTCGATGTGGTCGAAGCCGAGCATCGACATGCCGTCGATCGCGACGGCGTTCTTGTCGAAGCCCGCGGCGAGGCCGAACGGGCCGTGCATGCGCAGGCCGAGGGCCTCGGTGCGCAGCTCCTTGTAGCGGGGGGCGAGCGCCGCTGCGACGAACGTACGCAGCACGGGGATGCGGGCCGCGAGGCGGATCCACCGGAAGGCCAGGTGGTGGGCCTGCTCCGGGTCCATCCGCTTGAAGACCAGCTGGAAGAAGAACTTGTACATCGGGGTGTCCTCGGTGTCCTCACAGAGAGGGGGACACCGTTTCCGGTGTCCCCCTGCTGGGCCTGCTAGTCGCGCGCCGCGGTCAGATGTTCCGCGTGTTCCTGCAGGGAACGTACGCCGACGTCTCCGTGGTTGAGTGCGTCGATGCCCTGGACGGCGGCAGCGAGCGCCTGGACCGTCGTGAGGCACGGCACGGACCGGGCGACGGCCGCGGTACGGATCTCGTAGCCGTCGAGCCGGCCGCCCGTTCCGTACGGCGTGTTGACGATCAGGTCGACCTCGCCGTCGTGGATGAGCTGGACGATGGTCCTCTCGCCCTGCGGTCCGACGCCCTCGGACTGCTTGCGCACGACCGTGGCGTGGATGCCGTTGCGCTTGAGCACCTCGGCGGTGCCGGAGGTGGCCAGCAGCTCGAAGCCGTGGGCGACCAGCTCGCGCGCCGGGAAGATCATCGAGCGCTTGTCGCGGTTGGCGACGGAGATGAACGCGCGGCCCTTGGTGGGCAGCGGGCCGTACGCGCCGGCCTGCGACTTGGCGTACGCCGTGCCGAAGACCGAGTCGATGCCCATGACCTCACCGGTGGAGCGCATCTCCGGGCCGAGGACGGTGTCGACGCCGCGGCCGTGGATGTCGCGGAACCGCGACCACGGCATGACCGCCTCCTTGACGGAGATCGGCGCGTCGAGCGGCAGGGTACCGCCGTCGCCGTTCTTCGGCAGCAGCCCCTCCTCGCGCAGCTCGGCGATGGTCGCGCCCAGCGAGATGCGGGCGGCGGCCTTGGCGAGCGGGACCGCGGTCGCCTTCGAGGTGAAGGGGACGGTGCGCGAGGCGCGCGGGTTGGCCTCCAGGACGTACAGGATGTCGCCGGAGAGCGCGAACTGGATGTTGATCAGTCCGCGGACCCCGACGCCCTTGGCGATGCCCTCGGTGGAGGCCCGAAGCCGCTTGATGTCGTAGCCGCCGAGGGTGATCGGGGGCAGCGCGCAGGCGGAGTCGCCGGAGTGGATGCCGGCCTCCTCGATGTGCTCCATGACGCCGCCGAGGTAGAGCTCGGTGCCGTCGTAGAGCGCGTCGACGTCGATCTCGATGGCGTCGTCGAGGAAGCGGTCCACCAGGACCGGCCGGGTGGGGCTGATCTCGGTGGACTCGGCGATGTACGAGGACAGCCGCGTCTCGTCGTACACGATCTCCATGCCGCGGCCGCCGAGCACGTACGACGGACGTACGAGGACCGGGTAGCCGATCTCGTCGGCGATGGCCTTGGCCTCGGAGAAGGTGGTGGCGGTGCCGTGCTTGGGGGCCGGGAGTCCGGCCTCGGCCAGGACGCGGCCGAAGGCGCCGCGGTCCTCGGCGGCGTGGATCGCCTCCGGCGAGGTGCCGACGACCGGCACACCGTTGTCCTTGAGCGCCTGCGACAGGCCCAGCGGGGTCTGGCCGCCGAGCTGGACGATGACACCGGCGATCGGGCCCGCGAGGGACTCGGCGTGCACGATCTCCAGCACGTCCTCGAGGGTCAGCGGCTCGAAGTACAGGCGGTCGGAGGTGTCGTAGTCGGTGGAGACCGTCTCCGGGTTGCAGTTGACCATCACGGTCTCGTAGCCGGCGTCGCTCAGCGCGAAGGAGGCGTGGACGCAGGAGTAGTCGAACTCGATGCCCTGGCCGATGCGGTTGGGGCCCGAGCCGAGGATGATCACCGCGGGCTTGGTGCGGGTCGCGACCTCGCTCTCCTCGTCGTACGAGGAGTAGAAGTACGGCGTCTTCGCGGCGAACTCGGCGGCGCAGGTGTCGACCGTCTTGTAGACCGGGCGGATGCCGAGCGCGTGCCGCACCTCGCGGACGACGTCCTCGCGCAGATCGCGGATCTCGGCGATCTGGGCGTCGGAGAAGCCGTGCCGCTTGGCCTCGGCGAGCAGCTCGGGGTCGAGCTTGTCGGCGGCGGCCAGCTCGTCGGCGATCTCCTTGATCAGGAACAGCTGGTCGACGAACCAGGGGTCGATCTTCGTGGCGTCGAAGACCTCTTCCTGGGTGGCGCCGGCCCGGATCGCCTGCATGACGGTGTTGATACGGCCGTCGGTCGGCCGGACCGCCTCGGCGAGCAGCTCGGCCTTGTCGCCGGTCTCGCCGATGAAGGTGAACTGCGAGCCCTTCTTCTCCAGGGAGCGCAGTGCCTTCTGCAGCGCCTCGGTGAAGTTGCGGCCGATCGCCATGGCCTCGCCCACCGACTTCATGGTGGTGGTGAGGGTGGAGTCGGCGGACGGGAACTTCTCGAAGGCGAACCGCGGGGCCTTGACCACGACGTAGTCGAGCGTCGGCTCGAAGGAGGCCGGGGTCTTCTCGGTGATGTCGTTGGGGATCTCGTCGAGCGTGTAACCGACGGCCAGCTTGGCGGCGATCTTGGCGATCGGGAAGCCGGTGGCCTTCGACGCCAGCGCCGAGGAGCGGGAGACGCGCGGGTTCATCTCGATCACGATGACGCGGCCGTCGGCCGGGTCGATGGCGAACTGGATGTTGCAGCCGCCGGTGTCGACGCCGACCTCGCGGATGATCGCGATGCCGATGTCGCGCAGCCGCTGGTACTCGCGGTCCGTGAGCGTCATGGCCGGGGCCACGGTGATCGAGTCACCCGTGTGGACGCCCATCGGGTCGAAGTTCTCGATGGAGCAGACGACCACGACGTTGTCGTGCTTGTCGCGCATCAGCTCCAGCTCGTACTCCTTCCAGCCGAGGATGGACTCCTCCAGGAGCACCTCGGTGGTCGGGGAGAGCGTGAGGCCCTGACCGGCGATCCGGCGCAGCTCCTCCTCGTCGTGCGCGAAGCCGGAGCCGGCGCCGCCCATGGTGAAGGAGGGGCGGACGACGACGGGGTAGCCGCCGAGCGTCTCGACGCCCCCCAGGACGTCGTCCATCGAGTGGCAGATGACGGAGCGGGCGGACTCGCCGTGGCCGATCTTGGCGTTGACGGCTTCGACGACGCCCTTGAAGAGGTCGCGGTCCTCGCCCTTGTTGATGGCCTCGACATTGGCGCCGATGAGCTCGACACCGTACTTCTCCAGGACACCCTTCTCGTGCATGGAGATCGCGGTGTTGAGCGCGGTCTGACCGCCCAGCGTCGGGAGCAGCGCGTCGGGGCGCTCCTTGGCGATGATCTTCTCGACGAACTCGGGGGTGATCGGCTCGACGTACGTGGCGTCGGCGATCTCCGGGTCGGTCATGATCGTCGCCGGGTTGGAGTTCACCAGGATGACGCGCAGGCCCTCGGCCTTGAGGACGCGGCAGGCCTGGGTGCCGGAGTAGTCGAACTCGGCGGCCTGTCCGATGACGATCGGGCCGGAGCCGATGACCAGGACGGACTGGATATCGGAGCGCTTAGGCACGCTGGCCCTCCATCAGGGATACGAAACGGTCGAAGAGGTACGCGGCGTCGTGCGGGCCGGCGGCTGCCTCGGGGTGGTACTGGACGCTGAAGGCCGGCTGGTCGAGGAGCTGCAGTCCCTCGACGACCTGGTCGTTCAGGCAGACGTGGGAGACCTCGGCGCGGCCGAACTTCGTGTCGGACACCTTGTCCAGCGGGGCGTCGACGGCGAAGCCGTGGTTGTGCGCGGTGACCTCGACCTTGCCGGTCGTGCGGTCCTGCACCGGCTGGTTGATGCCGCGGTGGCCGTACTTCAGCTTGTAGGTGCCGAAGCCGAGGGCACGACCCAGGATCTGGTTGCCGAAGCAGATGCCGAAGAGCGGCGTCTTCCGCTCCAGGACGCCCTGCATGACGGAGACCGGGTGGTCGGCGGTGGCCGGGTCGCCGGGGCCGTTGGAGAAGAAGACTCCGTCGGGCTCGACCGCGTACACCTCGTCGAGGGTGGCGGTGGCGGGCAGGACGTGCACCTCGATGCCGCGCTCGGCCATCCGGTGCGGGGTCATGCCCTTGATGCCGAGGTCGATCGCGGCCACGGTGAACTTCTTCGTGCCGATCGCGGGGACGACGTACGTCTCCTTGGTCGCGACCTCGGCGGAGAGGTCGGCGCCCACCATCTCGGGGGCTTCCTTGACGCGGGCCAGCAGCGTGGCCTCGTCGGCGACGGCGTCACCGGAGAAGATGCCGACGCGCATGGCGCCGCGCTCGCGGAGGTGGCGGGTGAGGGCACGGGTGTCGATGCCGCTGATGCCGACGACGCCCTGGCGCTCCAGCTCCTCGTCGAGCGAGCGCTGCGAGCGCCAGTTGGAGGGCAGCCGCGCGGGGTCGCGCACCACGTATCCGGCGACCCAGATCCGCTGCGACTCGGGGTCCTCGTCGTTCACACCGGTGTTGCCGACGTGCGGGGCGGTCATCACGACGACCTGGCGGTGGTACGACGGGTCGGTCAGCGTCTCCTGGTAGCCCGTCATGCCGGTGGAGAACACCGCCTCGCCGAAGGTCTCCCCCACGGCCCCATAGGCGCGGCCGCGGAAGGCGCGGCCGTCCTCCAGGACGAGTACGGCGGGAACCCTGGAGGCTCCCCGGGTGGAGGTCGTCATCGCGCGATGCCTTCCGTAGTGCTGTCGGTGAGGTGGTGGATGGCGTCGACCCAGGCCGGGTGTTCGGCCGAGCGGTCGGAGCGGAAGCCGGAGTCGATCAGCTTGTCGCCGAGCGCCCAGGTGATGATCAGCAGGCCGCCCTCGGGGAGGACCTTGCCCGCGATGCCCTTGTCGAGCCGGGCGTCACGCAGCTGCGCTGCCGGGACGAAGAAGTCGGCCGCCCCGGGGCGTACGACGTCGAGACCCTGTTCGGTCAGCGTGAGCTCGACGCGGCTGCGGGTGCCGAGGCCGTGGGCGACGATCCGGTCGAGCCACTGCCCGGCGGTCGTCGAGGCGTGGTAGCGGCCGGTCATCGTCAGCAGGGGTGGCTGTGTCGCGTACCCGTCCGGCGTGGCGGGCAGCTCCGGCAGGTCGGACTGCAGGCTTCCCCGCCACTTCCATCCCTGGCGCATCAGCCAGTAGACGAAGGCGATGAAGACGACGAGTCCGATCACCCAGCTGATGCGGGCGGACAGGTCGGTCACGTCCGCCGACTTCTGCTCGGCGGCCAGCTGGTACAGGGGGGTGAGTGATGTCACGCGAGCTTCCCGTCGACGACCGTGGCACGGCCCCGCAGGAACGTGTGGGTGACGCGACCCGGCAGCTCGCGCCCCTCGTACGGGGTGTTGCGGCTGCGGGAGGCGAAGCCCGCGGGGTCCACGACTCCACGGTATGTCGGATCGACCAGCGTGAGGTTGGCAGGCTCACCGGCCGAGACGGGACGGCCGTGTCCTTCCAGGCGGCCGATGGCCGCGGGGCGGACGGACATCCGGTCCGCGACACCCGCCCAGTCGAGCAGACCGGTCTCGACCATCGTCTGCTGGACGACCGAGAGCGCCGTCTCCAGGCCCACCATGCCCATGGCGGCCGCGGCCCACTCGCAGTCCTTGTCCTCGTGCGGGTGCGGGGCGTGGTCGGTGGCGACGCAGTCGATCGTGCCGTCGGCGAGCGCCTCGCGCAGGGCCATCACATCGGCCTCGGTACGCAGCGGCGGGTTCACCTTGTAGACGGGGTTGTACGACCGTACGAGTTCGTCGGTGAGGAGCAGGTGGTGCGGGGTGACCTCGGCGGTGACGTTCCAGCCCTTGGACTTGGCCCAGCGGACGATCTCGACGGAGCCGGCGGTCGACAGGTGGCAGATGTGCACCCGGGAGTCGACGTGGGCGGCGAGGAGGACATCGCGGGCGATGATCGACTCCTCGGCGACGGCAGGCCAGCCACCGAGGCCGAGCTCGGCCGAGACGATGCCCTCGTTCATCTGGGCGCCCTCGGTGAGGCGGGGCTCCTGGGCGTGCTGGGCGACGACACCGTCGAACGCCTTCACGTACTCCAGCGCGCGCCGCATGATCACGGCGTCGTCGACGCACTTGCCGTCGTCGGAGAAGACTTTCACTCCGGCGGCCGAATCGTGCATGGCGCCGAGTTCGGCGAGGTGCTTGCCCTCCAGGCCGACGGTGACGGCGCCGATCGGCTGCACGTCGCAGTAGCCGGACTCCTTGCCGAGCCGCCAGACCTGCTCGACGACGCCGGCGGTGTCGGCGACCGGGAAGGTGTTGGCCATGGCGTGCACGGCGGTGAAGCCGCCGACTGCCGCGGCCTTGGTGCCGGTGAGGACGGTCTCGGAGTCCTCACGGCCGGGCTCGCGCAGGTGGGTGTGGAGGTCGACCAGCCCGGGGAGCAGAATCTGCCCCTCGGCCTCGACCACCACGGCGTCACCGGCATCGATACCGGTACCGACCTGTGCAATGGTCTCGCCGTCGATCAGGACGTCCTGCGGCTCGCCACCGAGGACCTTCGCGCCGCGAATAAGGATCTTGCTCATGGTTACTTGTTCTCCTCGGAATCGGCAGGGCGCGCAGCGCTTCGATCAAGGGTGGCGGCGGGCGACGGGTGGAAGGGTGCGGCGGGCTCGGAGCCGCCCAGCAGCAGGTACAGGACCGCCATGCGGATCGAGACGCCGTTGGCGACCTGCTCGACGACCGTGCACCGGTCGGAGTCGGCGACCTCGGCGGTGATCTCCATGCCGCGGACCATCGGGCCGGGGTGCATGACGATGGCGTGCCCGGGCATCTTCGCCATGCGCTCGCCGTCCAGGCCGTAGCGGCGTGAGTACTCGCGCTCGGTCGGGAAGTACGCGGCGTTCATCCGTTCACGCTGCACCCGCAGCATCATCACCGCGTCGGACTTCGGCAGCACGTCGTCGAGGCTGTAGCTGACGTCGCACGGCCACTGCTCGACACCGACCGGGACGAGGGTCGGCGGGGCCACCAGCGTGACGTGGGCGCCGAGGGTGTGCAGCAGGTGCACGTTGGAGCGGGCGACCCGGCTGTGCAGGATGTCGCCGACGATCGTGATCCGTCGTCCTTCCAGGTCCCGGCCGAGTCCGGCATCGGCCCCGACCAGCCTGCGGCGCATGGTGAAGGCGTCCAGGAGTGCCTGGGTGGGGTGCTCGTGCGTGCCGTCGCCGGCGTTGACGACGGCACCGTCGATCCAGCCGGAGGTGGCGAGACGGTACGGGGCGCCGGAGGCACCGTGCCGGATGACGACGGCGTCCGCGCCCATCGCCTCCAGGGTCAGCGCGGTGTCCTTGAGCGACTCGCCCTTGGAGACGGACGAGCCCTTCGCGGAGAAGTTGATGACATCGGCGGAGAGGCGCTTGGCGGCGGCCTCGAAGGAGATGCGGGTACGCGTCGAGTCCTCGAAGAAGAGGTTGACGACAGTGCGGCCGCGCAGGGTCGGGAGCTTCTTGATCGGCCGGTCGGCGACGCGGGCCATCTCCTCGGCGGTGTCGAGGATCAGGACGGCGTCGTCGCGGGTGAGGTCGGCGGCCGAGATGAGGTGACGCTTCATCTGGGTGTTCTCCGGGTGGCTGGAGGGTTCAGGCATGCGGGCGTGCGGAAGCAGTCGTACGACCGGATGTCGGCCGTACGGGTGAGTGCAGCTACTGCGCGCCCGCCGGGGCGGTCTGCTGGACACCGAGCAGCACGGCGTCGCGGCCGTCCTCCTCGGCGAGCTGGACCTTGACCGTCTCCCGCAGCGACGTGGGGAGGTTCTTGCCGACGTAATCGGCGCGGATCGGGAGCTCGCGGTGGCCGCGGTCGACAAGGACCGCGAGTTGCACCGCGCGGGGGCGGCCGATGTCGCCGAGCGCGTCGAGCGCGGCGCGGATCGTACGGCCGGAGAAGAGCACATCGTCGACCAGGACGACCAGTCGGCCCTCGATACCCTCGCCGGGGATCTCGGTGCGGGCCAGGGCGCGCGCCGGGCGCAGCCGCAGGTCGTCGCGGTACATGGTGATGTCGAGGGAGCCGACCGGCACTTTCCGGCCGGTGATCTCTTCGAGCTTGTCGGCCAGCCGACGGGCGAGGAAGACGCCTCGTGTCGGGATGCCGAGGAGCACCACATCGTCGGCGCCCTTGGCGCGTTCGACGATTTCGTGGGCGATTCGAGTCAGAACTCGGGCGATGTCGGGAGCCTCGAGAACGGGGCGTGCCGCATTGCCGGTGGCTTCGTGCTGTGCGTCCATAAGAAACGGACCTCCTTCTCCGCCTCACTGGACGGACCTTAAAGGACGTCGAAATTTGCTTCATCAACGTTACCAGGCCTTGCACGGAGCCTTGGTCACAACCCCGGGAGGTGCCGGTGCGGACCATTCGGCTTGACGCATCCAAGTAACGCTGCGTAACCTCACAGTGAGTTACCAGACTTCGTCCGGGGAGCCTTATGTCCAGCGAATACGCAAAACAGCTCGGGGCCAAGCTCCGCGCCATCCGCACCCAGCAGGGCCTCTCCCTCCATGGCGTGGAGGAGAAGTCCCAGGGCCGCTGGAAGGCCGTCGTGGTCGGTTCGTACGAGCGCGGCGACCGTGCCGTGACCGTACAGCGTCTCGCCGAGCTGGCGGACTTCTACGGGGTCCCGGTGCAGGAGCTTCTGCCCGGCACGACGCCCGGCGGGGCCGCCGAGCCGCCGCCCAAGCTTGTCCTGGACCTGGAGCGCCTCGCCCACGTCCCGCCGGAGAAGGCCGGACCGCTGCAGCGCTATGCGGCGACGATCCAGAGCCAGCGCGGTGACTACAACGGCAAGGTGCTCTCGATCCGCCAGGACGACCTGCGCACGCTGGCCGTGATCTACGACCAGTCGCCGTCCGTGCTCACCGAGCAGCTGATCAGCTGGGGCGTCCTGGACGCGGACGCGCGTCGCGCGGTCGCCCACGACGAGGGCTGACGTACGGGTCTGAAGCCGCGAAGAAACGTAACGCCGGGTTGACCGGGTCCCCATTCGGGCCCCGGCATCCCGGCGTTTTTTGCTGCCCGGGTCCGGGGTGAGGGTTTCGTCCTCGATCGCCGGACGGGCTCGCGTGCGTAGCCGGCACGTCCGCCGCCCCCTGCGGGGACTCCACTCCCCTGAACGGCCCCACCCCTGCCTCACTTGTGCCTCACCCCCGGACGATCGAATCGCGGCAGACGCGCGGCGGCCGGTCCGTCCCCGGAGGTACCCCGTACCGGGACCAGCGCACCTATCGAGCCCGTCCGGCGATCGAGGACAAGGACGCCCCGGACCGCTGCACCGCGCTCCGCCCAGGAAGCGCACGCCGAAGGGCCCACGGTCGCACGACCGTGGGCCCTTCGTGGGCTGAACGCCGCCGGAGGCTACGACTCCCGGCGAAGGTTCGGCTTGAGGTCCTTGAAGCGGGCCAGCAGCCCGTTCACGAAGGACGGGGAGTCATCGGTGGAGAACTCCTTGGCGAGCTGGACCGCCTCATCGATCACCACCGCGTCCGGCGTCCCGTCCACCCAGATCAGCTCGTACGCACCGAGCCGCAGGATGTTCCGGTCGACGACCGGCATGCGGTCGATCTCCCAGTCCACGGCGTAGGTGATGATGAGGTCGTCGATACGGTCGGCGTACTGCGCGTACCCCTCGACGAGCTCCATCGTGTACTCGGTGACCGGCGGCTGACGGGTATCGGACCGCGAGTGCCGCACCCAGTCCGCGAGGACCGTCTGCACGGACTCACCGCGCTGGTCGGCCTCGAAGAGGATCTGGAAGGCTCGCTTGCGGGCCGTGTTCCGAGCAGCCACGGTTAGCTGTTCACCCGGCCGAGGTAGTCGCCCGTGCGGGTGTCGACCTTGATCTTCTCACCCGTGGTGATGAAGAGCGGGACGCCGATCTCGTAACCGGTCTCCAGCGTGGCGGGCTTGGTGCCGCCGGTGGAGCGGTCGCCCTGGACACCCGGGTCGGTGTGCTGGATGGTCAGCTCGACGGCGGCCGGCAGCTCGACGTAGAGCACCTCGCCCTCGTGCTGGGCGACGGAGGCGGTGAAGCCCTCGATCAGGAAGTTGGCGGCGTTGCCGACAGCCTTGCGGTCGACCATGAGCTGGTCGTACGTGTCCATGTCCATGAAGACGAAGTACTCGCCGTCCATGTACGAGAACTGCATGTCGCGGCGGTCAATGGTGGCCGTCTCGACCTTCACGCCGGCGTTGAACGTCTTGTCGACGACCTTGCCGGACAGCACGTTCTTGAGCTTGGTGCGCACGAAAGCCGGGCCCTTGCCGGGCTTGACGTGCTGGAACTCGACGACGGACCAGAGCTGGCCTCCGTCGAGCTTGAGCACCAGGCCGTTCTTGAGGTCGTTCGTGGAAGCCACGGTTGCGGAATCTCCTGGACTGAAGCTGGTGGACAACCAAGGATGCGCGCTAGAGCGCGAGCAGCTCCTTGGTCGTAATGGTGAGTAGCTCGGGTCCGCCGTCCGCCTCGGGGCGCACGACGAGCGTGTCATCGATCCGGACCCCGCCCCGGCCAGGGAGGTGAACCCCCGGTTCGACGGTGACCGGCACACAAGCGTCCAGTTTACCCATGGCTGCCGGTGCCAGCTGCGGGTCCTCGTCGATTTCGAGCCCCACCCCGTGCCCGGTCGAGGGTGCGAGGCCGTCGCCGTGGCCCGCGGAGTCCAGGAGATGACGGGCCGCGCGGTCCACATCGCGGTACGCGGCGCCGGGCACCAAGGCCTCGCGTCCGGCCCGCTGAGCGGCGAAAACCAGGTCGTAGAGGTCGATCTGCCAGGCGGCCGGCGCCGTCCCGATAACAAATGTACGTCCGATCTCGCACCGGTAGCCGCGATAGTTGGCGCCGAGGCAGACGGAGAGGAAATCTCCCTCCTCGACCCGCCGGTCGGAGGGCCGGTGACGGCCCTGGCCCGAGTTGGGTCCGGTGGCGACGGAGGTCGAGAAGGCGGGCCCGTCGGCGCCGTGGTCCACCAGCCGCCGTTCCAGTTCCAGTGCGAGATGCCGTTCGGTGCGGCCGACGAGGATCGATTCGAGGAGTTCACCGAGCGCCTGGTCGGTGATCTCGGCGGCGATCCGCAGGCAGGCGATCTCCTCCTCGTCCTTGACGACGCGCAGCTGCTCCACCGTGGCGCCGAGGTCGGCCAGCCGGAGCCGCGGGGCGACCGCGTGCATGGCCCGGTGGCGGGCGACCGTCAGATCGTGTTCCTCCACGGCGAGCGATTCCGCGCCGGCGGAGGTGGCCAGGTCGGCGGCTGCGACCACCGGATCGCCGTCGGTGGCGGGCAGCAGGGCCAGCCGCAGCTCGTCGTCGGTGCGCCCCTGGACGGGATCGCCGGTCGGCGCTCGGGGGCAGACCAGGACGTCCTCGTCGGGGCCGAGCAGCAGCACGGCACCCGGGGGCGCCCCGCCCGCGAGGTAGCGGACGTTGGCGGGGCGGGAGACCAGAGCGGCCGCGGATCCGACGGCGGCGCACCGGTCCCGCAGCAGCGCGCGGCGGACGGTGTACACCTCTGACATGCCACGAGCCTACGAGCGGGAGCGCCGGGCTGCCCGGTCAGCGCATCCGACCGGGGACCGCAGCAGGTCGGGGCCCGCGCTCAGGTGTGCGGAACCGGGACCCGCCGGGCCGTCACCATGCGGGCGGGCTGGCTATGGAGCGGGCCAGTATGTCGTCGAGGACGCGGGCCGTGGTCTCCACGTCGTAGGTCGAGTTGTCGATGATCGGCAGCCCCGAGCCGTACCAGCCCGCCATCCTGCCGTGGATCCGGGCGACCTCCTCGTCCGACAGTCGGCGGTTGCCGCTGCGGGCGGCGTTGCGCTCCAGCACGATCTCCAGGCCGGGGAGGAGCACCACGGGCAGCAGCCCCGGGCCCACATGGCGCTTCCAGCCGCCGAGGCCCACGACCGGGCGGTCGGGGAAGACCGCGTCGTCGAGGATGCAGGAGATGCCGTTGGCCAGGAAATTGCGGGCGGCGAAGCCGCAGGTGCGGCGGGCCAGCCGGTACTGGGCCTCCGAGTGGTCGTTCCACCCGGCCTGCGGGTCCGCGAAGCCGGAGCAGACCCATTCGCGGACGTCGTCGAGGCTGACGTGCGCCGTGGGGACCCGGCGGCGGCTGGCCCACAGCTTGGCCACAGTGGTCTTGCCCGCGCCCGCCGGACCGATCAGGAGGACGGCGAGCGTCGCCGTGCCCGTGCCGGGCTCGGCGGGTGGTGCGGGCAGCGGGACAGGGCCGCCGGGCGGCAGCTGGATGTGCCCGGTGGTCTCCCGGGAGACGGGCGCGGGCGCGTGGTGCGGGGCGGGGCCGGTCCAGCCCTGGCCCCGGGGGGCGGGCGGTGGCGGTGGCCCCGGCGGACCGGGGTGTCCGGGGTGCTGGGCCTGGTGCGTCCAGCCGGCAGGTCCGTTTCCGGGTCCTTGGGGCGGCGGCAGCGGGGCCCCCACTGCGTGCTGCATCCGGTGCCACTCCGTCTCGTACAGGCAACTGGCGCTGGTGGAACGGCAACCGTACCGTCCCCGGCCGCCACAGAGGCAACGGTCGGGGACGGTACGGAGTGCCCGTCGGCCGGTCGGCCGTCCGGTACGCGGCCTGTCAGTCCGTCAGTTCGTCCGCGAGGGCGCGGAGCGCGAGCCGGTAGGAGCCGATGCCGAATCCGGCCACGGTCCCCGTGGCCACCGGTGCGACCACGGAGGTGTGGCGGAATTCCTCCCGTGCGTACGGGTTCGAGATGTGCACCTCGATCAGCGGGGCGGTGCGCTGCGCGGCCGCGTCCCGCATTCCGTACGAGTAATGGGTGAATGCTCCCGGGTTGAGAACGACCGGAATTGAACCGTCCGCTGCCTCGTGCAGCCAGCGGATCAGCTCGCCCTCGTCGTTGGTCTCCCGGACGTCGACGTCGAAGCCGAGCTCCTTGCCGAGCGCCTGGCAGGTCTCGACGAGTCCGGCGTACGACGTCGCTCCGTACACATCGGGCTCGCGGGATCCGAGCCGGCCGAGGTTCGGCCCGTTGAGCACGAAGACCCTGCGGGTCACGCCGACACCTCCCCGTACGCGGCCAGCAGCACGGCCGGGTCGGGGCCCTCCAGGACGGTGGGCTTGCCCAGGCCGTCGAGGACGATGAAGCGGAGCAGGTCGCCGCGGGACTTCTTGTCGACCTTCATGTTCTCCAGCAGCTTGGGCCACTGGTCACCGCGGTAGGTGAGCGGCAGTCCGACGGACTCCAGAATCGCCCGGTGCCGGTCCGCGGTGGCGTCGTCGAGGCGTCCGGCCAGCCGGCCGAGCTCGGCGGCGAAGACCATCCCGATGGAGACGGCCGCGCCGTGGCGCCACTTGTAGCGCTCGTTCTTCTCGATGGCGTGGCCGAGGGTGTGGCCGTAGTTGAGGATCTCGCGCAGACCGGACTCCTTGAGGTCGCTGGAGACGACCTCGGCCTTCACCCGGATGGAGCGCTCGATCAGCTCGGCGGTGTGCGGTCCGGCGGGCGTACGGGCACCTTCCGGGTCCGACTCGATCAGGTCGAGGATCGCGGGGTCGGCGATGAATCCGGCCTTGATGATCTCGGCCATGCCGCTGACGTAGTCGTGCACGGGCAGCGAGTCGAGGGAGGCGAGGTCGCAGAGCACCCCGGCCGGCGGGTGGAAGGCGCCGACGAGGTTCTTGCCCTCGGCGGTGTTGATGCCGGTCTTGCCGCCGACGGCCGCGTCGACCATGGCGAGCACCGTCGTCGGTACGGCGATCCAGCGCACCCCGCGCAGCCAGGTCGCCGCGACGAACCCGGCCACATCCGTGGTGGCGCCGCCACCGACGCCGACGATCACATCGGTGCGGGTGAAGCCGGTCTGCCCGAGCGCCTTCCAGCAGTACGCCGCGACCTCGACGGTCTTGGCCTCCTCGGCGTTCGGCAGCTGGATCGCGATGGCCTCGTACCCCTGGTCGGCGAGGTCCTGACGGACCGCCTCGCCGGTCTCGGCGAGTGCCTCGGGGTGCAGGACCGCGACCCGCTGGGCGCGGTCTCCGATGAGCGACGGCAGCTCGCCGAGCAGCTGTCGGCCGATCAGCACCTCGTACGGGTCGGTGCCCGCACTGCCGGCGATCTGGATGCGTGTGGGTCCCTGGTCCGTCATGTGTGTGTTCTCCCGGCCGGGCGCCGCGGGGTCGCCCGCGCGCTCCGGCAGTTCCAGTGCGTCGAGGACCGCTTGGGCGACCTCTTCGGGGGTGCGCCCGTCGGTGGCGACGGTCGCCCTGGCCACCTCGGTGTAGAGATGGCGGCGGGCGTCCATCAGCTCGCGCCACTGCCGGCGCGGGTTGACGGCGAGCAGCGGGCGCGCGGTGTTCAGCCCGACCCGCTTGACGGCCTCTTCGACGTCCATCGAGAGGTAGGCGACCGCGTGGTCGACGAGCAGGGTGCGGGTCGTCTCGTCGAGCACGGCTCCGCCGCCGAGCGAGAGGACGCCCGTGTGCTCGGCGACCGCGGCGCGTACCGCCTCTCGCTCCAGCTCGCGGAAGTGTTCCTCGCCCTCGTCGTAGAAGATCTCGGAGATCGGCTTGCCCGCCGTGGCCACGACGTCCGCGTCGGTGTCCCGGTAGGTGGTGCCGAGCCGGTCGGCGAGGAGCTCACCGACCGTGGACTTGCCGACGCCCATCGGGCCGACGAGGACGATCAGCGGGCCGCTCATCGGATCTGGAGGTGGTCGAGGTACGACTGGACGTTGCGGTGGGTCTCGGGGACGCTGTCGCCGCCGAACTTCTCCGCGACGGCGTCGGCCAGGACCAGCGCGACCATCGCCTCGGCGACGATCCCGGCGGCCGGCACGGCACAGACATCGGAGCGCTGGTGGTGCGCCTTGGCGGGCTCCCCGGTGACGACATCGACGGTGGCCAGCGCGCGGGGCACGGTCGCGATGGGCTTCATCGCGGCGCGGACCCGCAGCAGCTCCCCGGTGGTCAGACCGCCCTCGGTGCCGCCGGAACGGCCGGAGGCGCGCTTGATGCCGTCCTCGGTGACCAGGATCTCGTCGTGCGCCTTCGAACCGGGGACCCGGGCCAGGTCGAAGCCGTCGCCGACCTCGACACCCTTGATGGCCTGAATGCCCATGAGGGCGGCGGCGAGGCGGGCGTCGAGACGACGGTCCCAGTGCACGTGCGAGCCGAGACCGACCGGCACGCCGTACGCGAGCACCTCGACCACACCGCCGAGGGTGTCGCCGTCCTTGTGGGCCTGGTCGATCTCGGCGACCATTTCCTTGCTCGCGGCGGCGTCGAGGCAGCGCACCGGGTCGGCGTCGAGCTTCTCGACATCGGCGGGCGTGGGGTAGACACCGTAGGGAGCCTTGGCCGCGGCCAGTTCGACGACGTGGCTGACGATCTCGATGCCCGCGGTCTCCTTGAGGTACGACCGGGCGACGGCGCCGAGCGCCACCCGGGCCGCGGTCTCCCGGGCGCTGGCGCGCTCCAGGATCGGCCGGGCCTCGTCGAAGCCGTACTTCTGCATGCCCGCGAGGTCGGCGTGGCCGGGGCGGGGGCGGGTCAGCGGGGCGTTACGGGCCAGCTTGGCCAGTTCGTCGGGGTCGACCGGGTCGGCCGACATGACCTGCTCCCACTTGGGCCATTCGGTGTTGCCCACCATCACGGCGACCGGGGAACCCATGGTGAGCCCGTGGCGCACCCCGCCGAGGAAGGTGACCTCGTCCTGCTCGAACTTCATGCGAGCGCCGCGGCCATAGCCGAGCCGCCGCCGGGCCAGTGCGTCCGCCACCATCTCCGTGGTGATCGGGACACCGGCGGGAAGACCCTCCAGCGTCGCCACCAGTGCGGGGCCGTGCGACTCCCCTGCGGTCAGCCAGCGCAACCTGCTCAACGGTGCTCCTCATGCTCGCGCCTGAAACTGCAACGGCGCGACCGGGTGCGCGGCCCTGGCCCGCCGCCTTTGATCCTCCCACGTTCGGGCCCCCGACCCGTCCGCCGGTCCAGCTGACGGACGGATCGGAGCTCCTCCGTGCCGGGTGTCAGCGGGCGGCGAGTGCCGCTTCACCGGCCTGCCGCATGGACGCGAGAGGGGCCGGTGAGCAACCCGTCATCTGCTCGACCTGGAGGACGGCCTGGTGCACCAGAAGATCCAGACCTCCGACGACTGCGCCGCCCCTGGCCGACCAGGCTGCGGCGAGTCCGGTCGGCCAGGGCTCGTACAGCACATCGAACAGCGTGCCGGGAGCCGTCGGCACCGCACCGGTGAGCGCGTCCGTGGTGCCGGCCGGCGTGGTGGCGATCACCAGGGGTGCGCGCAGCGCCTGCTCCGCGTCCGCCCAGTCGGCGATCCGTACGTCGACCCCGAGCCGCTCGCCCCAGCCGCGCATCTCGTCGCCGCGCTCGCGGCTGCGTACGTATGCGGTGACCGGACCCGTGCAGATCTCCGACAGCGCGGCGAGCGCGGAGGACGCGGTGGCTCCGGCGCCGAGGACGGCGGCCGAGTCGGTCTTCTCGACGCCGCGCTCACGCAGCGCGGCGATCATGCCGGGGATGTCGGTGTTGTCACCGACGCGACGGCCGTCCTCGGTGAAGACCACGGTGTTGACGGCCTCGACGGAGGATGCGGTCCCGCTGACCGAGTCCAGCAGCGGGATGATCGCGCGCTTCAGCGGCATCGTGAGCGACAGCCCGGCCCAGGAGGCGTCGAGTCCCTCGATGAAGCCGGGGAGCCCCGCCTCGTCCACGTCGAAACGGTCGTACGACCAGTGGGCGAGACCGAGTTCGGTGTACGCGGCACGGTGCAGCACCGGGGAGAGCGAGTGGGCGATGGGCGAGCCGAGGACGGCCGCCCGTCGGATGGTGCTCACTGACCCGACTTCTCCTGTTCGTACTTCTTGCGATTGCGCTCGTGCTCTTCGTTGGTGACCGCGAACACGGTCTTGTCCGCGGTCACGGACACGAAGTAGTACCAAGGCCCGGGGGTGGGCTTGATCGCCGAGTGAAGCGCCGCTTCGCCGGGGTTGTTGATGGGACCCGGCGGCAGTCCGTGGACGTAGTACGTGTTGTACGGGTCCTTGAACTTCCGCAGGTTCGAGACCGCGCCCGTGTCCAGGGTGCTCTGGGCCTTGGCGTAGTTCACGGTGGAGTCGAAGTCGAGCAGTCCGTAGGTCTCGGTGTTGTTGGGCTTGAGCCGGTTGTAGACGACCCGGGCGACCTTGTCGAAGTCGTGCTTGTACTTGCCCTCGGCCTGAACGAGGCTGGCGACGGTGATCAGCTGCCAGGGGCTCTTGAGACCCAGCTTCTTGGCGTTCGACTCGAGGTCGACCTTGCCGTACTCCTGGTTGGCCCGGGAGACCATCTTCTTGAGGACGGCCTCGGGCTTCATCTCCTTGGTGACCGGGTAGGCCGCGGGATAGAGGAAGCCCTCCAGCCGGTCGTCGACGGCCGGGTCGTCGTCGGCCCAGTCCGGCAGCCCGAGACCGCCGACGTTCTTCTTGGCAACGTCCTTGGTGGTGCCGGCCTTGAGACCGAGCTTCGTGTCGACCATCTTGTAGACATCCCTGGTGGTCCTGCCCTCAGGAATGATCAGCAGATTCTGGCTCTTCGGGTCGATCATCATCTTCACGGCCTCGGCCGCGGACATGTGCTCGTTGAGGACGTAGACGCCCGCCTGGATCGATTTCCCCTTGGGGTTCTCGGTCTGCGCCGCGATGAAGGCGTCGACGCTCTTGACGACACCCTTCTCCTTCAGGATGTTGCCGATCTCGTTGCCGAGGGCACCCTTCGGGACCTCGACCTCGACCGTGCCGGAGCCCTTGCCGGTGTAGTCCGGTGCCGCGCCGAATTGTTCCTGCCAGTACGTGTAGCCGAAGTAGGCCGCGCCGCCGAGACCGCCGGCGAGGACCACGGAGACGACGAGGCAGGCACAGCCGTTGCGGCTCTTCTTCTTGCCCTTGCCGCGGCGTTCGCTGCCGCCGTCCCTGCGCGACTCACGCGGGTCGTCGTCGTACTCGTCATCGTCGTCACGGGGGCGCCGGACATCGCGGTCGTCGTCGACGCCCGTGAAGAAGGGGTGCGTCTCCTCCTCGGGCTCGTCCGGGTCCCAGTCGGGGTTACGCGGTGGGCCCTGTTCGGTCTCGGCCTCGCGCCGGCCCGGGGGCTGCGGCGGCGGGTACGCCTCCGGAGTGCCGTAGGGGTCGTGCGAAGCACCGTAGCCACCCGGCCGGTTCCCGTACGCGTCCTGCGAATTGCCGTCGTACGGCGGCATCGCCGCAGGCTGCTGACCGGTGTCCCAGCCCCCGTTGTACTGCTGGTGCTGCGGAGCCTGCTGGGCGTACGGGTCATGCGGCTGCTGCGGCTGCTGCGGCTGCTGCGGCTGCTGCGGCTGCTGCTGCGCGTACGGGTCCTGGGCGTACGGGTCGTGCTGGTGCTGCGGCTGCTGCTGCCCATACGGGTCCTGCCCGTACGGGTCCTGCGGTGAGCCGTACTGCTGGTACTGCTGATGCTGGGGGTACGTCTGCTGCGGTTGCTGCTGGGCATAGGGGTCCTGCGGATAGGACTGCTGCGGGCCGCCGTACTGGCTCTGGCCGTGGGCAGCCTGCTGGCCATCCCATCCCTGGTCCCCATAGAGGGGATCCTCGGGATGCCACGGTTCGGAGCCGGGGCCCCGGCCATACTCAGTCATCGATCCCCTAGAGCCGCGAGACGAACTTCCGCCTCTTGCTGTGCGGTATTTGTTCGAACACCGCCGCATCGCGCGGAACGTTACCGTATCGCGATCAGACAACCACTTCGACGGCCTCGCCCGGAGCTTTACCTGACGCCCGCTCCGACTCCAGAGCGTTCTGGAGGATCACCACAGCGGCAGCCTGGTCGATGACAGACCGGCCCTTCTTGGACTTCACACCCGAGGCTCGCAGTCCTTGACTCGCCGTCACTGTGGTCATCCTCTCGTCCACCAATCGCACCGGAATGGGTGCGGCCGAGCGGGCGACCTCCTGGGCGAAGAGCCGGACCTTGGCCGCGGCGGGCCCTTCACCGCCGCCCAGGGATCTGGGCAGACCGATGATGATCTCGATGGGCTCGTACTCCTCGACGATCTGCCCCAGCCGCCGGTGGGCGGCCGGGACGTCGCGTCCCGGCACGGTCTCCACCGGGGTGGCGAGGATCCCGTCGGGGTCGCACGAGGCGACCCCGATCCGGGCATCCCCGACGTCGATCGCGAGGCGACGTCCGCGGCGCATCTGCGTCACTCCCGCCGTCACGCCGTCTCGGTGACGAGGCGTTCGACAGCGGCGATGGCCTCGCCGATCGCGGCGGGGTTCTGGCCGCCGCCCTGGGCGACGTCCGGCTTGCCGCCGCCACCGCCACCGAGGGTCTTGGCAGCCGTACGGACCAGGTCGCCGGCCTTGAGGCCGCGTTCGCGGGCGGCCTCGTTGGTGGCGATGACGGTCAGCGGACGGCCGTTGGCCGTGGTGAACAGCGCCACGACGGCCGGACGACCGCCCTGGATACGGCCCCGGACGTCGAGGACCAGCCTGCGCAGGTCGTCGGCGGACGTCCCGTCCGGCACCTGTCCGGTGACCAGGGCGACACCGCGTACGTCCTTGGCGGACTCGGCGAGTCCGCCGGCGGCCTGGAGGACCTTCTCCGCGCGGAACTTCTCGATCTCCTTCTCGGCGTCCTTCAGCTTGCCGAGCATGGCGGAGACCTTCTCCGGAAGCTCCTCGGGGCGGCCCTTGACCAGCTCCTGGAGCTGGGCGACGACCGTGTGCTCCTTGGCCAGGAAGTTGTACGCGTCGACGCCGACGAGGGCCTCGATACGGCGCACGCCGGAGCCGATGGACGACTCGCCGAGCAGCTTCACCAGACCCAGCTGGGCGGTGTTGTGGACGTGCGTACCGCCGCACAGCTCCTTGGAGAAGTCGCCGATGGTGACGACCCGGACCCGCTCGCCGTACTTCTCGCCGAATTCGGCGATGGCGCCCTGCTTCTTGGCCTCGTCGATCGACATGACCTCGGCCTGGACGTCGAGCTCCCGGGAGAGAACCTCGTTGATCTTCTGCTCGACGTCGGTGAGGACCGTGCCGGGGACGGCGGCGGGCGAACCGAAGTCGAAGCGGAAGCGGCCCGGCGAGTTCTCCGAACCGGCCTGGGCGGCCGTCGGGCCGAGGGCGTCACGCAGCGCCTGGTGCGTGAGGTGCGTGGCGCTGTGGGCGCGGGCGATGGCGCGGCGGCGGGTGGTGTCGATGGCGGCGTAGGCGATGGCGCCGACCGTCACCTCGCCGACCTGGACCGTGCCCTTGTGGACGGAGACGCCCGGGACCGGCTGCTGGACGTCGCGCACCTGGATGACGGCGCCGGTGTCGAGCCGGATCCGGCCCTGGTCGGCGAGCTGGCCACCACCCTCGGCGTAGAACGGCGTGCGGTCGAGGACGACCTCGACCTCGTCGCCCTCGGTGGCGGCGGGCGAGGAGATCCCGTCGACGAGGAGGCCGACGATCGTCGACTCGCCCTCGGTGGAGGTGTAGCCGGTGAACTCGGTGGAGCCCGACTTGTCGGCCACCTCGCGGTAGGCGGACAGGTCGGCGTGGCCGGTCTTCTTGGCCTTGGCGTCGGCCTTGGCGCGGTCCCGCTGCTCCTTCATCAGGCGGCGGAAGCCGTCCTCGTCCACGGCGAGGCCCTGTTCGGCGGCCATCTCCAGGGTGAGGTCGATCGGGAAGCCCCAGGTGTCGTGGAGCAGGAACGCCTTGTCGCCGGCGAGGACCTTGCCGCCGGCGGCCTTGGTCTCGGTGACCGCGGTGTCGAGGATGTTGGTGCCGCCCTTGAGGGCCTTCAGGAAGGCGGCCTCTTCGGCGAGGGCAACGGTCTCGATGCGCTTGCGGTCGGTGATCAGCTCCGGGTACTGCTGGCCCATCGACTTGATGACCGTGTCGACGAGCTCGGCGACGACCGGGCCGGTGGCGCCGAGGAGGCGCATGTTGCGGACGGCGCGGCGCATGATGCGGCGCAGGACGTAGCCGCGGCCCTCGTTGCCGGGGGTGACACCGTCGCCGATGAGCATGACGGACGTACGCATGTGGTCGGTGACGACGCGGAGCGAGACGTCGGAGGTGTGGTTCTCGCCGTAGCGCACCCCGGTCAGCTCGGTGGCCTTCTCGATGACGGCCATCGAGGTGTCGATCTCGTACAGGTTCTGCACGTCCTGCAGGATCATCGCGAGGCGCTCGAGGCCGAGGCCGGTGTCGATGTTCTTGGACGGCAGGTCACCGAGGATCGGGAAGTCCTCCTTGCCGTCGCCGGCGCCCCGCTCGTACTGCATGAAGACCAGGTTCCAGATCTCCACGTACCGCTCGTCGTTGACGGCCGGTCCACCCTCGACGCCGAACTCGGGGCCGCGGTCGTAGTTGATCTCGGAGCAGGGTCCGCACGGGCCGGGGACGCCCATGGACCAGAAGTTGTCCTTCTTGCCCAGACGCTGGATGCGTTCGGCCGGGACGCCGATCTTGTCGCGCCAGATCTGCTCGGCCTCGTCGTCGTCGAGGTAGACCGTGATCCACAGTCGCTCGGGGTCGAGACCGAAGCCGCCGTCCGCCACGGAGGTGGTGAGAGCCTCCCAGGCGTAGCTGATGGCGCCTTCCTTGAAGTAGTCGCCGAACGAGAAGTTGCCGCACATCTGGAAGAAGGTGCCGTGCCGGGTGGTCTTGCCGACCTCTTCGATGTCGGGCGTACGCACACACTTCTGCACGCTGGTGACGCGCGGAGCGGGCGGCTTGACCTCGCCGAGGAAGTACGGCTTGAAGGGAACCATGCCCGCGGGGACCAGCAGCAGAGTCGGGTCGTCCGCGATGAGCGACGCCGAAGGCACGACGGTGTGCCCGCGCTCCTCGAAGAAGCTCAGCCAGCGGCGACGAATTTCAGCCGACTCCATCAGTGGTCCTCATTCCGGTTGTACGAGTTGTCGTTGTACGAGTTGTAGGGGAGCTTGCGGTGGGCGGTGGCGTCTGCGGCCGGGGCGGGCTCGGCCGCCTCGACCGCGAAATGACGCTGTACCGGGAGCTCGGGGTCGACCGGTGCCTGCAGGCCCAGCGCCTCCCCCAGCTCGGCCTCGCGCCGGACCATGCCGTCGCGGACGTCGAGAGCGAAGTCCTTGAGCTTGTGACCTCCCTCGATCGCCTTGTCGGCGGCGCGCGCCGCGAGGCTCTCGGGGGTCAGCTGCTTGAGCTTCCGGTTGACCTTGGTGGTGGCCCAGACGCCGGCGGCTGCGCCGGCGGTGAACCAGAACGTACGGCGGAACATCGCTGCGTCAGTCCTTCGATCCGCGGGAGCTTCTGCCGCCGCGCTTCTTGGCCCTCGCGGACGGCACCGTACGGCCGACGATCACCGTGCGACGCGACGCCGCCCGGCGGGCCGGCTCGGCTTCCGGGGAGGTCCGGCGGCCGATGGCCTGCCGCACTCCGTAACCGAACGCGGCCACCTTGACCAGTGGTCCGCCGAAGGTCGATGCGACGGTGGTGGAGAGCGCCGAGGCGTTGGAGGTGACCTCCTGGACGTCCGTCGCGATCGCGTCGACCTTGTCGAGCTGAGTCTGCGCGGAGCGCACCGTCGCGGAGGCGTCGGCAAGCAGCGGAACGGCCTGCTCGGTCACTTCCGCCACGAGCTTGGTGGTTGCCCTGAGCGTCTGGGCCAGCCTCACCAGGACGACGGCGAGGAACGAGACCAGGATCGCCCAGAAGACGGCCACCAGGATCCCGGCCACCTCTCCACCGGACACGTTGCACCGCTCTCTGGCTTGTCGAATCGTCGTCTCCCGACCCTATCGCGCCGGGGGGTGCGCCCCCTACCGCATTACGGATGGGGGCAACGGGAGTTGCACAAAGGAGATTGTACGGAGAGCTGCCGCGCCAGTACTCTGCGTGTTTCATGCGACGCTCCCAGCGCCCCTCCCCCGACGATTCCCCCGACGCTCCGAGCCCCGGTACCACGGCCCGCGGCAATCTCCCGGCGGAACTGAACCGATTCGTGGGACGTGACGAGGAGCTGGCCGACCTGAGCCGTCTGCTGACGGAATCGAGACTGGTCACCGTGGTCGGGGTGGGTGGCGTGGGGAAGACCCGCTGCGCCACCCGGGCAGCAGCTCTCCTGGAGAAACGGTACTGCGACGGGGTCCGGCTGGTGGAGCTGTCCACCGTCCACGACCCGGGACTGCTGGAACATGCCGTGATCGACGCGCTGGGACTCACCGATCACACCAGCCGCCCGCCCCGCACGACACTCCTCGAACATCTCACCGAACGCCGGCTCCTGCTGGTGATCGACGGCTTCGAGCATCTTGTCGACGCCTGCGCCGAGTTGGTGTGCGCGCTGCTGCGCAGGGCCCCGCAGCTGCGGGTGCTGGCCGCCGGACGGCAGCCCCTGGAGCTGGACGGCGAGGTCACCTATCCGCTCGCACCGATGGCCGACGAGGACGCCATGACGCTGTTCGCGGAGCGGGCCTCGGCGGTGCGCCCGGAGTTCCGGCTGACGGAGGACAACCGCGGATCGGCGCGGGAGCTGTGCCGTCGGCTGGACGGCATCCCACTCGCGCTGGAACTGGCCGCCGGACGGCTGCGCGCCCTGTCCACGGAACAGGTGCTGCAACGTCTGGACGACCGCTTCCGCCTGCTGACCGGCACCAGCCGCAGCGCGCAGGCGCGCCACCAGACGCTCCGTACGGCCATCGGCTGGAGTCATGAGCTGTGCGCCCCGGAGCAGCGGCTGCTGTGGGCGCGGCTGTCGGTATTCGCCGGGCAGTTCGATCTGGAGGCCGTCGAGTACATCTGCAGCAGCCCCGAGCTGCCGGCCGAGTCGGTGCTCGATGTGCTGACGGCGCTGCTGGCGCAGTCCGTGGTGCTGCGCGAGGACTCGGCGGTGGGCACCCGCTACCGGATGCTGGACACCGTGCGCGAGTACGGCGCCGAGTGGCTGGCCGCCACCGGCGACACGGACCGGTTACGACGGCGCCATCGGGACTGGTTCCTGGGGCTCGCCACCTGGTGCGAACTCGACTGGTTCAGCCCTCGGCAGGGCGAGGTCGCGGCCCGGGCCGAGAGCGAGCTGCCCAATCTGCGCCGGGCGATGGAGTGTTCGCTGGCGTGCCCGGACGAGGCCCATCTCGCGCAGTACCTGGCGGGCACGCTCTGGTTCCTCTGGGTCGGCTGCGGGCGCCTCTCGGAGGGGCGGCACTGGCTGAACCATGTACTGGAGGGGGAGACGCCGTACGAACCCTCCCGGCTCAAGGCGCTGTGGGTGCTCGGGTACGTGGCCGTACTGCAGGGGGACGCGGTCGGGGCGATCTCCGCGTTGCACGAGTGCCGGGAGGAGGCGGACCGGGCCGGTGACGCCACGGCCCAGGCCTACGCGGTGCACCGCACGGGCTGTCTGGCCCTCGTCACGGACGACATGGTCCGCGCCGAGGAGCTGCTGCAGGACGCGCTGGTGCGCTACCGGGACCTCGGCGAGATGAACAGCAACGTGCTGATGGCCCAGATCGAACTGGCGATGGCGGTCGGGTTCCGCGGGGACCTGGAGGCCGCGGCGGAGATCTGCCAGGAGGTCAAGGAGGTCTGCGAGGACCACGGGGAGCGGTGGGCACTCTCGTACGCGCTCTATGTGCTGGCCTACGCACAGCTGCAGCAGGGGCGGCCGGAGTGCGCCCGGGAGCTGCTCCGGGAGTCGCTGGCGATCGGCCACGCCTTCCACGACCTGCTCGGGTCCGTCCTCGCCATGGAACTGCTGGCACTGGTCACGGCGGTCGAGGGGGATGCGGCGGAGGCGGCGGTGCTGCAGGGGGCCGCCGAGCGGTTCTGGCCGTCGGTGGGGCTGCCGCTGTTCGGTTCGGCGTACTACGGCAGGCCGCGGGCGGAGTGCGAGCGGCTGGCGCGGCGGGAGCTCGGCGACGCACGGTACGAATCGGGTCGTCGGGCGGGTGCGCAGCTGGATCCGGACGCGGCGGTGGCACGGGCGCTGGCTTGCCTGCCCGTGGACCGTCCGGGCGTGAAGGGACAGCGGCGTGGTCCCGTACCGGCCCCGGACGGCAGAACGCGGAAGCCCGCCGCCTCCCCGACATCGGGGAGGGGGCGGGCCTGAGCGCTGGTGAGAGCGGCTACGCCTGGATCAGCGGGCGTAGTACTCGACGACGAGCTGCTCGTCGCAGATCACCGGGATCTCCTTGCGGTTCGGGTCCCGGTCCAGGCGGAAGGCCAGGGCCTTCAGGTTCACCTGCAGGTAGCGCGGGGTCTCGCCGTCGGGGGCGTAACCACCCTCGCGGGCCACCTGGAAGGGGTGCTTGTCGCGGCTGCGCTCGCGGACCATCACGATGTTGTCGGGACGGACGCGGAAGGACGGCTTGTCGACCTTGCGGCCGTCGACCTCGATGTGACCGTGGACGACCATCTGGCGGGCCTGGTAGATCGTGCGGGCGATGCCCGAACGCAGGACCAGCGCGTCGAGACGGCGCTCGAGCTCGACGACGAGCGCCTCGCCCGTCTTGCCCTCGGCCTTCTTGGCGCGGTCGTAGGCGCGCGCCATCTGGCGCTCGCTGATGTCGTACTGGGCGCGCAGACGCTGCTTCTCGAGCAGACGGACCTTGTAGTCCGAGTTCTGCTTGCGGCCACGGCCGTGCTCGCCCGGCGGGTAGGGGCGGGCCTCGAAGTACTTGACGGCCTTCGGCGTCAGGGCGATGCCGAGCGCACGAGACTTCTTGACCTTGGGACGCGACTGATTAGGCACGTTCTCCAGACCTCCGTTGTGGGTTAGGTTAGGCTCACCTTACTCAAGGAGATCGCATGTCTCGCCCTGGGAACACCACACACGTCACGGACAGCACTGACAGCGTCGACGCCATCGAGGGCGCCGATACGACGGAGGACCGATCAGATCGTGGTCAGCCGCGTCCCAGCGGGCTTGAAAACACTCGGATGCCGTCAGCAGCCGAGCGCACACGAACTCTCGTACAGAGTACCTGTTCGGCGGTACTGCTCATCCCCGGGCTGACCACAGCCGGTTTCGACCAGCTGGTGCCGCTGGATCGCAGTGTAGGCCCGGAGGGCGATCTGTTCCTCGAATTCCCCGCCGATTCCCCGGCCGTACGGGCTGCCACGCGCGCCCAGGACGACGAGCTGACCGCAGTGCTGGAGATCACGGACGTCGCACCGGTCTCCGTACCGCACCGCATCCGTGGCCGCGGCTGGATCTCCGGATGGCTCACCTCCGTACCGGGCATGGCCGGGCCCGGACGGATGATGCTGCGGCTGGAGACCGGCGAGGCGTACGTCGACGATCTGTGGGGCGCCCAGGACGTCGAGCCGGAGGAATTCCGGGATGCCGCCGCCGACCCGCTCGTCGCCCACGAGGCGGAGCTGCTGCAGCATCTGCACACGGCGCACGGCGAACAGGTGGCGCTGCTGTGCGGGCTGCTGGGCGAGCGGGCGGACGACAGCTGCGCGGCCCACCGGCCCTCGGTCGTGCCGGTCGCGCTCGACCGGCACGGGCTGCGGGTGCGCTTCTGCGAGGCCGACGGGCGGTGCTTCGACGCACGCTTCGAATTCCCCCAGCCGGTGCGCGACGTCACCGAACTGCGCCACGCGATGCACACACTGTTCGAAGCGGCCGCACGCTGAACGGGTGCCCCACCGTCCGGAGGAGGAGCTCTACGCGTCCGTGACGTCGTCGGAACCGCCGCGGCCCAGCCGGTCGCGGACACGGTCCACCACATCCGCGTACCGCGCCTCGGCGCCGTACCGCGTGGGCCGGTAGTAGCGCTTGTCGGCGACCGCGTCCGGGGCGTACTGCTGGGCTGCGATCCCGCCGGGGACATCGTGCGGATAGACGTAGCCCTGCGCATGGCCCAGCTTGGCGGCCCCCTTGTAGTGGCCGTCGCGCAGATGGGCCGGGACCGGGCCTGCCAGGCCGTTGCGCACATCCGCCTGGGCGGCGGAGATCGCCAGCGTCGCCGCATTGGACTTGGGGGCGAGCGCCAGCGCGATCGTGGCATGGCTGAGGGTGAGCGCCGCCTCCGGGAAGCCGATCATGGCGACGGCCTGGGCGGCGGCGACCGCTATGGGCAGCGCCGTGGCGTCGGCGAGGCCGATGTCCTCGCTGGCGGAGATCATCAGCCGCCGGGCGATGAACCGCGGGTCCTCCCCCGCCTCGATCATCCGGGCCAGATAGTGCAGCGCCGCGTCCACGTCGGAGCCGCGGATCGACTTGATCAGCGCGCTCGCCACGTCGTAGTGCTGGTCGCCGTCCCGGTCGTACTTCACGGCTGCCCGGTCGACGGTCGCCTCGACCGTCTGGAGGGTGACCTCCTTCTCCTGCATGGCGAGGGCCGCACCGGCCGCCGCCTCCAGCGCCGTCAGCGCGCGGCGCGCGTCACCGCCCGCGATGCGCAGCAGATGGGCCTCGGCATCCTCGGGCAGTGTGACCGCGCCGCCGAGGCCGCGCTCGGCGGTCAGGGCGCGGCGCATCAGGGCGCGCAGATCGTCGTCGGTGAGTGATTCGAGGGTCAGGAGCAGCGAGCGCGACAGGAGCGGCGAGATGATCGAGAAGTACGGGTTCTCGGTCGTCGCGGCGATGAGCGTCACCCAGCGGTTCTCCACGGCCGGCAGCAGTGAGTCCTGCTGGGCCTTGGAGAAGCGGTGGATCTCGTCGAGGAAGAGGACGGTCTCCTTGCCGTAGCCACCGGTGGCGCGGCGGGCGCCCTCGATGACGGCCCGTACTTCCTTGACCCCCGCGGTGATCGCGGAGAGCTCGACGAAGCGCTTGTTGGTGGCCTTGCTGACCACGTACGCCAGAGTCGTCTTGCCGATGCCGGGCGGGCCCCAGAGGATCACCGACGACGGGCCGGCAGGTCCGCCGCTCCCTTCGCCGACGAGGCGGCGCAGCGGCGAGCCCGGCTTCAGCAGATGCTGCTGGCCGACGACCTCGTCGAGGCTACGAGGGCGCATCCGGACAGCGAGGGGGCTGCTGGACGGGTCCTTCTCCTGGCGGTCTTCGGCGGCTGCGGTAAAGAGGTCGGGCTCCACGTTTTGAAGCCTATGTCACGGCACTGACATCCCGGCCGGGCCGGTGCCCGCTCCCGGCGCGGACGGTCAGCTGGTCCAGAAGTCCCACCAGCGGGTCAGGATCAGCATGCCGATGATGCCGACCCAGAGGACCGGCGGCACCCAGTGGAACTCCGTGAGTGCGTTGCGCAGCCAGTTCGGCGCGGGCAGGATCCGGTGCTTGATGTTGTGCGTGGTGACGTAGCAGAACATGAAGATCGTGGCGACCCAGGCCAGGCAGCACCACAGGCAGAGCGAGTTGATGTTGTACAGCGACTGGTACTGCAGCCAGGTGCAGAAACCGACGCCGAACAGTGTGCCCGCGTTGAGGCCGAGCCAGTACCAGCTGCGGAAGCGGGCGCCGGCGAGCAGGGCCAGGCCGATGCCGATGACGACGGAGTAGGTGACGAGTCCCAGCATCGGGTTCGGGAACCCGAAGGCGGACGCCTGCTCGCTCTTCATGATGTTGCCGCACGAGACCACGGGGTTGAGGCTGCAGCCCGGTGTGAAGCTGGGGTCCTCGAGCAGCTTGAACTTGTCGATCGTGATGACCCAGGCGGCGAGGAGGGCGGCGGCACCGGTGATCACCAGCAGCAGTGCGAACGCGCGGCTGCCGCCGATGGTCCTCTTCCGGCCGTCCTCGTCCTGGTCCGAGGAGGGATGGTCAACCGCTGCAGTCGTCATATCGCCGTTCCATCAGTGAGTGGCCTGCTGGGCATGGTCATTGTGCCGCACCACCTCACCTGCCATCCGTTCGATGGACATAAAGATGTGCGGAGAGACGCACACACGGCGGCAGGGAACGCGCGGCTTTCGCTAGCCACTACCTCGCCGCGACCGAACCGACAGGGGGCTGTGCGGGGGCTGCCCAGGCGTTACGGACAGCGGACGGCCACGACGACCCCCCGCCCCGGCCTCCCCCCGCAGACCGCCGTCTTCCCGGTTCGGTCTCGTCCGCCAGGATGAACCGGCTCCCGCGGGGTTGACGGTACAGGGGCGGTGACGCACTGTGCCCGCCCGGCGGACCGGGCGGGCACAGTCGGAGACGGTGGATCAGGCCAGCTTCTGCTGGATCTCGGCGACCAGCGCGTCGAGCGCGACCGCCTGCTGCTCCCCCGACTCCATGTCCTTCAGCTGGACCACGCCCTCGGCGAGATCACGTTCGCCCGCGACGACGGTGAAGCGGGCGCCGGACCGGTTGGCGCTCTTCATCGCGCCCTTGAGACCGCGCCCGCCGAACGCGAAGTCGGCGGCTACGCCCACTCGGCGCAACTCCGTCACCTTGGCGAACAGCACCCGGCGGGCCTCCTCACCGAGCGGCACCGCGAAGACGCTGGTGGACGAGGGCAGTTCGAGCTCGATGCCCTCGGCCTCCAGTGCGAGCACCGTACGGTCCACGCCGAGCGCCCAGCCGACCGACGGGAGCGCCGGGCCGCCGATCATCTCGGACAGGCCGTCGTAGCGGCCGCCGCCACCGACCGCGGACTGCGAGCCGAGTCCGTCGTGGACGAACTCGAAGGTGGTGCGGGTGTAGTAGTCGAGGCCGCGGACGAGCTTCTCGTCGTCCTCGTACACCACACCCGCCGCGGTCAGCAGATCGCGGACCTCCTCGTGGTACGCCTTGCACGCATCGCACAGGTAGTCACGCAGGACCGGTGCGCCGACGAGCTGCTTCTGCACCTCGGCGCGCTTGTCGTCGAGGACCCGCAGCGGGTTGAGGTCGATGCGGCGGCGGGTGTCGTCGTCCAGGTCGAGCTCGCGCAGGAACTCCTGGAGCGCGTCCCGGTAGACGGGACGGCACTCCTTGTCGCCCAGCGAGTTCAGCAGGATCCGGAAATTCTGCAGCCCCAGCGTGCGGTACGCCTGGTCGGCCAGGATGATCAGCTCGGCGTCCAGTGCCGGGTCCTCGGCGCCGATCGCCTCGGCACCGACCTGCGAGAAGTGCCGGTAGCGGCCCTTCTGCGGACGCTCGTAGCGGTAGTACGAGCCGGAGTACCAGAGCTTGACCGGCAGGTTGCCGAGCTTGTGGAGGTTGGCCTCCAGTGCGGCACGCAGCACCGACGCGGTGCCCTCGGGACGCAGCGCCAGCTCGGAGCCGCCCTTGGTGGTGAGGGTGTACATCTCCTTGCTCACGATGTCGGTGGACTCACCGACTCCGCGCGAGAAGAGCGCGACGTCCTCGAAGCCGGGCGTCTCGATGTAGCCGTAGCCGGAGTTCTTCAGCGGTGCGGAGAGCGCCTCGCGCACCGCGAGGTACTTCGCGGAGTCGGGCGGGGTCAGGTCGTACGTGCCCTTGGGGGCCTTGAAGGTGCTCACGGTTCTAACTCTCGTCACATTCCTCGTCGGGGCGCGGCCAGCCCGTGCAGATACGGGTTCGAGGCGCGCTCGCGGCCGATGGTCGTCTGGGGGCCGTGGCCGGACAGCACCACGGTCGAGTCGTCGAGCGGCAGGCACACACGGGCCAGCGACTCGAGCAGCTCGGCGTGGTCGCCGCCGGGCAGGTCGGTGCGTCCGACGGAGCCGGCGAAGAGCAGGTCGCCCGAGAAGAGGACCTGCGGAACATCCGCGGCCTCGGGCATCCTGAACGTCACCGACCCCTTGGTATGGCCGGGCGCATGCGCAACACCGAACTCCAGACCGGCCAGCAGCAGCTGGGCACCGTCGGTCAGCTCCTTGACGTCGTCCGGCTCCCCCACCGTCAGCTCGCCCATGAGCGGCATCCCGATGGAGCGGCCGAGGGCCTTCTCCGGGTCGCTCATCATGTACCGGTCCTCGGGGTGGATCCAGGCGGGGACATCGTGCGCGCCGCACACCGGGACGACCGAGGCGACATGATCGATGTGCCCGTGGGTGAGCACTACGGCGACGGGCTTCAGCCGATGCTTCTTCAGCGCGTCCTCGACTCCCTGGGTGGCCTGGTGGCCCGGGTCGATGATCACGCACTCCTCACCGGCGGCGGGGGCGACCACGTAGCAATTGGTCCCCCAGGCCCCGGCGGGGAACCCGGCAATGAGCACGATCGTCCTTAATGGTCGTCCGACGAAGGGGTGCGGCCGACTGCGGCTGAGAAGGTCGCGGCAGTTCAGAGCCTACCGGCGCTCCTCATTCCACAGCTAACCCATATACGGTACGGGGCAACCCAGGCCCGATCACACGACGTACAAGGAGATCACCCGGTGGTCAGCAGCGATCAGCGGCGGCGGCAGCTCGCCAGGGAGAAGTTCGAGCGGCAGCAGCAGCGCCGGGAGGAGGCCCGCCGCAGGACCAGGCGACTCACCGTCGTCATCGCGTCCGCGCTGGCCGTGGTGGCGGTCGTGGGAGTCACCGCGTTCGTCTCCCTCGGCGGCGACGACAAGGAAAAGAACGACGCGGCGTCGAGCACCAGCCCGTCCCCTTCGCCCTCGCCCTCGGCGAGCGAGAGCAGTGCGCCCGAGCCCGCGATGAAGATCGACAAAAAGTCGAAGTACACGATGTCGCTCAAGACGAGCCAGGGCGACATCGCGTTCACGATGGACGCGGCGAAGACCCCGCACACGACGAACTCGTTCAAGTCGCTCGCGGACAAGGGCTTCTTCGACGGTACGAAGTGTCACCGCCTCACCACGCAGGGCATTTTCGTCCTGCAGTGCGGTGACCCCAAGGGCGACGGCACGGGCGGCCCGGGCTACACGATCCCGGACGAGAACCTGACCGCGCTGGGCAAGGCGGGCAAGGACGGCACGGTGACGTACCCGGCGGGCACGGTGGCGATGGCCAACACCGGTCAGGCGCACACCGGCGGCAGCCAGTTCTTCCTGGTCTACAAGGACAGCAAACTCCCGCCGAGCTACACGCCGTTCGGCACGATGGACGCCGCCTCGCTGAAGGCCGTGAAGGCGGTCGGGACCGCCGGTGTCACCGGTGGCGCGGCCGACGGTGCCCCGAAGAAGGCCGTCACCATCTCGAAGGCGGCCGTCGACAAGGCCTGAGCCGACCGGGGCGGCCGGCCCGGCGAGTCCGGTCCGGCCGCCGGGGTGCGGGCCGAAGAATTCGGCCGCGCTGAGTGCGGACAGCCGGGCGGCCGGTCGCCTAGATTGGCGTTGTGCAGGGCGGGCGCGCAGCCCGCCCCAGGAAACTGTGGACGATGCCAGGGGGGCGAACCCTCTCACAGGCATCAGGTGGAGGAGGCGCTGTGAGCAGCGACCCGTGGGGCCGCGTCGACGAGACGGGCACCGTGTACGTGCGTACAGCCGATGGCGAGCAGGTCGTCGGATCGTGGCAGGCCGGCTCACCCGAGGAGGCTCTGGCCTACTTCGAGCGCAAGTACGAGGGCATCGTGGTCGAGATCGGCCTCCTCGAACGGCGGGTGAAGACCACCGACCTGTCGGCGAAGGACGCAACGACCGCCATCGAGCATCTGCGTCAGCAGGTCGACGAGCATCACGCGGTCGGTGACCTCGACGCATTGCGGAAGCGCCTTGACGCGCTGGTCGCGACGGTCGAGTCCCGCCGCGAGGAACGCAAGGTCCAGAAGGCGAAGCAGACCGACGAGGCGAAGCACGCCAAGGAGGCGCTGGTCGTCGAGGCCGAGGAGCTGGCGCAGAGCGAGCAGTGGCGCTCCGCGGGCGAGCGCCTGCGGGCGCTCGTCGACACGTGGAAGGGCCTGCCGCGGCTCGACCGCAAGTCGGACGACGAGCTGTGGCACCGCTTCTCGCACGCGCGCTCGGCGTTCTCCAAGCGCCGCAAGGCGCACTTCGCCTCGCTGGACGCCCAGCGCGAGGAGGCCCGCAAGGCCAAGGAGAAGCTGGTCGTCGAGGCCGAGGCGCTGTCCGGTTCCACCGACTGGGGGACGACGGCCGCGCGCTACCGCGATCTCATGACGGAGTGGAAGGCGGCGGGCCGCGCCCAGCGCGAGGCAGAGGACGATCTGTGGAACCGCTTCCGCGGTGCGCAGGACGTCTTCTTCGCCGCCCGCAGCGAGGTCTTCGCCGAGCGGGACGCCGAGCAGGGCGAGAACCTCAAGCTGAAGGAGGAGCTCGCGGTCGAGGCCGAGAAGCTGGTGCCGGTGAAGGACCTGAAGGCGGCGAGGGCCGCGTTCCGTGCCATCAACGAGCGCTGGGAAGCCATCGGCCATGTGCCGCGTGACGCCCGCCCGAAGATCGAGGGACGGATGCAGGCGGTGGAGCGGGCGCTCCAGGAGGCCGAGGAGTCCGAGTGGCGCCGGACGAACCCGGAGGCGCGTGCGCGCGCCGAGGGTCTGACGGGTCAGCTGCAGGCTGCCGTGGACAAGCTGCGTACGCAGATCGACACGGCGCGCGCCGCGGGCAACAACGCCCGGGCCGACAAGCTGGCCCGTGAGCTGGAGGGCCGCCAGGCACTGCTGGACCAGGCGCTGAAGGGCCTGGAGGAGTTCGGCGGCTGAGCCGGACACCGCACACGAGGAAGGGGCTCCCGTACGTGACGTACGGGAGCCCCTTCCTTGTATGTGCGGGGTGCGCTTACGGCCTGCGGGCCGAGGTCACCCGGTAGACGTCGTAGACGCCCTCCACGCCCCGTACGGCCTTCAGGACGTGTCCGAGGTGCTTCGGGTCGCCCATCTCGAAGGTGAAGCGCGAGGTGGCCACCCGGTCCCGCGAGGTCTGCACGGCTGCGGACAGGATGTTGACGTGCTGGTCGGACAGGACGCGTGTGACGTCCGAGAGCAGCCGCGACCGGTCCAGTGCCTCGACCTGGATGGCGACCAGGAAGACCGAGGACTGGGTGGGTGCCCATTCGACCTCGAGGATCCGCTCCGGCTGCTGCGACAGCGAGTCGACGTTGACGCAGTCGGCGCGGTGCACGGAGACGCCGCTGCCGCGGGTGACGAAGCCGATGATCGGGTCGCCGGGTACGGGCGTGCAGCAGCGGGCCAGTTTGACCCAGACGTCCTCGACGCCCTTGACGACCACACCCGGATCGGCGTTGGAGCGGCGCTTGTGGCGGCTGCGGGACGGCGGCGTGCTCTCCGCGAGATCCTCGTTGGCGGCGTCCTCCCCGCCGAGCGCCTGCACCAGCTTCTGCACGACGCCCGCGGCCGCGACATGGCCCTCGCCGATCGCCGCATACAGCGACGAGATGTCGGGGTAGCGCATCTCGTGGGCGAGCGTGACCAGCGAGTCCCCGGTCAGGATCCGCTGGATCGGCAGGTTCTGCTTGCGCATGGCACGCGCGATGGCGTCCTTGCCCTGCTCGATCGCCTCGTCGCGGCGCTCCTTGGAGAACCAGGCGCGGATCTTGTTCCGGGCGCGCGGCGACTTGACGAAGCCGAGCCAGTCCCGGGACGGTCCCGCGCCGGCCGCCTTGGAGGTGAAGACCTCCACCAGGTCGCCGTTGTCGAGGGTCGATTCGAGCGGTACGAGCCGCCCGTTGACCCGTGCTCCTATGGTCCGGTGGCCGACCTCCGTGTGCACGGCGTACGCGAAGTCGACCGGTGTCGCACCCGCGGGGAGCGCTATGACGTCGCCCTTGGGTGTGAAGACGAAGACCTCGTTGCGGGAGAGGTCGAAGCGCAGCGAGTCCAGGAACTCGCTGGGGTCCTCGGTCTCCTTCTGCCAGTCCAGGAGCTGGCGCAGCCACGCCATGTCGTTGACGGTGTCCTGGCCGCGGCCGGTGTTCTTCGGCACGTCGGTACGGACCTTGGAGGCGCCCGCGACGGCCTCCTGCTTGTACTTCCAGTGGGCGGCGATGCCGTACTCGGCGCGGCGGTGCATGTCGAAGGTGCGGATCTGCAGCTCGACCGGCTTGCCGCTGGGACCGATCACCGTGGTGTGCAGCGACTGGTACATGTTGAACTTGGGCATCGCGATGTAGTCCTTGAACCGGCCGGGGACCGGATTCCATCGCGCGTGCACGGTGCCGAGTGCGGCATAACAGTCGCGGACGGTGTCGACGAGGACGCGGATGCCCACCAGGTCGTAGATCTCGGCGAAGTCCCGGCCCCGCACGATCATCTTCTGGTAGACGCTGTAGTAGTGCTTCGGGCGTCCGGTGACGGTGGCCTTGATCCGGGCTGCGCGCAGGTCGGCCTGGACCTCGTCGGTCACTATGGCGAGGTACTCGTCGCGCTTGGGCGCCCGCTCGGCGACGAGACGGACGATCTCGTCATACATCTTGGGGTAGAGGATCGCGAAGGCGAGGTCCTCCAGTTCCCACTTGATGGTGTTCATGCCCAGCCGGTGTGCCAGGGGCGCGTAGATCTCCAGCGTCTCGCGGGCCTTCTTCTCCTGCTTCTCCCGCTTGAGATAGCGCATGGTGCGCATGTTGTGCAGCCGGTCGGCGAGCTTGATGACGAGGACCCGGGGGTCCTTCGCCATGGCGACGACCATCTTGCGTACGGTCTCGGCCTGCGCCGCCTCGCCGAACTTGACCTTGTCGAGCTTGGTCACGCCGTCGACGAGCAGCGCGACCTGGTCGCCGAAGTCGCGGCGCAGCGTGTCGAGGCCGTACTCGGTGTCCTCGACCGTGTCGTGCAGCAGGCCCGCCATCAGCGTCGCCGGGTCCATGCCGAGTTCGGCGAGGATCGTCGTGACGGCGAGCGGGTGCGTGATGTACGGGTCGCCGCTCTTGCGCTTCTGGCCGCGGTGCCAGCGCTCGGCGACCTGGTAGGCGCGCTCGATCTGACGCAGCGTGGACGTCTCGATCTTGGGGTCGTTGCTGCGGACGGCACGCAGCAGCGGTTCGAGGACCGGGTTGTACGGGCTGGAGCGCTGCACCCCGAGCCGGGCGAGCCTGGCCCGTACCCGGTTGGAGGAACCGCCGGAACGAGCGACGGCGCCGGCCGGAGCCACGGGCTTGACGGCGGGCTTGGCCGGGGGCTTCGGGGCTGTCGGCGCCGGCGAGGCCGGGGCCGGCCGGTCGGCGGCGGACCCGTTCGCCTTGATGGGCGCCTGCGCCGCGCTGCGCACGGGTTCGGGGGCCGGGGGCTTCGGCTTCTCCTTCGCCACGGGCTGCTTCTTCTCGGGCGTGGCTGGGACCGCCGCGGGCTTGTCGGGCTGCGGGGCGGCGACTGGCTGGGCCTCGTCTGGCAAGAGCGCTCCTCGTGCGGATCCGGACACCCGGAAAGGCCATCGTATCGACCCTGCGGCCGGAGCTCCCCCGGGGACGGTGAGACCTTTCACAACGCGGGACGGGCACCCGGCTGTTCCCGGGTGCCCGTCCTGTGTGTGCGATTGTGCCGTCCGCGTACGGTCCGCTACCGCGGGCGACGCTCAGATCGTGATCAGAGCCTCCAGCGGGGCACCCGCGAGCCCCGGCTCCAGCCGGGCCCGGCCGGCGAGAAAGCCGAGCTCCATGAGGACCGCGACGCCCGCGACCTGGGCACCGGCCCGCCGGATCAGCTCCAGCGAGGCCTCGGCGGTGCCGCCGGTGGCGAGGACGTCGTCGATCACCATGATCCGGTCGTCGGGGGCGAGGTCCTCGGCGTGGATCTCGATCTCCGCGGTGCCGTACTCCAGCTCGTACGCCTGGCTGAGCGTGGCTCCGGGCAGCTTCCCGGCCTTGCGGACGGGTACGAAACCGAGCCCGGCCCGGACCGCGACCGGCGCGGCCAGGATGAAGCCGCGCGCCTCCAGACCGACGATCTTCGTGGCGCCGTGCCGGACGCACAGCTCCGCGAGGGAGTCGGTGAGAGCCGTGAACGCCACCGGGTCCGCGAGCAGCGGGGTGATGTCCTTGAATATCACCCCCGGCTTCGGGTAGTCCGCCACATCACGGATCCGGCTGAGCAGCAGTTCCCTGATGCTCTCGGTGGTGCTGGTCATCAGCGCTTCCCCGGGGTCCGGCCGTGGCCCCTGGGCTGCTGGCGCTGGCCGACCACCGCAGCGGTGGGTGCGGCGTCCACGTGGACGTCGTCGTCGTACGCCTGCTCGCCCTCGGCTGACTCGCCCTTGGCGGCGGCTGCCGCGCGCTTGGCGAGGATCCGCTTCTTCAGGGCCTTCATCTGCGGCTCGCGTTCCTTGAGGTCGGCGACCAGCGGGGTGGCGATGAAGATCGAGGAGTACGCACCGGCGGCGAGGCCGACGAAGAGCGACAGCGAGATGTCGTTCAGCATGCCGGCGCCGAGGACACCGCCACCGATGAACAGCAGACCGGCGACCGGCAGCAGCGCCACGACGGTGGTGTTGATGGAACGGACCAGCGTGCCGTTGATCGACCGGTTGGCGATCTCGCTGTACGTCCACCGGGTCTGCTTGGTGATCCCCTTCGTGCCCTCCTTGAGGCTGTCGAAGACGACGACCGTGTCGTACAGGGAGTAACCGAGGATGGTCAGCAGACCGATCACGGTGCCCGGGGTGACCTCGAAGCCGACCAGGGCGTAGATACCCACCGTGATCGTGATGTCGTGGATCAGCGCGACCAGGGCCGCGATCGCCATCCGCCACTCGAACGCGATGGCGAGGTAGATCACCACGAGGATCATGAAGATGCCGAGGCCGGTCCAGGCCTTGTTGGCGATCTGCTCACCCCAGCTGGGGCCGACCAGGTCGGCGTTGATCTTCTCCTCGGGGACCTTGAGGTCCTTGGAGAGCTCCGCCTTGATCGCGTCGGACTTCGCCAGGTCGACTTCGGTGATCTGAATACGCAGACCGCCGTTGCCGAGCTTCTGGACGATCGCCTGGTGGCCGGAGGCGGAGACCGCGGACTCCTCCGCCTGGGCGACCGAGGCACTGGTCGACGGAGTGGTGAAGACCGCGCCGCCCTTGAACTCGATCCCCATGTTGAGGCCGCTGACCGCCAGGGCCACGACGGCCGTGATGGTGATCAGGATCGAGATGCCGTACCAGATCTTGCGCTTGCCGATGAAGTCGTAACCGACCTCGCCGCGGTAGAGCCGGGAGCCGAGACTGCCGAGTCGCGACATCTCACGCCTCCTTCGGGTCGGTGGGGGCGTTGACACGACGCGTGCGCCGCAGCGGCGGCTTGGCGCCGAGCCGCTTCGGGTCCAGGCCGGACCACGGGTGACCGCCGGAGAAGAACTTCGTACGGGCCATCAGCGTCATGACGGGCTTGGTGAAGAGGAACACCACGACCACGTCGAGCAGGGTGGTGAGACCCAGCGTGAAGGCGAAGCCCTGGACCTTGCCGACGGTGACGATGAAGAGCACCGCGGCGGCGAGGAACGACACGAAGTCGGAGACCAGGATGGTGCGCCGGGCGCGCGGCCAGGCGCGCTCGACGGCCGGACGCAGTGTGCGGCCGTCACGGATCTCGTCCCGGATGCGTTCGAAGTACACGATGAACGAGTCCGCGGTGATACCGATCGCCACGATGGCACCACAGACCGCGGGGAGGTTCAGCGCGAAGCCGATGGCCGGGCCGAGCAGCGACATGAGCGTGTAGGTCAGGATGCCGGAGACCAGGAGGCTCAGGAGCGCGATGAGCGCAAGGCCGCGGTAGTAGGCCACCAGGTAGATGACGACCAGGGCCAGACCGATCGCACCGGCGATCAGACCCGCCTGGAGCTGCTCACCGCCGAGCGCGGCGGTGACGGTGGTGACCGTGTCCTCGTCGAAGGACAGCGGGAGCGCACCGTACGACAGCACGTTCGCCAGGTCCTGGGCGGACTGCTGGGTGAAGCTGCCGGAGATCTCGGCGCTGCCGCTGAGCGTCTCGTTCACCTGGGGCGCGGAGACGACCTCGCCGTCGAGCGCGATGGCGAACTGGTTCATCGGCGACTGCTGCTGGGACAGCTTGGAGGTGATCTGCTGGAACTTCTTCGAACCCTTGTCGGTGAAGTCCATCTGCACGATCCACATGCCGCGCTGCTGGTCGATCGTGGCCTTGGCGCTGTCCACGTCCGTACCGGAGACCTCGGCCGGGCCGAGGACGTACTTGGCGTCACCCTCGGAGCTGCACGCGATCGTGGTGTCGGTGGGCTTCGCGTTGGCACCGGCCTTCGCACGGCCGGCCTTGGTGGAGCAGTCCAGAGCGGCGAACCGCTTCTGGAGCTCGGCGGTGGCCGGGTCGACCGAGGCCGAGGGGCTCGCGGACGCCTTCGGCGTGCCGGAGGCACTGGCGCCGGGGCTGGGCGACGTGTCCTTCGTCAGGGCGCCGGTGACCGCGCGGCCCTGGGTGGTGGCGCCGGCCGAGGGGGTGGCCTTCGAACCGGACGCCGTCTCCTTGTCGCTGGGCGAGGCGCTCGGCTTGGCCGAACCGGATGCCGACGGGCTGGCCGTGTCGGTGGGCGTGGCCTGGCCTGCGGTTACGGTGAGCACGGGCCGGAAGTAGAGCTGGGCGGTCGTACCGACCTGTTCCCGGGCCTGCTTCGAGTTCGTCCCCTTGGGGATGTTGACGATGATGTTGTCCCGGCCCTGGGTCTGGACCTCGGCCTCCGAGACACCCAGACCATTGACACGGCGTTCGATGATGCTGACCGCGGTGTCCATGTTGGTCGGGTTGATCGCGTCGGGCTTGCCGGGCTGACTCTTCGCCTTGAGCGTGATCGACGTGCCGCCCGCCAGGTCAATACCCAGCCGAGGCGTGGTGTGACCGGACAAGAACATCCCGCCGGTGAGCGCGACCATGGCGATCAGGATCAGAGCCAGGGCACGCCCCGGCCTGCCCTGGCCGCCGGACGGCCCTCGGCCCTTCTTCGGTGCTGCCACCTTCTCGTTTCTCCCTGTCCAACCGCCCCGCGCCGGGTACGCGCCCGAGCGGCCACGAAGTGTTGTGGGGACCTGCCCCCGCAGAAGACCGCACGTTCCGGGGGATGCCGGACGCCGGTAGGCTCACAGCATCCCCCGGGTCATGCCCTACTTCGCGTCGGCCTCGCCGTCGGCCTTCTCATCGGCCTTCACGTCCTTCGGCTCGGCCTTCGGCTCGACGTCGTCGGCCTCGGCCTTCTTGCCCAGGTCGATCTTGGCGTTGTCCGAGGAGTCGTCGTCCGCGTCGGCCTCGACGGGCTCGTCGGAGCCGGTCGCCTCGGTCAGCGAGGAGGCGTCGTCCGGCACGATCGCGCCGTCGATGTCGTCGCCGTCACCGTGGACGATCCGGTTGTACTCCGCGTCGTCGAGGACGGCGCCGATGGCGTTCTTGGCGTAGATGGCGTGGACGCCGGGGGCGACCTCAAGGACAACCGTGTCGTCGTGCAGCTCCTTGACGGTGGCGTACATGCCCCCGATCGTCCGGACGCCGGTGCCGGGCTGCATGTCGTTGCGCATCTGCGCGGCGGCAGCCTGCTTCTTCTTGGCGGACCGGGTCATCAGGAACATGGCCCCGATGAGCACGATGAAGGGGAGGAGAGTCACGGGATTCACGGGACGAGTTTCCTTCGCACGACCGCGCTGAAATGCGGCCTGATCTACGGGGGTGGGCACGCCGCCCTGTACGGACGGCATCGGCGGAGTCTAAGCGAGTCCGCATCGATGGAACAACGCCCAGCATGGCACCGCGGTTCCTGATCTGGGCCAACCTGTGACGCATCACGCCCCAAAAAGACCCTGTTGTCCTTTTCCACCGTGGGACGGGGGGACGAGACCCAGATGGGCCCAGGCCGCCGGGGTGGCGACCCGGCCCCTCGGCGTCCTGGCCAGCAGACCTTCCCGTACCAGGAAGGGCTCCGCGACCTCCTCGACCGTCTCACGCTCCTCCCCCACGGCCACTGCGAGGGTGGACAGGCCCACCGGGCCGCCGCCGAAGAGCTTCAGCAGCGCGCCGAGCACCGCCCGGTCCAGCCGGTCCAGGCCCCTGGCGTCGACCTCGTACACCCTGAGTGCCGCGGCGGCGACGCTGCGGTCGATCCGGCCGTCCGCCTTGACCTGGGCATAGTCGCGGACGCGGCGCAGCAGCCGGTTGGCGATACGGGGCGTACCGCGAGAGCGGCCGGCGATCTCGGCGGCACCGTCGGCGTCTATCGCGACGTCGAGGAGGCGGGCCGAGCGGTGGATGACGCGTTCCAGTTCGGCGGGGGCGTAGAACTCCATGTGGCCGGTGAAGCCGAAGCGGTCGCGCAGCGGGGGCGGCAGGAGTCCGGCCCGGGTGGTGGCGCCGACCAGGGTGAAGGGCGGCAGCTCCAGCGGGATGGCCGTGGCGCCGGGGCCCTTGCCGACGATGACGTCGACCCGGAAGTCCTCCATCGCCATGTAGAGCATCTCTTCGGCGGGCCGCGACATGCGGTGGATCTCGTCGAGGAAGAGGACCTCGCCCTCCTGGAGGGAGGAGAGGATCGCGGCGAGATCGCCCGCGTGCTGGATGGCGGGACCGGAGGTGATCCGGATCGGGGCGCCCATCTCGGCGGCGATGATCATGGAGAGGGTGGTCTTGCCGAGGCCGGGGGCACCGGAGAGCAGGACGTGGTCGGCGGTGGCGCCGCGGGCAAGGGCCGCCTTCAGGACCAGGTCGAGCTGTTCGCGCACCTTCTCCTGGCCGACGAACTCGTCGAGGTCCTTCGGCCGCAGGGCGGCTTCGACCGCGGTGTCCTCGCCGTCCGCGCCTGCGTCGACGAGGCGCTCGTCGAGCCGCTCGTCGGTGTCGGGTCCGGTGTCGTCCCAGTTCATTCGGTCAGTCCCGCCTCGGGTGTTTCGGTGCCGGGCCGTGCGATGCCCGTGCGTCGGGGTGTCGCGTCCGGTCAGCGTGCGCGGTTGAGCGTCTGCAGTGCGGCGCGCAGCAGTTGCGGTACGGGCGGCTGGGCGCCCTCGGCGAGGGCGGCCTCGGCCTGCGGGGCAACGGCGGAGACCGCCTCGTCGGCCTCGCGGCTCGCATAGCCGAGGCCGATCAGGGCGGCCTGCAGCTGGTCGCGCCAGGAGGAGGAGACGGCGGTGCCGACGCCCTGCCGGCCGATGTGGGCGCCGACGGGCTCGCCGAGCCTGTCCTTCAGTTCGAGCAGGAGTTTCTGCGCGCCCTTCTTGCCGATGCCGGGGACAGCGGTGAGCGCCTTCTCGTCGTCGGCGGAGACGGCGAGGCGCAGGGCGTCCGGGCTGTGCACGGCCAGCATCGCCTGGGCGAGCCTCGGGCCGACGCCGCTGGCGGTCTGCAGGAGCTCGAAGACCTGCCGCTGGTCGTCGTCGGCGAAGCCGTAGAGCGTCAGCGAGTCCTCCCGCACGACGAGCGAGGTCGCCAGCCTGGCCTCCTGACCGATCCGCAGGTCGGCAAGGGTGTGGGGGCTGCACTGGACGGCCATGCCGATGCCACCGACCTCGATCACGGCCGTGGTCGGGGCGAGTGCGGCGACGGGGCCGCTGACGAAGGCGATCATCGGGGGACCTTCCGGACGGGAACTGCGGGGGTACGGGGAACGCGCGGGGTGCGGGCCGCGGCGGCGGCCGCATGTGCCTGCTGGAGGCGGTTGACGGCCGGGGCCCGCCATATGTGGCAGATGGCGAGGGCCAGCGCGTCGGCGGCGTCGGCCGGCTTCGGCGGGGCGTCGAGCCTCAGCAGCCGGGTGACCATCGCGCCGACCTGTGCCTTGTCGGCGCGGCCGCTGCCGGTGACGGCGGCCTTGACCTCACTGGGGGTGTGCAGGGCGACGGGGATGCCGCGACGGGAGGCGCAGAGCATGGCGACCGCACTGGCCTGGGCGGTGCCCATCACCGTACGGACGTTGTGCTGGCTGAACACCCGCTCCACGGCGACGAATTCGGGACGGTGCTCGTCGAGCCACTCCTCGATGCCTCGCTCGATGGCGACCAGCCGGTGGCCGAGCTCCGCGTCGGCCGGGGTACGCACGACGCCGACCCCGAGCATCGTCAGGGGGCGGCCCGCGACGCCTTCGACGACGCCGACGCCGCACCGGGTCAGCCCCGGGTCCACGCCCAGTACCCGCATGAAGCGCCCCCTCTGCCGATCGGTCAACTGTTCCCGCAGGCTATCGGCTCGCACTGACAATGCGACGGGCCGACGGGGTGTGTCCCCGCCGGCCCGTGCTGAAGGCTGTGCTGAGTGCGCCTCAGGCGTCGACCTTCTCCATGACCTCGTCCGAGACGTCGAAGTTGGCGAAGACGTTCTGCACGTCGTCGCTGTCCTCCAGCGCGTCGATCAGCTTGAAGATCTTGCGTGCGCCTTCTTCGTCCAGCTCGACCTGCATGGTGGGCAGGAAGTTGGCCTCTGCGGAGTCGTAGTCGATGCCGGCCTGCTGGAGCGCGGTACGGACCGCGACCATGTCGGTGGCCTCGCTGACGACCTCGTAGGACTCACCGAGGTCGTTGACCTCCTCGGCGCCCGCGTCGAGCACCGCACCGAGGACGTCGTCCTCGGTCAGCTCGCCCTTGGGGACGATGACGACGCCCTTGCGGTTGAAGAGGTACGAGACCGAACCCGGGTCGGCCATCGAACCGCCGTTGCGGGTCATCGCGACCCGTACGTCGGAAGCGGCACGGTTGCGGTTGTCGGTGAGGCACTCGATGAGCACCGCGACACCGTTCGGGCCGTAACCCTCGTACATGATCGTCTGGTAGTCGACGCCGCCCGCTTCGAGACCGCCACCGCGCTTGACCGCGGAGTCGATGTTCTTGTTCGGGACGGAGCTCTTCTTGGCCTTCTGGATCGCGTCGACGAGGGTCGGGTTGCCCTCGGGGTCCACACCGCCGGTGCGGGCCGCGACCTCGATGTTCTTGATCAGCTTCGCGAAGAGCTTGCCGCGCTTGGCGTCAATCACGGCCTTCTTGTGCTTCGTCGTAGCCCATTTAGAGTGGCCGGACATCTGCCTGTCTCCTTCGCGTCACCAATTTCTTAACGAACCCGAGAGATCCTACCGGGATCGAGTCATCGGACTGCGCGCACCATGTCGACGAAGAGCGCGTGAACTCGGTGGTCCCCGGTCAGTTCCGGGTGAAATGACGTCGCCAGGGCGTTTCCCTGCCGTACGGCGACGATGTGACCGCCGTGCTCGGCCACGACTTGGGCCTGTGCGCCGACCGACTCCACCCAGGGGGCCCGGATGAAGACGCCCTCGACCGGACCGCCGTCGATTCCGGTGACCTCGACGGCCGCCTCGAAGGACTCGTTCTGCCGCCCGAACGCGTTACGTCGCACGATCATGTCGATGCCGCCGACGGTCTCCTGGCCCGAACGCGGGTCGAGGATCTTGTCTGCCAGCAGGATCATTCCCGCGCAGGTGCCGTAGACCGGCATTCCGGCGCGTACCCGCTCGCGCAGCGGTTCCAGCATGCCGAACAGGACGGCCAGCTTGGACATGGTGGTGGACTCGCCGCCGGGGATGACGAGACCGTCGACCTCGGCGAGCTCCTCGGGGCGCCGGATCGGCCTGGCCAGGGCATCAGCCGAGGCCAGGGCGATCAGGTGCTCCCGTACGTCGCCCTGAAGAGCCAGGACTCCGATCACAGGGGTGTCGCTCATCAGTGACTACCAGCCGCGGTTGGCGTAGCGCTCGGTCTCGGGCAGCGTGTCGCAGTTGATGCCGACCATGGCCTCGCCCAGGTTGCGGGAGGCGTCCGCGATGATCTTCGGGTCGTCGTAGAAGGTGGTGGCCTTCACGATGGCGGCGGCGCGCTTGGCCGGGTCGCCGGACTTGAAGATGCCGGAGCCGACGAAGACGCCCTCGGCGCCGAGCTGGCGCATCAGCGCGGCGTCGGCCGGGGTGGCGACGCCACCCGCGGAGAACAGGACGACGGGCAGCTTGCCGAGCTCGGCGACCTCCTTGACCAGCTCGTACGGGGCGCGGAGCTCCTTGGCTGCGGCGTACAGCTCGTTGTTGTCGTAGCCGCGCAGCCGGGCGATCTCGTTCTTGATCTGGCGCAGGTGGCGGACCGCCTCGACGACGTTGCCGGTGCCGGCCTCGCCCTTCGAGCGGATCATGGCCGCACCCTCGGCGATGCGGCGCAGTGCCTCGCCCAGGTTGGTGGCGCCACAGACGAACGGTGTGGTGAAGGCGAACTTGTCGCTGTGGTTGACCTCGTCGGCCGGCGTGAGGACCTCGGACTCGTCGATGTAGTCGACGCCGAGGGACTGGAGGACCTGGGCCTCGACGAAGTGGCCGATACGCGACTTCGCCATCACCGGGATGGAGACGGCCTCGATGATCTCTTCGATCATGTTCGGGTCGGACATCCGGGCCACGCCGCCGTCCTTGCGGATGTCGGCGGGCACCCGCTCGAGGGCCATGACGGCCACGGCGCCCGCGTCCTCGGCGATCTTCGCCTGCTCGGCGTTGACGACGTCCATGATCACGCCGCCCTTGAGCTGCTCGGCCATGCCGCGCTTGACGCGCGCGGTGCCGGTCGCCGGGGAGTCGGTGGACTGCGGGGTGGTGGGAAGCGTGGACACGGATCGACCTCACTCGGAGAAAAAGATGCTGATGGTGCTCGTTGGTGCTCTGCTGAGCAAACTCCTCGGAACCAGTCCACAGCAAGGGCCAATGGCAGGCCGGTGGATCGTTTTGGCGGCGTACGGCCGCGTACGGGACGAACGGCGCGCCCTGCGGCGGAGCAGAGCGTGGGCCCCGCTCAGCGCGGGTGGCAGGCCTGTGCGGGACGTACAGGCCTGCTGTACGGGGGCTGTGCGGCCGCGTACGGGGCCCGGTGGCGGCCGTTCACATGTCAGCTGCCCGGGCGGTCCGCCAGCGCGACCGGGGGCTCGTCGTCCATCTCGAAGGCCAAGGGGAACGGCGCGTGTCCGGCCAGCCGGAACCAACGCACCGTGCGGTGCCTGCGCAGCGCACGCGCCGCGCGCACCGCGTCGTTGTGGAACCGCCGCGCCATCGGGACCCGTCGCACGGCCGCGGCCAGCTCGGACGCGGCCTCCTCGCCGCCGGGGATCTCCTTCACGGCCTCCACCTGGGCCGGCTCGCCGAACACCGCCCGCAGCGCGGTGCTGAGCTCGCTCTCCGCGACCTCGCGGTGCTCCTCCTCCGACTGCCGGGCCGCGTGCGCGGCCTCGTACAGCACGATGGACGCGGCCGGGTCGAGGACGCCGGACGTGGCCAGTTCCTGGGTGACCGAGGCACGGCGCAGCAGTTGTGCGTCGAGGGCGGCGCGGGCGGCGTCGATCCGCGCGTGCAGCCGGTCCAGCCGTCCGGCGGTCCAGCTGAGGTACAGGCCGATCGCGACGAGCGCGACGGCGATCCAGATGAGGGTTTCGGTCACGGGCCGCAAGGCTACCGTCGGGCGCGCGCGGCCCGGCCCTCCGGCCCGCGCCCCTGCCCGGGAAGCAGCTCCGGCCCCAGGTCCTCGAACGCGCCGGTCGGGCCCGGGACGGACGGACCCGAGGTGCCGCTGAGCTGCACGGCCCCGAGCCGGACCGCACGGAGCCCTGACCGCCCCGGTGCGGCCGGCACGGAGCCGGAGCGTCCCGCCTCAGGGACGGGCCAGCCCGAACCGGGCCCGCAGCCCGGTGCGTTCGTCCGTCGCCACCGATGCGGCCCCGTCCGTCACCGTCTCGTACACCGCGAGGATGTCCGCCGCCACCGTCGACCAGTCGAACCGCCGCACATGCGCGCTGCCCCGTTCGCTCAGCTCCGCGCGCCGCGCGGGATCGCCGAGCAGCCGGATCGCCGCCGCCGCCAGCGCGTCCGCGTCCTCGTTGGCGAACAGCTCGCCCGCCGCGCCCAGGTCCAGCACCTGGGCGAACGCATCCAGATCGCTGGCGAGGACCGGTGCGCCCGCCGACATCGCCTCGACCAGAATGATCCCGAAGCTCTCGCCGCCCGTGTTGGGGGCCACGTACACATCGACGCTGCGCAGCAGCCGTGCCTTGTCCTCGTCGCTCACCATGCCGAGGAACTCGACGCGCTCGCGCATCTCCTCCGGCAGCGAGGCGACGGCCTCCTCCTCGTCGCCCCGGCCCGCCACCAGCAGCCTGGCGTCCGGGCGGGCGGCGAGGATCGCGGGCAGTGCCCTCATCAGGACGGGCAGGCCCTTGCGCGGCTCGTCGATGCGCCCGATGAAGCCGATCGTCCCGCCCTGCCACTCGGATTTGGGCTCGGCCTTGTCGAAGAAGCCGACATCGACCCCGTTCGGAATGACCACAGCGTCGCCGCCGAGGTGCTCGACCAGGGTCCGGCGCGCATACTCGCTCACCGCGATGCGCGCGCTGATCTTCTCCAGCGCGGGCTGCAGGATCGGGTACGCGGCGATCATCGCCCGGGAGCGCGGGTTGGAGGTGTGGAACGTGGCGACGATCGGCCCCTGCGCGGCCCAGCAGGCGAGCAGCCCCAGCGACGGCGAGGTCGGCTCATGGATGTGGATCACGTCGAAGGTGCCGTCGTGCAGCCAGCGGCGCACCCGCGCAGCGGAGAGGAATCCGAAGTTCAGCCGGGCGACGGAGCCGTTGTACGGGACGGGCACGGCCCGGCCCGCCGACACCACGTACGGCGGCAGCGGCGTCTCGTCGTCGGCGGGGGCCAGCACCGACACCTGGTGGCCGAGGCGGATCAGGTGCTCGGCCAGGTCGCGGATGTGGAACTGCACACCGCCCGGTACGTCCCAGGAGTACGGGCAGACGATGCCGATCTTCACGGCTGCTCCTCCCTGGGTTCGAGGTCGGCGAGCCAGAGCCGTTGCAGCATGTGCCAGTCCTCCGGGTGCTCCGCGATTCCGGTGGCGAAGGCATCGGCCAGCGCCTGTGTCATCACAGACGTCTTCTCGGTACGCGTACCTGACTCGGGCACCTCGACGGCCGGGTGGATCCGCGCCTTCATCACCGGAGTCCCGTCGTACCGGAGGGTCACGGGCAGCAGCAGCGCACCGGTCTGCTGGGCCAGCAGCGCGGGACCCGCGGGCATCCGTGCCGTGTCGCCGAAGAACGTCACCTCGACACCGGATGCGGACAGATCGCGGTCGGAGACCAGACAGACCAGGCCGCCGTCGCGCAACCGCCGCGCCAGGGTGCCGAAGGCGGACCCGCCGGTGTGCGGCAGGACCTCCATGCCGAGCCCCTCGCGGTAGGCGACGAACCGGTCGTACAGCGATTCGGGCTTCAGCCGCTCGGCGACCGTGGTGAACGGCACCTTCATATCGGTGGTGACCCAGGCCCCGGCCAGGTCCCAGTTGGCCAGGTGGGGCAGGGCGAGGATCACACCGCGTCCGGCATCGAGCCCGTCGGTCAGCCGGTGGGCGTCCGTCACGTCTATGCCGGCCTTGATCCGCTCCGGGCTCCACGTCGGCAGACGGAACGACTCCATCCAGTAGCGCATGTACGAACGCATCCCGGCCCTGGAGAGCTCGGCGAGGCGGGCGGGGCTCGCGTCCGGTACCACCCTCGCCAGGTTCGACTCCAGCCGCAGCACACTCTTGCCGCGCCGCTTCCACACCTGGTCGGCGAGGGCACGGAAGAGGGCCTGTGCGACCGGTTCGGGAAGCTTCTTGACCGCGCCCCAGCCGAGCCCGTACAGACCGTCGGTCAGCCGGTCCTTCAGCCCTGGCTTCGACTCCCCCTGGGCGCCGCTCACTGTGCGGCCTCGCTCCCCCGGTCCGCCGCCGCAGCGGCCGCGTCGGCCTCCGCGGACTCGCGGCGCACGGTCACCACCCGCTGCACGAGCGTCACCAGACTGCCAACGGCGACGATCCACAGCGCGATCGGCAGCAGGATGTCGATGCCCGGCACACCGAACTTGTGGAGCCCGGCCAGCCCGGCCGCCACCAGCGAGATCACCAGCCGCTCGGCACGCTCGACCAGACCGTTGACCGCGACCGGCAGGCCGATCGATTCGCCGCGGGCCTTCGTGTACGAGACCACCTGGCCGCTCGCCAGGCAGAAGATCGCCACGGCGCACAGCACGTTGTCGTCGCCGTTGCCGGCGTACCAGAGCGCGAACCCGCCGAAGATCGCCCCGTCGGCGACCCGGTCCAGGGTCGAGTCCAGGAACGCGCCCCAGCGGCTGGAGATACCGGCCTGTCGGGCCATGTTCCCGTCGACGAGGTCGGAGAAGACGAAGATCGTGATGACGATCGTGCCCCAGAAGAACTCCCCCATGGGGAAGAAGACCAGCGCACCTGCCATCACTCCGGCCGTACCGATGAGCGTGACCGCGTCAGGGCTCACACCGAGACGGAGCAACAGGGCGGCGAACGGTGTGAGGACACGCGTAAAAAATGCACGCGCGTACTTGTTCAGCATGGCCTTCCCGAGGGGTCGGTGGGCCGTGCGGCCCCTTCGGCCACCGGCTGGCCCATCGTAGTCACCCGTGCAGGGGTCCAACCTCCGGGCACCCGTCCAGGTGCGTCGGCGTACGACGTATGGACGCAGGCCGACGTGAGTGGAAAGCTCGAATTACCGCGGGCGTCGCCGAAGCCGCCGCGGCGGCTCCCCGTGCCCGCGCCCCTCATCTCCCCTCAACGCGCCAGGCAAGCTCCCCGCACAGCGCACTCCACCGGGAGGCACATCATGGGCGACAAGGCACACGCACACACCGGGGCCGCCGGCAGAGCAGCAACGGCCGACCGGCCCTCCTCCATACGGAATGTGGTGCTGGTCGGCCACAGCGGTTCAGGCAAGACCACCCTCGTCGAGGCCCTCGCACAGACCGCCGGAGCGGTCAACCGGGCCGGCCGGGTCGAAGACGGCGGGACGGTCTCCGACTACGACGAGATCGAACACCGCCAGCAACGCTCCGTACAGCTCTCCGTGGTCCCCGTCGAATGGGGCGGGTACAAGATCAATTTGTTGGACACCCCCGGATACGCCGACTTCGTCGGGGAACTCAGGGCCGGTCTGCGGGCAGCGGACGCGGCCCTCTTCGTTGTCTCGGCGGCCCAGGAGGCCGACGCCGTGGTGGGCACCACCCGCGCCGTGTGGGAGGAGTGCGCCGCCGTCGGCATGCCGCGCGCGATCGTCGTCACCCACCTCGACACCGCGCGCACCTCCTTCGACGGGATGACCCGGGTCTGCGGAGAGATCTTCGGCGGCGACGACCCCGACGCCGTACTTCCGCTCTATCTCCCGGTGCTCGGCGCCGAGGGCCCGGACGGGCACGCCCCGCTGACCGGACTCACCGGACTCCTCTCGCAGCGGATCTTCGACTACTCCAGCGGCGAGCGGAAGGCGACCCCGCCCGCCGACGACCAGCAGACACCGCTCCAGGACGCCCGCAGCCGGCTGATCGAAGGAATCATCGCCGAGAGCGAGGACGAGACCCTGATGGACCGCTACCTCGGCGGCGAGGACATCGACATCAAGACCCTCATCGACGACCTGGAGCGCGCCGTCGCCCGCGGCACCTTCCACCCCGTCCTCACCGCGGCACCCGCCACCGACGGCGCCCGCCAGGGCATCGGCACCGTCGAACTCCTCGACCTGATCACGGGCGGCTTCCCGACCCCGCTGGAGCGCCCGCTGCCCGCCGTCACCACCCCGCAGGGCGCCCTGCGCCCCGCCCCGGCCTGCGACCCCGAAGGGCCGCTGGTCGCCGAGGTGGTCAAGACGGCCTCCGACCCGTATGTCGGACGCGTCTCGCTCGTCCGCGTCTTCTCCGGCACCCTGCGCCCCGACGAAACCGTCCATGTCCTCGGCCACGGCCTCACCGACCCCGGCCACGAACCCCGTCCCTTCCACGACGCGGAGGTCCGGGTCGGCGCGCTCTCCGCCCCGTTCGGCAAGCAGCAGCGCGCTCTGACCAGCTGCATCGCCGGGGATCTGGCCTGCGTCGCCAAACTGGGCAGCGCCGAGACCGGAGACACTCTCTCGGCCCCGGACGATCCGCTGCTGATGGAGCCCTGGACCATGCCCGATCCGCTGCTGCCGCTCGCCATCGAGGCACACAGCAAGGCGGACGAGGACAAGCTCTCCCAGGGGCTCGCACGGCTCGTCGCCGAGGACCCGACCATGCGCCTCGAACAGAACCAGGACACGCATCAGGTGGTCCTGTGGTGCCTCGGCGAAGCCCATCAGGACGTGGCCCTGGACCGGCTGCGCACCCGGTACGGGGTCCAGGTCGACTCCGTACCGCACCGGGTGCCCCTGCGCGAGACGTTCGCCGGCCCGTCGACCGGCCGCGGCCGGCACGTCAAGCAGTCCGGCGGCCACGGCCAGTACGCCATCTGCGAGATCGATGTGGATCCGCTGCCCCCCGGTTCGGGCATCGAATTCGTCGACAAGGTGGTCGGCGGGGCGGTACCGCGCCAGTTCATCCCGTCCGTGGAGAAAGGGGTACGCGCCCAGGCAGCCCGCGGAGTGGCGGCCGGCCATCCCCTGGTCGACGTCCGGATCACCCTGCGGGACGGGAAGGCGCACTCGGTGGACTCGTCCGACGCCGCGTTCCAGGCGGCGGGCGCACTGGCGCTGCGGGAGGCGGCCGCGGACACCCGTATCCAGCTCCTCGAACCCGTCTCCGAGGTCCAGGTCCTGATCCCCGACAACTATGTGGGCCCGGTGATGAGCGATCTGTCGGGGCGGCGCGGGCGGGTGGTCGGCACCGAGCAGTCGGGGCCGGGACGCACCCTCGTGCGGGCCGAGGTGCCGGAGCTGGAGATCGGCCGGTACGCAATCGACCTGCGCTCGCTGTCGCACGGCACCGGCCGCTTCGACCGGTCGTACGCCCGGCACGAACCGATGCCCCCGCAGCTCGCGGACCGCATCCGCGAAGAGCGGGAAAACACCTCAAACGGTACATAGTTGGCACCGCTGCCCGCCCTTGTCCACAAGGGCGGGCAGCGCGTTGATCCGGACGATACGCTGTGGTCCCAGCTCAGAAGGTGTGCCGGGCACGGCAGTTGGGAAAACAGCCGCAGGAGCAGATCCTTGGCGGCAAGTGGGGGCGACAGTGGCCAACGACGGATTCGATTTCTCTCCTGGAGCGCAGATCCCGCTCCAGGGGGCGGCCGGACAGGCGGTGGCGACGAACGCCCTGGCCTCCGCCGCATACCGCGACAGCCCGGTGGACGACATCCTCAAGGCCAACAGCGAGTGGCACAAGTCCAAGATCGAAGAGGGCCGCTCCAAGCTCTTCAAGAGCAAATACTTCGCCCCCAACCTCGGCGAGGCCTTCTCCCGCGCCGTGCAGGAACGCATGCTGGGCGGCGCCCGCAAGGCCCTCATCCAGTCCTTCGGCACCGACCCGCAGACCGTCGTCGAGCACTGCCTGTCCGCGACCCGGCTCCGCAAGGCCAGGGACACCAAACTGACCCTGGTCACCGTGGTCTTCGGCTTCCTCTTCCTGCCCGGACTGCTCCTGTGGGTGCTTGCGTTCCGCCTCCGCGACGGCCTGGGCGCCACCAAGGACAAGGCCCTCAGCGCCCTCGGCATCGCCCTGCTCCCCGTCATCGGCATCGCGGCCCTGTTCTTCCTGATCAAACTGCCGGCCACCGGACTCCTCGCGCTGTACCTGCGCGCCATGATCGTCGCCCCTGTCATCGGCTGGCTGATCGCCAAGCGGATCGCCGAGACGTCCGCCAAGGACATGCGCGCCCGCTGGGAAGGGCTGCTCTCCGGCGGCGGTGTCATCGCCAAGATCCCCGAGGCCGTACCGAAGAACCCGAACGAGACCGCCCGCGAGGCGCTCCGCCAGGGCCTGGAGAAGCTGGCGGCCGAGCAGCAGTCCAACTCCGTCTTCTACGCCGGCCCCAAGGGCATCCTCGGCATGGGAACCCGCTGGGGCAGCTGGCAGCTCGCCGAGGAGCTCGTATCCAAGGATCCAGGCAAGGAATTCCACCGGTTCCGCAGCTGGGACCTCATTCGCGTCATCCACGACCAGCTCAAGATGCTGGAACGCGGCCCGCTGCACACCGGCGGCTTCCCCACGCCGTCGGTCACTCACTGGGTCGTCTCGCCCGTCGGCGAGAACGCCGACGAGGTCGCCCGCCCGGAGGGCGAGGACGTCGCCACCTTCCAGATCAAGCCGCACGAGATACAGCGGATCTGCAACCACCAGCAGTTCGGCAGCGGCGACCGGCACTACCTCGGCGTCCAGTTCACCCTCTGGGACGGCCAGCTGGTGATCACCATGATGATCACTGTCACGGTGCTCCACGAAACGCTGCGGATCGAGGTCACCGGGCACGCCCTGGGCCCCGTCCATTCGCTCTTCACGAGCAAGCCGAAGGCCAAGGAGAAAACGGTCAACAAGACGGTCAGGTTCTGGGAGACCCGCAAGGTCATGCTCCCGCTGGTGGAGCCCAAGGAGGTCGTCCGCCTGGCCCTGCGTGCCCCCTTCACCTGGTACCCGCCGCTGCTCGACTACCTGGGCGGCAAGATCACCCTCCCGGAGCCGTTCGGCCTGCGCCACGCCTGGGCCGAGAAGCCTTGGCGCCACCGCTTCATGGCGGACGACGCGATCCGCGCCGCCACCCCCGTCCTGCGGGCCGTGCACGCCGCGGCGCTCCGAGTCCTCGACGAGAACGGCGTCAACACGGAGCGCTTCGACAACCGCTCCATGATTCTCAGCGGATTCGTGCAGGATCCGACGCCGAAAAAGGCAGACGTGTACGACGCATAGAGACGCAGTGGGTACGTGTGGGGTGCCCCGGACCACTCCGTGGCACCCCACACGGGTACCGCTCGACTCAGGCCGCGGGCCAGGCGTCGGCCAGCATCTTCCGGGTGTCGGCCAGCAGCTGCGGCAGCACCTTCGTATGACCCACCACCGGCATGAAGTTCGTGTCGCCACCCCAGCGCGGCACCAGGTGCTGATGCAGATGGGCGGCGATTCCCGCGCCCGCCACCGCTCCCTGGTTCATCCCGATGTTGAAGCCGTGCGCTCCCGAGGCCGCCCGCAGCGCCGACATCGCGCGCTTGGTGAAGTCGGCCAGCTCAAGCGTCTCCGGACCGTCCAGCTCCGTGTAGTCGGCGACATGCCGGTACGGCACCACCATGAGGTGGCCGCCGTTGTACGGATACAGGTTGAGCACGGCATAGACCTTCTCGCCGCGCGCCACGACGAGTCCGTCCTCGTCCGACTTCGCCGGGATCGCACAGAACGGACAGCCGTCGCCGGCCTCAGGGCCGGTCGGCTTGTTCTCACCCTGGATGTACGCCATCCGGTGAGGCGTCCACAGGCGCTGGAACGCGTCGGGCGTTCCCACTCCGATCTGCTGCTCCGGCTCAGTCGTCATGCCGATCAGCATATTGCTTCACTCCCGCCGCGCGTGTCGCCGGGGCCGCACCGGTCGGCGGACGGCGATGCTGAGGCGATGAGCGACCAGCCCACGGACTCCACCCCTCTGCGGTTCAGTCGCTGGGAGCAGCGAACGGAAGTACCGCTCTTCGTCGCGTCGCTGGTCTTCCTCATCGGGTACGCGGGCCGGGTCCTCGCCCCGCACGACGCCCAGCCCTGGCGCGGCATCGCCCTGATCCTGGTCTGTTGCACCTGGCTGTTCTTCGGCGTGGACTACGTCGTACGGATCCGGCTCAGCGGCCAGGGCCTGCGGTTCCTGCGCACCCACTGGCTGGACACGGTGGTGCTGGTGCTTCCACTGCTGCGCCCGCTGCGCCTGATCCGGCTCTACACGGCCCTCCAGCGGCGAAGGGAGCAGCCACGGCTGAGTCTGTACGCCCGGGTGATCGCCTACGCCGGTATGACCGCCCTGCTGCTCGGATTCTCGGCCGCGCTGGCCGTGTACCACCAGGAGCACGATGCTCCGGGCACCACGATCCGCACCTTCGGCGACTCGGTGTGGTGGGCGTGCGAGACGCTCACCACAGTGGGGTACGGGGACGCGGTCCCGGTCACGGCGGGCGGCCGGACCGTCGCGGCGGGGCTGATGGTCTGCGGTCTGGCGCTGCTGGGGGCAGTGACTGGTTCGTTCTCGTCGTGGCTGGTGCAGGTGTTCACCCGGGAGGACGAGAAGGGGCCCACGCAGAGCGGCTAGCGCTGCGTGGACCCCTGGAGCCCCTGTCGGCCGGTCAGACCTGGACGCGGTCCTCGACGGCCTTCTGGATCTTGGCGATGGCCTCGTCGACCGGGATGCCGTTCTCCTGCGATCCGTCGCGGTAGCGGAAGGATACGGCGCCGTTGGCCATGTCCTCGTCACCCGCGATGATCATGAAGGGCACCTTGGCCTTCTGCTGATTGCGGATCTTCTTCTGCATGCGGTCGGACGAGGCGTCCACCTCGACCCGCAGCCCCTTCTTCCTGGCCGCCGCCGCGAACTCCTGGAGGTACGGGATGTGCGCGTCGCCGATCGGGATGCCGACCGCCTGGACCGGGGCCAGCCACACCGGGAACGCACCCGCGTAGTGCTCCAGCAGCACGGCGAAGAACCGCTCGATGGAGCCGAACAGGGCGCGGTGGATCATGACCGGGCGCTGCTTGGTCCCGTCGGGGCCGGTGTACTCCAGGTCGAAGCGCTCCGGCAGGTTGAAGTCGAGCTGCACGGTCGACATCTGCCAGGTGCGGCCGATGGCGTCCTTGCACTGGACCGAGATCTTCGGGCCGTAGAAAGCGGCGCCGCCCGGGTCGGGGACCAGGGGAAGGCCCTGCTTCTCGGCCACCTGGCGCAGCGTCTCGGTGGCCTCGTCCCAGATCTCGTCCGAGCCGACGAACTTCTCCGGGTCCTTGGTGGAGAGCTCCAGGTAGAAGTCGGTCAGACCGTAGTCGCGCAGCAGGTTCAGGACGAAGGTGAGCGTCTTGTCGAGCTCCTCCGCCATCTGCTCCTTGGTGCAGTAGATGTGCGCGTCGTCCTGCGTGAAGCCGCGCGAACGGGTCAGGCCGTGCACCACACCCGACTTCTCGTAGCGGTACACCGTGCCGAACTCGAAGAGACGCAGCGGCAGTTCGCGGTAGGAACGGCCGCGCGCATCGAAGATCAGGTTGTGCATGGGGCAGTTCATCGGCTTGAGGTAGTAGTCCACCCCGTCGTCGAGCTGCATGGGCGGGTACATGCCTTCGGCGTACCAGTCCAGGTGGCCGGACTTCTCGAAGAGCTTGCCCTTGGTGGCGTGCGGCGAGTAGACGAACTCGTAGCCCTCCTCCTCGTGCCGCTTGCGCGAGTAGTCCTCCATGGCCCGGCGGACGATGCCGCCCTTGGGGTGGAAGACGGCGAGGCCGGGGCCGATCTCGTCGGGGAAGGAGAAGAGGTCCAGCTCGTTGCCGAGCTTGCGGTGGTCGCGCTTGGCGGCCTCCTCCAGGAACTCCAGGTGTGCCTTGAGCTCGTCCTTGGTGGGCCAGGCGGTGCCGTAGATGCGCTGGAGCATCGGGTTCTTCTCGCTGCCCCGCCAGTACGCCGCGGCGTTCCGCATCAGCTTGAACGCCGGGATGTTCCGGGTGGTCGGCAGGTGCGGACCGCGGCAGAGGTCCTTCCAGCACAGGTCTCCGGTCTTGGCGTCCAGGTTGTCGTAGATGGTCAGCTCGCCGCCGCCCACCTCGACGTCCGCGCCGTCGTCCGTGGAGGCGGCACCCTTGATACCGATGAGCTCCAGCTTGTACGGCTCGTCGGCCAGCTCCTCACGGGCGGCCTCGTCGGTGACGACCCGGCGGGAGAACCGCTGTCCCCGCTTCTGGATCTCCTGCATCTTCTTCTCGATGGCCTTGAGGTCCTCGGGCGTGAACGGCTTCTCGACGTCGAAGTCGTAGTAGAAGCCGTCCTTGACCGGCGGGCCGATGCCGAGCTTGGCCTCGGGGAAGAGCTCCTGCACGGCCTGCGCCATGACGTGCGCGGTGGAGTGCCGGAGGATGTTCAGGCCGTCCTCGGAGGAGATCTCGACGGGTTCGACGACCTCGCCGTCGGCGACGACGTACGCGAGGTCCTTCAGCTCACCGGCGACCCGGGCGGCAACGACGGTGCGCTCGCCGGGGAAGAGCTCGGCAGCCGTAGTGCCCGTCGTCACCACGCGCTCTTCCCGCTCGGAATCGCGTTGGATGATCACACGGACGTCTGACACCGGTCTCTCCTGACTGAAGGGGGGTGCGCGCCCTGTTCCACTGCGCACGCAAGACGAATCGTACCGAGCCGATGGCCCCCTTAGCGAAAGGGTCGGCTCAGGCCGCCCGCCTGCCCGATTCGGCGCGCCTACTCGCCCGTGCAGGCCTCCTCGAAGAAGTCGAGGTTCTCCTGGAGCGACTTCATCAGCCGGTCCCGTTCCGCCTCGTCGACCTGTACGGGTACCACCTGCGAGGCCCGGGTCAGCCGCCGGAAGCCGTCCCGGCTCTCCAGCCTCCCCTCCACCCGGATCGGCAGCCCGACGAGATGGGCGTGGCCGGCGATCCGGTACGCCTCCTCGTCGAGCTCGAGCCGCACGTGCGGAACCTCGGCGCCCGCCAGGACCCGCAGCCGTACGACTCCGGCGCCGCGCGGCCCCGAGCGGCGCATCCGGACGACGGCCCCGGTGATCCGTACGTTGACGGCGGGTTCGTCCTCGACGTATCGGGCGCCGGCCAGCCGCAGGGCGGGCAGGTCGCCGGGTGAGAACTCGACCGGTTCGGGGCGGGCCGGGCAGCCTTCGGGGGTTCCCGCGGCGGGTGCCCAGGCGAGGGAGATCCTCGTCCCTTCCGAGCCGCGGACCAGGGCGATGACGGCCTGGGTCAGCTCCCGGCTGACACCGGCCTCGACAGCACCGTCGAAGGCTTCCATGCCCCCGGTGGCGCGCTGGAAGTCGATGGCCTCACGGGTGGCGTGCAGGGCGTGGTAGAGCCGTACGGAGACGGCGCGGCCCGGTTCGACGGGGAGATACGCGGTGAGGTCGCGGCCACCCGGCGCGGGTCCGACGAGGATGCCTTCGAGCGCGGCGAGGGCCCGGCGACGGTGACGTGCGCCGTGGAAGCCGGTGCGCCCCCGCACGGCGAGCGCCCCGGCGAGAAGGATCTGCCGGGCCGCGGCGCGCAGCTGTTCGGCGCCGCTCCAGCTGGCCGCTCCGGCGGCGCCCGCGGCGCCGACCGCACCGTCGGGGACATCGCGCCACCAGCGGATCTCGTCGCTGGGCACGGCGAGGGAGACCAGGACGTCACGGGCTGAGGGCGCGGCGCTCCGGGCGAGCGCGGTGAGTGCCTCGGCGAGGAGGTCCTCGCTGTCGGGGAAGGCCGTGGTCTCGGGTACGAGCAGGCTCGTACCGCCGCCGGAGGGTGCCACGGTTCCCGGCGGGGTCCATCGGCTGTACCGCCCGGCCGAGCCGCCGCGGCGACGCCAGCCGTGCCGGTCCAGCAGGGCGCCGAGGACCGCGGGGTCGACGCGGGCGGGATCGGGGATGTCCCCGACGGGCGGCAGCGCGGTGGGCCAGTGGCTCACCGTCTCACTGGGGTGTGGTCGTGTGCCCGACGGCATCACTGCATCGACGGGCTCGTCCATCGGCCGGTGCATCAGGGTCTCCCTCCCGCCCCGACCCGCGTCATGATCTCGCAGAGCGCGCGGTCGTCGAATATGCGCGTGGTCGGGATCCGCACAGTGGTCCTGTGCCGGCCTGTCACCGCGTGGCCGGCCAGGTTGGTCCAGTAGCAGCAGTGCCGCAGGTCGAGCCGGTCGTGTCCGGCCCGCAGCCAGTCGTCCTGACTGCGGGGCACAACCATCACGACCAGGATCTTGTGCACCGACACGGGCGTACGGGCCAGCTTCACCAGGTGGGCGTTGTCCAGCGTGAAGGCGAACGTCGGTCCGGACGGGTGCGGTGGTATCTGGTAGGTGCATTTCAGCTGCACCTTTATGGTCACCTCGTCGTCGACGAGGTGACCGGGGGCGCCGTGGCTGACATGCCAGTCGATGCCGTTGTCGGGAAAGGGCTGCGACAGGGAGCACCCCGCCGCGGCCGCGACCGCGTGCAAGTAGCCCACCTGGAGGGTCTCCATGCAGGCGGTGGTGGCGAGTGTGCCGCGCAGCGGAGCGATCTGCTGGGGCAACAGCCCTCCCCCGTAGCCTTCGGCACGGGAGGGGCCCCCTGATTCGGGCTGCGCGAGCGCCATGGCTCCGTATGCCTTCCGGGCTGTGCCGTTCGGTTTGTTCGGTTGGTGAGTCCTCGGGGCAACTTCCGCGCCCGTCACCTGTGTTGTCACCGCACGGAGCGGTCCGCAAACGGCGTATCAGGCAAAGGGCCCGGGTATCACCGAATCGGGCAGGGGAATCACACCATCTGCCGGTCGGGCACGAGGAGTTCGGGGATGACTCACTGGTATGAAGGGCCACTGGCCGCTTTTGACACCGAGACAACAGGAGTGGACGTCGAGGAGGACCGCATCGTTTCGGCGGCCCTGGTCGTCCAGGACACGGCGGGCGGGCGCATGCGCGTGACCCGCTGGCTGGTGAATCCGGGGGTGCCGGTGCCCGTGGGGGCCACCGAGATCCACGGTCTGACCGACGATCACCTTCAGCGCAACGGCCGGTGGCCGGCGCCGGTGGTGGAGGAGATAGCCCGGGCGCTCGCCGAGCAGTGCGCGGCCGGGCGCCCTCTCGTCGTGATGAACGCGCCGTTCGATCTGACGCTGCTGGACCGGGAGCTGAAGCGGCACCGGGCGTCGTCGCTGACCGGGTACCTGGAGAACACGCCGCTGTGCGTGCTGGATCCGCGGGTCCTCGACAAGCATCTGGACCGGTACCGCAAGGGCCGGCGCACGCTCACCGATCTCTGTGCGCAGTACGAGGTGGTGCTGGACGGCGCCCATGATGCGGCGGCCGATGCGGCGGCGTCGCTGGAGCTTGTGCGGGCGGTGGGGCGGCGCTTCTCATCACGTCTGGAGCGGTTGTCCCCCTCGGAGCTGCACGCGCTGCAAGCGGTGTGGCACGCGGCGCAGGCCCGCGGGCTGCAGGCGTGGTTCGCGAAGAGCGGTACGCCGGAGGCGGTGGACCCGGCCTGGCCGCTGCGTCCGGAACTGCCGGCGGCGGCATGATCGCGGGCCTGCGGAAGCCGGTCCCGTGACCGTGGTCCGGACATGCAGAGGCCGGTCCGTCGATGAAGCTGACGGACCGGCCTCTCCCGGGGTGGGCGATACTGGTTTCGAACCAGTGACCTCTTCGGTGTGAACGAAGCGCTCTCCCACTGAGCTAATCGCCCGGGAACGCACTGAACCATACAGGGCTCGGCGGGTGTGGTTCAAACTCCTTCGAGACGGGCCACCAGTCCTCGGCGTCCGGCCCGCATCATCAGCGCGTGGTTCGCCCGGAACACCGCACGTCCCGGCACCGCGAGCAGCCGCATCATCGTCCGGCGCACCTCGACCTCCTGCTCGTACGTGGCGCGGGTGCCGGTGCCGTGTGCGGTGACGGTCCAGCGGGCCCAGCCGTCGAGGTCGCCGTCGAGTGTCACTTCGAGCACTCCGGCCGCCGGGTCGCGGCGGCTCTCGCGGACGGTCATGACGAGGTCGTACGGGAGGAAGGAGCGGATCCGCATGGTTCCGGTGGCGTCGTCGACGGTGGCGACCTCGCGGATCTGCGGCCACCATCGGGGGTACTCCTCGGCGCGTTCGAGGACTCCGTACACGACAGCGGGTGGGGCGGATACGTCCCAGATGCTCATAAAACGGTAGCGGCTCCAGTCCATGGATCCCAGTCTGCGCGTACTCAGTCCCACAGCTGAGTATCCGAGCGCATGTCCGAACCTGTGGGCCGCGCCACACTCCGTTCATGGAACATGTGCCGCCGCCTGCCGAGGAATTGGCGCTCCTCGACCGTGAACTGGCCCGGCTGGATGCCCGCCGGATGCAACTGCTGACCCGTCGTGCCTGGCTGCTGAGTGTTCTGCAGCCGCCGGTCACGCCTCCCGCAGCACCGCCCGGACGAACGGCCCCGGCCCCGTTCGCGCCCTCGTTCCCCTCGGCGGCCCCCGTGCCGCCGCGCAGTGCACAGAATGTGCTGCTGACCCTGGGCGGTCTGCTGCTGATGATCGCGGCGATCGCATTCACCCTGGTCAGCTGGGGCCAGATGGGGATCGGCGGCCGCTCGGCGGTGCTCGCTCTGGTGACGGTCGCCGCGCTGGCCGCGCCCGCCGTGCTGCTGCGCCGTGGGCTGTCGTCGACAGCCGAGTCGCTGGGCGCGCTCGCGCTGGTGCTGATGGTGCTGGATGCCTATGCGCTGCACCGGGTGGCGGCGCCGGACACCGGCGGCCTCGGTTTCGCCTCGGCCGCTTCGGCGGTGCTGGCCGTTCTGTGGGCGGCCTACGGTCTGGCGCTCGACAAGCTGCGTCTGCCGCTGCCGATGGCCGTGGTGAGCGTGCAGTTCCCGCTGGTGCTGTGGGCCTGGGCGGTGGGTGCGCAGGCGTCGGTCCTCGGTGGGGCGCTGCTGCTGACGGCGGCGCTGGACTGTGCGATCGCCCTGTGGGGCAAGGGTGTTGCGATGCGGGTGACCGCGACCGTCGGTGGTTGCCTTGCGGGGACGGCGGGGCTGCTGGTGGCTCTGGTGCTGTCGGTGACGGCTGGTGCGCCGGCGGCGGCGGTGGCGCCCGGGGCGCTGCTGCTGGCGGGGGCGGCGGTCGCGCTGTTCGGGGTGTGGCGGGCGCCGAAGGAGTTCGCGGTGGCCGGTGGGCTGCTGGCCGGGCTCGCCGTGGTGGCCGGGGTGGGCGGTGTGCTGCGTGCGGGGGCGGCTGAGGACTGGTCGGTTCCGGTGTATCTGCTGTGCGGTCTGGTGCTGCCGGCAGCGGTACGGACTCCGCTGCCGCGACCGGCAGGGCGGGGCGTGCTGTGGGCGTCGGGGGTGGTGGTCGCCGGGTCGGTGCTGTCCGCGGTGCCTGTGGTCGCGATGACGCTGGTGGGTCCGGTTTCGCGGCTGACGGCGGTGTGGTCGGGTGCGCCGGAGGGCCGCGCTCGCGGTGCGCTGGGACTGGAGGGAATGGAGTGGTCGCAGCTCTCCACGGCCCCGGTGATGCTGCTGGTGATGGCCGGTCTGACGGGGGCGGCGTACCGCTGGTGGACGTGGTGTGTACGAACGGCCGGGGCGGTGGTCTCCCCCAGTACGGCACGGCCGGGTGCGGCGGGTGCGAGTGCGCTGGTGCTCGGCTGGACGGGGCTGCTGGTGCTGCCGGTTGCGCTGGACGCTCCGTACGCGGTGGCGGTGGCGGTGCAGTCGGTGCTGGTCTCGGCGCTCCTCGCCGTGACGGTACGGGGGGTGCGCCGCGGCGCGGGCCCTGTGGCGACGGCCGCGCTGGTGTGCGCCGTGGTCGGGGCGGTGAGTGCGGGGGCGCTTTCGCTGGCCGTGGAGCCCGCCACCTATGGAGTGTTCGGGGCGCTGCTGGTGCTGTTCGCGGCGGCGGCGGTCGGGATGCGTGCCGGTGCGGCGACGGCGGCGCGGGGGGCCCGGCTGAGGCAGGCGGTGCCGGCGTGTGCGGCCGTGGTGTGCGCGATGGTGCTCGCCGGTGCGGTGGGGGCCTCACTGGAGCTGGCGACGTACCGGGCCGCGCCGCTCATGCTGATCGTCCCCACCGTGACGGTCCTGCTCGGGGCGCGGCTGCGGGGCGCGCCGTCGGCGTTGCCGGTCGAGCTGACCGGCGCCGTCGCCGGTGCGGTGGCGGTCGCGATGGCCGTACCGGATGCGCCGTTCCTGGCTCTGGTCCTCGCGCTGTGCGGTGTGCTGGCGGCGGGCACGGCTGTGCGTGCGGAGCGGCGGCCGGCGGCCGGGTATCTGGCGGTGGTCCTGTTCGTCCTGGCGACCTGGGTGCGGCTGTCGGCGTCGGATGTGTCGGCCCCGGAGGCGTACACCCTGCCGGTGACGGTGCCCGCGCTGGCGGTCGGTGCGCTGCGGCGGCGCCGTGATCCGGCGGCGTCCTCGTGGACCGCGTACGGGGCGGGCCTGGCGGCGACGCTGGTGCCGAGTCTCTTCGCGGCCTGGGTCGACCCGTCGTGGGTGCGGCCGCTGCTGCTCGGCGTGGCGGCGTTGGTGATCACGCTGGCCGGGGCGCGGCTGCGGCTGCAGGCGCTGCTGCTGCTCGGTGGTGCGGTGCTGGCCATGGATGCGCTGCACGAACTGGTGCCGTATGTGATCCAGGTCGTGGGTGCACTGCCGCGCTGGCTGCCGCCCGCGCTGGCCGGTCTGCTGCTGCTGGTGGTCGGGGCGACGTACGAGCAGCGGCTGCGCGATGCGCGGCGGCTGAAGGACGCCCTGGGCCGGATGCGCTGACGTAGGTCGTGGTCGGCGGCCCGGCCCGGGGCGTGCTTCGGCTGCCTCAGGCCGGCATCCGGTCACCGAGGAGTGCGAGGTTCTCGATGGCGGCGAGTCCGTACAGCGCGGTGTCGTCGGTGTGGACCCAGTTGGCCTCGCTGCCTGCGACGGTGGTGACGGGGCCGCTCGCCTTCTCCGTCTTCCAGGGGGGATTCCTGGTAGCCGGCGCTCTTGTAGAACTTCTCCCAGGCGCGGGCCGCGGGCTTCGCGTCGCCGGTCTGGACAGCGGTGTACGCGTCGAGCCGCGAGTGGCCCTGGAACAGCAGCAGGCTGCCGAAGTCCGTTCCGTAGCACGCGGTCCGCTCCGCCTTGATGGCGTTGAAGTACCGGCAGTAGTCCAGATGTGCGTCCTTGAACGCGAGCATGTCGACGAGGCCGATGAGTTCGGCGCACAGTGCGTTCGGCCCGAAGACCGCGGACAGGTGGGATTCGCTGACGACGGGTTCGGTGGCGACGGCGAACTTCCCGGTGTGCAGGTCGTACAGGCCACTGCCCCTTGTCCGCCTCGGGTTAGCCCCAGAAGCCGTACCAACGGCGCATCTCGACCTGGTCCTCGTAGTACGTGAAGAGAAAGTCCAGGTGGTCCTCGATCTTCGCCTTCGCGGGGGTGGAGCGGTCGACCGGGGGGAACAGTCCGCCGAAGACCTTCGCGCCGATCAGCTGCGAGGGCGGGGCGACGAGCTCCGGCAGGGTGCGGACGGTACGTGACTGCTGGGCGAGCGCTTCGGCACTGGGGGTGGAGTCGTTGGCCCAGAAGACGAGTTCGCTGGTGCGGACGATGCCGTACGGGGTGCTTGGAAGTTCTCCATGCTGAGATTTCCGGCCTCGACCTGGGAATTGAGGTCGAGCAGCACACGCTTGTCGTCGTACTTGTACAGAAATGCGACGGAGTTCCGGAAGACATCGGGGGCATTGCCCGCGGAGGCCTGCGTGTTGAACTTCTTCCAGAAATTCTCGTAGTCCTGGAAGTCCGTCTTGACCTTGATGTTCGGGTGCTTCTTCTCGAAACAACGCGATGGTCTTGTTGATCAGCGTGGCCCGCTCCTGGCCGCCCCACCGGAAGCAGCGGATCTCGACCTACCCGCCGCCCCCGCCGTCACCGCCGCAGCTGGAGGCCATCAGCCCCAGTGCCGCCACACCGATGCCGGCCGCACGCAGCCCCTGGGCACTCCGCCAAGACCTCATGACACACCCCTCCCGGGCAGCCGGCCCCGCCACCACGGTTCGATTCAATCGCTTCAGAAAACGCTTGCTGGACAAGCTGGAGATCCAAGGGGGCAACGTCAACGGTTGAGACGAAATCGATCGAAGCGCTTCGACTCGTCCGGGGCGACAGGGGCCCGCGACACCGGATTCGGTCCGGGAAACGCAAAGAGCCCGTGAGACTCTGCAGTCTCACGGGCCCTCTGTCCAGGTGGGCGATACTGGTTTCGAACCAGTGACCTCTTCGGTGTGAACGAAGCGCTCTCCCACTGAGCTAATCGCCCGGACGCACCGCAAACATTACCCCATGTCAGCGGTGCCCTCCGACCACCGTCAGGTCACTCGTTGATCTTCCACGGCATCATGATGCCGAACTTCCAGACATAGATCCCGACCAGCACGGCGACGATCACCAACCCGACCACGGTGAGGATGATGTTCCGTCGCCGGACCTTGGGATCGAGCGCCTTCTGCGCCGCCTCGGTGACCTTGCGACGGGTCCAGCGCAGCACCAGCTGCGCCCAGACGAACTCGGTCGCCCAGATCGCCATGCCGCCGAAGATCACCAGCCAGCCGGGCCCTGGCAGCGGCAGCATGATCACGCCCGCCACGACCACGGCGAGGCCGACCACGAAGACGCCGACCTGCCAGCTCACATGGAGCGCCCTGGACGCCTTGATGAAGCCGGGCGCCCGCGATCCGAGCTCCCGGTCACCCTTCGTCACACCCTCGGTGACGTCCGGCGTCACGTCCCCCGTAGCGGGCACCCGGGCCGCCGGTGCGGCGGCCTCGTCCCGCGCGTCACTCTCCGCATTCATACGCCCCAACCTACCGGAACGGTCTTTGTCACCGGAATGGTCGCATAACCCAAAGTTACACACCGCTGCACGAGCTACCTGAAGGGCCACAAAAAGGTCAGAGGGGTTTACAACGCCACCGTAGGTGGCATGTCGATTTCGCCGACGTGCGAATCCCCGAGCGCACACTGAGCGAAAGGCCCTGGCGCTTATGAACACCACGGTCAGCTGCGAGCTGCACCTGCGCCTCGTTGTGTCGAGCGAGTCCTCACTGCCTGTACCCGCGGGCCTGCGGTATGACACGGCCGATCCGTATGCCGTGCACGCCACCTTCCACACCGGAGCGGAGGAGACGGTCGAATGGGTATTCGCCCGCGACCTCCTAGCCGAGGGGCTGCACAGGCCCACCGGCACCGGAGACGTCCGCGTCTGGCCATCTCGAAGTCACGGCCAGGGCGTCGTCTGCATCGCGCTGAGCTCCCCAGAGGGCGAAGCCCTGCTCGAGGCCCCGGCGAGGGCCCTGGAGTCGTTCCTGAAGAGGACCGACGCCGCGGTACCGCCCGGCACCGAGCATCGTCACTTCGACCTCGATACGGAGCTCTCACACATCCTGGCCGAGAGCTGAGCCAGATCGAGAGCTGCACGGCGCCGTCCGACTCGGGGCGACGGTGCCGCGCAGACAACCACATAGGGCAGACACCGGCGCCGTGACCACGGAAACCACCGTGGTGACGGCGTCGGTGCGATGTGCGCCGGTGCGCACCGGCGCACATCCGGCCCACCGATCCGCGCCTGGCAGGCCCAGCGCGCCCCCAGTGCCCCCGTACGCCTCCTCCGGCCCCTGGTGCCCACCCGCAGCCGGTAAGCGCTCCTCGCCGGCTCCACGGGCCCTCTCCGGGCCCCTGTGCGCCTTCGCCGAGCCAGTAGAGTCAGCCGGCATCGGTGGGCGCCCGCTCGCCGGAGGCCAGGGAGCGAAAGCGTGCTGATCCCCCACGACACCCGGATCGCCCTCGACACGGTGGTCGATCTGGTGAACACCGCACCGGAGACCGACCGGCCCGAGGACGAGCGGAACGACGGTCTCGCCGGCGTCGAAGCGCTTTACGAATTCACCCGGCGGCACCGCATCAGCGGCGTGGGCGACCTCGGCGAGAAGGACCTGCGGGCCGTACAGGACGTACGGACCCGCTTCGCCGAGATCTTCGCGACGCAGGACACCCGGATCGCCGCCGGTCTCGTCAACAACCTCGTGGCCGCCGCGGGCACCACACCGCAACTCAGCAACCACGACGGCTACGACTGGCATGTGCATTACTTCGCACCGGACGCATCGATCGCCGACCATCTCGCGGCCGACTGCGGCATGGCGCTGGCCTTCATCGTCGTGGCGGGCGAACTGGAGCGGCTTCGGCGCTGCGAGGCACCGGACTGCCGGGACGCGTTCGTGGATCTGTCCCGCAACCGCTCCCGCCGGTACTGCTCCAGCCGCACCTGCGGTAATCGGCTCCATGTCGCCGCGTACCGGGCGCGCCGCAGGGAAGCGGCCGGCTGACCGCTCACCGCGCGCTCACAGCAGGAAGAGATCGTGCAACGCGGCCATCAGCAGCAGGCTGCCGACCACCGCGAGGAAGATCATCAAAGGGGGCTGGGACAGCGCGAAGAGGCAGCCACGCGGCTCTTCGTCGGGGGGTGCGGGGGCATCGCCCCGGGAGGTGTCCACCATCTCGGGACGATCATGACGCAGGCCGGACCCCGTTGGCGATCAACACGCCTTTTTGTGACGGGAGTTCACTCTCCCCATGACCGGGAAGATTCGCTCCGGCGTCCGATTCGCCGTCACATATTCGGGACCGCGGCCCGCTCTCCCGCCCCCGTACCGCTCAGCCGAGATCGCGCAACATGCGCAGCTGGACGGCCCGGTGGGCCGATGAGCCGCCCTCGTGGTTGTTCCAGGGGTAGACCTCGATCTCCTTCGGGCCCGCCCAGTGGTTGTAGGCGGCGAAGACCGTCGACGGCGGGCAGATGGTGTCCATCAGCGCCACCGAGTAGAGCGCCGGGGCGGTGGCCCGGGCGGCGAAGCTGATGCCGTCGAAGTAGGAAAGCGTACGGAACACCTGCTCGGCGAGGCCGTGTTGGGTGGCGAGGAAACGCACGATCTCCTGGTACGGGTCCTTGTCGGTGATCTCGACGGCCCGCCGGAAGTGGGACAGGAACGGTACGTCGATCAGCGCCGCCTTCACGTGCGGGCTGAGTCCGGCCACCGCCTGGGCGATGCCGCCGCCCTGGCTGCCGCCGTGCACGACGATCCGGTCCGGGTCGACGGACGGGTGGGCACGGGCCACCTCGACGGCGCGTACCGCGTCGGTGAACACGCGCCGGTAGTAGTACGCGTCGGGGTCGAGGATGCCGCGGGTCATGAAGCCGGGCGACTGCGGGTTGGCGCCGCCGTGCGGGTCGGGCGTGGAGCCCGCCGAGTGGCTGTTGACGGCGCCCTGGCCGCGGGTGTCGACGAGCAGGGTGGCCCAGCCGGCCGCGGGCCAGACCAGGTGGTCGTGCGGCAGTCCGCGACCGCCACCGTAGCCGAGGTAGTGGACGACGCACGGGAGGGGACCCTCGGCGCCCGCGGGAACGTTCAGCCAGGCACGTATGCGGTGACCGCCCCAGCCGGAGAAGGTCACGTCGTGTATGTCGACCGTGCTCAACGCCCCGTCGTAAGGCTGGAATTCGGGGTCGAGCGGGAACGCGGACGACTCATCGAGGGTGCGCTTCCAGAAGGCGTCGAAGTCGGCGGGTTCACCGGACTCCGGGCGGTAGTCGCGGAGTTGATCCAGAGGAAGATCGAACAGGGGCACGGCGTCTCCGTTTCGGACATACGGCAAGGAGGGACGGACGGACAGGAACACGGAAGAAAGCAGGTCCCGGGCGCGGACCGGGGAATCGGGCGCCGGCCCGGGTCAGTGCGCCGCCGTGCTGGAGGCGCGCACGACCAGCTCCGGCTGGAGCACCACGCTGCGGTGCTCGTGCGTGCCGTCCTCGTCGTCCGCCTCCTCCAGCAGGAGTTCCGCGGCCAGCCGGCCCATCATGACGGCGGGCTGACGGACCGAGGTGAGCGGTACGGCAGCAGCAGCGGCGAATTCGATGTCGTCGTAGCCGACGATGGCGATGTCCTGCGGCACCCGCACGCCGGCCGCGTACAGCGACTGCAGTACGCCGAGAGCCAGCAGGTCGTTGGCGCAGAACACGGCGGTGGGCCGGGGCACGAGCCCCAGCAGCCGGGCCCCGGCGTCGCGGCCGGCCGCCACGTCCAGGCGCTCGGAGGGGATCTCGACGAGCGCCTCGGGCCCCAGCCCGGCCCCGGCGAGGGCCGACAGGGCACCCTCGCGGCGGTCCCTGATCTGGTGAAGGTCGCCGGGGCCGCTGACGTACGCCACCGCGCGGTGCCCGGCCGAGACGAGGTGGCCGACGGCCAGGGTGCCGCCCCGCACGTCGTCGACGGAGACCGCACAGGTCCCGGTGGAGGATGCGACCCGGTCCACCAGCACGAAGGGGATGCGGTGGCGCCTGAACGCCTCCAGATTGCGGCCGGTCGCATCGGCAGGTGTGACCAGCACACCGCACACCCGCTGCTCGGCGAAGAGCCCCAGATACTCGGCCTCCTCCGCGGGGCTCTGGCCGCTGTTGCAGACCATCACCCCGAGGCCGGCCTGCCGCGCGGCGCGCTCGGCACCCCGGGCCACGTCGACGAAGAACGGGTTGCCCATGTCGAGGACCAGCAGCGCCATGATCCGGCTGCGGCCGGCCCTGAGCTGGCGCGCGGACTCGCTGCGTACGTACCCGAGCTCCTCGATCGCGGCCAGCACCCTGGCCCGGGTCTCCGGCAGCACCGCTTCGGGCCGATTGATCACATTGGACACGGTGCCCACGGAGACTCCGGCCTGCCGGGCCACATCCTTGATCCCTGCCACACGCGCCACTTGCCCTGCCCTACCTGAATTGTTTCAATCCGACCGGGACGCTAGCCCCATCCCCGTAGAGCGTCAAGGATCACGGGAGGGCGCCAAGGATCACATATGAATCGATTCACCATCGATTCATACGTCGCCCCGCCCAGATGGCCTGCCTGCGGGCCGGGTCTCAGATGCCGTGCTTCTTCAGAATGGCCTCGATGTCGCTGAAGTCCTCACCCGCGGCGGTGGCCTGCTGCTTCGGCTTCTCCTTCGCCTGCGGCCGGAGCGCCGGTACGCCACCCCCGAGGGAGGGCGCCGATGCGGCGGGCGCGACGGCGTCACGCTGTGCCGCCTGTGCGGCGGCCTTGCGCTCCTTGCGGGTGCCGACCCCGCGGCGTTCGATCGCGCGCGTGGTCATGAAGAGCAGCCAGGCCAGCCCGAGCAGTCCGAAGCCGAGCCAGACGCTGGGTTTGAAGGCGATGTCGGAGACCCACTGGACGACCCCGGTCAGCACCAGAGCGATCGGGACCAGGGAATAGGCGGCGATCCGGGTCGCGGCCAGGAAGCGCTTCCGGTACGCGGTCACGGCGGCGATGCCCAAGCCCGCCGCGGACACCGCGGAGCAAATGGTCTCGGCAAGCATCGGGGCCTCCAGGCGCGCGGGGAAACGTCCCTTCCATCCTGCACCGCCCACCCGGTGGGTGGCCATGATCCAGGACCACATCAGGGACATTTCAGGGCCGGGATCCTCCCCAGGTGCCGACCGGAGCCCGGTCGGCACACCGAACGGGGCCGGGGCGAATGTCAACCGGGTCCGGGGCGGATGCCGATTGGGATGCGCACTCGCGCCCTGGGAGACTGGCCCCATGAGCGATTCCACCCCCGCAGCCCCGGTCGTCCTCGACGTCTGGTGCGAGCTCCAGTGCCCCGACTGCCACCGCGCCCTCACCGATGTGCACGCCCTTCGCGCCCGGTACGGCGACCGGCTCGACGTGCGCCTGCGACACTTCCCGCTGGAGAAGCACAAGCACGCCTACGCCGCGGCACAGGCCGCCGAGGAGGCCGCGGAGCAGGGCAAGGACTGGCCGTACATCGAGGCCGTGCTCGCCAGGACCGACGAGCTCGGCCGCACGGGCGAGCCGCTGCTGATCGAGGTTGCGCGTGAACTCGGCCTGGATGCCGAGGAGTTCGACACCGCCCTGATCGACGGGCGGCACTTGCTGATGGTCGACGCCGACCAGGCCGAGGGGAAGGCCATCGGCGTGACCGGCACCCCCACGTATGTGATCGGCGGCGAGACACTGGACGGCAGCAGGAATCAGGACGGGCTGCGCGAGCGGATCGAGGAGATCGCCGACCGGCTGCTGGCCGAGCAGGCCTGACGGCACTCTGCGCAGCCGGCGCGGACCTGCCGAGGCGGCTACAGGGCCTTGACGAGGTTGTACAGGATCACTTCGTAACCGAGCGACTCGTACAGCCGGACCGCCGGCGTGTTGGACGAGAGGACGTGCAGACCGATCCGCTCGTGCCCGGCGTCCAGCGCGATGCGTTCCGCCTCGAGCATCAGCGCCCGGCCGAACCCCCGGCCGAGGAAAGCCTCCCGCACCTCGACGTCGAAGACGTACCCGACCACCGTCCCCGGGTGCATCTCGAACCGTGACACCCAGACATGTCCCACGGTCCCGTCGTCCTCATGGACCAGGGTGTGCAGATGCGTGCCCTCCGTGGCGAGTCCGTGCGGCAGATACGTCCGGTGGGAGATCTCGGCCTTCCGCATGGCCTCGACCTCCGGGACGCCGCGGGCGATCCAGGTCTCCGCGTAAGCGGTGATCGCGGTGCTCTCCCACTGTGCGAACTCCTCCGGCGTCATCGGTCGCCCGGTGACTCCGTCCGGCAGTACGGGAGGGTTCTGCGGCAGATCCTTGATCATGTTCTTGCTGCGCTCGGTGTACCCGAGCGCAGCAGCGAGCCGCTGTCCGGCTGTGCTGTCCGCTCCCACCGAGAACTCCAGCCGGGAGCAACCCCAGCCGCGCAGCACTTCCTCGGCGGCGAGTGCGGCAATGGTGCCGCGGCCGCGCCTTCGGTTCGGTTCGTCGATCCGCAGGGAGCGGAGCACCCCTGCCGTCGCTCCGAATCCCGGGTCGGTGCCGATCTCGACGACGCCGACCGGGCGTCCGTTGTCGCACACGTCGTACGCGCGGGTCCTCGCGCCGTCGGCGCCTTGCTGGATCGGCCCGGTCGGCCGGAGGGTCGTGGTCATCACCGGTGTTCTATCCGCTGAGACGCGGCCCGTCACCTGATTTCGCGGATCCGGCCGGGGGACGGATCGCGCTCACGGATCGAGGTCGTGCCCGGCGCGCTCGTCGAATACCCTCATGGCCTTCGCCGTCACGGGTCCCGGCGTGCCGGGCAGCTCCCGGCCGTCGATCCGGTGGACGGCCTGGACATCCCGCAGGCTCGAGGTCACGAACACCTCCTCGGCGTGCTCCAGCACATCCATGGACAGTTCGGTCTCGTGCGCCCCCGCCCACTCGACGACCAGCGCGCGGGTGATCCCGGCGAGGCAGCCGGAGGAGACCGGCGGGGTGTGCAGCTGCCCGTCGAGGACGACGAAGACATTGGTTCCGGTGCCTTCGCAGAGCTGCCCGACAGTGTTGGCGAAGAGCGCCTCCGAGGCGCCCCGTTCATGGGCGCGGGCGAGTGCGACGACATTCTCCGCGTACGAGGTGGTCTTGAGCCCGGCGAGCGCGCCTCGCTCGTTGCGTGTCCAGGGGACGGTGATCACGGCGGTGGTGTCGTGGCGTCGGGTGGATTCCCCGAGGGCGACGACGAGGCCCGCCCCGTCGTTGCCACGGTCGGAGCCGAGCGGGGAGAGCCCGCCGGTGTACGTGATGCGCAGCCGTCCGAGCTCCATGGGGTTGGCGTCGATGACCGCGGCGCAGGCCCGGCGCACTTCGTCGAGGTCGGGGTCCGGCAGGCCGAGGCCGCGGGCCGAGCGGGTCAGCCGGTCGAGGTGCCGGGTGAGGGCGAAGGGCCGGCCGGCGGAGGTCTTGACGGTCTCGAAGATGCCGTCGCCCACGGTCAGTCCGTGGTCGAACACGGACACCCTGGCGTCGGCCTCGTCGCGCAGTGCGCCGTTGACCCAGATCCTCATCACGCGGTCCTTTCAGTCGCTCGGTGAGCGCCCGACGCTACAGCGAGCAGCCGGGCCGCCTTCAGCTCGGTCTCGTCCCATTCACGTTCCGGGTCGGAGCCCCAGGTGATGCCGGCGCCGGTGCCGAACCGGAGGACCGGGGCGGCTTCGGTGCGGTCGACCCAGAAGGTCCGGATACCGACGGCGAGGCCGGCGGTGGAGCGGTCTGCGTCGACCCAGCCGATACCGCCGCAGTAGGGGCCGCGGGGCGCGGTCTCCAGTGACTCGATGATCCGGAGGGCGCTGGACTTGGGTGCCCCGGTGACCGAGCCGGGCGGGAACGCGGCGGCGAGCAGTTCGGGCCAGCCGACGCCGTCGGCGAGGTGGCCGCGCACGGTGGAGACGAGATGGACGAGTCCCGGGTGCTTCTCCACCACGCAGAGGTCGGGGACGGTGACCGATCCGGTGGCGCAGACCCGGCCCAGGTCGTTGCGGACCAGGTCGACGATCATCACGTTCTCGGCGTGGTCCTTCTCCAGCAGATCGGCTTCGGTGCGGCCGGTGCCCTTGATCGGTCCGGACTCGACGGTCCGGCCGTCCCGCTTCAGGAAGAGTTCGGGGGACGCGGTGGCGACCTCCACGCCGTGCGCGGGCAGCCGGATCGTTCCTGCATAGGGGGCGGGGTTGCCGAGTGCCAGCAGCGCGGTGAGGGCGTCGACGTCCGCGGCAGCCGGGTCCGGCAGCACCGCGGTCATCACCCGGCAGAGGTTGGCCTGGTAGACCTCGCCCGCCGCTATGTACTCCCGGATTCGACGTACTCCGGCGGTGTACGCGGCCCGGTCCAGGGACGAGACCCAGTCGCCGGCTCCGGGGCCGCGCCAGGCCCCGGGCACGGGTGCGGGCACCGGCGCGGACCGTACGGTGCCGAAGCGGGCGCAGACGAGACCGCCCTCGAAATCGGCGCATACGGCCCAGAAGCCGGACGAGTCGAGGGCGGCGGGATCACTGGTCACATCCTGCAGATCGGACGCGATGAGGCCGTCGAAGCGGGCCATTGGAGCGAGGTCGTGCACGTTGCTGAGTCTAGGACGGCCCGCGGTGACCTGCGCCGGGGCGAACGCACCGCAGCACGCTGCACAAACGCGTTTTTGTACTGGCCCGGGAATCCGCTAGAGTTCAACACGTCGCCGGGACACGCAAGTGGAACGGAAACGACAAGCGGACGTGGCTCAGTTGGTAGAGCATCACCTTGCCAAGGTGAGGGTCGCGAGTTCGAATCTCGTCGTCCGCTCGAAGTGGGGGATCTTTTCCCGAACCCCTGCACTCCTGGTGGAGTGGCCGAGAGGCGAGGCAACGGCCTGCAAAGCCGTCTACACGGGTTCAAATCCCGTCTCCACCTCCAAGGACGATTAGCTCAGCGGGAGAGCGCTTCCCTGACACGGAAGAGGTCACTGGTTCAATCCCAGTATCGTCCACTGGTCCGCAAGGATCCCCGCGCGATTAGCTCAGCGGGAGAGCGCTTCCCTGACACGGAAGAGGTCACTGGTTCAATCCCAGTATCGCGCACGCTGTACACGCAGGTTCACTCTGCGCGATTAGCTCAGCGGGAGAGCGCTTCCCTGACACGGAAGAGGTCACTGGTTCAATCCCAGTATCGCGCACCAGCCGAAGCCCCGGTCGTCTCGACGACCGGGGCTTCGTCGTTTCCGCGGTGGGCTCGACCGACCGGGGTCAGCCGGTGAAGAGTTGGGTGGCCTTACGGATCAGTTCGTACAGCCCGTAGGCGAACGGCAGGGCGACCCAGAGCCAGACAACGGCAGTGAGTGTTCTACGACTGCTGGTGTACACGGGTCTTCCTCTCCGCTGCCTCGTGGAAGCGTGGGTGGACGGGGCGCACGAGCTCGTTGGCGGCGAAGCCGACGATCAGCAGTCCGATCATGATCGTCAGCGATGTCGTGTACAGGTCGGACCCACTGCGGCCCGCACGCTCGCCCGCGTCGGCCACCCAGTTGACGATCAGCGGGCCGAGGACGCCGGCGGTGGACCAGGCAGTCAGCAGCCGGCCGTGGATGGCGCCGACCTGATACGTGCCGAAGAGGTCCTGCAGATAGGCGGGGATCGTGGCGAATCCGCCTCCGTAGAACGAGAGAATCACCAGCGCGCAGCAGATGAAGAGCGGCTTGGAGCTGCCGAACTGGACGATCGTGAGGTACATCAGCGCGCCGACACCCAGGTAGATGCGGTACATGTTCTTGCGGCCGATGAGGTCCGAGGTCGAGGACCACAGGAGCCGGCCGGTCATGTTGGCCAGGGAGAGCAGGGCGACGAAGCCTGCCGCGGCGGAGACCGTGACCGGGGCCGAGGTGCCCGTGAAGAAGTCCGAGATCATGGGAGCGGCCTTCTCCAGAATGCCGATGCCCGCGGTGACGTTCATGCAGAGCACCACCCACAGACACCAGAACTGCGGTGTCCGCAGCGCGTTGCGGGCGGACACCTGAGCCGTGGTGACGAGGCGGCGGGGCGCCGCCTCCGACCGGTGGCCGGCCGGGAGCCAGCCGTCCGGCGGCACCCGGACAAGGAGGACGCCGAGCGCCATGAAACCGGCGTAGGCGAGACCGTGGACCAGGAAGGCAGTGGCGATTCCCGCGCTGTCGGTACCGAAGGCTTCGAGCATCCCGGTCGACCAGGGCGAGGCGATCAGCGCTCCGCCGCCGAAGCCCATGATGGCGATGCCGGTGGCCATGCCGGGACGATCGGGGAACCACTTGATGAGTGTGGAGACCGGCGAGATGTAGCCGATGCCGAGTCCGATACCGCCGATGAAGCCGTAACCGAGGACGACCAGCCAGAACTGATCGGTGGCAACGCCGAGGGCGGCGACGAGGAAGCCCGAGGAGAAGCAGACGAGGGAGACGAACATCGCCCAGCGCGGCCCGTTGCGTTCGACGAGGGTGCCGCCGAAGGCCGCGGAGAGGCCGAGCATGACGATGGCGAGTTGGAAGGGAAGGGCGCTGGCGGTACCGGAAAGGCCGAGAGCCGACTCGAGCGGGGGCTTGAACACGCTCCAGGCATAGGCCTGCCCGATCGAGAGATGCACCGCGAGGGCGGCGGGCGGGACTAGCCAGCGGCTCCAGCCGGGTGGCGCGACGGTCCGGGACCTGTCGAGGAAGGTCATGGGCCGGAACTTTAAGGATCAACCATGTCGGTGCCTAGATGTCCGACAAGACTTTGTCGACGGTATGCACTACGGCCGGGCCGGGCCGTGCGCGCTGCGGGCCCGGACACCGTGCGTCCGGGCCCGCAGCATGGCGTCGGCCCGATCAGGACGAGAAGAGCATGTGGCCGAAGCTCTTGTGCCGGTGGTGACCGCCGTGATGGCCGCCGTGGTGCTGCGGAGCGCCCCAGGCGGGGGCGGGTGCGGCCGGGTAGGCCTGAGGGGCCGGCGGCACGGGCGGCGCCTGCTGCGTCCACTGCGCCTCGATGCGGGTCAGGGACTCCAGCTCGCCGTAGTCGAGGAATATCCCCCGGCAGCCGCTGCACTGCTCGATCTGGATGCCATTGCGGTTGTATGTCTGCATCTGCGCGTGGCACTTGGGACACTGCATGGTCGGCTCAGCTCCTCGCCGTCGGTTCGCCGTCCCGGAATTCATGCCCGGAGACGATCGGTTCACCCTACGACGAGTGTTCGGCGGCCAACTCGTGCGGGAGGGACGCAATTCGGGCACAGGCGTCGATCATCATCTGTTCCACTTCATCCGGAGTTCTCCCCTCCGCGGCAGACTTGGCGAACGCCAGCGCGGCGGTCTGCACCGTCAGGGCGCGGGCCGGGACGTCCAGGTCGGGCCAGGGGTCGCCGTCGGCGCGTACGGCCGGCCCGTCGGCCGCCCGGTAGGCGTCCAGGAAGCGCAGCCAGACGTCGGGAGACAGCAGCCCGGCCGCGTACCAGGCGGCGGGGCGCGCGAGGTCCCAGGCGGGGTCACCGAGGCCCAGGTCGTCGACGTCGATCAGCAGCCAGGGCCCGTGCGGGGCGGGGTGGCGGACGAGCTGGCCGAGATGCAGATCGCCATGGCAGAGGAAGCGCGAGCGGTGCGGAGGCGCGACGTCCTCGTCGCGGGCCCAGGCGGGCAGCCGCCGCCATGCTTCGCGTACGGGGGCGGTGGCCGGGTCACCGGGCCGGGCCCGGCACATCCGGGCCACGGCGAGTGCGGCCTTCGCGGGGCCGCGCATCGCGGGGAACGCCCGCCGCACGGCCCGGGGCGGGGTCGGCGGTGCGGTGCGGTGGAGCCGGGCCAGGAGGACGGCGGCCTCTTCCCAGGGGGCGGCGTCGGGGTCTGCGGGGTCGACAGGTTCGCCGTGCGGCCACAGGGTCACGGAGCGGCCGTGCACCGTGGAGTTGGGGGCGGCGGGCCCGGCGGGCCGGGGTACGGGTGGCAGGAGGATGCCGGTCAGCGCGGGGGACGCGGCGAGGGCGAGGCGGGCGGCCAGGGCCGTGGTGTCGGTGTCCGGGGCGTGGGCCTTCGCGACCACCGGACCGCTGCGGACGACCGTGCCGTCGGCGCGGTCCGCGAGCACGGTCGGTGCCGGGCAGGTGCACGGCGCCTCGGCACCCGTGGGCGGGTGGGCCGCGTCATGAGCGAGGGCGCCCAGCGCACGGACGACTGCGGTGGTCACGGTCTCCCCCGGTGGCAGCAGGTGCGGCCCGGTTCCGCCCGGGCCCGCCGATGAGCGTACGCGCCGCAGCGCACGCCGTGATGCGGCGCCGAGTGCCTCCGGGCAGTGCCGCGGCCGGGGGCGCGGCGGCCGGGCGCGAGGGACCCCGGAAAGCGCGATGTCCGGTCAGCTCCCCAGCTGACCGGACAAACGCTGCCGTCCGCCGCACCCCCGTCCCCACGGGGCTGTTGGCCCGATGTCCCGGTCCGGACCGCTCTTCCGGACCCGGGGCGCCGCTCAGCGCCCCAGCATCACACCCACGGACGACGCCTGTGTGACCACTGCGTCCCAGCCGCCGAAGACGACTACGAGCAGGGCCGCCAGAGGAAGAACCATGGCCGTCGCCACCAGCGGGTGGCGCGTACCGGACGACGGGCGGCTGCCGAACGCGGCATGTGCCCTGCGCCCCTGCGTACGGATCATCGTCCGCGCTGCCGTGTCCGCCATGGTTCCTCTCCTGACCTGTTGTGGGAGCGGCGGGCATCTGACCTCGGGGGACGAGTGCAACGCCCGCCGCTCGACTTCAACATTAGGGACGGCCGGGGCGCAGGTCGTCATGCCCGCGTATCGAATGCCGGGCCTCCCGGAGGATGAGCCGTCGGTGCTCGGCGTACTCCCCTGGGTGGAGATCGGGCACTAGACCTTGGGGTCTTCCCGGAGGGGGCGCTCGGATGCGTCCTCCCGGGGGACCGGTTGTTCGACCAGGGCGAGCACCCTGGCCGCCATGAAGCGGGCGGTGCGGACCACGGAGCCGTTGCGAGTGACTTCACTCACTTCGACCACCCCTCGGCGGACGGCCGTCTCCACCCGGCGACCGGCTCTGCCGGCCACCACTTCGTAGGTACGCGTCGTGTCCCCGGCGTCCACGACTATTTCGACTCGATCGCCCTTCACTGATCCAATCCCCCTTCTGCGACGGACCTTTGAGATCTCGCACGGGCCGGGGAGCGTGGATCCGCGGCTCCCTGACCACCCTTCAAGTTTCCCACCCGGCACTGACAATCGATGGGCGGGCGAGGGCGCGGCCTCTGAGCGCGCCGGGCCACGGGTACGTAAGCTGTGCCACGTCAGGCGGACCAGGCAGCGGGGATGGGCAGACATGGCGATGATGCGGCTCCGGCGCGAGGACCCGCGTGTCGTCGGCTCGTTCAGGCTGCACAGACGACTCGGAGCGGGCGGCATGGGTGTCGTCTATCTGGGTTCGGACCGGCGCGGCCAGCGGGTGGCGCTCAAGGTGATCCGCCCGGATCTCGCCGAGGACCAGGAGTTCCGTTCGCGTTTCGCGCGCGAGGTGTCGGCGGCGCGGCGGATCCGCGGCGGCTGTACGGCACGTCTGGTGGCGGCCGATCTGGAGGCGGACCGACCGTGGTTCGCCACGCAGTACGTCCCCGGCCCCTCACTGCACGACAAGGTGGCCGAGGAGGGTCCGCTGTCGGCGGCCGAGGTGGCGTCGATCGGGGCGGCGCTCTCCGAGGGGCTGGTGGCGGTGCACGAGGCCGGTGTCGTCCACCGTGATCTGAAGCCGTCGAACATCCTCCTCTCCCCCAAGGGCCCCCGGATCATCGATTTCGGCATCGCCTGGGCGACCGGGGCGAGCACGCTCACGCACGTCGGTACGGCCGTGGGCTCGCCCGGGTTCCTGGCGCCCGAGCAGGTGCGGGGCGCGGCGGTCACGCCCGCGACGGACGTGTTCTCGCTCGGTGCCACGCTGGCGTACGCGGCGATGGCCGACTCGCCTTTCGGGCACGGCAGTTCCGAGGTGATGCTGTACCGCGTGGTGCACGAGGAACCGCAGTTGTACGACGTGCACGACGCGCTGGCGCCGCTGGTGAGCGCCTGTCTGGCGAAGGATCCGGAGGAGCGGCCGAGCACGCTTCAACTCTCCATGCGGCTCAAGGAGATCGCGGCCCGCGAGGCGCAGGGGCTGCACGAGAGCCGGCCGCCCGCGCAGCGCTCGGCGCAGGAGCTGGACCGGCCGACCGGCCGGCTCGACGGCCCGTACACCGAACAGCAGACCCGGCGTGCGGCGAGCGCTCCGGCGCCGCGTCCGCAGGGCCGGCAGACGGCGCCCTCGCGCACCGCGTCGCCCCGTACCGGCGGCTCGCGGCCGCAGCCGCCTCGCAACACCACGCGCTCCGGCAAGCGCCCCCAGGCCACCAACGGGACGAACGGCACGAAGGGGCGTCCGGGAACCCGGCCCGGGACGCGTACGACATCGACGGGCCGGCGTCCGGCCAACCCGCGGCTGCTGCGGCAGCGTCTTGTCGTCTTCGTCGTGGTGACACTGCTGGTGGCGCTGGGGATCGCGGCGGCGCAGGGTTGCCAGGGACCGGCCCGTGGGCTGGGCGCCACACAGGCCCCGGAACAGCAGGAACAGCAAGCAGTGCAGGAACAGCATCAGGGGCAGCGCCTGCTGCCCCGGCAGTAGGCGCCGGCAAGCAGCCGGTCAGTCCTGCGGGCGGCCCGTGGCCACCGCGTAGAACGCGACGGCGGCGGCCTCGCCCATCCGGCGGCGCTGCGGAAGTTGACGCCCGCGATCTTTCCGAGGTCAGGCAGACCTCGGCCGTGTGGCGTAGAAGGCCACCGCTGAGGCCGCCGCGACGTTCAACGAGTCGACTCCGGCTTCCATCGGGATGCGGACGTGTTCGTCTGCCGAAAGGAGCGCTTCGGTGGTCAGCCCGTCCCCTTCGGTCCCGAAGATGAGCGCCAGCTTCTCGTAGTCCCGCGAGGCGAGCTCGTCGAGGGTGATCGACTGCTCGCTGAGGCAGAGCGCGGCCGTTATGTAGCCAGCCTCCCGGAGGAGCGCAACATCTTTCGGCCAAGACTCCAGCCGGGTCCACGGGACCTGGAAGACTGCCCCCATCGAGACCTTCACGGCCCGCCTGTACAGGGGATCCGCGCATCGCGGAGTGAGGAGGATTGCGTCGACTCCGAGGGCTGCCGCGCTACGGAAGGCCGCCCCGAGATTGGCGTGATCGACGATATCTTCGAACACCGCGATGCGCTGACCTGTAGTCCCTTGCAGACCTAGCAGTTCGTCGGCCGCCGGCAGTGGTTTGCGCTGCATGGAGGCGAGCGCGCCACGGTGCACGTGGTAGCCGGTGACGCGCTCGGCGAGCTCCGGGCTGACCGCGTAGACCGGGGCCGGGACCTCGTCGATGACGTCGCGCATCAGGTCGACCCATTTCGCCGAGAGCAGCATGGACCGCATCTCGTACCCGGCGTGCCTGGCGCGTCTGATCACCTTCTCGCCCTCGGCGATGAAGAGGCCCTCGGCGGGCTCTCGCCTGCGCCGGAGTTCGACGTCGGTCAGGCCAGTGTAGTCGCGCAGGCGCGGGTCGTCGGGGTCGTCGACGGTGATGAGATCTGCCACAGGTTGATACTGCCTTGTCCGGTGTGTGGTGCCAACGGCTTGGAAGAAGATCTGTTACCGCTGGTTACTCGGCGGGGTTCGGAAGGGTGGCCGCACCGACCGCGACGACGTCACCGATGACGATCACGGCCGGGGGGCGGACCTCTTCGGCGGCGGCCCGTTCGCCGACGGTCGCGAGGGTCGCGTCGACCCTGCGCTGCGCCGCCGTGGTGCCCTCCTGGATCAGGGCGACCGGTGTCCCGGGCGACTTGCCGTGAGCGATGAGGGCCCTGGCGATGGCGCCGATCTTGTCCACGGCCATCAGCAGCACGAGGGTGCCGCGCAGCTGCGCGAGGGCCGCCCAGTCGACCAGCGAGCGCTCGTCGTCGGGGGCGACATGGCCGCTCACGACGGTGAACTCGTGGGCGACCCCGCGGTGGGTGACGGGGATTCCGGCCGCGCCGGGTACGGAGATCGAGCTGGAGATGCCGGGGACGACGGTGCACGGGATGCCTTCGGCGGCGAGCGCCTGTGCCTCCTCCATGCCCCGGCCGAAGACGAACGGGTCGCCGCCCTTGAGCCGGACGACGGCCTTGCCCGCCTTGGCGTGCTCGATGAGCGCCTGGTTGATCGCCTCCTGCGCCATGAAGCGGCCGTACGGGATCTTCGCGGCGTCGATCACCTGGACATGCGGCGGCAGTTCGTCGAGCAGGTCGCGCGGGCCGAGCCGGTCGGCGATGACGACATCGGCCTCGGCGAGGAGGCGCCGCCCGCGCACGGTGATCAGGTCGGGGTCGCCGGGGCCGCCGCCGACCAGGGAGACACCGGGGGTGGGGCGGGTGCGGTGGTGCGGGGCGGCGAGCGTGCCGTCGCGCAGACCCTCGACGATGGCGTCGCGGACGGCGGCGGAGTGGCGCGGGTCGCGGCCCTGCGCGTCGGTGGAGAGGACGGCGACGGTCACACCCTCGCTGCGGCCGGTGGCCGGGGTCCAGGCGGTGGCTACATCGGCGTTGTCGCTGCGCACGCACCAGGTGCGGGTGCGCTCGGCCTCGGCGGACGCGGCCTCGTTCGCGGCGGCGTCGTCGGAGGCGATCAGCGCGTACCAGGTGTCGGTGAGGTCCCCGTCCTCGTACCGGCGGCGCTCCCAGTGGATCTCACCGGCGTCGGCCATCGCCTCGACGGACGGCGTCGCGGACGGCGATACGAGGGTGATGTCGGCGCCCGCCGCGATGAGTGCGGGGAGGCGGCGCTGCGCGACCTGACCGCCGCCGACAACGACGACGCGGCGCCCGCTCAGGCGCAGTCCGACGGGGTACGCGGGGTGATCGGCGTGCTCGGCCATGGCGGTGCGGGCTCCTCGGGCGATACGGGGTGCGTGCGGGCCGCTACGGCGGTGGAGCGGCTGTGACGTGCGGTTTTGTGGGGTGTGGGTCCACGATACGGGGTGCGGCGGGGCGGGCCGCCGGGGCGGGTGGGGACCGCTGTGCGGTGCTCTCCCCTGCCCACCCCTTTCCGGGAACCGGGGCTGTGCCCCGGCCCCCGCGCCTCAAGCGCCGGTGAGGCCGACCATGGCCGGGCGCTACTTCTCGGTGACGCCCGCCGAGTCGAACGTCGCCACCTCGTGCATCGCCCGCGCCGCACTCTGCACGATCGGCAGCGCCAGCAGCGCACCCGTGCCCTCGCCGAGGCGGAGGTCGAGGTCGATCAGCGGGCGCAGGCCCAGCTTGTTGAGCGCGGCGACATGGCCGGGCTCCGCGCTGCGGTGACCGGCGATGCATGCGGCGAGGGCCTCGGGGGCGATCGCCCGGGCGACCAGGGCCGCGGCGCCCGCGCTCACCCCGTCCAGGACGACGGGCGTACGCAGCGACGCACCGCCCAGCAGGAATCCCGCCATCGCGGCGTGCTCGAGGCCGCCGACCGCGGCAAGTACGCCGATCGGGTCGGACGGGTCGGGCTGGTGCAGTTCGAGGCCACGACGGACCACGTCGACCTTGCGGGCGTGCATCTCGTCGTTGATCCCGGTGCCACGACCGGTCACCTCGGCCGGGTCCATGCCCGTGTACACGCAGATCAGCGCGGCGGACGCGGTGGTGTTGGCGATGCCCATCTCACCGGTCAGCAGGCCCTTGTTGCCCGCTGCCACCAGATCGCGGGCGGTCTCGATGCCGACCTCGATGGCCGCGAGGACCTCTTCACGGGTGAGGGCCGGCCCGGTCGTGAAGTCGGCCGTTCCCGCACGCACCTTGCGCGGCAGCAGGCCGGGGGTCGCGGGCAGCTCCGTGGCCACGCCGACGTCGACGACGCACACCTCGGCGCCGACCTGGGACGCGAATGCGTTGCAGACCGCGCCGCCGCCGAGGAAGTTGGCGACCATCTGGCCGGTGACCTCCTGCGGCCACGCGGTGACGCCCTGGGCGTGCACCCCGTGGTCCCCGGCGAAGATCGCGACAGCCGCGGGCTCCGGGATCGGCGGCGGGCACATCCGGGAGAGACCCGACAGCTGCGCGGAGATGATCTCCAGCATGCCGAGCGCACCCGCCGGCTTGGTCATCCGCTTCTGGCGTTCCCAGGCCTCGCCGAGCGCCTTGGCGTCCAGCGGACGGATGTTGGAGATGGTCTCCTGCAGCAGGTCGTGCGGCTCCTCGCCGGGCAGCGCGCGGCGACCGTACGTCTCCTCGTGGACGACCCAGGACAGCGGGCGCCGCTTGGACCAGCCCGCCTGCATCAGCTCGGGCTCCTCGGGGAACTCGTCGACATAACCGACACAGAGGTACGCGACGACTTCGAGGTGCTCGGGCAGGCCGAGGGCCCGGACCATCTCCCGCTCGTCGAAGAAGCTGACCCAGCCGACGCCGAGACCCTCGGCGCGGGCGGCGAGCCACAGGTTCTCGACGGCGAGCGCCGAGGAGTACGGGGCCATCTGCGGCTGGGTGTGCCGGCCGAGGGTGTGGCGGCCGCCGCGGGTGGGGTCCGCGGTGACGACGATGTTCACCGGGGTGTCGAGGATGGCCTCGATCTTCAGTTCCTTGAACTGCTTGGCCCGGCCCTTGGGCAGCGATTTGGCGTACGCGTCGCGTTGACGCTGCGCCAGTTCGTGCATGGAACGGCGGGTCTCCGCGGAGCGGATGACGACGAAGTCCCAGGGCTGCGAGTGGCCTACGCTGGGCGCCGTGTGCGCCGCCTCGAGGACGCGGAGCAGCACCTCGTGCGGGATGGGGTCGCTGCGGAAGCCGTTACGGATGTCGCGACGTTCGCGCATGACGCGGAGCACGGCTTCGCGCTCGGCGTCGTCGTACCCGGAGGCGGCGGCGCGGTCGGGAGTCTCCGCGGCAGGCTGCGGCGTCTCGGCCACCGGGGCCTCCTCGGCAGGGATCCGGACCGGCTCCGTGGGCTCCTGGTCCGGCGCGGGCGCCTCGACGTCCGGGCCGGCGTCGGTGGGCGTGACGTCCGGGGTCTCGATGACCTCGGGGCCGGTCTCGGGTTCGGGCACGAGGACCGGTTCGGGGGCGGTCCCGGTGGCGGGCGCGAGGACGGGTTCCTCCGGAGCGGCGACCGGCTCCGGCGCGGCTACGGGTACGACGTCGGGCTCGGCCACTACGACGGCCTCGGGCACGACGACGGGCTCGGGGACGACCACCGGCTCCGGCGCGGGGACCGGTTCGGGCGCGGGCACTTCGGCCACAGCAGGCGCGGCCGTGACGGGCTCGGGGGTCTCGACAACCGGGGCCTGTACCGGCTCGATGGCGATCGCGACCTGCTCGGGCCGGGCCTGGGGCTCCGGAACGGCTACGGGTTCGGGCGCGGGCGCCGGCTCGACGACGGCTTCCGGCTGCGCGACCTGCTCGGTGACGACCTGCTCCACGACCGGCGTCGGGGCCAGGTGCGGAGTCGTCGGCACGGATCCCTCCACGGGCACGAACCGGCCCATGGACGCGCCGTCCACATAAGCCTCGGCAGCGGCGGGTACGGCCTCCGGGGCGACCTCGGCCGGCTGTGCGACCTGCATCGGCTCGGCAACCGGCTCCGGGACGACCGTTTCTGCGGCCGCTTCCGCGGTCACGGCTTCCGTCTGCACCGCCACGGGCGCAGGGACCTGCTCCGGTACGTGGGCCGCCCACGGGCTGCCGGCCTGCGGCGGGATCTCGCCGAGCTGCGGGCCCGGCAGGTCGAGGTACTCGGGACCGGTGGTGGGCGGTCCCGCGTGCCGTGCGGACATCGGGGTCTGTGGCGCCTCCGCGGGTCCGCGGTCGGCGAGCGAACGGACCACACCGCCGGTCGGCGTCCCGCCGTACGACGGGGTCTCGCCCGAGGCCGGGCCGCGGTGCAGCGGCCGGCGCACGGGGGCGGCCGCAACCGGTGCGGCAACGGAGACCGGTGCCGGCATGCGTACGCCATTGAGATCGACGGCGCCCGAGTCACGGCCGCCGGACTCGTGCGTGCCCTGCCCGGTCTCGGTCATCGCTCCGGCCACGGCCTGCTGCACGGCGTACACGGCCGGGTCCGGTGCCTCCTGGACCTGCACGGGTCCCTGGGCCTGCATGGCCTGCACACCGCCGACGTAGCCCTGCGGCTGCGCCTGGTACGCGGCCTGCCCCTCCGGCGGGGCCGGTGCCTGTACTGCGCCGCCGCCCACCGGCTCACCGGGAGCCGGTGCGACCTGCGGTTCGCTCCAGGCGCCCTGCGGGCTCGGCATCAGCAGAAGATCGTCGTCCTCGGACGCATGCTCGGAGGGAGCGAGGAAGGTGTACGCACCCGGGGCGGGGTTGCCCGGCTGCTCCACCATGCCTGCGTTCTCCGGCAGTCCCTCGCCCGGGATCTGGCCGGTGTCACTCATGCGTACCCCTCGCCCATCGTCAGTGCTCCTTCGGCCCTTCGCCCGGGACGCCCGAACACGGCACGCCGGCGCTCGTCATGAAGAACGAGCGGGCTCGCCGCGCGGCACGAATCGGTCGCGGACACACATCATTCTCGCGGCCGTTCGCCGCCGCGGCAGGTAGTTCCGCCACGGCTCGCTGTGGACTGCGCCACGTTGCGCATCCCCCGGGTCCGCCGTACCACAACGGGGTCCAAAACGGTCCCCTTTTCCGGACATTGACGAACGAAGCGACGAACGGCCGGGTACGGTACAACGATCGGCCAGCCTACCCCGCGCCGTACGCCGACCGGGTCAGGGGGCGAGGTCCGAGCGCAGCGCTGAGAGCAGAAACACGACCGAGCGTTCGCGCTCCGACCATGCGGTCGTGTCGAGTTCGACGGACTGGAGGAGGGCGCACTCGACGGTGTAGCCGTTCTCGGCGAGTGCCGCACCGAGCGCCTCGGCCTCGTCCCGGGTCGACGCATGGGTGACGATCCGCTCCGGCCTGCGGTCGGCGACAGCGGTGACGACGGGGACGCCGCCGCCACCGATCCGCACGACATCGGGCTCCGGCAGCCGCTCCAGCACGTGCGGGGCGCGGCCCTGGACGACCTGGAGCTGTACGCCGAAGGCCCGGGCCGCGGCCGCCGTCCGGGCGCAGGCGTCCGGGTCGCTGTCGACGGCCAGCACCGCCGCACCGAACCCTGCAGCCTCCACGGCAAGAGCTCCGCTGCCGGAGCCGATGTCCCAGACGAGGTCGCCGGTACGCGGACCGAGGCGGGCGAGTTGGGCGGCCCGCAGCCCCGGGGACTCACCCTCGCCCGACTCCCCTTCGGGGTCCGTCGCGCTGCCGGGGTAGGCGTCCGAGGGCAGTGCCCAGCCGCGTACGCCCTGGGGGTGGCGGCCGGCGATCCAGGAGCCGGTGGACTGCTGCTCGGGGCCGCCACCGATGACGATCACGACGTTCGGGTCGCGCCAGACGTGGTCGGCGGCCTTGTCGGAGGTGACGACGGTGACCTGTTCGCGTGCGGTGCCGAGTTCCTCGCAGATGACGAAGGTGCGATGCACGCCTTCGAGGAGCAGGGCGAGTTCGGCGGGGCCCGCGCCGGGCGAGGTGAGGACGGCGACCTTGTGGTGGGCCCGGCAGACGTTGACGGCGCGGCGCAGGGTGCGGGGGTGGGCGACGACGATCTGGGCGTCCTCCCAGGGCATTCCGGCGCGGGCGAACGCGGTGGCGACGGCGGAGACCGCGGGCACGACTTCGACTTCCAGGCCGTGTTCGGGTGCGCGGAGATTGCGTACGACTCCGAAGAAGCCGGGGTCGCCGTCGGCGAGGACCACGGCGCTGCCGCGGTGGCCGGCGATCCTGCGGGCGGCGAGGTCGATGGAGCCGAGGCGGATCCGTTCGGCGGTTGCCGGGACTTCGGGGAGTGCGAGGTGGTGGGCGGCGCCCGCGACGAGGGTGGCGGCCGAGAGCGCGGCCCCGGCCGCTGCGGTCAGTGGCGAGCCGTCCCAGCCGATCACCGTGACCCGGTCGGCCATCTTTCGTCAGTCTCCTGGAGTTGTCGCAGGTGGGGCTGCCCACGAGCGGCGGGCAGGGTGAGAGTACCTGGTCCCCGACCGGTCCGGACCGGTGCGGTCCCCGGCGTCGGTTCCGGCGTCAGTTCCAGTCGCTGTAGGTGCCGTAGCCGCCTGCGTCCGCCAGCTGCTCGGCGACTCCTTCGAGGTCCTCGGGGAGCAGCCCCCAGACGATCAGATCGGTCCTGATGTCGGTCCAGCCGCCGTCCTCGGTCTGGGTCCTCGCTATCCGGGCGTTGCGCAGGACTCCCTCGCTGATGCAGCCGAGCTTCTGGGCGACCTGCTGTGAGGCGGTGTTGTCGGCGGCGGTGCGCAGTTCGATGCGTTCGAAGCCCTGGTCGCGGAAGAGCCACTGGGCCACGGCGAGCAGGGACTCGGTGGCGTAACCCTCACCTCGGGCCCAGGGCGCGGTGATGTACGCGGCCTCGGTGGCGAGCGTGCGCCAGTCGGTGTTCCGGAGCCGCACCGAGCCGACGAGGCGCTGGGTGAGGAACTCGGTGACGGCGAAGACGATTCCGTCACCGCTGGTGCGCTGCGCGGGGGCGATCCGGCGGACCCAGCGTTCCGCGTCGACCTGGGTGTAGGGGTGGGGTGCCTCCGTCCAGGCGGTGACGAGTTCGTCGTTCATCATCTCGATGTACGCGGGGACGTCCGTCATGTCGAACGGGCGCAGCACCAACCGATCCGTGCTGATGGAGATGGACGGAAAGGTGGAAGTCATGCGCAGCTCCATGCCGAAGACCGTGTAAAGGCACAGCATGCAGCATCGGGCGGACCTTGTGCATGGCCGGGTGGGCACGGCGGAGCCCCGCACACCCCGGTGGGGTGCGCGGGGCTCGGCCACGCGGATGCGGTACGGGTGTCAGGACTTGGCGACGGGGCCGAAGGCCGGGACGACGGAACCCTGGTAGGTGTCCTCGATGAACTTCTTGACCTCGTCGGAGTGGAGCAGCTTGACGAGCTTCTGGACGCGGGCGTCCTTCTCGTTGCCCGCCTTCACGGCGAGGATGTTGGCGTACGGGTTGTCCTCCGCCTTCTCCAGCACGAGGGCATCCTTGGCGGGCTGGAGCTTGGCCTCGATGGCGTAGTTGCCGTTGATGACGGCAGCGTCGACATCGTTCAGGGCGCGGGGCACGGTTGCGGCCTCCAGCTCCTTGAACTCCAGGCCCTTCTTGTCCGTGATGTCGCTGAGCTTGGCGTTGGTGCCGACGCCGTCCTTGACGGTGATCAGACCGTTCGCGGCGAGGAGCTGGAGCGCACGGCCCTCGTTGGTGGTGTCGTTCGGTACGGCGATGGTCTGGCCGGCCTTGATGTCCTTCAGGTCCTTGACCTTCTTGGAGTAGAGGCCGAGCGGCTCCAGGTGCACATTGGCGACCGCGACGATGTGGGTGTTGTTCTTCTTGTTGAAGTCGTCGAGGTACGGCACGTGCTGGAAGAAGTTGGCGTCGACCTGGCCGTTCTCGGTGGCGGTGTTCGGCAGGACGTAGTCCGTGAACTCCTTGACCTCCAGCTTGAGGCCCGCCTTGGCCGCCAGGTTCTTCTTGACGAAGTTCAGGATGTCGGCGTGCGGCGTCGGGGACGCGGCGACGACGAGCGCCTTGGAGGCGTCGGCCTTGCCGCCGGTCTCGCTCTTGGAGGCCGGGTCGGACGACGTGCCGCAGGCGGTGAGGCCGAATGCGAGGGCGGCGGTGGCGGCGGCAGCTGCGGTGATCTTGATGTTCTTACGCACGAAAAGTGCCTCTTTCTGATGGTGATGGTGGTGCGCCCGGACAAGGAGTTCGGGCTTGTGAGCGGAGAGAAAGTCTCAGGAGGCGGTGCGGCCCCGGCGGGCCAGCAGGCGTACGGCCACGTCGCCGATCAGCTGGACCACGGTCACGATGACGATCAGCAGCGCGACGGTGATGAGCATGAACTGGTTGTCGAAGCGCTGGAATCCGTAGGTGACGGCCTTGGAGCCGAGCCCTTCGCCGCCGACCGCGCCGGCCATCGCGGAGTATCCGATGAGCACGATGACGGTGGTGGTGACCGCGGAGACGAGCGACGGCAGGGCCTGCGGCAGCAGGACCTTGCGCACGATCGTCGGGATGGATCCGCCCATCGACTGGACGGCTTCGACGAGCCCGTGGTCGACCTCGCGGACCGCCGTCTCGACGAGCCGGGCGAAGAACGGGATGGCGCCGACGGCGAGCGGCACGATCATCGCGGTCGGGCCGATGAAGGTGCCGACGACCCAGGTGGTGAAGGGGATGAGGGCGATCAGCAGGATGATGAACGGCAGCGAGCGGCCGATGTTCACGATCACGCCGACGACCTTGTTCACCACGGTGTTCTGGAGCAGTCCACCCTTGTCGGTGAGGACCAGCAGTACGCCGAGCGGCAGTCCGACGAGGACGGTGACGACCGCGGACCACAGCACCATGTAGAGGGTGTCGACGGTTCCCTGGGACAGCAGCGGCTGCATTTCGGACCAGGTCACTTGGCCACCTCCTTGGTGAGCGGGGTCTGGGTGAGTGCGGCGGGCGCCTGTGCGGGGATGCCGTCGGCGCCCGCCGTGTCCACGACCTCGGCCTGCAGGCCCTGCTCGCGCAGGAAGCCGATCGGGACGACGTTCTCCTCGAAGCGGCCGGGCAGCTCGATGCGCATCCGGCCGACCTGGTTGCCGCCGACGGTGTCCATCGCGGCGCCCAGGATCGAGATGTCGATGTTGTACGTACGGGAGAGCTGGGAGATCACCGGCTGGGTCGCGGCCTCGCCGTGGAAGGTGACGTCGACGACCGTGCGATCGGGACCGGAGGCCGTACCGCCGACCGGGAACAGCTCGTGGGCCAGTTCGGAGCCGGGGGTGGCGAGCAGTTCGCCGACGGTGCCGGACTCGACGATGCGGCCCTTCTGCATGAGGGCGGCCGAGTCGCAGATCGTCTTGACGACGTCCATCTCGTGCGTGATGAGCAGGACGGTCAGGCCGAGCTGCCGGTTGAGGTCGCGCAGCAGTTGGAGGATGGAGCGGGTGGTCTCGGGGTCGAGGGCGGACGTCGCCTCGTCGGAGAGCAGCACCTTGGGGTCTCCGGCCAGCGCCCGGGCGATGCCGACGCGCTGCTTCTGGCCGCCGGAGAGCTGGCCGGGGTAGGCCTTCGCCTTGTCGGCCAGGCCGACCAGGTCGAGGAGTTCGAGGGCCTTACGGGTGCGGTCGCGACCGGAGACGCCGAGGATCTCCAGCGGGAGCTCGATGTTGTCCTGGACGTTGCGCGAGGCCAGCAGGTTGAAGTGCTGGAAGACCATGCCGATACGGCTGCGCGCCTCGCGGAGCTCCTTGCCGGCCCGGCGGCCCCGGCCCGCGAGGGCGGTGAGGTCCTGGCCGGCCACGGTCACGGTGCCCGAGGTGGGGCGTTCCAGCAGGTTGATGCAGCGGATCAGGGAGGACTTGCCGGCGCCGCTCTGTCCGACGACGCCGTACACCTCGCCCTCCCGGACATGCAGGTCGACGCCGTCCAGGGCGGTGACCTCACGGCCGCGCGACTGATAGACCTTCGTGAGGCCCGTAGTGGTGATCACAGGGGTTTCCGTCACTGTCGAGTGCACGGCGCGGTGTCCGCCGGGCACGGGGCATTCGTCTGAAGAGACTGTTCGGACTCGGGTGTTCGGCCGGTGGGTCTCGGCACGGCTGCGGCGGCGTTCGGCCGGGGCAGGTACGTGCTGGAGCAGCTCGTTCCGCTGGGTGCGGACGGCGTGGGCTCGGTCTCGCTTCGGGGCGCGAGGCTCAGGCGGGGGCCCTCAGAAGGCGCGCATTCGACACATACAACGAGCACCGGGCGTCGTGATCGCCTCGGTCGCAAGGGTGCGGTTGCTCGTCGTGGTCATGGGCCAAGTAAAACAGACGTGCAGTTCCGGCCTGCCCGTCTGTCCGTATAGCGGACAGCCGTGGACCGTCGTGCCGCACGGTTCAGTCCGCGGTGGAGATTTCCACTCCCGCGGCTGTGACCTGCACCGATATGGCGGAGAGATCAGTAACGACCGCGTCGGCGACCAGCTCGGCACGATCGTGCGTTGTGGCCAAGGCCACGGTCGTCATCCCGGCCGCCCGTCCGGCCCGCAGCCCGGCGGGGGCGTCCTCGAAGACCACGCAGCGGGCCGGGTCGACGCCGAGGCGACGGGCCGCGAGGAGGTACGGCTCGGGGTCCGGCTTGCCACGGGTGATGTCCTCGGCGGCGATCATCACCGGGAAGTCGATGCCTGCCTCGCGCAGCCGCGCCTCGCCCAGCGGGCGGGTGGCGGAGGTGACGACGGCCCAGCGGTGCGCGGGCAGCGAACCGAGCAGCTCCTTGGTGCCGGGTAGCACCACGACGCCACCGGGCACGTCCTCGACCTCCAGCTGTTCGATACGGGCGAGGGCCCCGTCGACCCGGTCCGCGGGCAGCAGCTCGGCGATGATCTCGACGGCCGTGCGGCCGTGCAGTTCGACGCCGGAGAAGTCTTCCGCCGTGACGCCGTACTCCTGCGCCCACCTGGTCCAGCAGCGCTGGACGGACTCGATGGAGGAGAGCAGCGTTCCGTCGTTGTCGAACAGCAGGGCCTCGGCGTGGATCTTCATGTTCGCCGACCCTAGCGCCCGGGTACGGGGGCGCACGCAGGGGGCCTTTTGGTCCGTAATACCCTCGGCTCATGCTTGACGCCCTGACGGTCGCGGTCTCCGTGACCGCGCTCGCCCTCGCCGCCTGGTGCGGTTTCGCCGCCTACCGGGACCAGCCGACCAAGGACTGGCACTTCATCGGAATGGCCGTGGTGTCGCTGCTGGCGCTGGCTCAGCTGGTGGTGGGGATCGTGCAGCTCGCCAGGGGCGAGCGGCCGGACCAGGGCATGACGATCTTCATCTGCTATCTGATCGGGGCGTTTGCCGCCGTGCCGGCAGCAGGTTTCCTGTCGCTGACCGAGCGGACCCGATGGGGTTCGGTCACGGTGTCGGCGGGCGCGGTCGTGCTGGCCGTTCTGCAAGTACGGCTCTACGACATCTGGGGAAGCTGACCGTGACCGAGACCGACACCACCCCCGGTTCCGCACCCGGGCAGAAGGCCCGGTTCGAGCTGGGGACGGGCCCCGGCCGCGTACTCGTCTGGTTCTACGGGGTGTTCACCGTCGCGGCCGCCTCCCGCTCGATCGTCCAGATGATCCTGGACTTCGGCAGGGCGCCGCTCGCCTACGTGCTGTCGGCCGTCGCCGCCCTGGTGTACGGCTTCATCACGTACTCGCTGGTCCGCGGCGGCGAGAAGGCCCGCAGGACGGCGCTGGTGTGCTGTGCCGCCGAGCTCGCGGGCGTGCTGCTCGTCGGTACGTGGACTCTGGTCGAGCCGTCGGCCTTCGCGGACGCCACCGTCTGGTCGTATCTGGGCAGGGACTACCTGTTCATCCCGGTGATCCTGCCGGTCACCGGGATGATCTGGCTGCGTCGCGCCAAGAACGTGTGACGTCCGCGTCGTCGCCGCTCAGGCGCTGGCGACGTAGGCCGGCGCGGCGACGTCCTTCTCCAGCTGGATGAGCCGGACGCCGTCCTGACCGGTGGTGTTGCCCACGGGTGCGTAACCCGCCCGCCGGTAGAGCCGGAGATTGGTCTCGCTGCGGTGCCCGGTCTGCAGCCGGAAGCGGGTGGCCGACTGCTCGTCCGCAAGTGCGGACTCCGCGGCCCGCAGCAGCCGGGCGCCGAGCCCGTGCCCCTGGAGCCGGGGGTGGACGCAGAGCTTGGCTATCTGTCCGGTGCCGTCCGGATCGGTGGATCCGCGTACCGCGCCGACGACTTCGTCCCCGAGCCGTGCCACGAACACCAGGTTCGCGGTCAGTTCGTCGCGGACCGATTCGAGGGTCTGCACAAGCGGGTCGATCCGGTAGTTCCCGTACAGCTCCGCCTCGCTCTGAAAGCAGAGGTACTGAAGCTTCAAGATCTGTTCGGCGTCGTCTGTCGTCGCCGCCGAGATGATCACACTCATGCCCATGTGTGCATGCCTCCCGCTCACCTGATCCGCCGGTTGCCTAACAGCTCCTATCCCCGCAGTTCAGGAACGACAACCTCCACCGCGAGCATTCTGCGCAGACATCCAAGGCATCGGGAACGGATCGGACCCAAACTGCCTTGTGACATACCCAACTTCCCTGCGATCTCCCGGTAGGTGGGGTCGCCCGGAGCGAGCATCGCGGCGAGCAGCCCGGCGCACCGGCCGGGCAACCGCCCCACCGCGGCGTGCAGCGCCCTGCGTTCGTCGGCGCCGACCGCCGACCGCTCGGGGCAGCGGGCTGGATCCGCGGTGGTCTCATCGGCGTACGGACGTTCGCGCCGGGCGGTACGGCGGGCGCGGCGCACCTCCGCCCGTACGGTGTCGCGGACCCAGCGCGCCGGGTCCGCCGGCGGCCGCTGATCCGCGAGCAGCTCCAGCAGCCGCAGCCAGACAGCCTGTTCGAGATCGGCGGGTTCGACGGCCGCGCCTGCCGCCGCGTCGCTCGCCTCGGCCGTCGCCTCGGCGCTGACGAGGGGGTACAGGGCGTGGACCACGGCCGCGGGAGCCTGGGCGGCGGCGTCTGCGAGAAGCGTCATACCCCACCCGACGTGGACCGGCGCAGGGCGGTTGCCGTCCGCGGGACGCACCACCCGACCGGGGCATGCCCGGCCGGGTGCTGACGTGGGCGGCGGTGTCAGTTCCCGGCGAAGTCGGCCGCGGCAAGCAGAGCCGTGTCCGGGTTGTCGGAGAAGATCCCGTCAATGCCTGTCGCGAAGTACGTCCGGAACGCGCCGAATGCGTCGCCGTACGCGTTGGGGTCCGTACCGCGCCGGAAGTCGGCGGGCAGGAAGCTGTTCTCGTTGCGCATGGTGTATGGGTGCAGGATCAGGCCCTGCGCGTGCGCGTCCTTCACCAGGGTGGTCGGCGTGGTGAGCCGGCCCGACGCGTCCTTGGGGATGATCAGGTCCAGGGTGGGGCCGATGCCCTGCGCGAACGACGCCAGCCACGTCAGCCCGGAGGGCTTCACGAGATCGTCGACGGTGCGCGGGTCACCGGTCGCCACGAAGTCCCAGGGCTTCGATCCCGCGCCGGAGAGCAGGACGACACGCGGGGTGGCGACGAGCTTCGACAGCCGCTGGATGCTGGTGGGCTCGAAGGACTGGAGTATGAGCGGCGACTGCTTGCGGTGGCGGTCGTAGCGGCGCAGCAGCTTGGCAAGCGGCTCCTCCAGGCCGAGGCCGAGGCCGCGGAAGTAGGTGGGGTGCTTGGTCTCGACGTACAGCCAGACCTGCTTCCCGCGCCTGCGGCCCTCACGGTCGGCCCACTGGAGCACTTCTTCGAAGGTGGGGACCTCCCAGCGGCCGTCGTAGAGCGTGTTCTTCTGGCGGTTGCCGGGGATGCGCTCCTTGGCGCGGAGCGTCTTCAGCTCGGCGAGGGTGAAGTCCTCGGTGAACCAGCCGGTGAGGGAGACCCCGTCGACAGTCTTCGTCGTCCTGCGGCTCGCGAACTCGGGGTGGGCGGAGACATCGGTGGTGGCGGTGATGTCGTTCTCGTGACGGCAGACAAGGTGGCCGTCCTTGGTGGGTACCAGGTCCTGCTCGATGATGTGCGCACCCATGTCGAGCGCCAGCTGGTACGAGCCGAGGGTGTGCTCGGGGCGGTAGCCGCTGGTACCGCGGTGCCCGATGACGGTCGGCACCGGCAGGTCCAGCCGGTGACCGTGGCCGCCGGACCGTCCGTCGGCGGGCCCTGGCGTGTTCTCGGCGGCGTTCGCCGTGCCCGGCAGTCCGAGGGCGGCCGCGCCCAGTACGGCCGCTCCCGCTCCCAGTACGGTCCGCCGACCGGGGTTCGCCTGCGCACGCTCTGTCATGACTGCTCCCTCGCATGTGATGTGTGGCACCGTCGAGCGAGGCCCGATCGTAGGGAACTGCACCATCCGCACGGCAGCCCGTGGACGAACATGGCGGAAACACACGTCAACACTGCGTATCCACTCGATGAACCCGATGTGCGATCAGCGAGTACCCGCGAGTATCGTCCTCACCTGCATATACCGTCACGATCCCGCGCCTCGGCCGGCCCTGGCCACTACACCGGAGGAACCGTTGTCCCGACACGCACTCATCAAGGCAGTGCTCGGACCGCTCTTGCGCCTGATGTTCCGCCCCCAGGTGGAAGGCGTGGAGAACATCCCCGGAGACGGTCCGGTGATCCTCGCGGGCAACCATCTGACGTTCATCGACTCGATGATCATGCCGATCTGCTGCGACCGGCCGGTGTTCTACATCGGCAAGGACGAGTACGTGACGGGCAAGGGGCTCAAGGGCCGGATGATGGCCTGGTTCTTCACCGGCTGCGGCATGATCCCGGTGGACCGGGACGGCGGCCGCGGCGGTGTCGCGGCGCTGATGACGGGCCATCGGGTGCTGGAGCAGGGCAAGGCGTTCGCCATCTACCCGGAGGGCACCCGCTCCCCCGACGGGCGGCTCTACCGGGGCCGTACGGGCATCGCACGGCTGACGCTGATGACGGGCGCGCCGGTGGTGCCGTTCGCGATGATCGGCACGGACAAGCTGCAGCCGGGCGGTGCGGGACTCCCCAGGCCCGGCAAGGTGACGGTCCGGTTCGGTGAGCCGATGGAGTTCTCCCGCTACGAGGGCATGGACCGCGACCGCTACGTGCTGCGGGCGGTGACGGACTCCGTGATGGCCGAGGTGATGCGGCTCTCCGGCCAGGAGTACGTCGACATGTATGCGACGAAGGCCAAGGCCGCCTGATCCGGCCGATCCGCAGGACGTCCGAAGGGCCCGTACCCCGCTTGGCGGTACGGGCCCTTCCGTATCTCACAACCACTCGTACGGCCGAAGGCGCGACAGCTCGCGGGCGGCTCTACGGATGCTCGATCTCCTCCTCCAGCGCCTGGCCGCGCAGCAGGAACCAGGCGGCGGCCGCCGTCGCGATCAGAACCGCCGCGCCGATGCCCGCGGCGATGTGCAACCCGTCGACGAACGAGTCCTGTGCCGCCGAGACCAGTGCGTGCGCCTGATCCGCCGGAATGCCCTGCGCCGCTTCGACGGCGCCGCCCAGGGATTCATGGGCCGCCGCGGCGGCATCGGCCGGGACACCGTGCGGGGTGACGAAGTCCTGGTAGACGCCGGTGACGATGGAGCCGAGCAGGGCGATGCCGAGAGCCGCGCCGAGTTCGTACGCCGTCTCGGAGACCGCGGACGCGGAGCCCGCGTGCTCCTTCGGGACGCTGGAGAGGATCACGTCGGAGGTCACGGTGAAGGCGAAGCCCGCGCCGATGCCGACGACCAGCAGCAGAAGGCCGATCAGTGGATAGCCGGTCTCCTGGTGGACGAAGGTGACGGCGGCGAGCGCGACGCCGACTGCCGCGAGTCCGGCGGACACCACGAACCGGACCGTGAACCGGCGGGCGGCCTGACCGGCGATCAGACCGCAGGTCACCGCGCCGACGGCGGCCGGCAACTCGGCGAGTCCGGCCTCCAGCGGGCCGCGCCCCTGGACCAGTTGCAGGAACTGGGAGAGGAAGAAGACCAGCCCGGACAGGCCGAGGATGGTCAGCAGATCGGCGAGGACGGCGCCCGAGAAACCCCGGTGGTGGAACAGCCGCATGTCCAGCAGCGGATCCGGCAGCTTGAGCTGCCTGCGTACGAACCACCAGAGCGCGGCCGCACCGCCGATGCCGGCGACGGCGACCTCCCAGCTCGCCCCGTGCGCGGCCAGATCCTTGATGGCGTACACGACACCGATCATGCCGACCAGGGAGAGCGCGACACTCATCAGGTCCCAGGGGCCCGGGGCCGGGTTCTTCGACTCGGGGATCATCCGGACGCCGACGACCACGAGGACCGCCATCACCGGCAGATTGATCAGGAAGACCGACCCCCACCAGAAGTGCTCCAGCAGGAACCCGCCGACGACCGGGCCGACGGCCGCGCCCGCGGAGGCCATGGCGCCCCAGATGCCGATGGCCAGCGAGCGCTCGCGCGGGTCGTTGAAGAGGTTGCGGATCAGGGCGAGGGTGGACGGCATCAAGGTGGCGCCCGCGACGCCGAGCAGCGCCCGCGCCAGGATCATCATCTCGGGGCTGTTCGCGTACGCGTTGAGCACGGAGACCGCGCCGAACGCGATGGCGCCGCTCAGCAACAGCTTCTTGCGGCCGATGCGGTCGCCGAGGCTGCCCATGGAGACCAGGAGCCCGGCGATGACGAACGAGTAGACGTCGCCGATCCAGAGCAGCTGGGTGCCGGTCGGCTCGAGATCCTCGGTGAGGAACGGCGTCGCAAGGCCCAGGACCGTGGCGTCGATGGCCACCAGCAGCACGGCGAGGACGAGCACGGCGAGCGCGATCCACCGTCCGGGGCGGCGCAGCTCGTCCGAGGTCTCCGCGTGCTGTTCGATGCTGGTCATTGCTCCACGCTCCGGCGTGCTCCGCCGAGCAACAACTCGACGATCATGTACTGGAAGTCCTGTCCGGCGACCCGGCCCGCCTGGACGGCCCAGGCGCCGGTGGAGACGAGCCCGTACAGGGCCTCGGTCAGCCAGGCGGGGGTCAGGTCGATCCGGATCTCGCCGCGCTCCTGTCCCCGCCGGAAGAAGGCGGAGACCCGCGCGTCCAGCCGGTTCCAGCCCTCATTCATCTCGTCGCCCTCGAAGAGCTGGTTCTCGGTGACGAGGAAGGACAGCAGTCCGGCGCTCGGCTCGACAGCCGCGATCAGCCGGCGCAGCGCCTGCTCCGAGGAGCCCTCGTCGAGCGCGGCGGCGTCGAGAGCCGCTTCGAATTCCTGGATCCCCAGGTTCTCCAACGCTCTGACCAGGGCGTCCCGTCCGGCGAAGTGCCGGTGCAGGGTGGCGCGTCCGATGCCCGCGGCCTTGGCGACCTCATCCATGGTGGCGGTCGATTTACGGGTCAGCAGAGCCGCGGCGCTGCGCAGCACCTGCTCACGGTCGACAGTCATGAGACGACCATAACCCAAATGAGACATCATCGTCTCATTCTTTCTCCGGGTTCTCCGGTGCGAAGCGCTGGTTTTCCGGCACCTATCGGGCGCCGGGGCGGCTTCCGGGCACCGGAAAGGGCGTGCTGCGGGTCGGCCGAGGTACCACGGTCGCGGCCGATTTCAACTCGATGCGTCGGCCGCGGGCTGCCAGGTCGAGGGTCGTCATGCGAGCGACCCTAGGCTCCCGCAGGGCTGTCTCCGGCGCGTCGTGCCGGGCGAGTCCGCGATTCACCGGTTCGCGCACCGTCGCGCGTCTGAGCGACCGAGGGCGGTGCCGTAGGCGCCCGCCGGGGATTACGGGACCACCCTTGGGGCGTACCGCCGACCGCTTCATGGCCCGGGTCGTGGGCATCCACCGGACGGGCGGCCAGCCTCGGACTGATCGCCGGCCGCCGGTGGCTCGTGAACAACCGGTCGCCGGTGGCTCGTCAGGAGGGTGAAGAACTTCTCGTTCCGCGGCTGCATCCGTGGGCCGACGGGAGATTCCCCTGGGCCGACAGTGTCCTACGCGGCGAGGCACCGCTTCTCGAGGAGGTTGTCCGTCCGCAGCGGACGGACAAGGGGAAAGACGAAGAGGGAAAGGGGAGTACCCACTCCTTTCCACTCTCAACTTATAGCGCATGGGGGGCCTTGCGGCAAGACCCGGGTCATGCCGCAGAATCGGCGGCCGAAGCCGGACCCGACGGAAATGGGAGAGTCACGGAGTGCGTGTGTTGTTGTCTACGTATGGCTCGCGTGGGGATGTCGAGCCGCTGGTGGGACTCGCGGTGCAGTTGCGGGCACTCGGCGCGGAGGTGCGGGTGTGCGCGCCGCCGGACGAGGACTTCGCGCAGCGGCTGGCCGGTGTCGGCGTGCCGATGGTGCCCGTCGGCCAGTCGGCGCGCGCGCTGACGACGGCGGCGCCGTCGTCGGCGGACCTGCCCCGCCGCGCGGCCGAGTTGATCGCCAGTCAGTTCGCCGCGGTCACCACGGCGGCCGAGGGATGTGATGCGCTGGTGGCGACCGGCATGATGCCGGCCGCGGCCGGCGCGCGGTCGGTGGCCGAGAAACTGGGCATCCGCTCCGTGTCCGTGACCTTCCAGCAGCTCACCCTGCCGTCGCCGCACCACCCGCCGCTGGCCTATCCGGGCCGGCCGTTCCCGCCGGACGTGACCGACAACCGGGTGCTGTGGGACCTCGACGCCGAGAGCATCGACGCACTGTTCGGTGAGGCGCTCAACGTCAACCGGGCGTCGATCGGCCTGCCCCCGGTGGACAACGTCCGCGACTACGTCATCGGCGACCGGCCGTGGCTGGCGACGGACCCGACCCTGGACCCGTGGCAGAAGACGCCGGACCTCGACGTCGTGCAGACCGGCGCGTGGATCCTGCCGGACGAACGCCCGCTCCCGGACGACCTGGAAGCGTTCCTGCAGGCCGGCGAACCACCGGTGTATGTGGGCTTCGGCAGCATGCCCATGCGCGCCTCGAAGGACGTCGCCCAGGTGGCCATCGAGGCCGTCCGCGCACAGGGTTGCCGCGTACTCACCTCCCGCGGCTGGGCCGACCTGGCCCTGATCGACGACCTGGACGACTGCTTCGTCGTCGGCGAGGTCAACCAGCAGGCACTGTTCGGCCGGGTGGCCGCCGTCGTGCACCACGGCGGCGCGGGCACGACGACGACGGCCGCCCGGGCCGGCGCACCGCAGGTGGTGGTACCTCAGTCGGCGGACCAGCCGTACTGGGCCGGCCGGGTGGCCGACCTGGGCATCGGCGCGGCACACGACGGTCCGACCCCGACCACCGAGTCCTTGTCCGCCGCGCTCAAGACGGCCCTGACACCTGAGTCCCGCGCCCGAGCGACCGCCGTGGCCGGCACGATCCGCACCGACGGGGCGACGGTGGCCGCGAAGTTGCTGCTCGACGCGATCGGCCGGGAAAGGCCGCCGATGTCCGCGTGAACCACGCGGGATCACCGAGCCGGGAACCGGAACACGAGAACCCGCCGACCCCGGCGACCTGGACCGGCAACGGCCACGGGGCCACGCCGGGCGGAGCGTTGCTCGTCATGGCCACCAGGTTCGTCACGCCAGTCCAGATGCCTTGCTGCGCGCAAAAGAACGGTCGCGAGCGACCTCAGATCGGAGCCGATGACGTGCACCCGCTGACCACCAGCGTGTTCGACCTTCCCGACCACCTTTCCCCCAAGGCCGACCCGACGCTGATCGCCGGTGACGAGCAGCACTTCGCGGCCCTCGCAAAGAGCCTTGAGCAGGCGATCACCGAACTGTCCGACCGCCTCGCCGCCGAGCGCAGAGCGCCCGGCGGCGTGGGCCGGCAGGCGATGGACCGGGACATGGAGATCCACCGGCTGACCACGCGCCTGCGCGCACTGCGTCGCTTCGGTCTGGACCTGTGCCTCGGACACATGGTCAGCGCGGACAGCGCCGAGCCGGTGTACGTCGGACGACTCGGTCTTACGGACAGCGCGGGTCGCCGACTGCTGCTCGACTGGCGCTCCCCCGCGGCTGAGCCGTTCTTCGGAGCCACCCACGCCAACCCGATGGGTCTGGTGAGCCGCCGCAGGTATCGCTGGACCCGAGGCCGGATCGGCGACTACTGGGACGAGGTCTTCACCTCGGACGGGTTCGTCGGGCACGCCGCGCTCGACGACCAGTCCGCCTTCATCGCCAGTCTGGGCAGCAACAGGTCGGCTCGGATGCGAGACGTGCTCGGCACCATCCAGGCCGACCAGGACGCCATCATCCGCGCGGGATCCCGCGGCGCTCTCGTGGTCGACGGCGGCCCGGGTACGGGGAAGACCGTCGTCGCTCTGCACCGCTCCGCCTACCTCCTCCACTCCGACCCTCGCCTCGGTCACCGTCGGGGCGGTGTGCTGTTCGTCGGTCCGCACCGGCCCTACCTGGCCTACGTCGCCGACGTCCTCCCCAGCCTCGGAGAGGAGGGCGTGCAGACCTGCACCCTGCGGGACCTCGTCGCCGAGGGAGCCGCAGCAGCCATCGAGGCCGACCCGGACGTGGCCGCCCTGAAGTCGTCCGCGAACCTGGTGAAAGCGATCGAGACGACCGTCAGGTTCTACGAGGAACCGCCCACCAAGGGGATGACGGTCACGACCCACTGGTCCGACATCCGGCTGAGCGCCGACGACTGGGCCGTGGCGTTCGAAGCGGCAGAACCCGGTACTCCGCACAACGAGGCCCGCGATCAGGTCTGGGAGGAGCTGCTCACGATCCTGGTGGACAAGCACGACGGCGACGTATCGGCCGACCTGCTCCGCAAGTCGCTGCGGCAGAACAGGGAACTGCTCACGACCTTCGACCGCGCGTGGCCGCTGCTGGAAGCGGCTGACCTCGTGGGAGACCTGTGGTCGGTACCCGCCTATCTCCGGATGTGCGCTCCCTGGCTCGGCCCCGACGACGTTCAGAAGCTGCAGCGAGGCGACGCCCAGGCCTGGACGGTGTCCGACCTGCCGCTCCTGGACGCCGCACGGCAGCGGCTCGGCGACCCGGAGGCCTCGCGACGCAAGCGTCGGCACGACGCCTCTGTCGCCGCCGAACGCGCGCGCAGGACCGACGTCATCGACGGCCTGCTGCAGAACATCCTGATCGACGAGAGCGAAGGCGCGGTGGGGATGCTGCGCGGACAGGACCTGCAGGACGCCCTGGTCGACGAGACCGCACTGCCCACCGTCGAACCGGACCTGCTCGCCGGCCCGTTCGCGCACATCGTCGTGGACGAGGCTCAGGAACTGACCGACGCCGAGTGGCAGATGCTGCTGGCCCGGTGCCCGTCCCGGAGCTTCACCATCGTCGGGGACCGTGCCCAGGCCAGGCACGGGTTCACGGAGTCGTGGCAGGAACGGCTCGAGCGGATCGGGATCGACCGGATCAACCTGGCCTCCCTGAGCATCAACTACCGGACGCCGGAAGAAGTCATGGCGGAAGCCGAGCCGGTCATCCGGGCCGTACTCCCGGACGCCAACGTGCCGGCCTCCATCCGCAGCAGCGGCGTCCCCGTCGTACACGGATCTGTTTCGGATCTGACCTCGGTCCTCGACACCTGGCTCGCCGCACACGCCGACGGGATCGCCTGCGTCATCGGCGATCCCACGTTCCGGACGACGTCCCGCGTCCGGTCGCTGACTCCGGAGCTGTCGAAGGGGCTCGAGTTCGACCTGGTCGTCCTCATCGACCCGGAGGAGTTCGGCAAGGGCATCGAAGGAGCGGTCGACCGCTATGTCGCCATGACCCGGGCCACCCAGCAACTCGTCATCCTCACGAGCTCCTGACGTCGCGGCCGTTCGCCCGGGTCGAGATCACCGAGCGGGACCGGGAGGACGTCGCCGGGCACGGACAGGGCGAGGCGCCGCTGCGCCGGATCCACCCGTGGATCGGCCTGGGGCGGGCGGACTTCGACGCGCCGGCGCAGTGGGCGCGGACCGAGCGGGAGCTGACCCCGATCGGGACGCCTCGCCGGTCAGCTCCAGGGCAGGCCGGCGCGGTGGCGCCAGTACGCCTCGGGCTCCTCCACCAGCGCGTCCAGCCGGTCCCGCCGCTGCTCGTCGAGGTCGAGGACGGGGGCGTGGAGGTTGCTGAGGAGCTGGGTGACGGTCGCCGCGCCGGAGAGGACGACGCCCGCCCACGGCTGGTGCAGGATGAGCGCGAGCGCGACCGCGTCGCTGCCGAGGCCCGCCTCGGCAGCGATCTCCTGGACGACCGCGGGAGCGTCCGTTCCGGCGAGCCGGCCGTTGGCCATCGCTTCCTTGACGATCACGGTCAGCCCGGCGTCGTGCGCCTCGGCGAGCGCCTGTCCGGCCGACGTCTCCAGGGCGTTGTAGGTGGCCTGGACGGTACGGAAGAGGGGCTCGCCGTCGACGGTGACGGCGAGGGCGGCGCGGATGGCGTCCGCCTGGCCGGGACCGCTGGTGGACAGGCCGACGGTGACCCCGTCTGCGGCGAGGGCGGCGAGCCGCTCGTGCAGTTCCTTGTCGGTGAGGGCCGGACTGTCGGCTGTCACGGAGTGGATCTGGTAGAGGTCGAGCCGGTCGCCCAACAGCGCCTCGGTCTCGGCACGCTGGCGTTCGAAGGTGGTGAGGCTGTGGTCCTTGACCTCGTGCGCCTCGACGTCGACGCTCCAGTCGGCGGTGTAGGTGTAGCCCCATTTGCTGCCGATGACGACGTCGCGCACATCCGGGCGGGTGGTCAGCCAGTCGCCGAGGAACTCCTCGGCGCGGCCGTAGGAGCGGGCGGCGTCGAAGTAGCGGACGCCCTGCGCATAGGCGGCGTCGAGAAGCTCATGAGTGTGCTCGCGCAATGCCTCGACGCTGCGGGTCCCGGGCAGGTCCCGGTCGCGGTGGAGATTGATGTAGGCGGGCCTGCCGACCGCGGCCAGGCCGAGCCCGATATGGGCGGTCGGGGTCGTCGCTGAGGCCAGGCGGGCGAAGGGCATCGCGGGCTCCTCGTGGGTCGGGTCCGTAACTCCGTCCCGACCAACGTAGCCCGCGATGCCGTTCCCGTGACCTACTGACGGGCGGTGGCCCATGCGTGCTGTGCCGCCAGGTCGTTCTTGACCTCGGCGAGCTGTACGGCGACGGCCGACGGGGCCGTACCGCCGCGTCCGTCACGCGAGGCGAGGGCGCCCGGCACGTCGAGGACCGTGCGGACCTCGGGGGTGAGGTGCTCGGAGATCTTCGTGAACTGCTCGTCGGTGAGCTCGTCGAGCTCGATGCCGTGCTGCTCGCACTCCTTGACGCACTCGCCCGCGACCTCGTGCGCGACGCGGAACGGGACGCCCTTCTTGACCAGCCACTCGGCGATGTCGGTGGCGAGCGAGAAGCCCGCCGGGGCCAGCTCCTCCATCCGCTCGCGGTTGACGGTCAGCGTGGCCATCATGCCGGTGAAGGCAGGCAGCAGGACCTCGAGCTGGTCACAGGAGTCGAAGACCGGCTCCTTGTCCTCCTGGAGGTCGCGGTTGTACGCGAGCGGGAGGGCTTTCAGCGTGGCCATCAGCCCCGTCAGGTTGCCGATGAGGCGCCCGGACTTGCCGCGGGCCAGCTCGGCGATGTCCGGGTTCTTCTTCTGCGGCATGATCGAGGAGCCGGTGGAGAAGGCGTCGTGCAGGGTGACGAAGGAGAACTCCTTCGTGTTCCAGATGATGACCTCCTCCGCGATCCGGGAGAGGTTGACGCCGATCATCGCGGTGATGAACGCGAACTCGGCGACGAAGTCGCGGGAGGCCGTGCCGTCGATGGAGTTGGCGACGGAACCGTGCTCGAAGCCGAGGTCCGCGGCGACCGCCTCCGGGTCGAGACCGAGCGAGGAGCCGGCCAGCGCGCCGGAGCCGTACGGGGACACGGCCGTCCGCTCGTCCCACTGCCGCAGGCGCTCGGCATCCCGGGACAGGGACTGCACGTGGGCCAGGACGTGGTGGGCGAAGAGGACGGGCTGAGCGTGCTGCAGGTGCGTCCGGCCCGGCATGGCGACGTCCGGGTGGGCCTCGGCGAGACCGACCAGCGCGTCCTGGAGCTCGGCGATCAGACCGCCGATGATCCGGGCGTGGTCGCGCAGGTACATCCGGAAGAGCGTGGCGATCTGGTCGTTGCGGGACCGGCCGGCGCGCAGCTTGCCGCCGAGGTCCGGGCCCAGGCGCTCCAGCAGTCCACGCTCCAGCGCGGTGTGGACGTCCTCGTCGGCGATGGTGCCGGTGAACGACCCGTCGGCGACATCGGCTTCGAGCTGGTCGAGGCCGGCGATCATGCGGGTCAGCTCGTCCTCGGTGAGCAGGCCCGCCTTGTTGAGGACGCGAGCGTGGGCGCGGGAGCCGGCGATGTCGTACGGCGCGAGCCGCCAGTCGAAGTGGACGGAGGCGGACAGCTTCGCCAGCGCCTCGGCCGGACCGTCGGCGAAGCGGGCGCCCCAGAGGCGTACGTCGCTGTTGCCGTTGCCATTGCTCACTGCGTGCTCCTCAAGAGACAAGAGGGTGGATGTGCGACCGCCTCCCCGCCGCGGAGGAACGGGGAGGCGGTGACGTAAACGGGGTGGCGTCAGGCCAGGTCACGCTTGGCGGCGATCTTCGACGAAAGGCCGAAGATCTCGATGAAGCCCTGCGCCTTGGACTGGTCGAACGTGTCGCCCGAGTCGTAGGTGGCGAGGTTGAAGTCGTACAGCGACTCGCTGGACTTCCGGCCGGTGACGACGGCGCGGCCGGCGTGCAGCGTCATCCGGATGTCACCGGTGACGTGCTGGTTGGCCTCGTTGATGAAGCCGTCCAGGGCGCGCTTGAGCGGGGAGAACCACAGGCCGTCGTAGACCATCTCGCCCCAGCGCTGCTCGACCTGCCGCTTGTAGCGGGCCAGCTCGCGCTCGACGGTGACGTTCTCCAGCTCCTGGTGGGCGGTGATCAGTGCGATCGCACCGGGGGCCTCGTACACCTCGCGGGACTTGATGCCGACGAGCCGGTCCTCGACCATGTCGATCCGGCCGATGCCCTGGGCGCCGGCCCGCTCGTTGAGCCGCTGGATCGCCTGGAGGACGGTGACGGGCTTGCCGTCGATGGCGACCGGGACGCCCTCCTTGAAGGAGATGACGACCTCGTCGGCCTCGCGCGGGGTGGCCGGGTTCTCGGTGTACTCGTAGATGTCCTCGATCGGGGCGTTCCAGATGTCCTCCAGGAAGCCCGTCTCGACGGCGCGCCCGAAGACGTTCTGGTCGATCGAGTACGGGGACTTCTTGGTGGTCGCGATCGGGAGGTTCTTCTCCTCGCAGAAGGCGATCGCCTTGTCCCGGGTCATCGCGTAGTCACGGACCGGGGCGATGCACTTCAGGTCGGGGCCGAGCGCGGAGATGCCGGCTTCGAAGCGGACCTGGTCGTTGCCCTTGCCGGTGCAGCCGTGGGCGACGATGCCGGCGTTGTGCTTGTTGGCGGCGGCGACGAGGTGCTTGACGATGGTCGGCCGGGAGAGGGCCGACACCAGCGGGTAGCGGTCCATGTAGAGGGCGTTGGCCTTGATCGCCGGGAGACAGTACTCCTCGGCGAACTCGTCCTTGGCGTCCGCGACCTCGGCCTCGACGGCACCGCAGGCGAGCGCGCGCTTACGAATGACGTCCAGGTCCTCGCCGCCCTGGCCGACATCCACGGCAACGGCGATGACCTCGGCGCCCGTCTCCTCGGCGATCCAGCCGATGGCGACGGAGGTGTCCAGGCCGCCCGAGTAGGCGAGTACGACGCGCTCGGTCACGGGTTTCTCCTTACGGTGCAATCACTGTTGGGTATAACTATGCAATCCTCCGTATGGTTTGTCAAAGCTGCTGATCACCGGCTCACCCGAACGTGCGAGCCCGGACCATAAATGCCGGGCTCGGACACCGTGCGGCCCCCTACGATCGGCCTCTGCATACCTGCTGGGGGCGCGTGATGAGCAGCGACTACGAGACCGCTGAACGGCTGGCCCGGGGCATACCGCTCCGGGAAGCACTGGACACCTCGTCGGCCGAAGCCTGGACGGCCCTCGATCTCGGGGTACGGATCCTCTCGTACGAGGCGCCCGGGCTGCTCCCGTCGCACGACTGGGCCGACGGCCGGAGACTGCGCTGGAGCTGGGACGCTCCGCTGCCCTCGGTGAATTGGTCCAGGACACCTCCGGACGAGCCGTTGCTCGCCGTCGCGCTGTGCCATCCGGACGGCCGGATCCGGAAGGCGGCACTCGAGTGGGTCCCCCGCTCGCCGGCTCTGCGCCCGCTGCTGGTCGTGCGCTGCGCGGACTGGGCCGGCCCGGTGCGCGACCGGGCTCGGGCACTGTTCTCGGAGATTCCCGGCCGGGAGCTGCCGCCGCTGACCGCGCTGGCGCTGCGGCTGTCCAGGCGTGAGCAGGGTGACTTCGCCCGCGAACGGCTGGACCGTGCGTTGCGCGAAGGGCCCGCCGAGGACGTCGTGGCGCTGCTCACCGGCGAGGACCGGGCCACACGCCGGTTCGTGTACCGCATCGCGGTCGATCGCGGTCTCCTCGCCCCGGCGACGCTGGCCCGCACCGCAGCCGCCGCCTCGGACGATGTGCGCATCCAGACGCTGTGTGCGGAGGCCGCGATCGCCGGGGTGCGGGACGGGGCGTACGACGAGGTGCTGGGCTCGCTGCTGTCCGCGCGGACGCCCCGGGTACGGGCCGCCGGTGTCACCGCGCTGCGGCGGGCCGGGCGGCAGGGCGAGGCCGCGGCGTTCCTCGCCGACCGGTCCGGGGTCGTACGGGCCTGTGCCCGCTATGTACTGCGGCAGGGCGGCATCGATCCGCTCCCCCTCTACCGGTCGATGTGCGCCGACCCGGCCGCCTGCCCCGCGGCCCCGGCCGGGCTCGGCGAGTGCGGCACCAGGGAGGACGCCCCGGCATTGTGGTCCCTGGTGACGCACCCTGTGCCCGCAGTCCGCGTCCACGCCGTCACCGGCCTGCGCGCGCTCGACGCGGTGCGGCACGAACAGCTGCTGCCCCTCCTCGACGATCCGTCACCCGCCGTCGTCCGGGCGGTGACGCAGGCTCTGCTGCCGGACGCCGACCGCATACCGCACGAGTGGCTGCTCGTCAGGACCGGGGCGGACCGGCCGCGTGCGCTGCGTGTGGCGGCGGAGCGGCTGCTGCGAGCCCACGTCCGCGCGACGGTCCGGCAGCGGCGTCCCACCGGCTGAAATGCCCCTGCCGGACGCCGCATCGGCGCCGATAATCGCCTCATGGGAAAGACGTACGCACGTATCGACGGACGGCTCAGGACCTTCATCGAGGAGCAGCACATCTTCTTCACCGCGACCGCCCCACTGGGCGGTGACGGCACGGTCAATCTCTCCCCGAAAGGTGTCAGCGGCTCCTTCGTGGTCCTCGACGAGCGGACCGTCGCCTATCTGGACTTCGCCGGGAGCAACGCGGAGACCGTGGCCCATCTCCGTGAGAACGGTCGCATCACCCTGATGTGGTGTGCCTTCCAGGGGCCGCCGAACATCGTGCGGGTGCACGGCCGCGGCGAGCCGGTCTTCCGTGACGATCCGCGGTTCCCGGGGCTGCTCGGCCGTTTTCCCGTCGACCCGGCCCCGCACGGGCTGCGCGCGATCATCGTGGTGACGGCCGAGCTGATCCGGGACACCTGCGGATTCGCGGTGCCGTACATGTCCTACGAGGAGGACCGGCCGCTGCACGCCCAGCGCTTCGCGCGCGAGGACGACACCTCGCTCAGCGAGTACTTCGGCAAGAAGGAACACATCGCGACGAGCATCGACGGGCTGCCCGGACTGCCGCTCCCGCTGCCCGTGATGCCCACGGCGGACTGAGCCGCTGGGCCGCACGGAGTACGTGCGGCGGTGGGCCGGCGCCGTCGGGTCTACCGTCCGGTCCATGCGCACATCTCTGGTGACCGGATCGGTTCTGCTCGCCCTCGTGGGTTCGTCGGCAGCCGGCCCCGCCGATACGGCGCCGCTCCCGGAGCGGCTGGCCGACACGGGCGGCGGCTCGCAGCTGATCACGGCCGAGGCACCCGGCACGGGATCCACCACGGGCACCGTCAGCTGGTGGGACCTGCAGTCGGGGAAGTGGGTACGGGCCGGGTCCGCACCGGCCCGGTTCGGGGCGAAGGGGCTGACCGAGGGGGACAAGCGGGTCCAGGGCACGAACACCACCCCCACCGGTCTGTACGACCTTCCGTACGCCTTCGGCGTCGAAGCGGCCCCGGCCGGGACCCGCTATCCGTACCGCAGGGCGGGCGACCGGTCGTGGTGGTGCCAGGACGACGCGGCGCGCGCCTACAACCGCTGGGTGGAGCCGCTGCCCGCGGACTGCGGGGCCGACGAGGCCGAGCATCTGGTCGCGTACCCGGAGCAGTACGCCCGCGCACTGGTCATCGGGTTCAACTACGACCGGCCGGTGCGCGGGCGGGGTGCGGGGATCTTCCTGCATGTGAACGGGAGCGGTGCGACCGCCGGCTGTGTCTCCGTACCGGCGCCCTCGATGGACCGGATCCTGGCCTGGGCGGACCCGGACCGCCGTCCGCACATCGCGATCGGGACCCACTCGGGCACGACCGCGATCACCCGCTACTGATCCGTCTCTCCGGGTCGCTCAGCGACCGTTCTGCGCCAGCCGCAGCATGTGGTCGGCGAGCGCCTGACCACCCGCCGGGTCGCGGCTGATCAGCATCAGCGTGTCGTCGCCCGCGATGGTACCGAGGACGTCGTGCAGCTCCGCCTGGTCGATGGCCGAGGCCAGGAACTGGGCCGCGCCCGGAGGCGTACGCAGCACCACGAGGTTGGCCGAGGCCTCCGCCGAGATGAGCAGTTCGGAGGAGAGGCGCCGCATCCGCTCCTCCTTGGCGGACTCGCCGAGGGGTGCCTGCGGGGTGCGGAAGCCGCCCTCGCTCGGCACGGCGTAGATCAGCTCGCCGCCGGTGTTACGGATCTTCACCGCGCCCAGTTCGTCCAGATCGCGGGAGAGCGTCGCCTGGGTGACGCTCAGTCCGTCGTCGGCCAGGAGCTTCGCCAGCTGGCTCTGCGAGCGCACCGGCAGCCGGTTCAGGATGTCCACGATCCGGCGGTGGCGTGCCGTGCGGGTCTGCGGCACGGACGGCCCGCCGAACTCGGATTCCTGCGCCTCGGTCATCGTCGTCGCCTCATTCTCCGGAGCGCTTCTCTCCGGATTGTCCGTCCCCGTGTGCCGCTTCGAGAGCGCCGGGCAGTGCCGCCAGGAACGCGTCCACCTCTGCGTCACCGATGATCAGCGGCGGCATGAGCCGTACGACATCGGGGGCGGGCACGTTCACCAGGAGTCCGGCTCCCTGAGCCGCCTGTTGCACCTGCGGCGCAAGGGGCTCGGTGAGCACGATACCCAGCAACAGACCGGAGCCACGGACGTGGGAGACCAATGGGTGCCCCAGGGCCTCGACACCGTCCCGGATCCTCTCGCCGAGCCGCTTCACCCGGTCCAGGGCGCCGTCGGCGGCGAGCGTGTCCAGAACGGCGAGACCGGCGGCGCAGGCGATCGGGTTGCCGCCGAACGTCGTGCCGTGCTGGCCGGGCTTGAGCAGGTCGGCCGTCGCGCCGAAGGCGACGGTGGCGCCGATCGGCAGGCCGCCGCCGAGCCCCTTGGCGAGGGTGACGATGTCGGGCTCGACGCCCTGGTGGGCCTGGTGCTCGAACCACTGGCCGCACCGGCCGATACCGGTCTGCACCTCGTCGAGGACGAGCAGGGTGCCGGTGGCCCGGGTGATCTCCCGGGCGGCCTCCAGATAGCCCTTGGGCGGGACGACCACGCCGTTCTCGCCCTGGATGGGCTCGATGATCACCAGCGCGGTGTCGGTGGTCACCGCGGCCCGGAGGGCGTCGGCATCGCCGTACGGCACATGTGTGACGTCACCGGGCAGCGGAAGGAAGGGCTCCCGCTTCTTCGGCTGGCCGGTGAGGGCGAGCGCGCCCATCGTCCGGCCGTGGAAGCCGCCGCCGGTGGCGACCATATGGGTCCGCCCGGTGAGCCGGCCGATCTTGAAGGCCGCCTCGTTGGCCTCGGCGCCCGAGTTGGAGAAGTAGACGCGGCCGGTCCGGCCGAAGAGCTGCAGGAGCCGTTCGGCGAGCGCGACGGGAGGTTCGGCGATGAAGAGGTTGGAGACATGGCCCAGCGAGGCGATCTGGGTGGAGACGGCCTCGACGACCGCGGGGTGGGCGTGGCCCAGCGCGTTCACCGCGATGCCGCCGACGAAGTCGAGGTACTCGGTGCCGTCGGCGTCCCACACACGGGCGCCGTCGCCGCGCACCAGGGAGAGCTGCGGGGTGCCGTAGTTGTCCATGAGCGAGCCCTGCCAGCGCTGCGAAAGCTCGGCGTTGGTCATGCTTCCCCCTGTGCGTCGGGTACGTCGGCCGCGTCGGGCACGACCATCGTGCCGATGCCTTCGTCGGTGAAGATTTCCAGCAGGATCGAGTGCTGGACCCGGCCGTCGATGACACGGGCGGTCTCGACGCCGTTGCGTACGGCGTACAGGCAGCCCTGCATCTTCGGGACCATGCCGCTGGACAGCTCCGGCAGCAGCTTCTCCAGCTCGGTCGCGGTGAGCCTGCTGATCACGTCGTCGCTGTTGGGCCAGTCCTCGTAGAGGCCCTCGACGTCGGTGAGGACCATCAGCGTCTCGGCGTTCAGCGCGGCGGCGAGTGCGGCGGCCGCGGTGTCGGCGTTGACGTTGTAGACGTGGTTGTCGTCGGCGGAGCGCGCGATGGAGGAGACGACCGGGATCCGGCCGTCGTCGAGCAGCGCCTGGATGGCCCCGGTGTCGATCGCGGTGATCTCGCCGACCCGGCCGATGTCGACGAGTTCACCGTCGATGGTGGGGCGGTGCCGGGTGGCGGTGATGGTGTGGGCGTCCTCGCCGGTCATGCCGACGGCGAGCGGGCCGTGCTGGTTGAGCAGGCCGACGAGCTCGCGCTGGACCTGTCCGGCCAGCACCATCCGTACGACGTCCATGGCCTCGGGCGTGGTGACGCGCAGCCCGGCCTTGAACTCGCTGACCAGGCCCTGCTTGTCGAGCTGGGCACTGATCTGCGGGCCACCGCCGTGCACGACAACGGGCTTGAGGCCGGCCTGCCGCAGGAAGACGACGTCCTGGGCGAAGGCCGCCTTCAGCTCCTCGTCGATCATGGCGTTGCCGCCGAACTTGATGACGACGGTCTTGCCGTTGTGCCGGGTCAGCCAGGGCAGGGCCTCGATGAGGATCTCCGCCTTCGGGAGTGCGGTGTGTTTCCGCGCCGCACTCATGAGCTGTACGCGCTGTTCTCGTGGACGTAGTCCGCGGTGAGGTCGTTGGCCCAGATGACTGCGGACTCGGATCCGGCGGCCAGGTCGGCGGTGATCTCGACTTCCCGGTAGCGCATGTCGACGAGGTCGCGGTCCTCGCCGACGCCGCCGTTCTTGCAGACCCAGACGCCGTTGATGGCGACATTCAACTGGTCGGGCTCGAAGGCCGCCTTCGTCGTGCCGATCGCGGAGAGGACCCGGCCCCAGTTGGGGTCCTCGCCGTGGATGGCGCACTTGAGGAGGTTGTTACGCGCGATGGAGCGGCCCACCTCGACGGCGTCGTCCTCGGTCGCGGCGTTGATGACCTCGATCCGGATGTCCTTCGAGGCACCCTCGGCGTCACCGATCAGCTGCCGGGCCAGGTCGGCGCAGACGGTCCGTACGGCCTCCGCGAACTCGCCCTGTTCCGGGGTGATACCGCTCGCACCGGAGGCCAGCAGCAGCACGGTGTCGTTGGTCGACATGCAGCCGTCGGAGTCGACCCGGTCGAAGGTGGTGCGGGTGGCGGCGCGGAGCGCGGAGTCGAGACCGGCCGCGTCCACATCGGCGTCGGTGGTGAGGACGACCAGCATGGTGGCAAGTCCCGGCGCGAGCATGCCCGCGCCCTTGGCCATCCCGCCGACGGTCCAGCCCTTGCCGCCCGCGACGGCCGTCTTGTGGACGGTGTCCGTGGTCTTGATCGCGATGGCGGCCTTCTCGCCGCCGTGCTCGCTCAGCGCCGCGGCGGCGGTCTCGATGCCGGGCAGCAGCTTGTCCATCGGAAGCAGCGTGCCGATCAGCCCGGTCGAGGCGACGGCGATCTCACCGGCGCTGTGGCCGACCAGGACCTCGGCGGCCTTCTCGGCGGTGGCGTGGGTGTCCTGGAAGCCCTGCGGACCCGTACAGGCGTTGGCTCCACCGGAGTTGAGAACGACGGCGGTCACTTCGCCGCCCTTGAGGACCTGCTCCGACCAGAGGACGGGGGCGGCCTTCACGCGGTTGGAGGTGAAAACTCCCGCGGCGGCGCGGCGCGGCCCGTTGTTGACCACGAGGGCCAGATCCGGGTTGCCGCTCTCCTTGATCCCCGCGGCGATACCCGCCGCCGAGAACCCCTGTGCTGCCGTGACGCTCACGGTGCCACTCCGATCGTGGAAAGACCAGTGTCCTCGGGAAGTCCGAGGGCGATGTTCATGCTCTGCAGAGCGCCGCCGGCGGTTCCCTTGGCAAGGTTGTCGATGGCGCTGATGACGATGATCCGGCCTGCCGCCTCGTCGTGGGCGACCTGGATCTGTACGGCGTTGGAACCGTAGACGGACGCTGTGGCGGGCCACTCCCCCTCGGGGAGCAGATCGACGAACGGTTCCTCGGCGAACGCCTTCTCGTACGCGGTACGAACCGACTCGGCACTCACACCCGGCTTCGCCTTTGCGCTGCACGTGGCGAGGATGCCGCGGGGCATCGGCGCGAGGGTCGGCGTGAAGGAGACCGTGACCGGCTCACCGGCTGCGGCGCTGAGGTTCTGGACCATCTCCGGGGTGTGCCGGTGGACGCCGCCGACGCCGTACGGGGACATGTTGCCCATCACCTCGGAACCGAGCAGATGCGGCTTGGCCGCCTTGCCCGCTCCGGAGGTACCGGACGCGGCGACGATCACGGCCTCGGGCTCGGCGAGCTGGGCCGCGTACGCCGGGAAGAGCGCGAGGGAGACGGCCGTCGGGTAGCAGCCGGGCACCGCGATCCGCTTGGCCCCGGCCAGCGCGGCGCGGGCACCGGGCAGTTCGGGCAGACCGTAGGGCCAGGTCCCGGCGTGCGGCGACCCGTAGAACTTCTCCCAGTCGGCGGCGTCCGTCAGCCGGAAGTCGGCGCCCATGTCGACGACGAGCACCTCGTCACCGAGCTGCTGCGCGACGGCCGCGGACTGACCGTGCGGCAGGGCGAGAAAGACGACGTCGTGTCCGGCGAGGACCTCGGCGGTGGTCGGCTGCAGCACCCGGTCGGCGAGCGGGCGCAGATGTGGCTGCAGGGCGCCGAGTTTCTGCCCCGCGTTGGTGTTGCCGGTGAGGGCACCGATCTCGACGTCGGGATGAACCAGCAGCAGACGGAGCAGCTCCCCGCCGGCGTATCCGCTTGCTCCTGCTACCGCTGCACGTACCGGCATCGAAATCCTCCTCGTCGATGGCATGACTATACGCATCGCTGCAGTTTTATGCAAAGGCCTGACGAAGAACGGGCCGCGCCGCCGAATCCGACGGTGCCGGTCGGCCCTTCCGGCACGGACGGCGCACCTCTGCAGTTCCGCCGGGTCGTACCCGGTGCCGGCAGCCCGCCCGAGGCACAGGCCGCCGCGCCTGCGCCGGCCGGCCGAGGACGAACCGAAGACCTGCGGGGTGTGGCGTTGCGGAAACCGAGCGCCGCACTCGGCCGCGCAGGTCCGGGTGCGGCGCTCGGTCGCACCCCACCGGCGTCACGCGATCGACGGGTCCGACTCCTCCTCCACCGTCCACGACGGACCTTCGGGCAGCGACCGGGTCGCCTCTCCCATACCGCGCAGCGCGAGGACGACCAGGGTCGCCGCCGCCGAGACGCACAGGAGCCAGTCGAGCAGGGCCGGCAGCCGGTCGGGGCCGATGTAGAGGACGGGGGCGATGAGCAGGGCGGCGAGCAGGGCGCCGCCGAGTATCCGGGTGTGCACAGGTGCGGCGAACTTGGCGGTGCGGGGCAGGCGCCGGACCGCGCGGTCGGACGACGGGGGGCGGGTTTCGGTCAGGTACGGGCGCGCCTCGTCCGGATCCGTGAGCCCCATGAGCACCTCACCGCCGTCGGAGACGAATGCCGCGGGCAGCTCCGCCTCGATCAGCTTCCACCGCTGCGGCCAGCAGAGCCAGCCTTCCTGACCGCCGAGGCGCAGGGCCGCCCGGCCCACCTCCTCGGGGTCGCCGCCGAGCCTGATCGCACGTTCGCCGTCCTGGAGGACGAGCCAGTGGAACTGGGTGACGTCGAGTTCGCCCGGCTTGCCGCCACGCTGGAGGTAGCGCATCCGGACGGGTTCGCCGACCCGGACACGTACGGCGTGGAGCTCGCCCCGCGTGGCGTCGTCCGCCAGTACGCGGAACTTGCTGCGCGCCACGCCCTGGCGGGCCCTGCCGCGAGCGAAGAGGAGGGCTTTCACCGTCACGACGAAGACCAGGATGATCAGCAAACCTGAGAGCACCCCACCCGAACCGGCGGCCAGCCGGGTCAGGACGAGCGGGGTCAGGACGAGAAGGACGGTTCCGGTCGCCCGGCCCACGTCACGGGCGGGCAGCGGGAGCCGGTGCGGCAGCGGCGGCCGCTCTCCCGCGACGGACGGCGCGGCGCCGAGCGGCGGCGCCGTACGGCAGGCGAGCGCCCAGGCTCCAGCGGTGACGGCGGCCGCTCCGAGTGCGCCGACCATGTCCCAGCGCGGGGCGGGCGCGTCGTAGCGCACGAAGACCAGGGACAGGGCTACGGCGGCGCAGACCAGAGCGGTGCTGCCGAGGGCCCGGGTGATGAGGGTGGAACGTCGCATGGGCGTCCTTGACCGGTGACGTGGAGCCGGGGTGGGGCACCGTCTCGCGGGGCTGGGTGTGCACACGCCGGCCGCGTCCGCGGTGGGATACGCGAGGGGGGAGCGGTGGCCGTGCGCGACACATCAGTGTGGACTGTGATCCGGAGCGAGGGCAAAGGGGTGCAGCGCAACCTTTTCTGATTCAGCGTCAGCTCATTCTGCCGCCCGCACCCAGCGGTGTCCCACTCCCGGTCCACCTGGTCGTCCCCGGGCGATCGGGCCCTCGGACCACCCCGTGCGGTGGTGGCCGACAGCCCGGATGTCAGGATGGAACCATGACGACCAAGGTTTTTTTCGACATCACCATCAATGACGAGCCCGCCGGGCGGATCACGTTCAACCTGTTCGACGACGTGGTCCCGAAGACCGCGGAGAACTTCCGCGCGCTGGCGACCGGCGAGAAGGGCTTCGGCTACAAGGGCTCCTCCTTCCACCGGGTCATCCCCGACTTCATGCTCCAGGGCGGCGACTTCACCAGCGGCGACGGCCGCGGCGGCAAGAGCATCTACGGCGAGAAGTTCGCCGACGAGAACTTCAAGCTCACGCACAGCAAGCCCGGCCTGCTCTCGATGGCGAACGCGGGCCCGAACAGCAACGGCTCGCAGTTCTTCATCACCACGATCGTGACGTCGTGGCTGGACGGCAAGCACGTCGTGTTCGGCGAGGTCGACGGCCAGGAGAGCATGGACCTGGTCAAGAAGATCGAGACCTACGGCTCGCAGAGCGGCAAGACCCGGGCGAAGGTCACCATCGCCGACTGCGGCGTTCTCTGACCGTACGAGGGACTCGCGGGCGCACCTGAGGCGCCTGGCCGGGACGGACCACTCCTCCTGGCCCCCTCCGGACGCGACACCGCCCCCCTGGCGCGAACCGCACCCGAGCGCGTCGGACCGGCCACCTGCCGGACCGGCGCGCTCTGCGCGTCTGCGCACGCCCCCTTCCATGCAGTGTCAACCGAAGGTTGACACTGCATGGCTGTCAACCTACGGTTGACGCATGACGAATCCCGTACGCATGACGAACGCGGTCCGGCTCGACGACCTCATCGAGGCCATCAAGAATGTCCACTCCGACGCTCTCGAGCAGCTCTCGGACGCGGTCATCGCCGCCGACCACCTCGGTGACGTGGCCGACCATCTGATCGGCCACTTCGTCGACCAGGCCCGGCGCTCCGGAGCCTCCTGGACGGAGATCGGCAAGAGCATGGGGGTCACCCGGCAGGCGGCCCAGAAGCGCTTCGTCGCCAAGGCCCCCGGCGAACCGTCGGACCTCGACCCCGGTCAGGGGTTCAGCCGGTTCACCCCGCGGGCGCGAAACGTCGTGATGGCCGCACAGAACGAGGCCCGCGCCGCGGGCAACGACGAGATCCTGCCCGAGCATCTGACACTCGGGCTGCTCAGCGAGCCGGACGGGCTCGCCGCGGCATTCATCAAGGCACAGGGCATCGCGGCGGACTCCGTCCGCCAGGCCGCGACCGAGGCGCTGCCACCTGCGGCCGACGAGCTCCCGGAGCTCATCCCGTACGACGCCGGGGCCCGCAAGGTGCTGGAGCTGACGTTCCGGGAGGCCCTGCGGATGGGTCACAACTACGTGGGCACGGAGCACATCCTCCTCGCCCTGCTGGAGCACGAGGACGGCTCGGGCGTGCTGAGCGGACTGGGCATCGACAAGGCGACGGCGGAGACCGGCATCGCCGAGGCCGTCACGCTCGCCGTCGCCCGCGCGCGCCAGGAGGACTGACCCGCCACGCACGGCCGCAATAGAGTGGAAGGGAGCACGGAGGTGCCTCATGCGGAAGGTCACCGACTGCCGGGAGTACCCCAGCGAGACGAAATGCACCCTTACCCTCTCCGGTGAGCCGGAGGAAGTGGTCCGCGCCACCAGTGATCTGGCCGTGTCGGTGCACGGTCACGCGGACGACCAGGAAATCCGGGAGCAGACCGGGGCCGGACTGCGGGACGAGCCCACCCAGCTCGCCTGAACCGCACCCCGCACCAGATACGGACACACGCACTGGAGCTGCGGCACAGTTCCATGTGGCCGACGCCGAGGGGCGGTTGCCCGACACCTGTGAACCGACCTCACGGCCGGGCCGGGGAACCGGCCCGGCCGACGCGTCACAGCGCCTCGTACACCGCCTCGATCAGCGCCATCTTGCGCGGGTCGTCGGCGATGCGCGGGCCCATCCGGTTCATGACGTACCCCAGGGCGACGCCCGCCTCCGGGTCGGCGAGACCGCAGGAGCCGCCCGCACCGTCGTGGCCGAAGGCGCGCGGGTTGGGGCCGTACGAACCCTGTGGGCCGCTCAGCCACAGGCCGAGGGCGATCTCCGTGTCGTGGTCGAAGCCGATGCCGAGCACCAGGTCCCGACAGCTGCCCTGACCCTCGCGGGCGCGCTCGGCGGCCTCCTCGGAGAGGATCCGCCGGTCGCCGAGCCGGCCCCGGCCGGCGAAGATCCCGTACAGCGCGGCGACGGCGCGGGCGGTGCCGTGGCCGTTGGCTGCGGGGATCTCGGCAGCCCGCCACTCGGGTGTGTTGGCCGCGGGCGCGCCGGTGGGCGGGTTGAGCAGCGAAGCGACGGCCACCGGCGCCATCCGGGCGAACAGCGCCGCCTGCTCGCCCGCGGCGGACTTCGGCACGACGAGCTCCGCGACGCGGTCCGCCTCCTTCTCCGGAAGGCCGATGGTGAAGTCGATGCCGAGCGGTCCGGTGACCTCCTGCCGGAGAAACTCGCCCGGCAGCAGTCCGGTGATCCGGCGGATGACCTCACCGACCAGGAAGCCGTACGAGAGCGCGTGGTATCCCGATCGGGTTCCGGGCTCCCACCAGGGCTCGGTCGCCGCCAGCCGGGTGGTGGTCACCTCCCAGTCGTACAGCTCGGCCAGACTGTGCGGCTCGCGCAGCCCGGCCACACCCGAGCGGTGCGAGAGCAGATGGCGTACGAGAACGGCTTCCTTGCCGGCCGCGGCGAATTCCGGCCAGTACGTGGCGACGGGGGCGTCGAAGTCGAGCAGCCCCCGGTCGGCGAGGATGTGGGCGCAGAGCGCGGTCGGGCCCTTGCTGGTGGACCAGACGTTGACCAGGGTCTCCCGTTCCCAGGGACGGGTACGGGCCTCGTCGGCCCAGCCGCCCCAGAGGTCGGCCACGGGTTCCCCGCCGACCAGGACCGTGACGGCCGCACCGAGTTCGTCGCGCTCCCGGAAATTCGCTTCGAATGCGGCGCGCACGCCTGAGAATCGGTCGTCGCAGTGGCCATGGATCTGCGGCACGGTGGCCTCCCTCGCCTGGGCATGCCTGGTGGTGCAGGGTCGATGAGCAACATACCGACTGGTCGGACCGGCGGGAAGATGTCGCGCACCCGCCGGGGCACGGTTCATCGGGTCAGCGGGGGCCCGCTTCGAGGCGCAGGCTCCAGCGGCCCGGCAGTCCGGTGAGCGTGATGGTGGAGAGCGGGCGGACGTCGACGTTCCAGTATGTCGAGGGCGGCGCCCCCAGCGCGTAGACGAGGGCGGCCCGGACGACGGCCGGCTCCGCGACGGCGACGATCGAACCCTCGCAGGCGGGGCGGGTGTCCAGCCAGCCCCCTATCCGTGTGATGAACGCGAGCAGGGGTTCGCCGCCGTGCGGTGCCGAGCGCGGGTCGGCGAGCCAGGCGTCGACCGCGGCCGGTTCGCGGGCCGCCACGTCGGAGAGGGTCAAGCCGCGCCAGCGGCCCATGTCGCAGTCGCGCAGGGCCGGTTGGGCCATCGGGGCGTAGCCGAGCGCCTCCCCGGTGGCGCGGCTGCGTGCCGTCGGTGAGCAGTAGCGCAGTTCGGCGGCGCCCAGAGGCACCAGGGCCTGCGCGGCAAGCTGCACCTCGTGCCAGCCGGCCTGGTCGAGCGGCCGGTCGTCGTCGAAGCGCTCGGCGAGCAGTGAGGAGCTGCGCGCCGCGGCGACGAGCGAGACTCGAACACTCATGGCGGAGATCGTGGAGCGGAACGCCGCCCAGGTCAAGGGGGCGCCTTGTCAGACGGATCCGACGACGTCGAGCCGGAGGTACATCCACTTCTCGGGGTTCCTCAGCGGCTTGAAGCCGACCTTCTCGTAGACCCCGTGGGCGTCGTCGGTGGCGAGCGTGAGCCTGCGGATGCCGGTCGGGGCGAGATGGTCGCGCACGGCGGCGGCGAGCCGGGTGCCGAGACCGTGACCGCGGGCCGACCGCTCGACGTACACATCGCAGAGCCAGGCGAAGGTGGCATGGTCCGTCACCACCCGGGCGTAGCCGACCTGCTCCCCCGAAGTGGTGTCGTACGCACCGAAGTTGAGCGATCCGGCGATGGCCAGGTCCTGCTTCTCGCGGGTACGGCCGAGAGCCCAGTAGGCGTCGGTGGAGAGCCAGTGGTGGATCCGGGCCGGGTCCAGCCGGGCCGGATCGGACGAGATCTCGTAACGCTGCTGGGGGCTGTCAGTCATGTCCGGAGGATAGGTGGTGCGTGCCGGGGGCGGCGAAGAGTTTGTCGCAGGCGGCGCGCAGCCGCCGCACGCCCTCGGCGATCTCGCCCGCTCCGGCGACCGTGGCGAAGCTCAACCGCACCTGGGCGGACGGAGGTTCGGCGCAGTAGTAGGGGCGGCCCGGCGCGATCGCGACGCCCGCGCGCAGCGCGGCCGAGACGAGCGCCGCTTCGTCCGCGCTGGTTGCGGCGTCCGGCAGCCGCAGCCAGAGACTGCCGCCGCCCGAGGGGATGTACGGGAGCGAGAAGTCGGGCAGTTCCAGTCGCAGCGCGACCGTCATGGCGGTCCGCCGGTTCTTCAGCTCCGTCGATACGGACCGCAGATGGTGACCCCAGGCCGGGGAGCCGACCAGTTCCAGTGCGGCTTCCTGGAGCGGGCGGGGGACGAAGAAGTTGTCGACGACCTGGAGGGCGCGCAGCCGTTCCAGTACCGGTCCGCGGGCGGCCAGCGCACCCACCCGCAGGCTGGGTGAGGTGATCTTGGTGAGGGAGCAGACGTGCACGACGACGCCGTCGGGGTCGTCGGCGGCCAGCGGCGCCGGCAAGGGACCCGCGTCGTCATGGACGAGCCGGCGGGCGAAGTCGTCCTCGATGACGAAGGCCCCCGCCTCGCGGGCGATCCGGACGACCTCGCCGCGCCGGGCCGGGGCGAGGACCGCACCGGTCGGGTTCTGGAAGAGCGGCTGGCAGACGAAGACGCGGGCGCCGGTGGCCCGGAAGGCTGCGGCGAGCAGCTCGGGTCGCACCCCGTCGGCGTCGACCGGTACCGGGACCGGCCGCAGTCCGGTGGCGCGGGCGGCCGCCAGCATGCCCGGGTAGGTGGGTGATTCGACCAGGACGGGGGCTCCGGGCGGGGCGAGCGCGCGCAGCGCGGTGGCCAGGGCGCTCTGGCCACCCGCGGTGATCAGTACGTCGGCGGCGGTGAGCGAGGGCCCGATCTCGCGGGCGAACCAGGCGCGCAGTTCGGTGAGACCGTCGGTGGGCGGGCGGCCCCAGGCGCCGGGGCGGCGGCCGGCCCGGGCGAGGGCGGCGGCGAGTGCCCGCTCGGGCTGGAGCGAGGGGTGGAGGTAACCGCCGTTCAGTTCGATGACGCCGGGCGGCGGTGCGACGAGTGTGACCAGGACACCGGACGCGTCGACGGTTCGCGGCACGACCTCGGGGCCGCCGTCGCCGCTGAGGGAGATCTCCTGCCATGAGGTGTCGCCGGGCGGGGACGCGTCGGTACGGGGCTGCGCCCGGAAGGCGCCGGAGCCGGGGCGGGTGACGACGAGCCCCTCGGCGGCGAGCTGCGCGATGGCCCGGGAGACGGTCACGGGGCTGACCCTGAAGCGCTCCACGAGGACCCGACTCGACGGCAGCTTCCCACCGGGCGAGTAGCGGTTCAGTTCATCCCGGAGGGAAGTGGCCAGTGCGGCGACACTGCTACGCTCTTGCATGACAGCACAGGATAGCGCTACCCGAACCACCTCGATAGCGGTTGCCCCGTCGGCGGGCAGGAGCGGCACCCTTCTCGCCGGACTCGGCGTGGTCGCCTTCTCGCTGACGTTTCCGTCCACCGTCTGGGGACTGGAGAGCTTCGGCCCCTGGTCGCTGGTGACCCTGCGCAGCCTGCTCGCCGCGCTGATCGCGGGCGGGGTGCTGCTCGCGGGACGGGTCCCGGTACCGGACCGGCGCCACTGGAGCGGGCTCGCGGTCGTCGCGGGCGGTGTGGTGATCGGCTTCCCGCTGCTGACGACGCTGGCCCTGCAGACCTCCACCTCGTCGCACGCGGCGGTCGTCGTGGGGCTGCTGCCGCTGACCACGGCGGTGCTCTCGTCGCTGCGGACCGGGACGCGCCCGCCGCGTACGTTCTGGATCGCGGCGCTGGCCGGGGCGGCCGTGGTCATTGCCTTCACCGTGCAGCAGAGCGGCGGCGCGCTGTCCGCGGGCGATCTGTATCTGTTCGGCGCGCTGCTGGTCTGCGCGGCGGGGTACACGGAGGGCGGCAGGCTGGCGGGGGTCATGCCGGGGTGGCAGGTGATCGGCTGGGCGCTGGTCCTCGCGGCGCCGCTGATGGTGGCGGGCGCGGCGGTCGCGCTCTCCTTCGAGCCTGTGCGGCTGACCGCACACGGGGTCATCGGCCTGGTGTGGGTGGCGGTGGGTTCGGCCTTCGTCGGCCTGTACGTCTGGTACCGCGGCATGGCGGCGATCGGTGTTCCGCGGGCCAGTCAGCTTCAGCTCGCGCAGCCGCTGCTGACCCTGGTGTGGTCGTTCCTGCTGCTCGGCGAGGAGGTCTCGGCGGCCGCGCCGGTGGCGGCGGTGGCCGTGCTCGTCTGCATCGCGGCCACCCAGCGGTCGGGGGCCAGGCGGTAGTCCGTCCGGTGCGCACGGGCGTCCGGTCATAGACTTGTCGACAAGGACCGCCACCCGTGAGGAGGTCACTCCCGATGGAGGCACACCCGGGCGACCGGCTGCTGACGCACGGCAGGACCGTGGGCCAGCCTGACAAGGTCGCAGAGATCGTCGAAGTGCTCGGTGACGGGGGCGCTCCCCCGTACCGCGTCCGCGCCGACGACGGACACGAACACCTGGTTTCGCCAGGTCCTGACACCGTCGTCCAGCACACCGTGGTCCGACGCCGGGGCCCGGAGACCCTCTAGGGGCCCCGGGCGGACCATCCCCGACCGCACCACAGCGAGGTGCGCTCCCCTCGGGTCAGCGAGGAGGGCGCACCCTCTGGCGATAGTGGTCGGCGACGACCTGCGCCATCGTGCCGATCCGGTCGGTCACGACGTCCTTCCCCGAGAAGTAGACGTGGCCGCGGACCTGGTCGTAGTCGGCGGCGAAGTCGAGATGGCGGGAGAGTTCGGCCGGGTCCTGCCAGGCCGCGGGCTGGGCCGGGTCGCCGGCCTTGTAGAGCGCCTCGCCGACGAAGAGATCGACGCCCGTGCCCCGTACGACCTCGTCCCACCAGGGCAGCAGCTTGGCGTAGTCGGCGGCGGCGAAGCCGATGTTCCAGTAGATCTGCGGGCAGATGTAGTCGATCCAGCCCTTCTTCACCCAGCCGCGGGTGTCCGCGTGCAGATTGTCGTAGGTCTGCACACCTGCCTTGGTGTCCGAGCCGAGCGGGTCGGTCGCGGCGTTGCGCCAGACTCCGAACGGGCTGATCCCGAACTGGACGTTCTTCTTGATCTTCTTGATCCGCTCGGCGGTCTCACGCACCAGCTTGTCGGTGTTGTCGCGGCGCCAGGCGGCCTTGTCCGGGAAGTCCGCACCGTATTTCGCATACGTGGCGTCGTCGTCGAAGACCTGTCCGGCGACCGGGTACGGGTAGAAGTAGTCGTCCCAGTGGACGGCGTCGATGTCGTAGCGGCGGACCGCGTCGAGCATTGCGTCCTGGACGAAGCGGCGGACCTCGGGCAGTCCGGGGTTGTAGTAGAGCTTCCCGCCGTACGGCAGGACCCAGTCGGGGTGCAGCCGTGCGGGGTGGGTGGGAATCAGCCGGGAGGGGTCGGTGTGGTTGGCGACCCGGTACGGGTTGAACCAGGCGTGCAGTTCGAGGCCGCGCCGGTGCGCCTCGCGCACGGCCGTGCCCAGCGGGTCCCAGCCGGGGTCCTGGCCCTGTACCCCGGTGAGGTACTGCGCCCACGGCTCGTAGGGTGACGGCCAGAGCGCGTCGGCGGTCGGCCGGACCTGGAGGATCACGGCGTTCAGCCGCCGGTCGACGGCCTCGTCGAGGTAGGCGATCAGCTCGGCCTGCTGCTCCGCCGCCGTGAGTCCGGGCGCCGACGGCCAGTCGATGTTGGCGACGGTGGCGACCCACATACCGCGCAGCTCACGCCGGGCGACGGAGTGGGAGCGGGTCTCCTGCCCGGGCGACCCACCTGTCCGGGCCTTCGGAACGGTCTGCGGTACGGCGACGGCCTCACCCGCCCCCGCGGTCCCTGCAACTACCCCCGCGACCACTCCGGCCGCACCCGCCACAAAGCCCCTTCGGGCGATTTGCCGCATTCCGTTGCCACCTGCCGTCTCTGTGTCCTCATCCATCACCCTGGTATCCGGGCGCAACGCTGAGCATGCCCGCCCCGGCCCGTCATGGTCCATAGGTCGCGGAGTAACGTCGGGGGGTCGAGGCAGGGCCCGGAATCAGACGGGTGCCCGCCGAACGGAGATCAGCGAAAGGCACGAGGTGACGGACTCTATGGCCGACATTGCACGCGTCGGAGTGGTGGGCTGTGGCCAGATGGGCGCAGGCATCGCGGAGGTGTGCGCCCGCAGCGGCCTCGAGGTCAAGGTGGCCGAGACCACCGGCGAGGCGCTGGAGATCGGTCGCACCCGGCTCCACAACTCCCTCTCCAAGGCCGCCGAACGCGGCAAGATCACGGAGGCGGAGCGCGACGAGACACTCGGTCGCCTCAGCTTCACCACCGACCTCGGCGAGTTCGCGGACCGCGATCTCGTCATCGAGGCCGTCGTGGAGAACGAGCAGGTCAAGACCGAGATCTTCCAGGTGCTCGACCAGGTGGTGACCCGGCGGGACGCCATCTTGGCCTCCAACACCTCGTCCATCCCGCTGGTGAAGCTGGCCGTCGCGACCTCGCGCCCGGACCAGGTCATCGGCATCCACTTCTTCAACCCGGCCCCGGTGCAGAAGCTCGTCGAGCTGATCCCCGCGCTGACCACGTCCGACGAGACGGTCACGCGCGCCGAAGCCCTGGTGCAGGACGTGCTCGACAAGCACCCGATCCGCGCCCAGGACCGCTCCGGCTTCGTCGTCAACGCGCTGCTGATCCCGTATCTGCTCTCCGCGATCCGGATGTTCGAGTCGGGCATCGCCAGCCGCGAGGACATCGACAACGGCATGGAGCTCGGCTGCGCCCACCCGATGGGCCCGCTGAAGCTCTCCGACCTGATCGGTCTGGACACCGTGGCCTCGGTCGCCGACTCGATGTACGCCGAGTTCAAGGAGCCGCTGTACGCCGCTCCCCCGTTGCTCCTGCGCATGGTGGACGCGGGCCGGCTCGGCCGCAAGACGGGCTCGGGCTTCTACCCGTACTCCTGACCGCTGGTCGGGGCCGCGCGGGGCCGGCCGGGGATGCCCCGGTCGGCCCCGCGTGCGTGACTGTCACGGAGCCCGGGTCCCGTCCGGGCGGTGGTCCGGGCTCACCCCAGCCGTAAGTGATGGAGCATCATCAGCCCGGCCACCATGTTGGCGGCCGGGACCTCGCCCCGGGCGATCATGTCGGGCACCAGCTTGAGCGGTATCCACTCACGCCGCGACGACTCGAAGTCGTCCTGCGGATGTCCGGTCCAGCTGGCCTCCTGGGCCCAGTAGAGGTGGTGCCGGGCGTCGGTGAGGCCGTTCGACGGCTCCACGGTCAGCAGCGGCCGCAGCGGGCCGGGGCGCCAGCCGGTCTCCTCCTCCATCTCCCGGGCGGCCGCGGCGGCGATGTCCTCGCCGTCCTCGACGACGCCCGCGGCCAGTTCCCACCCCCAGCTGTCGGTGATGAACCGGTGCCGCCACAGCAGGAGTACCTCGTTGGCCTCGTTGACGACGGTTGCCGCGGCGACCGGGCGCAGCCGCACGAGGTAGTGGTCGAGGTGCCGGCCGTCGGGGAGCGCGACGTCCGCCAGGTTGACGCGGAACCAGCGGTTTTCATACACCGTTTGTTCGTTCAGATTCGTCCACTGCACAGTTCTGCCACCTTCCGACATGTTGGTGGCAACATCGCAGCAGGAACAGCTCCGGAGGGGAACGTTCAGAGCGGTACGCGCAGCGCTCCTTCGATGAGTTCGGCGGCCCGCTCCGCGTCGGCGCACCCGCTCGCGATCAGATCCTCGCGCACCGCCCGCAGCCGGTCCCGCAGCCGCTGCGACTCCATCCCCCGGACCCGTTCCGCCATTTCGGCCGCCGTGCCTGCTGCTCGGTCCGCCTCCCCCTGCCGCAGCTCGATATGCGTCAGTATGGCCAGCCGGTGCACGCGGCCCCGGTCGTGCGCCGGGGTCCGTACCGCCGCGGCCGCATGCTCCCGCGCCCCCGGCAGATCGCCGAGGCGGAGCAGCGCCTCGGCCACCTGGACATTGACCAGGCCCGGCTCGACGTACCCCGTCTCGTCGGGCTCGTGCCCGGGACGGATGCGTCCCGCCTCCGACTCGGCGCGCCGGATGCACTCCAGGGCATTGTGGCCGTCGCCGAGATGGGCGTACGCCTTGGCCTGCATCGCGTACAGATCGGCGGCCAGCGCGGGTGTGATGTCCCGGCCCGCGGCCCGCAGCGCCGCCTCCGCGAACGCGACGGACTGCCGGTACTCCGCCAGGAACAGCGACTGGTTGACGAGCAGGGCGATCACATACCCGCCGAGCCCTCGGTCCCCGCTCGCCTTGGCCAGCCGCAACGCCTGGTGGAAGTAGCGCTGGGCAAGGCCGTGCGCGTCGGAGTCGTAGGCGCAGATGCCCGCGACGGCCACCAGCCCGCCGGTCGCCCGGTGCAGCCGACGGCCCAGCGCATCGCTGTAGCCGCCGCGCAGCAGCGGGGCGGTCTCGGCGTTGAGGAAGCCGACGATGCGGGAACGGGTCGCGATGCCACCGGCCCTGCGGTACATCAGTTCGTAGTGGGAACGGGCCGCACGCAGCATCGCTATGTCGGCCGGGGAGACCCGGGTCGTACCGGCACGGGAGACATCGGTGTCCTCCGGTGGGTTCTCCCACTCCCAGACCGGCATCACCGCCGTCGTGCCGGTGACGGCCGCCGAGGCGAGGATGTGCGGGCGCTGCTGTTCGTCGGAGCGCCACAGCGCGGTGGCCCGCTCGACGAACCCGGTGAGCGTGGAGGCCGGCCCGGGTGCACTGCCGCCGGGGCACGCCATGCCGATGTCGTCGAGCGAAACCGGCCGGTGCAGCCGGTCGCCGAGCACCTCACAGATCAGATCGGGCACCTGACCGCGCGGGCGCTGGCCCTTCAACCAGCGTGCCACGGCGGTGTGTTCGTACCGCAGGGACAGCCCTCGGGCGCGCCCGGCCCGATTCACGTGCGCGGCGAGGCCCGCCCGGGAGACGCCCGCCTCGTCGATCAGGGCCTCGAGCAGAATGTTGGGCTCCATTGCCCCTCCTCCGCCGGACACGCCTTGAGGCGTGTCGCCCCAGTGGAGCACGTTTCACACGGGGTGTGAACGGAATGCCCGAACCGTCCCGCTGCGCACTCTGTTGCGCCTGGGCGCTGATCGGTTGAATCAGTCGCCTCGCAAGAGGCGGCCGGGTCGTCTGCTCCCCCTCGTACAGTCGACGACCCGCACCCGCGCCGTTCGCCCTGCCGACCTGCCCGACACTCCGTGGCAGCGCGGGCGGCGCCGGATCGCACGACCCACTGCCCACTGATCGGAGGGTGGCTGCGGGGCCGTACCGGAACCGGGTTCCCCCGGGCCGGGACGGGGCCCGCGTGCGGTCCCCCGCCGTTCGGCGAGCACAGGAGGAGGGGGCGTATCCGGCCACCGGATACGCCCCCTCCTCACCATCTGCCTGCAGGCCCGCCGAGGGTTCGCTCCCATGCCGTCAAGGCCATGGGGAGATCGCGCCCGGAGGGCGCGCGCACCCGCTGGACGGCCGCCGTGCGCCTACTACGCTCCGCGCAGCACCGCACCGGTCCGCTCGGCAGCCAGGGCGACCGCCGCGTCGCGGGCGGCCGTGGCCTCGTCGACGGTCAGCGTGCGGTCCGGCGCCCGGAACCGCAGCGCGTACGCCAGCGACTTCTTGCCCTCACCGATCTGCTCACCGGTGAAGACGTCGAACAGCCGCAGCGATTCGAGGAGTTGACCGGCGCCGGCACGCAGCGCCTGCTCCACCGTGGTGGCGGGCACGTCCTGCGCGACGATCAGCGCGACGTCCTGGGTCGCCACCGGGAAGGTGGAGATCCGCGGCGCCTGGAGCGCGCCGTCGACGGCCTGTTCCAGGAGGTCGAGGTCGATCTCCATGGCGCAGGTCCGCTCCGGCAGATGGAGCTCCTTGATGACGCGCGGGTGCAGCTCACCGGCGTGCCCGACGAGGGCCTCCGCGTCGTTCGCCGTGACGAACAGTGCTGCGCAGCGGCCGGGGTGCCACGGCGCATGCTGGTCGTTCCGGACGATGAGTTCGACACCCGCCTCGCGGGCGATGGCACGAGCGGCCTCGATGGAGTCCGCCCAGTCCACCGGGCGGCCCTTGCCCCACCAGCCGGCCTGCTCGCGGGCGCCCGCGAGGACGACCGCGGCACGGCGCGGCTGCCGCGGCAGCGCGGCGTTCAGATCGGCGATCTGCTCGTCGCTGGGCCGGTGTTCGACGGGCAGGCGTACGGCCTGGGTCTCGTCGCCCGTCGGCCTGAAGACGAGACCGGTCTCGAAGAGTGCCAGGTCGTGGCTGCCGCGGCCGTCGTTGCGCCGCAGTGCGCCGAGGAGGCCCGGCAGCAGCGTGGTGCGCAGCGCCGGCTCCTCGTCGGAGAGCGGGTTGACGAGCTTGACCGTACGGCGGCGGGCGTCGTCGGCGTCGAACCCGAGCTGGTCGAGGACTTCGTCCCCGATGAACGGGTAGTTCAGCGCCTCGACGTAGCCGGCTCCGGCGAGCGCCCGGCCGACCCTGCGGTGCAGCCGCTGGCGGTCGGTGAGCCCGCGCCCGGACGGCGGCTTCGGCAGCGTCGACGGAAGGTTCTCGTACCCCTCCAGCCGGATGACCTCTTCGGCGAGGTCGTTCGGCTCGCTCAGGTCGGGCCGCCAGGACGGCACCGTGACGAGGAGCTCGTCCTGCCCGTAGACGTCGCAGCCGACCTGCTGGAGGCGGCGTACGACGGTCTCGCGGCCGTACCCGACACCGGCCACCCGGTCGGGGTGGTCCGCGGGCATCGCGATGGTGCGGGGCGCGGACGGGGCGGTGACCTCGGTGACACCGGCCTCGGCGGTACCGCCCGCGAGGAGCACCAGGAGGTCGACGGTGCGCTGCGCGGCGGCGGCCGCGGCCTCCGGGTCCGCGCCGCGCTCGAAGCGCTTGGACGCCTCGGAGGACAGCTTGTGACGGCGCGCGGTCCGGGCGATCGAGATCGCGTCGAAGTGCGCGGCCTCGATGACGACCTCGGTGCTGGTGTGCTCACCGTTCTGGGCGTCGGCGATCTCCGTGTTGGCGCCGCCCATGACACCCGCGAGACCGATCGGCCCACGGTTGTCGGTGATGACCAGGTCCTCGGCGTCCAGGACGCGGACCGTGCCGTCGAGCGTGGTGAGCTTCTCGCCCTGCTGGGCGCGGCGCACCCCGATCGGCCCGTCGATCCGGGTGCGGTCGTAGGCGTGCAGCGGCTGGCCGAGCTCCAGCATCACGTAGTTGGTGATGTCGACGGTGAGCGAGATCGGACGCATCCCGGCCTTCTGCAGCCGACGCTGCATCCAGATCGGGGAACGCGCCTCGGGATCCAGGCCGACGACGGTACGCGCGGTGAACCGGTCGCAGCCGATCGGGTCGGCCACCTTCACCGGGTAGCCGAACGCGTTCGGCGCGGGCACGTCGAGGAGCGCCGGGTCGCGCAGCGGCAGCCCGTACGCGGTGGCGGTCTCGCGGGCCACACCACGCATGGAGAGGCAGTAGCCGCGGTCGGGGGTCACGGCGATGTCGAGGACCTCGTCGACGAGCTGGAGCAGCTCGATCGCGTCGGTGCCGACCTCGTGCTCCGGCGCCAGCACGATGATGCCGTGCGTGCCGTCGTCGCCCATACCGAGCTCGTCGGTGGAACAGATCATGCCGTGCGAGGTCCGGCCGTACGTCTTGCGTGCGGCGATCGCGAAGTCGCCGGGCAGCACGGCGCCCGGGAGGACCACGACGACCTTGTCGCCGACGGCGAAGTTACGGGCTCCGCAGACGATCTCCTGCGGCTCACCGGTGCCGTTGGCGTTGCCGACGTCGACGGTGCAGAAGCGGATGGGCTTCTTGAAGCCCTCCAGCTCCTCGATGGTCAGTACCTGTCCGACGACCAGGGGGCCCTTGAGGCCGGCGCCGATGTGCTCGACGGTCTCGACCTCCAGACCGACGGCGACGAGCTTGGCCTGTACGTCACGGCCGGTCTCGGTCGCCGGCAGGTCGACGTACTCCCGCAGCCAGGAAAGCGGGACGCGCATCAGATCTCCATCCCGAACGGCCGGGTGAACCGGACGTCACCCTCGACCATGTCTCGCATGTCTTCGACGTTGTGGCGGAACATCAGCATCCGTTCGATGCCGAACCCGAAGGCGAATCCGCTGTACTTCTGGGGGTCGACGCCGCAGGCGATGAGCACCTTGGGGTTGACCATGCCGCAGCCGCCGAGCTCGATCCAGCCCTCGCTGCCGCAGGTGCGGCAGGGGCGGTCCGGGTTGCCGACGGACGTGCCGCGGCAGACGTAGCAGACCATGTCCATCTCGGCCGACGGCTCGGTGAACGGGAAGAAGTTCGGCCGCAGCCGGGTCTTCATCTCCGGGCCGAAGAGCGCCTGGACCATGTGGTCGAGGGTGCCCTTGAGGTCCGCCATGGTGAGGCCCTCGTCGACGGCCAGCAGCTCGATCTGGTGGAAGACCGGGGTGTGCGTCGCGTCGAGCTCGTCGGTGCGGTAGACCCGCCCGGGGCAGACGACGTAGACGGGCGGCTCACGGTCGAGCAGGGTGCGGGCCTGGACCGGCGAGGTGTGCGTACGCAGCACGATGCCGGACTCGTCGCCCGTGGTCGGCTTCCCGTCGGGCGTGGTGCCCTGGACGAAGAAGGTGTCCTGCATCTGCCGGGCCGGGTGGTCGGGCACGAAGTTCAGCGCGTCGAAGTTGAACCACTCCGCCTCGACCTCGGGGCCTTCGGCGACCTCGTAGCCCATGGCCACGAAGACGTCCGCGACACGCTCCATGATGGTCGTCAGCGGGTGGCGGGCGCCGGCCGGGGTGCGGTCGTACGGCAGCGTGACGTCCACCGCCTCCTCGACCAGCACACGGGCGTCCCGCTCGGCCTCCAGCTCCGCCTGACGGCCGGCGAGGGCCTTGCTCACGGCGCCGCGGGCCTGGCCCACGCGCTTGCCCGCCTCGGCCTTGGCCTGCGGCGGCAGGGCGCCGATCTCCCGGTTGGCGAGCGACAGGGGCGAGGTTCCACCGGTGTGCGCGGTCTTCGCCTGGGCGAGCGCGTCGAGGTCACCCGCGGCGGCGAAGGCGGCGAACGCCTCGTCCCGCATGCGCTCGATCTCTTCCGGTTTCAGTGCCTCGACCTCGACTGGGTCGTACGACTTGTTCGGTGCCGACATCTCTTCCCGTGCTTCCGATTGGCTGATACTGCTCTTACCGGGGGATACCCCCGGACCCCCGTGGCCTCGCTCGACGACTGGAGGACACAAAGGTGCCAAAGGTCGAGTCTAAAGGCCGCGAGGGGTCGAAGAAGCCCGCGGGCTGCTCAGGCCAGGTAGGCCGGCGCCCCCACGGGCAGAATAAATCGGAACTCGGCACCGCCGCCGGGCCCTCGGCCGACCGTGATCGTGCCGCCGTGCGCCTCCACGATGCCCTTGACGATGTAGAGGCCCAGGCCCGTCCCGCCACGCTTGCTCCCGCGCCAGAAGCGGGTGAAGACACGGCCCATCGACTCCTCGGGGATGCCGGGGCCTTCGTCGCTCACGGTGACGGCCGTTCCCTTCTCGTCTCTGGTCGCGGGTGCGGGTGCGACCTCAATGGTGACGGTTCCCTCGCCGTGACGCACCGCGTTTTCCAGCAGGTTCCCCAGCACCTGGTCGACCTTGTCCGGGTCGGCCCATACGGCGGGCAGCGGCTGCCGGGTGCGGACGAGGAACCGGTCGGGCGCCAGACCGGTCGCGGTGAGCGCCTGGATGTGCCGTTCGACGGCGGCGGAGAGGTCGACCGGCTGGCGGCGCAGCTCCAGGCGCCCCGAGTCGATCCGGGAGATGTCGAGCAGTTCGGCGATGAGCCGGGTGACGCGGTTGGCATCGGCGTCGACGGTCTCCAGCATCAGCCGCTTCTGGTCGTCGGTGAACCGCTCCCATTTGGCGAGCAGGGTCGCCGTGAAGCCCTTGACCGAGGTCAGCGGGGAGCGCAGCTCATGGGCGACGGTCGCGATCAGTTCGGCGTGGCTGCGCTCGGTGCGGCGGCGGGCCTCGGTGCCGCGCAGGCTGATCACCAGCCGGCGTACGGGTCCGGTGGGGCACTCTCGTACGTACCGGGCGGAGACCAGCACCTCGCGGCCGCCGGGAAGCAGCAGGTTCCGCTCGGGCTGTCCGACCCGGGTGGCGAGGCCGCCGTAGGGGTCGGTCAGCGCCCACCAGCGGCGGCCCTTCAGGTCCTCCAGCGGCAGTGCGTGTTCCAGCGGGCGGCCGAGAGCGGCGGCCCGGGGGACGGCGGTGATCCGGGCGGCGGCGGAGTTGAAGCAGATGACCCGGCCCGTCTCGTCGGCGACGACGAGGCCGTCGGGGAGGTCGTCGGGGTCGACGGCTCCGTCCGCGTCCGCGACAGCGGTGACGGTCGCGATGCTTTCCGCCCGGTCGATGCGCGACTCGCGCGGCCTGCTCATGCCGACTGGCATATTCCCGTACCCCACCTCTCGAACCGGTGCAGTGGGCCCCGAGTCCGTCACCCTACTAGTCGTCGGTGACGGAGCGACACCCCGTGGAAGCGCACCGCTGCGATGTGCCGGGCGGCCGGGTACGGGCCGGGGGTGCGGGGCGGTCAGCCGGTGGTGCGGCGGGGGCGCTGGGCGCGCGCCGAGGCGTACAGACAGACGGCCGCGGCAGTGGCGAGATTGAGGCTCTCCGCCTTGCCGTGGATCGGCACCCGCACGACGGCGTCGGCGAGCGCCCGGGTCTCCTCCGGCAGGCCCCAGGCCTCGTTGCCGAAGACCCAGGCGGTCGGCCCGCCCATGGTGCCCGCGTCGAGCTCGTCGTCGAGGTCGTCGTCGCCCGCGCCGTCGGCGGCGAGGATCCGTACGCCCGCGTCCCGCAGCCCCTGCACCGCCTGCTCGACCGGTACACCGACGGCGACCGGCAGATGGAAGAGCGAACCGACTGACGCCCGTACGGACTTGGGGTTGTACAGGTCCACGGAGGCGTCCGTGAGCACGACGGCGTCGGCGCCCGCGGCGTCGGCACAGCGCAGCACCGTACCGGCGTTCCCGGGGTCGCGTACATGGGCGAGGACGGCGACCAGGGTGGGCTTCGCGGCGAGGATGGACTCGAACGGCGAGTCGAGGAAGCGGCAGACACCGATCAGGCCCTGCGGCGTGACGGTCTGCGACATCTCGGCGAGTGTGTCGCCGTCGGCGAGGTGCACCCGGGCGCCGGCCGCGTGGGCGGCGTCGACGATGTCGGTGTACCGCTCGGCCGCCTCGACGGTGGCGAAGAGCTCCAGCAGCGTCGGCTCACCGTCACTGCCGCGGTGCCCGGCGGCCTCGCGCACGGCCTGCGGCCCCTCGGCGATGAACCGTCGCTCCTTGCCGCGGAAGTTGCGCCTGGCAAGGCGCCGGGCGGCGGCGACACGCGGCGATCGCGGGGAGATCAGTTCGGGGGTGCCCATGGTCGGCGGCGGGCCTCTCTGCGTGCGGAGGTACGGATCGGGCGGAGGTACGGGAACACGTCGTGCAACGCACCGGACCCGCAGGCGACGAGCGCCTGCGGGTCCGGCTCAAAGCCAAGAAGTGTGCCCTGGATCAGGCGGCCTTCGGGGCGTTGACATCGCTCGGGAGGGCCTTCTGGGCAACCTCGACGAGGGCGGCGAACGCGTTGGCGTCGTTGACCGCGAGCTCGGCCAGGATCTTGCGGTCCACCTCGATGTTGGCGGCCTTCAGACCCTGGATGAGGCGGTTGTACGTCATGCCGTTCTGGCGGGCAGCGGCGTTGATGCGCTGGATCCACAGCTGACGGAAGTCGCCCTTGCGCTTCTTGCGGTCGTTGTAGTTGTAGACCAGGGAGTGGGTGACCTGCTCCTTGGCCTTGCGGTACAGGCGCGAGCGCTGACCGCGGTAACCGCTGGCGGCCTCGAGGATTGCCCGGCGCTTCTTGTGGGCGTTGACTGCCCGCTTGACGCGTGCCACTTGTTAACTCCTTGTAGCGGGGCTGGTGTTCACGGTATCGACTCACCCAGCCCGGAAACGAATTGGTCCCGGTGTGACAGAGGTCGTGCCCCCGGATTCACCGGGGGCCTGGCCTCACTTGCCGAGAAGCTTCTTGATCTTCTTGGCGTCGGCCGGAGCCACGACGACCGTGCCGGTCAGCGAGCGGGTCTTCTTGGACGACTTGTGCTCGAGCAGGTGGCGCTTGCCGGCCTTCTCGCGGAGCACCTTGCCGGAGCCGGTGATCTTGAAGCGCTTGCTGGCACCGCTGTGCGTCTTGTTCTTCGGCATCGCGCCGTTCTCTCCTCGTCAGTGGCGCCCCTCACGGTGCGGGCACCGGACAGCAGGGGCGTCAGATCTTGGTGGGAATTCCGGGGGGACCCGGGGCCGCCTGGATGGCGCCCCCTGAGGTCACGCCTCGGAAGGTGTATCGGTCGAAGCCTCGGGCTGCGCCTCGGCCGGAGCCTCGGCAGCCTCTTCCGCAGCCTCGGCGCCGGGCGTGTAGCCCTGACGCTCCGCCTTGCGGGCGGCCTGGGCCTCACGGGCCTCGGCCATGGCTTCGGTCTTCTTCTTGTGCGGGCCCAGAACCATGATCATGTTCCGGCCGTCCTGCTTCGGATTCGACTCGATGAAGCCGAGTTCCTCGACGTCCGAAGCGAGACGCTGAAGCAGTCGGAAGCCCAGCTCAGGGCGGGACTGCTCACGACCACGGAACATGATCGTGATCTTGACCTTGTCGCCCTGCTTGAGGAACCGAACGACGTGACCCTTCTTGGTGTCATAGTCGTGCGGGTCGATCTTCGGCCGGAGCTTCATCTCCTTGATGACCGTGTGCGCCTGGTTCTTGCGCGCCTCACGTGCCTTCATGGCCGACTCGTACTTGAACTTCCCGTAGTCCATGAGCTTGCACACGGGCGGACGGGCGGTCGCCGCCACCTCGACCAGGTCGAGGTCGTACTCCTGTGCGAGTTCCAGGGCCTTGGCAAGCGGAACAATCCCGACCTGCTCGCCGCTGGGACCGACAAGTCGCACCTCGGGAACGCGAATCCGGTCGTTGATGCGGGGCTCGGCGCTGATGGATCCTCCTCGGTAGCACCACGCGGCCGCCTGGCGGACAGCCACGTAACGTCTGTTTTCCTGAGACCAACCGCACCAGCACATCAAAAATGCCCCGGACGGGACACAGGCGGGGCTCCTGGAAAACCGGAACACCGCCGCGGTCAACCGCGGGGCGCATCGGGCGGCTCCATCGTCCGTACGGAACGATGGGCGCCACCTGACCGGTGACCTGCCGTCCCGGAGGATGGTCAGGTGGGAGATCGGAGCCTCCACTTGTGGGCCGGGCACATAGATACCCAGCCGGTCGTTACACAAGGTTAGCAGCTCCCCCGGGGTGGCGCGAACCGTGCGGGGACGACCGCTCACGCAGCTCCCGCGGACGGGTCCGGGCAGGCGTGGGCCTATCGTATGGCTCATGAGTGACGCGACCCCCAGCAGTGAAACCCCCGGCTTCGACGACATGGCCCGCGACATCGCGGAGGTCCCCGCGGTCGAGGTGATCGTGACGGTCGCCGTCAATCTGATGAGCGCCGCCGCCGTGAAGCTCGGTCTTACCGAGGACGGCGACAAGCACAAGGACCTCGACGAGGCCCGCAAGCTGGTCCACGCGCTGGCCGGCCTGCTGGACGCGAGCACCACCGAGATCAGCTCGTTCCACGCGGCACCGCTGCGGGACGGCCTGAAGTCGCTGCAGCTGGCGTTCCGCGAGGCGTCGCTCGTTCCGGACGAGCCCGGCCAGGGCCCCGGCGAGAAGTACACCGGCCCCGTCTTCGGCTGAGCCCACCCCACCACCTCTCCTTCCTTCGACGACCGTGAGCCCCCTGCCCGTCCGGGCAGGGGGCTCACGTCGTTCGCGGGCCGGTCGGGTGATCAGCGTGCGAAGAGAGGCTCACCGGGCGTGATCGCGTCGGCCGGAAGCAGCGCCAGGTCCAGGCCCCGCACCAGCCGGGCGCGCAGCACCTCGTCGGCGGCCAGGGACTCCGCGACCCGGTGGGCCGCGTCGGCAGGGGCCGCGTCGGGCGCCAGGACCAGGGCGAGGGTGCCGCCGGCCCGGCCCGGGACGAGATGGGCACGGATCACCGCGGGCTCGGCGGCGACCGCCTCGCGTACCGCGGAGGTGACCGCCGGGTCGTCCAGCGGGTCGGCGCTGGTGCGGCCCTCGGCGAGCGCGAGCAACGCAGAGCCGGTCAGCTCGAAAGCGACGGGTCCGGCGAGATCGAGCACCACCGTGTCCGCCTTCTCGTGTGCGGCGGCCTGCAGCGCCTGGTGCAGGGGTACGGCGACGGGGCGGGCCTGCGGGTCCCAGCGCGCCAGCGAGGCGGTCGAGGTGAAGGCGGGCAGGGCGCGACGGTCCCCGGCCTGGAGGGTGGGCACCGCCATGTCGCTGGTCTTCTCCCGGCGCAGCCCGGTTTCGTCCTCCTCCACTTCCCCGAGGACGGCGACGACGGGGACCAGGAGGCGGGCGCCCCTGAGCGCTTCGAGGACTGGGCCGATGGCCGTACGGTCCTCGGCCCAGGCGGCGAGTGCCGCGGTCAGTGCGGGGTCGGCCGTGCCATCGTCATCGGAGTAACCGGAGTCCGGAATGTTCTTCTGCGCCACAGGGTGAGCGTAGTCGGTGCGGTTTCTCACGAAGCCCTCAGGTGGACCACAGCCCGTTGCCAGGTGCTCTTCCTAGCGTCCGGTTCCATGACCCTGCCGACATCGAAGACAAGTACGAAGATGCGTACGTCCGTACTGTCCGCGTCCGTGACCACCGTGTTCCTGCTGGCCGGTTCCGTCGCGGGCGGCATGTATCTGGTGGGCCGGTGGTCGGATCCGGGACCCGGCCCCGTCGCCTCCGTATCGTCGGCCGCGGCCTCACCGGCTCCGGGCCCGCCGGCTCCGGTGGTGACGAGCGAGGAGCCCGAGGTGGATCTGGACGCGGAGCTGGCCGCGGCGGTGGCGCCGCTGGCCGGCGACTCCAGGGTTTCGGTCGCGGTGCTGGACGCCGCGGTCGGGGCCGGTGCGGTGTACGGGAACGGGACCTACGCCACCGCGAGCATCGTCAAGGTCGACATCCTCGCGGCGCTGCTGCTCCGGGCCCAGGACCAGGGGCGGGAGCTCACCGGCTACGAACGCAGCCGTTCCGTCACCATGATCGAGAACAGTGACAACGCCGCCGCGACCGCGCTCATGCGGACGATCGGCGGGGCGGCCGGACTCGACGCGGCCAACACCCGGTTCGGCCTGGCCGGCACGACCGCCGCGGCCGCGTGGGGGCTGACCCGGACCACGGCGGCAGATCAGCTGGTGCTGCTGAGGACGGTGTTCGGTACGGACTCGAAGCTGACCGAGGACTCCCGTGCCTATCTGCAGGGGCTGATGCGGAACGTGGCGGCCGATCAGCATTGGGGGGTGTCCGCGGCGGGCAGCGACTGGGCGCTGAAGAACGGCTGGATGCCGCGGAGCGCCACCGGCCTCTGGGACATCAACAGCATCGGGCAGGTGAAGAGCAACGGGCACACGTACCTGGTGGCGGTGCTCTCCGCCGGGCAGCAGACGATGGCGACGGGGATCGAGCGGGTGGAGTCGGTCGCGAAGGCCGCGGTCGGGGTGCTCGACGGGGCGCGGTGAGGCGTAAGCGCCTCTCGGCCGGACGACCGGATCGCGCCGGGTCGCCACGGCTTCAGCGGCGTGCGGAGGTTCTCCTGTCGCGCCACAGCAGCACGGCCAGCGCCAGCAGTACGGCTCCCAGGCCGCCCGCGGCCGGGGCGAGCCAGCCTGCGGGTCCTGCGTCCCGGTGCTGCGCGGTGGGACCGGGGCCGAAGTACCGCTTGCGGTAGCCGGCCTTCGTGGACCCGGCGGAGCCGGCCGACTCCGCCTCTGCCCGCAGACCGGCCTTGCGCAGCTTGCCGCCCGCCTTGATCGCGGCGGCCGGGTCGACGATGCCGTAGCCCCGGGAGTCGTCGCGGCCGCCCGCCGGGGAGTTGCGGGCGGTGTCCGTCAGGAGCTTCTTCACCTGGGCGGGCGTGAGTCCCGGATGGGCGGCCCGGACCAGCGCGACCGCGCCGGAGACGAACGCGGAGGCGGCCGATGTGCCCCACTCGATGTAGTAGTGACGGTCGGGGGCCGGGACCACTATGTCGACGCCGGGAGCGCTGACGGTGGCGTACCAGTGGCGGGTGGAGAAGGCGGCGTGGGTGCCGTACCGGTCGACGGCGGCGACCGCGATCACGCCGGGGTAGGCGGCGGGGTACGAGATGTGGTCACCCTTCTCGCCCCCGTTGCCCGCCGACGCGACGACGACGGCGCCCTTCTTCAGCGCGTACTGGATCGCGGCGTCCTCGCCGCCCTCGGGGTGCGCGGACGCGCTGTCGTCGCCCAGGGAGAGGTTGATGACGTCGGCACCGTGGTCGGCGGCCCAGCGGATGCCGTCGGCCAGGGCCGTACCGCGGGACTCGCGGGCCTTGTCACGGGACGGGTCGGAGGCTTCGAGGATCACCCGGACCGGGAGGATCTTCGCCTCCGGGGCGATGCCGAGCACTCCGTCGGCGCGGCCGACGCCGTGGCCGCGGCCCGCGATGATCCCGGCCATCGCGGTGCCGTGCCGGGCCCAGGAACGGTCGCCGCGCCCGGCGCCGAAGCCGATCAGGTCCTTGCCGGGCAGTACCTGGCCCGCCAGGTCGGGGAGGCTGTCGTCGACCCCGGTGTCGACGACGGCGACGGTGATGCCCTTGCCCTTGGTGGTCTGCCAGGCCCGGTCCGTGTGCAGCGCCTGCAGCCCCCACTGCTGCGGCCGGATGGTGTCCGCGTGGGCGGGGACGGCGGGGAGCAGCGTGAACGCGGTGGCGGCGCAGAGCGCGCCGAGGGCGCGGCGGTGGCGGCGGCTGTTCATCGCGGCTTCTCCGAGAGGTCGGTGACGGTCCGGCGCAGCCCGCGCTCGATCCGGTCGGCGATGCCCTTGGCCTCATGGCCGAGACCGGCCTGCGCGGCGGCCGTGGTCGCGTCCGCGGCGATCGCCTTCGCGACCGGCTGCGGATCGCTGACCGTACGTCCGTCCGCGAACCCGGATACGGCGAACACGACGACCGGCACCTCGGTCAGCACATGGACGGTCCAGCTGGCGCGCTGCCGGGCGCCGAAGCCGGCGGCGACCGTGTCCTCGACCGCGTACGTACGGGGCATCAGGTCGGTGCGCGCGTCGAGGTGCTGATCGGAGAATCTGGTGCTCAGCGCTCTCATCGCGTCGGTGGAGCCCTCGGTGAAGATCATGCCGACCGTGGTGACGCTGCTGGAGGTGGCGTCCGCGTAGGTGGCGCGCAGCAGCCGCTCGCAGCCGACCGGGCGGATCGTCTTGAGCAGCAGCGGGTCCAGGGCGGTCGTGCAGCCGCTGTCCGGGGCGACGGCGATCCGGGTCCAGACCCGGTCCGCACCGCCGGGCCCCGCGCCGTCCCCCTTGAGGGTGCGGGGGAACAGGGTGTCCACGGGGACGTTGTGCCAGACGGTGCGCCCAATGGCGTAGGGGCTGCGCGCACCGGCGTCGGCCGAGGAGTCACTGGTGAGCCAGCTGCCGGTGACCGCTCCGCCGATCAGCCCGAGCCCGAGCACGACACAGGCCGCCGCGGCGGCTGTCCGTGCGGGGCGGCGGGTACGGACGGGCCGCAGCCGGGTGGTGGTCTCGGCGGGCGTCTCGGGCCTGGGGTACGGCAGGGCGTGGGAGTGCGTATGCGCGGGCGGGAAGTAGCCGCCGGGATACGGCGGGGTCGCGCCGGGATGCGGGGTGAGATCCACAGCCCCCACGGGCCGCCGCCGGGTCGGCGGGGGTGGCGCCGTTCCGGGACGGGGCGGAGCGGTGGGTGCCGGGGCGGCAGCGGTCGCGGGCACGACGCGGAGCCGCGTGGTCGTCTCCACCGGCTGCGGCTCCGGTTCCGGCGGGTGCGGGGAGGTCGGGGCCGCGGGAGGAGCCTGCGGTACGTGCGTCGGCGCGTCCTGCGCGGGAACGGCGGGCGCGGGTGTGCCGAACGCCGACGCATCCGGAGCCTGGTCGGCCGGAGCCGTCGGCTGCGGGCCCTGGGTCGGGGGCGGGGGCGTCGCCCCGGTCGTACGCCCCGGGTTCCCGTGGGCGTCCGGCGGTGCGGCCGGGCGTGGTGGCGCCGTCGGGCGGGGCGGCACGGGAGCGCGCTGCGCCTCGGTACTCATCCGCCCCCCTGGTCCACGTTCCGTACCGCTCGCGGATCACCTTCACGGGCAGGCCCGTTGGTCGCCGCGTGTCGTTACTCTACGGGCTGCGGCGGGCCCGGCGGGAGTCGGGCGTCGTGCCCCTGGGGGATCTGCCCCGATCGTCCCCCTACCCAGCGGTAAAGGCGTCTGGCAAGCTGCGGCCATGACTGCGCGTGCCGCTGACCGGACCCGCTACGAGCGGGCCACCGCACATCTCGACGCCCCGATCGCCGTGATCGATCTGGATGCCTTCGATGCCAACGCCGACGACCTGGTCCGCCGGGCGGCGGGGAAGCCGATCCGGGTCGCGAGCAAGTCGGTGCGCTGCCGGACGCTGCTGGAGCGGGTGCTCGCGCGGCCGGGGTTCGCCGGGGTGATGTCGTTCACGCTCGCCGAGTCGCTGTGGCTGGCCCGGGCCGGTTTCGACGACGTACTGCTGGCCTACCCGTCGGCCGACCGGTCCGCCTTCGCCGAGCTGGCCGGGGACCCGAAGCTGGCCGCCGCGGTCACGGTGATGGTGGACGATCATGCGCAGCTGGAGCTGATCGACGCGGCGCGGGCCGGTGGCCAGGAGGAGATCCGGGTCTGTCTGGAGCTGGACACGTCGCTGCGGCTGCTCGGCGGCCGGGTCAGGATCGGGGCGCTGCGTTCGCCGCTGCGCTCCCCCGCCCAGCTCGCGGAGCTGGCCCGCTCGGTGGCGCGCAGGCCCGGTTTCCGGCTGGTCGGTCTGATGGCGTACGAGGGGCATATCGCCGGGGTCGGGGACTCGCTCACGGGCCGGCCGCTGCGTTCCAGGGCGATCCGGCTGATGCAGGCGACGGCCCGCAAGGAGCTGGCGGCCCGGCGGGCGGAGGTGGTGCGGGCCGTGCGGGCGGTGGCGCCGGATCTGGAGTTCGTGAACGGCGGCGGCACCGGCAGTGTGCAGCACACGGCGGCGGAGCCGGCGGTGACCGAGATCGCGGCCGGGTCGGGGCTCTACGCACCGCGGCTGTTCGACAACTACACGTCGTTCTCGGCCCGCCCGGCGGCGCTGTTCGCGCAGCCCGTGGTGCGGCGGCCCGGCGTGGGGGTGGTGACGGTGCTCGGCGGCGGCTACCCGGCGTCGGGGGCCGCGGGGGCGGACCGGCTGCCCGTTCCGTATCTGCCGGAGGGGCTGCGCTACGACCCGCAGGAGGGGCCCGGCGAGGTGCAGACACCGCTGCTCGGCGCCCCGGCCGACGATCTGCTGATCGGCGACAAGGTGTGGTTCCGGCACGCGAAGGCCGGTGAGCTGTGCGAGCGCTTCGACGAGCTGCAGCTGATCGAGGGCGACCGGGTCACGGCGACCGTGCCGACGTACCGGGGCGAGGGGCAGACGTTCCTCTGACCTCCTGACTCCCTGACATCCTGACCGGGTGTCAGGGAGCCACGGAGCTGCCGACGCCTCCACTGGTCTCGCTGTCGTCGATCGGCCGGATGGCCCGGGTGAGGGTGTCCATGAGGGAGAGCGGCGGTCCGTCGGGTCCCGCGTCGAAGGCATAGCGCACGATCACCGGCGATTCGCTGCCGACCGTCGACGGGAAGACGAGCGACTGCACATAACCGCCGGGTCCCTCGGCCGTGTGGACCCGCCAGCGCACCTCGTAGCCCGTGCGGCCCGCCACGCTGACCGATGCGGATCTCAGCTGCTCGTGGGAGGTGATGCCTCCGTGGATCCGGTCGCCGACGACGTTCTCCTCGTACGCCTTGTCGGCCGCGGTGGCGATGTCCTGCTCGGCCAGGGCCTCGGCGGAAGTGAGGTCCGTCTCGCTCGCCGTACGGGTGGTCACCGTGCCGTGGTAGCAGAAGGCGGAGGAGTCGCCGGGGCAGGTGTAGGAGTCGACCGTGCGCATGGTGAGCGCCTTGTCGACCGTGCTCTCCGGCTTCTCCCAGCCGTCGGGGATCGGCAGGGTGATGCCGTTGAGCTGGTCGACGAGCAGTGTCGGGTCCGTCGCCGGACCGTCCCCGCCGGACGTGGTGGTGGCGGTGGGGAGCGGTGCGGAGCGGGTCGGCCCGGACGACTTGGGTTCCGTACCGCCGTCGTCCCTGCCCAGCAGGACGGCCCCGGTGACGGCCGCGCCGAGGACGACCAGGGCCGCCGTCGCTGTCGTCACGATCCGGATGCCGCCCCCGCCGCCGCTGCCTCCGCTTGCGGACGGGGGTGGGACCGGCTGCTGCGGTGCGGGCGTGTTCGGCCGGGTGTGAGCGGTCCATGCCGTGCCGTCCCACCACCGGTCGGTGCCCGGGGCTGCGGAGTCCGGGTACCAGCCGGGCGGTGTCGCGTTGCTCATGCCTCCACTCTAGGGTTCCGCCTTCAACGGGAGCCCGGGGCGGGCGGTTTGACGTGGGCGGCCGTGCAGCCATGAGCACGCGCGCGATGACGGACCGGTCAGACGGGCGTGACGTACGCGCCGGAGATTCCACCGTCGACAAGGAAGTCCGTGGCGTTGACGAACGAGGAGTCGTCGCTCGCGAGGAACGCGACCGCCGCCGCGATCTCGGTGGCCTCCGCGAACCGGCCGACCGGGATGTGCACCAGCCGACGGGCCGCGCGCTCCGGGTCCTTGGCGAACAGCTCCTGGAGCAGCGGGGTGTTGACCGGCCCGGGGCAGAGCGCGTTGACCCGGATGCCCTCGCGGGCGAACTGGACACCGAGCTCGCGGGACATGGCGAGTACGCCGCCCTTGGACGCGGTGTACGAGATCTGGCTGGTGGCCGCGCCCATGACGGCCACGAACGACGCGGTGTTGATGATCGAGCCGCGGCCCTGGCGCCGCATGTAGGGGAGGGCGGCCTTGCAGCAGAGGTAGACGGAGGTGAGGTTGACGTCCTGGACGCGCTTCCAGGCCTCCAGCCCGGTGGTGAGGATGGAGTCGTCGTCGGGCGGCGAAATGCCCGCGTTGTTGAAGGCGATGTCGACGGAGCCGTAGGTGTCGTACGCGGCCTTGAAGAGCGCCTCGACCTGTTCGGGGTCGGTGACATCGGTGCGTACGAAGAGGCCGCCGGCCTCGTCGGCCGCGGCCTTGCCCGCGGTCTCGTCGATGTCCGCGCAGACGACGTGGGCGCCCTCGGATGCCAGGCGGCGGGCGGTGGCGAGGCCGATGCCGCTGCCGGCGCCGGTGATGACGGCGGTGCGGCCGACCAGGCGGCGGCAGATGTTCTCGGTGTCGGTGGTCATGCTGGTTCAGGCCTCCGTACTGATGAAGACGTTCTTGGTTTCGGTGAAGGCGGCGAGGGCGTCGGGGCCCAGTTCCCGGCCGAGGCCGGACTGCTTGTAGCCGCCGAACGGGGTCCAGTAGCGGACGCTGGAGTGGGAGTTGACGGACAGGTTCCCGGCCTGGACCGCCTGGGAGACCCGCAGCGCGCGCCCCACGTCTCGGGTCCAGATGGAGCCGGCGAGGCCGTACTCGGTCGCGTTGGCGAGCCGGACGGCGTCGGCTTCGTCCTCGAAGGGCAGGACGACGGCGACCGGTCCGAAGACCTCTTCGGTGGCCACGGGCGAGTCGGGGCGGGCGTCGGTCAGCACGGTCGGCGGGAACCAGAACCCGGGGCCCTCGGGCGCGCCGCCCCGGATCGCGGTCGCGCCCTCGGGGACGTACGACCGTACGCGTTCCAGTTGGGCCCTGGAGATCAGCGGCCCCATCCGGGTCTTCTCGTCGGACGGGTCGCCGACGACGACCGAGGCGACGGCCGGGGCGAGGAGTTCGAGGAAGCGGTCGTAGACGGAACGCTGCACGAGGATGCGGGTGCGGGCGCAGCAGTCCTGGCCCGCGTTGTCGAGGAAGGCCATGGGTGCGGCGGCCGCGGCGGCCTCGATGTCGGCGTCGGCGAAGACGATGTTGGGGCTCTTGCCGCCGAGTTCGAGGGTCAGCCGCTTCACACGCTCGGCGCACCTGGCCATGATCTGCTTGCCGACCCGGGTGGAGCCGGTGAAGACGATCTTGGCGACGCCGGGGTGCTCGACGAGGGCGTTGCCCGTTTCGGCACCGGCTCCGGGCAGCACCTGGAAGAGATGCTCGGGAAGGCCCTCGTCCAGGGCGAGGCGGGCGAGCCGCAGAGCGGTGAGCGGCGTGGTCTCGGCGGGTTTGAGCAGGACGGCGTTGCCTGCGGCGAGGGCGGGGGCGACGCCCCAGGCGGCGATCGGCATGGGGAAGTTCCACGGCGCGATCACGCCGACGACGCCGAGGGGTTCGAGCAGGGTGAGGTCGATGCCGCCGGGGACCGGGATCTGCCGGCCGCTGAGCCGCTCGACTCCCCCGGCGGCGAATTCGAGCAGATCGCGGACGTTGCCCGCTTCCCACCGGGCGTTGGCGAGGGTGTGGCCGGCCTCACGGACCTCCAGCCGGGCCAGCTCCTCGCGGTGTTCGTCGACGGCCGCGGCGAAGCGGCGCAGCAGGCGTGCGCGGTCCGCGGGGGCCATCGCCGCCCAGATCCGCTGGGCGGCCGCTGCCCGGCGCACAGCGGTGTCGACCTCGGCCGCGGTGGTGGCCGGCACGATCGCGACGACTTCTTCGGTCGCCGGGTTGAGTACCTGGTGCTCGGTGGTCACGGAGTGCCTCACAGACGTTCGAAGGAGCGGCGGAGCTCCCAGTCGGTCACCGCTGCGTCGAATGCCTCGAGTTCGACGCGCGCCATGTTGCGGTAGTGCGCGACGACGTCGTCGCCGAAGGCCGCCTTCGCCAGGTCGCTCTGCTCCCAGAGTTCGGCGGCTTCGCGGAGTGTGGTGGGGACGTGGTCGTACGCGGTGGTGTAGGCGTTGCCCTCGCAGGGTTCGGGGAGTTCGAGCTTCTGCTCGATGCCGTGCAGGCCGGCGGCGATCAGACCGGCGACGGCGAGGTGCGGGTTGACGTCACCGCCGGGCAGCCGGTTCTCGAACCGGGTCGAGCGGCCGTGGCCGACGACGCGGAGCGAACAGGTGCGGTTGTCGTGGCCCCAGGCGACCGCGGTCGGGGCGAACGAGCCGGGCTGGAAGCGCTTGTACGAGTTGATGTTCGGCGCGTAGAGCAGGGAGAAATCGCGCAGTGCGACGAGCTGTCCGGCGAGGAAGTGGCGCATCACCGGGGACATGCCGCCCGCTTCGCCCGCCATGACGTTGCGCCCGTCCGCGTCCTGGAGGGAGAGATGGATGTGGCAGGAGTTGCCCTCGCGCTCGTTGAACTTGGCCATGAAGGTGAGCGCGACGCCCTCCTGGGCGGCGATCTCCTTGGCACCGGTCTTGTAGACGGCGTGCTGGTCGCAGGTGACCAGGGCCTCGTCGTACCGGAAGACGATCTCGTGCTGTCCGGGGTTGCACTCACCCTTCGCGGACTCGACGGTCAGGCCCGCGGCCGCCATCTCGTTGCGGATGCGACGGAGCAAGGGTTCGATGCGGCCGGTGCCGAGGACCGAGTAGTCGATGTTGTACTGGTTGGCCGGGGTCAGGTCGCGGTAGTTGCGGTCCCACGCCTGTTCGTACGTGTCCTTGAAGACGATGAATTCGAGCTCGGTGCCGACATGCGCGGTGAAACCGTGCTCGGCGAGACGCTCCAGCTGGCGGCGGAGGATCTGGCGCGGCGCGGCGACGACGGGTGAGCCGTCCTCCCAGGCGAGGTCGGCGATGACCATGGCCGTGCCGTCGTTCCATGGGACACGGCGCAGGGTGGTGAGGTCGGAGTGCATGGCGAAGTCGCCGTACCCACGCTCCCAGGAGGACATGGCGTAGCCGTCGACGGTGTTCATGTCGGTGTCGACGGCGAGCAGGTAATTGCAGCCCTCCGTGCCGTGCTCCAGCACCTCGTCGAGGAAGAAGCGGGCGGCGAACCGCTTGCCCTGCAGCCGTCCCTGCATGTCGGGGAAGGCCAGGACGACGGTGTCGATCTCACCGCTCTCGACGAGGAGCCGGAGTTCCTCGACCTCGAGCGGGGGTGTGCGGTCTGCCACGGGAAGATCCTCCTTCGGTCAGCCGGAAGTCATAAGGTATGGGCAACAACCATTGTTGGGAAGGGAGGACGGGACGTGGCGCAGGAAAGCGAGTCCGGCCGGCACGGGTCCGCGCGGCAACTGCGACCCCTGCTGCGGCCCGTGCGCGCGGGCAACGGCTTCGAGGAGGCACTCGAACAGATCCTCCAGGTGGTCAGGCTGGGGCTGGTGCCCGGCGGCGAGCGGCTGCCCGCCGAGCGCGAACTGGCCGAGCTGCTCGGGATCAGCCGGGTCACGCTGCGCGAGGTGCTGAAGGTGCTGCAGGACCAGCGGCTGGTGGAGAGCAGGCGAGGGAGGTACGGCGGCACCTTCGTACTCCCCCGCACCGACAGCCCCGGCGAGGACGAGCTGCGCCGCCGGGTGGCGGCCGTCGACGTCGAGGACGTCCTGCGCTTCCGTGAGGTACTGGAGACCGGCGCGGCCGAACTGTGCGCCACGCACGGGCTGACGGACGAGGGCGCGGAACGGCTGCGTACGGCTCTGGCGGCGACACACGATGCACCTCTGCCCGACTACCGCAGGCGCGACACCCTTCTGCATCTGACACTGGCCGAGCTGTCCGGCTCGGCTTCCCTGACCGCGCAGTACGCGGCCGTCCGGGCCACCGTGAACGACCTGCTGGACTGCATACCGCTGCTCGTGCGGAACCTGGAGCACTCGCAGCACCAGCACACCGCGCTCGTCGAGGCGGTGCTCGACGGGGACGCGGAGGCGGCGCGCGCCGTGATGCGCGAACACTGCGCGGGCACGGCGGCGCTGCTGCGCGGATTCCTGGCCTGACCGCTTGCGCGGCGCCCCATCGAAACGCAAAGGTATTCATCAGCACCATTGAACCGGGTCCGCCCGCAGGCGGCCGACCGGAGGGTCCCGCCATGTCCGTACCGCTCATCGGCGTCACCACCTATCTGGAGCCCGTCGCCCGCTGGGGCGTCTGGGAACTGCCCGCCGCCCTGCTCCCGGCCGCCTACCCGCGGCTGGTCCAGCGCTCCGGAGGCCTCGCCGCTCTCCTGTCGCCGGACGCCCCGGCCCGGGCGGCGGACGCCGTGGCCCGGCTGGACGGTCTCGTCATCGCGGGCGGCGCCGATGTCGAGCCCGCGCGGTACGGCGCGGAGCCCGGCCCGAGGACCGGACCGCCGAACCGGGAGCGCGACGCCTGGGAGCTGGCCCTGCTCGATGCCGCCCTGGAGTCCGGCACACCGGTGCTCGGCATCTGCCGTGGCATGCAGCTCATGAATGTGGCGTTCGGCGGCACCCTCATCCAGCACCTGGACGGGCATGCCGGCCCGCACGGGACGGCCGGGGTCCTCGGCGAGCACCCGGTGACACCGGTGCCGGGGACCCGCTACGCATCGATCGTGCCCGAGGAGTCCCCTGTACCGACCTACCACCACCAGGCCGTGGACCGCCTCGCACCGGACCTGGTGGCGTCGGCCCACGCGGCGGACGGCACGGTGGAGGCGGTCGAGCTGCCGGGGGCGCGGTGGGCGCTCGGGGTGCAGTGGCATCCGGAGATGGGTGACGACCTGCGCGTGATGCAGGCGCTCGTGGCGGAGGCGGCGCGCGGCTGACCGTTCGCCGACCGGCGGCTACCGCGTGCGCCGTCCGAGCCTGGCGCGCAGCCATTCCAGGGCCGCCGCCCCCTGCGCGGCCCGGAGCGCCCGTACGGTCGGCAGCCCCGGCCGGTCCGGCATCAGCGAGTGCGCGACGAAGTAGCCGGCGAGCGCGGCAAGTACCGCGTTCATGTCCTCCACGGCCCCGGCCCCCTGTCCTCAAGCGCCGGGCGGGCTCGATCGGCCCGTCAGTGACAGCAGGTCGCGGGCCGGGCCCGCCGGCCGGTGTCCCGAGGGCCAGACCGCCCGCAGCTGTCGCCTCAGCCGTACCCCCGCCACCGGGATCTTCACCAGCCGCCGCGAGGACAGCTCCTCCCCCAGCGCGAGTTCGCTCAGCACGCACGGCCCCGCGCCGCTCTCCGCCGCCCCCTTCACCGCCGTCGTGGACGAGAGTTCGAGCAGTGGCTGCGCAAGTCCGCCGTGGACGGCGAGTGCCGAGTCCAGGACCTGCCGGGTGCCGGAGCCGCGCTCGCGCAGGATCAGTGGGGTCGCAGCCAGTTCCTGCGGGGTCAGAGGGGTGCGGCGCCCGGCCCACGCATGGGACGGGGCGACCACGACGACGAGGCGGTCGTGTGCGATGACCGTGCCGTCGAGGCCCTCCGGTATGAACAGTCCCTCCACGAATCCGAGGTCGGCCTCCCCGGCGAGCAGGCGCCCCGCGACCGCCGCCGAGTTGCCCGCCAGCAGTGAGACCGCGGTGTCCGGCCGTTCGGCGCGCAGGGCGATCAGCCAGCCGGGCAGCAGATACTCGGCGATGGTCATGGAGGCGGCTACCCGCAGCCGGGAGTCTCGCCGGTCGCGCAGCGCCTGCGCGCCCGCATCGAATGCCTCGGCGGCCTCGACGATCCGGCGCGCCCAGTCGGTGACGAGCGCACCCGCGTCGGTGAGCCGGGAGCCGCGCGGCGATCGGTCGAGGAGGGCCACGCCGAGCTGTCGCTCCATCGACCGGATCCGGCTGCTGGCGGCGGGCTGGGTGATGCCGACGTCCCGTGCCGCCCGTCCCAGGCTGCCGTGCCGGGCGACGGCGAGCAGCAGCTCCAGCGCTCCGAGGTCGGGGACCCGGTGGGACAGGAGGACGGGTGCAGGCGCTTCGCTGGGCATAAAACCAGCTTATGACCTCATAGAGACGAGCTCCCTGGTGGGGGACGGCCCCCGGAACAAAGATCGTGGCATGGCCATCTTTCCGCAGACCCGCGCCCGGACGAGCGCCCCGCACCCCGCCGCCGCGCGACTTCCTTCCCTGCGGTACATCGGCCCCAACTGGTACGCGTCGGTCATGGGCACCGCCATCGTGGCCGGCGCGGGCGCGGCGCTTCCCGTGCACGTGCCCGGGCTGCGCGCTGCATGCACGGTGGTGTGGGCGCTATCGGCGCTGCTTCTCGCCGCGGTTCTCGCCGCCCGCGCCGGGCACTGGTCCGCCCACCGCGACCAGGCGCGCGCCCATCTCCTCGACCCGGCCGTCGCCCCGTTCTACGGCTGCCTCTCGATGGCGCTGCTGGCCGTCGGCGGCTCCACGATGACGGTCGGCCGGGATGTCGTCGGGCATCGGGCGGCCCTCGCCGTGGACGTGGTGCTCTACAGCGCGGGCACGGCGATCGGCCTGGCCGTCGCGGTCGCGATCCCGTATCTGATGGTCGTACGCCACCGTCCGGCACCCGGGACCGCGTCGCCGGTCTGGCTGCTGCCGGTGGTGGCGCCGATGGTCTCCGCGGCGCTCGGCCCGCTGCTGGTTCCGGAGCTGCCCGCCGGTCAGTGGCAGGAGGCGATGCTGCTCGCCTGCTACGCGATGTTCGGGCTGAGCCTGCTGGCGACGTTGATGATGCTGCCGCTGATCTTCGCGCGACTGGTCCACCAGGGTCCGCTGCCGCTCGCCCTGACCCCCACGTTGTTCCTGGTCCTCGGTCCGCTGGGCCAGTCGACGACCGCGGCCGGTCAGCTCGCCGATGTGGCGCCGGGTGCGATCGGGACGCCGTACGCCTCCGCGCTCGGGGCGTTCGCCGTGCTGTACGGGGTGCCGGTGATGGGGTTCGCGCTGCTGTGGCTGGCGCTGGCCGGGTCGATGGTGGTGCGGGCGGTACGGGGCGGCATGACGTTCAGCATGACCTGGTGGGGCTTCACCTTCCCGGTCGGCACGTGTGTCACCGGCGCGGCGGGGCTGGCCCGGCACACCGGGCTGACGGCGTTCACCTGGCTGGCCGTCGCGCTGTACGTGCTGCTGGTGTCGGCCTGGGCGGTGGCCGGGGTGCGGACGCTGCGCGGGCTGTTCAGCGGAGCGCTGCTCGCAGCGCCGCAGGCGCCCCGGCCAGCGACGGCCCGTACCACGTGAGATACCGCCCGTCGACGAGTGCGGCGGGCAGTGCGGGGAAGGCCTCGGGTCCATCGCTTGCGGTGAAGCGGTACGGCTCGTCGGGCAGGACGACCAGGTCGGCGCCCGCCGCGTTCAGTTCGTCGAGCGGGATCCTGGGGTAGCGCTCGGCGTGACCGGCGTACACGTTCCGCACGCCGAGCCGGGCCAGCAGATCGCCCGCGAACGTGTCGCGGCCGATCACCATCCAGGGCCTGCGCCAGATCGGCACGATCGCGCGGCGCGGCTCGTCCGGTGGCGGGAGCGCCGCCCAGGCGGCTTCGGCCTCGTCGAGCCAGCGTGGCCTGGCCAGCCCGCAGCCGGTCACCAGGACACGGTGCAGTTCGGCGAAGGCCTGGTCGAGGCTGCGGACCTCGGTGGTGAGGACCTCGATGCCCGCGGCACGGAGCGCGGCGAGGTCGGGTGCGCGGTTCTCCTCCTCGTTGGCGAGGACGAGATCGGGGCGGAGCGCGACGATCGCGGCCACATCGGGGTTCTTGGTTCCGCCGATGCGTGCGGCGGTCAGACCGGCCGGATGGGTGCACCAGTCGGTGACGCCGACGAGGAGGCCGGGAGCGGTGGCGGCGACGGCTTCGGTGAGCGAGGGGACGAGCGAGACGACACGGAGCGCCGACGCCGGGACAGGCATCGGGACGGACACCGATTCGGGCACCGGATCTCAGCGCCTCGGGTCGTTGGTGGCGTCGACGTGTTCCGCGACCGCGACGACCAGCAGCCGGGTCTCCGGCATCGTGGCCCGCCAGCGGTGCCGTACCCCGCCCGACAGGAACAGTGTGTCGCCGCGCTCCAGCCGGTACGCCTGCCCCTCCGCCTCCACCTCGGCGGCGCCCTCCACGACGTACATCACCTCGTCGTTACGGTGCTGGAACTCCCGCCCGAGATCCATTTCTCCGGTGAACTCCAGCGCGCTGAGCTGATGCCGCCCGCGCACCACTCTGCGCGCCCCGTCGCCCTCGCCCGCCCGGACCACCTCGACGGCTCGCGCCGAGTCGGCGGCGGCGCGCAGCCGTGCCGTCGTGGTCTCCAGGGCGTCGGCCACCCGGTCCAGCGACCGGGCGCTGGGCCTGGCCCGCTCGTTCTCGATCTGACTGAGGAACGGCACGGACAGGCCGCTGCGAGTGGCGACCGCGGCCAGTGTGAGCCCCAGGGATCTGCGCCGTCGGCGGACCGCGGCGCCCACGCGGAGTGCTTCCTTGTCGTCCATGTCCGGCTCCCTCCCGACTCGTCATCCTTCCGGCTGCCAGCACCTTACGCACACGGTTACGCAAGGACGGCCGGTAAAGGAACGTCACACAGCCGGAAGGGGTGGGTCCCGCCCATCGGCGGCACCCACCCCTTCCGGCTGTGTCAGCCCCCTACTGGGGAGCCATCTTGTCCGCGATGCCCGGATTCTTGTCCATCCAGGCCTTCACGGCTTCTTCCTCGTGTCCCGTCCCGCGCTTCTGGATCTCGTTCTCCAGGCCGGCCAGCTGCTGCTCGCTGAGCTTGAAGTCCTTGAACCACTTGGTCAGCTGCGGGTAGTTCTTCGGGAAGTCCTTGCTCGCGATCGTCCGGATGGTGTCGCCGTTGCCGAAGGCCTTCTTGGGGTCCTTCAGCTTGGTGAGGTCGTACTGGTTGTACGCCCAGTGCGGCGTCCAGAGCAGAACCGCGATCGGCTCCTTCTTGGCGTACGCGCGCTTCAGCTCGGCGAGCATCGAGGGCGTCGAGCTGTCGACGACCTTGTACTCCTTGTCCAGGCCGTAGGCGGGCAGCACGTTGTTCTTCAGGTTGGCCATGGTGGCGGTGCCGGGCTCGATGCCGATGATGCGGTTCTTGAACTCGTCACCGCGGCCCTTGAGGTCCTTGTACGACTCGATGCCCTTGACGTACGAGGGGACGGCGATCTCCAGCGAGGTCGGCCCGTACCACGATCCGAGGTCGGTGAGCCGGGAGCCGTACTTGTTCCAGTAGTTCTTCTGGGTGTACGGCAGCCAGCCGTCGAACTGCACGTCGAGCTGGCCGCGGGACATCGCGGCATACATCGGACCGACCTCGAACTGCTTCAGGTTGATCTTGTAGCCGCGGTCCTCCAGGACGGCCTTCCACAGGTATGTGGCGGCGATGTCCTCCTCCCAGGGGAACCAGGCCATCTCGACGGTACGGTCGCGCTCGTCCTTGCCGTTCGCGCCCTTCGCCGCCTTGGCCACGGGCGTCCACTTGTCGGCGACGTCCGGGTTGTCCTTCAGCCAGGCGCGGACGGCGTCCTGCTCCTTGCCCTTGCCGGTCGTCTGGATCTTCGCCTCAAGACTCGTGAGCTGGTCCTCGCTCATCTTGAAGTTCTTGAGCCACTTGCCGACCTCGGGGTTGTCGTCGGCGAAGCCCTTGCGGGTCAGGGTGTGGATGCCGTCGCCCTTGCCCCAGAGGTTCTTGGGGTCCTTGAGCTTGGTGAGGTCGTACTGGTTGTACGCCCAGTGCGGCGACCACAGCGGGACGACGATCGGTTCCTTCTTGGCGTACGCGCGCTTCAGCTCGGCGAGCATCGACGGCGTCGAGCCGTCGACGACCTTGTACTCCTTGTCCAGGCCGTAGCCCGGCAGGATCTTGTCCTTGAGCAGGCCCGTCTCACCGGCGCTCGGCTCGATGCCGACGACCCGTCCCTTGAAGTCGGACGCCTTGCCCTTGAGGTCGTCGAGCGAGTCGACGCCCTTCACGTACGAGGGGACGGCCAGCTCCAGGGAGGTGGGGCCGTACCAGGAGCCCATGTCATCCAGGCGGTCCTGGTACTTCTTCCAGTACGTGGCGTGGGTGACCGGGAGCCAGGAGTCGGTCTCGAAGTCGATCTGGCCGCCCGCCATACCGGTGTAGAGCGCGCCGGCCTCGTACTGCTTGACGTCGACCTCGAAGCCGCGCTGCTCCAGCAGCTCCTTCCACAGGAAGGTGGAGGCGATGCCCTCGTCCCACGGGATGTATCCCATGCTGATCTTCTTGCCCTTGCCGATGTTCGCGGCGTCGGGGACGGTACCGGCCTCCGGCTTCGACGTACCGAACATGCCCATGCCGCCTGCGACGAGGGCCAGGACGACGACGCCGACGACCGCGACGGCGGGCTGCGGCCGGTGGTTCCAGATCTTCAGTCCGCCGGCCACCGACTGGGCCCTGGCGAGCGCGCGACGGGCCAGCGGGGAGACCTCGCGGCCGAGCGCGCCGGTCATCCGGTCCAGGTACATCGCCAGGATGACGATGGAGACGCCCGCCTCGAAGCCGAGGCCGACGTCGACGTTGCCGATGGCGCGGTAGACGGAGCCGCCGAGGCCGCCGCCGCCGACCATGCCGGCGATGACCACCATGGACAGGCCCAGCATGATGACCTGGTTGATGCCCGCCATGATCGTGGGCAGGGCGAGCGGCAGCTGGACCCGCATCAGGGTGTTGCGCGAGGTGGTACCGAAGGCCTCGGCCGCCTCCACGAGTTCGCCGTCGACCTGACGGATGCCGAGCTCGGTCATCCGGACACCCGGGGGCAGCGCGAAGATGATCGTGGCGATGATGCCGGGCACCACGCCGACGCCGAAGAAGATGACGCCGGGGATCAGATAGACCATGGCGGGCATGGTCTGCATGAAGTCGAGGACCGGCCGGGTCACCGCGGACACGGTCTTCGAGCGGGCCGCCCAGATACCGAGCGGCACGGCCAGCAGAAGCGTGACGATGGTGGCGACGAGCACCAGGGTGAGGGTGTCCATCGCTTCGTCCCACAGCTCGACGGAGTCGATGAGCGCGAAGCCCACGAAGGCGAGCACACCCGGGAGCAGTCCGCGCAGCCACCAGGCGATGACGGCGAGGATGCCCGCGAACAGCAGCGGGGCGGGGGCGGAGAGTACGGCGGCTATGCCGTCGAACATGCCGCTGACGATCGAGCTGATCGCGTCGAACAACCAGGCCAGGTGGGTCTGCAGCCAGTCGACCGCAGTGTCCACCCATTCACCGAGCGGGATCCTAAACATCGGCGGCCACCTTCTTCGCGGTGGTGGCGGCGTCCTGCGGGACCTCGGTGGGGCTCATCGGCTCGCCGAGGACGGCGAGCAGCCGGGACCGGGGCACGACCCCGACGAGCCGGCCGTCGGCACCGGTCACGGCAACCGCGACTCCGCTGCGCGAGCAGGGCGTGAACAGCTCGATGATCGGTGTGGACTCGGAGACCGTGGCCGGCGCCGACCGGAGGATGTCGGCGGGTGTGCGGAGCTCCGTGCCGTCGTCCGCCTCGGTGCCCAGCACGGTGTGCGGCTCGGCCATGATGGCGCCCGCGGTCAGCACCCGGGAGCGGTCGACGTCCTGGGTGAAGGAGGCGACGTAGTCGTTGGCCGGAGTGACGAGGATGTCCTCGGCCGTGCCGAGCTGGACGATCTTTCCGTCCCGCATCACAGCGATCCGGTCGCCGAGCCGCATGGCCTCGTTGAGGTCGTGGGTGATGAAGACGATGGTCTTCTTGAGCCTCTTCTGGAGTTCGAGCAGCTGGTCCTGCATGTCGCGGCGGATCAGCGGGTCGAGCGCGCTGAAGGACTCGTCCATCAGCAGCAGATCGGCGTCGGTGGCGAGGGCGCGGGCCAGGCCGACGCGCTGCTGCATGCCGCCGGACAACTCGTCGGGCCAGGACTTCTCCCAGCCGGCGAGACCGGTCAGCTCCAGCGCCTCGGCAGCGCGCTTCTCACGCTCGGCGCGCGGCACACCCTGCACTTCGAGACCGTACCCGGCGTTCTCCAGGACGCTCCGGTGCGGGAAGAGAGCGAAGTGCTGGAAGACCATGCTGATCTTGGAGGAGCGGACGGTGCGCAGTTCGCGCGGGCTCAGGGCGGTCAGGTCCTGGCCGTCGAACAGCACGCGTCCGGCTGTGGGATCCAGCAGCCCGTTGAGCATCCGCAACAACGTGGACTTGCCGGATCCGGACAGACCCATCACGACGAAGATCTGTCCCGGTTCGACGGTGAACGAGGCGTCGATCACCGCTGCGGTCGTTCCGTCGGCGCGCAGCTCGTCGCGGTCCGTGCCGCTCTCGAGCTTCTGCACGGCTTGATCGGGTCGTCTGCCGAATACCTTGTACAAGTGTTCGGCTTGCAGCCTTGACACATACACCTCACGCGTTGAACCGAAAACGGTCTGCCACCCCCTCCGGCAGACCGTGGAGCGGCGCGGATTCGGTCCGCTCGGCACGCGCTGAAGTTGCAATTGCGACGTGATCCGCTCCGGTGCCGCGCCTGCCCACACTTACCCGGACCAAACAGAAGAGTGATCCAGTTCACTTCCGGGCCGGTGTCAGTGGGGTGCGGCATGATCGGGGTGTGACGCGACGCCTGATGCTCCTCGACACCGCTTCCCTCTACTACCGCGCCTACTTCGGGGTCCCCGATTCGGTGCGCGCGCCGGACGGCACGCCGGTCAACGCCGTGCGCGGACTGCTCGACTTCATCGGACGGCTCGTCCAGGACCACCGGCCGGACGATCTGGTGGCCTGCATGGACGCGGACTGGCGGCCGCACTGGCGGGTCGAGCTGATCCCCACGTACAAGGCGCACCGCGTCGCGGTGGAGACCGCCGACGGGCTGCCCGACGAGGAGGAGACCCCCGACACGCTGGCCCCGCAGGTGCCGATCATCGAGGACGTGCTCGACGCGCTCGGCATCGCCCGGGTCGGTGTCGCGGAGTACGAGGCGGACGACGTGATCGGCACGCTCACCGGCCTGTCCACCGGCCCGGTGGACATCGTCACCGGCGACCGGGACCTCTACCAGCTCGTCGACGACGCCCGCGGGGTGCGGGTGCTCTACCCGCTGAAGGGTGTCGGGTCGCTCCAGTTCACGGACGAGGCGTGGCTGCGCGAGAAGTACGGGGTGGACGGCTCCGGCTATGTCGATCTGGCGCTGCTGCGCGGCGACCCGAGCGACGGGCTGCCGGGGGTCCCCGGCATCGGCGAGAAGACGGCGGCGAAACTGCTGGACGCCTTCGGCGACCTGGCCGGGATCATGGCCGCGGTGGACGATCCGGCGTCCAGGCTGACACCTTCGCAGCGCAAGCGCCTCGACGAGGCACGGGACTACGTGGCAGTCGCACCGACGGTGGTCCGGGTCGCCGGTGACGTACCGCTGCCCGAGTTCGATCCCGCGCTGCCCACCGAGCCGCGCGATCCCGCCGCCCTCGAGGCACTGGCCGACCAGTGGGGCCTGGGCGGCGCTCTGCAGCGCCTGCTCTCGGCCCTCCGGACATGAAGTGCTAACTTAGGCAAGCCTAAGCATTCGGAGCAGGGAGAACCTCGTGGCAGAACGACCGGCGCGGCAGGCACCCACGGCGCAGGGGGCCCAGGTCCTGCGCACCGAGCGGATCACCCCGCACATGGTGCGCGTGGTACTCGGTGGTGACGGCCTGGCCGGATTTGCGCTGTCCGGGTTCACCGACCACTACGTCAAGCTGTGCTTCGCACCCGAGGGCGCGGACTACGCGCACCCGTTCGACATGGCCCGCATCCGCGAGGAGTACCCGCGCGAGCTGTGGCCCACCACGCGCACCTACACGGTCCGCTCCTGGGACCCGGTCACCCGGGAGCTGGCGATCGACTTCGTGGTGCACGGCGACGAGGGCCTGGCCGGCCCGTGGGCGCTGCGGGCGGCTCCTGGCGATCAGGTGACGTTCCTGGGCCCCGGCGGCGGGTACGGGCCGGACGCGTCTGCGGACTGGCACCTGCTGGCCGGCGACGAGAGCGCCCTGCCGGCGATCGCGGCCGCGCTGGAGCAGATGCCCACGGGCGCGGTGGCGCACGCGTACATCGAGGTGGCGGACGCGTCCGAGGAGCAGAAGATCGAGACGGCCGACGGGGTGGAGCTCACCTGGCTGCACCGCGGCGAGCGCCCGGTCGGCGAGGCTGTCACCGCGGCGGTGAAGTCGCTGGACTTCCCCGCGGGCCAGGTCCAGGCGTTCGTGCACGGCGAGGCGGGGTTCGTGAAGGAGATCCGCCGGTACCTGCGTCTCGACCGGAAGATCCCGCTGTCGCAGCTGTCGATCTCCGGCTACTGGCGCCTCGGCCAGAACGACGACGCCTGGCGCTCGGTGAAGCGGGAGTGGAACGAGCAGGTGGAGCGCGAACAGGAGCGCGCGGCGTAGGCCACCGCACCCGGGTCCCTCTTGTGGGTACGTACGCCCCGGTCGCCGTCCAGGACGGACGGCGACCGGGGCGTGTGCCTGTCACGACTCCCGGACGGTGACCGGGGTGTGCGTGTGACACGGCGCTGTCGTCACCCCCGCCGCACCCCTGACCGTCAGACGGACTTCTGGTACGAGCGGAAGGTGCGGGTCGACAGCCAGACCGCCGCCACCGCGAGCACCAGCAGCGCTCCCCCGCGGCTGAGTACCAGGCCCCAGTCGGGATCTGCGGTCAGAGCCGAACGGCCCGCCACCATCGCCCAGTTGACCGGGTTGAAGTCCGCGATCTGCCGCATCCACGACGGCATCTGACTCGGCGCCATGAACGAGGACGAGAGGAAGGTCAGCGGCAGCAGGAGAAACGTGTTGATGCCGATGATCGACTCACGCTGGCGGACCAGCATCCCCAAGGCGTTGGAGAGCGCGCCGAACACCGTACCGAGCAGGATCGACGCGACGAGGAGGATCAGCAGTCCGCCCGCCCCGCCGGGGTAGGTGGCACCGGCGGCCCAGCCGAGCAGCACGATGATCACCGACTGCACGGCGGTGCTGATGCCGTTCTGCACGACGTTGGCGTTCATCAGCGCGTTCCGGCTGACCGGGGTGGTCAGGAAACGGTTGAGCGTGCCCCGCTCGATCTCCTCCAGGGTGCCCATCCCGGCCCACATGCTCGATCCGAGGGCGCTCATCACCACGATGCCCGGGATCAGGTAGTCCAGATAGGACGTGGTCCCGAAGCCGCCGAGCTCGACGACCTTCTTGAAGAGGTTGCCGAACAGGAACAGCCAGATCACCGGCTGGATCAGGGAGATCGCCAGGAAGACCGGCTGTCTGATGATCGCCATCAGCTGCCGCTGGGTCATGTACCAGGTCTGGGCGAGGGTCTGGCTGCTCATCGGGCGCCTCCTGCGGCGATGGGAGCGGGGGCCTGCCCGTCATCTGCGGCCTCGGCCTCGGAGAAGCGGCGTCCGGCGTAGCGCAGATAGACGTCGTCGAGGGAGGGGCGGGCGACGGTGGCGGCGGCGACCGACGCACCGGCCTGCTCCAGTGCGGTGAGCAGTACGGGGACGGCGGCGGCGCCGTCCTCGGCGCGGACGCTCACCCGACGGCCGTCGGCCAGCACCTCGTACACCCCGGGCACTCCGGCGAGGGCGGCGGTGATCGCCGTACGGTCGCCGTCGGCCCGCAGCTCCATGTGGACGGCGTCGCCCCGGAGTTCGCCCTTGAGCTCGTCGGGGGTGCCCTCGACGACGATCCGGCCGCGGTCGACGATCGCGATGCGTTCGGCGAGCCGGTCGGCCTCCTCCAGGTAGTGCGTGGTGAGCACGATCGTGAGGCCCTCGTCGCCGGCCAGCCGGGAGATCTCGTCCCACATGGCCGTCCGGGCCTCGGGGTCGAGTCCGGTGGTGGGCTCGTCGAGGAAGAGCACCTCGGGCCGGTGGACCAGGCCGAGCGCCACGTCGAGGCGGCGCTGCATGCCGCCGGAGTACCCCTTGACCTGGCGCTTGGCGGCGTCGGCGAGATCGAAGCGGTCCAGGAGCTCATCGGCGCGGCGCTGGATCGCGGCGCCCCGCATCCCGTAGAGCCTGCCCTGCAGCACCAGGTTCTCCCGGCCGGTGGCGACGGGGTCGGCGCCCGACTTCTGAGCGACGACACCTATCGCGCGCCGGACCCGGTCGGGGTGGCGCAGGACGTCGTGTCCGGCGACTGTCGCGGCTCCGGAGTCCGGGCGGGCAAGGGTGGTGAGGATCTTCACGGTGGTGGACTTCCCGGCGCCGTTGGGGCCGAGGAGTCCGAAGACCGTGCCGGCGCCGACGGTGAGGTCCATGCCGTTCAGCGCGGTGACATCGCCGGGATAGGTCTTGATCAGTTGTCGCGCCTCTACTGCGGGCGCACGGGTGCTCATGACGGAGCTCTCCTGTGGTCAGCGGGGTGTTCGGGCATGCCGAGCCGATCCGCGTGAAAGGAGCCGGGCTATCCTGGGTGTGCCGCACCTCGATCGCCTGGCTCGCCCTCACGGCGTGGCCGGTCCGGGGTTCGAGACCCTGGCGGGCGCTGCTCCAACAGCCCCTGCCAGGGTCTTTCTTCGTCTCCGGTACTTCTTCTCCGGTAGTGCTCCTGCTGCTTCTGCGGTTCTCGTCGGCGCTACGTCTTCCGCTCCGGGTCGAGGACGATCTCCTGTTCGTCCAGGTCCTGCCAGTCCTGCGGCACTTCACCGGTCTCGTGGAAGGACTTCCACTCCTCGATACCGCTGATGGTGGCGTCGGCGAGCTCCGTACGGAATTTCTTGATCCACTCCAGCTGTGCGTCGATCATGTGGAGCTGGTACTCGGTCTCCACGACGAACACCCGGGGCAGTTTCTCCGTCAGCCGGCCGAGGACACCCCGGAGCGCCGCGGACTGGAGCTCCAGTGCGGCCTCCCGGGTCTCCAGCAGCTCCGCCACGTCCTCCGGCGGCAGCACCGGCAGCAGCGAGAGCGCGGTCTCGAAGACCGGGTACTCGGCGGCCGGCGCAGCCAGCAGATCGGAGAGCCAGTCGACCATTTCGACGCGCCCCGCCTCGGTGAGGCCGTAGAGCGTGCGCTCGGGGCGGTTGCCCTGACGCTGAACACCGGCCACCTCGACGTAACCGTGCTTCTCCAGGTTCTGGACGACGGTGTACAGCGAGCCGAAATTGATCTTGACGCTGTGTTCCTTGCCGCGCCGACGAAGCGTCTGGGCGATCTCGTACGGATGCATGGACCGCTCCGCGAGCAGCACCATCACCGTCAGCGCCAGTGGATTGCTGAGCTTGCGCCGCTTGGCCACCGACCCCACCGCCCTTCACTCCGCCATCGAATACTCGTGGGCGAACATATCGCGAGTGCCCCGACACGTCAACCACGATGTATCGCGAATTGGGGGCGGCGTGGAAAGATTCCGCGCACTGACCAATCCGCGCTGCCGTCGGCTCCGAATCACCTCACGGAACCGATGCGCAACCTGGGAGGAAGCCCGCGTGAAAGTAGCCGTGCAGATCAGCGGAGCACCATCGGCGGGGCCCGATCTCCAGGAGCTCCTGGAGATGGTGGCCCGAGGCGACCAGGATGCGTTCGCCAGGGTGTACGACGCGGTCTGCGGCCCGGTCCTCGGTCTTGTACGGAGTGTGCTGCGCGACCCCGCGCAGTCGGAGGAGGTGGCGCAGGAAGTGCTGGTCGAGGTGTGGCGGACCGCCCCGCGCTTCCAGGCCTCCCGCGGCAGCGCCATGAACTGGGTGCTGACACTGGCCCATCACCGGGCGGTGGACCGGGTGCGCTCCGTCGAGGCGACGACGGCCCGGGAGCACCGGGCGGCACTGCTGGACCGTACGCCGGAGTTCGACGAGGTCACCGAGCAGGTCGAGAGCCGACTGGAGCGGGAGCAGGTACGCCGCTGCCTGCGGACCCTGACCGAGCTGCAACGTCAGTCCGTCACACTGGCCTACTACCGCGGTCTGACCTACCGCGAAGTGGCGGACCTCCTCGCCGCGCCGCTCGGGACGATCAAGACACGACTGCGTGACGGGCTGATCCGGCTGCGCGACTGCCTCGGGGTGAGCGCATGAACAAGGTGGATCGCAGGAGCGGGGCCGAACTGCACACGCTGACCGGGGCGTACGCCCTGCACGCGCTGCCGGACGCGGAGCGCGCGGAGTTCGAACGCCATCTCGGCGACTGCGAGGCCTGCGCCGTGGAGGTGCGGGAGCTGTCCGAGACCGCCACCCGGCTCGGGCTCGCGGTGTCCGCGGCCCCATCGCGCGAGCTGCGCGACCGGGTACTGCGGGAGATCACGACGGTGCGGCAGGAATCCCCGTCGCACGGCCGGCGCTCCCGCTCGGCCCCCTCCGCCCAACGGGCCCGCCGCTGGCCGAAGTTCGCACTCGCCGCGGCGGTGGCCGCCGCTGCCGGGTTCGGCGGGATCGCGGTGTGGCAGAACCGGGTCGCCCAGGACGCACAGCAGGAGGCGCACCGGGCACAGCAGCAGAACGAGCAGGTGGCGCAGGTCCTCGCGGCCCCGGACGCGAGGACGAGGTCCGGCACGCTGAAGGGCGGGGCGAAGGGCACGGTCGTGGTTTCGCAGAGCGAGAACCGGGCCGTGTTCGTGACCTCGGGGATGGCGCCGCCCCCCAGCGGCAAGGTGTACCAGTTGTGGTTCGACGACGGCGGGACCATGCGGTCCGCGGGGCTGATGAACCGGGCGGCGACGAGCAACACCGTGCTGCTGGACGGTCCGGTCGACGGGGCGTCGGGGATAGGGGTCACCGTCGAGCCGGCCGGCGGCTCCGCGCAGCCGACGTCCGCGCCGCTGGCGCTGCTGACCTTCCCGACCGCATGAGGGGCTCCCTGCCATGACCGTCTCGGTGGCGCTGTTCACCTCCGATCTGCGGCTGCACGACAACCCCGTCCTGTCCGCGGCGGTGCGCGGGGCGGACGCCGTCGTCCCCCTCTTCGTCGAGGACGACGGCATCCGCCGGGCCGGCTTCGACGCGCCGAACCGGCGGGCGTTCCTCGCCGACTGCCTCGTCGGTCTCGACGCGGAGCTGCGCCGCCGCGGCGGCCGGCTCGTCGTCCGCCGCGGCGACGTGGTCCCCGCGGCATGCGCCGTGGTCGCGGAGACGGGTGCGCGGAGTCTGCACATCGCCGCCGGGGTGAGCGGGTACGCGCGGAGACGCGAGGACCGTCTGCGTACGGCCCTCGGGGCTCTCGGCTGCACCCTGCACGTCCATGACGCGGTGGTCACCGCGCTCGCCCCGGGCCGGGTCGTCCCCGCGGGACGTGACCATTTCGCGGTGTTCACCCCGTACTTCCGCCGCTGGGAGGCTGCCGGGGTACGGGGCACACTGACCGGTCCCCGGACGGTACGGGTGCCGGACACCGCGACGTCCGCACCGCTGCCGGCGCGAGCGGAGGTCACGGGCGTCTCACCGGGTCTCGCCGAGGGCGGCGAGACAGCAGGGCGCAGACTGCTGGCCTCCTGGCTGCGCGGCCCGATGGCCGACTACGGGACCGGCCACGACGACCTCGGCGGGGACGCGACGTCCCGGCTGTCGCCGTATCTGCACTTCGGCTGCCTCTCCGCGGCCGAACTGGTGAACCGGGCCCGGGAGAAGGGCGGACCGGGCGCCGACGCGTTCGTACGGCAGCTGGCCTGGCGGGACTTCCACCACCAGGTCCTCGCCGCCCGGCAGGACGCGGCATGGGCCGACTACCGTCCGCGGGGCGACCGGTGGCGGTCCGATCCCGACGAGATCGAGGCGTGGCGTGCCGGACTCACCGGCTATCCGCTGGTCGACGCGGCGATGCGACAGCTGGCGCACGAGGGCTGGATGCACAATCGGGGCCGGATGCTGGTCGCGAGCTTTCTCACGAAGACGCTGTACGTGGACTGGCGCGTCGGCGCCCGTCACTTCCTGGATCTCCTGGTCGACGGGGATCTGGCGAACAATCAGCTCAACTGGCAGTGGGTGGCGGGCACCGGTACGGACACCCGACCCAACCGGGTGCTCAATCCGGTGGTCCAGGGCAAGCGGTTCGATCCGCGGGGCACGTACGTACGGCGCTGGGTGCCGGAGCTGGCAGGCCTGGAGGACGCTGCGGTCCACGAGCCGTGGAAGCTCACCGGTCCGGACCGGGCGCGGCTCGGATATCCGGATCCGGTGGTGGACCTGGCCGAGGCCCGCTCCCGCTTCGAGCGGGCGCGCGGCCTCGGCTGACCACTGGCTGCCGGCTGCTCAGCGCTTCCTCGGCGGTCGTGGGAAGAACCCGCTGGTCCGGGCGGTGTACTCGGCATAGCCCGGTCGCCCCGCCATATGCCGTTCCAGCAGCGCTTTCCCACTGCCCCGGATCAGCAGGAAACTCATCACCAAGGGCGAGACGAGTGTGACCGCCGCCGCGGCCGGCTCCGCGCAGACGATCAGGAACAGTCCCCACCAGACGCAGAAGTCACCGAAGTAGTTGGGGTGCCGGGTCCACGACCAGAGCCCGCGGTCCATGATCCGTCCCCGGTGGGCAGGATCGGCCTTGAAACGGGCCAGTTGCCGGTCGCCGACCGCTTCGAAGCCGAAGCCCACCGCCCACAGGGCCGTACCCGCCCGGGCCCAGCCGTCCACCGGCCCGGTCAGGTACTGCGCGGCCTGCACAGGCAGCGAGATCAGCCAGACCAGTGCACCCTGCAGCAGATAGACCTTCCACAGGGCGTACAGCTCACGGTTGCCCCGCGCCCTGGCAAGCATCGCCGCGTACCGCGGGTCCTCCCCGTGTCCGCGGCCGCGCCGGGCGATGTGCCCGGCCAGCCGCAGCCCCCACACAACGGTCAGCACGGTCACCAGCAGCCGACGGCCGCCGTTCCCGTCGCCCGCCGACAGGATGTACGGGACGAGGGCGACGGCGGCGAAGGCGACACCCCAGGCCACGTCGACCACGCGGTGCACACCTTTGCGCAGGGCGACGGCGAACGTGGCGAGCATGACGGCAAGGGCGGCGACCGCGGTGGCGCCGAGCCCTTCGCCGAACGCCTGCCACATCATCGCGCCGCCTCCTCCCGGGGCCGGGTGAGCACGATCTGCTGCACATCGAGATAGCCGGAGCGGAAGCCCGCCTCGGAGTAGGCGAGGTAGAAGGTCCACATGCGGCGGAAGACGGCGTCGAAGCCGAGGGAGTCGATCTCGGCGGTACGCGCCTCGAACCGTTCGCGCCACAGCCGCAGCGTCTCGGCGTAGTGCATCCCGAAAGGAAACCGGTGCTCGATGCGGAGCCCGGTGTGCTCGGCGGTGGTCCGCTCGATCGACTGGGTGGAGGGCAGCAGTCCACCGGGGAAGATGTACTTCTGGATCCAGGTGAAGGTGTTCCGGGTGGCGCGCATCCGGTCGTCCGGCATGGTGATGGCCTGAAGCGCGATCCGGCCGCCCGGGGCCAGCCGCTCCTCCAGGGTCCGGAAGTACACCGGCCAGAACGTCTCGCCGACCGCCTCGACCATCTCGACGCTGACCACCGCGTCGTACACGCCGGTGATCTGCCGGTAGTCGCAGAGCCGGACATCGACGCGGTCCTCGAACCCGGCGTCGCGGATCCGGGCGCGGGCCAGTTCCTGCTGCTCCCGGGAGAGCGTCACGGTGACGACGCGGGCGCCGCGCGCGGCGGCGCGGACGGCCAGCTCACCCCAGCCGGTGCCGATTTCGAGGAGCTCGGTGCCGGTTCCGACGGCAGCGAGATCGAGCAGCCGGTCGATCTTGCGGTGCTGGGCGGCGGGCAACTGGGCGGGGTCTGCGGGAAAGCCGCGGAAGACGGCCGAGGAGTAGGTCAGGGTCTCGTCGAGAAAGAGAGCGAAGAGCTCGTTGGACAGGTCGTAGTGGTGGCTGATGTTGGACCGGGCGGCCTCCGGGGTGCCGAGCTGTCCGCCGGGCCGGCGCGGCGCCCATATCCCGCGCAGCCGTTGCAGCGGTTCGGGTACGAGCGTGGCGGCGTGGCCGGCCAGGACGGACAGCACACCGACCAGGTCGGGTGCGTCCCATTCGCCCGCCATGTAGGACTCGCCGAAGCCGATGAGTCCGCTCGCGCCGATGCGGCCGAAGAACGCGGCGGGGTCATGGATCTCGATCGTCGGTCCGCCGAGTCCTACGTCCGCGCCGCCGTTGATCCGGGCGCGCAGCGGCAGCCGGGCCAGCGCGTGCCGGACGACCCGTTCGGCGACGGCGGTGCGCAGGCGGGCGGCCGGGGGCAGGGTGACGACGTCGGGCCAGCGTTCCGGATCGATGGCCGACGACCGGTGCAGAGGGGACGGGGAAGTGGACACCATCACTGCATGCCTTCCTGTGTGCGGTGGTGAGGACGGGGCTGTACGGGCACTGCGCGCAGATACAGCCGGATGCCGTGGAACCGGATCGCCGCGGAGACGACGAGGGTGGGCCACGGGTGGCGGACGGCCGCCCGGAGCAGGGCCCCCGGGCCGGCGGCGCGTCGCGTGCCGCGTACGGTCGCGGTGAACGGGCGTGCGCTGCCGTGTTCCAGATGGACCGTCAGATCGAGCCGGGGGCCCGGTTCGGGCAGCCGCATCCGGTAGCCGCCGTCGACGGGGAAGAACGGCGACACATAGAACTCCTTGCCGGTCCGCGCGTGACCGGCGCCGTCCGGGCGAAGCAGATAGCAGTGCCGTTCCCCGTAGGTGTTGTGCACTTCGGCGACCGTGCAGAGCGGGCTGCCGTCGCTCCGGTGGCACCAGTAGACGGTCAGCGGGTTGAACACATGGCCGAAGACCCGCGCCTGGGTGAGCATCCGTACGGTGCCGTCGGCGAGGTCGACGCCCCGGGCGGTGAGGAAGCGTTCGAGACCGGCCCGGATCGTCGGGGCCGTACCGCCGAAGTGGTCGCGCGGATCGAAGCGGGCCAGCGGGCGAAGGGCGGATGGCACGCGCGGCGGGTCGTCGGGGTCGATCAGCCACAGGTAGGTGCGGTGGCGGAGCGCATACCGCCGGGGGGAGGTCCGGACGTGCGTGATGGTGCAGGGATACAGGGCGTTCGCCGGGAGAGGGACATCGCGCCCCTTCACCACGTCACCCCCAGGGCCGCGGCCGCCTGCGCGCCGGAACGGCAGCCGTCCTCGTGGAATCCCCAGCCGTGGTACGCCCCCGCGTAAGCGATGACCGGTCCGGACAGGGCAGGCAGCCTGGCCTGGGCGGTGACCGACTCCGGTGTGTAGACGGGGTGTTCGTAAACCATGCGGGCGAGGACCCGATGCTCGTCGACGCGGTCGGCCCCGTTCAGCGTGACGACATAGGTGTCCTGGGCCCGGAGCCGCTGGAGCCGGTTCATGTCGTAGCTGACGGTGACCCGGTCGGCGGTCGCCTCGCAGGACGGCATCAGATAGTTCCAGGAGGCGCGGGCGCCACGGCTGCGCGGGAGCAGGGAGACATCGGTGTGCAGCAGCGTGGGGTTGCGGGAGTAACGGAACGCGCCGAGGGTGCGCCGTTCCTCGTCGCTGGGGTCGGCGAGCAGGCGCAGCGCCTGGTCGGGGTGGGTGGCGACGACCACGGCGTCGTACACCTCCGTGGCGCCGTCCTCGGTGACGATGTCGACACCGTCCGGGTGGCGTCGCACCGCCCGCACCGGGGTGGAGGTCCGTACGGCGGCGAGCTGTTTGACGGCTCGGTCGACGTACTCCCGCGACCCGCCGGTCACGGTCCGCCAGACCGGGGAGCCGCCGATGGCGAGCATCCCGTGGTGGTCGAGGAACCGGAACAGGTAGCGGGCCGGGTACCGCATCGCCGTCACCGGGTCGCAGGACCAGACCGCGGAGACCAGCGGAGTCAGAAAATGGGCGGTGAAGTACGGGGAGAAGCGGCCGCGCGCGGCGAACTCCCCGAGGGTGGGCCCGCAGCCCTCGCCCTCGTCCCCGGTGTCGAGGAGCGACCGTGCCGCGCGGTGGAAGCGTGGCACTTCGGCCAGCATCCGGAGGTAGGGGGCGCGCAGTGCGGTGCGCGGCCGGGCCAGTAGCCCGGCGGGCCCGCGGCCGCCTGCGTACTCGATACCGCAGCCCTCGCACCGTATGGACATGCTCATCTCGGACTCCTGCGTGGCCACGCCGAGTTCGGCGAAGAGCCGCAGAAGGTACGGGTACGTACGCCTGTTGTGCACGATGAATCCCGAGTCGACGCGGTGCATTTGTCCGTCGGAAGCGGCGAGGTCATGGGTGTGTGCATGACCTCCGATCCGTTCGTCGGACTCGTACAGCGTCACTTCGTGCGCCCGGCCGAGCACATGCGCGGCGGTCAGTCCCGCCACCCCGCCGCCCACCACGGCTGTCCGCCGCCGCTTCCGTGCCATGCCGGTTCCTCCGGTCCTCGGTGCCGACCCCTGCCGGGCGGAGCCCGGTGTGCGCCGAACGGGCCCTCTCGCAGGGCCCCTCGAAGGTGATTCGTGGCCGGCGCCGTGAGGGATTGGTCGAGGACCGCTTCTCCTTCGATCGGGTGACGGACCAATCCGCGGGCCGTCCGGTGACGAACCCCAGATGTGAGCGAAGAACAGAACGATGTGCAGGAGCACGGGGCCACCGGGTCCCGGCGGTCCCGCTGGACACGCGCCGGTTTCGCCGGGCTCAGCGGTCTGATCGCCGGGTTCTGCGCCCTGGCCGTGGCCGAACTGGCCTCGGCTGTCGTACGTCCGGAGGCGGGTCCGGTCGCGGCGGTGGGCGGGGCGGTCATCGACCGCACTCCCCCGGCCGTGAAGGACTTCGCCGTACGGCACTTCGGCACCGCCGACAAACTGGTGCTCCAACTGGGCATCCTGGCGCTGCTGGCGGTATTCGCCGTGGCCGTCGGGATCCTGGCGTCGCGGCACCGGTTGCTCGGCTCGGCGGCCGTTCTGGTCTTCGGTGTGGTCGGGGCGGTGGCGGCGGTGGGGCGGCCGGAAGGCAGCCCTGCCGATGCCCTGCCCTCGGTGGTGGGTGCCGTGGTGGCCGCGGGAGTGCTGTATCTCCTGGTCGGACGGCTCGGCCCGGTGCCCCGTCCCTCTCCCGCGGCTGGAGCGAGGGACGGGCAGGGGGACGGCTCCTTCGACCGGCGCGGTTTCGTGATCGCGGCGACCGCTGCGGCGGCGGCCTCGGCCGGTGCGGGGTTCCTGGGGCGGCGGCTGACGTCCTCCGTCCAGGCCGGCGCCGCCGCCTCACGGCATGACCTCGTCCTCCCGGTACCCGAGTCCCCGGCGCCCGCCGTGCCGCCCGGGGCGGATCTGCGGATTCGCGGGCTGAGCTCGTTCATCACTCCGAACAAGAGCTTCTACCGGGTGGACACCGCCCTGGTCGTGCCGCGCGTCGACGCCGGTTCGTGGCGGCTGCGGATCCACGGCAAGGGAGTCGCCCGCCCTCTCACGGTCAGCTTCCAGGACCTGCTGGGGCGGGAGATCATCGAGCGCGACATCACCCTGGCGTGCGTCTCCAACGAGGTCGGCGGCCCGTACGTGGGCAATGCCCGGTGGATCGGTGTGCGGCTGGCCGATCTGCTGCGTGAAGCCGGGGTGAAACCGCCTTCGCGGGGCGGTCCCGCCGACCAGATCGTGGCGCGTTCCGTCGACGGCATGACGATCGGCACGCCGGTCGAGACGGTCATGGACGGGCGCGACGCGATCCTCGCCCTCGGCATGAACGGCGAACCCCTGCCGTTCGCGCACGGCTTCCCGGTCCGCATGGTGGTGCCGGGACTGTACGGGTACGTCTCGGCCTGCAAGTGGATCAAAGACATCGAGCTGACGACGTTCGCCTCGTACGACGCCTACTGGGTCAGGCGCAGCTGGTCCCGGCAGGCGCCGGTCAAGACGGAGTCCCGGATCGACACACCGCGTCCGTTCGCCTCGCCGAAGCCCGGCATCGTGCCCGTCGCCGGGGTGGCCTGGGCCCAGCACCGGGGGATCTCCCGGGTGGAGGTCCGAGTCGACGGCGGCGCGTGGCATCCGGCCCGGCTCGCGGCCCAGGACAACCGGGACACCTGGCGCCAGTGGGTGTGGGAGTGGCCGGCCACCTCCGGCCACCACACGCTGGAGGTCCGTGCGACCGACGGGACCGGGGCCACCCAGACAGGCGAACGCGTCGGCACCGTCCCGGACGGTGCGACCGGCTGGCACTCGGTGGTGGTCGACGTGTCCTGACCCGAACACCCCCCACACGCACCTTCATTCACTCCTTCGCTCTCAACCGTCTCGCGCGCCTCGCGCATCTCGCTTCAGGAGAATCACATGACCCCTCTGCACCTTCGCCGTGCCGCCGTTGCCGTCTCCGCCGCCGCGCTTCTGCCGCTGGCCCTGACAGCCTGCTCCAGCGACTCCAAGGACGCCTCGTCCGGCTCCACCGCAAGCGCGGCCAAGACATCGCCGTCGGCCGCTGCGAGCGAGTCGATGGATATGAACGAGCCGTTCGGACCGGCCTGTTCGTCCGTGCCGAAGGACGGTGCGGGCAGCTTCGCGGGCATGGCGAAGGACCCGGTCGCCACGGCAGCCTCGCACAACCCGGCGCTCTCGACCCTGGTCACCGCGGTGAAGAAGGCCGGTCTGGTCGACACCCTGAACAACGCGCAGAACGTCACCGTGTTCGCCCCGACCAATGACGCGTTCGCCAAGATCCCGCAGGCCGACCTGGACAAGCTGCTGGCGGACAAGGAGCAGCTCACCAAGGTCCTGACGTATCACGTGGTGGGTCAGAAGCTGGCGCCGCAACAGCTGGACAAGGGCTCATTCGCCACGCTGGCCAAGAGCGAGCTGACGACCTCCGGCTCGGACATGGCCTACACGGTGAACGACACCTCGAAGGTCGTCTGCGGCAATGTCCCGACCGCCAACGCCACGGTGTACATCGTCGACACCGTCCTGATGCCCCCGCAGTAGCGTCACAGGGTCACCACCGACCGGCCGGGGCTGCGTCACCGCCCCGGCCGGTCTCTGCCGTGCCCGACCGCAGTGAGCACTTCGGCGCCGCACGGACACGGCCGTGTCATTCAGCGGAAACAGGCTCTCCCTAATTTCTGTCATCCGACAGGAATGCGGCTCCGGCCGCTGCGCCGCAAGGGGCCGCCATGTCCGCGAAGCCGCACCCCCTCCCGCCGTCCGTCCCCGAACTGACCGGTGTCTGGCACCGTTCGCTGCTCGTCGACGCGGACGGGCGCCGGGACACCACCACTGCAGTGACCTGGGTGCAGGGTCCTGCCCGGTACGCGGATCTGCGACAGCCCGCGAACCACCCCCGCCACCCCGGCGTCGCCTCCCTGTCCCGGCTCCGCTTCGAGGAGCTTCTCGCACTCACCCGCCAGGAGGCCTTCGCGGGGCGGCTGCGGCAGCGCTCCGACGTGTTCCACTGGGCCCGCACCCTCGACTTCGGCCCCGTCGGACTCCCGGACGCCGGGCGGCTGCGCCGCGAGGGCGCCGTGCTCGTCGAGACGGGCGTGCACGTCGCGTACCTCGAACACTGGCGCCCGGTGCGCACCGCCGGGCCGTCCGCCGCCGTCGAGCTGTTCGATCCGGAGACCGGCTGCACGGGCCTGCTGGTCCGGGCCGGCGACCGGTTCGCCCAGGTGCGCGACCGCGCCGAACCGCTGCCCGCCGACGCCTCGCTGACCGAACTGGTACGCGGGGCCGCCGACATCGGCCGGGCCCGTGCCCTGCTCGACTTCGAGCTCTCCCTCGGGCGGATCGAGCACGGCCGGTGGACCGTCGAGCGTTCGACGCTGCCCCACCGTGTGGGCGCCGCACCGGACCCGGCGCTCGACGGCTGCGCGGGACTGCTGGTGAGCGACGCACGGCCCGACGGCACCCCGTACACCCGGGCCTTCGAGATCACCGCCGCCGAGGGACTCCTCGCCGCGCTCCACTCCACCGGAACCACTGCCCTCGCCGCGTCCGCGCCCGCACCGGAAGGCCTCCGCTGATGTCCCCGACCTCCTTCACCGAGCTCCCGGTCGTGGACATCACGGCCCTGCGCACCGGCCGCCCCGAAGAACGCGCCCACGCCGTGGCCGAGTTGGGACGCGCCGCCCGTGACACCGGCTTCCTCTACCTCTCGGGGCACGGCATCGACCCCGCGCTCTTCGACCGGCTGCTCGACGCCGCGAAGGCGTTCTTCGCCCGGCCCGTCGAGGAGAAGATGGCCTGCTGGATCGGGAAGTCGTCCAACCATCGCGGTTACGTCCCCGAGGGCGAGGAAGTCTTCGCTGGCGCCACCGCCGACCGCAAGGAGGCCTTCGACCTCTCCCTCGAACTCCCCGACGCCACCGGTCCGTTGCTCGGCCCCAACCAGTGGCCGGCACTGTCCGGGTTCCGTGAGCCGGTCACCGCCTGGTACGACGCCGTCCTCGCCCTGGGCCACACCCTGTTCGGCGGTTTCGCCGAGGCGCTCGGTCTGCCCCGGGACGCGTTCGCCCCGTATCTCACCCGGCCCACCAGCCAGCTCCGGCTGATCCACTACCCGTACGACCCGACGGCGGAGGACCGCCCCGGCATCGGCGCCCACACCGACTACGAATGCTTCACCCTGCTGCGCCCCACCGCCCCCGGCCTGGAGGTGATGAACGGCGCCGGCGAGTGGATCGACGCACCGCCCCTGGACGACTGCTTCGTCGTCAACACCGGTGACCTGCTGGAGCTCTGGACCAACGGCGAGTTCGCCGCCACCTCCCACCGGGTTCGCAAGGTCACCGAGGAGCGCTACTCCTTCCCGCTGTTCTGCACAGTCGACTACGACACCCCCATCGCCCCGCTGCCCGCCTTCACCGGTCCCGGCAGGCCCGCGCGCCCCGGTGTCGTCGCCGGCGAGCACCTCTACGCGCAGACCGTCCAGACCTTCGGCTACCTCGGGCGACGACTGGCCGACGGCGCGACGACGCTGCCCACGGGCGCCCTGCCCCTCTCGTCGTTCGGCCAGGAAGCACGCCACGCCCCTCGTTCCTGAACACCCTCCCTTCCCCTCCCCGTCCCTGAGAGCAGGTGCTGCCATGTCCGTCACCGCCCCCACCGACGTACTCCCCGATCCACCCGTACCCGCCGAATCCGGCTCTCCCCTCCAGGAGTTCGGCTACCGCCAGGAGCTCCACCGCAGCCTCGGCCGCTACGCCTCGTTCGCCGCGGGCTTCTCGTTCATCTCGGTGCTGACGACGGTGTTCCAGTTCTTCGCCGTCGGCTACTCCTTCGGCGGCCCGGTCTTCTTCTGGGCGTGGCCCGCGGTGCTGATCGGCCAGCTGCTGGTCGCCGCCTGCTTCGCCGAACTCGCCGCCCGCTACCCGATATCCGGCGCGATCTATCAGTGGTCGTCGCGGCTGTCCAACCCGGCCTTCGGCTGGTTCGCGGGCTGGATCATGGTCATCGGCCAGATCGTGGTGGTCGCCGCGGCCGCGCTGGCCCTGCAGATGGTGATGCCGCCCATCTGGTCGGGGTTCCAGCTGATCGGCGGCGACCCCGCACCGCTGTCCCCGACGGGTGCCATGAACGCGGCGCTGCTCGGCACCATCCTGCTGGTCCTCACCACGCTGGTGAACATCGTCGACAACCGCGTGATGTCCCTCATCAACCGGGTCGGTGTCACCGCCGAGATCATCGGCGCCGTGCTGATCGTGGTGCTGCTCCTCACCCACTCGGAACGCACCCCGTCCGTCACCTTCCATACCGGAGGCGCCGGGACGGGCGCGTTCGGCGCGCTGCTGGTGGGTTCGTTCACGGCCGCGTACGTCATGATCGGCTTCGACAGCGCGGGCGAGATGAGCGAGGAGACCCGCGACCCGCGCCGTACCGCACCGCGCACCATCCTCTCCGCCCTGGGCGCGGCCGGTCTGCTCGGCGGGCTGCTGGTGCTGGGCGGGCTGCTGGCGGCGCCCAGCCTGACCGACGGTCATCTCGCGGTCGACGGCATGAGTTACGTGCTGACCAGCAGTCTCGGCGACGGAGTCGGCCGGGTGCTCCTGGTGGACGTGGTGATCGCCATCGCCGTGGCGACCCTCGCCGTGCAGACGGCGGCCTGCCGGATGCTGTTCTCGATGGCCCGCGACGGCCGGCTGCCGTGCTCCGGTCTGCTGTCGAAGGTCAACGCGCGTACCGGTATGCCGACAGCCCCTGCCGTCGTCGTGGGCGTGCTCTCGGCGGTCCTGCTGCTGCTCAACTTCGCCTCGCCCGAGGCGTTCCTGGCGATCGGCACCACCTGCATAGTGATGCTGTACCTCGCGTACTCGATGGTGACGGGTCCGCTGCTGGTCCGCCGGCTGCGCGGTACGTTCGCCGCGCGGACGGACGCCGTGGACGAGACGGGCCGGCCGCTGTTCTCGCTGGGCCGCTGGGGCATTGCCGTCAACGCGCTCGCGCTGCTGTACGGGCTGGTGATGACCGTCAATCTGGCCTGGCCGCGGGCCGCGGTGTACGACCCTGCGGGCGGGCACTGGTACTTCCAGTGGTTCACGGTCCTGTTCCTGACCGCGACGGTCCTGGTGGGCGCGGCATATCGGGTGTACCGGAGCAGCTCGGTCTCCCTACGCTGACCCCATGGACCAGGGGAGCAGGCAGGACCGGGTGGTGGGCGCCGTCGTCGGATCGGCGGTCGGGGACGCGCTCGGGGCGCCGTTCGAGTTCGGTCCCGCCGGCGTGTACACGACCCGGTTCCCGGAGGGCGTCGGCGCGATGTGCGGGGGCGGCGGCTGGGATCCGGGCGAGGCGACGGACGACACCCAGATGGCTGTCCTGGTCGGTGAGTCCCTGCTGGCGCGGGACGGGCTCGACCTCGCCGACATGTTCGGCAGGTTCCGGCGGTGGGCGGCGGGTGAGCCGAAGGACATCGGCCTGCAGACCGAGTACGTCCTGACGAGCGGCGATCCCTGGGACCTGGCCGCCGCACTCCACTTCCAGGTCGACGGGCGTGCGGCGGGCAACGGTTCGCTCATGCGGGCGGCGACCTCTGCCGTGTACTTCGCCCGAGCCGACGGCCCGGAGCCGGCGGCGCGGGCGGCGACAATGGACGCCGCCCGCCGGATCGCGGCACTGACGCACGGCGACCGGGCCGCCTGGGAGGGCACCGCCGTCCTCCATGACCTGATCCGGGTGGCACTGAACGGCGACGACCCGCTCACCGCCCTCCCGGGCGCCCTCGCCGCCGTACACGACGACCAGCGCGAACGCTGGGCGACGGTCCTCGCGCCCGACTGGCACCCCGGCCTGGCGACGGAGTTCAACGGGGCGGTGTGGCCGTGTCTGGGCACCGCTGTCTGGGCGCTGCGTACGACACGTACCTTCGAGGCCGCGCTGGCGGCCGCCATCGACGTGGGCGGGGACACCGACACGGTCGCGGCCGTCACCGGCGGCCTGGCCGGGGCGGTGCACGGGAGGGATGCGATCCCGTCGCGCTGGACGGAGCCGCTGCATGTCCCGCTGCCGGGGTACGGGGGCCGGGTCCTGCGAACGGCAGAGCTGACGGCCCTGGCCCATGGCCTGGATTCGCACAGTTCCTAGGGGCCGAAACATGCACATAAGGCCTATATAAGCGCAGAATGGTGGGAGGAGGCGCCTACCGCACTTCACCCTCCGCGGTCGGGCCTGCAGGATCGAAGGAGACGACTCTCATGTCCAACGTCTCACACACCCGCGCTGACATAACCAGTCACCCGGATGTTTCCGAAATGCGGGAACGCTATGCCCGCATGCTCGGCGGTCGCGATGTGGCACTCGTGGACGGACCGGTGTTCCTCGTCGGCCTCTACTGCGCCATCTCGCCCTGGGTGCTCCACTTCACCGCGAGCCAGCCCACACTCGTGCAGCACAACCTGATCATGGGGATCGCGATCGCGGTGCTGGGACTCGGGTTCACCGTGATGCCGGCCCGGATGTACGGCCTGAGCTGGGCCATCTGCGCCATGGGCATCTGGATGATCCTGTCGCCGTGGATCGTCGGCAGCAGCCCCGACATGGGCGTCATCATCAACAACGTCGTCATCGGCGGTCTGGCGCTGCTGCTCGGGCTGGTATGCGTCGGTGCCTCGATGAAGAGCAGTCGGACCTAGCACCTGCCCGGCGGATCGCCGCCGGGAGGAACGGAGGACGGAAAGCCCTCGGCCGGTCCGCACCGAGCGGGCCGGCCAAGGCGTGCCCCGTCCGCACCGCGCATGCCGGCCGAGGCACGGTCCGGCCCGAAGGCACACGATCCCTGGCCGGGCGGGCGGGCCCGTCAGTCGGGCCGCGTCCCCACAATTCTCAACGCCGCATCCGCCGTCGCCGCCGCGAACGCGGCCACCGGCCGTTCCGGCCCCGAGCGCCGGACCAGGATCACACCCTCGATGAGCCCGAAGACCAGATCGGTACGGAGCGCCAGTTCCCCCTCGTCCAGCGCGGCCCCCGCACGGGTCGCCGCCAGCAGCGTCCCGTACGCCTCCTTGAGCTCGTCCCGCACCCGGTTGAAGCCGGCGAACCGCTCGGCCCGCACCTCGGGCAGCACGTACAGGGCGCCCAGGTTGTACGGCCCGCCGCACAGCAGCGCCACGTCGGAGCGACAGAGCTCCCACAGCCGGTCCTCGGCGGCCGTCGCATCGTCGACGAGCAGCTTCCCGGCAAGCGCCAACGACGGAGTGACCGTGGATTCCAGGAGCTCCGCCAGGAGGTCCTCCTTGCCCGCGACGTAGTGGTACATCGTCGCCTGCCGCATGCCGGCCCGTTCCGCGACGGCCCGGGTGGTGGTCGCCGCGTATCCGCGGGTGGTGAACAACTCGGCGGCGGCAGTCAGCAGTTCTTCGCGCGCGGACAGTCCGCTGTCCGCACGCTGCTGGGCGCGCGGCCGGCCGACCCTTCTCCCGGTGGTGGACATGGGCCGATCGTCGCACATCCGTGCCCGCCCGGATCTTGGTGAGCACTCGGTAACTCCCGTGCAACGGACGGGCAATGGCCCCGACTCGCCCGCGTCCTAATTTCTGTCACGCGACAGAAATGCACGACGGAATTGCACCACAGAGGCGCGCGACAGCAGTGCGCGATCGACACAGGCACGTCGAGCCGGAGGGGCCAGCCATGGCGACAGCGACGACACACGGAGCCCGGGACCATGCCCGCGCCCAGCACGGCACCCGTACCGGAACCATGCCGGTGGTGCCCGCGAGCGACTGGCCCGCGGCCGTCCCCGGCACACCGGTCTGGGCCGAGACGGTGGCAGGGGGCAACTACACCCACCGGGTACTCGCCCGCGGCGCCGAGCTCCGGCTCACCGATCTCGCGGGCGACGCCTGCGCCCATCTGCTGCTGTACGTGGACGGGCGCCCCTGGGAGCGGCTCAACACCGCGGACACCGTCAAGGTCCAGTGGAACGCCTACCTGGGCGCCGACCGGCTGCTCCTCTCCGACCAGGGGCGGGTCCTCGCCTCGGTGGTCGCCGACAGCTCGGGCCGGCACGACGCCCTGTGCGGCACGTCGAGCCTCGTACGCAACACCGCGCGGTACGGGGACGGCACCCCGCAGTCGCCGTCCCCGGCCGGCCGGGAGCTGCTGAAGCTCGCTGCCGCGAAGAACGGGCTCGGGCCGCGCGATCTGCCGCCGTCGCTCTCCTTCTTCCAGGGTGTCGAGGTACGTGAGGACGGCGCCCTGGACTTCACCGGCTCCGCCGGACCCGGCGCGTCGGTGACGCTCCGCGCCGAGCAGGACCTGACCGTGCTCATCGCCAACGTCCCGCATCCGCTGGACCCACGCCCCGACTACGTCTGCACCCCGCTGGAGGTGCTGGCCTGGCGCGCCCGGCCGACTGTGCCCGGGGACCCGCTCTGGGACGCCGCACCGGAGGGCCGCCGGGCCTTCCTCAACACGCTCGACTTCCTCACCGCCAGGGGGCTCGCATGACCGTCGCCACCACTGTCACCAGCACCGTCCGCAGCTCCGACGTGATCCCCGCGCGGGCCGCCTGGTCCGCCGTCGTCCGCGCCGGCGAACAGCTCACGCTGACCGATCTGTACGGCAACCAGGCCGTGGACTTCCTGGTGTACGACGCCCAGGACACCGCTGTCCGCTACAGCGCCCCGGACACCGTCCACGCACAGGGCAGCATCTTCCTCACCACCGGCAGCGTGCTGCTGTCCAACGAGCACACCCCGCTGATGACGGTCACCGAGGACACCTGCGGCCGCCACGACACGGTCGGCGGCGCCTGCTCCAAAGAGTCCAACACCCTGCGCTACGGGCACCACACCTGGTCGCAGCACGCCTGTGTGGACAACTTCCTCGCGGAGGGCGCCCGGCACGGGCTCGGCAAGCGCGATCTGGTCTCCAACATCAACTGGTACATGAACGTCCCCGTGGAGAAGGACGGCACGCTCGGCATCGTCGACGGCATCTCCGCCCCCGGTCTGCGGGTCACCCTGCGCGCCGAACGGGACGTCCTGGTCCTGGTCTCCAACTGCCCCCAGATCAACAACCCCTGCAACGGCTTCGACCCGACGGCCGTCGAAGCCACCATCGGCGAGGCCACCGCATGACGAATTTCGACACACTGCTGGTGGCCAACCGGGGCGAGATCGCGGTGCGGATCATCCGCACCGCCCGCCGGCTCGGTCTCCGTACGGTCGCGGTCTTCTCGGACCCCGACCGCTCAGCGCCCCATGTCCGCCTCGCCGACACGGCGGTAAGGCTGGGACCCGCGCCCGCCAAGGAGTCGTACCTCGACGCCGACCTGGTTCTGAAGGCCGCCAAGGACACCGGGGCCGGGGCCATCCACCCCGGCTACGGCTTCCTCTCCGAGGACGCCGGGTTCGCCCGGCGCTGCGAGGACGCGGGGATCGTCTTCGTCGGCCCGACCGCCGAGCAGCTGGAGCTGTTCGGCGCGAAGCACACCGCCCGCGCGGCCGCCGAGGCCGCGGGCGTACCCCTCGCCCCCGGCACCGGGCTGCTCCCCGATCTGCCGTCGGCGGTGGCGGCGGCCGACCGCATCGGCTATCCCGTGATGCTCAAGGCGACCGGCGGTGGCGGCGGTATCGGCATGTCGGCCTGTCGATCCGTCGACGAACTCGCCGACGCCTGGGAGCGGGTGCAGCGGGTCGCCGCCGCGTCCTTCTCCTCCGCCGGTGTCTTCCTCGAACGCCTCGTGGAGGACGCCCGTCATGTCGAGGTGCAGGTCTTCGGCGACGGCCGGGGCCGGGTGGTGACCTTCGGCGACCGCGACTGCTCCCTCCAGCGCCGCAACCAGAAGGTCCTGGAGGAGGCCCCCGCCCCGGGGCTCCCGCCGCACGTCCGTAAGCAACTGACCGCGTCCGCCCAGGATCTGTGCGGGGCGGTCGGCTACCGCTCGGCGGGCACGGTGGAGTTCGTGTACGACGCGGCGCGCGCGGAGGCGTACTTCCTGGAGGTCAACACCCGCCTCCAGGTCGAACACCCGGTCACCGAGGAGATCTACGGCGTCGACCTCGTCGAGTGGATGCTGCGCCTCGCCCAGGGCGACACGGATGTCGTACGCGAACCGGACGCGCCGCGCGGCCATGCCGTCGAGGCCCGGGTCTACGCCGAGGACCCGACCCGCGACCACCGCCCCGGGGCGGGCCTGCTGACCCGGGTCGCGTTCCCCGAGGGAGTCCGTGTCGACACCTGGGTCGAGACGGGGACGGAGGTCACGACGTCGTACGACCCGATGCTGGCGAAGGTCGTCGCGTACGGCACCGACCGCGCCGAGGCCCTCGCACGGCTGGACACGGCACTCGCCGCCACCCGGATCGACGGCATCGAGACCAACCTCGGGCTGGTACGGGCCGCTCTGGCCGACGACCGGGTCCGCACCGCCGCGCACTCCACGGCCACGCTCGCCACCGTCACCGACCCGACCCCGCGCATCGAAGTGGTCTCCGGCGGCACCCTCACCACGGTGCAGGACTGGCCCGGCCGCACGGGCTACTGGCAGGTCGGCGTCCCACCGTCGGGCCCGATGGACGACCTGTCGTTCCGGCTCGGCAACACCGCGCTCGGCAATGACGCGGGCGTACCCGGCCTCGAATGCACGCTCCACGGACCGACCCTGCGGTTCACCCACCCGACCACCGTCTGTGTCACAGGCGCACCCGCCCCCGTCACGGTCGACGGCGAACCGGTCGCCCTGTGGGAACCCTTCACCGTCCCGGCGGGCTCCACCCTCGCGGTCGGCGCGCCGGACGGACACGGTCTGCGTACGTACGTCCTCTTCGCCGGCGGCGGCCTGGACGTACCCGGCTTCCTGGGCAGCGCGGCGACCTTCACCCTCGGCGGCTTCGGCGGACACGGCGGCCGGGCCCTGCGCACGGGCGACGTCCTGCACGGCGGCGCGGTAGGTGCCTCGAGCACCCCCGTACCGGACGCCGACCGTCCGCACATCGGTGGCAGCTGGCACATCGGCGCGGCCGAAGGCCCGCACGCCGCACCGGAGTTCTTTACCGAGGAGGACATCCACGACTTCTACGCCGCCGACTGGAAGGTCCACTTCAACTCGGCCCGCACCGGTGTCCGGCTGGTCGGCCCCAAACCGCGCTGGGCCCGCACCGACGGCGGCGAGGCCGGACTCCACCCCTCGAACATCCATGACACGCCGTACTCCGTGGGCGCCGTCGACTACACGGGAGACATGCCGGTGCTGCTCGGCCCCGACGGGCCTTCGCTGGGCGGCTTCGTCTGCCCGGCGACCGTGGTGACGGGCGAGCGGTGGAAGCTCGGCCAGCTGCGGCCCGGCGACACGGTCCGCTTCACACCGGTCACGATCACCGGCGAGCGGCGCCCGGACATCGTCGACGGTGGCATCCTGTACCGGAGCGACGACGTCACGTACCGCCGCAGCGGTGACGACAACGTGCTGGTCGAGTACGGTCCGATGCAGCTGGATCTGGCCCTGCGGATGCGGGTGCACGCCCTGATGGAGGCGCTGACCACGGCGGCCGTACCCGGCATCACCGGCCTCACCCCCGGCATCCGCTCGCTCCAGATCCAGACGGATCCGGAGCTCCTCCCCCAGCACCGGCTCCTGGAACTCCTCCACATCACCGAGGCGGCGCTCCCGCCCACGGATGCTCTGACCGTGCCGTCGCGGACCGTGCATCTGCCGCTGTCCTGGGACGATCCGGCGACCCGCGAGGCCATCGCCCGATATATGGCGGGGGTACGCGACGACGCCCCCTGGTGCCCGTGGAACATCGAGTTCATCCGCCGCGTCAACGGCCTGGACTCGGTCGACGACGTGTACCGCACGGTCTTCGACGCCGAGTATCTGGTGCTGGGCCTCGGCGATGTCTATCTGGGCGCACCGGTCGCCACCCCGCTCGACCCCCGGCACCGCCTGGTCACCACCAAGTACAACCCGGCCCGCACCTGGACGGCGGAGAACTCGGTCGGCATCGGTGGCGCCTATCTCTGCATCTACGGGATGGAGGGGCCGGGCGGGTACCAGTTCGTCGGGCGCACCACCCAGGTGTGGTCGGGGTGGCAGCAGCGCGGCGCTTTCGAGCCCGGCTCACCGTGGCTGCTGAGGTTCTTCGACCGGATCAAGTGGTACCCGGTGGAGGCGGACGAACTCCTGGAGCTCCGCGCGGACATTGCGTCCGGCCGGTTCGTACCGCGGATCGAGGAGGGCGAGTTCTCCCTTGCGCGGTACGAGAAGTTCCTGGCCGACAACGCCGACTCGATCGCCGGGTTCCGCACCCGTCAGGGCGCCGCCTTCTCGGCGGAACGGGACGCCTGGGAGGCGGCCGGCGAGTTCGCACGGGCGGAGGCCGCCACGGAACCGGTGCCACCGGCCGCCGAAGTGACGGTGCCGTCGGGCGGCCGGCTGGTGGAGGCCGAGTTCGCGGCGTCGGTCTGGCAGCTGAACGTCGCCGCGGGAGACACGGTGACGGCGGGTCAGCCTCTTCTCGCACTGGAGGCGATGAAGATGGAGTCCCGGGTCCGCGCCCCGGCGGACGGCATCGTCGTGGAGATCCTCACCCGGCCGGGTGCCCAGGTGGAACCGGGCACCGCACTGCTGGTCCTGGCCCCGCCCCCCACGAACTGAGGAGCACACATGACCACGCCCACACCCGTCCTGGCCCGGGTCCGCGCCGCCCATGCCCGGATCGAGGCCGTCGACCGCCCGGAGATCTGGATCGACCTGCGCCCGCTGCCCGAGGTGGAGGCCGAGGCCCAAACCCTCGACGCCCGCGTGTCCGCGGGGGAACATCTCCCCCTCGCCGGCCGCTTGCTGGCCGTCAAGGGCAACATCGATGTCGCCGGCCTCCCCACCACCGCGGGCTGCCCGTCGTACGCGTACAGACCGACGGCCGACGCGCCGGCCGTGGCCCGCCTCCGCGCGGCCGGAGCCCTGGTGATCGGCACGACCAATCTCGACCAGTTCGCCACAGGTCTGGTCGGCACCCGCTCCCCCTACGGAGCGGTCCGCCACGCCCATGACCCGTCCCTGATCAGCGGAGGCTCCAGCTCCGGTTCCGCGGTCGCCGTCGCGCTCGGCATCGCCGACCTGTCGCTCGGTACCGACACCGCGGGCTCCGGCCGGATCCCGGCCGCGTTCAACGGGATCGTGGGCCTGAAGCCGACCCGCGGCCTGGTCCCGACCGACGGTGTGGTCCCGGCCTGCGCAAGCCTGGACTGTGTCACCGTCTTCGCCCGTACGCTCCCCGAGGCCGAGCAGGCGCTCGCCCTGATGGCCACGACCGCGCCGCAGTCCGCGCCCGCCCGGACACCGGGTCCCTGGCGGATCGCGGTCCCGGTGACCGAACAGCTGGGCGAGCTGGACCCCGGCTGGGCGGAGGCGTACGAGGCAGCGGCCGACCGCCTCCGCGCGGCAGGCGCGCACCTGCAACCGGTGGACCTGGTCTCCTTCCTCGAAGCCGCCGCCATGCTGTACGAGGGAGCATTCGTGGCCGAGCGCTACACGGCGGTCGGCGCATTCATCGACACCGCCCCCGCCGCCGATCTCGACCCCACCGTCGCCCACATCATCGCGGCGGCCCGGGACATCCCGGCACACCGTCTGTTCGCCGACCGGGACCGGCTGGCGGTTCTGCGCGATGCCGCCATGACGGCCCTCTCCGACGCCGACGCCCTTCTCCTGCCCACCGCTCCGGGTCACCCCACACTCGCGGAGGTGGCCGCGGATCCGCTGGGCGCCAACGCACGGCTGGGCCGGTTCACCAATTCCACCAACCTGTTCGACCTGTGCGCGGTGGCCGCCCCCGCCGGCGACGTGGCCGGACACCCCTTCGGCGTGATGCTGATCGGCCCGGCCCACACGGATGAACGTCTGGCCCGCATCACCGCGCTGCTGACCCCGCCCACCAGGCTCGTCGTCGCGGGCGCCCATCTGACGGGCCAGCCCCTCAACCCTCAACTCCTGTCACTTGGTGCCCACTTGTCCCATACGACCACCACGGCCCCTGTCTACCGCCTGCACGACCTGCGCACCGACCCGGCCAAGCCCGGCCTGGAACGGGTGGGTGAAGGCGGCGCCGCGATCGAGGTGGAGGTATGGCAACTGCCCCCTGAGGGCCTGGGCCGCCTCGCGGCGGAGCTCCCGTCCCCCATGACGCTGGGCCGGGTGGAACTCTCGGACGGTACAACCGCCCCCGGCTTCCTGTGCGAGCCCTACGCCCTGCGCAGCGCAACGGACATCACGGAGTACGGCGGCTGGCGCGGCTACCTCGACCGCTGACCGGAAGCACGGTTGACGCAGTACCGATCCGCCTGTTCCACTGAGCAGATGCGTCCTCAGCTGCGGCTGGTCACCCGCGACCACATCGACTTCGGTCGAGTGTGGTCGGCCTCGTGTCGTCCCTGACTGCTCATACGTCAGCGCGTCAGCACTGTGCACGACCCGACCGGTTCACCGCAGCACGAGATGAGGCTTTGCCATGCCCGTCGAGTTTCTCGGCATCGCAGCAACCAATGACGGATCCGAAGTGACGCCCCGCTCCGGGGCATCCTTCGACAAGGAATACACGCTCGAGCTGGCCCGCGCGCACGAGGACTACGGCTGGGACCGGGTGCTCTTCGCCTACGGCTCGGGCTCTCCCGACCCGTCCCCCGCGGCCGCCTATGTCGCAGCGCGCACGGACACCCTGCAGATCCTGGTCGCACACCGGCCCAACGTCTCGTACCCGACGTTCGCCGCGAAGACCTTCGCGACCCTGGACCGGATCAGTGACGGCCGCCTCGCCGTGCACTTCATCACCGGCGGCAACGATCACGAACAGCAGCGCGAGGGAGACTTCCTCACCAAGGACGAGCGGTACGACCGTACCCGCGAGGCCATCCAGATCATCAAGAAGGCCTGGACCTCGCACGAGCCCTTCGATCACGAAGGCACCCACTACCGCTTCAACGACTTCGTGAGCGATACCTTCCCCGTCCAACAGCCCCACCCGGGGGTCTCGTTCGGCGGTTCCTCGCCGGCGGCCTACGCCGCAGGGGGCGCAGAGGCCGACATCTACTGCCTGTGGGGCGAGCCCCTCGCCGAGACCGCGGAGCAGATCGCCGCGGTCAGGGCGGCGGCGAAGGCGGCGGGCCGCGACGACGTCCCGAAGATCCAGGTCGCCTTCCGCCCGATCATCGCACCGACCGAAGAACTCGCGTGGGAGAAGGCCCACCGGACGCTCGACCGGATCAAGGCCCGCAAGGCGGGCACTCCGCTCAGCCGCCGCCACCCGCTCCGGAACCCGGAGAACGCGGGCTCCCGACGGCTGCTCGCCGTCGCCGACCGGGGCGAGCGCCACGACCGCGCACTGTGGACACCGACCGCGGCCGAAACCGGTGGCGCCGGCAACTCGACGGCGCTGGTGGGCACACCGGAGACGGTCGCGCAGGCGCTGCTGGACTACTACGACCTGGGGGTCGAAGTGCTGTCCGCCCGGGGGTACGACCTGCTCGACGATGCGATCGACTTCGGGCGCCATGTCATCCCGATCGTCCGGGAGGAAGTCGCCAAACGGGACGCCGCACGTACGAACGCTGCGTAACCCGGGGCTCCGTCCCCTGCCCCCCGGTCCTCGAACCCCGGACGGGCCCGATCCACTCGGCCCAACCCGTCCGGGCCGCGATCCAGCCCGTCCGGCGCCCGAGGACCGGGGTCCGGGGCAGAGGGCCCGTCACCCCACCGAGCTGTAGGCCACAACCCCTCGCAGCACCGCATCCATCGCCTTACGCGCATTGCGAGCCACAGAGCTCTCCCCGCCCCCCGGCGCCGCAGCAGCGATCTGCCCCAGCACGTCGATCACCTGCTTGCACCACCGCACGAAGTCCCCTGCCGGCATCTCCGCCTCGCGCAGCACCTCGTCCAGCGTCCGCCCCGACGCCCACATGTAGACCGCCCAGGCGAACCCGAGATCGGGCTCCCGCTGCCCGACACCCTCCGTCTGGTTGATCTTGAAGTCCTCCTCCAGGGCATCGAGCCGCCCCCAGATATGGACCATCTCGGCCATCGCCGTCTTCGCCGGTCCGGACGGCAGCTTCGGTGCCACCGCGTCGTCCGCCTGCCGCGCCTCGTACACCAGCGCCGACACACACGCGGCGAGCTCCGCCGGGTTCAGCCCTTCCCAGACCCCGGCCCGCAGGCACTCGCTGGCCAGCAGGTCCAGCTCGCCGTACAGTCGGGCCAGCCGCCGCCCGTGCTCGGTGACCTCGTTGCCCCGCAGATAGTCCAGCTCGGTGAGGAGCGCGACGATCCGGTCGAAGGTGCGGGCAATCGTGTTCGTCCGCCCCTCGATCCGCCGCTCCAGCTGCTTCGTGTCACGCTGCAGCCGGTGGTACCGCTCCGCCCACCGCGCATGGTCCTCGCGCTCGGCGCACCCATGGCAGGGATGGGCTCGCAACTCGGCCCGGTAGCGGGCGATCTGCTGGTCGTCGGCGGCCTCGGCCCGGCCCCTGCGGTGCCGCTCCGGCACGATGTGCCCCGCCTTCGTCCGCAGCGCCGACGCCAGATCGCGCCTCGACTGCGGCGACCGCGGGTTGAACGACTTGGGCACCCGCATCCGCTCCACGGCCTCGACCGGCACGGGGAAGTCGATCGCGGCGAGCCGCTTGACCTGTCGCTCGGAGGTCAGCACCAACGGCCGCGGCCCGTCGTAGTATTCGAGCCCCCGGTACCCGTTGACCCGCCCGGCAGGCAGCCCCGGGTCCAGCACGAGCGCCAGTCCGGCGAACTTCCCGGTCGGCACGTGGATGACGTCGCCCGGCTTCAGCTTCTCCAGGGACGCCGCAGCCGCCGCCCGACGCTGCGACGCACCGTGCTTGGCGAGCTCCGTCTCCCGCTCCTTGAGGTCGCGGCGCAGCCGCGCGTACTCCTCGAAGTCACCGAGGTGGCAGGTCATGCCCTCGCGGTAACCTGCCAGGCCCTCCTCGTTCTTCTGCACCTGCCGGGAGATCCCGACGACCGACCGGTCGGCCTGGAACTGTGCGAACGAGGTCTCCAGCAGCTCGCGCGACCGGTGCCGCCCGAACTGGTGCACCAGGTTGACGGCCATGTTGTACGAGGGCCGGAAGCTGGACCGCAGCGGATAGGTGCGGGTACCCGCGAGTCCGGCCAGCGCCCCCGGGTCCATGCCGCGCTGCCACAGCACCACCGCATGGCCCTCGACATCGATCCCGCGCCGCCCGGCACGACCGGTCAGCTGGGTGTACTCGCCGGGGGTGATGTCCGCGTGCTGCTCACCGTTCCACTTGACGAGCTTCTCCAACACCACGGAGCGCGCGGGCATGTTGATGCCGAGGGCGAGGGTCTCCGTCGCGAAAACCGCCTTGACCAGCCCGCGTACGAACAGCTCCTCGACGACCTCCTTGAAGGTCGGCAGCATGCCCGCGTGGTGCGCGGCGATGCCCCGCTCCAGCCCTTCGAGCCATTCGTAGTAGCCGAGGACATGGAGGTCCTCCCCGGGGATGGACGCGGTCCGCTCCTCGACGATCTCCCGCACCAGCCGGCGCCTGTCCTCGTCGTTGAGCCGCAGACCGGCCTGCAGACACTGCTGTACGGCGGCCTCGCAGCCGGCCCGGCTGAAGATGAACGTGATCGCGGGCAGCAGCCCTTCCGCGTCCAGCCGGTCGATGACCTCGGGCCTGGACGGGGTCCAGATCCGGCTGCGCTGGCGCCGCTCGCGCTCGCGGTCCGCCTCGCGCACCATCTTTCCGCGGCGGCGCTCGCGCGGGTTGTACCCGCGCTGGTTCTCCATGCGGGCGAGCCGGACGAGGTCGGGGTTGACCTCGCGGCGGCCGGCGCCACGGCCGCCGTGGTCGGTCTCCTCCTCGAAGAGGTCGTACATCCGGCGGCCGGCCAGCACGTGCTGCCAGAGCGGCACGGGCCGGCTCTCTGCGACGATCACTTCGGTGTCGCCGCGGACGGTGTCCAGCCAGTCGCCGAACTCCTCGGCGTTGGACACGGTCGCCGACAGCGAAACCAGCGTCACCGAGTCCGGCAGATGAATGATCACTTCCTCCCACACCGCACCACGAAAGCGGTCGGAGAGGTAGTGCACCTCGTCCATCACGACATGGCCGAGGCCGCGCAGCGCCTGCGAGCCCGCGTACAGCATGTTCCGCAGCACTTCGGTGGTCATGACGACCACCGGGGCATCGGCGTTGACGCTGTTGTCGCCGGTCAGCAGGCCGACCTTGTCCGCGCCGTAGCGCTTGACCAGATCGGCGTACTTCTGGTTCGACAGGGCCTTGATGGGCGTGGTGTAGAAGCACTTGCGACCCTGGCGGAGCGCGAGATGCACGGCGAATTCGCCGACGATCGTCTTGCCCGACCCGGTCGGGGCGGCGACCAGCACCCCCTTACCCGCTTCCAGGGCCTTGCATGCCTCTATCTGGAACGGGTCCAGATCGAACTCGTACATCTCGCGAAAGGGCGCAAGAGCCGTGGCCTGCTCGGCGGCGCGGATCCGGAATGCCTGGTATCGCTCAGCTGGTGAGAGGTCCTCTGTCATCTTGCTTACGAGCGTACCCGTCACCTCTGACAGTCAGCGCGATCTTTATTTCACTGTGCAAGAACCCTGGCCGCACCCGGCACGCACGTGGCGGTGAGCGGCAGCGCACCGAGCGGTTCGCCGTCCGCGTAGGCGGTGACGGAGGCGGCGGCCAGCTCGATCGACGAGACCCGGTGCACGGTGACCGCGGGGTGGTCGAGGTGCGTGCCCCTGTAGACCCGGGGGAACACCTTGAGCAGCGTCGTACGGCTGCAGTCGCCGACGACGGTCACGTCGAAGAGCCCGTCGTCCATGACGGCGCCCGCACAGATCCGCATGCCGCCGCCGTAGGTGGAGCCGTTGCCGACCGCGATGAGCGTCGCCTCGATCTCCTGGACCGGCCCGCCGTCGAGCCTGATGCGGTACGGGATCGTCCGGAACGCGGCGAGCTCGGCGAGCATCGCGAGGTCGTACTTGAACCGTCCCCCGACCCAGCGCATCCGGTTGCCCCGGTCGTTGACCCGGGAGTCGAAGCCGGAGGCGAGCACGGACCCGAACCACCGGTCGCCGACCCGGCCGAGGTCGATGTCTCTGATCGCCCCGCCCTTGAGCGCCTCGGCGGCGAGCCGGCCCGCGGCGGCCGGGTCCCGTATCGGCAGACCGAGGGCGCGGGCGAAGTCGTTGCCGGTACCGACGGCGATCACGCCGAGCGGCGTCATGGTCCCCGCCACGGCCTGGAGGGCGAGGGACATCATGCCGTCCCCGCCCACGGCTATCAGTGCACCGGTCCCGCCGGCGACTGCCTCACGGGCCCGCCGCAGCGCGTCGTCGGCGTCCTCGCCCAGGACCGTACGTACGGAGAATCCGGCGTCCCGCAATGCGGAAGCGGCCGGCTGCGCGGCGTGCGCGCCCCGGCCGCGTCCTGCGGTGGGATTGACGAAAAGGGTGATCTCGCTGGTCACCCGGGGGACCTTACAAGGTCAGGTGATGTCGTCGTAACCGTTCACCCGGTCACGGTCCGGCCCCGACTGGGCCGGCAGCGACCTGACGGACGAGACCGGTTCGATCTCACCGACGTCCTCGGGGGTGAGATCCAGCTCCGACGCCTCGTCATCGGCGGGACCCTCCGCCTCGCGCTGGGCCTTGCGACGGTCGTTGAGGAGCGAGAGCGCCGTCGCGCAGAAGTACAGGACCCAGATCGGCCCGGCGAGCGCCAGCATGGTCAGCGGGTCGGTACTGGGCGTGGCCAGTGCGGCGAAGACCGTGATGCCCATGATCATGCCGCGCCACCAGCCGAGCATCCGCTTGCCCGTGATGACGCCGCCGAGGTTCAGCATGACGAGCAGCAGGGGCAGCTCGAAGGAGAGCCCGAAGACCACCACCATGCGCGTGATCAGGTCCAGCAGGTCGTCGAGCGGCAGCTGGTTGTCCAGACCGGCCGGCGAGAACTCCAGCAGGACCTTGGCCATCGTGGGCAGCGTCTTGTACGCGAAGAAGCCACCGGCGAGGAAGAGCGGGAAGCCCGCGCCGACGAAGGCCAGCGAGTACTTCTTCTCGTGCCTGTGCAGTCCCGGGGCGATGAACGCCCAGAGCTGGTAGAGCCAGATCGGCGACGAAAGGACGACGCCTGCCATCAGGGAGACCTTGAGCGCGAGGGTGAACGGCGTCAGCAGACCGTTCAGGACGATGCGCGCACAGGTGCCGTCCTCCTTCTTGGCGAGTTCAGCGAAGCTCGAATGGCAACCGACCGCCTTCAGCACCGGGTCGGTGAAGAACTCGATGATCCCCTTGTAGAAGAACGCGGCGACGATCGTGACGACGACAATCGCCAGGAGGGCCTTCGCCAGCCGGTTGCGCAGCTCACGCAGGTGCTCCACCAAGGGCATGCGGCCCTCGGGGTCCGTCTCCTGTTTGCGGGCAGACTTGAGCAACCCACGTCCTCATCTCGTGCAGCAGGCCGTCACCGGTCACGGCGCCTGCGTCGGCCCAGTTGTCAGCGGTTGGTCGAGTCGGTCGGCTCGGCGACCGGTCGCGAACTCGTCACATCGCCGGGCGCGGCCTTGATCGTGCGCGGGGCTGCCTGGTCCTGGGCGGGGTCGTGCGGCGGGTCGGCGGGGGTGGCCGACGGGTTGCCCTCCGACTTCATGGCTTTGGCCTCGCTCTTGAGGATGCGGGCCGACTTGCCGAGCGAGCGAGCCATGTCAGGAAGCTTCTTCGCGCCGAACAGCAGAACAATGACGACGAGGATCAGGATGATCTCGGGAGCGCCGAGCCTTCCGAACATATGCGTGTACCTTCTCACCGAGGCAGCAGGGGTGGGGCTGATCGAACGTCGGACAGACGTCCGATCTTCGTACTGTCAGCGATCGTATCCCGCAGGAGTAAACGCAGGGCAATACCCATGCATCCTTGCGATTACGGCCCACGCCTCGCTCTCAGGGCCGCCAGTGCAGCGTACCCTCCGAACCTGAGAAACTGGAGGCCGCGCCCCTCCCCGATCGACCGGCCCGATCCGAAGGACCTGGCCTACCGCAGGGATTCACCGGTGGCTGCAAGATCGGTGGCGGCCCGTTCGAGATCCTCGGCCGCCCGGTTGATGCGCTGAGTGGTGTGGGTCACCTGGCGCCCCAGGCGCTGCGCCTCGACGAAGACCTTGACGGCCAGCACGCCGAGGACGGCGATGCCGAGGAACCCCAGGGCGATGGCGAGCATGGGCCAGAACATGCGCAGAGCCTCGATATGTCTAGGTGGGCCGGGTGTCCGGAGTGCTACAGCCCGGCGTGGAGGCGGAGCGTCCGTACGCCGCCGCCGGTCAGGAGCTCAATGATCCGCTCCCCGGCCGGCTTGCGGACGGCTGCTCCGCACTCGGGGCAGGTGAAGGAGTAGAACGTCGTGCGGCGGCTGGCGCCGATGGCGAGGCGCAGGGCGCCCGCCGCGAGCTCGAAGCGCCCGCGGCAGTCGGGGCAGGCGGCCTGGAACCGTACGGACTCGGGTACCACCACAGTCGGGACACCTGACACCACAGACATATTGCCCATATCTCCTCAGGTATCCGTTCAGGCCGGGCCGTCATAGGCGGCCAGCGCCGCCCGTGCCGCCTGCCGCGCGCTCTGCGCCAGCTCCTGCGGGGCGACGATGCGCCCTTCCCCTCCGAGCCGTAGCGCAAGCCTGCGCAGCGAGGCCGGATCGGGGGTGCGCAACGTGATCCGCAGTCCGCCGTCGGCCAGCTCCTCCGCGCTGTCGTGCGGGTAGTACTCGGCGACCCAGCGGCCACCGGGTCCCACCTCGATCACGACCTCGGGATCCTCGGCCGCCGGCTGCACCAGCCCCTCGGAGAGATCCCGCAGCTCCAGCTCCGGGGGTGCGGACGGCTCGTCCAGCAGCCGGATCTCGGCGACCCGGTCGAGCCGGAACGTACGACGGTCCTCGGAGAGCCGGCACCAGGCCTCCATGTACGTGTGCCCCACGGCGAACAGCCGGATCGGGTCCACCTCACGCTCGGTGAGCTCGTCGCGCGCGGGCGAGTAGTACCGCAGCCACAGCCTGCGCCGCTCGGAGATCGCCCGGTCGACATCGGCGAAGACGCCGCCCTCCGCCTCGAAGGTGACCGAGAGCCGGGAGCTCGCCGCCGCCGTCTCACCGGCCGCCGTCTCCAGTTTGGCGGTGGCCCGCAGCAGCGCCTGCCGGTCGCTCTCCCGCAGCCCCGGCAGCGTGGCCACGGCGCGCGCGGCTACCAGAAGAGCCGTCGCCTCGTCGGCCGCGAGCCGCAGCGGCTCGGCCACGTCGTCCGGGTTGTGCCACCAGATCCGGTCACCGTCGGTGTCGATGTCCAGCAGGTCGCCGCCGCGGAAACTCGTCCCGCACATGGGGAGCACGTCGAGGTCCGAGATCAGCTCGTCCTCGGTGATCCCGAACGCACGGGCGACGTCCTGCACATGGGCGCCGGGGCGCTCCCGCAGATACGTCACCAGGGACAGCATCCGGCGTGTCTGGTCGATCGCGTTCGTCGCCATGAATACGGTCCCCCTCAGTCCTTGGCCACGGCGCGCAGCCGGTCCACCACATCGGCCCGCAGATCCGCGGGTTCCCGCACGACGACGTCCGGGCCGAACTCGACGAGCCAGGCGTCCAGACCGTGTCCGTACGGGATCTCCAACTCGTCCCAGCCGTCTCCGAGTTCCCGCACGGATATCGCGCGCGACCGCAGCGGGTAGCCGGAACCCGACCGCAGCCTGATCAGCGCGGTCCGGGTCGCCGTCTCCCCGGCCCAGCTCTCCACGGTCTCCCGGACGGTCACCACGTCGGGCACCTCGGCGGTGAAGGCCCCGGCCCGCGAGCGGACCCGGCCGGTGATCCGGGACAGCCGGAACACCCGCTCGGCGCCACGGTCCCGGTCCCAGCCCGCCAGGTACCAGTGCCCGCGCCAGCACTCCAGCGTCCAGGGCTCGACCTGGCGCTGCTCGGGCCGGGCGGCGTTGGCCTTGCGGTAGTCGAAGGTGACCGGACGGCGGTCGCGGCACGCCAGCATCAGCGGCTCGAACGCGGTCTCATGCACCGGAATGCGGGGTTCGAGCGCGCTGTGCACCTCGTACGCGTCCTCGGCCTCCGGCATCCCCGCGGCCCGCAGCTTCTGCAGCGCACCGCTGGCCGCGCCGGCGAGCCGGGCCTGCTGCCAGACCTTCGCGGCCAGACCGAGGGCCGCGGCCTCCTCGGCGTCCAGCGTGATCGGCGGCAGCCGGTTGCTGTCCCGGCGGGCCAGATAGCCGGTGTCGCCGTCCAGGTTCTCCACGGTCTCGATGACCAGACCGAGCTCGCGCAGATCGTCCTTGTCGCGCTCGAACATCCGGTTGAAGGCGTCGTCGGAGCCCGCTTCCAGGTACGCCTCGATGGACCCGCGCAGCTCGCGCTTGCTGAGCGGGCGCCGGGTCCCCAGCAGGCACAGCGCCAGGTTCATCAGCCGCTCGGCCTTGGCAATGGCCATCGACGCCCCTTTTCTACTTGCTCTACGACGATCGACCGTACCGCTCCCGGGTGTCCGGACAAAAGCGAGGGCCCACGCCGTACGGAACGAGGGCCCGTGCAGTCCAGCACGGGCCCTCGTGATGCGTCCGGGGACGGATCAGACGGCGACCAGGTCGCAGACGAAGATCAGCGTCTCGCCCGGGGCGATACGGCCGCCGGCGCCGCGGTCACCGTAGGCGAGGTGCGCCGGGATGGTCAGCTGGCGACGGCCGCCGACCTTCATGCCCTGCACGCCCTGGTCCCAGCCGGAGATGACCTGACCGACACCGAGCTGGAACTGCAGCGGGGTGCCGCGGTTCCAGGAAGCGTCGAACTCCTCGCCGGTGGAGAAGGCCACGCCCACGTAGTGGACCTTGACCATGTCGCCGGCCTTGGCGACCGCGCCGTCGCCCTCCCAGATGTCCTTGATCTCCAGGTCGGCCGGCGGCTCGCCACCCGGGAAGTCGATCTCGGGCTTCTCGATGCTCACTGAACTGCTCCTCCAAATGATGAACTGGACAACCGGGACAGTCTTACATCTTTGCCAGCAGGTCCACGGCGAACACCAGGGTGGAATTGGCGGGGATGGACTGCTGCGCCTTGTCGCCGAACGCCTGGTCCGGCGGGATGACCAGCAGGACACGGCTGCCGATCTTCTTGCCGATCAGACCGTTCTTCAGGCCCTTGAGGGTGACCTGGGCCAGCGGGAAGGTCTGGGTCTTGCCCTGGGCGTAGGTGCTGTCGAACGTCTTCCCGTCCTTCCACAGCAGGCCCACGTAGTTCACGACGACGCTGTCGGTCTCCTTGATGACGTCCCCGTTGGACTCCAGGATGTAGTTGGAGACCAGCTTCTTCGGCGGGTCGGTCTTCTCCGGGATCTTGACGGACGGCGCCTTGCCGTCGGTGTTGGTGCCCACCTTCGGCAGGTCGACGTTGTCCTGGGCGACCTCGGTGCCCTTGGCGGACGCCGGGATCTGCGTCGCCTTCAGGATGTCCACGACGAAGACGAGGGTGGCGTTCGGCTTGATGTCGCCCTGGCCCTGCGGGCCGTAACCGAGGTCCGGCGGAATGACCAGCTCGACACGGCTGCCGACCTTCTGGCCGAGGAGGCCCTGGTCCCAGCCCTTGATGACCATGCCCGCACCGAGCGTCAGATCGAAGGGCTGCTTGCGGTCGAAACTGTTGTCGAACGGCTTGGTGGAGTCCCACGCCTGTCCGAGGTAGTTGACCTGGATCGCGTCGCCGTTCTTGAGCTTCGCGCCATCGCCCTCACTGATGACCTGCGTCTTCAGCTCCTTGGGCGGATCGCCCTGTCCCTTGGACAAGGTTGGCTTCTCGCCGAACTTCGCACCCGCGGTGATCGCGGGGAATCCGTTCTTCGAGGCGGAGTCGGAGCCCTTGCCGTCGCCACCGCACGCCGCCGTCAACAGCAGCAGGGGGACAACGAGAAGGGCGGCAAGTCGGCGCACTGGTTCCTCAGATCTCAGACGACACAGATGGTTGAGTCCCCGACACTCTAGGGCGTGCACAGGGCCCCGTACGAGGACGTACGGGGCCCGAGTCGCACAAGTGCCGAGGCGCGTCCTGCGCCGGCTCACATACCCGCGATCAGCTTCTCCACTCGGTCGTCCACCGAACGGAACGGATCCTTGCACAACACCGTGCGCTGCGCCTGGTCGTTGAGCTTGAGATGGACCCAGTCGACGGTGAAGTCCCGCCGCTGCTCCTGCGCCCTTCGGATGAAGTCGCCGCGCAGCCGCGCCCGGGTGGTCTGCGGGGGCACCGACTTGCCCTCGAAGATCTTCAGGTCGTTGCAGATACGAGCGGCCTGCCCCTTCCGCTCCAGCAGGTAGTACAGCCCGCGCCGACGGTGGATGTCGTGGTACGCGAGATCTATCTGGGCGACCCGCGGATGCGACATGGTCATGTTGTGCTTGGCCCGGTACCGCTCGATGAGCCTGTACTTCATCACCCAGTCGATCTCGGTGTCGATCCGGTCGAGGTCCTCTGCCTCGATCGCGTCGAGCGTGCGGCCCCACAGTTCCAGGACCTGGGCGACGGTGCCGGTGCGGATGCCGCGGCGATCGACGAAGTCCGCGGCCTTCTCGTAGTACTCGCGCTGCACCTCGATGGCCGACGCCTCACGGCCGCTGGCGAGGCGGACCTTGCGCTGGCCCGTGATGTCGTGGCTGACCTCGCGGATCGCCCGGATCGGGTTCTCCAGTGTCAGATCGCGCATCACCGTGCCCGCTTCGATCATCCGGAGCACCAGGTCCGTCGCGCCGACCTTGAGCAGCATCGTCGTCTCGGACATGTTCGAGTCGCCGACGATGACATGGAGGCGGCGGTACCGCTCCGCGTCGGCGTGCGGTTCGTCGCGCGTGTTGATGATCGGACGGGAGCGCGTCGTCGCGGAACTGACGCCCTCCCAGATGTGCTCGGCACGCTGGCTGACGCAGTAGACCGCGCCGCGCGGGGTCTGCAGCACCTTGCCCGCTCCGCAGAGCAGCTGCCTCGTGACGAGGAAGGGAATGAGGATGTCCGCGAGCCGGGAGAATTCTCCGTGTCGCGCCACGAGGTAGTTCTCGTGACACCCGTAGGAGTTTCCCGCCGAATCGGTGTTGTTCTTGAAGAGATAGACGTCGCCCGCGATTCCCTCCTCGTGCAGGCGGCGTTCGGCGTCGACGAGCAGGCCTTCGAGAATGCGCTCGCCTGCCTTGTCGTGGGTGACCAGCTCGGTCAGATTGTCGCATTCGGGGGTTGCATATTCCGGATGCGATCCCACGTCGAGGTAGAGGCGGGCGCCGTTCCGCAGAAAGACATTGCTGCTGCGGCCCCATGACACAACACGGCGGAAGAGGTAGCGCGCCACTTCGTCAGGAGACAGTCGGCGCTGTCCCCTGAACGTGCACGTGACGCCGTACTCGTTCTCCAGCCCGAAAATGCGGCGGTCCATGACTGAACATTACGCCTGATGGCCCGAGCTGAAACCGGGTTCGACAGCACCGTTTCGATCATTTTCCGATACCCGCACAGCAACCGGCGTACGCCCGGGAACTGCGAGGACCCTTCCCGTGGCCAGCAGAACCAGCAGCGCAACCACCCCACCGGCCCCCGCGACGGCGAAGCCCTGCGCCGTCCCGCCCAGCTCTACGGCCGGGCCTGCCAAGGCCGTTCCCGCCGCCGCGCCGACCCCGAACGTCGTCACGAGCCAGGAGAACGCCTCCGTCACCGTGCCCCGCGGAGCATGCCGGTCCACCACGATGAACGAGCACGCGATCGCGGGCGCCAGGAACACCCCGGCGAGCGCGGCCAGTACGGTCATCGCCACCACCCCGGGTGTGAGCATCAGCGGCAGATAGCCGAGTGCCAGCAGCGCGACGATGACCCGCAGCCTGCGCTCCGGCGCCCCGGCCCACTGCCACGCCCCGTACGCCACGCCGCCGAGGAGTGCGCCCAGTCCGAGCGCGGCCATCAGCCAGCCGTACACGGACTCCCGGCCGTGGTCGTCGGCGTACGCGACACCCGCCACCGTGATCGACCCCAGGGCGAGCCCGACGAAGAAGAAGGAACCGAGCAGCGCCAGCAGGCCCGGTGACCGCAGAGCGCCCAGCCAGTGCGCCTCGCGGGGCGCCGAACGCCAGGTGCGGGAGGGCTCCGAGACCACCACGGAGAGCGCCCCGAGCACCCCGATCACGTTGATGACGAGCAGCGCGGCGGCGGGCGACCAGAGCGAGACGAGCACCGTCACCAGCAGCGGCCCCACCGTGAACATGACCTCCTGGGCCACCGCGTCCATGGCGTACGCGCGGTGCACCCGGTCCTCGCGCCCCAGGACCGTCGGCCACAGGGCCCGCAGACCGCCCTCCAGCGGCGGTGTGCAGACGCCGGCCACGATCACGGCCGCGTAGGCCAGCGGCAGCGATCCGAGGCCTGCCAGGGCGAGCAGGGCCATGCCCAGCGCGGACAGTACGGACGCGGGGAGCTGGACGCGCGGCTGACCGTAGAGGTCCACGGCCCGGCCCAGCAGCGGCTGCCCCACCGCCGTGGAGAGGCCGTACACCGCCGCGAGCGCCCCCGCGAGGGTGTAGCTGCCGCCCTCGGCACGGGTGAACAGGACGATCGCGATGTGCGCGGTGCCGCTGGGCAGCCGGCCCACCAGTGTGCCGACCAGCAGCCGGGTGGCATGCCGCGCCCGGAGGATGTCCAGATATCCCGCGGCCATGTCTCGCCCCCATCTCTCTCGGACGTTCTTCCGACGCCCGACGTTTTACGTATAACGTCGAGGTTCATACGTACCATGTGCCCAGTCCACAGGTCCACCTCGTCGCACGCATCAGCACCGCACCCGTCCGGAGGTCCCAGTGACCAGCGCATCACAGCCCGCCCCGGCCCGGCCCACCAGCCGCGACGTCGCGCGGGCCGCAGGCGTCTCGCAGGCCACCGTCTCCCTCGTGCTGGGCGACAAATGGCGGGGCAGGGTCTCAGAGGCCACCGCCGAGCGTGTCCGAAGTGCCACCCAGGACCTCGGCTACCGGCCGAATCTCGCCGCCCGCAGCCTCCGCCTCGGCCGCACCAGGACGGCGCTGCTGGTCGTCCCCGCCCTCACGAACGAGTTCTTCGCCCGTGTCTACACCGGCGCCGCCGCGGTCGCAGCCGAGCACGGCTTCGGGGTCGTCCTGTACCCCTCCCCCGACGGCACGGGGCCGGCCCGGGACCCCTTCGCCTCCGCCCGCGCCGCACTCGACGGAGTCATCGCCTCCTCGATGGCCGCCGACGCACTCGGCGCCCTGCACGGCGCAGACCTGCCGCTGGTCATGCTGGACAGCGACCCCGCGGACACGGGCGTGGCGGCCCGCGTCAACCTCGACATCGCCGACGGCATGCGGCAGGTGACGGACCATCTGCTCGCCCTCGGCCACCGCCGCTTCATCCACCTCGCGTCGGCCATCGACTCCTGGACCTTCGCCGTCCGGGCCCGGGCCGTCCACGACGCCCTACAGGGGGTGCCGGGCGCCGTCGTACGGACCGTGCCGGCAGCGCTCGACGTGCGGGCCGGCCGGGAGGCCGCGGAGCAAGCGCTGGCCGCCCCCGGCCCCCGGCCGACCGCGATCATCTGCGACGACGACATCCTCGCCGCAGGCGCCTGCAAGGCGGCCCGCCGGCTCGGGCTCCGGGTCCCCGACGACATCTCCGTCACCGGCTTCGACGATCTGGCCCTGGCGACCGCCGTCGAACCCGAACTCACCACCGTGCGGCTCCCCGCGGAACAGGTCGGCGAGCGCGGCATGACCGCCCTGCTGGCCGTCCTGGACGGCCGCCCGGCCGAACCCGGGAGCCTGCCCGTGCACCTGGTCGTGCGCGGCTCCTCCGCGCCCCCGCCGCCCCGGTCATGACTGTGCCCCGGCCCACCGGGAACGGCGGACCGGGGCACAGGCACAGCGCTGGACTACTTCCCCGAGGACTCCACGTCGCCACCGGAGTCGCTGGACTTGGTGACATCCGTCGTGCTCGCGGAAGACTCGGACTCCTCACCGTCCTCGATGTCGGAGGGGGCATCCGTCGGTGCGGAGCCACCGTCCGCCTCCAGCAGCCGCGCCAGCTGCCGCCCGACGATCCGCTTGAACTTCCGCTGCTGAGGCCTTGTACGGTCCAGGACCGCCACCTCGAGACGCTCGGCGGGGATCTCCCGCTCACTCCCGTTCGGATCACGGGACAACGCCTGCACGGCCAGCTTGAGCGCCTCCGCCAGCGTCATCCCGTCACGGTGGCGCTGGTCCAGGAACGTACTGATCTGCTCCGCGTTGCCGCCGACCGCGACGGAGCCGTGCTCGTCCACGATCGAGCCGTCGTGCGGCAGCCGGTAGATCTGGTCGCCCTCGGGCCTGGCGCCCACTTCGGCGACCACCAGCTCCACCTCGTACGGCTTCTCGGCCGCACTGGAGAAAATGGTGCCCAGCGTCTGCGCATAGACGTTGGCCAGTCCGCGGGCCGTCACATCGTCACGGTCGTACGTGTATCCGCGCAGATCTGCGTACCGGACACCGCCGATGCGCAGATTCTCGTACTCGTTGTACTTACCGGCGGCGGCGAAACCGATCCGGTCATAGATCTCGCTGAACTTGTGCAGCGCACGGGACGGGTTCTCGCCGACGAACACAATGCCGTCGGCGTACTGCAGCACAACCAGGCTGCGACCACGGGCAATGCCCTTCCGGGCGTATTCCGCCCGGTCGGCCATGGCCTGCTGAGGTGAGACATAGAACGGCGTCGACACCGGCTATCCGTCCCTTTCTGTCAGTGACGAGTCCATCGAAGAGGCCCTGGAACCGGGATCAGAGCAGCGCGGCGCGCGGGCCGTCGGGCTGTTCCATCCGGCGCTCCAGGATCGCGCGGGCGATCTCGGAGGATTCCGCCTCGGTGAGCTTCCTGAAGCCCTCGTCGGTGATGACGGTGACGATCGGATAGATCCGCCGGGCCACGTCCGGACCGCCGGTCGCCGAGTCGTCGTCCGCGGCGTCGTACAGCGCCTGTACGACCAGGGTGAGCGTCTGCTGCTCCGTCAGGTCCTCGCGGTAGAGCTTCTTCATCGACCCGCGGGCGAAGATCGACCCGGAACCGGTGGCCGCGTAGCCGAGCTCCTCGGACCGCCCGCCGGTGACGTCGTACGAGAAGATCCGGCCCTTCTCGCGGTCGATGTCGAAGCCAGCGAAGAGCGGGACCACGGCGAGGCCCTGCATGGCCATGGCCAGATTGCTGCGGATCATCGTGGAGAGCCGGTTCGCCTTGCCCTCCAGGGAGAGCTGGGCGCCCTCGACCTTCTCGAAGTGCTCCAGCTCCAGTTGGAAGAGCTTGACCATCTCCACCGCGAGACCGGCCGTGCCGGCGATACCCACCGCCGAGTACTCGTCGGCCGGGAAGACCTTCTCGATGTCGCGCTGCGCGATCATGTTGCCCATGGTCGCCCGCCGGTCACCGGCGAGCACCACGCCACCCGGGAACGTCGCGGCGACGATGGTCGTCCCGTGCGGCGCCTCGATGGCCCCCTGCATGGGCGGCAGGTGCCGGTTGCCCGGGAGCATCTCGGGCGACTGGTCGGACAGGAAGTCCATGAACGAAGAGGATCCCGGCGTCAGGAAGGCAGCTGGTAGACGCCCGGTGCTACGAGTGTTGGCTTCCACGCGATTCCCTCCAGGTAAGCGATGGCCCTGCGGAAGGTGTCAGGATCATCTCCCAACGTGCCGATGGCCGAATTGCAGTTGAAGCACAGTACGCCACGGACCCTACCCGTCTCGTGGCGGTGATCCACATGGACTGCGGGGGAAGCTTGCGGACTCCGAAGTGCCGGTTGCGGCCGCGCGGTACGGGCTCCTTCCGCCCGTACCGCGCGCACCACTCCACTCCCCCTTGTTCACATGAGTGGACTACTGTCCACCCTTCTGAACGAACGAACGGACGAAGTCCTCGGCGTTCTCCTCCAAGACGTCGTCGATTTCGTCCAGAACCGAGTCGACATCGTCGCTCAGCTTCTCCTGCCGCTCCTTGAGGTCCTCCGAAGCCTGCGCGTCCTGCGCCTGCTCCTCGACCTCCTCGGTGGAGCGTGTCGCCTTCTGCTGTCCGCCGCCGGTGTCCTTGGTCGCCATGTAGCTCACCCCGCTCGGTTCGAAGCACTTGATCAGACCCTACCTACGGGGTCCGACATTGGCCCGGTACTTGTCTCAACGCACGGGGGCCATCTCGATGATTCCCTGATCGCGGCCATTTCAGCCGCCGGACAGCACCCGGACCAGCTCTTCCGCCGTGCGACAGCGGTCCAGGAGCTCCTTGACGTGATTGCGGGTCCCGCGGAGGGGTTCCAGGGTGGGCACCCGCTGCAGCGAGTCATGACCCGGCAGATCGAAGATGACCGAGTCCCAGGAGGCAGCGGCGACGTCGTCCGCGTACTGTTCCAGGCAGCGGCCGCGGAAGTACGCCCTGGTGTCCTCCGGGGGCTTCGTACGGGCCTGCTCGACCTCGTTCTCGTCCAGCAGGCGCTTCATCTTGCCGCGGGCCACCAGACGGTTGTAGAGGCCCTTCTCGGCCCTCACGTCGGCGTACTGGAGGTCCACCAGGTGCAGCCGGGGCGCGTCCCAGTCCAGGCTGTCGCGCCGGCGGTAGCCCTCCATGAGCTCCCGCTTGGCGATCCAGTCGAGCTCCCCGGAGAGGCTCATCGGATCGTTCTCCAGCCGGTTGAGGGTGTCCTCCCAGCGGATCAGGACGTCCTTGGTCTGCTCATCGGCGTCCACCCCGTACCGCTCCTCGACGTACTTGCGGCCGAGCTCGAAGTACTCCATCTGCAGCTGCACCGCGGTGAGCGTCCGACCGCTACGCAGCGTGATCAGATGTTGCAGCGAGGGGTCGTGGGAGACGTGGTGCAGGGTGCGCACCGGCTGGTCGACGGCGAGGTCGACATTGATGAAGCCGTCCTCGATCATGGACAGGACGAGCGCCGTGGTGCCGAGCTTGAGATACGTCGAGATCTCCGACAGGTTCGCGTCGCCGATGATCACATGGAGGCGGCGGTACTTCTCGGCGTCGGAGTGCGGCTCGTCGCGGGTGTTGATGATGGGGCGCTTGAGCGTGGTCTCCAGGCCGACCTCGACCTCGAAGTAGTCCGCCCGCTGGCTGATCTGGAAGCCGTGCTCGTGGCCGTCCTGGCCGATGCCGACGCGACCGGCGCCGGTGACGACCTGGCGGGAGACGAAGAACGGGGTCAGGTGGCGCACGATGTCGGAGAACGGGGTCTCCCGCTTCATCAGGTAGTTCTCGTGCGTGCCGTACGAGGCGCCCTTGTTGTCGGTGTTGTTCTTGTAGAGATGGATCGGCTGGGCGCCGGGCAGCTGGGCCGCGCGTTCGGCGGCTTCCGCCATGATGCGTTCGCCGGCCTTGTCCCAGAGGACGGCGTCCCGCGGGTTGGTGATCTCCGGCGAGCTGTACTCGGGGTGCGCATGGTCGACGTAGAGCCGTGCCCCGTTGGTGAGGATGACGTTGGCGAGGCCGATGTCCTCGTCGGTCAGCTGACTGGAGTCGGCGGTCTCGCGGGCGAGGTCGAAGCCTCGCGCGTCTCGCAGCGGGTTCTCCTCCTCGAAGTCCCAGCGGGCGCGTCGCGCCCGGTGCATCGCCGCCGCGTAGGCGTTGACGATCTGGGACGAGGTGAGCATGGCATTGGCGTTGGGGTGGCCGGGCACGGAGATGCCGTACTCCGTCTCGATGCCCATTACTCGCCGTACGGTCATGCGGCCCTCCTTGCCCGGCGGCGTTCCCTTCCGGGATCGGCGCTCAAGTACCGCTGCTTGTCCGGTGCGTGTGCGGTGCCCGTCCCCGCACTGCGCGACCGGGCGGTACGGAAGAGCCTAGAGCGCCTCTGCGCTGGTGGGGAGATCAATTACGTCATTGCTCCGGTGTCGTGGGAGCTGTCCGGAAAGCAACCGGCTGCGGATGCCCGGCCGGGCATCCGCAGCCGGTCTGCGTTCTACAGGTACTGCCCGGTGTTTGCCACTGTGTCGATGGAGCGACCCGTGTCTGCGCCCTGTTTTCCGGTGACGAGCGTACGGATGAAGACGATCCGCTCGCCCTTCTTGCCGGAGATCCTGGCCCAGTCGTCGGGGTTGGTGGTGTTGGGAAGGTCCTCGTTCTCCTTGAACTCGTCCACGCATGCCTGGAGGAGATGGGAGACGCGAAGGCCCTTCTGGCCCTGGTCGAGGAAGGCCTTGATGGCCATCTTCTTGGCCCGGTCGACGATGTTCTGGATCATCGCGCCGGAGTTGAAGTCCTTGAAGTACAGGACTTCCTTGTCGCCGTTGGCGTACGTGACCTCGAGGAAGCGGTTCTCCTCGGACTCGGTGTACATCCGCTCGACGACGGACTGGATCATGGCGTGCGCCGCGGCTTCCTTGGAGCCGGTGTGCTCGGCGAGGTCGTCCGAGTGCAGGGGCAGGGAAGGCGTGAGGTACTTCGCGAAGATGTCCCTCGCGGCCTCCGCGTCCGGACGCTCGATCTTGATCTTCACATCGAGGCGCCCGGGGCGCAGGATGGCCGGGTCGATCATGTCCTCGCGGTTGGAGGCGCCGATCACGATGACGTTCTCCAACCCCTCCACGCCGTCGATCTCGGCGAGCAGCTGCGGGACGATGGTGTTCTCCACGTCCGAGCTGACGCCGGATCCGCGGGTGCGGAAGAGCGATTCCATCTCGTCGAAGAAGACGATGACGGGAGTGCCCTCGCTCGCCTTCTCACGGGCCCGCTGGAAGACCAGGCGGATGTGCCGCTCGGTCTCACCGACGTACTTGTTGAGGAGCTCAGGACCCTTGATGTTGAGGAAGTAGCTCTTGCCGGCAGGCTGTCCGGTCACCTCGGCGACCTTCTTGGCCAGGGAGTTGGCGACGGCCTTGGCAATGAGAGTCTTGCCGCAGCCGGGCGGCCCGTAGAGCAGGATGCCCTTCGGCGGCCGCAGTTCGTGCTCCTTGAAGAGGTCGGGGTGGAGGTAGGGGAGCTCGACCGCGTCCCGGATCAGCTCGATCTGGTCACCCAGGCCGCCGATCTTGTCGTAGTCGATGTCCGGAACCTCTTCGAGGACGAGCTCCTCGACCTCGCTCTTCGGCACCACTTCGTAGACGTAGCCGGACCTGGGTTCGAGCAGCAGCGCGTCGCCGGGCCGGATGTTGATGTCGAGAAGCGGTTCGGCGAGCCGTACCACCCGCTCCTCGTCGGTGTGCCCGAGAACCAGGGCCCGCTCGCCGTCCTCGAGGATCTCCTTGAGGGTGACGATGTCCCCTGCACGCTCGAATTCCATGGCCTCGACCACGTTGAGCGCTTCGTTGAGCATGACTTCCTGGCCACGCCGGAGGTCGTCGAGCTCGACGCTGGGGCTGACGTTCACCCGGAGCTTGCGGCCCCCGGTGAAGATGTCGCAGGTACCGTCCTCGTTGCCCTGCAGGAAGACTCCGAAGCCGGCCGGTGGCTGTGCGAGCCGGTCGACCTCCTCCTTGAGGGCGACGATCTGGTCGCGGGCCTCGCGCAGGGTGTTGGCGAGCCGCTCGTTCTGTGCTGAGACGCCTGCGAGGTTGGTCTGCAACTCGACGATCCGCTCTTCGAGAATCCTCGTATGGCGCGGAGAGTCGGCGAGCTTACGTCGCAGGACGGCGATTTCCTGCTCGAGATAGGCGACCTGGCCGGCTGGGTCTTCAGACCCCCGCCCGGGCCGGATGCCGCGGTTGATGTCGTCGTCGTGGGCTGCCACGGTCCTCACCTCCTCCAAGGGGAGCTGGACGCTTCCTGACCCTACCTGGGTGGGTGGTGATTGAAACCCCTAGATCACAAAGACTCCGGGACGTGTCCGATCTTCACCCTTGCGCTCTCCCTCACGCCAGGGGAATACCCACCCTTCAACATCGGAAAGCGGCCGGTTGTATCGTCGAACCGTTCAACACCCGTCAGGGCTGGCCATTTTTGGTTCGGATACGCAGGAAACGGCAGGAGAAATGACCGTGCAGCAGGACGCCCCGACCGGCAGCGACACGCAGGATCTGGAGGTCTGGATCGACCAGGACCTCTGCACCGGGGACGGCATCTGCGTGCAGTACGCACCCGAGGTGTTCGAGCTGGACATCGATGGCCTGGCGTATGTGAAGAGCAGCGAGGACGAGCTGCTGCAGGACAAGGGGGCGACGACGCCCGTTCCGCTGCCGCTGCTTCAGGACGTGGTCGATTCGGCAAAGGAGTGCCCCGGCGACTGCATTCATGTACGGCGCATTTCGGACAGGGTCGAGATCTACGGCCCCGAGGCTGCCTGAACCGGCCGGCCCGACCGGCCCGCTACCTGCAGTGACCGGTCAGGCGCTGCCCGTCCCGCGCTGCGCGGCACGGACGAAGGCGCCGTTCCGCCACTGCCAGGTCACTTTTTCCTGCTGGTCGGGGCAGCAACGCGGGACATCGACCGAGGAGTAGCCGAGAAGCGTGGCGGAGATGATGCCGTCACGCACGGTGAGGTCGTCGACGCTCATCTTCTGCGCGGGGTCCACCAGGGTCGCAACGATCCGGGGTGCGGCCCCGCTTCCCTGTGTGAGGACGTAGACGCCGCTCGGCGGTGTACCGGATCCGGCCGCGCAGTGGACCACCGCTACGGTCTCCGGGCGGCCGTCGCCGTCGAGGTCACCGGGGACCTGATCGGCAACGGTGCTGTCCGCCGTCCCGCACTGCAGCGGGAAGGTCGCACGGGCCGGATCGGGGGCCGCGACGGGTGCGGTGCCGTGCTGCGCCGTCGTGCGGTGGGAGGTCGAGGCCGAGGCGGTCGCGTCGTCGGGCTGGAGCATGCCTGCCCCGGCGATGACGGCGGCCATGGCGGTCGCGGTGGCGAGCCAGTGCATCGGCGTCGTGTCGGTGTGCGCGAGGTCCGGGAGCTCGGAGGTCTGCACGCGGGATGTCTCCTGTGGTTCCTGTGGTTCGGCGATGCCCGTGGACGACGGACCGGTGGGGCGTACGCCGTAGGTGGGGGTGGCCAGCATCGTGCCATACCTCACAGGGCAGTGGAACGGTGGGGTCGGTACGGATCCCGATTCCCGGTGGCTGGTCCCGTGCCGGCAGCCTCCGCGCGGGCAACGAAAAGGCGCCGCCGCCGAGTTCCCGGGTCGGTCCGGGAACTCGGCGGCGGCGCCGGTGCGTTGTGCGGGGTCAGCCGCGGGAGGAGCCGCTCTGGCTGCCGGGGCCGTCGTAGTCCTCGCCGTAGGCGCCCTTGGCGGGCCGGCGGCGGCGCAGCGGGGCCTCCACGCCGTCGGCGAGGCGGCGGGCGGTGACGAGGAAGCCGGTGTGGCCGATCATGCGGTGGTCCGGGCGGACGGCCAGGCCCTCGACGTGCCAGTTGCGGATCATCGATTCCCAGGGCTGCGGCTCGGCGAAGCAGCCCATCTCACGGATGGACTCGACGGTCCGGGCGAGCTGGGTGGTGGTGGCGACGTACGCGCAGAGGATTCCGCCCGGCACGAGCGCCTTTGCGACGGCGTCCAGGCACTCCCAGGGGGCGAGCATGTCGAGGATGACCCGGTCGACGTCCGTGTCCGACAGGTTGTCCTGGAGGTCGCCGACAGTGAGCTGCCACGCGGGGTGCGGCTCGCCGAAGTAGCGCTCGACGTTCTGCTGGGCGATCTCGGCGAAGTCCTCGCGGCGCTCGTACGAGTGCAGCATGCCCTGGTCGCCGATGGCGCGGAGCAGGAAGGTGGAGAGCGAGCCGGAGCCGACCCCGGCCTCCACGACGCGGGCGCCGGGGAAGATGTCGGCGAACGCCAGGATCTGCCCCGCGTCCTTGGGGTAGACCACGGCGGCGCCGCGGGGCATGGACAGGACGTAGTCGGGGAGCAGGGGGCGCAGCGCGAGATAGGCGACGTTTCCCGTGGTTCGGACCACACTGCCCTCGGGCGCACCGATCAGCTCGTCGTGCGGGAAAGAACCCTTGTGGGTGTGGAAGTTCTTTCCGGCTTCGAGCGTGAAGGTGTAGTGGCGTCCCTTGGGGTCGGTGAGCTGGACCTGGTCCCCGACCTTGAAGGGCCCACGTCGGCGGGCGGCACCGGTCGGTTCAGACATGTGACCAGCGTACCGGTGTTTCCCGGGGCTCCGACCGCCCGCCCGGAGCGGCTCAGGCTGCGGGGCGGGCCATGGCGGCGACGAAGGCGCGTTCGACGTCGGCGGTGGACAGGACGCCGTAGATCTCGCCGGTCTCCTCAAGGACGAGGTACTCGGTGGCCGGGCTGGCCCTGAGCGTGTCCAGGAGCGTCTCCCCGGACAGCTCGACGGAGATCTTCATGCCGTCGGTGAGGTCCTGGGCGAGGGCGCTCACCGCAACCCAGGGGCGGCGGTGTTCGGGTACCGAGCCGATGGCGGCCTCGCGGACGACGGCCTTGGGGTCGCCGTGCCCGTCGACGACGACGAGCGCGCGGGCGCCCGCCTCGTTGGCCCGGCGCAGCGCCTCGGAGAGCGGGGTGGCGGCCTCGACGGGGACGGCGCGTCGGGTCAGGGTGCGGGCGCGCAGCTCGGGGAGGTGTTCGCGCAGACGGGCCATCCGCAGGCTGTTGCCCGCCCCGGTCCAGATGATGGCGCAGAGGATCGCGGCGAGCAGGGCGTCGGTGACGGTGTCCATGCCGCTGATGTCGTCGGTGTTGTTCCCGAACCCCCCGGTCTGGGTGAGGAGCGGGAGTCCGATGAGGACGCTGACGGCGAGGGCGCGGCCGACCCAGGCCGCGGCGACGGTGCCGCTCATGGGGCGTCCGGTGATCTTCCAGACGACGGCCCGGAGCATGCGGCCGCCGTCGAGCGGCAGCCCCGGCAGCAGGTTGAAGGCGGCGACGATGAGGTTGGAGATCATCAGCCCGGCGAGCAGGACACCGGGGACGGTGCCGGGTTCGACGAACTTCATGCCGAGGTAGAAGACGCCGGCGAGGACCAGCGAGAGGAGCGGGCCGACGAAGGCGAGGAGGAATTCGCGGCCGGGGGTCTCGGACTCCTTCTCGATCTCGGAGACACCGCCGAAGAACTGCAGCTGGATGCGGCGCACGGGGAGCTTGTAGCGGAGTGCGACCACGGTGTGGGCGAGCTCGTGCACGAGTACGGAGGCGTAGAAGGCGATCGCGAAGAAGAGGGAGACGAGATAGCGGGCCGTGCCCAGCTCGGGCAGCACCCGGTCGAGCTGGCCGCCGAAGACCCAGGTGATGAGCGCCGCGACGAGGAACCAGCTGGGTGCGACGTATACCGGCACACCGAAGGGGCGGCCCATCAGGAGGCCGCCGCCCGGCTCTCGGGGGCGTTGCGGTTTGCCCTTCTCGGGCGCGGCGGGGTCGGTTCCCCCTGCGCCGGGCTGCGGCCGGCCGCTGTCGCCGCTCTCGTCCACGGGGTCCCTTCGGTCGGTGCCGTTCGGCACGATCATGCGGTGTGCGAGGGTCTGGGGTCGATGGTATGCCGCTGAGTGTCAGTGGCGGGTCGTAGGGTCTTCGTCATGACTTCCGTGCCCCGGCCGCCGCAGCCGCCCTCGTCCCTGTCGCCGTCGCGGGCGAGCGACTTCATGCAGTGTCCTCTGCTGTACCGGTTCCGGGTCATCGACAGGCTGCCGGAGAAGCCCAGCGAAGCGGCTACCCGGGGCACGCTGGTCCATGCGGTACTGGAGCGGCTGTTCGACAATCCGGCGGTGGAGCGTACGGCCGGTCGGGCCACGGCGTTGATCCCCGGCCAGTGGGACCGGCTGCTGGAGTCGAAGCCGGAGCTGTCGGAGCTGTTCGCCGACGATGCGGAGGGCGAGCGGCTCTCGCGCTGGCTGACGGAGGCGGAGCAGCTGGTGGAGCGGTGGTTCTCGCTGGAGGATCCGACGCGACTGGAGCCGGCCGAGCGGGAGCTGTTCGTCGAGACGGAGCTGGAGTCGGGGCTGCGGCTGCGCGGGGTGATCGACCGGATCGATGTGGCGCCGACGGGCGAGGTCCGGATCGTGGACTACAAGACGGGGAAGGCGCCGCGGCCGGAGTATGCGGAGGGCGCACTGTTCCAGATGAAGTTCTACGCCCTGGTGATCTGGCGGCTGAAGGGTGTGGTGCCGCGGCGGCTCCAGCTGGTCTATCTGGGCAGCGGCGACGTCATGACGTACGACCCGGTCGTAGCCGATCTGGAGCGGGTGGAGCGCAAGCTGCTGGCCCTGTGGGAGGCGATCCGGCTGGCCACGGAGACGGGCGAGTGGCGGCCGCGGCCGACGAAGCTCTGCGGCTGGTGCGACCACCAGGCGGTCTGTCCGGAATTCGGCGGGACTCCCCCGGTATACCCGCTGTCGGTACGGCAGGCGGAATCAGGGCAGGGTGTCCAGGGCACAATGGGCCCGGTCCGGGCCGAGACCGGCCGGCCGGCGGCCGTCGAAGGACCTTGAGGAGATCTGGTGGCAATCCGCGTCCTACTGGTCGATGACCAGCCGCTGCTGCGCACCGGCTTCCGGATGATTCTGGAGGCCGAGGGAGATCTTGCGGTGGTGGGTGAGGCCGGTGACGGCCTCCAGGCCCTCGATCAGGTGCGGGCGCTGCAGCCCGATGTGGTGCTGATGGACATCCGCATGCCTCGGATGGACGGCGTCGAGGCGACGCGTCAGATCACCGGGCCGGGACGGGACGGTCCGGCGAAGGTGCTCGTGCTGACCACGTTCGATCTCGACGAGTACGTGGTGGAGGCGTTGCGCGCCGGTGCCAGCGGCTTTCTGCTGAAGGATGCTCCGGCCAATGAGCTGGTGCAGGCGATCCGGGTGGTCGCGGCGGGCGAGGCGATGCTCGCCCCGAGCATCACGCGCAGGCTGCTGGACAAGTACGCGGACCATCTGCCGTCGGGCGAGGACGCCGTGCCGGACACGCTGCACACGCTGACGGAGCGTGAGGTGGAGGTGTTGAAGCTGGTGGCGCGCGGCCTGTCGAATGCGGAGATCGCCGCCGACCTGTTCGTCAGCGAGACGACGGTCAAGACGCATGTGGGCCATGTGCTGACGAAGCTGGGGCTGCGCGACCGAGTGCAGGCCGCGGTGTACGCCTACGAGAGCGGGCTGGTGCGTCCCGGCGCCCAGTGACCCGGCCGGTGCGGCCGGGACGGGGCGCCGAGGTGGCACCGTAATTCAGACGGCGCTGCGGCCGAGCTCCCAGAGCTGCAGGTCGGCCGAGGAATTGACCGACCACTCGACGCCGGTGAGGCCGTCGCGGGAGGCGACGTACTGCTTGCCCTGCCAGATCGGAAGTACAGGAACGTCGGTGGCGACGATGTCCTGGAGCTTCCGGAAGGTCTTGCCGGCCGAGGCCCGGTCCTCCTCCCGGCGGGACTGCGGGATCAGCGTGTTCTGGGCCAGTGCGGACTTGTACGGCGAGTTGAGGAAGTTGTTCTTGTCGAGGAACGGCGCCGTGTAGTTGTCCGGGTCCGGGAAGTCGGGGAACCAGCCCATGCCGTAGACGGCGTAGTCGCCGCGCTTCTGGGCGGGGCGGTACTTCGCCCAGGGGGTGCCCTTGACGTCGACGTCGAACAGCCCGGTGGCGTTGAGCTGCTTCTTCAGCGCCTTGAACTCGGTGGCGGTGGCGGGCCCGTAGTGGTCCGTCGTGTAGTGCAGGGTGAATTTCACCGGTGTCTGGATGCCGGCGGCCTGCAGGATGGCGGCGGCCTTGGTGGTGCTGGGCTCGCCGTACTTGTTGTAGAACGAGTTGGTGTGTCCGGTGATGCTGGACGGGATGAGCGAGTAGAGCGGCTCGGCGGTGGCGCCGTAGACCTGACCGGCGATCTGGCCTCGGTCGACGACCTGGGCGATGGCCTGCCGGACGGCCCTGTTCTTCACCGCGGGGTCGGTGGTGTCGAAGGCGAGGTAGCTGATGGAGAGGCCGGGCATCTCGGTGAGCTTGATGCCGTCCTTCGGCCGCTCCAGCATCTGCTGAGCCTGCCCGGGAGACATGGTGCGGGTCATCATGTCGATCTTCTGGGTGTCGAGCGCCTTGCCCATCGCCTTGGCGTCGGGGAAGAGATCCAGCTCGACCTTGTCGTTGAGGACCTTCAGATCGCCCTTGTAGCGCGGGTTCTTGGTGAAGACGACCTTGACGACCTGGTCGTTCCTGACCTCCGGCTTCATCGTGTAAGGACCGGAGCCGTCGACCTGGAAGCCGCTGCGCGGGGTCCTCGCCGGGTACTTGCTCTTCTGCACGATGCCGGCGGCCGGGGTGGCGAGCTTGTACGGGAAGGTCGCGTCCGGCGTGTTCAGGTGGAAGATGACTTCGTTGTCACCCCGCGTCTCGATCGTGTCGATGTTGGCGAGCAGACCGACGGGGCCGCTGTCGGACTTGATGTCGATGACGCGGTTGATGGAGTACTTGACGTCCTCGGCGGTGACGGGCGTGCCGTCGGCGAACGTGAGGCCGCTGCGCAGCTTGCAGCGGTAGCTCTCGTCCTCCCGGTCCGTGAAGGTGCAGCTCTTGGCGGCTTCGGGGACGGGCTCGCCACCGCCGCGCGGCACGTGGGTCAGAGTCTGCACGGTCTGCCGCAGGACGTTCCAGACGCCTGCTTCGTAGCCTATGGCGGGGTCGAGCGGCGCGGGGTTGTCCTCGGTGGCGACGAACTGGTCCGTGGTGCCGACAGCGATGGCGGCCTTGCCATCGCTCCCGCTGTCCGTCCCGCCGCAGGCGGCGAGTACGGGCGCGAGCAGGCCGACGACGGCCGGCAGCACCAGAGTCTTGCGGTTCATCTTGGACGTTCTCCCTCATCCGGCCATTGAGAAAACGACATTAGTGGGCGCCGCCGGTAATGCCGGACGGGTGCTCTGCGATGCGTAATCGAATGACGAGGGGAATGCTCTTCGAGCCGATTTCCCGAGCGGGGAACGTTCCGCACAGGACTTCACGAATCTGGACAGATTGGCGGATCAAAACGGACAGCTGGGTCGATCTTGAAGCGCATCGAAAGTCCAGGGCGTGATAAAACTCACGCCCGAGCCATTTCTCACCTTTGACATGGCCCCGACTTACCCACACGTACGTACGACGAAATGCGCACATCGCAACGGCGAGAGTTTTGCTGTTTATTCACAGAAATACTCTCGGTATACGCATCAATGCACTCCAGTGACCAGGCCCCGGAGAAATGCGAGATCGACCTCTTCGAGGGAGCCCACGACGACCCGGCCGGCGGCGGGCGCGATCGGCGCCACGGACGGCACGGCGACGACGCGGCAGCCGGCGGCCTCCGCCGCGGCGACACCGGTCGCGGTGTCCTCGATGACCGCGCAGCGCTCCGGGGCCGCCCCGAAGCCCGAGGCGGCGGTGAGATAGGGCTCCGGGTGCGGCTTCGTCCGGGAGACCTCGTCGCCTGCGACGGTGAGCGAGAAATGGTGGTGCCCGACCGAGTCCAGCACCCGGTCGATGATGCGCCGGTGCGAGGCGGAGACGAGGGCGGTCGGCACCTCGTGGGCCGCCAGCTCGGCGAGCAGCCGGGCGGCTCCCGGCATCAGCGGTACACCGCGGCCGATACGCGCCTCGAAGCGGTCGTTGAGCAGCACGGTCAGCTCGGGAAGCGTGATGTCCGCGCCGGTGACATCGATCAGGTAGCCGGCGCTGCGGGTCATCGGGCCGCCGACGACCACGTTCTTCCACGCCTCGTCCAGCCGGTGACCGAGATCGGCGAAGACCTCGACTTCGGCGTCCCACCAGAAGCCCTCGGTGTCGACCAGGGTGCCGTCCATGTCGAGAAAGACGGCCTGAAGGGCGGCGCCATCGGCCATACGGGTCAAGGACGCGGAGACCGTACTGGTCATGCGGCACACCTTCCACGAGGGACGAGAAGGCCGGTCACCGTTTCCGGAGGAAAAGGCGACCGGCCTGCACTGGACCGACCAGTGTACGACTCGACCCGCTGCCGCGCGTCGATCATTTTCTACCGCGCGTTGAAGTACTTCGCCTCCGGGTGATGGATGACGATCGCGTCGGTGGACTGCTCCGGGTGCAGCTGGAACTCCTCGGAGAGGTGCACCCCGATCCGCTCGGGCTGGAGCAGGTCGGCGATCTTCGCCCGGTCCTCGAGATCGGGGCAGGCACCGTAGCCGAGGGAGAAGCGCGCACCGCGGTACTTCAGCGCGAACATGTCCTCGACGTCGGCCGGGTCCTCGCCGCCGAAACCGAGCTCGGAACGGACCCGGGCGTGCCAGTACTCGGCGAGGGCCTCGGCCAGCTGGACGGAGAGGCCGTGCAGCTCCAGGTAGTCGCGGTAGGAGTTGGCTTCGAAGAGCTTGGCGGTCTCCCCGCCGATCTTCGAGCCGACCGTGACGACCTGGAGGCCGATCACATCCGTCTCGCCGGACTCCTCGGGACGGAAGAAGTCCGCGAGGCAGAGGCGGCGGCCGCGACGCTGGCGCGGGAAGGTGAAGCGGGTGCGCTCCGAGCCGTCCTCGTGGAGCAGGATCAGGTCGTCGCCCTTGGAGACGCAGGGGAAGTAGCCGTAGACGACGGCGGCTTCCAGCAGGTTCTCGGTGTGCAGCTTGTCGAGCCAGCCGCGCAGGTGCGGGCGGCCCTCGGTCTCCACCAGCTCCTCGTACGTCGGCCCGTCACCGGCGCGGGCCTGCTTCAGGCCCCACTGCCCCTTGAAGAGCGCACCCTCGTCGAGCCAGGAGGCGTACTCCTTGAGCTGGATGCCCTTGACGACGCGGGTGCCCCAGAACGGGGGCTCGGGGACCGGGTTGTCCGTGGCGACGTCGGAGCGGGCGCCCTCCTCCGGCTCGTCGACCTCCAGCACGGCGGTCTCCCGCTTGGGCACCCGGCGCTGCTTGAGCTCCGGGAGGGTGGCGCCGGGGACCCCGCGCTTCACCGCGATCAGGGCGTCCATCAGGCGCAGGCCCTCGAACGCGTCGCGGGCGTAGCGGACCTCGCCCTCGTAGATCTCATGGAGGTCCTGCTCGACATAGGCCCTGGTGAGGGCCGCGCCGCCGAGGATCACCGGATATTCGGCGGCCAGTTTGCGCTGGTTCAGCTCCTCCAGGTTCTCCTTCATGATCACGGTGGACTTCACCAGGAGGCCGGACATGCCGATGACATCGGCGCGGTGCTCCTGCGCGGCCTCCAGGATCGCGGAGACCGGCTGCTTGATGCCGATGTTGACGACGTTGAAGCCGTTGTTGGACAGGATGATGTCGACGAGGTTCTTGCCGATGTCGTGGACGTCGCCGCGGACGGTGGCCAGGACGATCGTTCCCTTGCCCTCCGCGTCGGACTTCTCCATGTGCGGTTCCAGGTAGGCCACGGCGGACTTCATGACCTCGGCGGACTGGAGCACGAACGGCAGCTGCATCTGGCCGGAGCCGAACAGTTCGCCGACGACCTTCATGCCTTCGAGCAGTGTGTCGTTGACGATGTCGAGAGCCGGACGGGTCTGCAGTGCCTCGTCGAGGTCGGTCTCCAGGCCGTTCTTCTCGCCGTCGATGATGCGGCGCTGCAGGCGCTCGTCGAGCGGCAGCGCGAGGAGCTCCTCGGCCTTGCCGGCCTTCATCGACTTCATGTTGACGCCCTCGAAGAGCTCCATGAGCCGCTGCAACGGGTCGTAGCCTTCGGCGCGGCGGTCGTAGATGAGGTCGAGTGCGACCTTCACCTGCTCTTCCTCCAGGCGCGCGATCGGCAGGATCTTCGACGCGTGCACGATGGCGGAGTCGAGACCGGCCTTGACGCACTCGTCGAGGAAGACGGAGTTCAGGACGACTCGAGCGGCCGGGTTGAGACCGAAGGAGATGTTCGACAGGCCGAGCGTGGTCTGGACCTCGGGATGACGCCGCTTGAGCTCGCGGATGGCGCCGATGGTGGCGATGCCGTCCTTGCGGGACTCCTCCTGACCGGTGCAGATGGTGAAGGTCAGCGTGTCGATGAGGATGTCCGACTCGTGGACGCCCCAGTTGCCGGTCAGATCCTCGATCAGCCGCTCGGCGACGGCGACCTTGTGCTCGACGGTACGGGCCTGGCCCTCCTCGTCGATGGTCAGGGCGATCAGTGCGGCGCCGTGTTCGACAGCCAGCGCGGTGACCTTGGCGAAGCGCGACTCCGGCCCGTCGCCGTCCTCGTAGTTGACGGAGTTGAGAACGGCCCGGCCGCCGAGCTTCTCCAGTCCGGCCCGCAGGACCGGCAGCTCGGTGGAGTCGAGCACGATCGGGAGCGTGGAGGCGGTGGCGAAGCGTCCGGCCAGTTCCTCCATGTCAGCGACACCGTCGCGGCCGACGTAGTCGACACAGAGGTCGAGCATGTGCGCGCCCTCCCGGATCTGGTCGCGTGCCATCTCCACGCAGTCGTCCCAGCGCGCCTCCAGCATGGCCTCGCGGAACTTCTTGGATCCGTTGGCGTTCGTACGCTCGCCGATGGCGAGGTACGAGGTGTCCTGACGGAACGGGACGGTCTGGTACAGCGAGGCGGCGCCGGGCTCGGGCCGCGGGTCGCGGGGGACGAGGTCCGCGCCGCGCACGCGCTCGACGACCTGCCGCAGGTGCTCCGGAGTCGTACCGCAGCAGCCGCCGACCAGCGAGAGGCCGTACTCCTGGACGAACGTCTCCTGTGCGTCGGCCAGTCCTTCGGGGCCGAGCGGGAAGTGCGCGCCGTCCTTGGTGAGCACCGGCAGTCCGGCGTTGGGCATGCAGAGCAACGGGATGCGCGAGTGGCGCGTGAGGTAGCGCAGATGCTCGCTCATCTCCGCCGGGCCGGTCGAGCAGTTCAGGCCGATCATGTCGACGCCGAGCGGTTCGAGTGCGGTCAGCGCGGCACCGATCTCCGAGCCGAGCAGCATGGTGCCGGTCGTCTCGAACGCCAGCGAGCACAGCAGCGGAAGGTCGCTGCCCAGCGCCTCGAGCGCCCGCCGCGCACCCAGTACCGCGGCCTTGGTCTGCAGGAGGTCCTGCGTCGTCTCGATGATGAGCGCGTCCGCGCCGCCGGCGATCAGGCCCTCGGCGTTCTGCTGGAAACCGTCGCGGAGCACGGTGTACGGCGCGTGGCCCAGCGTCGGCAGCTTGGTGCCGGGGCCGATCGAGCCGAGCACCCAGCGCTGCTGTCCGGTGGAGGCAGTGAACTCGTCGGCCACTTCGCGGGCGATGCGCGCGCCGGACTCCGAGAGTTCGTGGATGCGCTCGGGAATGTCGTACTCGCCCAGGGCCGAGGCGTTGGCGCCGAAGGTGTTCGTCTCGACACAGTCCACGCCGACCGCGAAGTACTCCTCGTGCACGGAGCGCACGATGTCGGGGCGGGTGACGTTGAGGATCTCGTTGCAGCCTTCGAGGTTCTGGAAGTCCTCAAGGGTGGGATCCTGCGCCTGGAGCATGGTGCCCATGGCACCGTCGGCTACGACCACTCGGGTGGCCAGCGCCTCGCGGAGGGCTTCGGCTCGGTTCCGGCTGTCGGCGGAAAGGGTCGGCAACGAGGCCATGGATGTGCTCCCTGGGATGCGACGGCTGTCGGCTTTACGGCTTCCGGAAGAGGCCGCACCTCGTCAGGGTAGCCGGGCAGCGCCTCGGAGCGTCACTGTGTCCCACGTGACGGACGGCATGCTGTGCGGGGGATGTCCGGGTCCGAGCAGTCGAGCGGGTTCCCCGCACGACCGGACATGAGTCGACATCGACCGATAGTGTTCAGCATTGTCGAACCACAGTGGAGGAGTACGGCGTCATGGCCAAGAACATCCAGTCGCTCGAGCGGGCAGCGGCGATGCTGCGCCTGCTGGCAGGTGGCGAACGTCGGCTGGGGCTCTCCGACATCGCCTCCTCCCTGGGCCTGGCCAAGGGCACCGCACACGGCATCCTGCGCACGCTGCAGCACGAGGGCTTCGTCGAACAGGACGCGGCGTCCGGGCGCTACCAGCTGGGCGCCGAGCTGCTGCGCCTGGGCAACAGCTATCTGGACGTCCACGAGCTGCGGGCGCGCGCCCTGGTCTGGACGGACGACCTGGCCCGCTCCAGCGGCGAGAGCGCCCATCTGGGCGTCCTGCACCAGCAGGGCGTGCTCATCGTCCACCACGTGTTCCGGCCCGACGACAGCCGGCAGGTCCTGGAGGTCGGGGCGATGCAGCCACTGCACTCCACCGCGCTGGGCAAGGTGCTGGCGGCGTACGACCCGGTGGCACACACCGAGGCCGTCGAGGGCGAGCGGCAGCCCTTCACGCCACGCACCGTCACCGACCTGGAGGAGTTCGAGACGGTGCTCGATCTGACCCGGGCGCGCGGCTGGGCGGCGGACGTGGAGGAGACCTGGGAAGGCGTGGCCGCGGTGGCCGCACCGATCCACGACCGCCGCCGGATGCCGGTGGGCGCGGTGGCCGTGACCGGCGCGGTGGAACGTGTCTGCTCCGACGGCGAGCTGCGCCCCGAGCTGGTGGCCGCCGTACGGGACTGTGCACGGGCGGTCTCCCGGGATCTCGGCGCCAGGCGCTTCTGACCGATTTGGCGGATCATCGGTAACGATCGTGTTATCCGTCCCAGAACCCTTGACGCTCCATTCACCGGGGGGAAACACTGCCGTTCATCGGTCGACATTGTCGAACGCCTAACGGCAATACACGCTAGGGTGTGACAGTGCCAAGGGCCGGTGAAGCCCTCACCTGAGGGCGCGGACCACCGGAGGGACCCGGGGTTCGGCTTCCCTGGACGAAGGACAAAGGAGTCGCGGGTGTCCAGCTCCGACATCTTCATCGGCGAAACCATCGGTACCGCCGTTCTCATCCTGCTCGGCGGCGGTGTCTGTGCCGCCGTCACTCTCAAGCACTCCAAGGCACAGAACGCCGGCTGGCTCTCGATCACCTTCGGGTGGGGTTTCGCAGTACTGACGGCCGCGTATCTGGCCGGCGGCGTGTCCGGGGCCCACCTCAACCCCGCGGTCACGATCGGCCTCGCGATCAAGGGCGGCACCGCGTGGAGCGACGTACCGCTGTACATCGGCTCCCAGCTGCTCGGCGCGATGATCGGCGCGGTGCTGGTCTGGCTGACGTACTACGGACAGTTCCGGGCCCATCTGACCGACCCGGAGACTCTGTACAGCCCGCCGAGTGAAGAGGGCCTGGTCGACCAGGCCGCCGCCCCGAAGGCCGGCCCGGTGCTGGGCATCTTCTCCACCGGCCCGGAGATCCGGAACGCCGTGCAGAACGTGATCACCGAGGTCATCGCCACCGTCGTACTGGTCCTGGCGATCCTCACCCAGGGCCTCAACAACGACGGCAACGGACTCGGCACGCTCGGCGCGCTGATCACCTCCCTGGTCGTCGTCAGCATCGGCCTCTCGCTCGGCGGCCCGACCGGTTACGCAATCAACCCCGTTCGCGACCTCGGTCCGCGTATCGTGCACGCGCTGCTGCCGCTGCCGAACAAGGGTGGCTCCGACTGGGGCTACGCCTGGATCCCGGTCGTCGGCCCCCTCATCGGCGGCGCGATCGCGGGCGGTCTCTACAACCTCGCCTTCGCGTGAACCGTAGAGCCCTGAGCCGTAACCCTCAGATCCCACAGACTTCCAGGAGCACACCGTGACCGACGCACACACCACCGGACCGTTCATCGCGGCCATCGACCAGGGCACCACGTCGAGCCGCTGCATCATCTTCGACAAGGACGGCCGGATCGTCTCCGTCGATCAGAAGGAACACGAGCAGATCTTCCCGAAGCCGGGCTGGGTCGAGCACAACGCGGCCGAGATCTGGGAGAACGTCCAGGAAGTCGTCGCCGGCTCCGTCGTCAAGGCGGGTATCACCGCCGCCGACGTCAAGGCGATCGGCATCACCAACCAGCGCGAGACCACGCTGCTCTGGGACAAGAACACCGGTGAGCCCGTCCACAACGCCATCGTCTGGCAGGACACCCGCACCGACGCGCTCTGCAAGGAACTCGGCCGCAACGTCGGCCAGGACCGCTTCCGCCGCGAGACCGGGCTGCCGCTCGCCTCGTACTTCGCCGGCCCCAAGGTCCGCTGGCTGCTCGACAACGTCGAGGGCCTGCGCGAACGCGCCGAGCGCGGCGACATCCTCTTCGGCACCATGGACTCCTGGGTCATCTGGAACCTGACCGGTGGCACCGAGGGCGGCGTCCATGTCACCGACGTCACCAACGCCTCGCGCACCCTCCTGATGAACCTGCACACCATGGCGTGGGACGAAAAGATCCTCGCGTCCATGGACATCCCGGCGGCCGTGCTGCCCGAGATCCGCTCCTCCGCCGAGGTGTACGGCACCGCCAAGGACGGCGTCCTGGCCGGCGTCCCGGTCGCGTCCGCGCTCGGCGACCAGCAGGCTGCCCTCTTCGGCCAGACCTGTTTCTCCGAGGGCGAGGCCAAGTCCACGTACGGCACCGGCACCTTCATGCTGATGAACACCGGTGAGACGCCCGTCAACTCGTACAACGGACTGCTGACGACCGTCGGCTACCGGATCGGCGACCAGAAGCCGGTCTACGCCCTGGAAGGCTCCATCGCCGTCACCGGCTCGCTGGTGCAGTGGATGCGCGACCAGATGGGCCTGATCAAGTCCGCGGCCGAGATCGAGACGCTGGCCTCGTCGGTCGAGGACAACGGCGGCGCGTACTTCGTGCCCGCCTTCTCCGGCCTGTTCGCCCCGTACTGGCGTTCCGACGCCCGCGGCGTCATCGCCGGCCTGACCAGGTACGTCACCAAGGCGCACATCGCCCGTGCCGTACTGGAGGCCACCGCCTGGCAGACCCGCGAGATCACCGACGCCATGACCAAGGACTCGGGCGTCGAGCTGACCGCCCTCAAGGTCGACGGCGGCATGACCTCCAACAACTTGCTGATGCAGACGCTCGCCGACTTCCTGGACGCACCCGTGGTGCGGCCCATGGTCGCCGAGACCACCTGCCTCGGCGCCGCCTACGCCGCCGGTCTCGCCGTCGGCTTCTGGCCGGACACCGACGCACTGCGCGCCAACTGGCGCCGGGCCGCCGAGTGGACCCCCCGCATGGACGCGGACACCCGCGACCGCGAGTACAAGAGCTGGCTCAAGGCCGTGGAACGGACCATGGGCTGGATCGAAGACGAGGAGTAATCGACATGACCACCCTGCAGAGCGTCCCGGCCCTCGGGACGCACCCGGCCTCCGGCTCCCTTCCGAGCCGCGCCGAGACTCGGGAGCAGCTCTCCAAGGCGACGTACGACCTCCTGGTGATCGGTGGCGGCATCCTGGGCATCTCCACCGCCTGGCACGCCGCGCAGTCCGGGCTGCGGGTGGCTCTGGTGGACGCCGGCGACTTCGCCGGCGCCACCTCCTCCGCCTCCTCCAAGCTGCTCCACGGCGGCCTGCGCTACCTGCAGACCGGTGCGGTGAAGCTGGTCGCGGAGAACCACTTCGAACGACGTGCGGTGTCCCGTCAGGTGGCCCCGCACCTGGCCAACCCGCTCACCTTCTACCTGCCCGTCTACAAGGGCGGACCGCACGGCGCGGCCAAGCTGGGCGCGGGTGTGTTCGCGTACTCGGCGCTGTCCGCGTTCGGTGACGGCGTCGGCCATGTGATCAGCCCGGCGAAGGCGCAGCGCGATGTGCCGGAGCTGCGCACGGACAATCTGAAGGCCGTCGCGGTCTACGGCGACGACCAGATGAACGACGCCCGGATGGCACTGATGACGGTCCGTGCGGCCGTCGACGCGGGCGCGGTCGTCCTCAACCACGCCGCGGTGACCGGGCTGCGGTTCACCAGGGGCCGGGTGACGGGCGCAGACCTGGAGGACCGTACGGACGGCACGGAGTTCGGCGTCACCGCCCGGCTCGTGCTGAACGCCACCGGACCGTGGGTCGACCACCTGCGGAAGATGGAGGACCCGAACGCGGCGCCTTCGATACGTCTGTCCAAGGGCGCGCACCTCGTCCTGAAGCGCACCCGCCCCTGGAAGGCCGCGCTCGCCACCCCGATCGACAAGTACCGCATCACGTTCGCCCTGCCCTGGGAGGACATGCTGCTGCTCGGTACGACGGACGAGGAGTACGAGGGCGATCCGGCGGACGTCGCGGTCAACGAGAAGGACACCGCGCAGATCCTGGACGAGGCGGCGTTCTCGATCAAGGACCAGCAGCTGTCGCGCGATCTGATCACGTACTCCTTCGCAGGCCTGCGGGTGCTGCCGGGCGGTCCCGGCGACACCTCCAAGGCCAAGCGCGAGACGGTCGTGACGGAGGGCCGCGGCGGGATGCTGTCGGTCGCGGGCGGCAAGTGGACGACGTTCCGCCACATCGGCCGTACGGTGATGAACAAGCTGGCCGCGCTCCCCGGGCACCCGCTGGCCGAGGACATGGAGCCGATGGCCCGTCTGCCGAAGAAGCTCCCGCTGCCCGGTATCGCCAACCCGAACGCGGTCGCGCACCGGCTGCTGATCGACGGCGGAGCGCCCGGACCGCGGATGGCCGCCGACACGGCGCGGCACCTCGCCACCCACTACGGCTCGCTCTCCTTCGACATCGCGCGGCTGGCGAACGACAATCCGGCGCTGGCCGAGCGCATCCACCCGGACGCGCCGGAGATCTGGGCGCAGGTCGCGTACGCGCGCGACCACGAGTGGGCCGAGACGGCCGACGACGTGCTGCGCCGCCGGACGACGCTGACGATCCGCGGCCTGGCCACGGACGAGATCCGGACCAAGGTCGAGGGCCTGCTGGCCGACAAGGGCTGAGACCGGCCGAGGTACGCGAACGGGGGCGGCTTCCACGGGGGGAGCCGCCCCCGTCCGCGTACCACCGTGTGCCCGTGCCCGCTGACCTGGAGCGGCCGGTGTACGTGCCACACAGCCGCCATACGCGCGCAATGTGACGCGGGGACAGTGGAAGTCATGAAGTTCTCGGTGCTTTCCCTCATCGGCCATGCCCCGCACCCGCTGACCGGCGAACTCCCGTCCGCCGCCGACCGGATCGCGGAGGTGATCGAGACCGGCGTGGTGGCGGAGCGGCTCGGTTTCGACGCGTACTCGATCGGCGAGCGGCACGCCGGTCCGTTCCTCTCGTCGAGCCCGGGTGTGGTGCTCGGCGCGCTGGCAGCCCGCACCCGGACCATCCGGTTGCTGACCGGCGTCACCGTCGTCGCGATCCTCGATCCGGTGCGGGTGGCCGAGGACTTCGCGACGCTCGACCAGCTCTCCCGCGGGCGGATCGAGCTGGTCGTCGGGAAGGGCGCGGAGGCCGGCCACTTCGACCTCTTCGGGCTCGACGAGGCACGGCAGTGGGACCTCCAGAAGGAGAAGTACGAGCTGCTGCGAAGGCTGTGGACGGAGGAGGGCGTCGACTGGGAGGGCGAGTTCCGGCCGGCCCTGAAGGGTGTGACGACGGTGCCGCGTCCGTACGCCGGGCTGCCGCGCGTCTGGCACGGCTCCGCGACCAGTCTCAACTCCCCCGAGCTGGCCGCCTTCCACGGCGATCCGCTGTTCACCGCCAACGCCATCCAGCCGCGGGCCGCGTACGCCCGGCTGATCGACCACTACCGGGAACGGTTCGCGGCGTACGGGCACGATCCGGCGAAGGCGCATGTGGCGGCGGGGTCGGGCGGGCTACTGATCGCCGACGGTTCGCAGCAGGCGGTGGCGCGCTACAAGGAGCTTTACGAGGCGAAGGTGAGGCAGTCCTTCCGTCCCCACCTGGAGGGGAAGGCGGGGTACAACACGCCGTTCCGGACGATCGAGGAAGCCATCGCGGACGGGCCCCAGCTGATCGGCAGCCCGCAGCAGATCATCGACAAGATCCTCGGCTGGCACGAGGTGTACGGTCACGACCTGCAGTCGGTCTCCGTGGACGCCTTCGGACTGAGCCACCAGGAGCAGATCGAGACCTTGGAGCGGTTCACGGAGGAGATCGCCCCGGTGGTACGGCGCGAGGCGCCGTCGACGCTCTGGGACTGAGGGATCGGTCACCAGCTGCGGCAGACCCGGTTCATCCACCTGGTTCGACCCCCATAATGAGATGAGACATCGGATGTCTTCTTCCGAGGTCTGATCCCGCCCGAATCCAGGAGGACCGTCATGGCTGTCACCGACGAGGCGATCGAGAAGATCAAGGGAATGATCGTCTCGGGTGCGCTACGGCCCGGCGACCGTCTGCCCAAGGAGAGCGAACTCGCGGCGGAGCTCGGGCTGTCCCGCAACTCGCTGCGCGAGGCGGTCCGCGCCCTGTCCCTGATCCGCATTCTCGATGTCCGGCAGGGCGACGGTACGTACGTCACCAGTCTCGACCCGCAGCTGCTGCTGGAGGCGCTGAGCTTCGTCGTGGACTTCCACCGCGACGACACGGTGCTGGAGTTCCTGGCAGTCCGCCGGATCCTGGAGCCGGCCGCCACGGCCATGGCCGCGACCCGGATCACCGAGGCCCAACTCGACGTACTGAGCTCCCAGTTGGACGCACTCGGCGCGCAGCCCTCGGTGGAGGAGCTGGTCGCCTGCGATCTGGAGTTCCACCGCGGCATCGTGCAGTCGTCCGGGAACTCGGTGCTCTGCTCCCTGCTCGACGGTCTCTCCGGGCCGACGACCCGGGCCCGCGTCTGGCGCGGCCTGACGCAGGAGGACGCGGTCAGCCGCACCCTGCACGAGCACCGGGCCATCCTGTCGGCGCTGCGCGACCGGGACACGGAGGCTGCGCGGTCGTGGGCGACGGTGCATGTGGCGAGCGTGGAGCAGTGGCTGCGGTCGACGCTGTGACGCCTGCGGCGGGCTTGTTCCCCCACCCGCCACATCCCGAACCGGGACTCCGCCCCCGACCCCACGCCGCAGACGCCGGCGGGGCTGAACTTCTCAGCCCCGCCGGCGTCTGCGGGTGTACGGGTCAGTCCTGCTTCTCACCGCTCGCGAAGCGCGAGATGACCAGCGCGACGATGATGATCGCGCCGTTGAGGAACTGGTTCCACAGCGCCGGGACGCCGCCCAGGGTCATCACGTTGACCACCAACTGCAGCGTCAGTACGCCGGTCAGCGCACCGAACAGCGTGCCTCGCCCACCCTTGAGACTGATGCCGCCGATGACCGCCGCGGCGAACACCTGGAAGATCCAGCCGTTGCCCTGCGTCGCGGCGACCGCACCGTAGTGGCCGGTGTACAGGATGCCGGCGAAGGCCGCCAGCAGACCGCCGATGGCAAGCACGATCCAGGTGACCCGGTCGACCCGGATGCCGGCGGCCCGCGCCGCCTCCGGGTTGCCGCCGATCGCGTACAACGAGCGTCCGTGGCGCAGCCAGGCCAGCGCCGCGCCGCCGATCGCGAAGAGCACCAGGCAGATCCAGACGGCGGCCGGTGCGCCGAGCCACTCGCTCTTGCCGAGGTAGCGGAACGACTCCGGGACGTCGGTGATGGACTTGCCCTCGGTGATGCCGATGTGGAGGCCGCGCAGCATGGTGAGCATGCCGAGCGTCGCGATGAAGCCGTTGACCCGCAGCTTCAGCATCAGAAAGCCGTTGACCGCACCGATCGCGAGGCCCACCAGCAGACAGAGCGGGATCGCCGACCAGGTGGGCAGCAGACCGAGGCCGGCGAAGCGGCCGCCCTCGGTGGGCAGGACCAGCCACATCGCGACGACCGGCGCGATGCCGATCGTCGACTCCAGTGACAGGTCCATCCGTCCGCAGATGAGGATCAGTGCCTGGCCGAGGACCAGCAGGCTGAGCTCGGAGGACTGCTGGACGACGCCGATCAGGTTGTCGGAGGTGAGGAACACCGGCGAGACGATGAACCCGATCACCATCAGCACCAGGATCACCGGAACCAGGGAGAAGTCGCTCCACCGGATCAGCCTGAGCCGGCTCAGCGGGCTGTCCTCGCCCAGCCCGCCCTTCGGTCCTCCGTTGATGTCGCCGGCCGCCGGTGGCCGTATCGTGCCGGTCATTCCCTTTCCCCCACACCTTCCATGGCGGCGACGAGTTCCCCGTCGGTCCACCCGCTTGCGAATGTCCCGACCACACGCCCGTGGAACAGGGCGAGCACCCGGTCACAGACCCGCAGATCGTCCAGCTCGTCCGAGACGACGACTGCGGCATTGCCCTCGTCGGCGACCCGCCGGACGACTCCGAGCAGCGAGTCCTTGGACTTGACGTCCACACCCGCGGTAGGCCGGACCGCGACCAGCACGCTCGGCTTGCGGGCCAGTGCGCGCGCGACCACCACCTTCTGCTGATTGCCGCCGGAGAGCCCGGCGACAGGCTGTTCGGGACCCTGAGTCTTGATGTCCAGCGACTCGATCATCGACTGTGCGAACTCCCGGGTACGGGAGGGCAGTACGGTCCCCCACGGTCCGAGCTGGTCGGTGACCGTGAGCGTGGCGTTCTCGGCGACGCTGCGCCCGAGGACGAGTCCCTGGTCGTGCCGGTCCTCAGGGATGTAGCCGATCCCGGCGTCCAGCGCGTGCGGCACGCTGCCGGACCGCACGGACCTCCCGTGTACGCGGACCGTGCCGCCGGTCGCCTTGCGCATCCCGGCGAGCGTCTCACCGAGCGCGGTGTTGCCGCTGGCCGCAGAACCGGCGAGACCGAGCACCTCGCCGGGACGGACCTGAAGGTCCAGCGGCTCGAACTGGCCCTCCAGGGCGAGTCCTTCCGTACGCAGTACGGGCTCCGCCGACTCGTCCCGCACCGCCGCCGGCACACCTCCCGCGTGCCAGGCGGCGGATCCGCCGCCCTGCTCGCCGGTCATCGCCGCGACCAGTTCGCTCTTGGCGAGGTCGGCGACCGGGGCGGTCAGGACATGGCGGGCGTCGCGGTAGACGGTGACCGCGGTGCACAGTTCGTACACCTCCTGCAGATGGTGGGAGATGAACAGGAACGCCACTCCCTGGCTCTGCAGTTCCCGGAGCTTGTCGAAGAGCCGGCCGATGCCCCGGGCGTCGAGCTGGGCGGTGGGTTCGTCGAGGACGACCAGCCGGGCGCCGAAGGACAGCGCCCGGGCGATCTCGACGAACTGCCGCTGTTCCACGGCGAGATCGCCGGCCCGGGTGCGGGGGTCGACCTGTACCCCGTACTCGGCGAGGAGCTCCTCCGCGCGCTTGCGGAGCCTCCCCCAGCTGATCCAGCGCGACTCGTCGTCCAGCCGGCCGAGAAAGAGATTCTCGGCGACGGTCAGATCGGGGACGACCATGGACTTCTGGTAGACGCATGCGACCTTCGACTGCCAGGCCGTCGTGTCCCCGAAGGCGGGCGCGGGCTCCCCGCCGAACCGGACCGTCCCCGCGTCCGCCTTGTGCAGTCCGGTCAGCACGCCGACCAGGGTGGACTTGCCCGCGCCGTTACGGCCGACGAGGGCATGGGACTCGCCGGGCCGCACGGTGAGCTGCACACCGTCGAGCGCGACGGTGGGCCCGAAGCGTTTGACGACGCCTTCCGCCTGTACGGCAGGTGGTGCCTTTTCCATCAGAACCCTTCTCAGCGAGGCGCTGTAGTAACGTCGATGACCTGCCTTCGGGCGGCGGTCAGGGCTTGGCCGCGTCCCGGCTCTTCGTTGCCGGGAGGGAAGCCCTCTCGGCAACGAGAGGGAGGAGTCACGGCTAGCTCTTCTTCTCCAGCTGGTTGGCCCACAGTTTCGGGTCGTCCACGTTGTCCTTGGTCACCAGGGGCGCGGGAAGTTGGTCCTCGAAACCATTGGGAATCTTGATGATGTTCGAGTCGTGGTCGGTCGGGCCTTCCTTGAAGGTCTTGCCGTCCAGGGCCGCCTTGGCGTAGTACAGGGCGTACTTCGCGTACAGGTCGGCGGGCTGGGAGATCGTCGCGTCGATCTTCCCCGCCCTGATGGCGTCGAACTCCTCCGGGATGCCGTCGTTCGAGATGATCGTGATGTGCCCCGCCGTACCGGCCGGCTTCAGCAGCTTCTTCTGTTCCAGGAGCGCGAGCGTGGGCTGCAGGAAGACACCGCCGGCCTGCATGTAGATGCCGTTGATGTCGGGGTGCGCGGCGAGCGTCGACTGGAGTTTGGCGGACGCCACGTCGCCCTTCCAGTCGGTGGCCAGCTCGAAGACCTTGATGCCCGGGTAGTCCTTGTCCATGCAGGCCTTGAACGCCTGGGACCGGTCACGGCCGTTGATCGAGGACAGGTCGCCCTGGAACTCGACGACCTTGCCCTTGCCCTTCAGCTGCTCGCCGAGGTACTTGCAGGCGTTGGTGCCGTACGCCTTGTTGTCTGCGCGCACCACCATGTAGACGTTGCCCTTGTCGGGGCGGGTGTCGACGCTGACGACCGGGATCTTCTTGTCGTTCAGGGTGTTCAGCGACTCGGCGATGGCGCCGGTGTCCTGCGGGGCCATCACCACGGCCTTGGCGCCCTGGTCGGTGAAGGTCTGGACGTTGGCGACGAGCTTGCCGATGTCGTTCTGGGAGTTGGTCAGCGGCAGTGCCTTGACGTCGCCGGCCTTCACGCCCTTCTCGATGTAGCTCTGGTACGAGTTCCAGAAGTCGCTGTCGCTGCGCGGCAGGTCGATACCGACCTTCCCGGCACCGGCGCCGTCGTCGGTGGACTCGCGGTTGCAGCCCGCGAGGGCAGTGACGGCCAGCAGTACGGCGCAGGCTGCCGCACTTGTCGTACGCACTCTCATTGGTGTCCCGTCCTTTGTGGAGTACCGGCTCGGTGCTGGATTGGCAAAGACTGGTGCATGGGTCGGCTCAAGGGCTGGTGGAGCGGGGTCAGTCGGCGGCGGGCCGAAGCCGCAGGCCCTGCATGCCGCCGTCGACGGCGAGTGCCGTCCCGGTGATCGATGCGGCGGCGGGGCTCGCCAGGTAGACGATCGCGGCGGCCACCTCGTCGGCCGAGACCAGCCGTCCCAGCGGCTGGCGGGCGTTGAGGGCGGCGCGCTCGGCTGCCGGGTCGTCGGCCTGACCCAGGAGCCGGCCGATCCACGGGGTGTCCGCGGTACCGGGGTTGACACAGTTGACACGTACTCCTTCGCGGACGTGGTCGGCGGCCATGGCGAGGGTCAGTGACAGGACCGCACCCTTGCTGGCGCTGTACAGGGCGCGTTGCGGCAGCCCGGCGGTCGCCGCGATGGAGCAGGTCTGGGTGATGGAGACGGCACCGGGACGGTCGGCGGCCGCGCGGCGCAGATGGGGCAGGGCGTGCCGGGCGGTGCGGACCATGCCGAGGACGTTGATGTCGAGGACGCGGGTCCACTCGTCGTCGTCGTTGTCCTCGACGGTGCCGATGGAGCCGATGCCCGCGTTGGAGACCAGGGTGTGCAGACCTCCCAGTTCGGCGGCGGCCCGGCCGACCGCGTCGCGTACGGCGTCGTCGTCGGTGACGTCCGCCTTGAGGGCGAGCGTGCCCGTGGGGGCGCCTGCGGTCTCCCGGTCGAGTACGGCGACGTCCGCGCCGCGCTCCAGCAGCAGGGTCGCGACGGCGGCCCCGATACCGGAGGCGCCGCCTGTCACCAGGGCGGACATCCCGTCGAAGTCCCTTGTACCGGTCATCGGTCGGCCTCCTCAGGCGTGCGGCGGGCCTGCCATACGGGGCCCTCCGGGTAGCGGTGTGCGGTGATCGAGGCGGGGAGCATCCGGGCGGAGAAGCCCGGGGAGCGCGGGGCGACGTAGCGCCCCGCTTCGATCACGGTGGGGTCGGCGAAGTGTTCGTGGAGATGGTCGACGTACTCGATCACGCGGTTCTCCCAGCTGCCGGAGACGGCCACATAGTCGAACATCGACAGGTGCTGCACCAGCTCGCACAGTCCGACGCCGCCCGCGTGCGGGCAGACCGGCACGCCGAACTTGGCGGCGAGCAGCAGGATCGCCAGGTTCTCGTTGACGCCCGCCACGCGCGCGGCGTCGATCTGGACGAAGTCGACCGCGCCGGCCTGGAGCAGCTGCTTGAACACGACGCGGTTGGCGACGTGTTCACCGGTGGCGACCTTGACCGGCTGGCCGGCCCGTACGGCGGCGTGGCCGAGTATGTCGTCGGGGCTGGTCGGTTCCTCGATCCAGTGCGGGTCGTACGGCGCGAGCGCGGTCATCCACTCCACCGCGTCGGCGACGTCCCACCGCTGGTTGGCGTCGACGGCGATCCTGATGTCCGGTCCGACGGCCTCCCGGGCCAGGGCGAGTCTGCGGATGTCGTCGCCGAGGTCTCCGCCGACCTTCAGCTTGATCTGGGTGAAGCCGTCGGCGACGGCCTCCTTCGCAAGCCGGACCAGTTTGTCGTCGGAGTAGCCGAGCCAGCCGGGCGAGGTGGTGTACGCGGGGTAGCCCTCGGCGCGCAGCCGTTCGGCGCGCTCGGTGCGGCCCGGTTCGGCGGCTTGCAGGATTTCGAGTGCCTCGCCGGGGGTGAGGACGTCGGTGAGGTAACGGAAGTCGACGAGGGAGACGAGCTCCTGCGGCGTCATTTCGGAGAGGAACTGCCAGACGGGTCGGCCCGCCTGCTTGGCGGCCAGGTCCCAGGCGGCGTTGATGACCGCGCCGGCCGCCATGTGCATCACGCCCTTCTCGGGGCCGAGCCAGCGCAGTTGCGAGTCATGGGTGAGCTCGCGGTACAGCGCGCCGAGATCGGCCGCGGTACGGGGAGCCGGGCGCCCGATCACGTACGGTCGCAACGCTTCGATGGCGGCTGCCATGACCTCGTTGCCGCGTCCGATGGTGAAGCAGAAGCCATGGCCCTCGATGACGGTCCCGTCTGCTTCCGAGCCGAGCGGGGTATCGGTACGCAGGACGACATAGGCGGCGGAGTAGTCGGGATCGGGGTTCATGGCGTCCGAGCCGTCCAGTTGCTCCGAGGTCGGAAAGCGGATGTCGTGGACCTCGAAGTCCGTGACGGTCTGACTCATGTGCGCCCCCAGGGGAATAACATCGGACCTCTGTTCTGGTCATCCGATGTATAGCGGTGCGACAGCCCCAACGTCCAGAGTTGAGACGAAATCCCCGGGACACAGCTCGGATGAATTCGGAGACTGACGCCCTGGTTGGACCGGTGATGCACCCCGCGGGGCCGGGTTCACCCGGCCGTGCACAGGGGCTGCGGCGGGAGAGGCCGGAAGCCGTAAGGTTGGTGCGTACGCAAGGGAACTTCGGAAGGAGGCCTGGGTGATCGAGCTCGAGGGGGTTCCCGAGCTGATCGACCCGGTCATGGTGGCCGCGTTCGAGGGATGGAACGACGCAGGTGACGCCGCTTCCACAGCGGTCGCGCACCTGGACCGGGAGTGGAAGGGCGAGGTGTTCGCGGCGCTCGACGCCGAGGACTACTACGACTTCCAGGTCAACCGGCCGACGGTGTGGCTGGACGGCGGGGTGCGAAAGATCACCTGGCCCACCACCCGGCTCTCCGTGGTCCGCGTCGGCGGGGACAAACCCCGCGATCTCGTCCTGGTCCGCGGTATCGAGCCGTCGATGCGCTGGCGCTCGTTCTGCAACGAGCTCCTGGGCTTCGCCCATGAGCTGGGCGTGGAGATGGTGGTGGTCCTGGGCGCACTGCTCGGCGACACCCCGCACACTCGCCCCGTACCGGTCAGCGGAGTCACCTCCGACCCGGATCTGGCGCGGACCATGGACCTGGAGGAGACCCGGTACGAGGGCCCGACGGGCATCGTCGGCATCCTCCAGGAGGCCTGCACGCATGCCGGTGTGCCCGCGGTGAGCCTGTGGGCGGCGGTGCCGCACTATGTGTCGCAACCGCCGAACCCGAAGGCGACCATGGCGCTGCTGAACCGCCTGGAGGACCTGATCGGGCTGCGCATCCCCCTGGGCGAACTGCCCGAGGACGCACGGGCCTGGCAGCTCGGGGTCGACCAACTGGCCGCTGAGGACAGCGAAGTGGCCGAGTATGTGCAGACGCTGGAGGAGGCCAGGGACACCGCGGAGCTTCCCGAGGCGTCCGGCGAGGCCATCGCTCGGGAATTCGAGCGGTATCTGCGGCGCCGGGACGTCGCGCCCGGCCAGGCGCCCGGCGGGCATGCCACCGAGAGCGGCGACGCCTCGTATCTGCGTGACACTTCGAGCGGCCGGACCAGGCCGCCGAAGCCGCCGAAGCCGGAGCCGGGACCGCCGCAGGGAGCCACGGGCGAGTCCGCTCCGGACAGGCCCTCCGACGACGACACCGGTCCCGGTCCCGGAGATTCATCGGATACGCCGGATTCATCGGAGGACTGAGGAACGGCACGGCAGTCCGTCGCGACCGGTCGAGCGCCGGGCGGGTGGGACCCGCCCGGCGCCGCGCTGTCAGGAACAGCTGAACCGCGCCGCGGCCCAGTCCCCGTGGTCACCGGTCTTGGAACCGTTGGTGTCGGTGACCTTCAGGTGCACATGGCGCGCACCGGCAACGTCCACCTCGACCGGCACGGTCGCCGACGCCCCGGTCACCTTCGGCGACGTCCACAGCACCTTGCCGTCCGCCTCGACGGAGAAGGCCACTTCGCCGTAACCGTTGATCTCGTCGTCGATCCCCGCGTCGGCGGTGAACGTGGTGCAGCGCCCGCCGAGATAGACCTCGATGTCGGAGTCGGCGTGAGAACCGATCCCCTTCTCGTACGTCTTCCCGGCGAGGGTGAGGGTGTGCCCGTCGGTCGCACCCGACTCACCGTTGCTGCGGTCGCGCTCGGCCGGCCCGTAGCCGTTGGTCGACTTCAGCCAGACCAGATCGCTCGCCCAGGTGTCGGCGGTCGGGGGCTGGGGCATCACCGCGGCCGCGAACCGCTGGACGGTGGTACGGGCTTCACCCGCCGCCCGGTAGCGGGCGACCGCGCTGATCCGGGCCTCCCCGGCCACGGCGTCCTTCGCCGGAGTGACTGCCAGCTCGACCCGTCGGGTGGTGCCCGCCGGGATCCGGTCCCCGGTCTTCGCCGGGGTGACCTGCCAGCCCTCGGGGACGTCCAGGGTGACCGCGGCGTCCGTCACATCGGCGCTGCCCGCGGTGACATCGACGGCCACGGTGCCCTCGACTCCCGCTCCGACCTCCTGCGCGTCCGGCGCGGAGACGACGGCCGTGGCGGACGCCTTCCTGCCACCGACGGCGCTGGTGCCCTCCAGCTTCAGGCTGAACTTCCGTTCTGTGCTCAGCGGCGCGGTCTTGATCTTCACCACACCACCGCGGTCGTCCTGGTCGTACCACCAGCCCTGCTTCGCGGTCCGGTACGCGGCCGCGGAGCCCAGCCGGGGCAGTGTGCCGTTCAGCTCGACGGTCCTCGGTGCCGACCCGGTGTGCACGCTGAACTCGTACGGTCGCCTGCTCTGCTTGCCGGTGAAGTCCCCCTTGCTCTCACCGATGTTCACGGTGATGTCGCCCGCGCCCCGGACGGGTGCGTCGACGTCGGCCCGCTGGGTGGCGTACTTGCCGTCGCGGTGTTGGCGGGTGACGCCGTCGTCCTCGTACAGCGTGAAGGAGGACCTGCCCTGCGGGTAGATGTCCCAGGCCAGCGAGGAGTCGCTCGTGCGGTCCTGGTACGAGCGGATGCCCGGCCACATCGGCACGGCGGCACCGGCCTTCACGAAGAGCGGGAGGGTGTCGAGCGGGGCGCTGTAGTGGTCGACGGTGGTCGGCCCCTCGTACGTCCGGCCGCTCCAGTGGTCGATCCAGGTGCCCTTCGGCAGATAGATCCCGTCGCGGCGGGTGCTGTCCTGGTAGACGGGTGCGACGAGGAAGTCCTCGCCGGACATGAACTCGTACTTCGCCGCGTCCGTCGCCGCCTTGGGGTCGTCCGGGTACTCGAGGACGAGCGGGCGCACCATGCCGACGCCGGTCTTGGTCGCCTCGTGTGCGTACGAGTACTGGTACGGCAGCAGCGACTCCTTGAGCTTGAGGTAGTCGCGGTTGATGGTGGTGTACGGCTCGCCGTACCGGTAGGGCTGCTTGTCGCTGGCCGCCCAGCCGTCCATGGTCATCGTGGTGCCGAGGAACATCTTCCACTGCAGGTCACGGGTGTACGTCTTGGCGCTGCCGCCGAAGATGCCGTCCACGTCGCCGGTGGTGTAGGCGAGGCCGGACATCGTGGCGCCCGCATAGGTCGGGATCTGCCAGCGGATGTAGTCCCAGGTGCCGTACTGGTCACCGGACCACTGGACGCCGCAGCGCTGCGCCCCCGACCAGCTCTCGGGGGCGTATGTGAAGCCGCGGGCGTCGCTGTTGTCCTCGATGCCCTTGTACGCGTCCTTGCAGCCGTCGAGAGCGAACTTGTAGCCCGAGCCGACCCACGCGACGTCGAGCTTGGCCACCCGCTGACCGGCCTTGACCTGGTCGGCGATCTTGTCGATGCCGTCCTCGGTCCACAGCCCGAGCTGCATGCCGCGGTCCTGGAGGCCCTTGGAGGTCTCGGCGAGGTCCTCGTAGCCGCAGCCGTAGCCGTCGTTGACGAGCATCCAGCCGTTCGGCATGTCGTGCTCGACGTAACCGTCGGCGACCTTCAGGGCGTCCAGGGTGCGGCGCTCGCCACGGTTGGCGTTGTGCAGATAGCAGTCGGCGTCGCCGATCTCCATTCCGTACACGGGCGGCAGGAAGGGCTTGCCGGTGAGCTTCGTGTACTGGCCGATGACGTCCTTGGCGTCGTCGCCGGCGAAGTAGTAGGCGTCGAAGCGCTGTTCCTGTGCGCTGGTGGTCACCGGGTCGGTGAACGCGTAGGTGTTGGGTGCGTAGGTGTTGCGGAAGACGCCGTATCCGGCCGAGGAGAGGTAGAACGGCACTGAGTTGGGGTGGCCCCCGTCGTCCCAGTTGTAGTCGACGCCGACCTCGACGGTCTGGCCCCGGTGCGAGGTGTTGCCGCGGCCGTTCTGCATCCCGGCGCCGTAGAACTGCTCGTCGGCGCCGCGGGCCAGGGTCTGGGTGGTCCGCTTCCCGTCCCAGCTCAGCCCCTTGGCCTCGGACCAGACGAGGCTGCCGTCGGCCCGCCGGAGTTCGAAGCGCAGCGGCGACTTGTAGGCGCGCAGGGTGATGCTGCCGGTGGAGAGTTCGTAGCGGTCGCTCCTCTCCTTCCACCGGGTGTGCGGCGGGGCGCCCTGCGGCAGGACTATGTCGTCGCCGGTCGGGTCGGCGAACGTACCGTCCGGAGCCAGTTCGATGCGGAAGGTCTCGGCGGAGACGAAGCTGACGCGGGCCTCGGCGGCACCGGCTTCGAGGTGGTAGACGGGCCCGTCGGCAAGGAAGCCGGTGAGATCACCGACCGTCGTGGCGTCGGGCTCGGCCGACTCGGCCTGTGCGCTGCCAGGTCCCGCGAAGACGGCGACCAGTCCCAGCAGAGCTGCAACTGCCGCCACTCTGATGCGCGTTGATGATTGCATAGAGCGCTTTTAGCGCAGCCGCGAGCATTTGACCATGGACAAAACAGAACCGGCCCCGAACTTCGTGGAGAAGTCCAAGGCCGGTCACCGGACGGAAACAGACGAGTTGTTACAGCGGTCTAGAGCGCGACACCCAGCAGCGCGTCGACGGTGCGCGACACAAGACCGGGTGCGCCCTCGTCCGTACCGCCCTCGGCGATCTGGCGCTCGGCCCAGCGGTCCACGGCGGCCAGGGCGGCCGGGGCGTCCAGGTCGTCGGCGAGGGCCTCACGGACCTCCTCGACCAGGACGTCGGCGGACAGCCCATCGGGCCGGGAGACGGCGGAACGCCACCGTCCGAGCCGCTCGACGGCGTCGGCGAGCACCTGATCGGTCCACTCCCAGTCCGACCGGTAGTGGTGCGAGAGGAGGGCCAGCCGGATCGCGGCCGGGTCCACACCGTCCCGGCGCAGCGCCGATACGAAGACCAGGTTGCCCCGGGACTTCGACATCTTCTCGCCGTCCAGGGCCACCATCCCGGCGTGCACGTACGCCTTTGCGAACGGGTGCTCGCCGGTCAGCACCTGGGCGTGCGAGGCGCCCATCTCGTGGTGCGGGAAAGCGAGGTCGGACCCGCCTCCCTGGACGTCGAAGCCCATGCCGAGGTGGTCCAGGGCGATGGCCACGCACTCGATGTGCCAGCCGGGCCGGCCCGGGCCGAGCGAGGCCCCGTCCCAGCTCGGCTCGCCCTCGCGGGCGGCCATCCACAGCATCGGGTCGAGCGGGTTCTTCTTGCCCGGGCGCTCCGGGTCGCCACCGCGCTCCGCGGAGAGCAGCCGCATCGCCTCGGCGTCCAGGTTGGACACCTCGCCGAAGTGCGGGTCGGCCTCGACGGAGAAGTACACATCGCCGTCGAGCTCGTAGGCGGCGCCGGCGTCCCGGAGGCGTTCGACGAGCGGGACGATGCCGGGTATCGCCTCCACCGCGCCGATGTAGTGCTCCGGCGGAAGCATCCGCAGGGCGGTCATGTCCTCGCGGAAGAGGGCCGTCTCGCGTTCTGCGAGCTCGGTCCAGTCCTGACCGTCGCGCACGGCCCGCTCCAGCAGCGGATCGTCCACGTCGGTCACATTCTGGACATAGTGAACCTGCCGCTTGGTGTCGAGCCACACGCGCTGAACGAGGTCGAACGCGTTGTAGGTCGCCGCATGACCCATGTGGGTCGCGTCGTACGGCGTGATGCCGCAGACGTAGATGCGGGCGACGGGACCGGGGTCAAGAGTGATCCGTCCGCCGGTCGCGGTGTCGTGGATCCGAAGGTCGCGGCCCTTGCCAGGCAGGGCGGGGACCTCAGAAGCGGGCCAGGCATGCATGCCATGAGCGTAACCGGACGTTGCTTCCGGATACGAACCGGATACGGGATCCTGGCCGGAGAGGCGGTCTTGCGCGTGCCGGGTGTTCGCTCCCCGCCCCGCCCCTTCCCCAGCCGGGGCACGGCCCCGGGCCTCCTGAAAGACGTCCTCGGACGCCGGGCGGGCCGAAAAAGATGTCCTGGATCACCGGACGGGCTCGATGTGGCCGTCCCGGCCCGACCGCCGATTCCAGCCGGTCCGGCCGTCCAGCCTCCGGCGCTCGACTCGAGGAGCGGGGTCCGGGCCGGCCTCGAGGAATCCAGCCCGTCCGGCGCCTGAGGACACCGGGGTCAGGGGCGGAGTCCCGGTTCAGGGAAGGGACGGGCAGGGGAAGCGCAACGCCCCCGTCACACCGGCGGCCACGGTATGGACGGCCACCCCCCACTCGGCTCCGGATGCCGCCCCGCCACCCGCAGCGCCGCCACCCTCCCCCGCAACGCATCGATCTCCACCGCAGTGATCAGCTCCGCCAACCGGGTGACCAGCGCCGTCCCCGGCACGAGTTCCTCCGCCAACCGCCCCAGCACCTCTACGGCCTCGGCCGTCAACGGCTCGCCCGCCCACCCCCACAGCAGCGTCCGCAGCTTGTCGTCCGAGTTGAATGTCACACCGTGGTCGATGCCGTACAGCCGGCCGCCGGGCGCGGGCAGCAGGTGACCGCCCTTGCGGTCACCGTTGTTGATCACCGCGTCGAGCACCGCGAGCCTCCGCAGCCTGGGGTCGTCCGCGTGCACCAGCAGGGCCGTCTTCCCCTCGCCCACCTCGGCGAGGGCGACGGCCTTCCACCCGTCCGCCGGCTCCTCGTCCTCGACGAGCGCCAGCAGCGGGGAGTCGCCGTCCGCCGATTCCCCGGCAGGCGCCTCGATCCACAGCTGGCACATGCCCTCCCCGTACGGTCCGTCCCTCAGCACGGTCGGCGGCACCAGCCCCCACCCCATCGCCTCGGAGATCTCGTACGCGGCGACCTCCCGCTGGGCGAGCGTGCCGTCGGGGAAGTCCCACAGCGGCTGTTCCCCGGCGACGGGCTTGTAGACGCAGGTCCGTTCCTCGCCCTCGTACGCGACGGTGCAGTAGAGCACCGCGTTGGACGCCCCTCGGACCTGTCCGAGGACGGTGAGCTGTCCCTTGGTGAGCAGGTCGACCAGCTCGGCGTCCGTCAGGCTCCCCGGCGGTATCCGTTCTGGCGCGGGCATACATGTCCTTCCGGGTCGAGCGGCAGGCTGCACAGCGGGCACGGCGGACGGCCGGCGTTGACGACGTCCAGGGCGCGCTTGGCGAACGCGCGGGCCTGCGCGCCGCTGAGCCGGACCCGGAGCATCGGCGGACCGTTCTCCTCGTCCTGCAGCATCCGCTCCTCGGCCTCCGCGAGATCGTCGTCGGAGTCCGCGTCCAGCTCGACCAGGGCCTGAGCCTCGACGATCATGCGCTGCTCCTCGCCGTCCCAGGCGAGTGCCATGGTGCCGACCCGGAACTCCTCCTCGACGGGCACGTCCAGCGGCGCGGTGTCGGTCACATCCAGCGGTGCCACGGCGGGCACCGGTGAGTTCCCGCCGGTCCGCCGCACCACCTCGTCGAGCAGCTCGTCGATCCGTTCGGCGAGCGCGGCGACCTGGGTCTTCTCCAGGGCCACGCTGGTGACACGTCCGCCTGAGGAGGCCTGCAGGAAGAACGTACGACGTCCAGGCAGCCCGACCGTACCGGCCACGAAGCGGTCCGGGGGGTCGTAGAGGAACACCTGACGGGACACGTCCTGTCTCCCTTGAGTATTGACGGCAAATGAGGGGCGGCCGGGGTCCGGGAAGTCCCCCGGAGAGGCGCCTACGGAGCGTCCACCCTACTGCGCGAAGCGATCACGGCGCCCCAGCGCCGCCCCCGACCGTCGCATCCGTATCCGCATCGGTGCCTGCACTCTGTTCGCGCGGCTCCAGCGAGGCGAAGTCCCCGGTGTCGCCGAGCCGCAGCAGGAAGGGCCGCAGCCGGGTGTACCGGATCGCGGTGACCGAGCAGGGTTCGGCCTGGATCCGCTGGAAGAGGTCGAGGTGCATCCCGAGTGCGTCGGCGACGAGGGACTTGATGATGTCGCCGTGCGAGCACATGACGTACACGGCTCCGTCGCCGTGCTCGGCCTCGATCCGGGCGTTCCAGTCCCGTACGGCGTCGACGGCACGCGCCTGCATGGCGCGCATCGACTCGCCGCCGGGGAACGCCGCGGCCGAGGGGTGCTGTTGCACGACGGCCATCAGCGGCTCGTCGGTGAGTTCCGCGAGTTTGCGCCCCGCCCAGTCTCCGTAGTCGCACTCGCTGATCCGCTCCTCGGTGTGCAGCGGCAGCCCGGGCCGGGCGTCGAGCAGCGGCTGCATCGTCTCCCGGCACCGCTGCAGGGGGCTGCTGACGACGGCGGCGAGGGTCAGTGAGGCGAGTCGCCCGGGCAACGCGGCGGCCTGCGCGGCGCCGCGCTCGTCGAGCGCGACACCTGGGGTCCGGCCCGCGAGTACCCCGGCCGTGTTGGCGGTGGAGCGTCCGTGGCGTACAAGGATCAGGGTGGGCATACGGGCCAGCGTAGGCCGACGTTCCCCGGAAGGTGCGCCAGGGCCCGGAGCAGGGAAGAATGCGCGCCGTGATTGTGGACTGTGCCATCTACCGGGACGGGCGTCGTACCGACGGACCCGCCGATTTCTCCGATGCCCTCGACGAGGCACGGGCCACCGGGGACGCTTTTCTCTGGATCGGACTGCACGAGCCCACGGAGAAGGAGTTCGACCTCGTCAGCAGCGAGTTCGGGCTGCACCCGCTGGCCGTGGAGGACGCGCTGAGCGCGCACCAGCGGCCCAAGCTGGAGGTGTACGACGACTCCCTCTTCGTGGTCATCAAGCCGGTGGTGTACGAGCCGGAGAGCGACACGGTCAGCACCGACGAGCTGATGCTCTTCATAGGCGATTCGTTCGTCGTGACGGTCCGGCACGGGGAGGGTGCGCCGCTCGCCGAGGTACGGCGCCGGCTGGAGGCCGAACCGGAGGTGCTCAGGCACGGGCCGACCTCGGTGCTGTACGCGGTCAGCGACGCCGTCGTCGACCACTACATCGACGTGGCGGCCGAGCTCCAGGTCGACCTGGAGGAGCTGGAGACCGAGGTGTTCGCACCGAGCGGCAGCGTGGACACCAAGAACACCGCATCGCGCATCTACACCTTTAAGCGGCAGGTGCTGGAGTTCCGCCGGGCCACCGGCCCGCTGAGCGCACCCATGGGCCGGCTGGCGGGTGCCAGTGTGCCGTTCGTCGACGAGCACTCGCAGCCGTTCTTCCGGGACGTGAGCGACCATCTGACGCGCGCCAACGAGCATGTGGAGGGGCTGGACCGGCTGCTCTCCGACATCCTGTCCGCACATCTGGCGCAGACGGGGCTGCGGCAGAACGACGACATGCGGAAGATCTCGGCCTGGGCGGCCATGGCTGCCGTTCCGACCATGGTGGCGGGGATCTACGGCATGAACTTCGACCACATGCCCGAGCTGCACTGGGTGTGGACCTATCCGACGGTGATCGTGCTGATGGGCTGTGCGGTCTTCGGCCTGCACCGCATGTTCAAGCGCCGCGGCTGGCTCTGAGGCGGCGACGGAACCGCACGACGCGGACGGACAACACGGACTGCGCGGCTCAGGCGTACTCGGGCGCCGGGACCGGCGGGCCGCCCAGCGCGTCGGGCCGCTCGGGCGGTGCCAGGCTGACCATGCGCCGCCAGCCGACGAGGCGTTCGTACGCGTAGATGCCGCGGATCCCGGCGGCCAGCACCGCCGCCCTGGCCCTGGGCCAGCCCAGGATGCGGCCCATGTGGTCCATCACGGCGAGGCTGACATCGCGGTACACCCGGATCTCGGTGAGCGCGCACTCCCGCAGGATGCGCTGGATCGTACGGCCGTGTCCGGATCGGGCGAGGCGGAGCAACTCCTCATGGCAGTAGGACAGATGGTTGTCCTCGTCGTACGAGATCATCTTCACCGCGCGGCCCAGCTCGGGGTGGTCGGCGAAGTGCCTGACGAGCAGTGCCATCTGTTCGGAGGCGCGCTGCTCGGTGACTCTGCTGTGCGCGAGATAGGTGATGATGTCCTGCTCGGTGAGGGGTTCGTCGCGCTTCAGCTGCTCGTGGGCGAGGCCTATGCCGTGCTGTTCCAGGAGCATCGTGTAGTCGGTCTCGTGCGGCACCTCGACCGGCCGCAGCCCGCGCCTCTTCAGCAGTGCGTTGAAGATCCGGCCGTGCTTGTCCTCGTCGGCACCGTGTCTGGCGATCTTGGGGACGAGGGCGCGCTGGCTCTCGGGGGCGAGGGCCGCGATACGGCCGTTCTCCCAGCCGCCCTGCGACTCGCCGCCGGCGGCGATCGAGCAGAAGAGCCGGAACGACTCGTCGTTGTCGAGGATCTCCTGGAACAGGTTCTTTGCCGAGAGCATCGCTGGCGCCTCCGTGCCGGTGACCGCAGAAGGAAAGTCAAATGCGGTACAGGGAAGTAGGCAACCGGAGTGCGGTTCGACAGGGCCGAACGGGCGGAGCGTAACCGATGACGGCGTGGCGCGTTGTGCTGCGTAACGGCCGTGGCGGGGAAGACCCCCGAGCCCCCACCACGGCCGTAGTGCTGCGCGCGGGCGGTTACGCGAGGCCGGACAGCTCCAGGGCGTCCGTACCGGCGCGCAGGGCGGCGAGCCGCTCGTCGAGTGTGAAGCCGGCCGGGGCGAGGGTCAGCGTGGTGACACCGGCGGCGGCGTAGGCCTGCATCCGCTCGGCGATCCGCTCGACCGAACCGAGCAGTGTGGTCTGGTCGATCAGCTGGTGCGGTACGGCGGCCGCGGCGCCGTTCTTGTCGCCGGACAGATACTTGTCCTGGATCTCGGCGGCTTCCTTCTCGTACCCCATGCGCTGGGCGAGCTGATTGTAGAAGTTCTGCTTGCGGCTGCCCATGCCGCCGACATACAGCGCGGTGTACGGACGGAACATGTCGGCGAGCCCGTTGATGTCGTCACCGACGGCCAGCGGCAGCGTCGGGCAGACGTCGAAGCCCTCCATGGTCTTCCCGGCCTTCTCGCGGCCCGCCCGCAGGTACTTCACTGCGGTGTCCTCGAGGTGTTCGGCGGAGGGGAAGATCAGCAGCGCACCGTCGGCGATCTCGCCGGTCTGCTCCAGGTTCTTCGGGCCGATCGCGGCGATGTACAGCGGAATGTGCTCGCGCTGCGGGTGGACGGTCAGCTTGATGGGCTTGCCCGGGCCGTCCGGGAGCGGGAGCGTCCAGTGCTCGCCCTCGTACGAGAGCCGCTCGCGGGACATCGCCCGGCGGACGATCTCCACGTATTCACGGGTGCGGGCCAGCGGCTTGTCGAACTTGACGCCGTACCAGCCCTCGGAGACCTGCGGTCCCGACACACCGAGGCCGAGGCGGAACCTGCCGCCGGAGAGCGAGTCCAGGGTGGCGGCGGTCATCGCCGTCATGGCCGGCTGACGGGCCGGGATCTGCATGATGGCGGAGCCGACGTCGATGGACTCGGTCTGGGCTGCGACCCAGGCCAGTACGGTCGGGGCGTCGGAGCCGTACGCCTCGGCCGCCCAGCAGACGTCGTAGCCGAGCAGGTCGGCCTCCTGGGCGACGGCAAGGTTGTCGCCGTCCATTCCCGCGCCCCAGTAACCGAGATTGATGCCGAGCCGCATAGCCGCTCCCCTTACTGATCAGTAACGTCTCTGTGCCGGGGACTCTAGCGCGCGGCAACGGGATCCGGCAGGGGCGACTTGGCCCTGGTTGTCCACAGGCTTCCGCCGAGTGGGGCTCTGGCCAGTAATCTCAGCGCCCATGGAGCAGAGGCATCTCGGCCGCACCGGCCTTCGAGTGTCCCGGATCGGGCTCGGCACCCTCACCTGGGGCCGGGACACCGACGAGCACGACGCAGCCGAACAGCTGAAGGCCTTCTGGGAGGCGGGCGGCACGCTGGTCGACACAGCCGATGTGTACGGCGGTGGCGAGGCCGAGTATCTGCTGGGGCGGCTCGTCGAGGGGCTGGTGCCGCGGCACGATCTGGTGATCGCCACCAAAGCGGGCAGCGTGGCCGATCCGTACCGCCGTTTCAACGGCTCGCGCGGGCATCTGCTGGCCGCGCTGGACGCCTCGCTGGAGCGGCTCGGTACGGATTACGTGGACTTGTGGCAGGTACACGCCTTCGACCCGGTGACTCCGCTGGAGGAGACCCTTCAGGCGGTGGACCTGGCCGTGTCCACCGGCCGCGCCCGGTACGCGGGGGTGTCCAACTTCTGTGGCTGGCAGCTGGCCAAGGCGGCGACCTGGCAACTCGCCTCGCCCGGAGTGCGCACCCGGCTGGCCAGTACGCAGATGGAGTACTCACTGCTGCAGCGGGGCGTGGAGCGCGAGGTGCTGCCGGCCGCGCTCGATCTGGGCGTGGGGCTGCTGCCGTCGTCCCCGCTGGGCCGCGGGGTGCTGACCGGCAAGTACCGGACGGGCACCCCGGCGGACTCGCGCGGCGCCTCGGAGGTGCTGGCCCCGTTCGTCGAGCCGTATCTCGACGACCCGGCGAGCCGCATCGTGGACGCGGTGGCCACGGCGGCCGACGGACTGGCCACGACGACGCTGCAGGTGGCGCTCGCCTGGGTCCGGGACCGGCCGGGAGTGGTGGCCCCGATCGTCGGCGCGCGCAACGCGCAGCAGCTCACGGAGGCATTGTCAGTGGAGGCGCTTAGTCTTCCTGACGAGATCTGCCAGGCGCTCGACGATGTGTCGGCGCCCGTGCACCGCTATCCCGACCAGGACTGGAGCACGCTGTGACTGCGCTTCCCCGGGGGGAAACCCCCGGCCCCTCGGCCGCCGCCGACGACGACACCGTTGTCGCGGACACCGCTGCCGCCGCACCCGACCCGTCCGCCGAGGACGTGGGAGGCGACGCGGGCGGGGCGGCCACGGAACCCGAGGCGGAGGAGAAGGACGGGACGGACGCGGCCGGCGCAGCGGACTCCACCGACGCGGCCGACGGCGAGGCGGCCGCCGCGCTCTCCGAGGCCGAGGCCGAGCTCGCTGCCCAGCGTGAGTTGCGGGAGCGGATCGAGAAGCGCAAGGCCGAGAAGGGCGGTCCCATCGCGGCCGGCGCCAAGCTGAGCGGACCGGCCGCCGATCTCCTGGCGGCGGTGCGCGCCGTGGAGAGCGGCGAGAAGCCCGGTGCGGCGTTCTTCGACGCACCCGCGCCCACCCCCCGCCGGGTCGCTCCCGCACCCGCACCGGTACGCCCCCGTGCACCCGAGCCGGTCCGGACGCCGCAGGGCGCCTCCGCGGAGGCCGTGGCCGCGGTGTCGGCCGTGCTGGCCGAGGGCGGGGCGCCGGAGGCTCTGGCGGGCCCGGCGGCACAGACACTCGGCGCTCAGGCGGCCGACGTGCTGCGTGAGGACCCGTGGCAGCTGCTGGCCGTCGCCGGCGTCCGGCCCGAGCAGGCCGACGGCTTCGCGCGGGCGCTGCTGGGCGCCGGCTGCGGTCCGGACGACGAGCGGCGGACGGCGGCGCTGGTCGGCTGGCTGCTGGAGCGCGCCGCGCTGCAGGGGCATACCGCGCTGGACGCCTCTGCGGTGCGGGCCGCGCTCGCCGAGCGTGCGGTGACCGACCCCGAGGCAGCCGTGCAGCACGCTGTCGCCGAGGGCGTCGTGCTGGTCTTCCAGGAGGGTCCGGACGAGCTGGACGACGAGGGGGCGGAGGAGCTCGCGGAATCCGGCGAGCAGGCCGAGGACAGCGCCGGGCAGGAGCCGCCGCAGGTGCTGCTCGGCCTCGACCGGTACGCGCTCGCCGAGGAGAGTCTCGCCGACGGTCTGGCGCGGCTGGTCAACGCCTGTGAGAAGGATGCCGACTGGTCGGAGGCGGCCGCGGCCGCCGGTTCCCCCTCGGCGGCCGAGCTGATCCGCACCGTCGCGGCCGGTGGTCTCGTCGCGCACACCGGCGGCGAGGCGGCCAGGGCCGAACCCGCCGCGCTGATCACCACCGCCCGCTCCCTCGGGCTGCGGGCCGTCGGCGCCACCCACAGCGTGGACGGCCGGCGGCGGCTGGCCGAGGCGCTCGACGACCCGTCGGTGGCCGTCACCCTCGCCGGGCTGCTGTCCGGTGCGGAGGGCCCCGGCCGGGACGAGGAGGGGGCGATCGCCGTCGACCTGCTGGTCGTGCTGGACGCCCCGCAGCTGGATGTCGAGACGGCCGCGATCCTGGTGGAGTCCCTCGCCGACGGCACCCGGCTGGTGCTGAGCGGCGATCCGGGGGTGCTGGGCTCGGCGGGTGCGGGCCGGGTGTTCGCGGATGTGCTGGCCGCCCGCGCGTGCCCGCAGGTGGTCTCCCGTACGCCGGATCCCGGTCCGATCGGCGAGCTGGTCTCCGGGATCGGCATCGGCGAGCTGAACCAGGTGGAAGCGCCCGGCAAGGAAGTGGTGATCGTCCCCGTGCACGACGCGGGCGAGGCGGTGCACCGCACCGTGCAGCTGGTCGCCGACTCGGTGCCGCGCGCCATCGGCGTACCGTCGGCGGACACGCAGGTGATCACCGTCGGGCACGGCGGCCCGGCGGGCACCCGGGCACTCAACGCAGCGCTCAAGCAGCGGCTGAACGCCGGTCCCGGACGGTTCGGCGGCTTCGACCCGGGCGACCGGGTCGTGCACATCCCGACGCCCGGCAGGACGGTCCCCGGCGTGGTCGTCTCGGCCGACGCCGAGGGCCTGCATCTGGACTGCGCGGGCACGCCGGTCGTCGTACCGCAGGAGCGGGTGGAGTCGTCGGTACGCCACGGCTGGGCCCTCAGCGCCCACCAGGCGGCCGGGATGCGGTGGCCGGCGGTGGTCGTCGTGCTGCCCGGTGACGCCGCACAGGGGCTGAGCCGGGCGTGGGTGTACACCGCGTTCAGCCGTGGGGAGCGGCATCTGTCCGTGGTGCACGGGGTGGACCAGGCGCTGCCGCGCGCGGTGGCCCAGTCCCCGTCCCAGGACCGCACGACCCGGCTGCGCGCCCTGCTGGAGGCACTGCCGACGGCCACCGTCTAGAGGACCGGAGGGCCGGAGGACCGCACACGCGGCCCTCCGGCTCCGTCCGCGACGGGATCAGGAGCTGTCGGTCGCCAGGTCGTCCAGCTCCTCGTCGAGGTCGTCCTCGTCGAAGACGGAGCTGACGTCGAAGCGGCAGACCACCAGCTGTGGGTCGGCCTCGTCGAAGGGGGCGCTGAGCCACTCCCCCGCCTCGGGCAGCTCCTCGGCCGCCGAGACCCAGAGCGTGGAGTCGCCCTCCTCCAGGCCGAACTCCTGGTGCCGGGAGGCGATCTCGTCCGGTTCGTACTCGCCGAAGAGCACACCGAGCGCCGCGTGGACACTGGCTCCGGCCGCGGCGCCCGTCCCACTGCCACGGTCGCCCGGATCCGCGTCGACGATCCGCTGCGCCTGTGCGAGCAGCCGGGGCGGCTCCACCACCGCGTAGTCGCGGCGGATCAGCACGCTGAGCGCGTTCGGCTCCTCGGGGCCGGAGTACGGCGGCATGGAGTCGTCGACACCGGGGATCTCGAAGGGGGTGACCTCGTCGTAGCGGTCGTAGAGGAGTTCGTCGTAGACCTCGGCCGCAGCGGCCAGTGCGTTGAACGCGTCGTAGACGGCCGGGTCGTCGTCCCCGGACCGGCGCTCGACCGCCTCGAGGTGGTGGTCGAGCGCGGCTTTGACGGCATCGGCGGCGGCGCGTACCTCGGCAGCGGTGGGCTGCGCAGCATCAGACATAGTGCAGACGCTATCCGTACACAGCCTCTGCCCGCACAATAGATGCGATGCCGGAATACGAATTTGTCGACGTGTACGTGCCGCGCGGGGTGTCCCGGAAGGAGACGGCCCGCCTGCTGACCGACCATGCCGAGTACGGGCACTGGGAGTTGGACCGACTGACGCTGCGCCGTGACGGCAGCCGCAGGGTGCGGCTGCGCCGACGGATCATCCGCCAGCTACGGGCCACCTGGTAAGACGAAGCGGGCCCCGCATCCGCGGGGCCCGCTCGTTTCGTTCCGTTCCTGCTGCGCCGGTGTCCGTCCTGCCGCTACGCGGACATGCGGGAGCGGCGGTACAGCACCGTACCCGCGCCCGCCAGCAGCAGGCCCGCACTCGCCGGGACGAGCAGGTCGAGCCCGCCCGCTCCGGTGTGTGCGAGCTCGACCGCCTGGGGCGCGGGTGCGTTCGGGTGCAGCCCGAACCCCGTGAGCCCCATCGGGGTGGGCTTGCCCGGGGTGACACGCGTGACCGGCGGTGGTGCGACGTCCGGGTCGTTCTCGCAGCTGTTGCCGGAGGACGGGCTGAGGAGTCCGCCGATGGTGATGCTGTTCCCGCAGGCGTTCACGGGGATGTCGATGGGCGCCTGGACGGTGTTGCCCGAGAGGATGCCGGGCGAGCCCTGCGTGTACCCCTCAGCGAACGCCCCGTCCCTGCTGCCGCTGCCGACGGCCCGGTGCTTGCCGGTTCCCGGCCCGAGGTCGACTGCCGACGTGTCCTGGGCCCTGTGGTTCGATGCCCGGCTGTCCGACGCGGGGGCGGCCGAACCGTGTCGGCTCGAAGTCGCGCTTCCCGAACCGCTTCCCGAACCGCTTTCGCAAGCGTTTCCGGCCGCGGGGTTGAGCAGTCCGACGACACTCACGGAGTTACCGCATGCGTTGACCGGTACGTGGACCGGGATCTCGACCGAATTCCCTGACAGCACCCCCGGGGAATTCGATGCATCGCCGGTCGCTCCTGCGTCGGCGTGCGCATAGCCACCACTCAGCGCGAGCACTCCGCCCGCTGCCGCCATGGTGATCAGGCCTTTACGCGTGACCTGTCGCATAGGTTGTTCCTGCCTTCTGACCTTCCGGAAAACCCCCGGACTCGACCGTGCGGGGGGCGGAGTGCCCGGTCGGCCCCGGAGTGCATGGTGTGCACCCCGGGGCCGACCGGGCTCAAACCCTTACGGGTTGATGCACAACATCAGCCGTTGACGCAGCCGTTGCCGAAGGCGGGGTTGAGCAGCCCGATCACGGAGATCGTGTTGCCGCACACGTTCACCGGCACGTGCACGGGAACCTGGATCGTGTTGCCCGAGATCACACCGGGGCTCCCGACAGCGGCACCCTGCGCGCCCGAGTCGGCGACGGCCATGCCCGCACCCGCGAGCACCAGACCGCCAGTGACTGCCGCAGCAGCGACGACCTTCTTGATCATTATTCCTCCTAGTTGGCAATGCGGCCCCAGCCGCGGACCGCATCACCTGTAACGAGGAATAAGTAATGGGGCTACGAGCGTATGGTTCCTTTCACTCGTTCCGGTCACGTACGCACACGCTGGCGATTACCGGCGTGATGATTCAGCAGTTGTCGATGAAACGGTCGAGCACCCGCACGCCGAATTTCAGGCCGTCGACCGGTACTCGCTCGTCCACACCGTGGAACATGCCCGCGAAGTCGAGCTCCGGCGGCAGCTTCAGCGGCGCGAATCCGAAGCAGCGGATGCCGAGGTCGTCGAAGGACTTGGCGTCGGTGCCGCCGGAGAGCATGTACGGGACGGCGCGGGCGATCGGGTCCTCCGCCTTCAGCGCGATCTGCATCGCGTCGACCAGGGAGCCGTCGAAGCTGGTCTCCAGCGCCTTGTCGCCGTGCACGTCCTCACGCCTCACCCGCGGGCCGAGGACCCGGTCCAGGTCGGCCAGGAACTCGTCCTCGAAGCCGGGCAGGAAGCGGCCGTCGACATGGGCGACGGCCTGGCCGGGGATCACGTTCACCTTGTACCCGGCGCCCAGCATGGTCGGGGCGGCCGAGTTGCGCAGGGTGGCGCCGATCATCTTGGCGATGCCGCCCAGCTTGGCGAGCGTGGCGTCCATGTCCTCCGGGTCGAGCGGGGTGCCGAGGGCGTCGGACAGCTCGTCGAGGAAGGACCGTACGGTCTTGGTCACCCTGACCGGCCACTTGTGCCGTCCGAGCCGCCCGACGGCCTCGCAGAGCTCGGTGATCGCGTTGTCGTTGTTGGTCATCGAGCCGTGCCCGGCGGTGCCGTCCACGGTGAGCTTCATCCAGTGCATGCCCTTCTGGGCCGTCTCGACGAGATAGAGCCGCAGCTTCTCGTTGACCGTGAAGGAGAAGCCACCGACCTCACCGATCGCCTCGCTGACGCCGTCGAAGAGGTCCGGGTGCTTGTCGACGAGATACCGCGCACCGTACGTACCACCGGCCTCCTCGTCGGCCAGGAATGCCAGCACGATGTCGCGCGGGGGCTTGCGGCCGCTGCGCATCCGGTCGCGGACGACCGCGAGGGTCATCGCGTCCATGTCCTTCATGTCGACCGCGCCGCGCCCCCACACGCAACCGTCCGCGATCTCGCCCGAGAACGGGTCGTGCGTCCAGTCCTGGGCATTGGCCGGCACGACGTCGGTGTGCCCGTGGATGAGCAGCGCGGGCCTCGACGGGTCCTCGCCCTCGATCCGGGCAACGGTCGAGGCACGGCCCTTGTGGGATTCGAAGATCTTCGGTTCGAGGCCGACCTCGGCGAGCTGCTCGGCGATGTACTCGGCGGCCGCGCGTTCACCCGGGCCCGAGTGGTCTCCGTAGTTGCTGGTGTCGATCCGGATCAGCTCGCGGCAGAGATCCACGACCTCGTCCTCGCCGGACGGGCCGCCGACCGTGTTCGTCTCGCTCACACTGCTTCCTTCCACTGTCACCCTGGTGCTCCCGCCCATCCTCCCGCGCCGGGCCCGCTCGCCCAAGGCCGCCCGTTCCCCGTCATGCGCCGTTCACACGGCCAGTGACGTGATCGAGCACCTCCGAATGTTTGCTATTGTTTTCCACGTCGGAACGGGCACGGCCCGCGAGACAGACACCTTGTCCGGGTGGCGGAATGGCAGACGCGCTAGCTTGAGGTGCTAGTGCCCTTTATCGGGCGTGGGGGTTCAAGTCCCCCCTCGGACACCAGCGGTCTTCCTCCTTCGTGTGGGAAGACGGAGCAGATGCGGATCGAGTATCACCTCGATCCGCATCTGCTTTTTGTGCGTCCTGCGCCGGTGTCACGACTGTCCCGGAGCGGGCGGCACGGCGGGGTGATCGGCGGGAGCCAGGAGGACGGCCAGGTCACCCGGTCCGGGCAGCGGACGGTCGGCCTCGGTGACCGGATCGAGTCGGCCGTCGCCCCGGACCAGGAACAGCATGTCCCAGCCGGCCGGTGCGGCCTGATCTGCGGGCCTTGTCACGATGGACGCCCCGTCCTCGTACCTCCGGGTCAGAGCCACCCCGGTCAGCTCCGTACCGAACAGGACCTCGCCACCGATGAACGGGGCCACCACACCGACGCTCTCGCGCGGAGAACCGACGCGATGGACGGATCCCTCGACGCTGCCGCGCAGGACGGTGGCCGCCAGCGCGTTGAAATCGTCCTCGGCGGTCAGGAGGAACACCGCCGTGATGCCCTCCAGCTCGGCGCCCTCCCCGGTGGCGGCAGCCAGCAGCTCCCCCGGGGCCAGTTCGAGTCCCGCCTGTCCGATGCGCTCACGCTGCTGCTCCAGGCCGGCCCACATCAGTACCTGCAGCCCCGCCGCTCTCAAAGCCCGCCCGAGGTCCACCACCCAGGGCTCGCCGCCGACCAGCAGCGGACGTGAGCGGGACGGCCTGACGACGCCCAGGCGCCCGGCGACCGCCGATGCCGTCAGCCCGTACAGCGTCACCGTGGCCACGATGACGACGAAGGTGGTGGGCAGAATCTTCGAAGCGCCGCCGATCCCCTTCGCGACCAGGGTGGCGGAGAACGTCGAGGCGGTCGCCGCCGCGACGATGCCGCGCGGTGCCATCCAGCCGATGAAGCCCCGCTCACCCCTGGTCAGGTCCGTGCCGAGCGTCGACATGATGGCCACCAGCGGCCTGACCACGAGCACGAGGACAACGGTGAGGCCCAGCGCGGGAAGCACCACGTGCCGCAGCGACTGCGGGGTGACGGTGGCCGAGATGGAGATGAAGAGCAGGCCGAGAATCAGACTGACCAATGTCTCGAAGAAGGGCCGGCGTGCCGGGACGTCGAAACGCGGAAGGTTGGCGACGGCCAGGCCCATCATCACGGCGGCGATGAGTCCGGAGTCCTCGCGGACGACGTCGCAGAAGGCCGCCACCGCGATCACCGCGGCGAGCTGGGCCGTGGTCCCGAGGATCTCGCCGGGCAGGAGCCGGCGGAACAGCACCCACAGCAGCGCGGTTCCGACGATGCCGCCCGCCATCCCGACACCGACGCTGCCGAGGAAGTTCAGCGCTCCGCTGCCGACGTGACGACCGGTGCTCGCCTCGACGAGATGGAAGACGAGCGCTCCCAGGATGCCGCCGACCGGGTCGATGAGGGAGCCCTCCCAGACCAGGATGTGCTGCGGCCGCTCCTTCGGCCGGACGAAGCTGAGCAGCGGCCCGACCACGGTCGGTCCGGAGACCACCAGGATCGCGCCCAGCATGACGGCCGCCCGCCGGTCCATGCCCAGCAGCGGTATGGCGAGGAGCGTGCCGAGCACCCAGGTGATCAGGACCCCGATCCAGATCAGCCTGATGACGACACGGCGGGTATGCCCCTTCAGCTTCCTGAGATCGAGCCCGAGGCCCGCGTCGTAGAGGATCACCGCGACGGCGAGCGACACGAGAGGGGAGAACGCCGGCCCCAGCAGCCGCTGCGGGTCGAGCTCGTCCACCACCGCGCCGGCGGCGAACCCGACCGGCAGCAGCACGATGAGCGCCGGGATACGCAGCCGCCCTGCCAGGATCTGCGATCCGACGGCGAGGACCAGGGTCAGCCCCACGCCCATGAGGACCTGATCCGTCGTCATGCGGCGCCTCCGTGGTGCCGGGTCATCCGACGAGCCGGTGGATGCTCCTGCCGCCGGCGAACCGCGGACCGGGCAGCATCGAGCACCGCGGCGCGACCGTCATTCCTGCCACGGGGTGATCCCCCAGCGGACCGTGTGCTCCTCACCGGGCCCCAGAGTGACAAGTCCCGTGCCACTGCGGAACGCGTCCGGCGGGCACGACATCGGCTCGATGGCGACGGAGCGGCGCCGCTCCCCTTCGGGCAGGGTGTCACCGGTGTACAGCTGGACGTGATCGGCGCCCTCGCCGAGCCATACGTCGGTACCCCATGCGCCGGACGAATGGGCGAGGCTCACCACGGCCCGCCCGCGCGCATCCCGGTCGAGGTCGCCGAACGGGGTGTCCAGCCGCTGGGTCCCGATGGTTCGAGGCGTACGGAAGTCGTAGGGAGTGCCCTGGACCGGTTCGGCAGCGACCGGCAGCCCCCGCTCGCCGGTGCGCAGTCGCGTCCGCGCCGGTACGGTCAGCAGCGCGTCGTCCACGGTCCCGGTGCCGACCGTGAGGTAGGGGTGCTGGCCGACCCCGTAGGGTGCGGCGTTCTCACCGAGGTTGCGTGCGACGACGGCCACACCGAGGCCGTCGTCGTCCAGGGTGTACTCGGCGCGGACCCGGAGGTGGAAGGGATAGCCGGGCTGGGGCCACAGGGAGACATCGAGCACCGCCCGGTCGTCCTGCGCCTCGACGATCCGCCACGATGTCCAGCGGAGCAGGCCGTGGATTGCGTTGCCGTTCTCCGGTTCGGTCAGCGGCAGTTGCTGGTCCTGCCCGTCCCAGTGGTAGCGGCCGTCCTGAATCCGGTTGGGCCACGGCACGAGGATCTGACCGCGCCCGCCGGTGATCCGGTCGTCCCGGGCGAATCCGTCGAGTACGATCCGGTCGCCGACGGCGTAATGGCGTAGGGCCGCTCCGAGTTCGACGACGACCGCGCTCCGGTCCCCATGGCGGAGAGTCAGCTGTCGTCCGGTCCGGCTCTCGTGCACGCGTGGCCTCCTCGGTCTGCTCGAAGGCGGACGGCCCGCAAGCCCGGGCTGGGTGGCGGCCGGGCCGACGGCCGCCACTCGGGAGCGTGCGGACAACGACCTGGCGAGTCAAGCGGGACACGAGCGCCCTGCCCGAATGGCCGGGCAAGTTCGCCCACGGGGGGCATGCGTGGCGGTAACACGGCCCGGCCGCCCGCCCACTGCACCAGGGCCGCGGTGTGGTCGAGCGGTTACGCCGTGACGCCGTCCGACGGGCGACGCCCGTGCCCCGGGCAGCCCAGGCGCGGGGATCCGTTCTGTCGGATAGTGGTGGGTGGGGCTCGGGGCCGCCTACCACCGGAGCCACTATGGACGAACGCTATCCGCCGATCGCCGAGCACGGGCTGGTCGGCGATCTGCAGACTGCCGCGCTCGTCTCGTCCCGGGGTGTCATCGACTGGTTCGCCGCTCCCCGGTTCGACTCACCCAGCATCTTCGCGGCGCTGCTCGACGTCGAGCGCGGGGGGTATTTCCAGCTGGCTCCGGAGCAGCCCGACATCAGTTGCAAGCAGCTCTACTACCCCGACACGGCGGTCCTGGTGACCCGGTTCATGTCGCCGGACGGGGTGGGCGAAGTGGTCGACTACATGCCTCCCGACCGGACGGGTACCGCCACCGACCGGCACACCCTGGTCCGTGTGGTGCGGGTCGTGCGTGGGACCGTCGGTTTCACGCTCCGGTGCCGGCCACGTTTCGACTACGGCCGGGCCGAGCACGAGCTCGACCTCGGTCCCGACGGCGCCCTCTTCCGGGCCCCTGGCATCAGCGCCCACCTGCAGAGCACCTTCCCACTGGAGCGCGACGGCCGAGACGTTCGGGGCACGGTGACCCTGAAGGCGGGCGAGATCGGCAGCGTCGTGTTCACCGTCTGCGATCCGGGCGGCGAGGCTCCCCCGCCCCTGACCGTCGAGGGGATCACCGCACGGTCCTGGGACGTCGTCCACTTCTGGAAGGCGTGGCTGCGCACCTCGCGCTACCGGGGCCGGTGGCCCGAGCTCGTACACCGCTCGGCCATCACCCTGAAGCTGCTCATCTACGCCCCCACCGGAGCCATGGTCGCTGCGCCGACCATGGGGCTGCCGGAACAGGTCGGCGGAGAGCGCAACTGGGACTACCGGTACACCTGGATCCGCGACGGTTCGCTGTCCGTGCGTGCCCTGATGGACCTCGGGTTCGTCGAGGAGGCGGCCGCGTTCGTCCACTGGCTGGTCGCCCGGCTGCACGAGCGCGAGGGGAAGGGCGGGGAGCCGCTGCAGACCATGTACCGGGTGGACGGTGACCCGAACCTGCCCGAGCAGACCCTGACGCACTTCGAGGGGTATCAGGGCTCGTACCCCGTCCGTGCGGGCAACGGCGCGGCCGACCAGCTCCAGCTGGACATCTACGGCGAGGCCGTCTACGCACTGTCGCAGGGCCGCGAGATCAGCCAGCACGCCACCTACTCGGGCTGGAAGGCACTCACCAGGACGCTCGACTGGCTCGCGGACGCCTGGGACCGGCCGGACGAAGGCATCTGGGAGACCCGTGGCGGCCGCAAGGACTTCACGTACAGCCGGGTGATGACATGGGCCGCCTTCGACCACGGGCTTCGCCTGGCGGACGTCTTCCGCAGGCCTGCCGACACCGTCAGGTGGACGAGGACCAGGGACGCCATCTTCGAGCAGATCATGGAGCGTGGCTGGAGCGAGTCGGAGAAGGCCTTCGTCCAGCAGTACGGCGGCGACGTGCTGGACGCCTCGCTGCTGTTGATGCCGAGAGTCGGCTTCATCGCCCCCAAGGACCCGGCCTGGCTGTCCACGCTGGACGCCATGGACCGCACACTCGTCTCGGACAGCCTCGTCTACCGCTACGACCCGGCGGCCTCACCCGACGGGCTGCGCGGCTCCGAGGGCACGTTCAGTCTCTGCACCTTCCTGTACGTCGACGCGACGGCTCGCGCGGGCCGGCTGTCGCTGGCGAGGTACGCCTTCGAGAAGATGCAGACCTACGCCAACCACGTCGGGCTCTTCGCCGAGGAGATCGGCCCGAGCGGGGAACAACTGGGCAACTTCCCGCAGGCGTTCACCCACCTGTCCCTGATCATGGCCGCCACCACGCTCGACGCGGCGCTCGACCTGGAGGAGGGCCGCTGACCCTGACCCCTCTACGGCGTCGACACCAGCTTCTTCCCGAGCATCGGGCGGTGAATCCGTCCTTGACCGCCATCGCCAATGCCCTGCGGGCGGCGACCATGTCGTCGAACGGCTCCGCTGACGTGTGGCGCGAAACCTACAGGGTGTCACCGGGTGCCCGGCCGGCCTGTGTGTCGGCGTCGGTGAGGGATTCCAGCTCCCCGTGCGTGTCCATCCAGTAGAGCAGGGCCAGGGCGGGCCCGATCAGTACGATCGCGACCACCGTGACGATCACCAGCCAGCGCAGCGTCTGCGGCGCGCCCGCCGCGTCGGCCACGGTCAGGGACGTCGGCAGCAGATAGGGACGCTGCGCGAAGCCCCATGCGAAGACGGTCGGAGCCACGCTCGCCACGGAGGTGTACCGGCACCACCGGTAGGAGCGGCGCGCGAGGAGAACAGCTGTGGCGAGGCCGCACACCGCGGCCAGGAGGATCAGCAGCAGGCCGAGCCCTCCGGTGAGGCCCTCCCAGACGTAACGGGCATCGCTGTGGGTGACCGGCAGACCGATCAGGGCGAGCACCACGATGGCCCCGAGAGCGGTCAGCGCGCGACGGCGGAAGTACCCCACAAGGTCCTCGGCGCCGAACCGGCGGGCGTCGGAACAGAGGAACACGGCCCCGAGGAACGCTGCGGCGGCGACCGCGAGCAGACCGGCGATGACGGAGGTGGGATTGGCCCAGGCATCGGCGGAGGCCGCGGTCCCGACCGCGACCCGGCCGGACGCGATGCCGCCGAGCACCGCGCCGAGGAAGAACGGGGTGACGAGCGAGGAGATGGCGAACACCGCGCCGTAGAAGCGCCTCTGAGTGAGCCGTCGGGCCGGTTTGCGCAGGGCGAAGCCCGCGCCGCGGAGCACCAGTCCGACCGCGGCGAGGACCAGGGGCAGCCACATGGCTGCGAAGACGGCCTGGAACGTCGTCGGGAATCCCGTCCACAAGATGACCAGGACGAAGATCAGCCAGACGTTGTTGGCTTCCCAGACGGGCCCCATGGCGTGGTCGATCAGCCGGCGTGGGCGTTCGCCACGCTCCGCGCCCCCGGCCAGGAGGTCCCAGAATCCGGCACCGTAGTCGGTGCCGCCGGCGCACGCGTAGGCGGCGACCGCGAGCACGAGAACCCAGGCGATGAGCTCCGGCATCATGACGCGTCACCAGGAGTCCGGCCGTGGCGCCCGCCGGGCACGGCGCCGGTGACCGTGGGAAGGGGCTCGCCCCGTGGCCCGTAAGGGGTGTCCGTTTCCGGTGCCTGCGGCGCGGTGGCGGAGGCCGCGCTCTCGTCGGCGATGCGCCATCGGGTCCGCATCTTCAGCAGTACGGCGAGGAACGAGGCGAAGATGGCCACATACACGACCACGACGACAGCGAACATCATCCACAACGAGCCCGCACCGGTGGCGGTCACCGCCTCCGAGACCCGCATGTGGCCGTAGACGATCCAGGGCTGGCGGCCGACCTCGGTGGTGATCCAGCCGCATTCCACGGCGACCAGACAGGCGATCCCCGCGACCGCCGCACACCGGTAGAACCAGCGCGAGCGGGGAAGGTCACGGTGGCGCCACCAGTACCAGGCATACCAGAGGGCCAGCACGATCAGCAGGCTGCCGATGATGACCATGACATCGAAGGCCCAGTGGACGATGGTGGCCTGAGTGGCCGTGGGACGGTCCTCGGGCGGCACGGAGCTGAGGCCGGTGACGCGGGTGCCGGGCCTGAACCCGGCGAGGACGGAATCGAGTTGAGGAATCTTCAGGCCACCGGAGACCGTGCCGTCGGGGTGCAGCCGCCCGAAGATGTACTCCGGCACATGGGTGTCGGTCTTCCAGACGACTTCGGTGGCGGCGAACTTGATCGGCTGCTTGTGGAAGACGGACCGGGCGATGGAGTCACCCAGTACGAACTGGACCGGGGTGAGGATCGCGGCGACCGTGAACGGCAGCGCGAAGCCGAGCCGGTGGTAGCGGTCCCGGCGCCCGCGCAGCAGGCCGACCGCGTAGACGCCGGCGACCACGTATCCGGCGGTCAGGAACATGGCCACCGCGAAGTGCCAGTACTCGGGGCCGAACATCGGCGTGAAGATGGCCTGCCGGACGTCGACATCGACGGGTCTGCCCGCGGCGTCGAGGGTGAAGCCCTGCGGGGTGTTCATCCATGAGTTGGCCGCGATGATGCCGAACGCGCCCAGGAGGGCGGCCGGCGGCAGCGGCAGGCCCAGCCAGAAGTGTGTCCACGGCTTCAGCCGGCGCCAGCCGTAGAGGTAGATCGCGATCAGGACGGCCTCCAGGAAGAACGCCCACGCCTCGACGCCGAACCCCAGGCCGAAGACGTCTCCCCAGCGGCCCATCATGCCGGGCCAGAGGAGGCCGAACTCGAAGGAGAGCACGGTGCCGGTGACGACCCCGATGGCGAACTGCACGGCCATCACGGCGGACCAGCGCCGGGCGAGCTTGAGTGCGACGTCGTCCCCCCGGCGCAGCCCGCGGTGGTGCATCAGCAGGGTGATGCACGGCAGTGCGACTCCGAACGGCACGAGCAGGATGTGCGAAGCCAGCGTGAAGGCCATCAGCTGACGGGCCGGCAGGAGCTGCGGCGGGGCGGCGTTCGCCAGCAGGGCCGTTGTTGTGTGCATGTGCGCCTCGATGGTTCGCGCCCGGGGGCGTCGGACGGGAGGGGTACGGATGCGGGTCGCGCTCCCGGTATCGGCCCGCGGCCGCGGGAAGCGGCCGGCCGACGCTCCTGTGGTGAGGCCGCCGCAGCGCCCGGGCGGTCGGCGGGCCGGCTGGGACCCCGCCGGGTCCACCTCTCGGCGGGGCGCGTCCCGGGCCGCCTGCGGGGGTCAGCCTCCGGTGGCGAAGCCGGGGAAGAGTGTCATTCCGCCGTCCACGTACAGCGTGGCGCCCACGACATAGTCGAGCAGATCGGATGCCACCGCGACGACGGCGTTGGCGATGTCCTCCGGCTCCCCGACCCGGCGGTACGGGATCAGCCGCAGGAGGTCGGCCTCGGCCTCGGGGGTGTCCCAGGCACTCCTGTTGATGGGGGTGCGGATGGCGCCGGGTGCAACGGCGTTCACCCGGATTCCCCGCGGGGCCAGCTCCTGTGCGAGGGTCTCCATCATCATGCCCACGCCGCCTTTGGAGGAGGCGTAGTTCACATGGCCCGCCCAGGGGACGATCTGGTGGACCGAGCTCATGCAGACGATTTTCCCGGCAGACCGGGAGACCTCCGGCACGACGCCGCGCCGCACGAACTCCTTGGCGGCCTCCCGCGCGCAGAGGAACTGGCCTGTGAGGTTGACGTCGATGACCTTCTGCCACTGGGCGAGCGTCATCTCCACACTCGGCGCATCCCGCTGGAGGCCCGCGTTGGCCACCATGATGTCGATGGTGCCGAACTCCTCGACCATGCGGGCGACCATCCCGACGACCTGGTCCTCGTCGGAGACATCGGCCTGGTGGGCGTAGGCGCGGACTCCGAAACCCTTGATCTCCGCGACGACCTTCTCGGCCTCGTCCTCGCCGACGACGTAGTTGACCACGACGTCCGCACCGGCCCGTCCGAGTGCGATCGCGGTCGCCCTGCCGATACCCGAATTGGACCCCGTCACCAGCGCTTTCTGCCCTGCCACGAGCCGCGCGGACATCGCGCTCCGGATCTCACCGGTACTTCCAGCCACCACGACTTCTCCTTCGGCACTCAGGGCGGCCCGTCCAGCGGCAGACCTCGCCGCCGGGCGGGCCGCTGAACCGGCAGTCGCTTGCGGGAAGGGCGCTGCGGCGTCACCGCACCGTCCTGCCGGGAGCAGAAGCGAGCCCTGCGCACCGCACCACCTTCCCCAGGAAGGGAACACCGAGCGCGGCGAGCGGCCCGGACCCGGCGCGCAGAGCGGTCCGGGCGGGGCGGGAATGTCACGCAACCGGGCCAACGAACGCGCCCGGGACGCCCGACGCTGCCGGCCGCGCGGACGGTCCCGCCCGGAGCCCTGCTTCCGGGCACCGACACCTGGCCGCTTCTCCGTCCGGCGCCGCTCTCCGCCCCCTTGTTGAAACGGTTCACCCCTGACTAACGTCCAGCAGCGAAGCGGGCGTTGCCGAGCGAGGAGAATCATGAGCCGTACGGACAGCCACTCTCTCCCCTGGCACATGGACGTGTCCCCCGGATCGGGCGGACTGCCGCCCCGGTCCTGGTACGCGGGGTCGGACGCGCTGCGGATGTCGTTGAACGGGGAGTGGCGGTTCCGGCTCTCGCCGACCGCGACCGCCGAGGACGCGTCGTTCGCACGGTCCGGGTTCGACGCGTCCGGCTGGGAAACGGTCGCGGTGCCCGGGCACTGGGTACTGCAAGGGGTCGGCGGAGCGCCCGCGTACACCAATGTCGTCTACCCGTTCCCGGTCGACCCGCCGCACGTGCCGACCGAGAACCCGACCGGTGACCACCTGCGGACCTTCGACCTGCCCGACGGATGGCCGGTGGGCGGCGACGTCGTGCTGCGGTTCGACGGGGTGGAGTCCGCCGCCCGGGTCTGGCTCAACGGCGAGGAGCTGGGGGACTTCAAGGGTTCGCGGCTGCCGCACGAGTTCGCGGTCGGCGGCATCGTGCGGGCCGAGGGCAACGTCCTGGCCGTCCGCGTGCACCAGTGGTCGTCCGGGAGCTATCTGGAGGACCAGGACCAGTGGTGGCTGCCCGGGATCTTCCGGGATGTCACGCTGCTGCACCGGCCACAGGGGGCGTCCCGGGACTTCTTCGTGCACGCCGGCTACGACCACCGCGCCGGGGCCGGCACCCTGCGGGTGGAGTGCGACGCGGCCGGGGGCCGGGTGGTCGTGCCCGAGCTGGGGGTCGACGTCGCGACGGGTGAGGCGATGACCGTACCGGTCGAGCCGTGGACCGCCGAGACGCCCCGGCTGTACGACGGCGAGCTGGTGACACCGGGCGAGCGGATCCCGTTGCGGATCGGCTTCCGTACCGTCGTCGTCGAGGACGGGGTCGTCCAGGTCAATGGCCGGCGCGTGCTGTTCCGCGGGGTGAACCGGCACGAGTTCCACCCGGAGACCGGGCGCGCCGTGGACGCGGAGACGATGCGGCGGGATCTGGTGCTGATGAAGCGGCACCACATCAATGCCGTACGGACCAGCCACTATCCGCCGCATCCGGCGTTTCTGGATCTCTGCGACGAGCTCGGGCTCTGGGTGATCGACGAGTGCGATCTGGAGACTCATGGCTTTGTCGACCTCGAGTGGCGCAACAACCCGGTCGACGACGAAAGGTGGACCCCGGCGCTCCTCGACCGGGCCGCGCGGATGGTCGAGCGCGACAAGAACCACGCGTCGGTGATCATCTGGTCGCTGGGCAACGAATGCGGGTCGGGGCGCGGACTGACCGCGATGGCCGACTGGATCAAGGGCCGGGATCCGGACCGGCTGGTGCACTACGAGGGTGATCTGTCCTGCAAGGACGTCGATCTGTACTCGCGGATGTATCCGACGCACGCCGAGGTCGAGCTGATCGGGAAGCGGGCCGAGGACCCGTGGGGCGATCCGGAGCTGGACGCCCGGCGGCGCGCCATGCCGTTCATCATGTGCGAGTACGGGCACGCGATGGGCAACGGCCCCGGCGGTCTGAGCGAATACCAGCGGCTCTTCGAGCGGTACGAGCGCTGCCAGGGCGGGTTCGTCTGGGAGTGGATCGACCACGGTCTCGCCCACCCGGAGCACGGCTTCGCCTACGGCGGGGACTTCGGCGAGGAACTCCACGACGGCAACTTCGTCTGCGACGGGCTGCTCTTCCCCGACCGCACTCCCTCCCCCGGGCTGATCGAGTACAAGAAGGTCATCGAACCGGTACGGATCGAGGCCGGGACGTCGGCCGGGACGGTCAGGATCGGTAACGGGTACGACTTCGCAGGGCTGGACCACGTGGAGTTCGTCTGGTCGCACGAGGTGGACGGCGAGGTCCGCGGCTCGGGCCCGCTCACCGTGCCCGACCTGGCACCCGGAGCCCACACCGAGGTGCGGCTCCCCGGGGACGGCGCGGGGGTATGGACCGTGCGGGCGCTGCTCGCCGAGGACACCGCGTGGGCGGAGCGCGGGCATGAGGTGGCGTGGGGGCAGGTGGAGGTCGGTGCGGCGGTCCCGGCCGCGGCCGCGGTGGGCTCGCGTCCGGAGGCGGGTGAGGGGGTGATCACGCTCGGGAGCGGGGTCTTCGACGCGGCGACCGGTGCGCCGGTGCGGCTCGGTGGCGTGCCGGTGGAGGCGCTGCGGCTCGATGTGTGGCGGGCGCCCACCGACAACGACAACGGTGCAACCTGGCAGCCGGACGAGCGGTACGGGCTGCGCTGGCGGGAATTGGGGCTGCACCGGATGCGGCACCGGATCGACGCCGTCGACGTGGACGAGGAGTCGTTGACCGTACGGACGTGGGTGGCACCGGCCGGGGTGGACCTGGGGTTGCGTACGGCGTACCGGTGGACCGCAGACGGGGCGCGGCTCGGGCTCACCGTGTCCGTGGTACCGGAGGGCGACTGGCGGGTGCCGCTGCCCCGGCTCGGGATCCGGTTCGGGCTGCCTGCCGCGTACGGCGGGGCGCGGTGGTTCGGCGGCGGGCCCGGCGAGGCGTACCCGGACACCCGGGCCGCGTCGGTGCTCGGGCGGTGGGAGATGCCCGTGGACGCGATGCAGACCCCGTACGTCCGGCCGCAGGAGAACGGCGCGCGGGCCGGCGTCCGGTGGGCCGAGCTGACGGACGGCGGCGGTGCGGGGCTGCGGGCCGAAGGGGGTGCGCCGTTCTGGTTCACCGCGCGGCGGTGGACGAGCGAGCAGCTGGATGCGGCGGAGCATCTGCCGGATCTGGTGGCCGGGGAGACCGTCTGGGTCAATCTGGATCACGCGGTACAGGGCATCGGTTCGCAGTCGTGCGGACCGGGCGTGCTGCCGCAGTACCGGCTCGACGCGGCCGCGGCGGAGTTCTCGTTCGTGTTCTCGACCGTGGAGTGAGCAGGAGGTGAGCAGCGCCCGTTCCTTCTCGGTGCGCACCGGCTGCGGCCACCGGGGAGAGGCCGCTGCCACCCGTCCGATGCCGGTGGAGCGTGACCGCGCAGCCGTCGGTGACCTGCGCCGACGCTGTGACAGGATTGCCGCACCATGACCACCAGCACCTCGAGCCGCCGCACCCCGCACGCCGATGAACAGGCAGGGCCTGCGCGATGAGAGGCCGCGCGAAGCCTCCGTCGGCGCCGCTGCCGCAGCGGGACGGGATCGATCCGGTCCGGGTGCGGCTCCCGGAGGATCCGGACGGTGAGTGGGCGACGGTCCGCGATCATCTGCTGGCGCGGTTCGCCGGTGCGATCGGGGCGGACCGGGTGGACGCCATGTTCGCCGAGGGCCGGTTCGTCTCGGTGCAGGGGCCCGTGGCCCCCGACGAGCCGTACACGGCAGGCCGTTTCCTCTGGTTCCACCGGGACTTCGCACCCGAGGAGCCGGTGCCGTTCCCGGTCGGTGTGGTGTACCGCGACGCCCGGCTCGTCATTGCCGACAAGCCGCACTTCCTTGCCACGACACCGCGCGGCCGGCACATCACCGAGACGGCCGTGGCGCGGCTCCGCCGGGAGCTGGGGCTGCCGTCGCTGCAGCCCGCGCACCGGCTGGACCGGCTGACCGCGGGCCTGGTGCTCTTCGTCGTACGGTCCGAGGACCGCGGTGCGTACCAGACGCTGTTCCGGGACAAGCTGGTGCGCAAGGAGTACGAGGCGGTGGCACCGTACGACCCCTCGATCGCCTTCCCCCGTACGGTACGGAGCCGGATCGTCAAGGAGCGCGGGGTGATCGCCGCCCGGGAGGAGCCGGGCGAGGCGAACAGCGAGAGCCGGATCGAACTGCTGGAGCACCGGGAAGGGCTCGGCCGATACCGGTTGCTGCCCGCCACCGGCCGGACCCACCAGCTGCGGGTGCACATGAACGGTCTGGGGCTGCCGCTCGTCCACGATCCGGTCTATCCGGTGGTCGAACCGGAGGGTGCGGCGGACGACTGGACGCGTCCGCTGCAACTCCTGGCCCGGGTACTGGAGTTCACCGATCCGGTCACGGGCGAGCCGCGCCGCTTCGAGAGCGGGCTGCGGCTGTCGGCGTGGCCGGACCGGTGAGACCCGGCGCGGTCAGTGGCCCCGGGCGATCCACTCGTCCAGGTGGGGTGCCTCCGCGCCGATCGTGGTGGAGTCGCCGTGTCCGGTACGGACGGTGGTCTCCGCCGGCAGCGCGAGCAGCCGGTCCCTGATCGACTCGACGATCGTCGGGAAGTGCGAGAAGGACCGTCCGGTGGCGCCGGGGCCGCCCTGGAAGAGCGTGTCCCCGGTGAAGACGGTGGCCAGCTCGGGGGCGTACAGACAGACCGCACCCGGGGCATGACCGGGCGTGTGCAGGACCTGGAGGGTGGTCCCGGCGATCTCCAGCTCCTGGCCCTCGGCCAGTTCGGCATCGGGGGTGCGGTGCGGGTGGGTCTGCTTCCACAGCGGCAGATCGTCGGGGTGCAGCAGGATCGGTGCACCGGTGGCGTCGGCGAGGTCCGGTGCCGCGTCGATGTGGTCGTTGTGCGCGTGCGTGCAGACGATGGCCCGCAGCGTACGGCCGGCCAGCGCGGCCTCGATGGCAGCGGCGTCATGGGCGGCGTCGATGACGATCGCCTCGGTGTCGTCGCCGACGATCCAGACGTTGTTGTCGACGTCCCACTCGCCGCCGTCGAGGGCGAACGTGCCGGACGTGACTAGGTGGTCGATGCGGGCGGTCATCAGAAGACCACCACCGAGCGCAGCACGTCGCCGCCGTGCATCCGGGTGAAGGCCTGCTCGATGTCGCCGAGTCCGATGGTCTCGGTGACGAACGCGCCGAGATCGATCCGGCCCTGCTGGTGCAGGTCGATGAGCATCGGGAAGTCGCGCGAGGGCAGGCAGTCGCCGTACCAGGAGGACTTGAGCGAGCCGCCGCGGCCGAACACGTCGATCATCGGAAGTTCGAGCTGCAACTCCGGTGTGGGGACGCCGACCAGGACGACGGTGCCGGCGAGGTCGCGGGCGTAGAACGCCTGCTTGTACGTCTCCGGGCGGCCGACCGCCTCGATGACGACGTCGGCGCCGTTGCCGCCGGTCAGGGAGCGGATCGCCTCGACCGGGTCGGTGGAGCGGGAGTTGACGGTGTGCGTGGCACCCATCTTCTTCGCCATGTCCAGCTTGCGGTCGTCGATGTCCACCGCGATGATCTTCGCCGCGCCGGCCAGCCGCGCGCCGACGACGGCCGCGTCGCCGACGCCACCGCAGCCGATGACGGCGACCGAGTCGCCGCGGCCGACCTCGCCGGTGTTGATGGCGGCGCCGATGCCCGCCATGACGCCGCAGCCGAGCAGCCCGGCGACGGCCGGGGAGACCTCGGGGTCGACCTTGGTGCACTGACCGGCGGCGACCAGGGTCTTCTCCGCGAACGCACCGATGCCGAGTGCGGGCGACAGCTCGGTGCCGTCCAGCAGCGTCATCTTCTGGCCGGCGTTGTGGGTGTTGAAGCAGTACCAGGGGCGGCCGCGCAGACACGCCCGGCACTGCCCGCAGACCGCACGCCAGTTGAGGATGACGAAGTCGCCGGGAGCGACATCCGTGACGCCGTCGCCGACGGACTCCACGACGCCCGCGGCCTCATGGCCGAGCAGGAACGGGAATTCGTCGTTGATGCCGCCCTGCTTGTAGTGCAGGTCGGTGTGGCAGACGCCGCACGCCTGGATCTTCACGACGGCCTCGCCGGGGCCGGGGTCCGGGATCACGATCGTCTCGACCCGTACCGGCTCGTTCTTCCCCGGTGCGATGACCCCTTGTACCTGCTGCGCCATACCGCGGTCTCCCTTTTCGTGACGGTCCGGGCTTCTGTGACGTGCGACCGATGCCCGGTGATCGAACGCGAACAACCGTACGCGGTGGGTGGGTGTCACGGCAGCGGTGGCGCGGTGGCGCGCGGCAGGGCGGCCCCACCGGAGGTTCCTCGGGGCCGCCCTGCCGGTGTGTCAGGCCTCCGTGTCGTGGACCCGGCGTCCGCCGACGTATGTCTGGAGTACCCGGGTGGCGCCGATCTCCTCGGGCGGGCCCGCGTACACGTCACGGTCCAGGACCACCAGGTCGGCGAGGGCTCCGGCACGGATGGAACCGGTGTCGTCCAGGTGGTTCACATGGGCCGAGCCTGCCGTGTACGCCGCGATGGCGGCCGTGAGCCCGATGCGCTCCCCGGGCAGGAAGACCGGACCCTCGCCGTCCGGGGCGATCCGGTTGACCGCGGTGTGGATGCCGTGCAGCGGTTCGGCACTGCTGACCGGCCAGTCGCTGCCCGCGGCAACGGTTGCGCCGGACCGCAGCAGCGCGCCGAAGGGGTACTGCAGCGCGGCGCGTTCGTCGCCGAGAAAGGGGATGGTCAGCTCGTCCATCTGCGGTTCATGGGCGGCCCACAGCGGCTGGATGTTGGCTGTGGCACCGAGCTCGCGGAACCGGGGGATGTCGTCGGGGTGGACGATCTGGAGGTGGGCGAGGTGGGGCCGGGTGTCGGTGCGGCCATTGGCGGTGCGGGCGGCCTCGACGGCGTCGAGTGCCTCGCGCACGGCGCGGTCACCGAGGGCGTGGAAGTGGGTCTGGAAGCCGAGGGCGTCCAGTTGGGTGACGTACCGGCACAGCTCGACGGGGTCGACGAAACTGGTGCCGCTGTTGGCGGTGGCGCAGCCGCAGGCGTCGAGGTACGGGGTGAGCAGGGCGGCGGTGCCCGTCTCGGCGACCCCGTCCTGCATGATCTTCACCGAGCCGGCCCGGAACCGTCCGCCTGTCAGCTCCTTCCGCCTGGCGACGAGTTCGGGTATCTGCTCGGCGCCGCGCTCTCGGTCCCACCAGAGGGCGCCGACGACACGGGCGGTGAGCGATCCGTCGCGGGCTGCGGTCAGATAGGCGTCGGAGGCATCGTCCATCGAGCCGTAGACGCCGACGATGGCGTCCTGCCAGGCGGTGATCCCGTACGAGTGGAGGAGGCGCTGGGCGCGGAGCAGGGCGGTGAGCCGGTCGGCGGGCGTGGAGCGCGGGGTGTGCTGGGCGACCAGGTCCATGGCGCCCTCCTGGAGGAGTCCGGTGGGCTCGCCCCGGTCGTCGCGTTCGATGCGGCCGTCGGCCGGGTCGGGGGTGTCGCGGGTGATGCCGGCGAGCGTCAGGGCGCGGGTGTTGACCCAGGCGCCGTGGTGGTCGCGGTTGACCAGGAAGACGGGGCGGTCGGGTACGACGGTGTCGAGCCGGTCCCGGGTCGGGCTGCCGCCGTCGAAGGCCTCCATGGACCAGCCGCCGCCGGTGATCCACTCCTGGTCCGGATGGCTGTCGGCGTAGGCCCGTACCGCGGCGAGGGTGTCCGCCGCCGTACGGGACTCCGTCAGGTTGCACTGCGCGAGTTCGAGGCCGGCGGTGACCGGGTGGATGTGCGCGTCCTGGAAGCCGGGAACGAGCAGTCGGCCGGAGAGATCGACGACTTCGGTCCTCGGACCGATCAGTTCACGCACCTCGTCGTGGCCGACGGCGGTGATGCGGTCGCCGGTGACGGCCACCGTGGTGGCGCGGCTGCGGGCCGGGTCCATGGTGAGGACGGGGCCGCCGGTGAGGACGAGATCGGCGGGGGTGTGGTGCATGGGTGGTTCCGTTTCCGTGGGAGTCGTGGGGTGGCGTGCTCGGGATCAGGCCGCTTCGGTGACCGCGGGTTCGGCAGGGGCGAGGGAGCGGCCAGTGACGAAATACGGGGACTTCCTTACCCACTTGGCCCAGGCCGCCGCACCCACGCCGGTCAACAGCATGGCCGCCGGGCAGAAGAGCATGAACCAGCCGTTGTCCGGGCTGATCTCGAAGTGGTCGGCGGAGGTGTAGAAGGACCAGCAGAGATAGCCGCCGAGGCCGAGCAGCGCGACGGCGCTGAGCACCGGGAGTACGACGGCACGCAGCGCCTCGGACGGGCTTTCGCGCAGCAGGCCGCGGAAGCGGGCGGCGGCGGCCAGCGCGGTGAGCGCGTAGTAGACCGAGACGACGACGCCGATCGCGTTGACGGAGGCCAGGATCAGGTCGCCGACCTTCGGGATCACCAGGGACAGGACCGCGACGGCGGCGGCGACACAGCCGATCGCGACCGTTCCGGCCGCCGGTGTGCCGAACCGCGGGCTGACCTTCGTCCAGAGCGGACCGAGCGTACGGTCCCGGCTCATCGCGAACATGCCGCGCACGGTCGGGATCACACCGGACTGGAGGGAGGCCACGGCGGAGAAGGTGAGGGCGATCAGCGGGAGCGCGGCGAGCGGCTGGTCGGCGAGCCGGTCGCCGAAGTAGGTGAGCCCCTGCGCGCCGTGACCGGTCAACTCGTCCAGCGAGAGAACGCGTTGGAAGGCGAAGGAGCCGAGGAGGAAGAGGCCGAGCATGGTGAAGAGGGTGATCAGCCCGGCCCTGGAGGCGTCCTGCGGGTCGCGGACCTCCTCGTTGACGCTGAACGAGGACTCGAATCCCCAGTAACAGAAGACCGAGAGGAGAAGCCCCTGGGCGAGCTGCTGCCCGGAGGGGATGGTGAACGGGTTGATCCAGTCCAGGCTGAACGGGTGCGGGCCGACGACCAGTCCGTACCCGCAGAACCCGAGCAGTACGACGTACTCGAAGACGAGCAGGTACTTCTGCAGATTGGCGGCGGACCGGATGCCGGTGATCGCGGTGAAGGTGACGGCGATCAGGACGGCGATGCCGAGGGCGGTCGACTGGGCGGTGGAGTCCGGGTCGAGGTGGAGCCCGGCGAGGGTGTGCAGCCCGCCCTCGTCCGCGAGTTGGAGCAGGGCGGATCCGGTGACCGTCGTGGTGTACGAGAGGAAGACGACCGTGGAGACGATGCCGATCCAGCCGACGAGGAAGCCGAGCCAGGGGCTGAGGGAGCGGCCGACCCAGACGTAGCCGCTGCCCATGTTCGGCTCGACCCTGTTGAGCCGGGAGTAGGCGCTCGCGATGCCCAGGATGGGCAGGAATCCGAGCAGCATGATGATCGGCAGATGGAGGCCGACGGCGCCCGCGGTGACGCCGAGACCGATGCCGATGCTCGTGGTTGCGGCGGTGGAGGACGCGGCGATGGCGAATCCGTCGACGACGCCGAGGCTCTTCCTGAGGGACGCGGCTCCTGGTGGGTCGCTGCCGTAGGGGGTGGGTGAGTCCGTCACGGTGGCTCCTTCGCCGAGGGGCGCTCTTCGGCCCCGATGGCGGCACATCGAACTCCTCGGGGGTTCCGCACGTCAACGCTGTTGTCATAAGGTGCGCCGCATGAGTGCGAGCGAGCGGGTGGTGGCGGAGGGGGCGCGGCGCCGCAGGCGTCCCACCAAGCAGGGCACGGTGCTGTCGGAACAGCTGATCGTGGAGACGGCGCTGCGGCTGATCGGCGAGCACGGGGCGGCGGCACTCACCGTGCGCCGGCTCGGCGCCGCCCTGGGGTGCGATCCGAGCGCGATCTACCGGTACTTCCGGGACACGGACGAGCTGCTGCTCGCGGTGGCCGACGAGCTGATCGGCCGTACGCTGTCCGGCTGGCGGGCGACCGGTGACTGGCGGGCCGACCTGCGTGACCTGGGGTTGCGCATGCATGCCGACTATCTGGCTCATCCGCAGGCGGCCATGCTGACGTGTGCCCGGGTCACCGGCCGTACCCACGAGATCCAGGCGGTGGAGACCATCCTCGGGATTCTGCGCGGGGCGGGCTTCCCGGACGGCGAAGCGGTGCGGATCTACCACGTGTTCGTCGACCAGACGCTGTCGTTCGCAGCGCTGGACGCGTCGACGCTGGTGCTGTCGGAGCGGGCCCGCGCGCTGGAGGTGCAGACGTGGCCGCAGACGTACGCACGACTGGAGCGGACCACGCATCCGCACATCGCGGCGACCGCGTCGGTACTGGTGGCGGAGATGGGCCGCAGCGGCTATCCGGCGGCGCTGGAGATGATGCTCGCGGCGGCGGCGGCGCGGCTGCAGCATGTGACAGCGAGCCCGTCCGGCGCCTGAGGCCGGGCCTCAGGCGCGGTGGACGGCCGGCTCGTGCACAGCACCTCGGTGAACGGCCTCAGGGCGCGAGGACGTCCAGCTCGTGCAGGGCGCCCACGGCGATCTCCTTCGTCAGCCGCTCCGACTCGACCGCATCGCCCTCCCGCACCGCCTCCGCGAGCCGTACGTGGAGTGTGACCGCCGCCGGGTCGGGGTCCTCGAACATCACCTGGTGGTGGGTGCGCCCCGCCAGGACCTCGGCGACGACGTCACCGAGCCGCGCGAACATCTCGTTCCCGGAGGCGTTGAGCACGATCCGGTGGAACGCGATGTCGTGTTCCAGATAGCGCTCCAGCTGCTGACCGCGTGAGGTCGCGACCATCCCGAGCGCGCATTCGGTGAGGGCCGCGCACTGGTCCGGCGTGGCGTGCCGGGCCGCGAGCCCCGCCGCGACCGGTTCGATCGCCGAGCGCAGCACGGTCAGGGAGCGCAGCTGGCGCGGCCGGTCGGCGCCCGCCAGTCGCCACCGGATGACCTGCGGATCGTAGACGTTCCAGGCCTCGGTCGGCCGCACGGTCACACCGACCCGGCGCCGGGACTCGACCAGGTGCATGGACTCCAGGACGCGGACCACTTCGCGTACGACCGTGCGGGAGACGTCGAAGCGCTGGGCGAGCTCGTCGGTGCGCAGCACCTGGCCCGGCGGGCAGTCACCCGCGGCGATCTCCAGGCCCAGGGTGTCCAGCACGTGTGTATGCAGCCCGGGGCCCTGTGTGGTCATGGACACAGCCTACGGGGCGCCCTTGAGGAACAAAAAGTACGACGTTTATGTCACAGCATCTTGAATAAGTCGTACGTATAGGTTTCAGTAGCGCGACGGACCGATGTCGAGGAAGACGTCGACGGAGACAGCGAGGCACCACCAATGAGCACCCCCCACGTCGTCGTGGTGATGGGCGTAGCAGGGACCGGCAAGACCACGATCGGCCCCCTGCTCGCAGCCGAACTCGGCGTTCCGTACGCCGAGGGCGACGACTTCCATCCCGCGGCGAACATCGCCAAGATGTCGGCCGGCACCCCGCTGGACGACTCCGACCGGTGGCCCTGGCTCGATGCGATCGGGCAGTGGGCGCACGGCCGGGCCGAACTCGGCGGCGTCGTCAGCAGTTCGGCGCTGAAGCGGGTCTACCGCGACCGGCTGCGGGCCGAGGCCCCCGGGGTCGTCTTCCTCCATCTGACCGGCGACCGCGCCCTCATCGAGGAGCGGATGGCTGAGCGCAAGGGCCACTTCATGCCGACCGCACTGCTCGATTCGCAGTTCGCCACCCTGCAGCCGCTGCAGGACGACGAGGCCGGCGTCGCCGTCGATGTGTCCGGCACCCCCGAAGAAATCACCCAGCGAGCCGTCGCCGCGTTGCGCCGGCTCGAAGTCTAAGGATCATCACCGTGACCAGTCTCAGCGTCGAGATGCTGGCAGCGGACGCCGTCGAACCCATAACTTCGGCCGGTAACGCGCAGCTGGGCATCGCCGTTCTGGCGGGCATCGCCGTCATCGTTCTGCTCATCACCAAGTTCAAGTTGCATGCCTTCCTGGCGCTGACCATCGGATCACTCGCGCTCGGCTCCTTCGCCGGCGCCGCCCCCGCCAAGACGATCGCCAGCTTCACCGCCGGCCTCGGCTCCACGGTCGCGGGTGTCGGCGTCCTGATCGCGCTCGGCGCCATTCTGGGCAAGCTGCTCGCCGACTCCGGCGGCGCGGACCAGATCGTCGACACGATCCTCGCGAAGGCGAGCGGGCGGGCCATGCCGTGGGCCATGGTGCTGATCGCCTCGATCATCGGTCTGCCGCTCTTCTTCGAAGTCGGCATCGTGCTTCTGATCCCGGTGGTGCTGCTCGTCGCCAAGCGCGGCAACTACTCCCTGATGCGCATCGGTATCCCGGCGCTCGCCGGTCTCTCCGTGATGCACGGGCTGATCCCGCCGCACCCCGGCCCGCTGGTCGCGATCGACGCCCTCGGCGCCAACCTCGGTGTGACGCTGGCGCTCGGTGTGCTGGTCGCCATCCCGACGGTGATCATCGCGGGCCCGGTCTTCTCCCGGTACGCCGCCCGCTGGGTGGACATCAAGGCGCCGGAGAAGATGATCCCGCAGCGCCCGTCCGAGGAACTGGAGCACCGGCCCAGCTTCGGCGCCACGCTGGCGACCATCCTGCTGCCCGTCGTGCTGATGCTGGCCAAGGCCCTCGTCGACATCGTCGTGGACAACCCGGAGAACCACGTCCAGCGGGTCACCGATGTGATCGGCTCGCCGCTGATCGCTCTTCTCGCGGCCGTCATAGTCGGCATGTTCACGCTGGGCCGGGCCGCCGGTTTCACCAAGGCGCGGCTCTCCACCACCGTCGAGAAGTCCCTCGCCCCGATCGCGGGTGTGCTGCTGATCGTCGGTGCGGGCGGTGGCTTCAAGCAGACCCTCATCGACGCCGGTGTGGGCCAGATGATCCTGGACTTCTCCAAGGACTGGTCGATCCCGGCGCTCCTGCTGGGCTGGCTGATCGCCGTCGCGATCCGGCTCGCGACCGGCTCGGCGACCGTGGCCACCATCTCTGCGGCCGGTCTGGTCGCCCCGCTCGCCGCGGACATGTCGACGTCGCACGCGGCGCTGCTGGTCCTCGCCGTCGGTGCGGGCTCCCTCTTCTTCAGCCACGTCAACGACGCCGGTTTCTGGCTGGTGAAGGAGTACTTCGGGATGAGCGTCGGCCAGACGGTGAAGACCTGGTCGGTGATGGAGACCATCATCTCCGTGGTCTCGCTGGCCTTCATCCTGCTGCTGTCGCTGATCCTCTAGCCGGACAGCCCCTGGCGACGCGCCGGATCATCGTCCGGCCCGTCGTCGGACTCCCCCCACAGCGGGTGTTCGGTCCGCGCCCAATGGCGCTCGACCGACCCGGTGCGCATGCCACGGCGTGCCTCCGGGTCGGCGAGCGCCATCGCCATGTGCCCGGCCAGCACGATCCCGATCGCGAGCGCCAGCCAGTCGTGCACGAAGGTGGCGCCGGTACGCCACATCAGCGGGGCGAGACCGGTGAACCACATCAGCACCCCGGTGCCGATCATGACCAGCACTGCGCCGGCGATCCAGGCCGCGTACAGCTTCTGACCCGCGTTGAACTTCCCGGCCGGGCGGGACCCGGGCCGGTGGTCACGGCGGCGTACCGCCCGTAGCCACACCCGGTCGTGCGGCCCGAACCGGTTGAGCCGGGACAGGTCGGCGCGCAGCGCCCGGGAGATGAGACCGGCGAGCAGCGGTACGGGGATCAGCAGCCCGGACCATTGGTGCACGGTCACCACGAGATGACGGCGGCCGACCAGTTCGGCGAGCTGGGGTACGTACAGGCAGGCCGCGGTCGCCACGCACACCAGCATCAGCCAGGCCGTGCTGCGGTGCACCCAGCGCTCCGCACTGCTGAAGCGGTGCATCCGCCCGGCGGGCTCAGCCGGTGGGGTCGTCGTCGCGGCCGTTGGACCGCCCGACCCAGGCATCGACGTCATATCCGAGTTCCTCCCAGTAGCCGGGCTTCACGGAGTCGGTGACGGTGATCCCGGAGAGCCATTTCGCCGACTTGTAGAAGTACATCGGGGCGACATAGAGGCGGACCGGACCGCCGTGCGAGTGGGCCACCGGCTTGTCCTGCATGCGCAGGGCGACCAGCACATCGGGGCGCCGTGCCTGGTCGAGGGTGAGGCTCTCGCTGTACGTACCGTCGAAGCAGGTGAAACGGATCGCCTTCGCTCCGGGCCGCACCCCGGCCGCGTCCAGCAGCGCGGAGAGCCGGACACCCTCGAACGGGGTCTCGGGGACCCGCCAGCCGGTGACGCACTGGACGTCGCGGACCAGCCTGGTCTGTGGCAGGGCACGGAGCCGGTCCAGGGTGTACGTGGCGGGCCGGTCGACGAGGCCGTCGACCGTCAGCCGGTAGTCGGCGGCGCTCTTCCTCGGTACGGACGAGGCGACGGAGTAGTAGCGGAAGCCGCCGCCGTTGGGCAGCAGCCCGGTCAGGCCGGTGGGGTCCTTGTCGGCGACCGCGCCGAGCCCGGATTCCATCACCCGCTGGAGGGCGGGCGCCGCCACGACTGCGGCGGCGCCGGCCCCGAGCATGGTCAGGACCAGGCGGCGGCCGACGGGTGTGCCTTCGGCATCGGGAGGGCGACTGTTCACCGGACCATTCGAGCACCCGCAGCCGCCCGTCACCAGGGGCTGCGGGTGTCCGTCACACTTCGGTAAGGCGACCGGGCTCAGTGCTGGACCGAACCGCTCTCGGCCGCCTTCTCCAACTGGAACGCCTCGTTGCCCAGGCCGATCCTGGCGTGCACCTCCGGCTTCGCGGATCGCAGGACCGCGCCGTACACCAGGCCGATGACGAGCGCGGCGACGACAACGCCGGGCAGCACCCAGTTGAGCACCGAGCCCGGGCCCGAGCCGACCAGCACGTCGAAGTCCCGGACCGTGAAGACGGCGATCGCCAGCATCGCCACCCCGGCCAGGCCGGAGGCGATCAGCCGCGGCAGCTGCGCCCGGCCCGCGCCGCGCTTCACGAAGAACGCGATCACGGCGAAGGACGCCGCGGCCATCAGCAGGATGACGCCGAGCGCGCCGACATTGCCCATCCAGGTGAACAGGTGCAGCACGGGGGCGGTCGGGTCACCGACCGGGTTGTCGTCGGTGAACGCGAAGGCCAGCACGATGACCAGGGATACGACGGTCTGCAGGAGCGAGCCGGTGGCGGGTGCGCCGCTGGACTTGTTGGTACGGCCGAAGGCGGCGGGCAGCAGGCTCTCGCGTCCCATCGCGAATGCGTAGCGGGCGACGACGTTGTGGAAGCTGAGCAGCGCGGCGAACATGCCGGTGACGAAGAGCACGTGCAGTACATCGGTGAAGGTCGTGCCGAGCCGGTCCTCGGTGAGACCGAACAGCAGCGCAGGCCCCTCCTTGAGGGAGCTGTCCGCGATGAACCCGGGGCCCGCGGCGACGGTCAGCGCCCAGGAGCTGAGCGCGAGGAACAGCGCGGCATAGCCGACGGCGAGGAACATCACCCGGGAGACGACGATCTGCGGGCGGCTGGTCTCCTCCGCGTACACCGGGGCCTGCTCGAAGCCGACGAACGCGGCGATGCAGAAGCAGAGCGCGGTGCCGAGTCCGGCGCCGGTGAGGGTGTCGGGGTTGAAGGCGTGCATGGACAGGCCCTCAGGTCCCGGCTTGGAGACGGCTGCGATGTCGAAGATCACGACGAGGGCGCATTCGACGACCAGCAGCACGCCGAGGACCTTGGCGTTGAGGTCGATCTTCAGCCAGCCGAGGACACCGACGACCAGTACGGCGACGACAGCCGGTATCCACCAGGCAACGTCCGTCTCCAGGTACGTGGAGAAGAGCCCGGAGACCTCGAAGCCGAGGATGCCGTAGATACCGACCTGCATGGCGCTGTACGCGACGAGGGCGACGAGCGAGGCCCCGGCGCCCGCGGTCGGGCCGAGCCCACGGGCGATGTACGCGTAGAAGGCACCGGCGTTGTGGACGTGCCGGCTCATCTCCGCGTAGCCGACGCTGAACAGCATCAGGACGATGCCGAGGATGACGTACAGCAGGGGCTGGCCCACGATGCCCATCACGCCGAAGACGGTGGGCATCACCCCGGCGACGACCATCAGGGGGGCGCTTGCGGCGAGCACCGAGAGCAGCAGCCCAGGGGTGCCGAGCCGGTCCGCACGCAGGGCCCGCTCCTCACCCTTGTAGGTGCTGATGCCGCCCGTATCGCCGGTCACGCCGGTCTCACTCGTTCTCGAACTGCCCGTCGACATGGCGGGGGTGGTCCCTTCGTTGAGGAGAATCAGGGGAGAAACACTGGGAGTTGCACAGCAGCGGGTGGATCTGCGGCGGGTGGCTCCTCAAGGCGTACCGAGCGCGGTACCGCGCGCCGTGAGGAAGGCCTGGTACGGGTCCCGGCCCGAGTACGACCAGGGGGCGGCCGTCACGTGGGGCCCGATACGGAGGAAGAGGGCGGCTGCCTCGGCCGGCCTGCCCTCGCAGACCTTGGCGTGGGCCAGGAAGTTGAGGTCGGCGCGGTTGCGCGGGTGGTCCTCGCGCTCCCATTCCAGCCACCAGTCGAACGCGGCCTTCATCACCTGCCGGGCCCGCCGCCCCGACCAGTGCCCGGAGCGCACCGGGTCGTCGGACTCGCTGCCCGCGGCGACCAGGACGCGGTAGCGCTCGGCGTGCGCGACGACGGGGAGGACGGCGAGCGGCGAATCGGCTGGGGCCTGTTCGGCGGCCCAGGCGGCGAAGTCGTAGACCTCGTGCAGCGGGTCCTGGCCGCTGTCGGGGTGGTTCTCGGCGAGCCGGGCCGTCATCAGATGATGCGCGTGGTGGTGGTCGGGGTGGCGGATGCGTACCGCGTCGAAGAGCTTCCCGGCCTCCTCCTGCGTGCCGTGCACACGGGCCAGCATCAGCTGTCCCAGCCAGGGCGTGGGGTCGTCGGGGGCCAGTCGCGCGGCGCGCAGGCAGGCCTCGCGGGCCGCCTCGGGCGTGTCCTTGCCGTGCAGGGCTCGGACCACGGTGGCGCAGGCCAGCAGGGTGGCGGCGTCCGCGCTGTCGGGTTCGGCGAGCAGCCAGTCGCGGGCCCAGCCGACGGCGGACGGAGTCTCGGCAAGGGCGACGACGCGATGGCTGCGGCGGTCCCAGTCGCTGCCGGTCCCGACCAGCAGGGAGCGGGCCCTGGTCCACCGTCCCTGGGTGAACTGCCCTCGTACCTCGATGAGTTCGGTGTCGTCGAGCGCCGGGTCGAAGAGATGGCCGGAGCGTCCGCCCCGTCTTCGGGAGCGGCCCAGGGGAGGCGGGGGCGGGGACACCGCTGGCTTCCTTTGCGAAACGGGTACGCGCAGGTACGGGCTGGAAAAGGACGGCGGTGAGAGCTGGGGTGAGAGCGGTGGTGCGCGGGCATTCCTGATCGCGCACAGCCAAGCGGTAGGCAAGGCTCCACGTCAAGAGTTGACCTTGATCAACTGCATTCATTTGCAGAAGAGTTGGCCGGAACCCGGCATTCATGAGCCCTCATCACGTACGTGACGGGGCATGCCAGACTTGCGCCATGCCGAACCGTGAGCCTCTCAAGCCCTTTCTTCTCGCCTTCCCCGGCCCGCTGCGCGATCAGCTGGTGAGGGCGGTGCTCTCGGGCGCGAAGGTGTCGACGACGGGGCTGCTGGCGGAGTACGAGGCGGAGAAGGAGGAGCTGCCTCCGGTGGGCGAGCGGTCGGCGGTGATCGACTCGGCCGGCCGGGAGGTCGCGGTGGTGGAGGTGACCGAGGTACGGATCCTGCGGCTCGGCGACATCGATCTCCAGCACGCGATCGACGAGGGCGAGGGCGACACCTCGGTGGCCGCATGGCGCGCGAGCCATGAGCGGTTCTGGCAGGGCGAGGAGATGCGGGAGGCGCTCGGCGACCCGGAGTTCACGGTCGACGACGAGACACTGGTCGTCGCCGAACGGTTCCGGGTCGTCGAGTTGCTCGTTCCGGTCGTCGGGGCGGAGGACCGGCCGACCCACGGTACGCAGGACTGACCTCCGCCCAGCCGCCGTCGAGGCACTCAGCAGGGCCCTGGCGCGCCGCTGTGCCGTGGGTCAGCAGAACCAGCCGTCCTGCACCCAGCCGTGACGGTTGATGTCGCCGTAGGCGAACCCGTACACCCAGCCACTCTGTTTGCTCTCCACCGTGAAGGTCTGCCCCTTGTAGAGGGTCCCGGTCCAGGCCCCGCCGGGGTCCGTGCGCACATACAGGTCCTGTGCGCATACGGTTTCACGTCGGCCGATGGTGCCGTTCGCGGCCTGGGCCGGCCCGGCGGCCATGAGCAGGCCCGCAGTCAGGGCTCCCACGGCTGCGACTGCTCGGACGGTGCGGAGTGCGGGCATGACGAGTCCTTCCGGAGATCGGCGTGCGGTACGACGTTCGGGACTGCGTCACCAGGAGCCGTAGCCGCCGAGGCATTCATTGCGGACGTAGCCCCAGTCGCCCTTGCCGAAGTCGAAGGTGGCGGCCCAGCCGTTGTAGACGGGGTGGGCGCCGCGGGTGTGGCCCACCTTGTTGCCGTAGCCCAGGACACGGATCAGCCCGGTGGGCCCGGAGGAGCTGTCGTAGTTGGCGTAGAAGCTCGCGCTCTGACACACGATCACCGCGTGCTCGGGCGGCACCACCGCCTGCGCGGGCGCCCCCATGGCCAGCACGGCGGCGGATGCCGTGGCGACGAGCGCCTTGGTCACGATCCTCATTGCTCATCCTCTCCGGTCACGCGGGAGATCCGGTCTGCGAGCGGGGCTTCGTTCCGTGCGTGGAAGGTGGCGCGTGGCGCGCGACCCTCATACGAGGGGGCGCCGGTTGAGGTGCGCGACCAGGATGACGCCCCGTGGTCTATGCGGGTAGACCCCAGGACAGAGAATTTACATGCCCATGACATTTCCACAGCCATCGCCGCACCGGCGTCGAGAACGGCGACCCCGTGGGCCGGCCGGAACCTCTCCGGACGGCCCACGGATCGGAGCCCTCAGCCGACCGCCTCCGCCGCGGCCCGGCCCGCCGCCCGCCCGGAGAAGATGCAGCCACCGAGGAACGTTCCTTCGAGCGAGCGGTAGCCGTGCATCCCGCCGCCGCCGAAGCCTGCCGCCTCCCCCGCCGCGTACACACCGGGCAGGGGTGTGCCGTCCTCCCCGAGCACCCGTGACGACAGGTCCGTCTCCAGGCCGCCGAGCGACTTCCGGGTCAGGATGTTGAGTCGTACGGCGATCAGCGGACCGGCCCCGGGGTCCAGGATGCGGTGCGGGGCCGCCGTACGGATCAGCTTGTCGCCGAGATACGTGCGGGCGCCCCGGATCGCCGTGATCTGGAGGTCCTTGGTGAACGGGTTGGCTGTCTCGCGGTCCCGCGCGGTGATCTCGCGGCGCAGCTCCGCCACATCGATCAGCGGTTCGTCGGTGAGCGCGTTCATGCCGCGGACCAGTGATTCGAGGTCCTTCTCGACGACGAAGTCCACGCCGTTGTCCATGAACGCCTTCACCGGTCCCGGCACGTCCGCGCGCGCCCGGCCGATCACACCGCGGATCGACTTACCGGTCAGGTCGGGATTCTGCTCCGAGCCGGAGAGCGCGAACTCCTTGCCGATGATCTTCTGGTCGAGAACGAACCAGGTGTAGTCGTAGCCCGACCTCATGATGTGCTCGAGGGTGCCGAGCGTGTCGAAGCCGGGGAAGAGCGGCACCGGCAGCCGCTTGCCGCGGGCGTCCAGCCAGAGCGAGGACGGTCCCGGCAGGATCCGGATGCCGTGCTTGGCCCAGATGGGGTTCCAGTTCTCGATGCCCTCGGTGTAGTGCCACATCCGGTCGCGGTTGATGTGGTGGGCGCCCGCCTCCTCGGTGATGCCGAGCATCAGCCCGTCGACGTGGGCGGGAACCCCGGAGAGCATCTTCGCGGGCGGGGTGCCGAGCCGTTCGGGCCACTGCTTGCGTACGAGGTCGTGGTTGCCGCCGATGCCGCCGGAGGTGACGATCACGGCCTGGGCCTTCAGCTCGAAGGCGCCGGTCGCCTCGCGGCTGCTCGCGGTGCCGCGCTGGGCGCCGCTCGGTTCGAGGAGTTCACCGGTCACGGTGTCGATCGCGCCCGCGCTGCGGCCGAGGCCGGTGACCCGGTGGCGGAACCTCAGCTGTACGAGCCCCTTGGCGACGCCCTCGCGGACCCGGCGCTCGAAGGGGGCCACGACACCGGGGCCGGTGCCCCAGGTGATGTGGAAGCGGGGTACGGAGTTGCCGTGGCCGTTCGCGTCGTAGCCGCCACGTTCGGCCCAGCCGACGACGGGGAAGATCCGCAGTCCCTGGGCGTGCAGCCAGGACCGCTTCTCACCGGCCGCGAAGTCGACGTACGCCTCGGCCCACTTCCGTGGCCAGTGGTCCTCCTTGCGGTCGAAGCCGGCCGTACCGAGCCAGTCCTGGAGGGCCAGTTCGTGGCTGTCCTTGATCCGCATGCGGCGCTGCTCGGGCGAGTCGACGAGGAAGAGGCCGCCGAAGGACCAGTGCGCCTGGCCGCCGATCGACTGCTCGGGCTCCTGGTCCAGCAGGATCACCGTGCGGCCCGCGTCGACGAGCTCGGCGGTGGCCACAAGACCCGCGAGCCCTGCCCCGATCACAATCACATCAGCGTCGTACGCCATGGTTTCCATCCTTGTCGGGGCGAGTCGGGGCGAGTCGGGGTCCGCGAGGGAGCGCCGGAAGTTACTCGTGCGTCAGATCTTCGGCACCGGCCGCTGCGGCGTCAACCGCCCGGTCGGACGCGCTCCGGCCGCATCCTCCCCCCGGAGGCGCTATCGTCGAAACAAATCACCCTCTCCTGGCCGGACTTGAGGTAGAGAAGCGTGTCGGTGCTGGTGCTCGTACTCGCCGTGAGCGCCGCCTGCTGTCTGGGATTCGGCTTTGTCCTGCAGCAGGCCGCCGCCCGGCACGCCCCGAGGAGGGACTATCTCTCCCCCCGGCTGCTGCTCGACCTGATGCAGGTGCGGAGCTGGCTGGCCGGGATCGGCCTGATGGTCAGCGGCATGGCGCTGGGGGCGCTGGCCCTGGGCAAGGGCGAGGTATCCGTGGTCGAGCCTCTCCTGGCGACCAATCTGCTCTTCGCCATGGCCCTGTCGCGCCATCGCACCGGCCAGCGGCTCGGCCGACAGGGCTGGGCCGGGCTCTGGCTGCTGGCAGGCGGTGTCACCGCCTTCCTGCTGGGGGGCCGGCCGCAGGGCGGCGAGACGATCACGAACGCACTGCGGCACTGGCTGGTGGTCGGCGTGGTCGTGGGCATAGCCCTGCTGCTCACCACCTTCGCCAAACGCTCGCAGCACGGAGCGGCCCCGGCGCTGCTCGCGGTGGCGGCCGGGCTGCTGTACGGCCTCCAGGACGCACTGACCCGGATGAGCGGGGAGGTGCTGTCGGACGCGGGGTGGACGGCACTGGTGACGAGCTGGCAGCCGTACGCGGTGGTGGTGCTGGGCGTGACGGGGCTGATCCTGGTGCAGAGCGCGTTCGAGACGGCGCCGCTGCGGATGTCGCTGCCCGCGCTGACCGCCGCCCAGCCGCTGGCCGGGATCGCCTGCGGGATCGGTTTCCTGGGCGACCAGGTGCGCACCGATGCGGGCGCGCTGGCCTGGCAGGCGGCCGGGCTGGTGGCGATCGTCGTCGGGATCGTGCTGCTGGGACTGCACCCGGCGATGCCGACGGGCCACGACCACCACCGCCGGAAGCGCAGCCTGCAGCCGCACTGACGGGCGGCTCGCCGGGCGCGCGGTTCATGCGTCCACCCCGCCCGGTTCCGGACGATGATCCCCGGTTCCGGAGGTGAGGTTGGATGGGCTGCATGACTGCTGCTGACGAAATTCTGGACATCGTCGACGAGAACGACGAGGTCGTCGGTCAGGCCCCGCGCGGCGAGGCGACCGCGCGGGGCCTGCGCCATCGCTGTGTCTTCATCGAGGCCAGGGACGCCGAGGGCCGGCTCTTCGTGCACCGCAGGACCCCGACCAAGCTGGTCTTTCCCTCGCACTACGACATGTTCGTCGGCGGGGTGGTCGGCGCGGGCGAGTCGTACGACGAGGCGGCGCTGCGCGAGGCCGAGGAGGAGCTCGGTGTCACGGGACTCCCCCGCCCTGAGCCGCTCTTCAAGTTCCTCTACGAGAGCGCGGAGCACACCTGGTGGTCGCACGTGTACCAGGTGCGGTGCGAGCTGCCGGTGAACCCGCAGGTGGAGGAGGTCGCATGGCACACCTTCCTCACCGATGACGAGCTGACGGAGCGGCTCGGCGACTGGCAGTGGGTGCCGGACGGCCTGGAGACGTATCGCCGGCTGCGGGAGTACCGGGCAGGCCGGGCCCCGGCAGGAGACCGGCAGAGCGCTGGTTAGGGTTCGGACGTGAACGACTTCGTACAAGGTCTGAGGCTGTGGTTCGCGCCGGAGCGGATCCGTGACGAGGGCGACACCCCCGACTACCGCTTCTCGCTCGCCAACGAGCGCACCTTCCTCGCCTGGATCCGGACGGCTCTGGCGCTCATCGGCGGCGGCTTCGCCGTCGACCAGTTCCTGCCGGAGCTGGCTTGGGGGGTCCGGACGGGGCTGGCGCTCGCACTGCTGGCGGCCGGTGTGCTGTGTGCGCTGCGGGCGGTCAACCACTGGGTGCGGTGCGAGCGGGCGATGCGGCGCGGCGAGGACCTGCCGGTCTCCCGCTTCCCGGCGCTGCTCGGACTTGCGGTCGCCGTCGTCGCCGTCTCCATGGTGGTGGTGGTCGTCTTCGGCTGGGAGAGCCGTTGACGGCCGCCGTCCGGGACCCCGGGCTGCAGCCCGAGCGGACCAGGCTGGCGTGGCGGCGTACCACCCTGTCCTGCACGGTGGTGGCTCTGCTGGCCGGCAGGCAGGCCCTGCACAACGGTGCGACCCCGGCCGGATTCGTCGCCCTGTCGCTGAGCGTGCTGGCCTGGCTGGGCTTTCTGCAGGTGGCGCACCGGCGGGTGCGCGGGATGGCGACCGCGCAGCCGCGACCGCTGTCGCCGCGCGGCGCGCTGACGGCGGCGGTGTGCGCGGTGGCGCTCGCGGTGTTCGCAGCGGCGATGATCTTCTGAGGGGACGTGTCGGGGCCGTCAGCTGTCCCAGGGGACGGTGACGACGATCTTCCCGCGGGTGCGCCCCTCCTCGTTCAGCCGGTAGGCGTCCGCGGCCTGTTCCAGCGGGAAGGTGCGGTCGACATGGACCGAGATGACGCCCTGCTCGGCCAGGGCGCTCAGCTGGGCGAGGTCGTCGGCGTCGGGCCGTACGAAGGCGTAGCGGCCGCCGTACGAGAAGACCTCGCCGTCCGCGATGGACACCAGCCGGCCCCCGGGCTTCAGCACTTCCGCGGAGACACGCAGGGCCTCGCCGCCGACGGTGTCGAAGGCGGCGTCGACCCCGTCGGGGGCCAGGGCCCTGATCCGGTCGGCGAGCCCTTCGCCGTACGCCACCGGCTCGCCGCCGAGCTTTCGCACATGGTCGTGGTTGTGGTCGCTGGCGGTGCCGATGACGCGGGCGCCCGCGTGCCGGGCGAGCTGGACGGCCAGTGAGCCCACCCCGCCCGCGGCCGCGTGGACCAGCACGGTGTCGCCGTCCTGGATCCGCAGCGAGCGGTGCAGCACCTGGTACGCGGTGAGACCGGCCAGCGGCAGGCCCGCCGCCGCCTCGAAGCTCAGGCTGAGCGGCTTGCGGGCGAGGGTGCGCACGGGGGCCGCGACGTACTCGGCAAAGGTGCCGCGGGACAGGAAGTCCTCCCGCACATAGCCGATGACCTCGTCGCCGACAGCGAATTCGTCGACGGCGATACCGGGCTGTACGACGACTCCGGAGACGTCCCAGCCGGGGATCACCGGAAAGACGGCCTCCAGTCCTGACTGGAGATGGCCCTCCCTGGCCTTCCAGTCGACCGGGTTGACGGCCGCTGCCCGCACTTTCACCAGCACACTGTCCGGGCCGACCTTGGGGTCGGGCCGCTCGCCGTACTCCAGGACCTCTGCCCCGCCGTACCTGCTGTAGCTGATCGCCTTCATCATCCGACCATCCGGGCTGCTCAGGCCGGACGCAACTCAGACGGTGAGGGCCTCGGACGGCCGCCGCGGCGTGGGCGGTCCGTGGCCGGACGCCGGCCCCGGATCAGGACCGCGTCGGCGGCCTCCCGGCACCTGGTCCACCCCCGGGCCGTCCCGGGCTCACCAGCGCGGGATGGCCGGCGTCACCCACTCCGGCTCGGCCTTGCGCATGGCCGCCGCGTCGTCGCGCTCGCGCATCGTGCCGTCGTCGGCGAGCCACCGCCGGTGCAGTACGGCCAGCCGTTCCCGGTCGAGTTCGACGCCGAGCCCCGGGGCGTCGGAGACGGTCAGCCGGCCGTCCTTGAACACATGACGGGTGGTGATGACGTCCTCGGTCTGCCAGGGGTAGTGGCTGTCGCAGGCGTAGTCGAGGTTGGGGACGGTGGCCGCGACGTGGGTCATCGCGGCGAGGCTGATCCCCAGGTGGGTGTTGGAGTGCATGGAGAGTCCGACTCCGAAGGTGCGGCAGATCCCGGCCAGCTCACGGGTGCGGTGCAGGCCGCCCCAGTAGTGGTGGTCGGAGAGCACGACCTGGACGGCGCCGCGGGCGAACGCCTCCGGGACCTCGGCGAGGGTCGTGACGCACATGTTCGTGGCGAGCGGTACATCGGTGCCCGCGGCGACGGCGGCCATCAGGTCCGTGCCGGTCGCCGGATCCTCCAGATATTCGAGTACGTCCTTCAGCTGCTCGGCGACGTACAGCGAGGTCTCGACGGACCAGGCGCCGTTCGGGTCCAGCCGCAGCGGCTGCCCGGGGAACGCCTCGGCGAGGGCGCGGATCGCGGCGATCTCCTGGTCGGGTTCGAAGACGCCGCCCTTGAGCTTGAAGGAGGAGAAGCCGTACTCGCGGGCGAACCGACGCGCCTGGGCGACGACTCCGGCCGGGTCGACGGCCACACCCCAGTCGTCCTGTTCGCCGCCCTCGGGATGGGCGGCCCAGCGGTAGAAGAGGTACGCGCTGTACTCGACGCTGTCGCGGACCCTGCCGCCGAGCAGCGCGTGCACGGGCAGGCCGAGGGACTTGCCCAGGGCGTCCAGGCAGGCGACCTCGAAGCCGGAGACGACGGAGAGCCGGAGCTTGCCGGAGGTCTGGACGCCGCGCAGGCCGCCGGCTTCCACGCGCGCGTCGGCGGCGCGTGAATCACCGCACACCTCCTCGGCGAGGGCGAAGAGGCCGTTCAGATCGCTGACCGAGCGGCCGACCAGGGCCTGGGCGAGCGGCTCGGCGAGTTCGAGGTACTTGCCGTCCCCGTAGGTCTCCCCGATGCCGGTCGTCCCACCGCGCGTGATCACCTCCACGATGAGCCGTGGGGTGTACGGCTGGTGGACGCCCTGGGTGTTGAGCAGCGGCGGGTCGGCTATGAGGATCGGGGTCAGCCGGACTTCGTCGATCAGCAACGCAGTATCCATACGTGAACCATATTCAGAGACAAGATCGGGCGCCAGACTCCGGGACCACTGGAACCGGAGTCCGCACCGGGGAATCCGGGAGTTCACTGGACGACATACCGACTGGTCGGCATCATGAGCTTCGACGTCTTTTCACCCCGGAGGTGCGCACGATGAGCTCAGTCCACCCGCCAGGTCTCGACCTGGACCGGCTCCGCGGATATCTCGACCGCGAGCGGCCGGGTCTGGTGAACGGACCGCTCGAAGCCCGTCTCATCGAGGGCGGTCGCTCCAACCTGACGTACATCGTCACGGACGGCACCGGCCACTGGGTCGTCCGCCGGCCGCCGCTCGGCCATGTCCTCGCCACCGCGCACGACATGAAGCGCGAGCACCGGGTGATCAGCGCACTGCATCCGACAGCCGTGCCGGTGCCCGAGCCGGTGCTGCTCTGCGAGGACGATTCCGTCATCGGGTCGCCGTTCTACCTCATGGAGTACGTCGAGGGGACCCCGTACCGCACCGCCGAGCAGCTCGCCCCGCTCGGCCCCGAGCGCACCCGGGCGGCCGTCCTCGGACTGGTCGACACACTGGTGGAACTGCACGCGGTGGACCCCGAGTCCGTGGGGCTCGGCGACTTCGGACGCCCCGAGGGCTTCCTCGACCGGCAGCTGCGCCGCTGGGGCAAGCAGCTGGACGCCTCCCGCAACCGCGAACTGCCCGGCATCGACGAGCTGCACGCCGCGCTCGGGCGCGAACTGCCCGTCTCCCCCGCGCCCACCGTCATCCACGGCGACTACCGCCTGGACAACGTCCTGATCGGCTCGGACGACGAGATCAAGGCCGTCCTCGACTGGGAGATGTCGACGCTCGGCGACCCGCTGACCGACCTCGGCCTCCTGGTGATGTACAGCTCCGATCTCGGTCTGCCCAGGTCCCCGGTCTCCACCACCAGCGGCGCGGCCGGCCACCCCACCCCCGCCGAACTGATCGAGCGCTACGCCGCCCGCTCCGGCCGGGACACCTCCGCCATCTCCTGGTACACGGCGTTCGCGTGGTTCAAGCTCGCCGTGATCCTGGAGGGCATCCACTACCGCTACACCCTCGGCCAGACGGTCGGCGCCGGCTTCGACCGGATCGGCGATCTCGTCCCCGTCTTCATCGAGCACGGCCTCACCACCCTCCAGGAAGGCTGATCAGCCCATGGATTTCGCATTCGACGCCCGCACGGAAGAGCTGCGCACCAAGCTGCTCGCCTTCATGGACGAGCATGTCCTCCCGGCCGAGAAGATCGCGGACGAGCAGCGCGCACTGCTCGCCTCCCCGTGGGACACCCCGCAGGTCGTCGAGGACCTGAAGGCGGAGGCGCGCAAGCAGGGCCTGTGGAACCTCTTCCTGCCCGACGCGGAGTACGGCGCCGGGCTGACCAACCTCCAGTACGCTCCGCTCGCCGAAATCACCGGTCGGTCCCCGCAGTTGGCACCGACCGCGCTGAACTGCGCGGCGCCGGACACCGGGAACATGGAGGTGCTCTTCCAGTTCGGCACGGACGAGCAGAAGAAGCAGTGGCTGGAGCCGCTGCTCGCCGGTGAGATCCGGTCGGCGTTCGCCATGACGGAGCCCGAGGTGGCCTCGTCGGACGCGACGAACATCGAGACCCGGATCGTGCGGGACGGCGACGACTACGTCATCAACGGCCGCAAGTGGTACATCTCCGGGGCGATGAACCCGGACTGCCGGATCTTCATCGTGATGGGCAAGACCGACCCGGACGGCCCCGACATCCGCCGCCAGCAGTCGATGATCCTGGTCCCGCGTGACACGCCCGGCCTCGAAGTGCGGCGCGCGATGCAGGTGTACGGGTACGAGGACCACTACCACGGCGGTCACGCGGAAGTCGTGTTCACCGATGTGCGGGTGCCCGCCACGAACCTGATCGGCGAGGAGGGCGGCGGCTTCGCCATCGCCCAGGCGCGTCTCGGCCCGGGCCGGATCCACCACTGCATGCGGCTGATCGGGATGGCCGAGCGGGCCATCGAGCTGATGTGCAGGCGGGCGGTGTCCCGTACGGCCTTCGGCAAGCCGCTCGCCCAGCAGGGCGTCGTGCAGAACTGGATCGCGGACGCGCGGGTCACGGTGGAGCAGTTGCGGCTGCTGGTGCTGAAGACGGCGTGGCTGATGGACACCGTCGGCAACCGGGGTGCGCACACGGAGATCCAGGCCATCAAGATCGCCACCCCGCGCGCGGTGGTCGACATCCTCGACCAGGCGGTGCAACTGCACGGCGCGGGCGGCGTCAGCCAGGACTTCCCGCTGGCGGAACTGTGGGCGGCGGCGCGGACGCTGCGGCTGGCCGACGGGCCCGACGAGGTGCACCAGAGGTCGCTGGCGCGGCGCGAGATCAAGCGGTACCTGTAGGCGGTGGCCGGGGCGGGCGGTGGCCGGGTGCGTCCGGTTGCCGCTTCCGCCCTCGAGCGCCGGACGGGCTCGACGGTGCCGCGCGGGCATCACAGGACCGTCCGGCGATGGAGGACGAACGGCTCGACCACGGGCGGGGAGGATCAAGCCCGCCCGGCGAGTGAGGACGGAGCGGCAACCACCGCGCCCCGGTTCCTACGGCCGCAGCGCGCGCAGCAGCAGGTCGGCCAGATGGTCGGCGACCTCCTGCTGGCTGAGCGGGCCGTCCGGGCGGTACCACGTCGACAGGTGGTGCACCGAGCCGAAGTGGTAGTCCACCACCAGATCCGCCGGCGTCGCCGTCGAGAACACCCCGCTCTGCTGCCCTTCTTCGACCAGCGCCCGGAACCGCTCGTGGTAGCGGCGCCGCTCCACCCGCACCTGCTTGTTCTTCTCCGGGCTCAGATGGTGCATGGACCGGAAGAAGATCGACGCGTCGTCGAGGTTCTCGATCGTCGTGACGACGACATCCGCCGCCGCGTCCCGCAGCCGCTGCTCGACCGGCGCCTCGGCGTCGGCGAAGGCGTCGAGCCGCTCCTGCTGGAGCCGCAGCACCCGGGCGTAGACCTCCTGGAGGAGATCCTCCTTGGACCCGAAGTAGTGGTACAGCGCCCCCTTGGTGACGCCCGCCGCCTCGACGATCTCCTGGACCGACGTGCGGTCGTAACCCTGCTCGGCGAAGAGCCGGGTGGCGGCGGCCAGCAGCCGCTGCGGGACCGGGGCATCGTTCCCGTCCGTCGTTCTGGCCATTGCCGCCACCTGCCTTCCGTACGATGTGTCCGCTGCTCTACTGCGCTGAACGCAGTTCCCGCCTGAGGATCTTCCCACTTGCCGTCTTCGGGAGTTCAGCCAGGATCTCGACCTCGCGCGGGTACTTGTAGGCGGCGAGCCGCTCCTTGCAGTACGCGCCCAGCTCTCCGGGCTCGACCACCGCACCGGGCCGCAGGCTGACGTACGCCCGGACGGTCTCGCCGCGGTAGGCGTCGGGGACGCCGACGACCGCCGCCTCCCGTACCGCCGGGTGGGTGTACAGGACATCTTCCACCTCACGCGGCCAGACCTTGAAGCCGGAGGCGTTGATCATGTCCTTCTTGCGGTCGACGACGTACAGCCAGCCGTCGCGGTCCATGAAGCCGATGTCGCCCGTCCGCAGCTCACCGTCCGGGAAGGCGGCGGCGGAGGCGTCGGGCAGCCGCCAGTAGCCGGAGACGACCTGGGGACCGCGGACGGCGATCTCGCCCTGTTCGCCGAACGGCACCTCCTCGCCGTTCTCGTCGAGGATCCGGACGATCGTGTCCGGGCCGGGAACGCCGACGGAGAGCGTCCCGGAGACCGGGTCGACGGGGGCTTCCCGCTCGGGCGGTACGGAGGCGCAGGGCGCGGTGCACTCGGTGAGGCCGTAGCCGTTGCGGATGTACGGGCCGAAGCCCGCACGGAACTTCTCCACGAGCGCGGGCGGCAACGGTGCACCACCGGAGGAGATCACCTGGAACGAGGCGAAGTGCTCACGGGTCACGTCGGGATGGGCGGCGAGCGCCATGAAGGCGGTCGACGGGCCGACGGTGTACGCGGGGCGGTGCTCGGCGAACGCGTCGAGCACGACACCGGGATGGAAACGGTACGCGAGGACGAGGGTGCCCGCGTTGGTGAGACAGGCGGCCAGCTGGCACACCATGCCGGTGATGTGGAAGAGCGGGGCGAGCGCGAAGTACGAGGAGCCCTCGGCGACCGGGTGTCCGGTCCGCTGGCGCTCGGCGTTGACCATGATGTTGCCGTGGGAGTTCATGGCGCCCTTGGGGGTGCCGCTGGTCCCGGAGGTGTAGCTGATCAGCGCCACGTCGGCGGCGGTGAGTTCGCGGTCTTCGGGGGCGGCGAGCCCGCGGCGGGCGACGGCCACCAGGTCGTCGGCGTCCTCGGGGGCCGGCAGCCGCTCGAAGTTCAGGACCCGGTCGTCGTTCTGGCTCTGGAGGTCGAGCTCGCAGGCGGTGACGGCGATCCGTACGGTCGCGGCGGCGGCCGCGGTGTCCCGCAGATACGACTCCCACGCCCGGTCCGCGCAGATCAGCGCGGTGACCTCGGCGTCCTTCAGTACGTGGCCGACCTCGCCGGACTTGTACATCGGGTTGAGCGGGACGACGGTCGCCCCCGCCTTCCAGGCGCCGAGCAGCGCGAGTACGAACTGCGGGGAGTTCTGCAGCATGATCGCGACCCGGTCGCCGCGCTCCAGGCCCTTCGCGGCGAGATGACCGGCCACCGAGTCGGAGAGCGCATCGGTCTCGCGGTAGCTGAGGCGCCCGTCGAAGTAGGCGAGCGCCGGGTGCTCGGGGGCGCGGGCGACGGAGGCGCGAAAGGCGTGCACCACAGTCTCGGCGGGGCTGACGGGAGCCCGCTGGGCCTCGCTGAGCAGGGAGATCCAGGGTTTTGCCGCGTAGCCGGACCCGGTGTCGGCGTCGGTGTTGGACTCGGTCATGCGCCGGTCTCCTCCCACTTCTGCTGAAGGTGGTTCATATTGGCGAGCCAGTGGTCGGTGTCCTTGGTGCGCGCCCGGTAGTAGCCGGCGACCTCGGGGTGCGGCAGGACGAGGAAGCGGTCCTCGGCCATGGCGTCGAAGAGCGCGTCGGCGACGGCCTCCGGCTCGATGGCGCTGGGGGCGAGCACGAGCTCACCGGCCGAACCCGCGGCGGTGAGCATGTCCGTACGTACGCCCTGGGGGCAGATCGCGTGGACCTTGACGCCGCGGTGGCGGTAGGTGAGCGAGAGCCATTCGGCGAAGGCGACGACCCCGTGCTTGGTGACGCTGTACGGCGCCGCGCCGATCATCGTCAGCAGCCCGGCGGCGGACGCGGTGGAGACGAACCGGCCGCTGCCGCGCTCCAGCCAGTCCGGCAGCAGCGCCCTGGCCGCGCGGACGTGGGCCATCACATTGACGTCCCAGGCCGCCGCCCAGACCTCCTCGTCGGCGAAGACGTCGCCGGGCGAGGCAAGGCCCGCGTTGGCGCAGTAGATGTCGACGGTGCCGTCCAGGGCGTCCCGGGCGGCGTCCACGATCCGTGAGGCGTCACCGGCGACGGCAGTGCCGCCGATCTCCTCGGCAAGCGTCTTGATCCGGGCCTCGTCGAGGTCGTTGACGACGACCCTGGCGCCTTCCGCGGCGAATCTGCGGGCCAGAGCGGCGCCGATGCCGCCTCCGGCTCCGGTGACCACTACGCCCGCGCCCTGCACCGTACTCATCGGGTCCCGCCTCTCTCAGCCGACTTCCTCAGCAGACTAACCAGTCGGTATGTCGTCGGGGAAGGGGGCTGGCCCGGGTTGTCGCCACTCCTGTCACAGCAGTCGCGTCCGGCTCGTTCCGCGGAGCGCTTGCGCGCGCTAGCGTGCGTGACCATGACAGTCGGAGCGATCATGGAGGTAGCCGAATGAGCCTGTCCAGACGTGGTTTGCTGGCCGCCGGCAGTGCGGTGGGAGCCCTCGCGGCGACCACTGCAGGAACCGGGACCGCGGCAGCGGGACCCGTGCCCGGGAAGGGGCAGGGCGCCGGGCGCAACCGGCTCCTCACCGGGTTCGACCGGCTGGCCGCGGACGGCTACGCACTGCTGAAGGGGCAGAAGGTCGGGGTCGTCACCAACCCGACCGGGATCACCTCCGATGTGCGCCACATCGTCGATGTGATGCACCCGGACGAGCGGGTGAACCTGATCGCGGTCTTCGGACCCGAACACGGCTTCCGCGGCACCGCGCAGGCGGGCGGTTCTGAGGGGCGCTACGACGATCCGGCGACCGGACTCCCCGTCTACGACACGTACTTGAAGAGCGGGCAGCCGCTCGCCGATGTCTTCACCGCGTCCGGCGTGGACACGATCGTCTTCGACATCCAGGACGCGGGCGCACGCTTCTACACGTACATCTGGACGCTCTACGACTGCATGCAGGCGGCGGCGCTCGCGGGCAAGCGGTTCGTCGTGCTGGACCGGCCGAACCCGGTGACCGGGCGGGCGGCGCTCGGGCCGGTCCTCGACCCGGCGTTCTCGACCTTCGTGGGGCGCCGGGAGATCGCGCAGGCGCACGGCATGACGGTCACGGAGCTTGCGCTGCTCTTCAACGCGGAGTTCCTGGCCGACCGGCCGGTCGAGCTGGACATCGTGAAGATGTCGGGATGGCGGCGCTCGGACTTCTTCGACGAGACCGGACTGCCGTGGGTGCCCCCGAGCCCCAACATGCCGACGCCGGACACCGCGCTGGTGTACTCCGGGACCTGCCTCTTCGAGGGCACGAACCTCTCCGAGGGACGCGGCACCACGCGGCCGTTCGAACTGCTCGGCGCGGAGGGCATCGACCACCGGTGGGCGGCGGCCGCGAACGCGCTCGACCTGCCCGGAGTCGCGTTCCGCGAGGCGTACTTCGCGCCGACGTTCTCCAAGTTCCAGGGGAAGACGGTCGGCGGCGTGCAGCTGCATGTGCAGGACCGGGAGGTCTTCGACCCGGTACGCACGGGGATCGCTCTCCTGGTGACGGCGAAGCAGACGTGGAGCGGGTTCGCGTGGCGCTCGGACAACTGGATCGACAAGCTCACCGGCAACACGCGGGTCCGCACGATGATCGATGCGGGCGCGGACACGGATGAGGTGGTGGGCGCCTGGGCGGCGGATCTCGCCGCCTTCCGGGCGGTACGCAAGAAGTACTTGCAGTACCGGTGAGGCGGACCGGGCGGGTCCGAGGGTTCGGACCCGCCCGGCGAACCGGTTCCGTCCCCGAGCACCGGACGGAGAGGGATCAATGCCTACCGGTGGCTGGGGAACTCCACCACCTGCTGATACGTCGGGCGGTTCTGCCAGTGGATCGCCTTCTGGCTGATTCCGCCCAGCGCACGGTGGATGATCGAGTCCGTGCACCACTGCTCGCCGGCCCCGCAGCTGTCGTCACCGGGGTAGACCTCGGTGGCCGGTTCGGACGCCGCCCGCTTCAGGGAGGCGAGCAGGGTGTCCCGGCAGCTGCTCAGGTCTCCGTTTCCGCAGTACGTCCTGGCGAGCGGCCCCTTGACCGGCCGGCCGAGGACCTGGCGCAGATCCTTGTCCACAAAGCCCCACCAGCCGTACTGGAACGCCGATCCGCTGTGCGCCCCGCTCGGGCCGTGGCTGGCCGCCGGTGACTCGTCGGTGGCGAGAGCGGCGGTCAGCGTCCCGTACAGGCTGTCGCCCAGACCCGGCTCGAACTCGGCCTCGACCAGCTTCGGCCACCACGCGTCCATGATCCGCACCGCGTCCGCGTCGGTGTACGTGTGCGAGCCGGGGCTGCTTTCCCTGCGCTGCGCCCCCGAAGCCCGCCAGGACTCCAACTGCTGGATGACCGAGTTCAGTTCCGGGTCGGTGACCGGCCGGGAGCGGAGCACCTGCAGCAGTTCGGGCAGCACCTGCTCGCCGCGCAGGTCGGTGAGCGCGGCTTCCGCCATGGCCCGGGTGAGCGAGGCGCGGGTGACGCCGCCCTGCTCCACCAGCTTCGCCACCCGGTCGTCGAGCAGGTCCGCCCGGTGCACCGCGCCGAGGCCGAAGCCCGCGGAGGCGTACCCCTCGGCCTGCTTGTTGTTCCAGGAGACGTAGTAGTCCTGGCCGCTGGAGTGCGGGTGCGCGGCGAACGGGGTGTAGGCGGCGGTATTGGCGACCGGGTCGTAGCCCTGCCATTCGTACGCTTTCTCGGCCTTGACGGGCAGGGCCGGGTCGACGCCCGCCGCGCGCACCGGGTTCATGCCGCTGTTGTAGTAGGCGGCGGTGCGGGAGTCGGCGTAGAACCAGTTGAAGGCGTAGTCGATGTTGCTCGCCGCCTGCTGGAAGGAGGCGGCGTCCTTCACGTACGCAGGGTCGTTGAGCATCTGGAAGCCGACGATCGAGTCGGCCTCGTGACGGTAGGTGGTGCGCAGCGAGGTGTACGCGACGGGCTTGCCGCCCACTGTGGCGCGATGGGTGACGATGCCGTACGCGGTCCGCCACACCTGCATCCGGTAGGAGCCCTTCGCCGTGGAGTCGGCGACGGTCGGCGCCCAGGAGTTGGTGCGCTCCAGCTTCTCCATCGCGGTGCAGGTGCCGTGGTGGAGGTAGTGCGTCGAGTCCTTGGTGGGTGCGGAACCGTCCGGCTCGCACAGCTCGATGGCGTACGTGTCGGTGATGTCCTGGCCGGCCGAGGTGGCGCTCCACGCGTAGTCCTGGCCGCGGCCCATCTGGACGTACATGCCGACACCGGCGAAGGCGACCCCGCGGGCGCTGATGCCTGGGCCCTGGAGCTCCTGGAGCATCATCAGCTGCGGTGCGAAGTAGCCGGTCTGCGGGCCGAAGACGGCGATCGGGTTTCCGCTCGCGGTGTGCTTGCCGGAGACCAGCAGGGCGTTGGACATGCCGCGCTTCTGGGCGCCGGAACCGGAGCCGGGCAGCGAGCCCTCCGGGATCACGCCGTCGTCGTAGATGCCCTGGGCCTTCCTCAGCGCGGCCGGGGCCTTGACCGGGGCCTTCCTGTCGGTGCCCGCGGAGCCGGTGCGGTCGTGGACGAGCGGCTCGGGGGTGACCGAGCCCGGATCGGGAAGGGCGGTGCCGCGCGCCTGGGCGGGCTTGCCGGCGTAGGGGAAGGAGGTGCCGTCGTGGATGGTCAGCACGGCCTCGGGGTCGTTCCGTTGCCGGAACGACTCCCAGACCTTGGTGCCTTCGGCGACCCCGTACTTCTGCTGGGCGGACAGCAGCGAGAGCGCCGCCTGCACCTCGCCGCCACCGCCGCCACCGAACTGACCGCCGACGACCGAGGCGATCGAGATCAGGTCGGTCAGCTTGAACGGCTGGATCTCACCGATGTTGGTGATCGCGTCGATCTTGCCGGTGAGGACGTACTCGCCGGGGAAGTAGCGGCCCTTCTTGGACTTGTCGCGGTACGCGTTGATGCCGTCGACATACGCCTGCGCGTCGGCCATGGCCTGCTCACCGCGGGCGCCCTCATGGGTCCTGATGTACGCGACCTGGGCTTCGAGATCTGCCTCGGTGTACGGGGCCTGCGGCCAGAACTGCTGCTCAAGCCCCTGGTTGGCGAGTGCGCCACCGGCGAACGAGGTCAGTTCGCCGCGCCCGATGTGCCGGAAGAGGTCCATCAGCCAGAGCCGGTCCTGCCCGGCCGCATAGCCGGCGCCGAACTGGGTGCCGTAACGGGTGGTGCCCTTGATGTGCGGGACGCCTGACTTCCTGTCGCGGGTGATGGTGACGTCGTCGCGAGGCGAGGTGACGGACTCGACCTGGTCCTTCGGCACGCCGAACGAGGCGTCGTTGAAGAAGTCGGTCAGCTTCTGGTCGGTGAGTCCGGTGTACCCGGCCACCAGGCCGTTGTAGCGGTCGAGTTGGTCGTCGCTGTGCGCGGGGTGCGTACCGAACGCCTGGTTGCCGAGAATCTCGACGAGCGTGGCGTTGCCGTTCTCGCCGGGCGGCAGGATGTCGTCGCACTGCCCCTGGCAGTGGTCGGCGACGGGGACGGGTTCCGCCGCCACGGCGCCGGACTGCGGCGAGGCTGCGAGGAGGGTGGTACCGAGGGTGAGAACCGCCGCAACGGTGGCGGCTCTGAACTTGGCGGTGCGTGGGGGCATGCGTGCTCCTCCGGGAGGCCGATGCGCCGGAGGTTACTGGCGGTACGACCCGTCGGTAAGGTGAGCATCGGTCACCTTTTCCGAATCGCCACATGACGCCGCGTCCGAGCCGGATTCGAGCCGCGCCCGGGCCCGTTCGAGGTGCATCCGACGAGGCCGTCTCGGCCAATGGACGCGAATCGCCTTTCGATGGAGCCGAATCGGGCAGTCGTACGTCCATCCCTTGACGCCGAAGTACGAGCGACGGAGGTGGCAGTGCGATGGCCGGTTTCCGCAGTCTTGCGAGACAGGTCCGCGATCCGCGGAGTGACCTGGCGCTGCGGCGGTACTCGCTGCGCAAGTGCCTGGAGAGGTTCGCCCCCTACGGTCACCGGGCGACCTGGCACCATCTGTGTGCCCGGCACTGGATCGAGCCCGAGGACCGGGCCCCCGACCCGGTGCGACTGGTGCACGCACTGGAGGAGTTGGAGGAGGCCCGGGCCGTCTGGCTCGGGTACGAGGCGGGGTTCGCCGAGCGCCGCAGGCGGGAGAAGCACGATGGGCTGCGCCGGCCGGGCGCGTTCGACGACTGGCACCGGCGCACCTGGGGCGGGAACGGGGTGGCGCGCTGCGACGATCCGGCGGTCCATCCGTCCGCACCGCTGGGCGAGGTGCTGGGCCGGCTGATCGCCGCGCTGGAGTCGGAGCCGGGCACGACCTGCCCGGTGTGCACGGGGACCGGGATCGTCTGGCGCCAGGAGCTCAGCCACCAGCCGTGGTCGGGGCCGGTCTGCACGGGCTGCGGGATCGTGGTGCCGCAGCCCGTGCTCACGCCGGGGGCGCTGGCGAGGGCGCGGCGCATACGGACCAGGAACCTGACGTCCGCGGCATGAGGAGCGCCCGCTCCGCCCCGGCCCGCGACTCGCCTACCGGCAGTCCGCCGAGCGGCGCTCCGGCATCAGCCGGGACCCGCTGATCGTGTCCCCGGAGATGTCGTTCGGGTTGGAGAGCACACATGTCTCCAGCGACAGACAGCCGCAGCCGATGCAGTCGGTGAGATGGTCGCGCAGCCGGCCCAGCTGCTTGATCCGCTCGTCGAGTTCGGAGCGCCACGCCTCGGACAGGCGCGCCCAGTCGTCGCGGGTCGGGGTGCGCTCCTCGGGGAGCTCGGCCAGCGCGTCGCGGATCGTGGCCAGCGGTATGCCGACCCGTTGCGCCGCACGGACGAAAGCGACCCGGCGCAACGCATCCCTGCTGTAGCGGCGCTGGTTGCCACTGGTGCGGCGGCTGCTGATCAGGCCCTTGGCCTCGTAGAAGTGCAGGGCCGAAACGGCGGCGCCGCTGCGCGCGGAGAGCTGGCCGACCGTGAGTTCATGGAGTGTCTGTGGGATCTGGGGCACCCCTCGAACCCTACGTGCACTCCTCCGGGCCGGTCCGTCGTTGACAGGAACGCCACACCCAACCATGCTGAGCAAGCGCTTAGACAGTAGTGATGAATGACGGATGCATGACGATGCACGGTCGAGAGCGGGAAGGCAGGACCAGGGACATGGCAGAGCCGAGGATCTTCACGTCCGCGCAGGAGCTGCGCGACGGGGTGGGCGAGCAGCTGGGGCACAGCGAATGGCTGGAGATCGACCAGAAGCGGGTCGATCTCTTCGCCGATGCCACCGGGGACCACCAGTGGATCCATGTGGACCCGGAGCGGGCCGCGGCCGGCCCGTTCGGCACGACGATCGCGCACGGCTATCTCACGCTCTCGCTGCTTCCGGCGCTGGTCCCGCAGATCATGCGGGTCGAAGGCATGAAGATGGGCATCAACTACGGCACCAACAAGGTCCGTTTTCCGGCCACCGTGCCGGTGGGTTCGCGGCTGCGGGCGACGGCCGCCCTCAAGAGCGTCGAGGAGGCGGGCGGCGGCGTCCAGGTCACCGCCGTCGTCACGGTCGAGCGCGAGGGTGGCGACAAGCCGGTCTGCGTCGCCGAGTCGGTGTCGCGCTACTACTTCTGAGCCCGCGGAACTGTGCCCGGTCGCGCTACCGCTGGGCCGCGACCATCCGCAGGACGAGGTCGGCGTAGAGCGCGCCGACCTCGTCGGGCGTCCGGCTCCCCTGCGCGCTGAACCAGCGCGCCACATCGATGCAGAGCGAGAGCACGGCCAGCGTGGTGCCCGGGATGTCGGGGACGTCGAACTCCCCCGCCTCCACGCCTTCACTGATGATCCGGCGGATCACCGCGTCGCTCTTGCGCCGCAGCGCGACGATCTCGGTGCGGTGCTCCGGGCCGAGGGCGTCGAGTTCGTACTGGACCACGCGGGCGGTGGTGTGCCCTTCCGCGTGCCAGCGGACGAAGGACCGCACGGCGTGGGCGAGCCGCTCGGACGCCGTGCCTTCGCTGTCCGCGGCCGTCTCCAGGAGCAGCAGGGCGCGGTCGTGGCCGATCCTGCTGATCCGGTGGAGCAGCTCTTCCTTCGTCTTGTAGTGGATGTAGAGCGCGGCAGGGCTCATGCCGGCGCGGCCCGCGATGTCACGGGTGGTGGTCGCGTGGTACCCGCGCTCGGCGAAGGCGTCGACGGCCGCGACGAGGAGCCGTCTGGCCGCCTCGGGCGTCACCTCACCCCACGGCGTACTGTCGCCGCCGGTATCCTCCGCCGTGCTCATCGTCACCGACCCCTTCCGTTCACCAGGACGCACACCATACCCCGAACCTGAGCAAGCGCTTAGGGGTCCGGCGGCTGAGGGCGTCAGAGCTTCTGGAAGGGGTCGTGCTCGGCGAGGATCTTCTCCAGCCGGGCCTGGTCGACCCGGCTGATGAGCTGCCCGGCCTCCTGACGGTCCCGGATGACCTTGGCGAGGGTGAAGCAGGACGTGACGAGATAGAGGACGCCGACGGCGAGGAAGCCCCGCACCCAGGCGTTCGCGTCGAGGAAGTAGATGCCGAGGGTCACCGCGCCCATCGCCACCCCGAAGGATGCGACGGCCTGTCCGTAGAAGGCCGCGGTGCTCTGCTGCTTGACCGATGTCGTCTCACTCATGACGGACAGCATCGGCCGCTGCGGCGCCCGGCACATCCGGCCCCGTACTCAGTCCCGTACTCAGACGCCCGTTCGGGTGGAACGGCTCAGAAGGCGGAGACACCCGTCAGCGCACGGCCGATGATCAGCTTCTGGATCTGGCTGGTGCCTTCGTAGAGCGTCATCACACGGGCGTCGCGCAGCAGCTTGCCGACCGGGTACTCGTCGATGTAGCCGTAGCCGCCGAAGACCTGGAGGGCGTTGTTGGCTGCGCGGACGGCGGCCTCGGAGGCGAAGAGCTTCGCCTTGGACGCCGCGGTGCCGAAGTCCTCGCCGCGGTCGATCAGGTCGGCGACCCGCCAGGTCAGCAGCCGCGCGGCGTCCACGTCCACCGCGATGTCGCTGATGAGTTCCTGGACGAGCTGGTAGCTCGCGATGGACTTGCCGAACTGCTCGCGTTCGCCCGCGTAGCCCACGGCGGCGTCGAGGGCGGCCTGCGCGATGCCGACACAGCCGGCCGCGACCGACATCCGGCCCTTGGCGAGCGCGGACATGGCGACGGAGAAGCCCTTGCCCTCGGGGCCCAGGAGCGTGGTGGCGGGGACGCGGACGTCCTCCAGGACCACTTCGGCGGTGGCCTGGCCGCGCAGACCGAGCTTGCCGTGGATGGTGCGGCGGGTGAGGCCGGGGGTGTCGGTGGGCACCAGGAAGGCGGATATGCCCTTGTGGCCGGGGGTGTCGTCGGTGCGGGCGAAGAGCAGTACGACGTCGGCCCAGGTGCCGTTGGTGATGAACATCTTGGTGCCGTTGATGACGTACGAGTCGCCGTCGCGGACGGCCTTCGTCGTCAGGTTCCCGGCGTCCGAGCCGGTGCCGGGCTCGGTGAGGCCGAAGCAGCCGATCGCCTCGCCCGCGGTGAGCCGGGGCAGCCACTGCCGCTTCTGCTCCTCGTCGCCCCAGGTGGCGATGGTCTTGGCGACCAGGCCCAGGGAGACCGAGACGATGCCGCGGACCGAGGAGTCGCCACGGCCGAGTTCCTCGGTGACCAGGCAGTACGCCAGGTGGTCGCCGCCCGAGCCGCCGTACTCCTCGGGGACGGTCAGCCCGAGGAAGCCGAGGGAGCCCAGCTCCTTGACGATCGACCTGTCGACATTCTCGGCGCGGTCCCACTCGACGACATGCGGGGTGATCTCGCGGGCGACGAAGTCCTTGGCGAGCTGCCGGACGGCTTCCTGCTCCTCGCTGAGCTCCAGGTTCATCCTTCGGTTCTCCCACTTTTAATTAGCACTGCTAGTTTTTCGTTCGCAGGCCCTACTATGTGCCGCATGGCCCGACCGCGCAAGCCCCTCCTCAGCAGAGACCGCATCGTCGAGGCGGCGAGCGCGCTCGTGGACGCCGAGGGGCTCGACGCCGTCTCCACCCGCCGGCTCGCGGCCGAACTCGGGGTCAGCGGACCCTCGCTCTACAACCACTTCCGCAACAAGGACGAGATCCTGGACGCGGTCGCGGACGCCGTGTCCGCTCAGGTCGATCTGTCGATGTTCGACGAGTCCGACGACCGCGACTGGCGAGCCGCCCTGCACGACTGGGCGGTCTCCTATCGTGCGGCGCTCACCGAGCACCCGCACATCGTCCCGGTGCTGGCCCAGGGCCCCGGCCGCCGTCCGGCCGGGCTGCGGGTCGCCGACGCGGCGTTCGGTGCGATGGTCCGCGCCGGCTGGCCGCCCGCCCAGGCCACGTACATCGGCGCACTGATGCGGTACTTCATCACCGGCTCGGCACTGGGCTCGTTCGCGCGCGGCTTCGTCGACGACGAGACGGCGTACGACCCCGCCGACTATCCGCACCTCGGCCAGGCCCATCTGCTGGCCGACCGCCGTCAGCAGGTCGACGAGGGCGCGTTCGAGACCGGGCTGCGGGCGTTGCTCGACGGCCTCGCCCTGCAGTACGAGCAGGGGCCTGCCGCGGACACGGTTCGGCCGGCGCCGAAGCATTCCTGACGCATCCTGGGTACATGGCACGCATGGCACCCCACGACCCGGCCGCACCCCGCCTCGCCGCCCTGGCCGCCCTCCTCGCCGACGAGACCCGGGCCTCCTTCTGTCTGGCCCTGCTCGACGGCCGCGCCTGGACGGCGGGGGAGCTGGCGCGGTACGCGTCGGTGGCTCCGTCGACCGCCAGCGAACATCTGGGGAAGCTGATCGCCGGGGGCCTGCTGACCGAGGAGCGGCAGGGCCGCCACCGCTATGTGCGGCTCGCCGACGAACGGACCGCCCATCTCGTCGAGGATCTCGCCGCCCGGGCCGCACCCGGTGACGGGGAGCGGCCACAGACCCTGCGGGCGGCAAGCACGAGCAGTGCACTGGCCCGCGGACGCACCTGTTACGACCATCTCGCGGGCCGGATCGGCATCGCGATCGCGGACGCGATGACCGTGCGGGGGCTGCTGCGGCAGGACACCGGCTTCGCGCTCACCGACACGGGTCTCGGCTGGTTCGCGGAGCTGGGCATCGGGCTGGACACCGGGACGCGGCGTCCCCTCGTACGCAGCTGTCTGGACTGGACGGAGCGCAGGCCGCATCTGGCAGGGGTCGCGGGCGCCGCACTGTGCAGGCACGCCTTGGACGCCGGCTGGTGCGTGAGGATCGGGTCCGGGCGGGCGGTGAAGGCGACCGGGGACGGGGAGCGGGCGCTGCGCGAGCTGCTCGGAATCGAGCCGGAAACAATTCGGTGAGGGCCGAACCGTTCCCCGTTTAGAGTCGGGCTCATGACGACACCCATACCCGCCTCCGCCGCGCCCGCCACCGCACCCGCGGGCCGCGACCGGCGGGCGATCGCCGCGGCCGGCACCACCGTGGTGCTGTGGGCCTCCGCCTTTGTCTCCATCCGCAGTGCCGGTGAGTCCTACTCGCCCGGTGCGCTCGCGCTCGGCCGGCTGCTCGCGGGTTCGCTGACGCTCGGAGCGATCCTTCTCGTACGCCGCGAGGGGCTGCCGTCCAGGGCGGCGTGGCCGGGCATCGTCACGTCCGGGGTGCTCTGGTTCGGGCTCTACATGGTGGTGCTCAACTGGGGCGAGCAGGAGGTCGACGCGGGCACGGCCGCCATGGTCGTGAACATCGGCCCGATCCTGATCGCACTGCTCGGCGCCCGACTGCTGGGCGAGGGGCTGCCGCGCAGACTGCTGACAGGGATGGCCGTGTCGTTCGCGGGCGCCGCGGTGGTCGGTCTCTCCATGTCGGGACACGGGAGTTCGTCGGTGCTCGGGGTGGTCCTCTGCCTGCTGGCGGCGATGGCGTACGCGGGCGGGGTGGTCGCCCAGAAGCCGGCGCTGCGGCACGGCTCGGCGCTGCAGATCACCGCGTTCGGCTGCATGGTCGGTACGGTCGCCTGTCTGCCGTTCTCCGGTGTGCTGGTCTCCGAGGCGGCCGACGCCCCGGTGTCCGCGACGCTGAACATGGTCTATCTGGGCGTCTTCCCGACCGCCCTGGCCTTCACCACCTGGGCCTATGCGCTCGCCCGCACCACTGCGGGACGGATGGGCGCCACCACATATGCCGTCCCCGCGCTGGTGGTACTGATGTCGTGGCTGCTGCTCGGCGAGGTGCCCGCACTGCTCACGGTCGGCGGCGGCCTGCTCTGTCTGGCCGGGGTGGCGGTCTCCCGGAAGCGTCCGCAGACTGGACGCACCCGAAAGAGTCGGGTACAGCCGGTGGAGGGACGCCGTCATGACCCGGAGCGCCAAGGATCCGAGCAGCCGCAGGAGACGGAAGAAGAGGAGCAAGGCTGCCGACGACGCTGACCACAGGGAAGCCGCCCTCGCCTGGGCGGCACGGCACGGCGGCGCCGAGCTCGAAGCCTTCGGCGTGACCGACAGCGGGGACGACGATCCGGTCCTGGTGATGCCCGACGGGCGGGCGCGCGACGCCTGGCGCGAGGACTATCCGTACACCTACAAGCTCGGCCGGAAGGCGTACGAGAAGGACAAGCGCGCGCTGCAGATCGAGCTGCTCAAGTTCCAGCACTGGGTGAAGGAGCGCAACGAACGGCTCGTCATTCTCTTCGAAGGGCGCGACGCGGCCGGCAAGGGCGGCACGATCAACCGCTTCACCGAGCACCTCAACCCCCGTGGCGCACGGGTCGTGGCGCTGGAGAAGCCCACCGAACGCGAACGCACCCAGTGGTACTTCCAGCGGTACACGGCACATCTGCCGAGCGCCGGGGAGATCGTGCTCTTCGATCGCTCCTGGTACAACCGGGCAGGTGTGGAGCGGGTGATGGGGTTCTGCACGACCCGCGAGTACCTCGAATTCATGCACCAGGCACCGGGCTTCGAGCGGATGCTCGCCCGGGACGGCATCCACCTGGTGAAGTTCTGGTTCTCCGTCTCCCGCAACGAGCAGCGCAACCGGTTCATGATCCGCCAGATCGACCCGGTACGGCAGTGGAAGCTGAGCCCGGTCGACCTCGCCTCGCTGGACAAGTGGGACGCATACACGGAGGCCAAGGAGGTGATGTTGTTCCACACGGACACGGCGGACGCGCCCTGGACCGTGGTGAAGAGCAACGACAAGAAGCGGGCCAGGCTGGAGGCGATCCGGCATGTGCTGCACCGCTTCGACTACCCGGACAAGGACACGACGGTGGTCCGCGAGCCGGACCCGCTGATCGTGGGTCGGGCCTCCCGGCTCTTCGAGCAGGGCGAGATGGATGCCCGGCTGCTCACCACGCACCGGTCGGAGGCCGGGCCGACGGCGTGAGCCCGGGTCGGAACACCACGAGGGCGCGGCCGCCCCTGTCACCTCCCGTCCGGCGCGCTCCGGCTCCGGCACCCGTGGGGGAGGCAGCGGTGCCGGAGCCGGTCCGGGATCCGTGATCAGCGCGAACTCGCCCGTCCCGCAAGGACCTTGATGGAGACCAGGGCGATGACAGCCAGGCCGATGATGTAGGCCGCCACCGCCATCGACGTGCCCGTCGCCTCCAGCAGCAGCACCATCACGAACGGGGCGAGGCCGCCACCGAACACCGCCGCGATCTGGTAGCCGAGCGAGGCGCCGGTGTAGCGCATCTCGGCCGTGAACAGCTCGGCGAACAACGCCGCCTGCGGCCCGTACATGATGCTGAGGAAACAGCTGGTGACGAAAGTGCCGACGGCCATCCAGAGCAGCGACTTGGTGTCGATGAGCAGGAACATCGGCACCGCCCACACGGCGAGGCCGGCCGCCCCGAGCGCGTAGATCCGCAGCCGCCCGATGCGGTCGGACAGCGCCGCCGACGCCGGTATCAGGACGAGCTGGGTGAGGCTGATGCAGAGCGAGACCATGAGGACGGCCTCGCGCTTCATGCCGAGCTCACGGGTCGTGTAGTCCAGGACGCCGGTGATGATGATGTAGAAGGTCGCGGTGTTCACGGCGAACGAGCCGCCCGCGAGGAAGACCGTGCCGAGGTGCTCCCGCACGATGGTGCGCAGCGGCGAGCGCGCGGAGCGGCTCGCCTCCTGCTCGGCCAGTTCCTTCTCGGCCTCGCGGAACTCGGGGGTCTCCTCGACGCGCGTGTGGATGTACCAGGCGAGGACCAGCACCAGCAGACCGACCAGGAACGGCAGCCGCCAGCCCCAGGCGGCGAACTCGCTGTCGCTGGTGAAGGCTCCTGCGGCGAGGAAAACGGTGTTGGCGGTCACCACACCGATGGGAACGCCGAGTTGGACGAGGCTTCCGTAGACGCCGCGCTTGCCCTCGGGGGCGTATTCGGTGGCCATCAGCATGGCTCCGCCCCACTGGGCGCCGACCGCGATGCCCTGGGCGACGCGCAGGGTGACGAGCAGCACCGGAGCGGCGATGCCGATCGTCTCGTACGTGGGAAGCAGGCCGATGCCCGTGGTGGCCACACCCATCAGGGTGAGCGCGAGGACCAGCATGGGTTTGCGACCACGCTTGTCGCCGAGCTGGCCCGCGATGATGCCGCCGAGCGGACGGGCCAGGAAGCCCACGGCGAAGGTCGCGAACGCGGCGAGGACACCGGCGGAGCCGCTGCCTGCGGGGAAGTAGAGGTCTCCCAGGACCAGGGCTGCGGCGATGCCGAAAACGAAGTAGTCGTACCACTCCACCGCGGATGCGAGCGCTGCGGCGGTGGCCACCTTGCGGCGGGCCCGCGTCTCGGTGGGGGTCGGGACGGTATCGGTGGTGCGTGGGGTGGCGGATGGTGACGTGTCCATGCGTGCACACTCCGGTGGGTGCGGGGGACGGGGTGCCCGGCGGGGCTGATCCGCCGGTCCGGGGACCGTACTGACCGGACGGTATGTGGGTCAACGGGTCGCGCAGCAGCAGTTTTTACCTGCATATGACACTCGGACCGCCGCGACGAGAAGGGGCCGGGCATGCCGAAGTCCCCGGCCGCCACCGAGGGCGGCCGGGGTCTCTTCCGGGCGTCGGCTAGAAGATCACCAGGGCGCGACCGCCCTTGCCCGCGATCATGTTGTCGAAGGCCGCCGGGATGCCGTCCAGCGCGATCCGTTCGGTGACCATCATGGAGAGGTCGAACCTGCCGGCCCGGATGTGCTCGGCGAGCACGGGCAGATCGCGGGCGGGGTCGCTGTTCCCGTAGACGCAGCCGGTCAGCGAGCGGCCCCAGTGGAAGATCTCCAGGGCATTGAAGGTCACCTGCTGGTCCTTGCCCCCGATGCCGACGACGGTGGTACGGCCGCCGCGCCGGGTGGAGTCCCAGGCGCCGCGGATGGTGGCGGGCCGGCCGACGCACTCCACGGCGACGTCCGCGCCCTGTCCGCCGGTGAGCCTGCGGATCGCGCGCGGCGTGGTGTCGGAGGCGATGACGTAGTCGGTGGCGCCGGCCCGGCGGGCGAGCTCCTCCTTCTCCGGGGAGACATCGACGGCGATGATCTTCGAGGCTCCGGCGATCCGGGCGGACTGGAGCACGGCCAGCCCGACGCCGCCGATACCGAAGACGACGACCGTCTCGCCGGCCCGGACCCGCGCACTGTGGTGGACGGCGCCGTATCCGGTGAGCACCGCGCAGCCGAGCAGGGCGGCGTCGGTCAGCGGGATGCCGGCCGGTGCGGGCAGTGCACAGTTCGCGGCGACGACCGTCTCCTGGGCGAACGCCGCGACGTTCAGGCCGGGGTGGAGTTCGGTGCCGTCGGCGGTACGGGCGTGGATGTTGCCCGCACCCGTCAGCGCGTCGGCGCACAGCCAGACCTCACCGATCCCGCAGTGGTGGCAGCTGCCGCAGGAAGGCGCCCAGTTGAGTACGACGCCGTCGCCCGGCGCCACATGGGTGACGCCCTCGCCGACGGAGAGGACGGTGCCCGCTCCCTCATGGCCGAGGACGGCGGGGACGGGCACCCGCATGGTGCCGTCGGACAGGGACAGGTCGGAGTGGCAGACCCCGGCGGCGGCGAGACGGATCCTCACCTGGCCGGGTCCGGGCTCCGGGAGTTCGATGTCGGTGACCTCCAGGGGAGCTCCGACGGCGGGCAGTACGGCGGCGCGGACCACGGACCGGCTCCTTGCTGATCGGGGGTGCATCGGGGGTGGTTCAGAACTGGAGGGACTTGGTCTGGAGGTATTCGCCGAGGCCGTGCGGACCGAGCTCGCGGCCGACGCCGGACTGCTTGTAGCCGCCGAACGGGGCGATCGGGTTGAACCGGCCGCCGTTGATGTCGACCTGTCCGGTGTCCATCCGGCGGGCGAAGGCGACGGCTTCCGCATCGTCGGCGGCCCAGACGGCGCCCGCGAGCCCGTACACCGTGCCGTTGGCGATGCGGAGCGCGTCGTCCTCGTCCTCGTACTTCAGGATCGAGATGACCGGGCCGAAGATCTCCTCCTGGGCGATCGTCATCTCCGGGGTGACATCGGCGAACACGGTGGGGCTGACGTAGTAACCGGTCGGGTGCGGGGCCTCGGGGCCACCGGCGACGAGCCGGGCGCCCTCCTCGATGCCCTTCTCGATGTAACCGCGCACCCGGGCCTGCTGCTTGGCGTTGACGACGGGGCCGACCCGCTCCCCCGGTACGTACTTGGCGACAGCCGCGGCGGCGAGGGCGACGGCTTCCTCGTACCGCTCGGCGTCGACGAGCATCCGGGTCCAGGCGCTGCACGTCTGGCCGGAGTTGGACATCACGTTGGCGACGCCGACGTTGACGGCCTTGGCCAGATCGGCCGAGGGCAGGATGACGTTGGCGGACTTGCCGCCGAGCTCCAGCGCGACGCGCTTGACCGCGCCGCCCGCGGTGGCGCCGATCTGCTTCCCGACGGCGGTGGATCCGGTGAACGAGACCAGGTCGACGTCCTCGTGCGCGGCCAGAGCCTGTCCGGCGACCGGGCCGAGGCCGGTGACCAGGTTGAAGACACCGGCGGGCAGGCCCGCCTCCGCAGTCGCCTCGGCGAAGAGCTGCGCGGTCAGCGGGGTGTCCTCGGCGGGCTTGAGGACGATCGTGCAGCCTGCCGCAAGTGCGGGAGCCACCTTGGCCACGATCTGGTGCAGCGGGTAGTTCCACGGGGTGATCGCCCCGACGACACCGACGGGCTCCAGCAGGACGGTGGAGTTGCCGTGCTTCTCCTCGAACGGGTACGACGCGGCAAGTTCGGCGTACGAACCGGCGACCAGGATCGGCACACCCGCGTGCACCGCCTGTGACAGCGGGAGCGGTGCGCCGAGCTCGGCGGTGACGGTGGCGGCGATCTCGTCCTGGCGGGCCACCAGGACATCGCGCAGGGCCGCGATCCGCGCGGCCCGCTCGGCGGGCGGGGTGGCGGACCAGCCGGGGAACGCGGCTCGGGCGGCCCGTACCGCGGCGTCGACGTCCTCGGCGGTTCCGGCCGGTACATGGGCGATGACCTGCTCGTCCGCCGGGTTCACGACCGCGATCGTGTCCGCGCCCGATGCGGGGCGCCACTTCCCGCCGATGTACATACCGTCGTGGGCCTTCATGGCATTTCCTCCCGGACATGGATACGGCCGATGTCGTCAGCACCCCAAACTAGCGGCGTTAGTTTTTGGGCGCCAGAGACGCCGGTCACGTGCGCCCGGGCCGTTCACCCGGGCTTCGCCGCACAGTTCAGTAATTCACCAGTAACGGCCTCCTCCTAGCGTCCCGGATCAGCCCGCCTCCTCCCGTACTCACCCCCTGGTCCCGGAACCGCGGCGGGCTCCCCCCGTACCAGCCATGGAGGAGCACTCCGATGCATCTGCCCCGATCCCCGCGGCGCAGAACCGCCGTGTGGGCTGCGGCCGCGATCACGGCCACAGCCGCACTGTCCGGCCCCGCACCCGCGTTCGCCCAGTCTGCGGCGGACCCGAGCCCCGTCACCGCCAAGGTCGATTCCGCCGTTCTCGACACTGTCGCGAAGGGCAAGGAGTCGACCTTCTTCGTCGTCCTCAAGAGCCAGGCGGACCTGTCCGCGGCCAAGGGCAAGAAGTCCCACGCGGCAAAGGCGAAGTCGGCGTTCGCCTCGCTGCGCAGTAAGGCGAAGAACAGCCAGAAACCGCTGCAGTCCTTCCTCGACAAGGAGAAGATCGGCTACCGGTCCTACTGGATCGCCAATGCACTCAAGGTGACCGGCGGCGAGAACCTCGTCGACGTCCTGGCGAAGCGCCCTGATGTGGCGAGCATCGTCAAGGAGCACACCTACAAGCTCGACCGGACCGAGTCGAAGTCGACCGACGCCGCCACCGACGCCGACACCACCGCCGCCGAGTGGGGCGTCCAGGACATCAAGGCCGACCAGGTCTGGGACCAGTACGACGACCGTGGTGAGGGCATCGTCATCGCCAACGTCGACTCGGGCGTCCAGTACGACCACCCGGCGCTGGTGGGCAACTACCGGGGCAACCTGGGCAATGGCACCTTCAGCCACGACTACAACTGGTACGACCCGACCGGTCAGTGCGGCACCTCCGGTGTCCCGTGTGACAACAACGGCCACGGCACGCACACCATGGGCACCATGGTCGGCGCCGGCGGCGTCGGTGTCGCGCCCGGCGCCAAGTGGATCGCCGCCAAGGGGTGTGAGTCCAGCTCCTGTTCGGACTCCTCGCTGCTCGCGGCAGGCCAGTGGATCCTCGCGCCGACCGACCACACCGGTCAGAATCCGCGTCCCGACCTCGCGCCCGACATCGTCAACAACTCCTGGGGCGGCGGCGACACCACCTTCTACCAGGACATTGTCCAGGCGTGGAACGCGGCCGGGATCTTCGAGGCGTTCGCCTCGGGCAACGACGGTGACGGGGTGACCTGCTCGACCGGCCACGCTCCGGGCTCGCAGGCCGACTCCTACGGCGTCGGTGCGTACGACGTCGACGGGAAGATCGCTTCCTTCTCCGGCTTCGGCCCCTCGGTCCTGGACGGTTCGATGAAGCCGAACATCTCCGCGCCGGGCGTCAACGTCCGCTCGACGTGGCCGGGCAGCGCGTACAAATCCATCTCGGGCACGTCCATGGCCACCCCGCACGTCGCGGGCGCCGTCGCGCTGCTCTGGGCCGCGGCCCCGTCCCTGATCGGGAAGATCGACGAGACCCGGACGCTCCTCGACGAGGGCTCGACGGATGTCGACGACACCCACTGCGGCGGCACCGCGGCCATGAACAACGTCTGGGGCAGCGGCAAGCTGAACATCCTGGCCTCCGTCGACGCCGCCCCGCACTCCGCCGGCACCCTCTCGGGCACCGCGAAGAACCAGGCCACCGGCAAGGCGGCGACCGCCACGGTGACCGCGCAGAACGCCGACACCAAGCGTTCGGTCACCACCGACGCCACGGGCGCGTACCAGCTGCACCTGCCGGCCGGTACGTACACGGTCACCACCAGCGGCTACGGCTTCGCCTCCCGCACCGACACGGTCACCATCGCCGTCGGCCAGACCGAGACCCTCGACCTGGCACTGACCGCGGTCGCGCACCACACCGTCTCCGGCACGGTCCTCGACGTCACGGGCAAGCCCCTCAAGGGCGCCACGGTGAAGTTCACGGACGCCCCGATCGACGCGGTCACCACCGGCGCCGACGGTACGTACGCCTTCCCGTCCGTCGCCGAGGGCTCCTTCCACCTGGCGGCCGCGCCCAACGCCCCCGTGCTGTGCAACGGCAACTGGACCGGCGCGCTCACCGTCGACGGGAACGAGACCGTCCAGGCCTCGCTGCCGCCGCGCACCGACACGGCCGGTACGTACTCCTGCGCCCCTGGCGCGTACAGCTGGATCGACGGCCGGACCAAGGTCGCGCTGAGCGGTGACGAGAACGCCGAGGCCGTCGCCCTGCCCTTCCCGGTGAAGTACTACGGGGTCTCGTACACCAGCGCCTACATCACCACCAACGGCCTGGTGAACTTCCTTTCGCCGCGACTCGGCGACTTTGCCAACACCACGCTGCCCGCCGCCGCGCAGCCCAACGGCGTCGTGGCCGCGTTCTGGGACGACCTGACGCTCGACAAGAAGTCCAGCGTCCAGACGACCACCACGGGAACCACCGGCAACCGCAGGTTCGCGATCGTCTGGAACAACGCCGCGCTCGTCTCCGACACCTCGGTGCGCCTGACCTTCGAGGCCGTCTTCGACGAGGCCACGGGTGCGATCACCCTGCAGTACAAGGGCATTGGCAGCAGCGCGCTGCAGAAGGGCTCCTCGGCCACCATCGGCATCGAGAACCAGGCCGGCACGGACGCCCTCCAGTACTCCTTCAACGAGTCCGTCCTCAAGGACGCCTCCGCGATCCGCTTCTCCCCGAAGGCCGCCTGATGAAGAACATCAACCGAAGAGGCGTACGCCTCGCCTCCGCCCTGGTGGCAGCCGGACTGGTGCTGAGCGCCGCACCGGCCGCATTCGCCGCCGACGACGACAACGGGCTGCTGACCCTCACCGACAGCCAGGCCGCCGACCTGTCGCAGCGCGCCCAGCTCGACCCGTACGGCGACGCCGAGGGCCAGGCGTACGACCCGCAGGGCGCCGGGATACGCGAGGACGCCGCATCGGCGCCCACCACGGGCTCCACCGGCAGCGGTTCCTCGCTCGACGACACAGACACCGGCACCGGCTCCTGGACCGTCAACAAGAAGTCGTCCGTCGAGGGCGTGAACGGGATGGTCGCGACCGCCCCGGTGGCGGGCACGAACGGCGACTACTTCGCACTCGACTCGCTGGGCATCGTCCAGCGCTACGCCGCCGACGGCAAGCAGGTGTGGCGACGCGACAACGCCTCGCTGTACACGGACTGGAAGGTCACCAACTCCCGTCCGTGGCAGGCCGAGCCGTACCCGGCACGCATCGTGATGGGCTACAACGCGGTCGGACCCTTCACCATCTCCTCGGACAACGGCTACACCACCGGTGACCTGACCGGCGACGGTGTGGACGACGTGGTCTTCACCGCGAGCGTCGGCAGCTACCCGTACCGCCCGTTCACGTCCCCCGGCTCGACGCTGCCCACCGGCACCTTCGTGACGATCCTGGACGGCCAGAGCGGCAAGACCCTCTGGAGCAAGCTCTACACCGGCGCGTACAACATCAAGCTGGTCGGCAAGACCCTGGTGGTCGCCGACTCGCCGAACCTGAACCTGAACTCGCCCAAGACCGCCACGACGACGCTGAGCGGCCTCCGCTTCTCGTACGCCGACGGTACGCTCACGCCCTCCGACACCTGGTCGTACGACACGGGCGCCTTCACCGGCACGGCGTGGGCGAGCCTGGAGCCGCTGGGCGAGGGGCTGGTCGCCGCCTCGTGGGACCAGCGCAAGCTCAGCGCCACCGCGGCTCCGTCCGGCACCACCCTGGTGTTCGACACCAAGGACGGCAGCGTCAAGTGGCAGCAGAAGAACCGCCTTTACTCGCGTCAGCTGCACTTCGACGCCGCCCGCAACAGCCTGGTCGCGCTGGAGCAGTCGGACCCGAGCGACGGCGTCGCCTACGAGATCGCCTCGTACTCCCTTGCCGACGGCGCCCGCACCACCGTCGACCGCCGCATCAACGCGGTTCCGCTCGACCTGGTGATCGGTGACATCCAGGGCAGCTCCAAGCCCGAGTACACGGTCAGCGAGTCCACGCTCGACACCGGTCTGTACATCAACGCCAACACCGTGCGCGCCCTGAACGGCGACGACGGCGGCGAGCTGTGGTCGCGCACCGTCAAGCGCGATCCGGCCAACTCCCATGACGGCGGCGGCGCCTGGGGCCTGAAGGTCGTCGACGGCAAGGTCGTCGCCTCGTACAAGGACGATGCCGGCTACGAGGGCGCGGACAACCGCAGTGCCGCCCGATACGGCCGCCTGGCCGTGCTGTCCGGCAAGGACGGCGAGGTCCGCTGGGAACAGCGCGGCGTGGTCACCTCGCAGATGTGGGCGCAGCCGTTCAAGAAGGGCAGCGGCTGGCAGCTCCGTACGGTCGACACAAACGAGAACATCCGCACGTACAACCTGGGCAGCGGCAAGCAGGAGAGCCTTCTCCCGCTGCGGGCCGCGGTCAACTCGGCCGTCTCCACGGACATCAACGGCGACAAGAAGCAGGACCTGATCGTCGGCGGCGTTTCCAACGGCCTCTTCGCCTACGACGGTCCCTCGCTGGTGGCGGGCCGGCCCAAGCAGCTTTGGATGGCCACCGTTCCCGGCCAGATCCACGCCGTCGTCAAGGCCGACGTCAACGGCGACCACCGCGACGAGACGATCGTCGCCGCCGACTCCGCGACCGCGGTGGTGGACTCCCGTACGGGCAAGGTCCTCACCACGATCGACGGCAAGGGCCAGTTCGTCCGTACGGTCACCGCGGCCGACGTCAACGGCGACGGCAAGGCCGAGGTCATCGTCGCCACCGACAAGGTGCGCGTCTACAACGGCAGCGGCAGGAAGCTGTGGGAGTACGGCGCCCCGGCGTCCGCGGGCGACGTCGTCTTCGCGGACGTGTCGGTCGCCGACGGCAAGGTCTACGCCCAGTACGCCTCTCACGTCGCCGCCCCGAGCGGTACCACGAGCGACTCGATGGTGCCCAGCGTGGTGGGCGGTGTCGCCCTGAGCGCCAGGACCGGCACCCTCGCCTGGTCCTTCACCCCGAAGCCGGGGACCTACACGGACGGCGCGCTCTACGGCGCCCCGCTGCGGGCGGGCACGTTCGCCTCGTCCGGCATTCCGTACGCCGACGGGCACGCGGTCGTCTTCACCTCGTTCAGCAGGGATTCCGTCACCGGCGCCCTGACGACCGTCGTGGAGATCCGCGACGGCCGCACCGGCGAGCTGCTGCACTCGGCCGTCGGCGGAGGCCCCTGGGGTCTCGCCAACTGGATGACCGGGCCCGAGGGCCTGATCATGGCCGGCACCGTGTCCCTGCGCACGTTCGGGCCCGACGGCCAGGACTCGCGGGTCTTCACGATCGCGGACTCGCAGCCGGCCGCCTTCGCGACCGGCCCCGACGGCAAGCGCATCATCGTCTCGGGCGAGCAGGGCGGCGCCAGCACGTACAACCCGTCCATCCTCACGGCCGGGCACGACTACCCGGGCAGCGTGGCCGACCTGCGCGCGATGGGCGGCAAGGAGATCTTCGTCGGCGACCTGAACGGCGACAAGGTCGACGAGATCGTCTCGCTCAACTTCGACGAGTACGGCATGGACCGTCTGACGGCGCTCGAGGGCGGCGGCTACTCCGCGCCGTTCTCCGCGATGCGCCAGACCATCACGGCCACGATCGACCCGTCCTGATCCGTAACCCCTGACCCCGCCGGGGTCACCGCAGGCCCCCGAGTCCTCGACCCGGGGGCCTGCAGCCGTTCACGGCCACAGCGATTACAGTTACTGCCCCTATGGCCAGGGCATTCACACACGACGCAGGTTCCACCGGAACACCCCCCTTGCTTCGCGTGTGCCTTTTCGGCGGTTTCAAGGTAGAACGAGATGGCGGTGCGCCTCTCGCCGACAAATGGCCCCGCCCCAGCGCCCGCGCCCTCGTGAAACTCCTCGCCGTCTCCCCCGGCCACAGCCTCCACCGCGAGCAGGCCATGGAGATCTGCTGGCCGGACTCCGACGCCCAGGCCGCGCTCGGCAGTCTGCGGGTCGCCCTGCACGCCGCCCGCCGCGCCATCGAGCCGGAGCTGGCCCCCCGCGCCTCCTCGTCCTACCTGACCGGCGAAGGCACCCTGCTGCGGCTCGATCCGCACACCGTGGTGATCGACGCCGACCAGGCCGAGAACCTCGCCGAACAGGCCCTGGCCGGAGGTTCGACGGAGGCGCTGACCGCCGCACTCGCCGCGTTCACCGGCGAGCTGCTGCCCGAGGACCGGTACGCGCCCTGGGCCGAGGCCCGGCGCGAGGAGCTCTCCGCGATGTGCGACCGGGTACGGCTGGCGCTCGCCGAGGCCCATCTCGCGGACGGCGAGACCGAACTGGCCACCGAGGTGGCGCTGCGTGCCGTGGCCGCCGCGCCGGCCGAGGAGCGTGCCCACCGGGTGCTGATCGATGCCTACCTGCGCCAGGGCCTTCGTCGGCAGGCCGTGCGCCAGTACCACCTGTGCCGGGAGGCGCTCGACGCCGAACTCGGCGTACGGCCCGGCCCGGCGACCGAGCAGCTGTATCTGCTGGCGCTGGACGCGTCCACCGCCGTGATTCCCGCCGCCTCCGTGCCCGTTCTTCCGGCTGCGATACGCACCCCGCCCGGCCCGCCGCTGCGGGGCCGGTCCGACGAACTCGGCGTGCTGCTGGCCGCCGACGGTCCTCCGGTGCGGCTCGTCGGCGGCGAGGCCGGGGTGGGCAAGACGCGGCTGACGGCGGAGGCGGCCCGCCGGGCGGCCGAGGCCGGGACGGCCGTGCTGTGGGGCGCGGGCCACGACGCCGAGGGGCACACCCCGTACGGCGTCTTCGTCGAGGCGCTGGATGCCTGGCTGGCCGACCGGCCCTCCGCCGAACGGGCCAGGATCGGCGGCGAATACCCCGAACTCGCCTCGCTCCTGCCCACGTTGGGGCAGATCGGGGCGGGTGCGGAGCGCAGTCCCGAAGAGCAGCGCGACCGGTTGTTCCGAGCCACGGCCGGGCTGCTCGGTGATCTGGCGGCGGCCGGACCCGTCCTGCTGGTGCTGGACGATCTGCATGCCGCCGACACGGGGTCGTACCAGCTGCTGAGCCATCTGGCCCGGCGGGCGTCGGCCACAGGAGCCGCGTGGCGTTTCGTCGTCACGTACCGCGCGGAGGAGTTCGACGGGACGGACCCGCGCCGTACCGCACTGGAAGCTCTGTCCCGACAAGGGCTCGCCCGCTCGATGGAGTTGGGACGACTGGGACGCGAGGAGTGTGTGGCCGTCGCGGAGGACGCGGGTGCCAGGACCGGTCTCGACCGGGTCTGGGAGCTCTCGCTCGGTAATCCGCTGTTCGCCCTGGAACTCGCCCGCTCCGCTCAGGACGGCGCGGACACCGCGGGGCTGAGCGCCCCGGAGGGCGTCCGTCAGCTGGTGACCGCTCGACTTGCACGGCTCGGGCCCGCGGCACGCCGGGTCGTCGAGGCCATCTCCGTGGCCGGCGGCGGTGCCGCGCTGGGCGAGATCCTGGATGTGGCGGAGCACGGCCTGCATCCGCCGCTCTCGTCCGCCGAGGCGACCGACGCCGTGGACGCGGCGGTCGCCGCCTCGGTGGTGGCGGAACGGCCGGTGGTGGTCGGTGGCCGGCCGCTGCCCGGCCTCGCCTTCCGCCACCCGCTGGTGCGACTGACCTGTTACGACGGGCTGTCGGCCGCGCGCCGCCGACAGCTGCACTCGGCGTACGCGGAGGCGGTGCTGAGGCGGCGCCCCGACGCCGTCGACACGCTGGCCTCGCATCTGACCCGGGCCGACGACCCACGTGCCACCCAGTACCTGCGGCAGGCCGCCGAACGCGCCGCGGCCCTCTGCGCCAATGACACCGCCGACCGCTACTACGCCGAACTGACCGCCCGGCTCGACGCGATGGCCGCCGATGCGGCACAGGCCCGGATCGACCGGGGGGCCGTCCTGCGCCGGATGGCCCGGTACCAGGAGGCGGCCACCGTACTGCGCGAGGCGCTGGCGGACATGGTCCGGCGCGGCGACGAGGACGGCCAGGTGCTGGCCGCGGCCCGGCTGACCGAGGTGCTGGCGAAGCATCGCGGCACCGACGAGGGCGAGGAGTTGCTGCTTACGTACCCCCCGGGGCCGCACACCCCTCCGCCCACCACCGCGACGCACCATCTGGCAGCGGCGGTCGTGCGGTTCGTGGGCGGCCGGTACGAGGCCGCGCACGCCTCTGCCCAGAGGGCGCAGGAGGCCGCCGAGGCAGTGCGGGGCAGCGAACGCCGGGGGCTGCTGGCCAGGTCCCTGGGGAGCCAGGCGACCGCGCTCGGCCTCGCGGGCCGGTTCGCGCAGGCCCGCGCCGCGGCCGATCTGGCGCTGCCGCATGCCGAGGCGTACGGGGACCAGGAACTGCTGGTCACCATCCTCTCGGTGCTGCGGGAACACGCGCGCCGGTCCGGCCGGCTCGGCGAAGCGGTCTCCATCGGCCGGCAGGCACTGAGCCTGGCCGAGCACACCGGCGATCCGACAACGGTGGCCTTCGAGCGCGCCAATCTGGCCGAACTTCATTTGCTGCTCCGCGAGTTCGCCGAGGCACGGGAACAGGCCGAGGCGGCCGTCCGGGATGGCGAACCGAGTCCCGCCTGGTGCACCCCGTACGCTCTGGCCGCTCTGGCCCGCGTCCGGATCAGAACCGGTGAGCCCGGTGCGGCGGAACTGCTGGCGCAGGCGGGGCGGACCGCCGAGGCGCAGCGCGACCGGCAGGCCGTGCACGAAGTGCGGACGGCGGACGCCGAACGCCTGGTGCGCGAGGGCCGCCCGCAGCAAGCCCTCACTCTGCTGGCCGACGACAGCGACCCCTCGGCGGCGCCTCTGCTCGCCTGGGCGGAACTGCTGTCGGGTCACCCGCAGCGGGCGGCGCGGCGGGCGGCGGCGGAGACGCTGCGGGCGGCGCGGGTCGGCGAGCGGCTGTCGGAGACCGAGTCCCGCACGGTGCATGCCGCCGCGCTCGCGGCGCTGGGCCGCGAGCGGGCAGCTCACGAGGAGTTCGAGCGGGCGGCGACCCTGGCCAGGGAACTCCCCTATCCCGCCGGCGCGTTCGCGGTGGACGAGGCCGGCGGGACGGACTGGACCGCCCGTTCCGCACCCCCTGACTGACCAGCGGTCCGCTGCCGCGGTGACGGGTGCCGTCAGGCGAGCTCCGCGGGCTCCGCACCCGGACGCTCGAACTGGGTGCGGTACAGCTCCTCGTACCGGCCGCCGGACGCGAGAAGTTCCTCGTGGGTGCCCCGCTCCACGACCTGCCCGTTCTCCACGACAAGGATGAGATCCGCCGTCCGCACGGTGGAGAGCCGGTGGGCGATCACCACCGCGGTGCGTCCCTGGAGGGCTTCGGCCAGTGCCTCCTGGACGGCCGCTTCGGAGGTGTTGTCCAGGTGGGCGGTGGCCTCGTCGAGGATGACGACGCGCTGGCGGGCCAGCAGCAGCCGGGCGATGGTCAGCCGCTGGCGTTCGCCACCGGAGAGCCGGTATCCGCGTTCACCGACGACGGTGTCGAGCCCGTCGGGGAGTGAGGCGACCAGGCCGTCCAGGCGTGAGCGGCGCAGAGCGTCCCAGAGGTCTTCCTCGGTGGCTTCGGGGCGGGCGAGGAGGAGGTTGGCGCGGACCGACTCGTGGAAGAGGTGACCGTCCTGGGTGACCATGCCGAGCGTGTCGCGCAGCGTGTCGGCGGACAGGTCGCGTACGTCGATGCCGCCGATGCGTACGGCACCCTCGTCCGTGTCGTACAGCCGGGGCAGCAGCTGCGCGATCGTCGATTTGCCCGCGCCGGACGATCCGACGAGAGCCACCGTCTGGCCGGGTTCGGCGCGGAAGGAGACGCCGCGCAGCACTTCGGTGCCGCCGCGGGTGTCCAGGGTGGCGACGTCTTCGAGCGAGGCGAGGGAGACCTTGTCGGCGGACGGGTAGCCGAAGCGTACGTCGTCGAATTCCACGGACACCGGCCCCTCCGGGACCGCCCGTGCGTCCGGCTTCTCCTCGATGAGCGGCTTGAGGTCGAGGACCTCGAAGACCCGCTCGAAACTGACGAGCGCGCTCATCACCTCGACGCGTGCCCCGGCCAGGGCGGTCAGCGGCGCGTACAGCCGGGTCAGCAGCAGGGCGAGAGAGACCACCGCTCCGGCATCCAGTTGGCCGCGCAGTGTGTAGTACCCGCCGAGCCCGTAGACGAGGGCCAGCGCCAGCGCCGATACGAGGGTGAGCGCCGTGATGAACGCGGACTGGGCCATGGCCGTACGGACGCCGATGTCACGCACTCTGCCCGCCCTGGCGGCGAATTCCGCGGATTCGTCGGCGGGCCTGCCGAAGAGCTTGATCAAGGTGGCGCCGGGCGCGGAGAAGCGCTCGGTCATCCGGGTTCCCATCGCCGCGTTGTGGGCGGCGGCCTCCCGCTGGAGTCTCGCCATCCGCACGCCCATCCGGCGTGCGGGCAGCACGAACACCGGCAGCAGGACCAGCGCCAGTGCGGTGATCTGCCAGGAGATGCTGAGCATCACGCCGAGGGTGAGAAGGAGGGTGACGACGTTGCTGACGACGCCCGACAGGGTGTTGCTGAAGGCGCGCTGGGCGCCGATCACGTCGTTGTTGAGGCGGCTGACGAGCGCGCCGGTGCGGGTGCGGGTGAAGAACGCGATCGGCATGCGCTGCACATGGTCGAAGACCGCGGTGCGCAGATCGAGGATGAGTCCCTCACCGAGGTTGGCCGAGAGCCAGCGGCCGACCAGCCCCAGTCCCGCCTCCGCGACGGCGATCACGGCGATCAGCACGGCCAGCCGCGTGACGGTGCCCGCCTCCTTGCCGGTCACGATCGCGTTCACGACGCCTCCGGCGAGCACGGGGGTGGCAACGGCGAGCAGCGCCGTCGCCACGCTCAGTACCAGGAACAGCGCGACCCGGCGCCGGTGCGGGCGGGCGAACGCGGCGATGCGCCGCAGGGTCTTCCGGTCGAAGGGGCGTCGGTCCTGCTGCGCGTTCATGACGTTGTGGAGCTGCGTCCACGCGGTGGCTTCCATGCTCATGGGAAGACCGTACGACCTCCACCGGACTTGAGGTCAACGCCCGGGTTCGACCGGTGCCCCGTCACCCCTGGAGGGTGCCCGCACTGCCCGCACGGTCCCGCCCGGCCCGCGACGCACTCCCGGGCCTGCGGCGGGACTCCGCCGGCATCTTCTAGACGTCGAGCCCGGGGATGTCCTTCGGCAGGGGACAGATCCGGCGGCCGTAGTGGTCGAAGACGTACAGATGCGCGAGGTCGACCAGGAGCGGGACCTGTCCGCCGATGCGCAGCCGCATGTCGGGGCCGGTGCGGACGACCAGGTCGCCGGCCGTGATCGCGGGCCGGTCGGGGGTGCGGGTGGCCGGCTGCCCACGGTCGGGTTCCGGATCGTCGAGGGCGACGACGGGGCCGCTGATATGGCCGGTCGCGCGCTCCCTCAGCCGTTCCAGTACGCCCACCCCACCGCCGGAACCACCGCCGGTTCCAATGCTGCCGGCGGCGCGGCGGCGGCGCTGGGCGACCCTGTCGGGTCGGGCCGATTCGAGGTCGGGCACCACGGCGGGCTGCGACCCCGTGTTGAGGTGGACCAGTGCCTCGTGCCCCTGGTACTCGACGTGTTCGACGATGCCGCTCAGCGCGACCTCGCCGGGGCGGGCCTGGCTGGGCGCAGCGATCCTCGCCGCCTCCGAGCGCAGTCCGACAATGATCTGGCGGCCCTGCTGGATGCGGAGCAACTGGTGGTCGGGGCTGAGCGGCTCGGGCAGTGGCAGCCGCTGGCGGCCCAGATCGATCGACATGCGCCCTTCGAGGGGGGCGTGGACGACGGCCTGGAGGAGGTTGATGCGCGGGGTGCCGACGAACGCGGCGACGAAGACGTTCTCCGGCAGGGCGTAGACCTCGCGCGGCGGACTGACCTGCTGGAGCCGCCCGCCGCGCATCACGGCGACCCGGTCGCCGAGGGACATCGCCTCGGCCTGATCATGCGTCACATAGACGGTGGTGACGCCCAACTCCCGGGTGAGTTGCGAGATTTCGGCCCGCAGGTGGTTGCGCAGCTTCGCGTCGAGATTGGAGAGCGGCTCATCCATCAAGAACACGGAGGGCCGGCGCGAGATGGCCCGGCCCATGGCGACGCGCTGGCGCTCACCACCGGAGAGCTGACCCGGGTAACGGTCGAGGACGCTCTCGATGCCGAGCATCCTGGCCGTGTTCTCGACGCGAGCGGTGTGGTCCTGGCCGGGGTTCGCCAGCTTCAGCGGGAAGCCGATGTTGGCCCGGTTGGTCATGGTCGGGTAGAGCGCGAAGTTCTGGAACACCATGGCCATGCCGCGCTCGCGGGGCGCTATGTGGTTGGCCGGTTCACCGTCGAGCAGCAGCTCGCCCTCGGTGATCTCCTCCAGGCCGGCGATCATGCGGAGCACGGTCGACTTGCCGCACCCCGAGGGGCCGAGCAGGACGACGAACTCGCCCGGGTCGATGGAGAGCGAGAAGCGGTCGACGGCACGCTGGGTCCGTCCGTACGCCTTGCTGACGTTGTGCAGGGAGATGGCGCGAGTCATGTGTGGGTCCGCCCGGGAGGATGGTGAGGTGGAGCGGTGGGGAGCGGCTGCAACGCGCTGAAATTAGCCCACTACCCGGGGTGCTGGGAATGACTCGTGCAAAGGTTGCACAGTACTGGTGCGGGTGAGCCGGAAGCTTCAGGTGCGATTCTGGTTCACGGCGGGCAGTTCGGACCTGGGAACGGGTGAGGGTGCGGGAACGGCCGGGGTCGCATCGGCGGTCCGGGCGCGGCCTCCGCGCATCCCCAGCCCCGCCGCCGCGAGCAGAAGCGCACCCAGCATCACGAACGGCGCGGCGGTGCCCGCCACTCCGGCGATCACACCGGCGGACGCGGGCGCCGCGACCTGACCGAGCCGGTTGCCGGTCAGCCGGAGCGCGAGCGCGGTGGAGCGGGCCTCCGCCGGGGCCGCCTGGACGACGGTGGTCATCGACAGGGGCTGGCCGACCCCGAGACAGAAGCCGAGCACGGCGAGCATCGTGGCCAGCGCCCAGACAGGGACCGGCAGGGCGATGCCCGCGCAGAGCAGCCCGGCCAGCAGACAGGTCGTGGTGAGCAGCGCCGTACGGCCCAGGAGGCGCAGCATCGGCGTCATGACCAGGCGGCAGGCGATGGTGGCGGCGGCCCGCAGGCTGAGCAGCAGCCCGATGGTGGCGGGGGCGATGGAGCGGTGCTCGCCGACGACGGGCAGATAGGCGGTGAGGATGTCGGTCGCGGAGAGCACGGCGAGGCTGATGAAGATGCCGGCCGGAACACCTCGGTTACGCAGGATGCGGCCGACGGGCACCTTGTCGGCCCGGGCCGCCGCGCGGGCGTCCGGCGCCGTGCGGTGTTCGATGCGCCAGAGCGAGACGAAGGACGCGGCGGCGACGGCCGCCGAGACGACCAGGGCGAGTGCGCTCGTACGGGCCAGGGCGCCGTCCCGCTCGGAGATCACGTACCCCGCGGCGATCGGCCCGATGAGCTGGCCGAGCGAGGCGCCGATGGTGAAGTGGCCGAAATTTCGGTCCTGTTCGGCGGGGGCGGACTGACGGGCGACGATCGACTGGGCGCCGATCACGAAGCAGAGATGGCCGAGCCCCATCACACCGCTCCACGCCGCCATCGCCGGGAGGGAGGCCGCCGTGCCGCTGAGAGCGCAGCCGCCGGCGATCAGGACGACACCGAGGGGCAGCAGGGGTGCGCACCGGCCGTGGTCCGTCCGGCGGCCGAGCGGGACGGCGGCGAAGAGCGGGAGGAGTGCGTACACCCCGGTGATCACGCCGATGGCGCGCTCGTCCGCACCGAGCGAGAGAGCCCGGTAGGAGACGGCGGGCCGCGCCATCGACACCGCCCCCTGCGCGAAGGCGAAGGCGATGACGAGGCGCAGCAGCCAGCTCCTGCCGGGCTCTTCCGTGTCGGCCATGGATCAGATGATTCCGAAGAGGAGGCCGGCGCAGAGCACCACGAGTGAGGTGAGCGCGGCCCATTTGACGGTGAACCTGGTGTGGTCGCCGAATTCGACCTTCGCCATACCGACGAGCACATAGACGGCGGGGACCAGCGGGGACGACATGTGGAGCGGCTGGCCGACCAGGGAGGCGCGGGCGATCTCCAGCGGGGAGACGCCGTGGGCGGCACCGGCCTCGGCGAGCACGGGGACGACGCCGAAGTAGAAGCCGTCGTTGGACATGAAGTAGGTGAGCGGGATGCTCAGGATGCCGGTGATGATCGCCATGTGCGGGCCCATGCCGTCCGGGATCGCGCCGACGAGCCAGTCCGCCATGTGCTCGACCATGCCGGTGCCGGAGAGCACGCCGGTGAATACGGCGGCGGCGAAGACCATGCCGGACACGTTGAGGACGTTGTCCGCGTGGGCCGCGATGCGGGCCCGCTGGTCGGGCATGTGGGGGAAGTTGACGGTGAGGGCGAGGGCCGCACCGATCAGGAAGAGCACCGGGATCGGCATCAGTTCCATGATCATCGCGGTCAGGAGGGCGACGGTGAGCCCGGCGTTGAACCAGTAGAGCTTGGGCCGCAGGGTGGCACGGTTCGGGTCGAGACCCTTGAAGCCCTCGTCGTCGTCCGCGTCTCCGTGGGCCGCTGCCGTGGGCTCGGCGTCCGCGCCCGCACCGGCTCCGCCGGAGGTCTTACGGGTGCGGTCGCTGCCGCCGGCCGCGCCACCCGCACCGACGAGGACCGTCTCCGGCTCCTGGACCACGGCCTCGTCGAGGGTGAGGAAGCCCAGCCGCTTGCGCTCGCGCCGGCCGAGGACGACCGCCAGGAGGATGACCGCGAGCAGTCCGACGCCGAGCGCCGGGATCATCGGGACGAAGATGTCGCCCGCGTCCAGCTTGAGCGCGGTGGCGGCGCGGGCGGTGGGGCCGCCCCAGGGCAGGGTGTTCATGACACCGTTGGCCGTCGCGGCGACACCGGTCATCACGACGAGGCTCATCTTGAGGCGCTTGTAGAGCGGATACATCGCCGAGACGGTGATCATGAAGGTGGTGGAGCCGTCGCCGTCCAGCGAGACGATCGCGGCGAGCACCGCCGTACCGACGACGATCCGCATCGGGTCGGCCTTGCAGAAGCGCAGGATGCCCCGGACGATCGGGTCGAAGAGGCCGACGTCGATCATCACACCGAAGTAGACGATGGCGAACATCAGCATCGCGGCGGTCGGGGCCAGGTTGCCCACGCCGTCGATCACGTAGTCACCGAGCTTGGCGCCCTGTCCGACGGCGACACAGAAAAGTGCGGGGATCAGGACCAGCGCCGCGATCGGCGACATCTTCTTCATCATGATCAGGACCAGGAAGGTCGCAATCATGGCAAAGCCGAGGATTGTCAGCATGTGGGATACCTATCGTTCACCCTTGAACTCCCACCGGAGTCGGCGGTCCGGATGACGTTAGGGCGCGTCTTGCTGCGTTAACAAGACGTTGACATGTGAGCAATACGAGCAAAACCCCAGGTCAATGGGCAGGTGAGGTGCTGGGCGCCACCGCGACGGGGATGCCGTTGAGGACGGCGGTGCCGGACAGCGGGTCGAGCAGGGTGCCGTCGAGGAGCTGGTTGACGTTGACTCCGGGGACGGCGGACGCGACAGACGTCCGGGTGCCGGGCCGGTCGTGGCCCCAGCCGTGCGGGAGGCTCACCACTCCGGCCCGGATGCCCTCGGTGATCTCCACGGGTGCGGTCAGCGCGCCGCCGGCCGCAGTGATCGTGGCGGGGGTGCCGTCCGCCAGTCCGAGCCGGGCCGCGTCGGCCGGGTGCATCTGGAGGGTGCAGACATTCGAGCCGCCACCGAGCGAGGCGACGTTGTGCATCCAGCTGTTGTTGGAGCGCAGATGGCGGCGGCCGACGAGGACGAGCGACTCGGCTCCCGGCCGGTCGGCGAGGGCGCTGCGGAGCCTCGGCAGGTCGGCGGCGATCGCCGCGGGAAGGAGCTCGATGCGTCCGCTGCGGGTGGTGAGGACCTGCGGGATGCGGGGCCGGAGCGGGCCGAGATCGATGCCGTGCGGGTGGGCGAGCAGCCGGTCCAGGGTGAGGCCGTCGGGGTCGGCGCCGAAGCCTTCGCCGTACGGGCCGAGGCGGAGCATCAGGTCGAGGCGGCGTTCCGGCCCGGTGCGGCCGGTGAGGGCGGCGGCCAGTTCGGCGGGGGTGCGGCCGTGCACGGGCGAGAGAGGATCGGCGACGGCCTTGGTCAGCACCCGGTCGATGATCATGGCGTCCACGGCAGCCACGGCGGACCGGTCGGCTCCGCGCATCCCGGAGACGGCGAGGACGAGCCGGGCGAGGATCTCGCTCTCGTCCAGGAGGCCGTCGCCGAGCGGGACGGCGGGGCGGGTGTAGCGGACCTGGTTGCGTACGGCGAGTGCGTTGAACGCGAAGTCGAAGTGGGCGCTCTGCGACGGCGGCGGCGGGGGCAGCACCACATGGGCGTGGCGCGAGGTCTCGTTGAGGTACGGGTCGACGCTGACCATGAAGTCCAGCCCGGCCAGGGCCCGGTCCAGGCGGTCGCCGTCGGGTGCGGAGAGCACGGGGTTGGCGGCGAGGACGATCAGGGCGCGGATCCGGTCGTCCCCCGGGGTCTCGATCTCCTCGGCGAGTGCGGCGACGGGCAGTTCACCCTTGGCCTCGGGGTGCCCGGAGACCCGGCTCGTCCAGCGTCCGAGGGCAAAGCCCTTGCCGGGGGCGGCGGGCCGGGGGGCGCGGGCGGTGGCGGAGAGCGGGAAGAGGGCACCACCGGGACGGTCGAGGTTGCCGGTGAGGATGTTGAGGACGTCGACGAGCCAACTGGCGAGGGTGCCGTGCGCCACGGTGCAGCTGCCGATGCGCCCGTAGACGGCGGCGGTGGGGGCGGCGGCCAGCTCCCGGGCGATCGTACGGATGGTCGCGGCGTCCACGTCGCACGACTCGGCGACCGCCTCGGGGGTGAACTCCCGTACGGCATCGGCTACGTCGTCGAGCCCTTCGAGATGGCCGGCGAGCGTACCGGGGTCGGTGAGCTTCTCCTCGAAGAGTACGTGGGTGACTGCGGCGAGCAGGAGTGCGTCGGCGCCGGGGCGGATGGCGACATGCCGGTCGGCGAGGCGGGCGGTCCGGGTGCGGCGGGGGTCGACGACGGTGAGGGTGCCGCCGCGACGACGCAGCGCCTTGAGCCTGCCGGGGAAGTCGGGGGCCGTGCAGAGGCTGCCGTTGGATTCGAGCGGGTTGGCGCCGAGGAGCAGCAGATGGTCGGTGCGGTCGATGTCCGGCACCGGGATGGCGTTCGGGTCGCCGAAGAGCAGCCCGCTGGAGACATGTTTGGGCATCTGGTCGAGGGTGCTCGCGGTGAAGAGGGCCCGGGTGCGGAGCGTGGCGAGCAGGGTGGGCGGGTAGAGCGCGCCGGCCATGGTGTGCACGTTCGGGTTGCCGAGGACGACACCGACGGACTGTTGCCCGTGCCGCTCGGTCAGTGCGGGCAGGGCTGCCGCGATCGCGTCGAACGCCTCGCTCCAACTGGCCTCCTGCAGCACGCCGTCCTTGCGCACGAGGGGGGTGCGGAGCCGGTCGGGGTCGGCGTCGAGCCCGCCGAAGGACGCGCCCTTGGGGCAGATGAAGCCCCGGCTGAAGACGTCGTCACGGTCGCCGCGGGCGCCGGTGACCCGTGTCCCCTCGATGGTGAGGGTCAGTCCGCAGGTGGCTTCGCACAGGGGGCAGATGCGCAGGGCGGTGCGGGACTCGCGGGAACTGCTGGAGTCGTGCGGCATGGGCCCTCCCCGGGGCGGCAACAGCGGTGGCGCGGAGACGTGGGCAAGCACGGCCGAGCATACCGACCGGTACGCATGGTGGGGAGGTGTTGTCGCGACGATGTTGCCGGGCGGGGACAGGGGTCGCGTCGGATTTCCGCAAAGCAGGGTGCGGTGCCGTGCGGTGGGTCGCGCTGCCGTGGGGTGCCGTGCGGCGCCGGGTTCAGTCCAGGACCCGGGCCAGGTACGCCTGGATCAGGACGCGGGTCTCGGCGACGATGGCCTGATCGCCCGACGGCTCGGTACGGAAGGCCAGTTGGAGGAGCGCGTCGGCGGCTTCGACGCAGACCAGGATCGTCCGGAGCAGGTCTTCGTCAGGGGTGCGCCCCAGATGGCCGGAAAGCAGATGGGCGAGCCGGTCCGCGACGCGGTGGTTGGCATCGGAGGCCGGGTCGTCCACGGGGGCAGGAGCGCCGAAGTCGACGAGTGCGAAGCCGGGGACGGAACGCTTCATCTCGAGGTATTCGTCGAGCACGGCGTCGATGGCGCTGCGCCAGTCGGCGGCCGGGATGGCGGCCAGGCGACCGGTGATGCGCTCCGCGTAACTGTCCAGGTTGCGCCGGGCCAGGGCGTCGGCGAGGGCGCGCTTGTTGGAGAAGAACCGGTAGACGGATCCGATCGGGACTTCCGCGCGGGCCGCGACGGCCCGGGTGGAGAGCTGCTCGTAACCGGTCTCGTCGAGGAGTTCGGCACAGGCGTCGAGTATCCGGGAGAGGCGTTCGGCACTGCGCTGCTGCACGGGTGCGCGGCGGAGGTTCGTATTCGCATGGGGCACGGGCTCCATGATGCCGTGGCTCTCCCCTGCTGGAGGGGCGGGTGCACACCTGCGGTCAGGCGAGGAGGAGGGTCAGTCCGCCGATGGTGTACGCGATCATCAGGGCCAGCAGGGGGAGTTGCCCCGCGACGGCGCGAGCGGGCGGGAAGAGGCGGACGGACCGGTCGTGGGCGGCGACGACGCCGAGGACGTGCCCGATGACGATCGCGACGACCTGGAGCGTGGCGATGCCGCCGGGGGCCAGGGGCGGTTCGGGCGGGACCGGGTTGTCAGTGCCGAGTGCCACCATGACTGTGTGTGGACCTTCGGTGACGAAGAGTGTGAAGTAGTGGGCGACGAGGTAGCCGAGGGCGATCGGGACGAGCGAGTGTGCGAAGGCGGTGAGGGGGTGGCGGAGTTGACCGGAGATCAGCCGGGTGGCACCGGTGCAGAGGGCATACAGGGTGGCAACGAGGGCGACGGCGGCAAGCAGTCCGAGCGTGGCCGCGGTGGTGCGGCCCAGGGGTGAGGTCTGGACGGTGGTGATCCAGGAGGGGGCGTCGGAGAAGCCGTCGTAGGCGGTGGAGCCGAGCATGACGCACACGGTGGCGACGAGACCGGGGACCTGGGGGACGGCGTCGAGTCCGTTGAACGGGGAGCGCAGGACGAGTCGGCTGTCGGCGGGCCGGCGGCCGAGGGGGGAGAGCCGGGCGAGCAGGCCGGAGTAGACCTCGAAGGCGTCGGCGTGGTCGAACCAGCGGGCGCCGTATCGGGCGGCGCCCGCGAGGTGGACAACGCCGTGGAGCACGAAGAAGAGAAGGAGGGCGGTGGACGACGCGGGGTCGGGGGCGACGAGTTCGAGCCAGGTGAAGGCGAGGAGTCCGGCCGCAGCGGGCCACAGGCCGAGACGTACAGGGAGGGGGCGGCCTGCGGCCGGGTCGCGGCCGAGTGCGCGGCAGACGAGGAGGTGGAGCGTGCGCAGGGGATTGAGGAGTCGCCAGACGGGACCGAGGAGGAGCGAGGCGGGGACGAGCCCGACCCAGAGGAGCACATAGACGGTGCCCGCGGCCGGGTTGCGCTCCGGCCCGTTCGGGCCGAGGAGGAGGTGGAGGAGGACGAACAGGGCGGCGGCCAGGCCTACGGCGCGCGCGACCGTACGGGTCGGGCGGGCGTCGGCAAGGCGCTGCAGGGCGGCCGGGAGCGGGCGGCCCGCCCGGTCCCCGCGGAATCGGGAGGCGGACCAGAGCAGGCCGAGGGCGAGAAACGAGACGAAGAGGGCGGCGAACGCGCCGGCGAACGCATGGAAGGGGGACAGCGGCAGGTCGTGCCGGGAGCCGATGCCGTGGGCGAGGACGCTCACCGTACGACGAGCTGGGTCAGGAGCAGTGCGGACTCATGGGTCTCGACCTCGAAGAGCCCGGTGCGATCGGCGGTGAGGGTGAGCGTGGTGGTCCGTCCGGCGGGCAGGCGCGCTTCCCTGTCGTAGCCGTGGACGTGGAGGGTGTCGGCGTGGTCGGTGCGGACGCGCAGCTCGATGCGCTGCCCCTTCTTGATCTCGATGCGGCCGGGGGCGGGGCTGACCTTGCCCTGAGAGATGACGATCTCCAGAGTCCGGTCGGGGCGGGGTTCGGCGGGCGTGCCGACGGGAGGAGCGGTGGTGAGCGGAGTGGTGGCCTGGATCGGTGTGGAGTGCACGGCCCAGGCGGTGTGATCGTCGGCGTACAGCCGGGCCGTGAGGGTGCGGCCGCCGCCCGCACCGCGGACGAGCGAGCCGGGGAGGTGGTACCAGGGGCCGTAGAGCCGGGCCAGTGGGTGACCGTCGAGGAGGAGCAGGGCGTGGCCGCGTCCGGGGAGCGCCGCGCCACCGACGCTGTCCGGGGTGAACCTGAAGTTCCGTACGGAGAGATGGACGTTCCACCCGTCCTCGGAGTCCGGCCGTACGGCAACGGTCACCGCAGGGGCGCCCTCGGCTTCGACCTGACGGAGCCGGTGACCGGATCCGTCGTCGGCGGCAAGGAGCCGGCCGACACTGCCGCTGGCCTGTTCATGACTGGTACCGGGTCGGTGGTGGGTGGTCGCCCGCCCGCCACAGGCACTCGCACCGCCCACGAGGGCGCCTGCGGTGAGGAGGGCGACGGTGAGCCGGAGGGAAGCCGTGCGCGCCGTCCGCCTGTTGAGCGTGCTGAGCCTGTTGTGCCGCAGAGGGCTGGGGGTTCGCTTCATGATCGGTCCCGATCCGGTGCGGCGGACCGGTCGGACGCGGAGTGCGTGTCCGGCCCGGAATCCGCCGATCCGGACCCCGCGTGCGCACCGGCTCCCGTCCCGTCGCCACCCTGTCTGTCCGCCGCATCGGCGTCCGCGTCCGGCCCCGGGTCCGCCCTCCTCCGTACCGTCCGTTCACCGTGCCGCGCCGCAGCCACCACCGCCCACACCACCCAGATGACGCCGAGGAGGCCGCGCACCCAGGCCGGGCCGATCGGGATCCACGGGATCATCAGGACGGCCTTGTCGAAGGCGTCGAGCAGGGTCAGGACGCCCAGCACCATCGTGGTCCAGCCCAGTCCGGGCCGCTCGCCGCGCAGTACGAACCCGATGCCGGTCCACCACGCCCCGGTCAGCAGCAGCGCCACCGCGGGCAGACAGGAGGACGCAAAGCCCGTCGTCGCGCCGGCCACATCCAGCCCGAGGCCGATCGCGCCGAGCAGCGTGGCCGCTGTGGCGAGCCGGCTGTGCCGCAGACGGCGCCACCACAGCACCCCGCCGACCAGCACGAGCACCAGGGCGACACCCAGCGCGATCTGTACCTCGATGCGCTCGATGCCGCGTGCGCCGTACCAGTCACAGCCGGCCGGCAGCCGCCGCGCCTGCACGTTGTAGTCGGCACAGACCAGCAATTGGGCGAGTTTGACCGGTTCGCCCACCAGTCGATCGGTGCGGCCGGAGACCGCGCCGCGCGCCTCCCCGCACTCGGGCAGCGAGCGCGGTGTGGACGGTCCGGTGTCCGACTGCCAGCAGTTGCCGTCGCCCTGGCCGTCCCACCACACGTCGGTGCGGTTGGGCCGGGAACGGCCCGCCTTGTCCGTGCCGAGGTGGTTGCCCGCGTACCGGTTGTGGTGCGAGGTGTCGACCTGCTTCGCCAGGGCGTTCTCGCCGCGAATGAAGGCGGGGACGGCACTCAGGAAAAAGGCGACGCGCTGCTGTCCGTAGATCCAGTTGTTCTCGTAGATGTTCCAGTTGCCGCCCGCGGTGATGATGCCGGTGCCCGGCGGCATGGAGATCTGCGGGCAGACGACACCGTCCTCGTAGCCGCGCTCCACGGGCGGTTTGGCGCAGGTGCCGTCGGCGACGTACGGGTAGTAGTCGGCGTTGTTGTCGTGGATCAGGTTGCGCTCGAAGCGTGCGTGGTTCTGCGGGAGGCCGGGGTGGCCCGGGAAGGCGCTGTCCATCGAGGCGCCGCCCATGTTGTGGTCGAACTCGTTGTCGTGGACGTAAACGGAATCGCCCGCGGTGCCGGAGTAGCCGACCATGTTGTGGTGGCTCCGGCAGCCGGTGATCTCGATGGAGTAGCGCGGCACGTCGTAGCCGTATCCGTCGTTGATGTCCGACGCACTGCCGGGATAGATGCCGGAGTCGCCGTTGCCGTACGACTCGCAGTTCTTGTACAGCCCGTGGTCACTGGCGAAGGTGAGGAAGCCGTACTCGTCGTTCCACCGGGTGAGGACGTCGTCGATGACGAAGCCGTCCTGTGCCAGCACGTACAGCGAGTTGAACGTGGTGCGCTGGGCGGTGAAGTTCTTGAAGTAGATGCCGTCGGAGCCGTCCGCGCGGATCGCGTTGAGCTTCTGGTACTTGGCGTCGATGACGACGTCGGTGCGCTCCGCCCCGGTCCCCTCGATCTGGAGCTGCTTCTTGCCGAGGATCGCCACCAGGTTCTGGTTGTGCGGACACTGCTTCTGCTGCGCGTACGACAGGATCTGGTAGCCGAGCTGAGAGTTGGGTGCCTTGAGCCTCGCGCACTCCCCCGTCGGCCTGGGCAGCGAGGGCTCCTCCTCGTACAGGCCGGGCAGGATCGCGATGTTCATGCCGGGTCTGCCGACCTTGTCGACGGCCTGTTGCAGATGGCGGTAGCCGGACTTCCGGCACCGTTCGAAGAGTTCGAGGTTGCGTGCCCGGAGCTTCGCCGGAAAGCCGGATATCCGGCGTTCGAAGTCGGCCCGGTCGCTCTTGCAGACCAGCAGATCGGGTTCGCCGGCGCGGTGGACCGGGACACTGCCGGAACCGTCGGGCAGGGTGACCGGCCGTTCCTCGTGCGCCTGGGCGGCCGGGGCCGCGAGGAGTGCGGCAGCCAGTGCCACCAGGACCACCAGAAGTCTTCGTGTCCACGACATGTGCGGGAGAGTAGAGCATTGTTCAACTTTTGGAACCCCCTTGTGCGCGACGGACCAAAAGATTTCCGGCACGGCTCCGCCCCGGATCCGCGGCGCGCCACCGCCCCGCACCGTTGACGTGCCCCGATCTGATTCCTACGGTGACCCATAGGATTTCTTCGGCACCGGGAGCGCGGCATGGGCGGCACCAGCGGCATCGAGCAGGCGAGGAAGACGGCGGAAGCGCTTGCGCACTCCGCCGGTTTCGGCAATGAGCACAGCTCCGAGGCGGTCCCGGGGGCGCTGCCGCACGGCCGCAACTCGCCGCAGCGAGCGCCCCTCGGGCTCTACGCCGAGCAGCTGAGCGGCTCGGCCTTCACCGAACCGCGGGCCCACAACCGCCGTTCATGGCTCTACCGGATCCGCCCCTCGGCCGCCCACCCGCCGTTCGTCCGGATCGACAACGGCGCGGTGCGCACCGCCCCCTTCACCGAGTCCGTCCCCGATCCGAACCGGCTGCGCTGGGACCCGCTGCCCGAGCCCGCGCCCGGTACGGATTTCCTGGCAGGCCTGTGGACCCTCGGCGGCAACGGCGACGTCACCCAGCGCACGGGGATGGCGGTGCACCTCTACCACGCCAACACGGCCATGACCGACCGGGTGTTCAGCGACTCGGACGGCGAGCTGCTGATCGTCCCGGAGCATGGCGGTCTGCTGCTCCGTACCGAACTGGGCCTGCTGCGCGCCGACCCCGGCCACGTCGCGCTGATCCCCCGCGGCGTCCGCTTCCGCGTGGAGCTCCTCGACGACTCCGCCCGCGGCTACGTCTGCGAGAACTACGGCCAGCCGTTCACCCTGCCCGACCTCGGTCCGATCGGCGCCAACGGCCTTGCCAACGCCCGGGACTTCCTCGCCCCGGTCGCCGCGTACGAGGACGAGGACCGCCCGGTCCAGGTGATCAACAAGTTCTGCGGCAACCTCTGGTCCGCGACGTACGACCACTCGCCGCTCGATGTGGTCGCCTGGCACGGCAACCACACCCCGTACGTCTACGACCTGCACCGCTTCAATGTCATCGGCTCCATCAGCTACGACCACCCCGACCCGTCGATCTTCACGGTGCTGACCTCGCCGTCCGACACCCCCGGTCTGGCCGGTGTGGACTTCGTCGTCTTCGCGCCGCGCTGGCTGGTCGGCGAGGACACGTTCCGCCCGCCGTACTTCCACCGCAATGTGATGAGCGAGTACATGGGGCTGATCGAGGGTGCCTACGACGCGAAGACGGCCGGCAAGGGCGGCTTCGTGCCGGGCGGCGGCTCGCTCCACAACATGATGTCGGCGCACGGCCCGGACCGGGAGACCTTCGACCGGGCGAGCGCGGCAGAGCTGAAGCCGCAGAAGATCGACGCCGGTCTTGCCTTCATGTTCGAGACCCGCTGGCCGGTCACGGCGACCGGGCAGGCGGCAACCGCCGACCATCTGCAGCGCGGGTACGACGACGTATGGCAGGGTCTCGAACGCAACTTCCGGCCATAGGCGAAGCCCGCCCTTCCCAGCCCCCGCTCGTCGCGTCCGCAGTGTCGCAGTACGGAGAGTCCAGTGACCCAGGTGCCCCAGGTGACGGCCTTCGCCCCCGACTCGCTGGTCCTGAACCGCAAACTGCCGCTGTGGTACCAGGTCTCGCAGTCCCTGCGCGCCTCCATACTCGGCCGCGCCCAGGACGCCTCGCTGCGGCTGCCGACCGAGGAACAGCTCGCCGCGCACTACGGCGTCAGCGTCCTCACGATGCGGCAGGCGCTCAAGGAGCTGGAGACGGAGGGGCTGATCAGCAGGCACCGGCGGCGCGGCACCTTCATCGAGCCGCGCGCCCGGCGGGTGTCGCCGGTGCGGCTGCTCGGGTCGATCGATGCGATCGTCGCCCAGCAGTCGGGCGAGCGGACCACGGTTCTCGGCCATGGTCCGCTGGCGCTGACAGGCGATCTCGTGGAGTACTTCCCGGAGTGCACGGAGGTGGTCGGCTACCGGCGGCTGCGCTGCGACGGCGACAGCGGTGAGCCCACCAACTGGGCGGAGAACGCCGTGCATCCCGAGGTCGCGGCCCGGCTCGATGCCGCCGATCTCGAACGCTGGCCGATGACCAAGGTGCTGCGCGACCGCGTCGGCGTCCGGATCGCACGGATCACGGACACGGTCGAGGCACGGCTCGCCGACCCGGCCACCGCCGAGCTCCTCCAGGTCCCGCTGCTCAGCCCGATCCTCTTCTACACGGGGGTGACGTACGACGAGAGCGGCCGGGTGGTGGACGTGGCGCAGATCCGGTACCGGGGGGACCGGTTCTCCTTCTCGGTGACGGTGGAAGCGCACTGACCCGCCGCCCTCCCGCGTCACGCCGTTACGATGCCTGGGGCGGGCAGACGTGGCGACGGGGAGGACGACACGGTGGCAGCACGGGCGGGCGCCGGAGCCGGCGGGGACGACGACGTCCCGCTGCTCGACGACCTCATGCCATGGTCCGTACGACCTCTGCGCACCGGGCGCCAGTGGGTGACGGCTCCGGACGCCGCTTCCCTCAGGGCCCGTTGGGCGCGGCTGGTGCGCGCCGAGGGAGCCGAGCGCGAACTTCTCTTCCGGCCCACCCGTTCCCGTACCCCGCAGACTCCGGTCGCGGCGCTGCCCGGACAGTCCACCTCAACCGCCCGGTTCGCCCGGGAGTCCGGCCCGTGCCCCGAGCCGGTACGGATCCTGCACGGCCCGTTCGACGAGCAGTGGCTGATCCCCGACCACCGGCTGATCGACACCGCCCGCCCGGAACTGTGGCGGGTCGCCGACGGCCACCAACTTTTCGCCGTCGAGCACGGGTACGTACCGCAGGACGCCGGTCCGGCCCTCTCCGTGACGGCGCTGCTGCCCGACGGCCACTCCCCGGCGGGCCGCCCCGGCCGGATCCGGCCGCTTTTCCGGCGGCCCGGTGGACTGGAACCCAATCTGGCGCCCGGTCTGCTCGGGCTGCTGCGCGCCCGGCACGGGGACGCGGTCACCGCGGAGTCCGTGCTGTCATGGATCGTCACGGCGGCCCGCCACTCCCCCGCAGGGTGTGTCGTACCGCTGCCCGCCGACACCGAACGATGGTGGGCCGGGGTGGAACTGGGCCGGGAACTGTTGCGGCTGCAGCTGCGCGGCGCCCGTGGCGGGGAGCGCCCGCGGCTGCCCGGCGGGCGGCGCCCCTATGTGCGGGCCGCGGTACCGGCCGCGCCGGGCACGCTGGAGTACGACTCCGACGACAAGGCGCTCCTGCTGGGTACGGGACGCATCTCGCCGGTGCCGGCGGGGGCCTGGGAGTTCCGGGTGGGCGGGGTGCGGATGCTGGAGCTGTGGTTCGAGCGGCGGGCAGCGACGGACGGGGCCGACGGTCTGGAGGCGATACGGCCCCGGGACTGGCCCCGGGAGTGGACCTCGGAGCTGCTGGAACTGATCACCGTGCTGGCGCTGCTCGCCGAACTCCGGCCCCGACAGCAGGCGTTGACCGACGGCCCCCATCTCACCACCGGCGACCTGCGGGCGGCCGGTGTCCTGCCGGTCACGGCGACGGCCCGACGGCCCGCGTCGGTGCTCGACCACCAGGAGGAGGGGCCGGACGGGCAGTTCGCGCTGCTGTGACGGCATCGGGGCGCATCCGCGCTAACGGTCGAACGAGTCCAGCACCCGGTGCAGCGCCCGGTCGAAGACCCCGTCCAGATCGATCGGCCCGGGGTCCTCGGCAAATCCCGCCGCCATCCGCGGATACTTCCCGGTCGCGATCTGGCTGATCAGATAGCCGGTGCGCGCGGCGTGCTCCTGCTCCTCGGACCAGGGCAGCGACCGGCTGCGCTCCGCCGTGGCGATCTCGTTGGCCACATAGGTGGTCACCACGCCGTTGACCATGGCGATGAGTTCCATCTTCTCGCCGAACCGTGCGTCGACCCCGTCCAGGCAGCTGAGCGTGTACTCCAGATACCGCAGCGCGTTCGGGCTGAAGCCGTACACGGGTGACATGAGCCGCGGCACCCAGGTGTGGCGGTGCATCATCTCGCGAGCCTGATGGGCCAGCGCGACGAGATCGGCACGCCAGTCGCCGGACGGCTCCGGGAACTCGTACCCGCCGCTGACCGCGTCGAGCATCAGCTCGTACAGGTCCTCCTTGCGGGGCACATAGTTGTAGAGCGACATCGTGCCGCAGCCGAGCTCCGCCGCGACCTTCCGCATGGACACCGCGTCGAAGCCCTCCGCATCGGCGATACGGACGGCGGCTGCCGCGATGTCGGCGCGGCTGAACGCGGGCCTGGGGCCGCGGCCCGCACGCTCGGGGCGCGCCCAGATCACTTCGGGTACAGCGGGTCGCCCCACCATCGATCATCACCTCTCTCACCATCCTAGTTACGTACACCGTACGTAGTGCGCTACGGTGGGACACATGACAACTACGTACGCCGTACTTAGTGAAGGTCTGGAGAAGTACTACGGCGATGTCCATGCGCTGCGCGGACTCGATCTCGCTGTCGCCGAGGGCGCCGTCTGCGGAGTGTTGGGGCCGAACGGCGCGGGCAAGACCACCGCTGTCCGGGTGCTCACCACATTGACGGCCCCGGACAGCGGAAGCGCCAGGGTCGCGGGGCACGACGTGGTGCGCGAGGCGGGCTCGGTACGCGCGGCGATCGGCGTCACCGGGCAGAACGCCTCGGTCGACGGCGAGCTCACCGGCCGGCAGAACCTGCGGCTCTTCGCCAAGCTCCTGCGGTTCCGCGGCGAGGCCGCGCGCAGCCGCGCCGACGAACTCCTGGAACGCTTCGAGCTGACCGACGTCGCCGACCGCCCGGCCCGCACCTACTCCGGCGGCATGCACCGCCGCCTCGACCTCGCCGCCAGTCTGCTGACCCGGCCGAGGGTGCTTTTCCTGGACGAGCCGACCACCGGACTCGACCCGCACAGCCGCAACCAGATCTGGGCGGCGGTACGCGAACTGGCCGACCGGGGCACGACCGTCCTGCTCACCACGCAGTATCTGGAGGAGGCCGATCAGCTGGCCGACGACATCGTGCTGATCGACCGGGGCCGGACCGCCCACCGCGGCACCCCCGCCGAGCTGAAGGCTCTCATCGGTTCGTACGCCGAGGTGGTCGTCCCCCGAGCGTCGGCGCTGATCCCGGCGGCGGCCGTCCTCGACCAGCTCACCGGCGCCGAACCGGTGATCGACCACGAGCGCCGCACCGTGGGCGCCGTCGCGACCGACACCACGCTCACCCTCCCCCGTATCGTCCGCGAACTCGACGCGGCCGGCGTACCGCTGATCGATGTGAGCCTGCGCCCGCCGACGCTCGACGAGGTCTTCCTCCGCCTGACCGGCCGGGGCGAGGTCCGCACCTCCCCGCCCCTGAAGGAGACGGCAGCATGAGCAGCACCGTACTGGTCCACGAGCAGCGCACCGGACCCGCCGAGGGCACCCCGATCGCCGACAGCCTGGCCGTACTGGGCCGCCATCTGCAGCGGATCAAAGCAGCCCCGGGCGTAGTGATCCTGACCCAGACCATGCCGATCACGATGCTGCTGTTCTTCGGCTACGTGTTCGGCAGCGCCCTGGCCATGCCCGGCCAGGAGTACCGCGCGTTCCTGGTTCCGGGCCTGCTCGCGTCGACGGCGGCCAACGGCATCATGACCGGGATGTTCCAGTCCGCGCAGGACTGCCACCGCGGGGTCATGGACCGGTTCCGCACACTACCGATGAGCCGGCCCGCCGTACCGTTCGGCCAGACCGCCGCCGATCTGCTGACCACGGCCATCGGCATGGTCCCGCTGATCCTGGTGGGACTCGCGGTCGGCTGGCGGATCGAGGGCGGCCCGCTCGCCGCCCTGGGCGCCTTCGGGCTGCTGCTGCTCCTCCGGTTCGCCACGTCGTGGATGGGCTGCTGGCTGGGCCTGCTGATCCGCAACGAGGAGGTCGCCGGCCAACTGGGCAGTGCCACCTTCATCCTGCCGCTGCTGTCCAGCGCCTACATCCCGACCGACAACCTGCCGGGCTGGCTGCGGACGGTCGCGGAGTGGAACCCGATCAGCGCCATGGCCGCCGCCACCCGCGACCTGTTCGGCAACGCATCACCGCCCGCCGACGCCGCCTGGCCGGTCGCCCACCCGGTAGCGGGCACACTCGCCTGGTCGGCGGTGCTGCTCGCGGTCTTCGTACCACTGGCCGTACGGCGTCATGCCCGCGGCGGCGAGTGACCCGGGCCGGCTCCGGCATCCCTGAGCACCGCTTCCGCCGCCAGGCGGGGTCACCCGGTGCCGGGGCATGCCGCGCGCACGCCCCGGCGCCCGCCCTCTACTTCCGCGGTGTCAGCTCCGGTCCCAGCGAGGAGAACTTCTCGTGCGACACGACCCGCTTCGGCGGCCAGGTGATGTTGTTCGGCGGCCACTTCTGTCCGGCTCTTCTTCAGGAACCGGGCCGGCGGCTCGTACATCGGCGGCTCATAGCCTTCCGGCAGCACAGTCTTCCACTCCAGCCCCTTGGTGCGTTCCGCGAACTCGGCCTTGATCACCTTCAGCCGCTCCGGCTGCGTGAGCAGATCGACCGCGGTCGCCGCCAGATACTTCGCCGCCGCCAGCACCGCCGCCTGACCGGGAGCGGCGGCCGCGCACGCGGCCGTGGACCAGGTGTGCATCTTGGTGCCGATCGGAACCAGGGCCGCGCCCATCGACACACCAGGGACGGGAGCCGGGAACGGGAACCGTACCGACGCTCGACGAGCACACCGAAGCGCTGCTGCGGGCCGCGGGGATGACGGACGAGCAGGGAGCAGCGCTGCGCCGGGACGGTGTGATCGCCTGAGCGGCCCGAGCGGTGGGCCGGTTCAGTCAGGGACGAGCGATCGGTCGGGGGCCGGACCGGTGGTGACGGGCCGTCGGGTCAGTGGCGGCCGCCGAAGAGCGAGCGCCGCAGTCGCCGCAGCGGCGCGAAGAGCGAGACACGCGCGCTCCTGCTCCGGCGGGTGTGCGCGGCGTCGCGCGAGGTGAGCTCGAGCATCAGCAGCGTCGCTTCCGCACTCTCGCGCTGCGGGACGGCGGGACCGCCGAGCACTGCGAGATGGCGGTCGAGGCGCGAACTGGTCGCGCTGCTCCCACATGTGATGGCAGGCACACGCGGCCTGCTGCGCATCGCTATCTGTTCCATGTCACTCCCCACCCGTACGAGGGCACCCGGCCCGGGCAGGTTAACCCTATCCCCCCACTATGACACTCGTGTATCCCGGTCGTCGGATTGAGCACACATATACGGAGGTTGACGCTCGGGCTCATAATTCGCTCGATTCCAGGGCGAGTTGGACAGATCGGGAGCGGTTGCACCGCAGGGGCGGATTGTTGCGCAAGGGGGTCTGGAACGGGCCGGTCTGAGCTAGCGTGGAGAGGTTTCCGCCGTGCTGCCGCCACTCCTGCGGATGGGGGATCACCGTGAGCGAAGTGCCGGGCGACGACCGACTGATCGCGGGCCGCTACCGCCTGCTGGGCCCCCTGGGCCAGGGCGGGATGGGGGTCGTGTGGCGGGCGCGCGACGAAGTGCTGGGGCGCGAGGTCGCCGTGAAGGAGGTACGCGCCCCGTCGGGGCTCGCCTCCTCCGACGTACAGAGGCTGTACGCGCGCCTGGAGCGGGAGGCGTGGGCGGCGGCCCGGGTCTCGCACCGCAATGTGGTGACCGTCTACGACGTGGCGACCGAGGACTCCCGTCCATGGATCGTGATGGAGCTGATCCGGGGGCTCGCTCTCTCCGAAGTGCTGGACGCCGAGGGTCCGATGACCCCTCAGCGGGCCGCGCGCATCGGCGCGGAGGTGCTGGCCGCGCTGCGCAGCGCCCATGCCTCCGGGGTGCTGCACCGTGATGTGAAGCCCGGCAATGTGCTCCTCGCCAACGACGGGCGGGTGGTGCTGACGGACTTCGGTATCGCCATGGTCGAGGGGACGTCCGCGCTCACCATGACGGGTGAGCTGATCGGTTCGCCGGAGTTCCTCGCACCGGAACGCGCACTGGGGCGCACGCCGGGGCCCGAGTCGGATCTGTGGTCGCTCGGAGTGCTTCTGTACGCCGCGACCGAGGGCAATTCGCCGTTCCGTCAGAACACACCGCTGAACACCCTCCGGGCGGTGGTCGACGAAGAGCTGCCGCCGCCCCGGCGGGCCGGCCCGCTCGCCCCGGTCATCGAGGGGCTGTTGCGCAAGGATCCCGTCGAGCGGCTCTCCGCCGAACAGGCCGAGCATCAGCTGCGCATCATCGCGGCGGGCGGGGCGCCACGCGCCACCGGGGCGGGTACGCCGGATCCGTACGGTCCGACGATGACGGCCGACACCCTCACGCCCCGGGCGTCTCTTCCGGTACCCCCGCCGCCCGCTCCGGACCCGTCCACGACGGCCGAAGTCGCTCCCGCCGGGCCGCCGCGCCGGGCGGTCACGCTGCTCGCCGTGGGCCTGGCGGTGCTGCTGCTGGCGATCGGCGGGATCGTCTGGACGCTCGCGGACCGGGGCGACGAAGGCGACACGGGAGGTGCCACGGGCAGCGGCCCGGGTGCGACCAGCAGCAGTGCTCCGCACACGACGCCCGCCGCGCAAGAGGCACCCGGATCCGCCGGAGCGCAGGGCGGCAGCGGCTCCACCGACGACGGGGACACCGCGGGCAAGGCGGGAAACGGCGGAAGCAGCCACAGCAGTACGAGCAAGCCGCCGCCGCAGACAGTGACGGTCTATCTCACCTCGGTGCGCGGCAGTTACGAGGGCAGCTGCCCTCCCCCTCACGCATCGGCGCCTGCGGTCGAGGCGACCGTCACGGTGGGGCGTACACCGGCGGAGGTCGAGTACCGGTGGGTACTGAAGGACGGTACGAGTTCCGATCCGGGCTGGCAGTCGGTGTCCTTCGGCTCCGGTGACGGGCGCGTGAAGCAGGTGTCGCACACGGAACTGACGTACCAGCAGGACACCACGTACCACGGAACGATCACGCTGGAGGTCAGGAGTCCGATCGCGGTCACCTCGAACGGGGTGGAGTTCTCGGTGACCTGCCGGACGGAGACCCCGTCGAACGGGGCCTCCTACCCGGCGGAGGACTGAACCCGGGCTCCGCCCGGTCAGGCGGCCGAGCTGAAGGCGGGCAGGTATCCGCCCGACTGTCCGGCGGCGGTGGGGTGGTACGACTCACCGATGTTGAGCCAGTTGACGCTGTGCAGCCATGCGCTTCCCGAGCAGATCTCGTGCCCGGTGAACCTCCCGGCGACATCGCTGAAAGTGAAGCCGTAGTCAGCCGCACGTTTGGCGGTGGCCGCGTTGAGGTAGTCGGACGCGCTGTTGATGGCGGAGCGCTCGGTCTCGCTCAGACCGGCGATGCAGCTGCCGCCGAGCTTGTAGAAGCGGGGGTAGCCGAGGACGACGACACGGGCGGACGGCGCCTTGGACCTGATCGCGGTGTACACCGAGTTGAGCTTGCCGGGCAGGGTGGTGTCGACGTAGCTGCGGGCTGTGGCGATCCGACTGAGGCAGGTGGACTCCGACTGGAGCACACAGGTGGTCATGACATCGGCGAAGCCTGCGTCATTGCCGCCGATGGAGATCGAGACGAGGTCGGTCGAGGAGTTGAGCGGGGAGAGCTGTCCGGCCGTCACATCATCGGTGCGGGCACCCGAGCAGGCGGTGAAGGCGAACGACGCGGGCGAGTTGGCGTTCGCCCAGAGCTTGGGGTAGGCCTTGGTGCTGCGCTTGCAGTCACCACTGGCACTGTCATAGCTGCCGGACCCGACCCCGGAGGAGTACGAGTCGCCGAGGGCAACATAGTCGATGGCCTGGACGGACGATGCGGCGTTCGCGGTGGCTGCCCCTGTGAGGGCGAGTACGGCACCGAGCAGGAGCGAGGACGAGAACGCCACAAGTCTGGACATTTTCATGGAACCTCCCTTGGACCGAACCGACAGGATCTCTGCCTACTCAGTGGTAGCAGCAGCACCGTCGGTCCGGAAGTGTCCATGCCAAGTCGATCGGATGAGCCTTTCCTGACGGCCTCCTGAGGTTGCGTCACACCGGAATCCGGCATCCTTCGCACCGGCGGACAAAGCCGCTGCCGCGGAGTGAACGGCCCATGTGCGGGCCGGTTGACGGGAGGTGGCGAAACCTGGGTGCGTCGGGTGCCTCCGTGCCGGATCATGGGCGCCATGTCTGCCAACCCTGAGGCCGCTCTGCCGATCCGGCTCACCGTCGACGACAGCGATTCCCCTGCCGACGTCGTCGACGCGCTGTTCCTCGGCCGCTTCGCGACGGGCGAGCAGCCGTACTCGCACAGTTCCTCCCTCGACCGGGTGAAGTCCGGGGCGACGCTGCTGCCGCCCGCCGCCAAGGTGCTGCGCGCCGCCCGCGACGACGACCGCAGCGCCACACTCGCCGAGGGCGTTGGCTGGACACTCCTCATCTCGCGGTGGAACCGCGGCGCCGACGTCACCGTCACCGCGACCACCCCCGAGCTGGCGCAGCAGATCCTCGATCAGGCGACGGACGGCGCCCAGGACGAACCGGAACCGCAGCCCGAGAATGTGACGATGGGCTTCTGGTACGTCTCCCCGCGCCGGGGCCCGCACCGCACCACCCGGCAGATCGCCGCCGGCACATGGGACGAGGTGCGCAACAACTACACGGCACCGGTGGCCGATGCCATGGACCGGCTGATGAAGGTGACCCCGGACGACATCGCGGGCCGGCTGCTCCTGCTGCACGGCCCACCCGGCACCGGCAAGACATCGGCGCTGCGCACGCTGGCGCGGTCCTGGCGGGACTGGTGCCAGGTCGACTGCGTACTCGATCCGGAGCGGCTCTTCAACGACGTCGGCTATCTCATGGACATCGCGATCGGCGAGGACGACGGCACGGCGAAGGGCCGGTGGCGGCTGCTGCTCCTGGAGGACTGCGACGAACTGATCCGCGGTGAGGCCAAGCACACGGCGGGTCAGGCACTGTCGCGGCTGCTGAACCTCACCGACGGGCTGCTGGGCCAGGGCCGCAATGTGCTGGTGGGGGTGACGACCAATGAGGACCTGGAACGGCTCCACCCGGCGGTGGTCAGGCCCGGCCGCTGCCTGGCCCGGATCGAGGTGGGCCCGCTGAGCCGCCGGGAGGCGGTGTCCTGGCTGGGTACGGAGGAGGGGCTCGGCCGGGAAGGCGCGACGCTGGCCGAGCTGTACGCACTGCGGCGCGGCACCGGGCCGGCGTCGGTACCGAAGCAGGACGCGGGAGCGGACGCGGGACTGTACCTCTGAGGTGTGTTCCTCAATCGCCGGACAGGCTCGACATCAGGCCTGTCCGGCACTTGGGCACAACCGTTGAGCCCGTCCGGCGCGTCAGGACATCTTGCAAGCCCGTCCGGCTCTCGATGTCGGAACGGCTACCGGACGGCTCCGGTTCGCCCTGTCACCCCTCGTACGCCACCCGCACCGCATCCTCCACCAGCGACGCCGCCCGGGCGCGGGACAGCCCGAGCCGCCTCGCCTGCTCCGCGTACTCCCGCGCCGCCGCTGCCGCCTTGCGGTCCGCCGTATCGCCCGCGGCGGCGATGAACGTACCGTTGCGCCCGCGGGTCTCGATCACCCCGTCCGACTCCAGCGCCCGGTACGCCTTGGCGACGGTGTTCGCGGCGAGGCCGAGCTCCTCGGCGAAGCCGCGTACGGTCGGAAGTCTGTAGCCGACGGGCAGTTCGCCGGACCGGGCCAGTTCGGAGATCTGCGTGCGCAGTTGCTCGTACGGGGCGGTGCCGGCGTCCGGATCAAGGGCGATCTTCAAGGTCACACACCGATTCTCCCCCACCGGCGGAAATTCGGAGGCGACCGGGCCGGACCGCCGCGTACCGTCCGGCGCATGACAGTCATCGTGCGCGACTTCCTGCCCACCGATGCCGAGGCCTGGGTACGGGTGCGGCGAGCCTCACTCCCGTACATGGTGACCACGCCCGAGCAGGTCGTCTTCGAGCAGGCGACCGCCCACCCCGACAAGCGGTACCGGCTGCTGATCGCCGAGGAGGACGGGGAGATCATCGGCACCGCGCAGGTCGGTATCGCCTATGACAGCCCGGAGCCCGGGCAGGGCTTCTGCAATCCCTACACGCTCCCCCAGCGCGCGGGCCGCGGGGCAGGCTCGCTGCTGGTGCGCACCGCCGAGGAGTATCTGGCCGGTGCGGGGGCCGTCGCCGTCTACACCTGGGTGCTCGACGAACCGGCGAACCGGGTCTTCGCCGAGAAGCGCGGTTACACGCCGAGCCGCCCGGCGCACTTCCTCCATCTCGGCCTGGCCCACGGCACCCTGCCGCCCCGTCAGAAGCTTCCGAACGGTGTGGAGCTGCGCACGGCCGCCGACTTCGCCGACGACCCGAGGCCGCTGTTCGAGGCGGACGCCGAGTCCACGGCGGACGAGCCGAGCGACACCCCGGCCGAGCTCGCGGACTACGAGGACTGGCTGCAGCACACGTGGAACAACCCCGGTCTCGACCGGGAGCTCACCTCGGTCGCGGTGGTGGACGGTCAGGTCGCGGCGTTCAGCGCGGCGAACACCGACGGTCTGACCCGCTACTGGTCGGGGATGACGGGCACCCGCAGGGCGTACCGCAACCAGGGCCTGGCAAAGCTCGCCAAGAACGACTCGCTGCACCGGGCACGCGCGGCCGGCTACACGGACGCGTACACCGGCAACGACGCGGACAACGGCCCGATGCTGGCGATCAACACATGGTTCGGCTACAGGATCTGCGCCACGGAGGTACGGCATGTACGCAAGCTCGGTTGAGGTCGCTCTGGTGAAGGCGGGCCGGACGAAGATCCGCTACCCGGCGGACGTCGTACGCGACGACGGCATCCGGGTGACGGTGACGGCCCCGTGGGCCGCGCCGGGCGTGCGCGACTTCGGCTTCGTACGGTTCGAGCCGGGCGATGTCTTCACCGAGCACTACTGGCGTGACCGGTGGTTCGCGGTGAAGGAGGTCCGTACCGGCGGGGGGACGCTGAAGGGCTGGTACTGCGACATCACCCGGCCCGCCGTGCTGCGCGACGGGGAACTGCTCGTGGAGGACCTGGATCTCGACCTGTGGGTGTCGGCGGACGGCTCCTCCGTACTGCGACTGGATGAGGACGAGTTCGAGGAGAGCGGCCTGGCCGCACGCGATCCGGCGGCTGCGGATGCGGCCCGCCGGGCGCTGGACGAGCTGGAACGCCTGGCCCTGGCGGGCGGGCTCGCAGGACTGCTGGCACCGCCGAGCCCGTCCGGCGCCACCCCCTAACGCACCACCAGCTCCACCTCGAACCCCGCCGCGTCCTCCAGATACGCGGCGCAGTGCCCCTCGCCGCCCGCGTACGGATGGCGGTCCGGGAACAGCAGTCGCCAGCCGTGGTCCGGGGCCCGCGCCACCAGTGCGTCCAGCGTGGCCCGGTCCCGGACGTGGAACGCCAGGTGGTTCAGCCCCGGGCGGAGCCGGTCGTGCGGTCCCGCGGTCAGATCGGCCGACTGCTCGATCACCAGATAACTGTCGCCGCGCCGCCAGCTGCGGCCGCGCTCCCAGCTCTGGTACGGCACATGGCCCAGCTCGCCGAGCAGCCAGCCCCATCCCGCCTCGGCCGCCGCCAGGTCGGGCACCCACAGCTCGATGTGGTGCACCCCGCCGGTGCGGGCCCCGCCCGACGGCAGCGGGACCGCGCGGCGGATGCCGTGCGGCTGGTAGGCCACGGTGTCGCCGTCCTCGTGCCAGTGGATCAGGAAGCGCTCCCCCGCCCGGTATCCGTCCAGCCCCGCACGGCAGTACGCGACGATGTCGTCGGGCAGGGCGTCCAGCGGGAACCAGGCGAGTCCGGAGCACTTCTCCGGTTCACGGTTGTACGGCGGGCGGGCGGGGTCGTACTCCGCCTCGAAGAACCAGCCGGTCCGGGGGGCGCCGCCGGGGCCTCGGTGCTGCATGACCAGCGCGACCCGCAGCTCGTCCGGGTCCAGTTCGACGCCGATCTCCTCGGCGGCCTCGCGGATCATCGCCTCGCGGACGTCCTCGCCGTCCTCCACGTGTCCGGACGGGCCGTTGAACAGCCCGTCCGCATATCCCGTACGGGCGCGGCGGGCGAGCAGGACGTCGGGGCCGCGACGGAGGATCAGATGCACATCGACGATCTCGGTGTGCCGGTACGGCGGTTCGGCGCGCGCCAGCAGGGCGTAGCGGTCGTCGTCAACGTGCTTGCCCCACAGGTCCGGGTCGTCGGAGAGCCGCTCGTGGTGGATGCGCTCGGTGAGCGGGGCGAGGAGCCCGGTCAGCTGCTCGGCGGAGAGACCCACCCCGCCCCACACCCCTTCGATCATCAGCAGCCGCCCGCCGGGCCGCAGCAGTCCGAACCAGTGGCGCAGGGCCGCCGCGGGGTCGGGCAGCAGCCACACCACATGACGGACCATGATCACGTCGAACTGCTGCTTCCCGACGGGCGGTCGGGCCGCATCCCCGACCAGCACCTCGGCACCCGTCCCGACGAGCTTGGCCCGCGCCTGCTCGACCATGCGCGGCGACCGGTCGACGGCGGTGACGCGGTGCCCCTGCCCGGTGACGAGCAGGGCCAGACTTCCGGTGCCGCATCCCAGGTCGAGCACGTCGGAGCGCTCGCCGGGCAGCCAGCTCTCCAGCCGCTGCGCCCATGCGTGCCGGACCACCGGATCGAGCAGTCCGTGGTCGGGCTCCTCGTCGAAGGAGTCGGCGGCGGAGTCCCAGTCGATCGTCGTCATGCGCCGATCGTCCCAGCCACCACCGACACAGTCGATCAGCAGACCGACCGCTCACGGTGGTGAAAGGGGTTGTGAGTAGCAAGGCGGGCAGGGCCGAGAAACTACGCGCGCGTGCCGGCTCTTCTGTCAGTGCGGATGCGCCCGATGCGCCAAGTACGACCACTGCCACAGCCGACGCTGCCTGCAGTAACAGAGCTTGCCCAGGCCCTTGATGTTCGGGGCGCCCTTGCAGGTGATCACCGGCAGGATGCGGCGCTTGCGCAACTCACACCAGTCGGGGTTCCTGTCGTAGCCCCTTGTCACGGAGCAACGCGTCGGGTCGACGGCGTGGTCCGCCGGATCTGCTGGACGGCGGGCGGGATGTCGTCGACCAGGGGCAGAATCTGCGTGACGTCGTTGACGTCGGCCGTGGCGGTGACGACCCACCCAGCACGACATCAGGCGCTCCCCCCGGACGACCACGGACGGGACGGCCCAGCCGCATCAAGGCCCCTGACAGAGGCCCACGGTGGAGTTTCCTGAGCCACTTCTTAGACGCTCCTTAAGCCCGCCACAACAGTCTTCACGAGCATCTCAGTCCCTCCAACGCAGGTCAGGGGCCTGCTAAGAAGCGCACGCGGCGGGCGGGGAGCCAAAGTGGGAGCCATGGCGCCTCCATCAGAGGTTTCCGGTGCACTGTCAGTCGTCGTCAGACTCGGCACTGAAGATGTTGCCCATGGCTTCGGCGCCTTCAGAGATCACGGGGCGTAGTTGCTTGCGGTAGACCCTCTCAGTACTGCACTCGCCTTGAAACAGGCGCTCATCATGGGCGAGCGCGCCCTCGAAGGCGAGCGCCAGTCCGTCCCTTCGCCCATCATGACGAGCCGCGAGCTGGCAGCCGAGATGAGGAGTTCCCACCCGCCACGTGTTTTCGGGTCGACTCGGACCCAGCGTGCCCGACGGGTCGGCATGGTCCCTGCGACTCTCCCGGCTACGCTCGCGCCGGAGCGCCCCGCAGCGCGTGGCTGTGGGGCGCCTAGTGGGGCTTAGTCGACCATCTGCCCGTCGAACGTACCGCCCCTGCAGGTGTTGGTCGCCCGATCGACCGTTCCGCCGCCCTTCTCGCACTCACCCGGGGTGGGGCTTTCGGCGGGGCTGGTGGCGGTGGCGGCGGTGGCGGTGGCGGCGGTGGCGGTGGCGGCGCCTGCGAGGCCGAGTCCGGCGAGGGCTGCCGTGGCGATGACGGCGGCGAGGATTCGTCGAATGCGCATTTGGTTCCCCTTTCACGCATTGCCTCGGGTGGGACAGTACTCAGCTTGATCTTCACCCATGTGGGTGGCACGTCATCTTGCGCCATTCGGGTGACAGCGCTGTCGGGTGCGGGGTCGGTGACGCGACCCATCGGCCATCAGTAGCTGACATCAACAAGGGTGTACAACCGCGCACGGTGGCAACCTGCTTGGTGGCCGGCGTGCCCACGAAACCCGAGCGGACGAAGGCTCATGACTGGGCTGCACCCGCCCACGGATCAGGTGGCGCCCAATGTCCACACCTACCGAACTGCAATCGAACACGTGTCCTACCTGCCGCCGGATCTTCCTCGCCTCCGTACTCTGCGGACCTGGCACGCCATGTGGGTAGAGCGCATCGGCGAGGCCATCGCGGCGGTCGAGCAGCGGGAGAAGGAGCGGCAGCAGGGCGAGGAGCGGCGGCCGCCCACCCCCGACTGGATCATTGAGCTCAGCATCGGGGTCGGCGGCTGCTACGCCGCGGGGAAGCGCCACCGCGCCATCACTCGCGAGCGGGCCCTCGCCGCCCTCGCCGACGGGATCCGGGCCTGCATCCACTGCCGGCCCGACACCGAGTTGGGGGTGGTGTGAACAACTCGCCCACAGCGGCTCACCTTCGGTGTCAGCGAGCGCGGTAGAACTTTCTCTACTTCATCGAGCAGCGCGAGCGCCTGTCGAGGGTCAGGCACCGTCGCGGGGTCCAGCTCCTCTTCCACCTGCTCAGGTGCCTTCCACTGGACCTGGGCGGGAGGGTTCTGGGGCAGAAGCCCGGCGTCGACCGCGTAGCCGAGCGCGTTGTGGAAGATCGCTCGCTTCCTGCGAATGGTCGAAGCGGATGCCGTGGTGCGCCGCGACCACAGCCACGGCGGCCATGAGTCCGGCCAGCGGCAGGAACGCTGTGAACCGGTGGGGGATCAGGACTTGGTCGACCAGGTTCTTGAAGAGCCACACCGAAGCGACTTCACCCGCGGACCCCGCGATGAGAAGGACGGCACTCGCGGCGAGCCGGTACCGGTCGGGGCGTGCCCACGGCCAGAAGCGGCGGAACGCGTCGGCCGAAGACACGGCCGCCGCAAGGGGCACTGGACTGTCCTCGGCCGCCGGGGCCACGGGCTTGATGTGAGCCGAGTCGGCGTGTGTCGCGTCCGCCAAGCAGGGTCACCTCTTCTCGGGGAGGGAGCCGGGTGGGGGCATGCGGCGGAAGGGGGGCGACGGACGGGACGCGCCGTCGCCCCCCCGATGACGATCCTCGGGTGAGGCGGCGATGCTTAGTAGCCGCCGCCGTAGCCGCCGCCGTAGCCGCCGCCGTAGCCGCCGCCATAGCCGCCGCCGTAACCGCCACGTCCGCCGTAGCCGCCACGGCCGCCACGTCCGCCACGGCCGCCACGTCCGCCGTAACCGCCACGTCCGCCGTAACCGCCACGTCCGCCGTAGCCGCCACGGCCACCACCTCGGCCACCGCGGCCGTTGAAGATCGAGAAAGCGCTCATGACGTACCTCCTGTGTGACTGGATGTGCCGGAAGGACTTCGCAGCCCATTGGTTGCCTGAGATCGGCCCCAACGGCACCGAAGACATTCATGCAGCTGGGGTGGGACCCCTTGGGCAATCCGGCGTGGACTGGGGTGATCGATCAGAACCCTCTATGAACGTACCTAGATCAGCCTAAGAGTGCTCGTTCATGCACAGACAGTGACTGCCGTCGTGTGGGTGTGTGACACCTCGGCGGATGTCTCCCGAGGGCGGTAGAGAAGCGACCCAGTTCGCGGCGCCGCCACACGGCTGCCGAACCTGCCTTTGAGGCTGTCAGATGAATGCCTGACGTGAACTCAGTAGCCCTTCGCCAAATACAGACTGACGTCACATCATGTGTCGGCGGACGGGATGCGCCGTTGACCGCCGCCCGCTACGGGACCGCGCTCGGGCAGCATCGGAGCGGGGTGCCACGACCCTCGGGCACGTGATCGGAATGGTCGGGAATCGCGGCAGCCATTCAGGTGACGTGACCACCTGAAGAACTCTGTCGCCGGAGGACATCGAGACCGCTGGTCTGACTGCAGTCTTTGACGGCAACACGGGTGCACCCTGCCGTACCAGGAAAGTCGATGCCGGACGCTGCGCAGGACGCTAGCGAGCCGCATACCCGGCCCTTGGACCGCCGGAAGGAACTCCTAAAGCGGTGTTCTCCGGGCACCTTCCCCCAGGTGTGCCCCAGGAGTGTCTAGCGATGGAGAAGCTGCAGGTGAGAGGGGTTAAGGGGAGCCCTCTGTAAATCTGCCGACGCGCCGCCTCTCGGCCCGGGAACGCTCCGCGGCTGGGAGAAATCTGGGAGAAGATCTTCTCCGACTACGACTCCAGAACCCACGGAGGCCAAGCCATACCAAGGGCCTGACCTGCATAAATCAGGACCAGGTTCGGACGCGGCCCGGGACCTTATTCGGGAAGAAGAGGTCGTCGGTAGGTGCGTTCGTCCAACCTGCGTCCAGGAAGCCAGCATTGAGACCCGGCCCGGCCCTCAGTCAAGGCCCGCGCACGGCGCGGGCACGGGCCGCCTCAGCGGCCCGGCCTGCCTCCTGTCTGCGCCCCGGCTGGCCGGGCCCGGCGGCCCGCTGCGTGCATGCGGGCGAAGGTCAGGGAACACCCTCTATGGCTGGGGCGGTCGGCTCCACGGCTTTAGGCAGCCACTTTGGGGCGAGCCTCTAAGATCATGGCCCAACGTCGTGCTTTAACGGGCAGGTCCACAGACTGCCCGACTCGCCATCAGCTTAACGGGCCATGATCACTCGCCCCAAAGCAGCTCCAGCCCAAAGCCGCTCCGCCGACCTGTTACCCAATCAGAACGGACGGGGCACTTTGACACCCTTTCCCCAACAGTCGGAAGGGCGAGAAAGATTACGCGCCGGAAAATCGGTCAAGGAGCGACCATCATTGACCGCAGGAAGGGATACGAGGTCACCGGGCCTCAGCAACTCAGCAACCCCAGCGCGAGCCCGCTCCGACAGGGGTGCATCATCGTGGTGAATTATCCATGAAGTGATCGGATGACGCCTGGCAACATCGGGAATGAGTAGCCTGTCCCGTGCCCACTTCTGCACGAACATTGCGGAAGTATAAGCTTCTTCATATAGCAACTCAGTCGCGCGCTCTCCCCGATGAACAACCGCATTACGGTTCTTCCAAACCTTCTTTTGCGCTTTAGATGCCGTTTCAGAATTCCCTCCAAGGTGAGACGCTAGGATACCGAACGTCTCTGCGGCATTCTTTTCTTCAAACCCAGCCGCCGAAAACTCTGAGCTAGTGAATCCGTGGTCTGCGGCGATCCCGCACATCAGGTAGTGCATCCAATCCTCAAGGGATGCCTGCTGCGCGACGATCGCCTCGGCCCACTCCTTGCGCTGAGCCCTCAGTACCGAACGACGCATCCAGGAGAAGAGCCTTCGGACAGGTTCTGCCGAACTCAGCGGATACTGAGGCATCTCCAAGCCGCCGTTGGGGTCAGGCTCGTACCCTGACTTTCCCGAATTGAACGCTCCGAGAGGCGTCGTCGCGGGTAGCTTGACATAAAACGGCTCGTTAGAGATGGCGGGGTTGATGCGAATAATCCCGTCGCCAATTAGATCGCCGTGACAGAGCGGGCCAACCCTGACCGACTCGTCCTCCACGATGCTATAGATGGCTTGGTTGATGGAAAACAGGATACAGTCGTACAGATCCTGGAACGCGGGAGGATTTTTTACCGGCTGTCCATTCTCATCGGCGACGTAGAGGCCACTCCAATCCGGTAGCAAGAATTTTAGAGAAACACTCGTCTTTGGAGGTTGGGCATCTGCATCGCAAAATCCAACCTTGGGCATCCAATCTGGCATCTCCTCTTCGAAGAGCTCTACCGTCCCCTCATACGCCCTCGGGTTCAGCCCTACGCCAAATCCGTCTCCAGTGGCCATGGTCACCATGACAACCATTGCACTTACTGGCGCGTCACCGAAATGCGTATTGACTTCAACGGCAAAGTAATTCTCTTCCACAGTCGTTGCAGCCCAAGGGATTTCGCAGCATGCGTAGACTTCGGCACTCAGGTCCATGGTCACTCCAGTAGGGGATCATCAGTATGAACTCCCCTTGTGTAGCCATGCATGTACTTTCCGAGCGTCGGTCAGAGGCGCAGCATGTGGTCGGTTCACAGCCCGTGCCACGCCACGCCGTCGGCGCCATGGCTTCTTCGGTGAGACGAAGTCGAGCGCCCTCCCGGGCCGTCCTGGGGCCGTGGAAGGGCGCTCGTTGGTGACCAGCGCTGACAACTGGCGACGGCTGCGCCGCAGGTCAGAGCGGTGATCGAGTGGAAGGCCGCAGGTCACGGCAGTCGGTGATCAGTTGTGGCTGTTCTGAGGACCGGTTCATGTACCCATGTCGTGGCCGGATCGCTCCCTTGTGCGCGCTTTATGTACGTGTCACACAGTTGAGAGGCGGGGCGATCGGGCGGAGGGGACGCTGCATGTCCGTGTCGGGTGAAGAACCAATAGCGCCATCAGCTTGGGCGATCGAGAAGTTCGGGCGGCATGCCGGCGCACTGGCGGCAGCCATGCCGATGCAACTGGCCAGTGCGCACGCGAAGGCGCATGCCGCACACCTTGCGGTGGGGCTGAAGAAGCGCAGCCCCTACGGTGTGGCCCTCGCCGGATTGGTGCGCGAGCACCTGGCGCAGACGGCTCGGGAGCTGGAGGAGGCTGTACGGGAGGTGCGCGGGTACGAGTACGCAGTGATCAACGATCACGCCTTCTTCCCCTTCCGGTACGCAGACAGACCGAGGCCGCTTGATCGTGCTCGGTTGCCTTCAAACGCGTCACCCACACGGCGTCGGCTGTTCCGGGCTCACGGGCCCCAGCCGCCAGAAGGGCTATTCGACCTCGATGACGGCCTGGCGACGGATGAGTACCTGGGCCTGCACGAAGCGTTCGAAGAGTTGGGGCTTCCGCGAAGCTGGTCTGCATCTTCTTCACCGCCGATGCGGAGAACGGCATCCACGCTATTCACTGGGGAGAAGCCCGCCTCGAACCGGACCGAACGTTCACGTGGCAGCACAACGAGCAGCTCCCTGTCGCTCGCGTTCCGCTTGAGTGACCGGCGGGATCCGCCGCTCTCGGCAACGGCTGGCTGACATCACCAACTGACATCAACGGCGTCGAACGAGAACGGCCAGCGGCGATCTCAGATGGACTGCCGGGCAACTACGAGAGCCCGTTCCGCGAGCTCGCCTGATCTAGCGATCGAACTCCTAAAGCGGGTGTAGGCCCACCTGGCTCTGGCCGGCTCAGGGGGCCAAACGGGGGGCCAAAGACAGCAGCCTTCCTCGTACTCCCATGGACGACTACAGACAGATCCTTGCGCGCCAGCCCTGGTCAAACAGCAGGCACACAAGGCCACTTGAGTCCGTGATCGCGTTCGGGACGAAGGGGTCGCCGACAGGTACGCTCGGCCAAGCTGCGGCCAGGACGCAAGCATGGCGAGTAGGCCGGGCCTGTACGTCCAAGTCACAGGCTTGCATGGACGCTTTACGCTTTGAAGGCCGTCACTGTACGAGCACGGTAGAACTTTCCCTACTTCATCAAGGGGTTGTGTACCCCGAGCGAGGAGTCCAGGGCGAGAGACCTGTCATTGCGGCAGAGGCAAGGCAACTGCGTCGTCCTGCCCGTCCCAACTTATGTGGATCGTGGAGGGAGGAGCCTGCCCTGCGAGCCTCAGTATGCGGAACTCGTGCCCTTCACCTGGGCGGAGCGTCACGCCGGAGGGCATGTTTCGGAATCGCCCAGCCTCCCTAGCGTGAACAGCGGTTACGTTCTCCGCAGGGCCTGTTCCGGCATTCCGCAAGATGTAACGGCGCGAGTTACCTCTCACTCCCATCTCAGGGGTGGAAGCGGCCGTCTCCACCCGCAGTTCCGGCCTGGGCCGCGATGCTTCGGCTTCAGCTACGCGCCGCTCCTCTGCTTCCCGCCGCGCCTCGGCAAGTACTGCCTCATCGGCTGCTGCCGAGCGCTCAGCCGCGTCCGCGGATCGCTTGGCTTCAGCCGCAGAATCCTTGCTGTGTTTCAAGGCTCTGAAGCTCACGATGGCCGCCGCTATGGCCACCACCAGAGCCGCCCAGCTAGATACGTCTCCCCAGTTCATGTGGGGACGATAGTCGTCAGATGAGGACAAGGAGACGGTTGAGCTTGTTCCGCTTTGACGGACACCCTTGGTGTGGTGGGAAGGTTGCGAGTGCGGTCTCGTAGTCGGCAGGGCTGCGGTAGCCGAGGCTGCTGTGCAGTCGGTGCAAGCCCACCCCAGGCCAGGGAGTTCCTGAGGTCTGGTCTGCATGGACCGACGACGCAAACGACGGGTACCGCGGCCAGCTGTGAGCTGCCGGCCGCAAGTGACTGGAGCTTCTTCGCCCAAGCGCGTCGCCTGCGCATGGACGACCGCAGTGGACGGGACTACCGCTAGGTCACGGGACCTCAGGAGGTTCCATCAGGCGATCGAAATCCAGCAGGTAGGCATTCCTCCACCTGTCATAGTCGTACGTGCTCCCCTGGACCTCCCGAGCGACCGTCAGCAGTCCGTGACGCTGCAGCTCTTTGTTGGCCTTGGTCCACGTGTCCGAGGAGAGGCCGTAGCGCCGCTGCCTATCCGTCGGAATGTACTGCGGCTCCTCTTGCCTGCCCAATGCCTCTCTGAGGACGAGCAGGAGAGCTACGGCTGTCGTCGACAGCTCCAAGATCCAGCCCTGCGTCCAGAACTCTGCCGGAACCCCGACATACCGACCACGGTTCTGCTTTTGTTCGATGGGGCGGATGTACTCACGCCCGTCGCCGGCAGCGCTCAACAACCTAATCTCTGCGGGGCCTCCCCAGCGTGGCTCCAACTTGATGAAATCGTTCTCAGCAAGCCACTTCAGGTTGCGCTGCACGCGACGATCGCCAGTCCGTGGATCAAGGTTCAGCATCCGCGCCCACCCCTTCGGCGTTGGCGGCTTCCTGAGGTTGAAGGGTTCTTTCGTCGCCATCATCGTGATGCACAGGTAGAGGCTCAGCCGCACGGAACCGCCCTGACCCCCCTGGATCATCCGAGCCAGTGGCGCGCGACGGTCTTGCCCTTCCTTGGCGATGACAAAGTCAGGTGGGAAGGGCACGTTTCCCGTCCGTTGTGACCTGCTCGCCACCATCCGCAATTCGCGCACCGCCGCAGCGTACGACTCATCCATTTCCATGATCTTTTGCCTTCCTGCAGGAGAAACAGGGGTGCGGGGGTCCTGGAGTCACTGGGGTCAGTGCTGTTCTTCCTTATAGCCTTCCGGCACGACAGTCAAAGCGCTACAGCGTAGAGGCAGAGTCAACCCGTCACATCATCCATTAAACGCCGCCATAAAGGGCCTTAAGGTCCTTCACAATGGCAACTCGTGCCGTTTGACCTGGTCTTTTGCTCCTGTCAGCCTCTATTTCAGAGGCGGGGGAACCTCCCTCTAACGACCGTTATGAAGGAGATTGGATGCATATGCGCAACGACGACACGTCTCAGCGTGGCCTGTGGGCAGCGATCATCATGGTCGGCGCCCTGGCGATCGGCTTCGCTGCGACCGGTCTCTTCTGGAGCACCGGCACACAGGTCTCCGGGGCTCTCGGCGCAGGGGGCGCTGCGTTCCTGGGCACAGCCACACTTGGCATCACCGTGCGGAGGTTCCTCACCGACTGAGACGGCCCGGTGAGCGTCGCAAGAGGGCATCCGGAACAACGGGGTGCCGGGTGCCCTCAGTGCTCGACGCCGATGGCGGGTACGTGGCTCTCAGGGAAGTCTGGGCCGCTGGATGGCTCCTGGGAGCCAGATTGGGAGCCACCCAGCACGACATCAGACGGTCTTCCCCGGACAACGACGGACAGCCCATGCCGCATCAAGGCTGCTCACAGAGGCCCACCGGTGGACTTTCCTGAGCCCCCTCTTAGACGCTCCTTAAGCCCGCCATAAAGATCGCCGAGCACCCCTTCCAGCAGCCGTTTCCGGGCCGGCGGGCGGCTAGCTTCTCCTCGACGCAGACGTGAACCGCCGAAGGAGAGACGCGCCATGACCGTGATCAGGACCGCTCGCCGCAAGGCCGCCGCAATCGTCGCGCTCGGTGCGGCACCGCTCGCGCTGACCGGTCTGTCCGCGGCTCCGGCCGCCGCACATGGCTCGCTGACGGATCCGGTCAGCCGGGTCTCCGCCTGCTTCGCGGAGGGGCCCGAACATCCGAAGTCGGCGGCGTGCGTGGCCGCGGTCGCGGCGGGCGGGACACAGGCGCTGTACGACTGGAACGGGGTCAACATCGCCAATGCGGCAGGAAATCACCGGCAGTTGATCCCGGACGGCAAGCTGTGCAGCGCCGGCAACGACAAGTTCAAGGGGCTCGATCTGCCGCGCGCCGACTGGCCGTCGACCAAGATGGCGGCCGGCAGCCACACCTTCCGCTTCCGCGCCACCGCGCCGCACAAGGGCTCGTTCGAGCTGTATCTCACCAAGGCCGGTTACGACCCGACGAAGCCCCTGAAGTGGTCGGACCTGGAGTCCGAGCCGTTCGCCACGGCCACCGAGCCGAAGCTGGAGAACGGATCGTATGTGTTCGACGGGACCGTGCCGAAGCGTTCGGGACGGCAGCTGATCTACACCGTCTGGCAGCGCTCGGACTCCCCCGAGGCGTTCTACGCCTGTTCCGATGTGGTCTTCGGGGGCGCCGACGGCGGTGGCAGTGGTTCGGTGGGCGCGGTCCCTGCGCCGACCGCGTCCGCGCCGTCCGAGCAGGAGATCGCCGGGGGCGCCGACAAGTCGTCCGTGGAGCACGGCGGTCATGGTGACGACGACGCCGGTACGGGCGCGAAGGTCACCCAGGCGGCTCCGGCCGCCGAGGCTTCGGCCGGCCCGTCCGAGGCGAACGCACCCGAGCCGGACAGCGCCACCGGTCCCGCCCCGGCGGGCGAGAGCCTCGCCGAGACGGGGGGCGACGGCAGTACCCCGTACCTTGCGGTCGGCGGAGCGGCCGCGCTCGCCTTCGGCGCGGCCGCCCTGTTCGCCTCGGTCCGTCGCCGGGCCGGCGGTGCGGCCCGACGCGGACACTGAGAGGCGGTTCGGGCCTGGCCTAGCCGAGGACGGAGGCGCAGGTGGTCGGGGTGGCGTGCGCCGGGTCCAGGGCGTTCGCCACCTCGTGGTAGGCGATCAGGTCCACGGTCCCGATCGCCACATGCTCGGACAGGTCGACCGGGCACAGGTCCTGGAGCAGGACGTTGCGTACGTTCGGCCCGTCCAGGTACTGCGTGCGGTACGGGGTCACCACCTCGTCGTACCTGGTCGCGATGACCGTGTACCGCACGCCGGGCACGGTGTCGCCGCCCGCGTTGAGCTTGGTGATGAAGGGGGATCCGGCCATCTGGTCGGCGAGGCCGGGCGTGTGGGCGTTCAGCAGGTCCTCGGCGCCCGGGAAGTACGGCAGCAGGTTGGTCAGCCCGAGGAGGGTGGTGCCGTGGTTGTCGGGGGCGAGTCCGATCAGGGCGTTCACCTTGGCGGCGCCACCGAGGAACTTCAGGTAGTAGTTGGGCATCATGCCGCCCTGGGAGTGACCGACGATGTCTGCCTTGGATGCTCCGGTGGCGGCGAGCACCTTGTCGACGAAGGTGTCGAGCTGGCCGGCCGATTTGTCGATCGGGCCGAGGCCGTTGAAGAACGGCACGCCGGGCAGCTGCCCGTAGTCGAGCGAGTAGACGCAGTAGCCCCGGCCGACCAGGTACGGGGCGAGGACGAGCCAGTTGTCGACCGAGTTCCCGAAGGTTCCGTGGACCAGGACGACGGGGCGGGGGTGGGCTGCGGAGGGTTTGCAGGAGTAGTCGTTCCAGCCACGGGAGGTGGCTGTGGCGGGGGTGGCTGCGGTGGCGGTCGCCGTGGGGGTGGCGACCGCTGCGACGGCGAGGAGCAGTGCGGCGAGTCCTCTCCGCGCACGTGGGGTGCGCGGTGCACGTGTCCAGGGCAGCATCGTGTGGTCTCCTTGCGGCTCAAGGGAGTTGCGATGTCACTGCGCCCTGCGGCCCGGACCACAAGTTCTGTACCGACGTTCTATGTGCTCATGCCAAATTACGCGCGAGTAAGGTAGCGGGGGAAGTTACGCGTCGGTAAAAACTGACGCAGCATCACCCAAGATCCAGGTCGATCGACATGACGGCAGGTCAGGCAGCGAGTCGGCCCGGCATCACGGCCTGCGGACCGAACCTGGCCCGCAGCCGGTCCGCCACCGCCTCGATCCGCCGCGCCCGCTCGTCCACCGGGTCGAACGACAGCTGATGGGCGGCCCGTTCGCGGTCCGTGAGCCCCTCGGCGCGCAGCCCGATCCCCCGCACCCGGGCCCGCTGCAGCCCGAACGAGTCATGGATCCGGTAGGCGAGTCCGGTGAGCGCCGCGGAGTGGGCGGTGGGCTCACGGAGCGTACGGCTGCGGGTCAGCGTCGAGTAGCCGGTCCGGTCGGCGTAGCGCACGGAGACCGCGAGCGCCCGGCACACCTGGCCGTCCCCGCGCATCCGGGCCCCCAGCTCCTCGGCGAGCGACATGAGCGCGCGGCGCTGCCGCTCCGGGTCCAGCTCGTCGCGCGGGAAGGACCGCTCGGCGGCAACCGACCGGGCGGCGGCGTTCGGCACGACCTTCGTACGGTCGATGCCGCGCGCCCGCTCCCACAGTTCGCGCCCGGTCCGTACACCGGTGATCCGTTGCAGGGTGGCGAGCGGAGCCGCCGCGATCCGGCCGACGGAGTCGAGCCCGTATCCGCACAGGGTGCGGGCGGTCGCCGCCCCGACACCGTCCAGTGCGACGACCGGCTCGGCCGCGAGGAATGCGGCGCCCCCGCCGCCGGGCACCACAGAAGTCGCCCCGGGCGCGGCCCGCCGCGCCGCCATCCGGGCCAGCATCGGGTTCTCGGCCGCCCCGATCGCGCAGTCCACCCCGTGCAGGGCGAGCGCACGGACCCGGATCACCGCCGCCAGCCCTGCCGCGTCCCGCCCGAAGTAGCGCAGCGCACCGCGCACATCGGCGAGCGCCCCGTCCGGCGGCGCCGCCTCGACGACCGGGGTGAATGCGCCGAGGAGAGCGAGCAGCCCGGCGTAACCGGCACTGTCCGGAAGGCCACCGCCGACCTTGCGGAACCGCAGGTACAGGATCCCCGGCTCCTCGTACGTGTCGCTCATCCCGCACTCCCCGGGGACTGGTGCCACAGCTTCCTTCCGGTGGCGACGCCTTCGCCGGGCGGCTGGAGGTCGGACCAGGGGTTCATCTCGTATCCGGTCGGCAGGTGGATGCGGCGGCCGTTGTCGGCCACCCGGTCGCCCGGGGGCTCCTCCTCCGCTGCGGCGTCCTCCGCCAGCCGGGCCGCGACCGCTTCGAGTCCGCCGGTACGCCGCAGTTCGGCCAGTTCCGCCAGGTTCCAGGCGGCCTCGCCGACCACGCTGAGACTCTGCGGCCCGCGCCGCTGCACCACTCCACGCACGAGCAGCAGCCAGGAGTGGAAGACGGTGTGCGCGCAGGCGGCGTGACTGTCGTCGAAGAAGGCCAGGTCGACCAGGCCCGTACCGTCGTCCAGGGTGGTGAAGATGACCCGGCGGCCGGACCGGATCGGCGGGGTCTGAGTGGCCGCCTTGGCGCCCGCGACCAGCACGGTCTCCCCGTGCCGCGCCTCGCGCAGCCGTTTGGCGGAGACCGCACCGAGCTCCTTCAGGAACGCGTGGTGATCACCCATCAGATGGCGGGAGACGTCCATGCTCAGAACGCCGAGCTCGGCACTGAGGCGTTCCGCGTCATTGAGGTCGGGCAGGCCGACGGAGCCGGTCTTCCGGCCGTCGTCGAGCGGGAGTTGCGCGCCACCGGATCCGGACCTCGCCCCGGTTCCCCGCTGGGCGCGGTGGAGCTCGGAGAGATGCAGCAGCAGATCACGGCGGTTGGCACCGAAAGCGTCCAACGCGCCGACCTGGGCCAGTCGTTCGGCGGCCGGCTTGCCCGGCCGGGCCCGCTGCCAGAAGTCCAGCAGCGAGGTGTAGGGCTGCCCGGCCTCGATCCGGGCGACCTCGGCCTTGCTGATGCCATGGACGTCCGAGAGCGCCAGCCGCAGCCCCCACACCTGGGAACCCTCCTCCTTACCGGACACCAGTTCGATTCGATGGGCGGCCGCCGACCGGTTCACATCCAGCGGCAGCACCGGCACACCGCGCCGCCGTGCGTCCGCGAGCAGCAGCCGCTTCGGGTACATCCCCGGGTCATGGGTGAGCAGCCCGGCGTAAAAAGCCGCCGGGTGGTGCGCCTTGAGCCACGCCGACTGGTACGTCGGTACGGCGAAGGCGACCGCGTGCGCCTTGCAGAAGCCGTACGAGCCGAACGCCTCGATGATCTCCCAGGTCCGGGCGATCACTTCGGTGCTGTAGCCCTTCTCCGCCGCCCGCTGCGCGAACCCGTCCTTGATCCGGCCCTGCAGCTCGGGGTCGGAGAGCCCGCGCCGCACCCGGTCGGCCTCGTCCCGGCCGCAGCCGGTCATGATGTCGACCATCTCGATGATCTGCTCGTGGAAGACGACCACGCCGTATGTCTCGCGCAGCGGTCCCTCCAGGTCGGGGTGGGGGTAGCGGACGGGCGCCCGGCCGTGCCGGGCCTCGATGAACGGACGCACCATGTCGGCGGCGACCGGCCCCGGCCGGAACAGCGAGATGTCGACCACCAGATCGTGGAAGGTGGCGGGCTGCAGCCTGCCGACCAGATCGCGCTGGCCCGGCGATTCGATCTGGAAGCAGCCCAGCGTCTCGGCGGTCCTGATCAGCCGGTACGTCTCCGGGTCGCCGGGCGGCACGGCGTCCAGGTCGACCTCCTGACCCGAGGCCCGCTTCACCTCCATGACCGCGTGCGCCATCGCCGACTGCATCCGTACGCCCAGCACATCGAGCTTGAGCAGCCCGAGGTCCTCCACGTCGTCCTTGTCGAACTGCGCCATCGGGAAGCCTTCGCCGCTGGTGGGCATGACGGGCGTACGGCGCAGCAGCGAGGCGTCCGAGAGGAGCACCCCGCACGGGTGCATGGCGATGCCGCGCGGCAGGGCGTCCAGCGCCTCCACCAGCTCCCAGAACCGCCCGTATTTCCCCTTCTCCCGCGCCACCTCGCTCAGTTCGGGCAGCTCCTCCATGGCCGCGCGGGCGTCGCGGGCCCGGATGTGCGGGAAGGCCTTGGCGAGCCGGTCGGTCTCGGCCGGGTTCATGGAGAGCGCGGCGCCGACGTCCCGGATGGCATGGCGCACCCGATAGGTCTCGGGCATGGCGACGGTCGCGACCCGCTCGGCGCCGAACCGTTCGATGATCGCGCGGTAGACGTCGAGGCGGCGGGCGGACTCGACGTCGATGTCGATGTCGGGCAGGACGAAGCGGCGCTTGGAGAGAAAGCGCTCCATCAGCAGCCCGTGCTCGACGGGGTCGGCGTGGGCGATGCCCAGGAGGTGGTTGACCAGCGAGCCGGCCCCCGAGCCACGCGCAGCCACCCTGACCTTCATCTCCCTTACGTCATCGACGACTTGGGCGACCGTCAGGAAGTAGGAGGCGAAGCCGTGGTAGTCGATGATGTCCAGCTCGTGATGCATCCGCTCCCAGTAGTCGCGCCTGCGGTCGTAGCCGCGCAGCACCATGCCCGCGGCGGCGCGGGAGGCCAGTACGCGCTGGGCGGTGCGGCGGCCCGCACCGACGAGGTGCGGCTCGGGGAAGTGGACGGTGCCGAGGCCGAGGTCGCGTTCGGGGTCGACGACGCAGGCGTCGGCGGTGCGCCGGGTCTCCGCGAGCAGCCGCGCTCCGGCATCGCGGCCGAGTCCGGCGGCGGAAGTGATCCGCTCGGCGGTCTCCCGCATCGCACGGTCGTCCTTGAGCCAGCGCTCACCGCTGTCGAGCGGGGCGCGGCGCGGATCGACGGGGACGAGCCTGCGGGCGGCGTCGAGCACATCGGCGACCGGGCCCTGCCCGGCATCGGCATACCGGACGGCATTGGTCAGCACGGCCCGTACCCCTTGTTCGGCAGCGAAGCCGACGGTACGGGCGGCGAGCCGCAGCGACCCGGGGCCGGTGCCTTCACGCCCGTGGTGGACGGCTTCGAGGCGCAGGTCGTCGCCGTAGATCTCCCGCCAGGGCGCGAGCAGCGCGGCGGCCCGGTCGGGGCGTCCGGCGGCCAGCGCCCTGCCGACCTCGGAGGCCGGCCCGAGCAGCACGGTGAGCCCTTCGGCGGGCAGCGCGGACCGCTCGACCAGGGGCTGCCCGGCACCGGTCCGCAGGTCGCCGGTCACGGCATGCGCGGCGGTGACGAGGCGGCACAGCTCCGCCCAGCCGCGTGCGCCGTCCCGGGCGAGGAAGGTGACCCGGGGCGCCGACTCATCGACGAAGGCGCCGCCACGGACCGGGGTCCGCGGCCGCTGCGTACGCCCGCCCTCCGGCGTGCGCTCCGCACCCTCCGCCCCCACCGCGAGCCCCACTCCGAAGAGCGGCCGCACCCCGGCCCGGTCACAGGCCTTGGCGAAGCGGACCGTGCCTGCGAGGGTGTCGCGGTCGGTCAGCGCGAGGGCATCCATCCCCCGCTCGGCAGCGCGCTCCGCCAGCCGCTCCGGGTGCGAGGCCCCATAGCGCAGGGAGAACCCGGAAACGGTGTGCAGATGCGTGAACCCGGGCACCCGCACCTCCTGGACCGATCCGTACTCACCACCCCCTCGCTCTCCACCATAGACCAAGTTTCGAACATTCGTACGATAATCGAAGGCGCGCCCACCCCTCCGCCGCTCGACCCGCCCCCGCCTGCGCGAATGCCGGACTCCCCGGACCGCGGGGGCATGACTTTCGCCGACGAGGTGAGGAACGCCGTCACCGCACGGGCGGCGCTGCTGGTCGTCGGCGTAGGCACTGCAGCCGCTGTCCATCGCCCCCTGCGTCGGCGCGCCGGACGACACCGAGGGAGCGGCGACCGCCCCCGGTGGCTCGAGCCCTGCCTGAGGGCAGGGCTCAGCCCAGCATCTCCTCGATGAGGCCGGCCGCCCGTGCCGTGCCGCCCTCGGCCCGCACTTCGGCGCGGAGCCGCGCCGAGCACCGGGCGACATCCTCGTCGGCGACGAGTTCGGTGAGCGCGGTGCGCAGGGCCACGGCGGTGGCCTGTGCGGTGTCGACGCGGCGGGCCACGCCCAGGCCGACGAGCCGGTCCGCGTTCATGAACTGCTCGGCGGCCTGCGGGACAGCGATCATGGGAACCCCGGTGTACAGCCCTTCGCTGCTGCCGCCCATCCCCGCGTGGGTGACAAACGCGTCGGCCTGCTCCAGGACCGTCAGCTGAGGCACCCACGAGAGCACCTCGACGTTGGCCGGGATGTCACCGAGTTCGTCCGGGTCCGTGTGTTTCCCGATCTGGAGTACGACGTGCCAGCCGGCCAGGTTGCCGTAGGCGGCCAGGCACTGGCGGTAGAACTCCGGCTGGTTCGTGTACGCCGAGCCCAGCGAGATCAGCAGGACGTTCTCGGCACCGGCCGGCCGTGTCCAGGTGTCCCGGTCCGCGCGGGAGCCGAAGCACGGGCCGACGAACGTCACCACGTCGGTGTCGACCTGGCCGGCGTGCGGTTGCATGGCCCTCGGGATCATCGCCAGGGCCCTCGCAGGCCGGCCGGAGAAGGCGTCCACGTCCGTGGTGGACGCCCCCGACACGGCGAGCCACTGTGCGAACTTCGCCCGGTACGCGTCGGCGCCCGGCAGCCTCCACAACTGTGCGGCCATGTCCTCGTCGTAGCCGTCCCAGGCAACGAAGGTCGGGGAGAGCTGAAGGACGGACCGGCCCTGTGACTCGGCGAGGGCTCGTGCGGCGTAGGCGCCGATGTCGTACAGGTACAGATCCGCCCTGTCCTGGTCGTACGCGGCGCGCAGCTGCGGCAGCGCCTGGACGGCGTCGTCGAGGAAGATGTCCATCGCGGCGATCGGGTCGTCCGGCCAGTCGTTGTCGGCGACCGGCAGGACCGAACCGTACGGGACGAATTCGGCGCCGGTGGCCGTGATCAGGCCGGCCACCGCGGGGTCGTTGGCGTACGTCACCCGATGACCGCGAGCCACCAACTCACGCACGATCTCGAGGCTCGGCAGGACGTGACTGACGGCGGGGATGCCGACCATCGCGATGTGGGTACGGCGAGGGGACATGGAAGATCACTCGTTTCAGGTCTACGGCGAAGAGGACACACCGGACCGGTGCGCCGCAGCCCTGCAGAACTTCCTGGGGCGCGCACGGGTACGCGGTACGGGGAACGGGGACGCTGCCCCGTCCGTGTCAGCCGTAGATCTGGTGGAAGTGCATGCCCAGCATCTTAAGCTGCCGCGGCTCCGGTCACCCGAGGCTCGAGCGGCCGTTCCGCCGGTGCCCGAGGATTCGCATCACAGAAGACGGTTGCCGTAAATGACCCCAGAGGGGACTACAGGCAGCAAATACGGCCCGAATGGAGTTGGTTACAGGTGCAATGCCGCCGAGGCTCCGGGCGTGGACCACTCGGTAGGGTGATCACACCGAACAGTCCGGCAATGAGTGAAAGCAGCCAGGGGGACCCATGTCGTTCGAGGAAGAGTGGGCTCAGCAGAAGGGCGAGGTGATCGAGCGTCACTCGTCGCAGATGCAGTTGAACCAGCTCCCCGCCGACCAAGGGGCCACGACGCAGCCGCCCTTGCTGGGCAGCAGCACCTCACCGGACCTGGCGACCACGCCCGCCAAGAAGAAGAAGGCGGCGAACAGCATCGAGAAAAACCTCGAGCCCGGCACCAGGACTGCGGCCGACGCCGCCGACGAATCCGTCCGCGGAGCCGTCGCCGAGTTCAAGGGCTGGGAGACGGCCGCCGGGCTCGAGAAGGCCCACGCCCACTGGGACGAGCAGGTCAAGCGGCTGATGGGGCGCCTGGGCCAGGAGAAGTCGGCACTCCGGAACACGGCAGTTCTTTTCAGTAACAACGACCTGGAAACCGAGGCCGGTTTCAACTCGGTGAAGTCCAAAGTGTCGGGTATCTAGGGGGAACGATGCCAACGTACGACGAGACCATGCATATAAAGCTGTCCGCACTCACCACGGCGGCGGACGGCTGGAAAACAATGGCGGGCAAATTCAAGACGCTCGAAGACCTCTACGAGGACGATGTACAGAGCATATCCAAGGGGCAGCTCTGGACGGGCGAGAGCGCCTCCGTATCCTCCACCAACTTCGCTTTGACACGCAGTGAGTACGACGCCGCGCAAAAAGAGGCACGAGCCCTGGAGTCGCTCCTTCGTGACGCCCACGGCCAGCTCACCGAGCTGATCGGACGGGTCAAGTCCGCTGTCGCGGAGGCCAAGGAAGCCGGCATGAAGGTCTCGGACCAAGGCGTCGCGAGCTATGACTTCAGCAAGGTCGACGCCCGGACGAAGTACAGCATCCAGCACGACCCGGACCTTCCCGACGTGGAGCATTCCTACACGCAGAAGATCGCTGACGCGGTCAAGGCCGTGACCGAATACGATCACGACATCAAGGTGGCCCTGCTGCAGGCATCGGGGGCCGACAACCCGGCGCTTTTCGGATTCAATTCGAAGCCGGTCAACGACGTCGAGGCCGTTGAGGCCCTCAACCTCACGGAGAAGGTCCGTTCCGGTGATGCTTCCGAGAAGGAGCTGAAGCACTACCGCGACATCATGAACCAGAATTCCAAGGACAAGCATTTCAGCGAGGCCTATCTGAACGGCCTCGGTGCGAAAGGCACCCTGGACCTGGCCGACAGGATGGAGCTGGCGGCCAACGAGAGAGGCGCTTCGAAGGAAGACCAGAAGCTCTACAACTCGATCAGCACCAGCCTTGCGAACGCCGTGGCCTCGGGCACGAAGGATCCGACCGGTTACGCGTACAAGCCCTTCGTCGAGGGGCTCAAGGACGCAGGTACGGACAACATCGGTGACAACCTGCGGCCGGTGAACGGCTACCAGACCGCGGTCACCCTCATGCAGCACGGCAGCGGGTACGGGAAGCAGTTCCTCAACGACGTCGCGAACGACATCATCGACGCCGAGAAGGCCAATCCGAATGTCTGGCTTCACCACGTCGACGCCGGCCGCCCCACGCTGGCGAACGATCCGCTGGACGGAATCCTGGGGATCATGAGCAAGGATCCGGACACGGCCACCTACTTCCTCGACCCGGAGGCCGAGGGGAACAAGAACGACCACCTGAAATACCTGCTGACGGACCGCAAGGAATGGCCCGACGAGTACTTCTCCGGGCCGGGCGCGGTCATGGACGTCGATGACCCCGGCAAGGCCACGGGCCTGGGGGCGGCCATCCAGGCAGCCGCCACCGGCCACGAACCGGGAGAGAAGCTGGGCGAGGCGGGTCCGCACACCGAGGGCCAGGCACGCGTCATGCACAACGCCATCCGCTACCTGGACGACGAGATGGGCGGGGACGAGTTCCCCGAGGACCTGGAAAACCTGCGCCAGCCGATGGCCAAGGCCCTGGCGGACTATGTGCCCGACACGCACATCATCCTGAACGGCCAGGAATCGGACTACGGCGGCGTCGCCGGTAAGGACTCCGTCTACGGGTCCGGCGACAAGGCGCACATCGCCGTGGGCCAAGGCAGCCTCATACGTGTCATGCGGGGTATCTCGGACGACGCGCCGTCCTATTCACTCCTGTATGAATCCGAACGCGCCTACGCCGCCGGGGTACTTGCCGATGCACCGGACTACGAGGGCAACGGGATCCACGGGGCCAGCTCGGACTGGAACCACCGGAGCCAGCAGGTCGGCACGGCGATGGGGGCCATCAACGGAATCGGCGCCGATGTCTACCAGGACAAGGAAGACGACAAGGTCGAATGGGCCGAGGACACCGCCGAGTATTCAGCCATCGGAGCCAACGGGCTCATAGGCGAGATCCCCGTAGTGAGCACCGCGGGTGGCGCGTTGATCGATTCATTCAAGTACGACTGGACCAAGGATGTCGTCGAGGCAGCCGAGCAGCAGGGCAAGCAGGATTCCAGCGAGAACTACGGCCGGGGTATGGACGGAACCACTCGCCTGATCGACGAATGGGGCGAGCAGAGAGGAATCAAGGGCAATGGGCCGTTCAATGAGGCGAGGGACGATGCAGCTGCTGGTTACGCCATCGGAAGAGACGCCGCAGGGGCACACCTCTGAGGTCCGGAGGCCGGTCCGGTCCCGCAAGGGCTTGGCGCTCACAGCGATAGCCCTTCTCTCGCTCGGCGCATCCGCGTGCACAGCAGATGACAACGCCGCCCCGGAGAAGGAGTTCTGTGACGTACCCGCTTCCTCCGCCGAGGGAAAAGCGGTGCGCGCTGTGCTGAAGGCGGACGAGCTCAAGTCCACTGTCTTCGCTCCGACCTCGGATCTGGTCGAAGGCATGCAGGAACGACTGGGAGAAGACCTGAGCACGCCGACGTCGTCTCAGACCACCTGCTCGTTCGCTCCGAGGAACACCTTCGGCTCCAAGAGACTGCGCATCGAGTTCTCCTGGGTTCCGCAGGACACCGAGGCGCGCGACGTGGACAAGCTTCCGGGGAAGCTCAGCCACTACGACGTGAACGGCGCGACTGTCGAAGCCAACGACCTCGTTTCACGGCTCACCGTGCCGTGCCGGATGCCCGGCGACCTCAAGAAGCCGTCCCAGGAGGTGCTGCTCCAGGGACAGGCTTCCAACACCCTGCTCAACGGGACCGACGTCCAGCAGAAGACGGTGGATCAGCAGGTCACCTTCCTCTACCTCATGACCCGCAGAGCCACCGACGCACTCGGCTGCGAAAACGACCCGCTGGCGAAGAAGCCCGTGGTGAAGGCATCGGCCGAGCCTTCCGCATAGCAGCAGTGGGCCCGCTGCCCCCGTGGCTCCTGCCGCTTCCCTGGGGCCGGTCGGCCCCAGGGAAGCGGCAACCCCCGGCGGCTCGGCCCTCGTCTGAGGGGCCCCGGCCCCGGCCCCAAGACACACCCAGCGCCCGTCACACGTGGAGCGGTTGCAGCACCCCCCGGCGCTGCAACTCCGCGATGTGCTCGGCCGCCCGTTGCGGCCCATCTCCGCCACGTACCAGAACGCCCGCCTCGATGTTGCGTCGGGCAGCCGACTCCGTAAGGTTCGCGCTGCCCAGGAAGAGAACACGTCGGTCGGCAACCGCGAGTTTCGCGTGTTGGCGCGCATAGGAGTCGGCGTCCGGGTCGCGTACCCAGTGCCAAAGACGCAATCCGGGTACGGATGCGAACGCGCCGGCCGGCTCCCGGCCAGAAAGGAGACCGCGCGCGCCGGCCAGCGTCTCGACCACCACATGCGTCTGCACGCCTCTGGCGGCGGCCTCGGTCAGGGCCTGCGTCAGCGCCGGATAGGGGCGGGCCGCATAGGTCATGGCGAGCAGCTCGTCACAAGCATCGTTGATGACCTCGACCAGTACCTGAGCGGTCGCCCGCACCGGTACCGCGGGCGTGGAGGGCCCGCTCCACACCGTTCTGACCTGGACCGCGTCCCGAGCACGCAGTTGCGCCGCGACATAGCCCCGCAGGTAGGCCGCGGCTTCCGGACAGGGCAGCGAGTTCTCCTCCAGCGCCTCGTACAGCTTCGCGACGGCCTCCCGGACTCCCGGCGTCGCAAGTTCGGTCAGAGCCCGTTCCCTGCTGTGCCCCCGGGCCAACAGACCGGCCAGGTCCTTCGTACGGGAGGGACCGAGGGCCGTAGCCGCTGCCTCGGCCGCGGCCTCGAAACTCCGTCTGCTCACGACAGCAGACCGACCGGTGTGAGCACCTGGTCCTTGTCCCCGGCGAGCGGGACGAGGAAGCGGCGGTCGAGCGGTGGGTTCCGCCCGGCCGGCGAGGAGTCGTCGAGCTGGACGGAGCTGCGGGCAGCGCTGGTCGCGATGCCCAGCGGCACATGGACGGCGTACGGCGATGTCGCCGAGTTCATCGGCAGCCACCCGGTCCTGTCGGCGCCTACTTGTCGGCCAACCCGACGGCGATCGGCGCTTATCGCGTACTGAACTCCGAGGGAAAGATCTCGCCCTCGTTCCGCTGGGCCGACGACAGTGACCGCATACCTCCGCAGGAGTTGTTGCAGAGCGAGGGCGTGCAGTTCGACCGGTACGGCCGGGCAAACCGGTCCCAGCGCCTGACGGCCGCGGAACTGGCCACCCTGCTGGGCAAGGACGTCGCCCAGCAGACCTCGCACGATCCCCTGCCGGACGGCGAGAACGCGGAGCCGGCCGAGCGCTTCCGCAGCCAGTTGCAGGAACACTGGCCGGAGGCAGTGGCCGGGGTGACCACGACCCTCGACTTCTGGCGTCACCAGGGTGGCTACCTTGACTACGGTCGCCACGAGGAGACGAGCTGCTTCCCCACGCTCGACGCCGGTACCAGCGACCGCCCCCACCTGATGTGGCCGCTTGCCCTCTACCCGGTCACCGGCACCGCCGAGGTCGTCTTCCAGTATCTCAAGGACCGTAGCCCGTTCAACGAGACTGACCAACGCCGCGAACTGTTGCAGCGCCTCAACAAGATCGACGGCATCCAACTACCTGAGGCGAAACTGGAACTGCGCCCGTCATCTGCGAGGTGCTGGACTGGTTCGTCCACACGGCGGCGCTGGACCTGGCCCGCCGGGCCTGAGCCCGGTCTCCGGCTCCAGCATGATCACCGCGTGCCGGAGCCGGAGCGCTGACGGCCGGCCCGGCGCTGACCGTCGGACCGGAGAGGGCTGTGGGAGCCCTGCCTCAGTGACGCAGCAGCAGCGTGACGCCGGCCACGACGGCACCGAGCACGATCGCGGCGACGCCGTAGGCGACCCGGTGTGAGCGCAGCCAGGGCAGCAGTCGGTCCACGGCGATCCGGCCGGGGCCGGTCAGGGCGAGCGTCACCGCGGTCAGGGCGATGAGGATCTCGTACTCGACGCCCTCCGGGGCGAAGAAACCGCCGCCCCACTTGACGGAGATCGCGTTGACAAGAGTGCCCGCGACGGCCGCGGCGGCGAGCGGAGTGAGCAGGCCGAGCGCGAGGCCGAGACCGCCGAGGGTCTCGCTGAGCCCGGCCACGACGGCGAACGCCCTCGGTGAGGGGTAGCCGGTGGCCGCGAAGAACTGCCCGGTGCCGTCGATGCCGCCCCCACCGAACCAGCCGAACAGCTTCTGGGTGCCGTGCGCGGCCATGATCAGGCCGAGTGCGAGGCGCAGGACGAGCAGGCCGATGTCATAGGCGCGGGCGGGGGCGGCCGGGGCCTTCTCGGCCGCGGCGGCGGGGCGGGACAGGGTGGTGGCAGGAGTGGTCAAGGGAGGGGCTCCTCGTGGGGCGGGGGGCAAGGGCCGCGCGACGCTGCGCGGGGCATGAACTTGAAACTTCAAGCTAACTCACCATCGCCCTTGCTTCAACTTTCAAGCAATTCGTGTAAGGTCGGCGCCGCGGCCGGCCGGACCGCGGCGCCGCTTCGGCTCCCCGCTTGTGCACAGCGGTCGGCTGCGACCACGTCCCGTACGTGCACCAGGAGTTGCCGCTATGCCGTACACCGTCGGCCCCACCATCCGCTGGTCCGTCGAGCCCGCCCACAGGCCCGGCACGCCGCTCGTCGTCGCCCTGCACGGGCGGGGGGCGGACGAGGCGTCGTTCGCGCAGCTCGCGCCACATCTGCCGCAGGGCGCCACGGCGGCCTTCGTCCGCGCCCCACTGGCCGAGGGTGCTGGATACGCGTGGTTCGCCAACCGGGGCATCGGGCGCCCGTTGCCCGACTCCATCGCCGCGACCGCCGACTGGCTGTTCGGCTGGCTCGACGCCGAGGCCGCGGGGCACACCTCGGTCTCGCTTCTCGGCTTCTCGGGCGGCATGGCGATGGCGGGCGGTCTGCTGCTCGCCCGCCCGGAGAAATTCGCCGCCGCCGTGCTCCTGTCCGGCACGCTGCCGTGGGACGCGGGCCTGCCGGAGGAGCCGGGACGCCTGGCCGGGGTGCCGGTCTTCTGGGGGCGGGATGACGCGGATCCGGTGATCCCGGCCGACCTTGTGGCCAGGACGGGTGAATGGCTGCGCGAGAAGTCGGGCGCCCGCCTTGCGGAACGCCGTTATCCGGGGCTCGGACACGGCATCGCGCTGCCGGAACTGGCGGATGCCTCGGACTTCTTGCAGGGCGCCTGGAGTGCCGCAGCCCAGCAGTGAGGCCTGGCGGGCGCGCCACCGCCCGGGGCCGCCGGCTCGACCGGAGCTCGGAGATCAGGCCGGCGACGAGTGTCGGCGCCGGCTCGTCGAGGCTGCCGCGGGGCAGTTTCCCGTCCTCATCGAATCGGATCGCAGTCCAGCAGCTCCTTCCGGGCCGCCGCGAACTCGTCGGGCACCTCGTCCCCTGCCGCCCGCTCGGAGAGCACGATCGCGCTGCGAGAGGCGGGCCTGGTAATCACCCTGCGGCACGGCACCACCGTGCACACGCGGTGACGCCGTGCCGCACACACGGTGACGCGGCTGAGCGCCGCCCTGTTGAGAGGCAGCGCCCAGCCGAAGGTGCCTACGCCCGGAAGGGACCGGTCACCTCGTACGTGATGCCGGCGGACGAGCTGCCGGTCGTACCGCGCTGGCTGGAGAAGTACAGCCGCTTGCCGTCGGGCGAGAAGGCCGGTCCGGTGATCTCGGAGGAGGACTGGCCGGTGATCCGCACGAAGGGAGCCACCACGTCGTCGGGCGTGATGATGCAGATCTCCATGTTGCCGCCGTCCTCGGCAACGAACAGGTCACCGGAGGAGGAGCCGGTGACATTGTCGACACCGGTCAGCGGGGCACCGCCGCCCACCACCAGCGAGTCGTCGTAGGCGAGTTCATAGGTGTTCGTGGCCAGGTTGACCTGCCAGACGCGGTTGTCGCCCTTGGTGGTGAACCAGACGGTGTCGTTCGAGTAGTGGCAGCCCTCACCGCCGTTGAATCGCTTGGCACCGGAGACCTGGTCACGGGTCACGGTCGGGGCGCCGTCCGGGTCCGGCACGGTCGCCCAGGTGAACGAACCGGAGGTGGCGGTGCCGGCCTTCAGCACCTGGAGCGTACCGGCGGACAGGTTGCCCCAGGTCGTCGGGATGAAACGGTAGAAGCAGCCGTTGGTCTCGTCCTCGGTCAGGTAGATCACCTTGCGGACCGGGTCGGCCGCAGCCGCCTCGTGCTTGAACTTGCCCATCGCGTCCCGGCGGACGGCCGCGTTCACACCCCACGGGTCGGTCTCGAACACGTACCCGAGGCTGACCTCCTCGCAGGAGAGCCAGGTGTTCCACGGGGTGGCGCCACCCGCGCAGTTCTGCCGGGTGCTGGAGAGGATCCGGTACGCGCCGATGGTCGCGCCGGACGAGGAGAACTTGACCGCGCTCGCGCCGCCGGAGGGGTTGATCTCCGAGTTGGAGACGTAGATCCAGCCGGTGCCGTCGGCGAAGCAGGCACCGCCGTCAGGGGCGTTGTGCCAGGTGTAGTTGGTGGAGCCGACCTTCCGGCCGGACCGGGCGACGACCCTGCTGGTGAACCCGGCAGGCAGCTGTATGCCGTTGGCGTCCGCCGCACCCAGCGCCCCGTACGGTCCGGAACCGGGCTGAGCCGGGGCCGCGTAGGCGGCGCCGTGCATCAGGGTTCCGCCGAAGGCCGCGACCGAACCGCCGATGACCGCTCCACGAAGGAAATTGCGACGTTCCACTTGTCACTCCAGGGGAGGTGGTGACTTGCCCGCCGCCGACCGGCGGCGGGGTCGCACGCTTTCGGAAGGTAGGAGTGGCGAATTGACAGGGTGTGAACACCAAGACATCCGGAGATGATGAGCGCATGCCACCCGTTCGCTGAAGCCGTATCCCAAGAACGGCCGTGAACCGACCGTCGGTGACCTGCGCAAACCCGTCGCCCATGCCGAGCAGTTGTCCGGCACACTGCCCCCGGTCGCCGAGACGCGGCCATGGGCCGCGCGTGCCCACCGCCCAGTTCGTCGAGTATGTCGGCGATCTTGTCGAGGTGGCGATGCTCGACGTCACTGATGTGGAAGGAGCGACGAATCAGACCAACCCCGCGTGCGTCGATGGCGTGGCAGGTCATCGCCATAGCTGTCAGACGGCCCTGCGGCTGGCCTGCCGCGGTCGACGTCGGGACTTCCGGAGGATCTACTCCGCGGCACTGCTTGCCCTGGATGCAACCAGTCGCACAGGTCGCCGCCGAGCCCTTGATCCGCCCCGGGTAGTGTCCGTTCGTCTGAGACGAGCCCCAGATCAGGGGCTGTACGCGGGAGGGGCCTCATGAGCGGTGCGGAGTCGGTCGACAGTACGTGGAAGCTCAGCGACAACGAGGGCGGGGAACTGGCGGGCCGGTGGTGGAAATGGGCCATATCCGCCCCTGAGGACCTCAGCCCGGTCCGGGACACAACAGGCGAGCACGCCGCCTGGAAGCAGCCTGACGACCTCTGGTTCCTCGCCGGCACCTACGGCGGCCAGGTGGTGCGGCGCTGCGCGATCCCCTCGGACCGGCCGGTCTTCTTCCCGGTGCTCAATATGCAGCACACCAGGTCGTACTCGAGGATCCCTCAGTCCATGACGGTGGCAGAGGCCACGGCATCGCTCAACGGCATTCCGTTGCCATTGCAGGAGTTCTCCGCGCCGTTCAGGACGGGGCTCACCCAGCGCTACGCATGGGGCATCTGGGGCGGTATCGCGTCGCTGACTCCCGGTCAGTACGTACTGGAGATCAAGGCCAGGGCCGCGAACGGATTCTGGGTCGACACGACGTACCACTTGGAGTCGAAGGCCCCCTGATCCACACGCCGTTGCGGCCTGGGCAGCCCCTGTATGACAGCTGCCCGACCTGCGGCCAAATGATCGGTGTCCAACTCACGCATGCCCTAGGCATGGCAGGTACATGGCGTCATTCTGGAGCAGCCTCAGGAGACCCACGAGGAGCACGGCCGCCACAACTCCCTTTCATGCCACGGAGGTTGCACATGCGTCGCCGCTTCGCCGTTCCGCTTGCCGCTGTCACCCTGTCGCTCCCACTTGCTCTGCTGCCCGCCGCATCCGCCTCGGCCGCCCCTGCGGACAAGCCACAGGTCCTCAGCTCCTGGACTCAGACAAGCCTCTCCAGCTACAACGCCTGGAACACCGCCCGCAACAACCAGGGCGCCTGGGCCGCGTACGGCTTCGACTGGTCGACGGACTACTGCAGCAGCTCGCCCGACAACCCGTTCGACTTCCCCTTCCAAACGGCCTGCGCCCGGCATGACTTCGGCTACCGCAACTACAAGGCCGCCGGCACCTTCTCCGCCAACAAATCGCGCATCGACTCCGCGTTCTATGCGGACCTCAAGCGCGTATGCGCCGCCTACTCCGGCGCGACACTCACCGCGTGCAACAGCACGGCATGGACCTACTACCACGCCGTGGACATCTTCGGCGTGGCACCGGCCAAGGCGAGCTCCGACGGACCGACCCGGGCCGCCTGACCATCGCCAACAGCCCTGCGGACATGGTCGGCCTCACAAGTGAGGCCGACCAGACCACCATAGGGCCTCGCCCAACTGAGGCGGGAGAGCTCATTTGCCGATGCGCCGGCCGACCGGATGATTCCCGCGCAACCGTCACGCCGGTCGTTCGTTGGCCTGGCCCGTCTCCGGAGCCGGCCAACGAACAGGGACAGCGCCCCGAGAACCCGCCTGATCAGCCGATCTCGGCCCCGAACGCCGCCAGCGCTTCCGGCACCGGCTGGAAGAACGTCTCGCCGCCCGAGGAGCAGTCACCGCTGCCGCCGGAGGTCAGGCCGATCGCGGTGTCGCCAGCGAAGAGCGAGCCGCCGCTGTCGCCCGGCTCCGCGCAGACCGTCGTCTGGATGAGGCCTTCGACGATGTCGCCGTTGCCGTAGTTCACCGTGGCGTCGAGTCCGGTGACCTGGCCGTCGTGCACCTGGGTGGTGGAACCGCTGCGGGTCACCGTCATGCCGACGGTCGCCTCGCCCGCCTTGGCGATCGGCTGGGTGGAGCCGTTATAGAGGTCGACCTCACTGGGGTGCGGTGTGTCGGAGGTGTACTTCACCAGCCCGAAGTCGTTGCCCGGGAATTCGGAGCCCGCGTTCGTACCGATCTCCGCGCCGCCCTGCGAGTCGGACCAGCTGCTGATCGCCTCGGTGCAGTGTCCCGCGGTCAGGAAGTACGGCTCACCGTCCTTGACCACGTTGAAACCGAGCGAACAGCGCCCGCCGTTGCCCCAGATCGCGTCGCCGCCCGCGATGAACGGCTTGAACTCCCCGGCGGTCTTCTTGAGTTCGGCCTTGCCGCCCAGCCGGTCGACGACCGCGCCGAGTCTGTCCCAGGCCGCACCGTCGACCGTACGGTCGGCAGTGACGACCACCTTGTTGCTGACCGGGTCGACGGCCCATGAGGTGCCGGGGATCGTGGCCTTGGCAGTGAGGGTCTGCCGGGCCGACGTCAGCTCGGCGAGCGAGTTCGTCACGACCCTGGCCCTGCCGCCCGCCTGCCGCACCTGCTCGGCGGCGGCCCGGTCGACCACGTTCACGATCAGGTTCTTCGACTTGGCGTCGTAGTACGAGCCGGCCGCGTCGCCGCCCAGATCCTGTCCGAGAGCGGTGGCGAGCTTTCCGGCCGCGTTCGCCGTCAGGGTCCGGGCGGTGAACTGCGGTACGTCGTCACTGGCGTTCGCACTCTGGAACGTGACTCCCGCTGCGACCAGGGCGACAACGGCCGATCCGGCCATCACCGCACGCTTCCTGGATATGCGCCGATGCTTCAACTTCGACCTCCTGTGGGGGCCGCACACAGGCAAGTGGGGTGTCTGTGTACGGAGGATGGAGCCGCCCACTATTCCGACCGGGCCGATAGCACACAAGGTCGACTTCAGGACGCACACACGACACCACCGTTTCGCCGCGCCGCGTTCACTTATCCGGTGTCACACCATGTCGGTTCCGTTTGCGAACACCGCGTGCAACCAGCCGGTCGGCAGCGGGTGAGGACTGGACCTGTCCGGTATTGGCCCCTGTGCGTCCGGTTCACGCCGCCGTCGGACAGGCGCCCAGGGTTTACCTCAACATGGGGCCTCTATAAGGCCACTGATGGGTAATCATCGAATCGTCAGGAAAAGCCGGGCACGCGGTGCCCGCACCGAGCTGAGGAGGCACGGAGTGCGCAGTCGGGTGCGCGCGGCGGACGGGCGGCATCTGCTGGTGGAACGTCTGGGGGATCCGCGGGGCAGACCGGTCTTTCTGCTGCACGGAACACCCGGCAGCCGGCTCGGTCCGGCTCCACGCGGCATGGTGCTGTACCAGCGCAAGACACAGCTGATCACCTACGACCGGCCCGGATACGGCGGCTCCGACCGGCTGCCGGGCCGCCGCGTCGCCGATGTCGTGGAGGACGTACGGGCCATCGCGGACCATATCGGGCTGGAGAAGTTCGCCGTGGTGGGCCGCTCCGGCGGCGCCTCGCACGCGCTGGCCTGCGCCGCGCTGATGCCCGAGCGGGTCACCCGTACCGCCGCACTGGTCGGGCTGGCCCCCTGGGGCGCGGACGGCCTCGACTGGTTCGACGGGATGGCCGCCTCCAATGTGCTGGCGTACTCCACGGCGGCGGCCGACCCGGACGGACTGGCGGAGTCGTTCATCTCCCGGTCCGCGGTGATCAGACAGAATCCGGTTCGGCTCATCGACGATCTGCGCCGGGAGCTGACGGATTCCGACCGGATGGTGGTGAACGACGCCGGGGTTCGCTCCATGCTGCTGAACAACTACCGCGAAGGACTGCGCACTTCGGCGTACGGCTGGATCGACGACGCGATCGCGTTCAGCCGCCCGTGGGGGTTCGACCCGGCGGACATCACGGGTCCGGTGCTGCTGTGGCACGGTGAGAAGGACGTGTTCTCACCGGTCGGTCACTCACGCTGGCTGGCCGAACGCATCCCGCACGCCACCGTCGTGCTGGAACCGGCGGCCGCACACTTCGACGCGCTGCACGCGCTCCCCCGGATCCTCACCTGGCTGCTGGACACACCCGCCGAGTGAGAGCCGGGTGAGAGCCGGGTGAGAGGCGGGACCGGGAGACCGGGAGCGTCCGGCGGTGGCCGGACGCTCCCACGGCTCACACCGCGAGCGGCTCCAGTTCGCGCTGGAAGCGTTCCTCCTCCCGGGCGATCCGGGTCAGCGGATGGTCGTCACCGAGCTGCCGGGACAGTTCCTCGACAGTCTCCGATCTGACCCGCAGCGCCTCGTCCTTGCGTCCCAGCGCGTCGAGCGTCACCGCCATGTTCGACATCATCGCGAGGGTCTCCGGGTGGTGCGCCCCGAGCACGTCCCGGAGCTGTCCGGCCACCCGCCGTTCGGTCTCCAGCACAAGTTCGAGATCACCCCGTTCGGCCGTCGCGTTGGCCAGGTTCATCACACAGAACAGCGTGTTGGGGTGCTCGCGTCCGTACACCTCCCGCATCGTGGCGACCACCCGGGTCAGCACTCTCTCCGACTCCTCCGCCGCTCCGGCCCCCGAGTGGTAGACGCCGAGGTTGTTCAGAGCGGCCAGGGTGTACGGGTGCCTCTCCCCCGGCACCTTCATGTACTGGTCGACGACCTCCTGCGCAGCGTCCCTTGCCTCGGTCGCCTCGCCCGCCGCGAACAGGTCGGCCGCCATATTGAGGTCGCAGGCCAGCGATTCGGGGTTGGCCGAGGTGTATTTGGCCCGGTACCTGGCGCGGGTGGCCACCGTGAGCCTGCGGGCATCCTCCAGTCTGCCCGCCCTGCGCAGTGACACCGCGAGGCTCTTCGCCGCGCTCAGCGTGCCGGGGAAGGCGCGCCCGAGGGTCGCCTTGTAGCTGTCGTACGTACGGCTGAGGATGGAGACGGAGTCCTCGTACCGTCCGACGTCACGCAAATCGCGGGCCAGGTTCATGGCGGAGGACAAGCTGTACGGATGCTCCGCGCCGAGCACCTCCACGCGCCGGTCGTACACGTCCTGGTCGATCTCGCGGGCCCTGGCGTACTGGCCGACGACCCGCAGGGTGAACGCCAGGTTGTTGGCCGCGGCCAGCGTCCTCGGGTGCGAATCGTGGAAGATCTGGCTGAACCCCTCGGTGGCCTCGGTCGCCAGCTCGATCGCCCTGGTGTACTCCCCCAGCGTGCCGAGGTCCGTCGCGAGGCTGCTGGTGCTCATGTACGTGTGCGGATGCTCGGGTCCCAGCATCTCCCGCTGCCGGCTGAGGGTGATCTCGTCGAGCTCCCTCGCCTCCACGTAACGGCCGCGCGAGCGGTAGATGTTGGAGAGGTGGAAGCAGAGGTAGAGGTACTGGATGTCCCGCTCCCCCAGCGTCTCCTTCCAGAGGGCGCGCAGCTCCTCGCAGAGTGTGGTGGCCGTCCTGAAGTCGCCGCGCTTCCACAGATAGCGGACCCGGTCGATCAGGAGCCTGCGTGCTTCGGGCTCCTTGCAGTTGCGTGCGTCGGACGGGCCGAGATGCGGCCAGATGGTGGCGAACTGCGGCCAGGTCGACGGGTTGTCGATCGGCTCGTCGTCATCGGGCCGGGCGCCCGCCAGAATGCGATGCACGACATGCCGGGCATCCTGCTGCTCCTCCTCGCTGAGCTGCGCCCGGATGACGGCCTGTACCAGACGGTGCACCTGGATCGAGTTGGAGACCTGGTCCACCTTGGCGAGGGCGAACCGGCCGATCTCCCGGATGACCCGGCCCAGCACCAGCTTCTCCTGGAGCGATGCGTCGTACGGCTTGAGCGCCTCGATCATCTCCTTGCTGTACAGGAGGTTCCCCGAGATCGGCTCGGGGGCGAAGAAGGCACAGAGCTGCAGCAGCCGCACCGCGGCCGGTGAACGCTCCTTGAGACGTTCGATGGAGATGTTCCAGGTCGCGGCGACCGGCTCCGGGTAGCCGGCGGGCTGGTTGAGCGCCAGAACCTCGGGGGCCTGCTGGGCCAGCTGCTCCAGATAGGTGTCGATCGGGGTGGCGGTCTCCGCGATCCAGGCGGCCGCCTGTTCGACGGCGAGCGGCAGGTCACCGACGGCGGTGGCCACCTGGGCGGCGTCCTCGTCGCTCAGCCCGGGGGCGCGGCGCTGGAGGTGCTCGATGGACTCCTCCCGCAGGAAGACATCGACGGGCAGCGCATCGCCGTGCTGGGACCATGCCTGGTTCCGGGAGGTGACCAGGATGTGGCCGGAGCCGCCCTGCGGGAAGTAGCGCCGCAGCCGTTCGGGGTCGTCCGCGTTGTCGAAGACCAGCAGCCAACGGTCCGAGGGAACCCCGCGCCGCAGCAGATCGACGGCCTCCTGGGAGGCGGCCGCCATGTCGTCGCCGCCCTGGGCGCCGAGGCGGACGGCGAGCTCGGCGAGCCCGGCCACCACGTCGTCGATCTGCTCGGACGATATCCACCACACCAGGTCGTAGTCGGCCATGAAGCGGTGCACGTACTCCAGGGCCACCTGGGTCTTGCCGACGCCGCCGAGCCCGTACAGGGTCTGCGGCTGGGGCAGTACGACAGCCATCCCGCCGCCGAGCTGGTCGCGCATCCGCTCCAGGACCAGCGAGCGGCCGGTGAAGCCGGGGTTGCGCGGGGGTGCGTTCCAGATCCTCGGGACGGTCCCGGGGAAGCGCGGTCCGGGCGAGACACCGTCGGTGAGCTGGACGGGCCGGTCCAGGGCGCGCAGCAGCGCGGTCGTGGCGTGCACCTCGTCGAGCCGGAAGAGGTCGACCGGGTTGCGGTCGATGTACGGCGCCGACAGCCGTACGTCACCGACCCTGAGCGGCAGCAACTGGCGCCGGGCGGCGCCGGGGTCATCGGCGACGGCCCGGTCCCAGAGCGTCACCGCACGCTGCGACTTGAGGTAGGCGCTGGAGAGCAGCACCACGGTACGGGTCGCGTTCTCGGCGACCGAGGACACCGGTTCCAAAGCCTCTCGTTCGGCGGACACGTCGCGCGGCACAACACGGAACCCGGCCCGGGTGAGGACTGATTCGATCCAGTCGGCCCACATCCGGTTCTCCGCCACATAGCTGAGGAACAGGTCGGCGGGCAGCGCGGGCCTGCGCCGGGTGAACGCGTCGCGGATGCGCAGCCGTACCTCTTCGCCGACCGGCGGCATCGAGGTGATCTGCTGGTCGGTGATGACGGACGTGAGCCGTTCGAAAGCGGAGAGCAGCGAGTTGGTGAGACCGGCCTCGTCGCCGAAGGTGGCCAGGGTCTCCTCGTAGGCGTAGTAGGGACGGTACGGAATCTCCACCGCACCCCAGTAGGCGGTGAGTTCGTCGCCGGACAGATCGCGCGGCAGCCGGTCGAACTTCAGCCGGGCCAGCGCCCGTCCTGCGTCGGCCTTCTCCTTCTCGCCCTCGTCGATGCGCATGGGGACGGGGAAGATCGAGATGGGGCGGCCGGTGTAGCGCTCGGAGATCTGCCGGGCGACGGAAGCGGCACCGTCGATGGACTGGTCGCTGAGGGTGAAGCAGTCGACGAGGACGTCGGGCAGATGGACGGTGCAGATGTCGGCGATGTCGCTGAGGCCGGTACGGCTGTCGATGAGGACGTAGTCGTAGTTGGCCTTCATGTCATCGCGCAGGGCGTCGAAGAAGTGGCCGCCGCCGAGCCGGTCGTAGAAGTTGTCCCAGTCGAAGGTGGAGACGGTCGCGGAGTACTCACGGTTCTGTCGTCCGGCGGAGACGAAGTCGAGCGTTCCGCCCTGTGGGAACTCCCAGCCGAGCGTCTCGGGCGTGAGGGAGACCGCGTGCGGCTGGATCCGGGCGTAGTCGCGGTGCCAGTCGTCGGCCCGCTGGACCGGGCTGGTCGCGGCCCAGGCGTACTCGGTGATCAGATCGATGACGCCGGTGGTGGCGCCGAGGGTCGAGGGGTCGAGGAACGGGTGGAAGAACCGGTGGAGTCCCGGCGCCTCCAGGTCCCAGTCGACGGCCAGTACCCGTTTGCCGTTGGCGGCGAGTATCCAGGCGGTGTTGGCCAGGGCCATGGTGCGCCCCGTACCGCCCTTGTACGAGTAGAAGGTGACGATGCGCCCGTCACGACTGGCCGTCATCCGTGTCCTCCGCATCCGTCGCAGGGTGGTGTGTCTCCGGTATGAAGTGCGTCTGTGCCATCGGCCCGGTCAGCCGGGTCCGTTCGGTGTGTCCGCCGCCCGTCGCGGGTGGGTAGACCGCGGCATGTCTCAGGTACTGCTGGGCCGCCGCCTCGACCACCTGCGGCAGGACCTGGCCGAAGGCCTCCATGCTCGGTACTCCCCGGGCGGCGGCGCGGCAGTAAGCCCGGCCCTGGCGCATCTTGGTCGGCATCGTCTGTTCGAGCTTCGCGGTCAGCTCGGCCTCGGCGGCTCTGCTCTGGGGGTCCTCGCGGTTCCACGGCACGACCATCGTCACCCACGGGCGATTCTCGGCGTCGAAGGCGGCGAGCCGCCGGCGCCGGTCCTCGTCCTGCAGGGCCCAGCGGTCGACGAGCAGGATCTCCGGTCTGCTGGGCGGCTGTTTGCCCTCCGGGGGCCCGGACTCCTCGTCGAAGGAGGCGATGGTGGCCTGGTAGTTGAGGGAGCGCACCAGGTCCTCGGCGACGTAGGCCAGGGGCCGTGCCGAGGCGGGGTGGTAGGGGTTCCAGTCCTGCGGGTTGTCGCCGTAGTAGTCGACGCTGCGCCCTTCGGGGAGGTCGTGGCGGGTGGCCGCCGCAATGGTCACCTGCATGGGGCGGGGGCCGGTCACTCCGCTGCTCGGTGAGCCGAAGGCGCTAGGGGCGAGGCGGTAGTCGACGGGACGGCCGGTGCCGATCCGCATGGTGTCGGCGACGTTGACTATGCGTTTGGCGAGTTCGTACACCGCCCGCTCGTACTCCTCGGCGAAGAGTCTGAGCTTGATCAGTCCGTACAGCCCGTCACTGACGTAACGGTCCCCGAAGTCGCGGTGGTTGAACTGTAACCGCTCGGCGGGGCCAGGCAGTTGGCTGGGCGGCACCGGCACCCACAGGGCCGGGACGATGGCCTCGGCGGGCTGGTTGTGGCGGGCCCGGTAGTGGATGGCTCGCTGGGCGAAGGCGTACCACTCCTTGCCGCACATCTCGCTGGCGAAGTAGCGGGGCGAGAACAGCGGGACGAACACCCTGCAGGTGGCGAGCACCTCGCCGAGCCGTTCCGACCAGCCCTCGCCGGAGCGTATCTCGCGGTCCATGAAGCCGGCGGGCGCGCCCGCGGGCAGGTCGGTCATGGCCACCACATGGCCACAGAGATCCTGGAAGAGCCGTTCGACCCACATATCGGGGTCCGTTCCACCGCCGTACCCCGGTGTATGTGCGTAACTCAAGAAGAAGTACGGCCGATGGTCCGCCGCTCGCTGCTGCGTTGTTGCGTGCACACGACCCCCGTCCTGTGTGAGCACCCGCACCCGAGGAGTGAAAAGAATGCGAGCGAATTCATCATTCCGGAGCGGACCTTGCTCCACCCCCATGGCGTTCGGTCATTCAACGCCCCTTTTCAGTCATCCGTGCCCGACGCCATCGATCGCGTCCTTGATCGAATTCGCCCGTGGGTCGTCCCCTCCCGGTTGTCCCGTGTGTGCCGGAGTCCGGACTGAACCGGAATCCTCGCCTCAGACCTCTTTTCTCATCAGGTCGAGCAGCTGCTTTCCGCTGACGGTGAGCTCGGCCGCGCGCTCCAGCGTTTCGATGGCCTGCGGTACGCCGTCGAGATAATGCGGCTCAAATGCCCCGAGCGCCACCCGTTCGTACGTTTCAGCCAGCAGCCGGGAAAACGGAACCAGTTCCTCCTGCCACGGCGTCCGATGTTCCCAGGAGCCGTCCGCCGCGTAAAGATCCGTGACATCGAGCAGCGCCCGGAGTTTGGCCCGGCGAAAGCCACGCAGCAGAGCGTGCGGCAACTGCTCGGCGCTGCCGTCCGGTCGGATGCCCAGCGCGCCGTACCCGTGCCGCCCCACCGAGGGCTCCCCCGGCGCCGGGCCGGTCAGTGGCGTCACCGTGGTCAGACTTTCGGCCATCTCCGCGGCGTGCCGCGGAGCGCGCTTCGCGATCTGTGCCCAGGCCCGGTCCAGTCCGGCGCCGAGGCGGTCGGCCTCGTCCTGCCGGAGCCGGGCGGCCGGGCGGGCGTGGAAGCAGTCGCGGTACGGGTCCAGGTCGTCGAGCACCCAACGGGGGGCCGAGCCGGGCGCCGCACCGGGTGCGTCACCGCCACCGAGCCGGCGTACCGGGAACCAGTCCCGACCGGCCGCCCCGTCCCGCACGATCCGCCGTTCGAAAGCACCCTGACGGCCGTCACTCGCGCGGCGCACCAGGAAGCCGTCGTCGGTGACGCGGACCTGGGCCGTGCCGTCCTGCGGCCCGTCGATCCGCAGCGAGCCGAGGCCGGGCAGGGCGAGCATGCCGTCCCGGTAGGCGACCGGTACGGTCAGATCGAGCCCGGCGCGGACCGCGGCGGCCGCGACGTACGACGACAGCCGCCACGCGACCCTCCCGGCGTCCGGCCTCTCCTCGTGCACGGCGGAGAGTGCGTCATGCAGCCAGCTGCGGGCGTAGGGGTGCGCGAGCGCCTCGTCCAGGCCTCGCGATCCGCCCTCGGAGCCCTCAACCGTCGACGCCAGCTCCCAGGCGGTCGCCCAGTGGTCGCCGCCGCGTCCGTCCAGGTCGCTGTGGAGCACGGCGAGCGCGGTGCGGGTGAGGTCCCGCTGTTCGGCGCCCAGCTCGGCGGGGTCCGCCACCGCGGCCGGTACGGCGGCGGCCGATGTCCGCTCCTCGATGCCGCGCACCAGTGCCTCGAGATCGTCGCAGTACACGGAAGGGTGGTCGAACGCCCGGGCGGGATCCACGGCATCCACCGACTTGTAGCGATGGGTGTACAGACCGCCGCCGCACGAACGCACGACGGGGCAGCTGCGGCAGGTCTCGCTGACGCCGTCCAGCCCGAGCTGCCGGGCGCGGACCCCCGGATGGGCCGCGACCTCATCGAAGGCGTGCGTGAAGACGTCGAACCCGGTGGCCGCCGCGCCCTCGTAGGCGCTCTTGAGCGAGTCGACCTGCTCCAACTGGCCGTCGGTCTCGACGACGACGAGGTCGGTGGGGGCGAGCCCGAGGGACTCGGTGAGGCTGGGACCACCGCTCAGTGTGGACAGGACCGAGGAGAAGAGCCGCACAGGCACCGGGCGCCCCTGCTCCTGCCAGCGGTCGAATACCGCGAGGAGCCAGTCGGCGTAGGCGGTGCGCGAGCCGTCCGGGCGCGGCGGCGGCTCGTCCCAGGTGGCGTGCGGAAGGAGGAAGTCGATGAGCGGCGGATCGAGCTCGACAAGGGCGTCGAGTACCGCGCGCGGGTCGTTCTCGATGTCGATCGTGCACAGGAGACCGAGGTTCAGGTGGCGGTACCGCTCCTGACGGAGCAGCTCGACGGCCTTGAGGACCAGGGGGTGGCTGCTGCGTCCGTCGGCGAACCGGCGGTGCCGGTCGTTTGCTTCGCGGTCACCGTCGAGGGAGATGCCCACCTTGACGTCGTACTCGCTGAAGAGGTCGAGATAGCGGGGGCTGAGCTGCAGACCGTTGGTATGGATACGGAGGTCGAGCTCGGCGACGCCGTCGAAGGCGGCGGTGAGCTCTTCGCAGATACGCCTCAGTCGCGCGGGCCCCGCCAGCAGAGGCTCCCCTCCGTGCAGGATCACTGACACGGAGGGCAGTGCATGTGTCTTGGCATGCTCAGCCAGGCGCTGAGCAGTCCGGAAGATGACTTCGTCAGAGAGAGTTTTCGGACGGGTACGCCAGCTCTGATCTGCATGTTCATAGACATAGCAATGGTCGCAGGCAAGATCGCACCTGCTGTGAACCTTGAGAACGATTTCGCGGAAAGGGACCAGGGGTCCTGTCATTCCACCAGTCTAGCCAGCCCGGAGGGGCGACTAGAGAGCCGAGTTGAAGGTCGATGCCTGGGTCGGGCGACCGGTGGACGCGGCAAACACCCGCCCGAGCTTGCTGGCGGCTTCCTTGCCACGCGCGTCGATCTCGGCGAGCGGCACACGGCTCTTCTTCGCAACGGCGAAGGAGAGGGAGGATTCAGAGTTTTTCACGGCCGTCCTTGAGGGGATTGTTCCGGACACGGAAACTGCACCGGCCAGCTGCACCATTGCAGTGTCCGGCGGCACGACTTTACTCTCATGGCCTCGGTTGGCAACTGAGGACGCCCTCTTGCAACGCGAGCGTCACGTGGGACCGCCCCAGACACAACGGAACCATCCATTCCGCCATATGAGTGAAGACAAAACCGCAGACGGGAGTGAAGATGACGGCGATTCCCGGACCACTGCAGAGCCTGGTCTTCCGGAACGCTGATCTACCGGCGCTCTTTCACCACACGGACGCCATCGCGATCGCACGGCAGCGGGAGGCGGTGAATACCACCCGCTGGCAGCTGATCCTGCTGGTCGCGGGCGCGATACCGGCAGCGCTTCCCTGGCACTGGGAGGTTGCTGACACGTTCCAACTGACCGACTCCGTCGGCGTGTTGGCCTACCTGGGCGTCCTGATCACGACCTACCTCTCATCCCGCCGCAAAGCAAAGTCGCATTGGCAATTAAACCGCTCCGCGGCAGAGTTCATCAAGTCGATGTGCTGGCGTTACTCGGTGCACGGCTCCCCTTTCGACACCGGCACCCAGCACCCCGAAGCAGTGTTCGCAAATCGTCTCGAAGAGGGACTGCAGGAGCTCCGGAAGGTGGGGTGGCCGGACCCCCGTGAGCGTATGACAGATTCGGGCGGACTCATCACGGATTCCATGCGCGAGTTACGGGACAAAGCGTTCACCGTACGCAAGGAGACATATGTACGGGATCGGCTGATCGAACAGCGCAGTTGGTACCGTCGCCGTCAGGAGGTGTCCCGGCGCGCCACCCTGGTCTGGTCGACCACGATCGCCGCGCTGACCGCCTTCGCTCTGGTCCTTGCCCTGTTGAGGATGTTCTCCGTCGGACAGTCCTTCGCCGCGACCGGAGTGCTGTCCGCGGCTGCCGCGGCCTGTCTGGCGTGGAGCGAGATGCGCCGCCACCATCCCCTGATCTCCGCCCATTCGCTGGTGGAGAAGGATCTGGAGTCGATGCAGGTCGCGATGGAGACCACACTCACCGAACGGCAGTGGCCCCGGGCGGTTTTCGAGACCGAGCGCATCGTCTCCCCGCAGCACACCGACTGGCTCGCCCGACACCAGATGTGACGGAACCGTCCGTGGTGGCCCGCCCGTATACGAAGCGGTTCGCGACGACCGGTCAGGCGCGCTCGACCCCGTCGCGCCAGATCACCGTCACCGGGCGGCCGAGCGTCCGGGCGTACGTCACGATGTCACCCGTGCCGCCGAAGCCGCGGGCCGGCCGGCCGTCCCACACCGCGAGCAGCCGGTCGCAGTGGTCGGCGATGTAGGCGCCCGCCGCGTAGTACGCCTCGTCGGTGGAGTGCGGGAAGTCCAGCCGGACCTCGCGGGCCGCGCGGCCCTTGAGGCTTCGGTAGCGGGCCAGTTCGGGCCCGTCGGCGAAGCAGGCCTCGTAGTCACCGCTGGGGATGACCACAGTCAGTTCCGCCCCGCAGGCGAGTGCCAGGTCGGCGAAGAGCTGGTCCGCTCCCACAGCCAGGCTGGAGAGGGCCTCCAGGGAGCCGTCGAAGCCGCAGAGCACCGCTCGTATCCCGGCCATCACATGGGCATGCGCCTCCTCGGGGATGCTGCGATGTCCGGTCACTCCGATGCGTTTCACGGACTGGAACCCCCTGGGGTGTCTGCCGGGGGTTCCGGAGGGCATCCCTCCGGAAGGCACAGCATCCGCCCCCGTTGCTCCTGCGCGACCGTCCTCCCCCACATCCTCTCAAAAGCCGCGGGGTGAACGGGAGCCCCCGCCCGGAATTCGGGCGGGGGCTCTGGCGTTGCCGAACGCGGTTTCGAGAGAGTGCGTGAAGTGCCGGGCGTCAGTAGACGCTGACGCCGTATGCGCTGAGCGCCTCGGTGACCGGCTGGAAGAACGTCGTACCACCGGAGCTGCAGTTGCCGCTGCCGCCCGAAGTGAGTCCGATCGCCCTGGTGCCGGAGTAGAGCGGGCCACCCGAGTCGCCGGGCTCCGCACACACGTTTGTCTGGATCATGCCGTAGACGATGTCGCCGCCGCCGTAGTTGACCGTGGCGTTGAGGGCGGTGACGGTTCCGCTGTGGATGCCGGTGGTGGAGCCGCGGCGGGTGACGGACATACCGACCGTGGCGTTGGCCGCGCTGGTGATGTCCTGGCTGCCGACGGTGCCCGCGTGGGCGACCGAGGCGTTGTCGTACCGCACGATGCCGTAGTCGTTGGTCGGGAAGCTCGATCCGACCGTCGGGCCGATGCTCGTGGAGTTCGACGAGTTGGTGTACCACGGCGGGTTGCCGTCGGTGCAGTGACCGGCGGTCAGGAAGTAGTAGGTGCTGCCGCTACGGACGTTGAAGCCCAGCGAACAGCGCCAGCCGGGCGCGTAGATGGCGTCGCCGCCGGAGAGCAGCTTGTTGAAGGTGCCGGACGTGCGCTCGATCCGCAGTGCGCCGGCGTTGGCTCCGGCGGACTTCTTGATCTGCTTGATCTCGGCCTGGGAGACCGTGCTGTCGACCGTGACCCGCAGGGTCTTGGTCGCCGGGTCGACGTTCCAGGCGGTTCCGGCTATGTCCGCGCCGAGCACGGCGTCGCTCGCGGCGGTGAGCTGGTTGGCGCTGAACGTCCCGGTGGAGTTGGCGTGGGCGCTGGGCACGGCGAGAGCGGCGACAGCGACAAGGCCTGCGGAGATCGCGACGACCCTGCTTCGTCTCGCCATGCCGCTGAGGGGGGTAGTGCGCTTGATCCTCACTTCTGATTCCTCCCAAGGGGAAACGGGGGTCCGCCCGTGGGGTGGTCGGACCCGTGAGGCGCAGTCGGGCGCACGGCCGCGGTCCGCATTCCGGATACGGCGTGCCCCTGACAAGCGCTGCTCGGGAGTATTCAAGGCGTCAACTTCTGGCGCAAGAGGGCCTTTTGGCCTGAGGTCGTCGCCCTGCGCCTGCGGCCGGCAGGCGCAGGGCCTGCCGCAGGCCCCGGCAGCTCGTGAGCTGCCGGGGCCTGCCCAGATGAAATATGAGGGTGTGTCGCCGGTACGTCAGCGGTACGTCAGTTGTCGATCCGGTTCCGCTCCCCCGCCTCGACGGCGACGGGAAGGGTGTTGCCGGGGGGCGGGAAGGGGCAGATGAAGTGGTCGGCGAAGGCGCACGGCGGCAGCACGGCGCGGTTGAGGTCGACCGTCACACTGCCGTCCTCGGCCGGCGCCGCGGGCCGCAGGAAGCGGAAGCGAAAGCTGCTCCTCCCGCTGGTGGCGTCGGCGAAGACCGCCCAGAGCGAGCCGTCCTGCTCGACGGTGACCTGGAGGGTGTGCTCCGTTCCGTCCACCTCGAAGGCGATCTCTCCGCCGAGACCGAGTCCGCGCTCGACTCCGTCGGCGTTCTCGACCCGGACCGAGCGGGTGGTGTCGTACGGACGGAAGGTGCCCGTCAGCGCCCAGCGGGCGTCGTACGACGTCGCCTCGATGGCCCGGAAGGTCTTTCGCGCTTCGGAGTCCGGGTCGAAGTCCCGTACCGCCCACAGCCCTTCACGGCTCAGCACGACCAGCCGCCGCTCGCCGTGTGCGACGCGGGAGGTTTCGATCGCAACGCCGTCCGCGGTGAGCCGCACCTCGCCGGTGAAGGGCTTCCCGTCGACGGTGAGCCCGTCCTCGGCCACGGCTGTGAGCACCACCTCGTCGCCGTCCTCCCGCCACTGCCCGGGGACGGCCGGAATTCGACCCTCCGGGTGGTCGGACAGCCAGTGCGTGCCGGTGAGGGAGAGCGGTCCGTACGGTGCCGAGACCGTGGCGGTGCGCTCCTCGTGCCAGCGGATCCATTCCTGCTCCGCCTGCTCCGCCTGCTCCGCCTGTCCCACTTGTTGCGCCTGCTGCGTGTCCGTGCTCATGCGATCAATCCTTCCCTACCGGATCGGCCAGCCCGAGATGGGACCGGAGAGTGAGACCGGTGTATTCGGAGCGGAAGGCTCCGCGTTCCTGGAGGAGCGGGACGACCCGGTCGACGAAGTCGTCGAGGCCGCCCGGGGTGAGATGCGGTACGAGGATGAAGCCGTCGGCCGCGTCGGTCGAGACGAACTCGACGAGCTCCGAGGCGACCGTCTCCGGGCTGCCGATGAACGACTGCCGCCCCGTCGTCTCGATGACCGTCTGCCGGATGGACAACCCCTTGGCCTCGGACAGCGCGCGCCACCGAGCCGCGACGGCGAGCGGGTCACCGATCCTGACCCGGCCCTGGACCAGCCCGGAATCGGGGTCCGGGTCGATCTCGGGGAGCGGCCCGTCCGGATCGTACGAGGAGAGGTCGCGGCCCCAGACCTGTTCCAGGGCGAGGATCGCGTTCTGCGGGGAGATCTGCTGGCGCCGGATCTCGGCCGCCCGCTCCTGGGCCTCGGCGTCGCTGTCGCCGAGGACGAAGGTGACCCCGGGCATGATCTTCAGATCGTCGGGTTGCCGGCCGTACTTCGCCAGCCGCGCCTTGACGTCGGAGTAGAAGGTGCGGCCCGCCTCCAGGGTGCCGTGCCGGGTGAAGATGACGTCGGCGGCGGACGCGGCGAACTCTCGGCCCTCCGGGGAGTCCCCGGCCTGGATGACGACCGGGTGGCCCTGCGGGGAGCGCGGGACGGTGAACTCGCCCTCGATGGTGAAGTGCCGCCCCTGGTGACGGAAGGGGCGCGGGGTTCCGTCGGGGGTCCAGGTGTCCCACAGTTCACGGGCCGTGGCGACGAACTCGGCGGCCCGGGTGTAGCGGTCGGCCCGGTCGAGATAGCCGCCGCGCCGGAAGTTCTCCCCGGTGAAGGCGTCGGAGGAGGTGACGACGTTCCAGGCGGCCCGGCCGTCGCTGAGGTGGTCGAGGGTGGCGAGCCGCCGGGCCAGTTCGTACGGCTCGTTGAAGGTCGCGTTGACGGTGGCGGCGAGACCGAGCCGGTCGGTGACGGCGGCCAGGGCGCTCAGCACCGTGAGGGACTCGGGTCGGCCGACCACGTCCAGATCGTGGATCCGCCCGTTGTGCTCGCGCAGCCGGAGCCCCTCCGCGAGGAAGAAGAAGTCGAACCTGCCGCGTTCCGCCGTGCGGGCGAGGTGCTCGAAGGAGGAGAAGTCGATCTGGCTCTTCGAGCGGGGGTCGGTCCAGACGGTGGTGTTGTTCACGCCGGGGAAGTGGGCCGCCAGATGCATCTGCTTCCGCGTCGGTGCGGTCATGCTCGTCCCTCCGCAAGGGCGTATCGGTTCGCCGGGCGCGCCAGTCCCAGGTGCTCGCGGAGCGTGCCTCCCGGGTAGAAGGTGCGGAACAGGCTGCGGTGCTGAAGCAGGGCCACGGTTCCGTTGACGATCCGTTCGAGATCGCGCTCCGGTGTGATGGGCGTGAGGTGGAAGCCGTCGACGGCTCCGGCCCGGTGCCACTGGGCGATCAGTTCGGCGAGGTCGACCGGGCCGCCCCGGTAGTACGAGCCCCCGGCGGCGAGCGGCGGTCCGCTCTCCAGACCGGGTTCCGGCGCGGTCTCGGCGTCCCCGAGGTCGACGGTGAGCGCCACCAGCACCCGCAGGGTGTCGGGGTCGCGGCCGTACGCCGCGGCGCGGTGCCGTACGTCCGCCCGGATGCCCGCGGCCTGCTCGGGCCCGGTGGCCCGTACGAGTACGACATCGGCGTGGCGCGCGGCGGCCTCCTGGCCCGGTCCTCCCGTCCCGTCGATCACGGTGACCGGGTGGCCCTGCGGGGGCCTGGGCACGATGGCCGGTCCGCGGACGGTGAACGTCGCGCCCTCGAAGTCGACGTAGTGCAGCTTGTCGCGGTCGACGAAGCGGCCGGTGGCGACATCCCGGATCTCCGCGTCGTCCTCCCAGCTGTCCCACAGCCGGGCGCCGACATCGGCGGTTTCGCCCGCCTCGCGCCACAGCTCGGCGGCGGGCGCGGCGGACCGCCGGCCGAACAGCCGGGCCTCGGCCTCGGTCGTCGACACCTCGGCGCTCCAGCCCGCCCGGCCGCGGCTCACCCAGTCCAGGGTGGCCACGGCGGACGAGACATGGAACGGCTCGGTGTGGGTGGTGGTGACGGTCGGCACCAGCCCGATCCTGCGGGTGGCGGGCGCGACCCGGGAGAGCACGGCGAGCGCGTCGAGCCCGGGGCGGGCGAACGAGTCGCCGAGGGTCACGAAGTCGAGTGTCCCGCGCTCGGCGAGCCGGGCGAGCTCGACGTAGTGCCGGGCGTCGTAGTGGGGTGGGCCGCCGATCTCGGCGGCCAGGTGAAGAGCGGTGGTGGCAGACATTGCTGTGCGTACCTCTCGGGCTCAGTTCTTGGGCTTGGGAAGGCCGGGCGGGTTGATCTCGGACTTCTCGACGGCCTCGTTGGAGAGCCCCCAGCGCCCCAGGACCTTGGCGTACGAGCCGTCTTCGATGATGTGGTCGATGGCGGCCGCGTACGCCTCGACCAGGCCGCTGTCCTTCTTCGTGGTGGCGGCGATCTTCCCCTGGAGGCCGTCGCCGCCGCCCGACAGCGTGCCGACGACCTCGGACTGGGCCGCCGACGCCACGTGGTAGTTCACCGACGGGCTGGGGCCGAGATAGCCGTCGATCCGGCCGGACTGCAGGGCCAGGTAGTAGTCGGTGTCCTTCTGGAAGTACTTGATGTCCACCGGCTTGCGCCCGGCCTTGACGTTCTGCTCGCTCCAGTCGACGAGGATCTTCTCCTGGTTGGTGCCGGACGCGACGGCGACGGTCTTCCCCGCCACGTCCTTGGGGCCCTTCACCTTCCAGCCGGAGCCCTTCTTGGCCTCGAAGGCGATGTTGTCGAGCCGGTAGGTCGCGAAGTCGTACTTCTCCTTGCGTTCCTCGGTGACTGTGACGTTCGACAGGACGCCGTCGAACTTGGAGCTGTCGAGGCCGACGAAGAGGTTCTCCCAGGAGACCTCCTCGAACTCGGGCTTCAGCCCGAGCGTGTCGGCGATCAGGGTCGCTATGTCGATCTCGGAGCCGATCCGGGTCTTGTCGTCGGTGGCGTAGAAGCCGAGCGGGGGCGAGGCGTCGGCGCTCGCGCCCAGCCGCAGCGTGCCGCGTTCGCGGACGGCGGCCGGCACCTTCGCCGCGATGGCGTCGACCTTCTTCTCCCGGATCCGGTGCTGGTCGGGCCCGATGTTGATGCCGGTGCCCCGCTGTCCCTTCGGGTTGATCTCGTCGGTGGCGGCGTCGCTCGTACCGCAGGCCGTGAGGAGTCCGGCGGCGGTGAGGGTGGCGAGCGTGGTGGCGAGGGTACGGCGGACGGACACGTGGGCGCTCCTTGCAGACGGTGCGGAAGGGCTGGAAAGGGTGGAAGGGGACATCGGGGTCACAGGACCTTGGAGAGGAAGGCGCGGGTGCGCGGATGTTCCGGACGGTCGAGTACGTCGGCGGGGGCGCCCTGCTCGACGATCCGTCCCTCGTCCATGAAGACGACGGTGTCGGCGACCTCGCGGGCGAAGCCGATCTCGTGCGTGACGACGATCATCGTGGTGCCGCCGTGCGCCAAGTCCTTTATGACATCGAGGACTTCGCCGACCAGCTCGGGGTCGAGCGCCGAGGTCGGCTCGTCGAAGAGCAGCAGCTTCGGTTCGAGAGCGAGCGCGCGGGCGATGGCGACGCGTTGCTGTTGCCCGCCGGAGAGCTGCTTCGGGTACGCCCCCGCCTTGTCGGCGAGTCCGACCCGGGCGAGGAGCTTCTCGGCGGCGGCGACCGCGTCCTTGCGGGGGCGGCGCAGGGCGGAGACCGGCGCCTCGATGATGTTCTCCAGGACCGTGAGGTGCGGGAAGAGATTGAAGTTCTGGAAGACGAAGCCGATCCGGGTGCGCTGGCGCAGGACCTCACGCTCGCGGAGCTCGTACAGTTTGTTGCCGTCCCTGCGGTAGCCGACCAGGGTGCCGTCGACGCTGATCCAGCCGTTGTCGACCTTCTCCAGGTGGTTGATGGTGCGCAGCAGGGTGGATTTGCCGGACCCGGAAGGGCCGAGGACGACGGTCACCTCTCCGGAGCGAACGGACAGATCGATGCCGCGCAGGACTTCGAGGGTGCCGAAGCTCTTGTGCACGGCGCGGATCTCGACCATGGCGTCCGGGACGGCATCCGTGGAATCGGTCGTGGTGGCGCTCATCGCGCGGCCCCCTTGGCGTAGTGACGTTCGACGTAGTACTGGAGGACGGAGAGCACGGTGGTCAGGAGGATGTACCAGACGGTGGCCACCATCAGCAGAGGCACGACCCTGCCGTTGCGTCCGTAGACGACCTGCACCTGGTAGAAGAGTTCGCCGATCGCCATCACGGAGACGATCGAGGTGCCCTTGAAGAGCGAGATGATCTCGTTGGCGGCGTTCGGCAGGATGGAACGCATCGCCTGCGGCAGCACGATCCGCCACAACTGCCGGTGCCGGGGGATCCCGAGCGCGGCGGCCGCCTCCAACTGGCCGCTGTCCACGGCGAGAACGCCGCCGCGGACGATCTCCGCCGCGTAGGCCGCCTGGTGCAGTGCGAGCCCGAGGACGGCCGCGCTCATCGCGCCGACGAGGTTCATCGTGTCGAAGGAGAAGAAGCCGGGCCCGAACGGGATGCCGAACTGCAACTCCTTGTAGAGGTAGGCGAGGTTGAACCAGAAGAGCAGCTGGACGATGAGTGGTATGGAGCGGAACGCCCAGATGTACGCGTAGGCGACCGCGCCGAGGAACGGGCTGGCCGACAGCCGCATGAAGGCGAGCACGATGCCGAGCGCGAAGCCGAGCACCGTTCCGTAGAAGGTCAGTTGGAGGGTGATCCAGACGGCCTTGAGGATGGTCTCGGCGGTGAAGAAGCGGGCGAAGACGTCCCACTCCCAGCCGGGGTTGGTCACCAGACCGTGCAGGAACTGGGCGAGCAGGACGGCGGTGGCGACGACGGCGGCCCAGCGCCAGGGGTGGCGCACCGGGACGACGGTGAGCGCGCCGTAGTCGATGGCGGAGGCGTCATCGGCCCGTGGACCGGTCGCTTTGTCGAGAGGTGGATCGCTGGTAAGCGACATGAGGATTCCTTGGGATACGAGCCATGGGACTGAGGGGTACGGAGGTGGGACGGCGCCGCGGTCAGGCGCTGAGGCGGCCGCTGCCGTCCGTTCCGTTGCTGCGGTCGCCGCCGTCGCTACAGAGCAGGTCGCAAAGGAACGCCAGAGCCGTCCGTGCGGTGGCGTCGTTCTGCCGGAACGCCGGGCCGCCGGTGCGCGGCCGGGTGAAGGCGCCGCTGACCCGCGCGGTGGTGTGCGGGCCGAGGGCGAAGCGCCGGGGGTGCGGGCGGCCGTCACGGCCCAGGATCCGGCCGTCGTCGGGGTCGACGGAGAGCAGCCCGGTGGCGGTGGCGGCGGCTCCGTCCTCGTACAGCGACTGAAGGATCGGGCTGCGGGTGCGCTCCAGTGACGGATCCGGCAGCCGGGCCTCGACCAGTGCGCGGGCCTCGATCCACTCCCCCGGCACGGTGGCGCTGCCGGCCCGGAAGACGCCCCGTTCCTCGTCCGCCTCGACGGTCATCCCCGCACCGAGGAAGCGGACGACCCCGGCCCTGGAGAGCGCGAGCAGCTGGTGCAGCCGTGGTCCCGGCGGGCCGGACGCGAGGTAGCTGAAGAAGCCGTGCCACCAGCCGCCGATGTCACCGAACCGCATCAACTGCCCGTAGACGGAGAGCAGTCCGAGGAAGACGGCGAGGTCCTCGCTGTGGGCGGGGTCGTGCCGGCGGTCGAGGTCGGCGGTGATGTAGTCGCGCAGCCCGACCTGGAGTGCGTCGTACGACGGGTGGCGCACGCCGTCCAGCGGGTGGTCGAGCGCTTCGAGGTCGAGCCGGTCGGCGGGGTCGGGGACGGCGGCGACGACGAGGGCACGCAGTTCCTGGCTGCCCGGTTCGGCGGCCGCGTACTTCTCCTCGAAGACCTGCCGGTCGACGGTCGTGCGCTCGGCGTGGACGGTGAAGAGCCGGTGGTAGTGGGCGTATCCGAGTTCCTTGTCGACGAGTGGCCACACATCGCGCCGGAAGTCGAGCGGGCCGGGCCGGCTCAGCAGCTCTTCGGCCTGGTCCGGGCCCAGGAAGCGTGGCAGCGGCGGCCGTTCGCCCTGCCAGCCGTAGCCGATCTTGGAGTGGTACGGGACACCGCGCCGCGATCCGATGTGCAGCACGGGCTCCTTCCCGGAGGGCAGGTACTCGCCGTTCTCGTACCGTCCGCCGCGTCCCTCGGTCAGCAGCACCATCAGATCGATGAAGGCGAGCCCGAAGCCCCGGACGATGACCGGTTCACCGGCGGGCAGGGCGGTCAGGTCGCTGTCGGCGGTGAAGTCGGGCGGCAGGTGGACCAGCCCGTGCCGGTCCGCGAACTCGGTCAACTCGACGTGTTCGGGGGCGGGTTCGGCATCCAGGTGACCGATGGTGAGCACGACGAGGTCGGCGGTCAGCGGTTCGTCGCGGCCCTCCAGCCAGACGTGCTGACGGCCGTCGCGCTGTCCGGTGACGCGCAGGGCGTGTCCACGGTGCCGATGCACGGTGATGCCCGCCGGAAGTGCGGCCACCGCCTGCTCGTACACCCATGTCAGATAGGCGCTCTGCAGCCGTCTGCTCGGGAAGTCCTGGCCTCCCAACGCCTTTATCTGGGCGAGGAGTTCCGGTTCGACCTCCGGGGTGACCCGGCCGTCGCGGACGCCGGCCGCCCAGGTGTGCAGTGCGGGCCCCGGACGTATCGGTCCCTCCTGCTGGACCGTGTCGTCGGTGAACATGGTGACGTCCTCGGCCATGGAGTTCATCCAGAGCAACGGGGACTGGTCGTGCCGCCAGATCCGGCCGCCGCCGGGCGGGTGCGGGTCGACGAGATGGATGTCCAGCCGCCGGCCCTCGTACAGCTCGGGGGCGTTGGCGGCGATGCGCTCGATGAGGCCGGTGCCGCGCGGCCCGGCGCCGACGATGACGAGAGCCGGTCCGACGCTCACCGGGCACCCGCCGTGCCACGGGCGTAGTGCCGTTCGATGTAGTGCTGGCCGACGCTGAGCAGCGAGGTGACCACCACGTACCAGAGAGTGGCGACAAGCAGCAGCGGGATCACCTGGTAGGTGCGGTGGTACACGAGCTGCACCGAATAGAGCAGGTCCTGCACGGCGATGATGCTGACGATCGAGGTGCCCTTGAGCGTGCCGATCAGCATGTTCCCGGCGGGCGGGACGATGGAGCGCATCGCCTGCGGCAGCACGATCCGGCGGAACCGGCGCCAGGCGCCGAGGCCCAGCGACTGTGCGGCCTCGATCTGCCCGCGCTCGACGGACAGGATGCCACCGCGGACCACTTCGGCCGCGTACGCGGCCTCGTGCAGGGTGAGGCCGATGACGGCGACCGTGACGGGCCCGAGGAGGTTCACCGTACGGACACCGAGGATCTCCGGGTAGAGCGCGCCGATGTTGAACCAGAAGAGCAGCTGGACCAGGATCGGGGTGGACCTGAAGAGCCAGACGTAGCCCCAACTGACCGCCTGGAGCACGCGGTTGGTGGAGAGTCTGAGTACGGCCAGCAGTGTGCCGAGGGCGAAGCCGAGCGCCATGACGAGGGCGGTGAGCCAGAGGGTGAGGCCGAGGCCGCGCAGGACGGAGGCGGTGGTGAAGTAGTCGCCGACGACGTCCCACTGGAAGGCGTCGTTGCGGATGACGGAGTTCAGCGCCAGGGCGAGTAGCAGCAGGACCACAACGGCCGCTGCCCACTGACCTGTTCGGCGCGCAGGGACGATGTGCAGGTGGTCGGCGTCGTTGTCCTTGCCGCTGTTCTCGGAGAGCGGGGCCGGGCGTGATTGAGGAAAGGCATCTGTCTGCGCAGACATGCGAAGGCTCCGTGGATGCAGAGATCGAACACGGGACGTGCCTTCACGGAAAACACAACGCGGACCGGGCCCCTCAGCGCGATCCGCTTCCGAGGTAAGCGCTGTTCACAACATATTGTCAAGCCTGTCCACACTGTGAGCCATACGTCTCAGGTCAGTTGACGGACCAGTGGATCGCCTGTTCCACTTGGGCCATGCATTCGCAGCAGTGGCTGGTCAAGCGCTCCCACATCGACTTCGGTCGCGTGTGGTCCTCCTCCTGTTGAGCTGACCCCCTGCGGTTCCTCGCGTCCGTGCCTCGCGCCGTGTCCGGCGCCTGAGCACCGTTCCCTGCGCGTCTTCACGTACACAACATCGCTGCACCCTCCCCTCAGGCTGTTCGCCGTTCCGAGCTCCTTCCGCTCTTCCTTCGCCCCGCCCGTGGCCGTGCTGCCGTGGCGCGCCGCCCGGCGCTGCCCGGCTGCCCGCACACGGTCGACGAACCTGGAGAACCACACCTCATGCCCCGTACCCGGCACACCGCCGCCTTCGCGCTGATCACCGTCGCCGCATTCGCCCTCACCGCGTGCGGGTCCGGCGATCCGGCAGCCGCTCCGGCCGGCGCGGCCGGCCCGGCCACCTCCGCCAAGGGGAAGATTCCGACGCAGGACGTCGTGTCGTCGGTGAAGAAGAACAAGGCCGCGGCCGCGCTGCTGCCCGCCGAGGTCCGCGCCTCCGGCACACTGACCATCGCCTCCAGCGTCGGCACGCCGCCCGGCGCCACCTATCTGCCGGACGGGAAGACCGTGGCCGGCACCGACATCGACGTCGCGGACGCCGTGGCCAGGGCGCTGGGGCTGAAGCTGAAGCGCGAGGTGGCTGCCTTCGAGGCGATCCTGCCTGCGCTGGGCAGCGGGAAGTACGACCTGGGGACGGGAAACTTCGGGGTCACCGACGAGCGTCGCCGGACGATCGACTTCGTCACGTACCTCAATGACGGGCAGGGCTTCGCGGTCCGCGACGACAGCAAACTGGCGAAGGTCACCGATCTCACCCAGCTCTGCGGCCTGACCGTGGGCACCGCCGCGGGTACCACCTTCGAGGTGACGCTGGAGGAGAACAAACACCGGTGCGCCGAGGCGGGCAAGAAGCCGTACGACGTGAAGACCTACTCCGATCTGGCGGCCGTCTGGGCCTCGCTCCAGCAGGGCCGCAGTGACGTGGTGATGTCGACCATCAACGGGTTGCGCTATGCGGTGGACCAGCAGCAGGGCGTGCGCTTCCTCAATGAGTTCAAGCGGCTCGATGTCGGCTTCGCGTTCAAGAAGGGCACCCCGCTGGCGCCCGCCTTCCAGGCGGCGGTCAACGGACTCAAGGCGGACGGGACGTACGACCGCATCCTGAAGAAGTGGGGCATCGGCGCGTCGGCGATCGAGTCCTCGCAGATCTCGCCGCCCGAGATCAAGTGATCCCGGGGCCGCTGAGCCGGTCCGAGGAGTGGCTCAGCAGTCGCACCCGCAGTCGCAGTCGCAGCAGTCGCAGGAGCTGCAGCAGTCCCCGCAGTTGCTGCAGCAGTCGCACGCATCGCAGCAGTCGCTGCAGTCGCACTGGCTGCACAGCCCCTCGCGCCGCTGCCGGCTCCACGGGTCCTCGAAGGTCCCGCAGCACATCTGGCAGGTGCAGGCGAGGCCCGCCCACACCAGGCAGCCCGTGATCAGCCCACGCCGGTCGCGCGGCGGCTCCGGCGGGGGCTGGGGCGGGCCGAACGGGCTGCCGGGGTTGTTCGGCGCGTACGGATTGCCCGGCGGCGGCCCGAAGGACCCGGTCTGCCGCAGCCCCGCCGCGTCGCTCGGCGCCTTCGGGGAGGACTCCGCCTGCCGGCTGTCCGTCAGATCCCCGCCGGTGCGCTGGGCATCCTCCTGGTGCGAGCACGTCTGCGTGGCGAAGGCCCGGTCCACCGAACGCCGCAGTTCGTGCACGAGCAGCAGATGCGTCAGCTTGTCGTCGGTGAATTCGGCGTCGCGCAGCGCCAGCCGTACACCACGCAGCGCGTCGTCGCACAACCGTCGGGCCTCGGCGCGCGAGGTGCCGGTGGCGGTGAGCGGGTTCCAGGCACCCGACGCGGCGTCAGCTTCCTGGTCCTCCACGGCATCCAGCAGATGGGCGAGCCGCCCGAAGAGCCGGCCGGCCTCGGCGAGGGGTTCGGCGTTCCGCGGTCGGCCCGCGAGTGCGGCGGTGTGGGCGAAGGCCGCCGCGGTGGCCGTCTCGGTGGGCTCCGTGACCGTCAGCAGCGGGGTGCCCGGCCCGGCGAGCCGTTCGATGCCGGTCTGCCGGTCGACGGCGTCCACGAGGACGGCGGTGTCGAACCCCAGCTCCGCGCCGGTACGCGCCCCGGCCCGGTCCCAGCCCGCGGCGACCCGGCGGGCGGCCGCGGCGACCGGGCGGCGACTCAACAGCCCGTCCCGGTCCGCTATGTGGTCCCGTACCTTCGCCGAGGCGAGCACCAGCGAGACGGCGGCTGCCAGCCTGGCCCCCTCGCCGCGGGCGACCGGAGCGGTCCGCATGGAACGCAGTGGACAGGGCCCCGCGGTGCGTCGCCATCCGGTGGTGCGCTCGGCCTGAGCCTCCGTCAGAACCGAGACGATCAGGCCGTCATAGTTCGTGACGATCCGGGCGAACTGCCCGTGGTCCGAGCGAAGTGCGAGGCAGAGCCCGCAGAGATGGGCCATCCACTCGGCCTTGAGGCCCTCCGACAACCGATGGGCGCAGGGCCTGACTATTCCGAACACGACGATCCCCCGAGAGTCGCTCCGTTGTGCGCCGCACTCGTGCGTGTGCGCGACGGGCATCGTATCGAGTGAACCGTTCACCCGTACGCACCCCACGTCACCCGTACGGACCGGGACATCATATTTTCTTTTCACCAGGGGCCCTATGCAGGAGGAACCTTGACGAATCGCCACATCTTCTGCACCAGTAACGTCACGAATCCCCTGCGCGCCGACTATCCACTTGGCGCACGATCCGCATCATGGTCGACCATAGGGATACGAATGAGATGCGGAACACCAAGGAACCGCGGTGAGAGGAGGCGTCCATGGGATCGGTGCGCAAGGCGAGTGCCTGGCTGGGCCTCGTAGAGGACAACGACGAGCGTTACTACGACGACGACGACGAGTACGCCGAGGGTGCACGGACCGGGACCGGCAATGCCTGGGTGACCGACCCACGGGTGCAGGTGGTCTCCGAGGCGGCCGAGGAGACGGGCCGCCGGATCGCCACAGTCACCCCGGACAGCTTCCGGGATGCCCGCGGCATCGGCGAACTCTTCCGGGACGGCGTCCCGGTGATCATGAACCTCACGGCCATGGACCCCTCGGACGCGAAGCGGGTCGTGGACTTCGCCGCGGGGCTGATCTTCGGACTGCGCGGGTCGATCGACCGCGTAGCCACCCGCGTCTTCCTGCTGACCCCGGCCGACACCCACGTGGTCAGCGGCGAAGCCGCCGGCCGACCGGCCGACGGCTTCTTCAACCAGAGCTGAGCAGGACGCTCGCCGGATCGGTCCGGCCGGCGTCCCGTTCTACCGGAATGCGTCCAGACCGGTGAGCGCCTTGCCCAGCACCAGCTGGTGCATCTCCACGGTGCCCTCGTAGGTGAGCACCGACTCCAGATTCGTCGCATGCCGCATCACCGGGTATTCGAGCGAGATCCCGTTGGCGCCGAGAATTGTCCGTGACGTGCGGCAGATCTCGATCGCCTCCCGCACATTGTTGAGCTTTCCGAAACTGACCTGTTCCGGGCGGAGCCTGCCCGCGTCCATCCGACGGCCCAGATGGTGGGCGAGCAGGATGCCCTTGTGCAGTTCGACGGCCATGTCCGCGAGCTTGGCCTGAGTGAGCTGGAAGCCGCCGATCGGCCTCCCGAACTGTTCCCGGGTCTTCGCATAGTCGACCGCTGCCTCGAAGCTGGCTCGTGCGGCGCCCATGGCTCCCCAGACGATGCCGTAGCGGGCGTGGCCGAGGCAGCTGAGCGGACCACGCAGGCCGGTGACCCCGGGGAGTACGGCATCGGCGGGCAGCCGTACCTCGTCGAGCACCAGCTCACTGGTGACGGAGGCGCGCAGCGACCACTTGTGCTTGATCTCGGGCGCCGAGAAGCCGGGGGTGTCGGTCGGCACGACGAAGCCGCGGATGCCCTCGTCGGTCTGTGCCCAGACGACGGCCACCCCGGCCACCGAGCCGTTGGTGATCCACATCTTGCGGCCGCTGAGGACCCAGTCTCCCCCGCTCCCGGCCTCGCCCGAGCGGGAGGTGCCCCCTGGTTCGCGCTTGGCGTACGTCCGCATCCCGGCCGGGTCGGAGCCGTGGTCCGGCTCGGTGAGCCCGAAGCAGCCGATGATCTCGCCGGCTGCCATCCCGGGCAGCCACCGCTCCTTCTGCTCCTCCGAGCCGAAGCGGTGGATGGCGTACATGGCGAGGGAGCCCTGAACGGAGACGAGCGAGCGGATCCCGGAGTCCGCCGCTTCGAGCTCCAGGCAGGCCAGCCCGTACTGGACGGCGGTGGCGCCCGCGCAGCCGTACCCCTGGAGGGACATGCCGAGGGCACCGATCGAACCGAGCTCGCGGGCCAGCTCACGGATGCCGGGCAGCTCGCCGTTCTCGTACCACTCGGCGATGTGCGGCAGAACCCGGTCGGTGGCCCAGGCACGGACGGTGGAGCGGATCGCGAGGTCCTCGGCGCCGAGCAGATCGTCGATGCCGATCGGGTCGGCGGGGTCGAACGGCGGCAGCTTCGACGGCTTCGCGGACTCAGCGGACTCGGTGGTGGACATGAGAGTGCCTCCGGCGGCTCGCACGGTACTAAAACTAGCAGTGTTAGTTATGGCGTCGTGCTGACGTTACGGCTCAGTGTGCCGCTCGTCCAGAGCCGGTGGCCTCGGCGGGTTGCCGCCGGACGGGGAGCGAACGGGGCCGGTTCGGACGGTCCTGTCCAGGGGCTCCCGGGGCACCGTGGAACGCCCGGGCCTCACGGGACTCGCGGTCGTCCTGCACATCGCGCGGATCGCAGAGAACCCGCGGCGGGCACTCCATCACCCGCGGCAGCCGCAGCGCGGCGAGCGCGCCGAGCAGCAGCAGCCCCGCACTGACCAGCAGCGTGACATGCAGACCGTTGACGAAGGCGTGCCGGGCGGTGCTGCGCAGCACCTCGCCCAGCGGACCGCCCAGCTGGGACGCCACCTGATAGGCCTCGCCCAGCGAGTGGGATGCGGCGGTGGAGGCCTCGGCGGGAACGCCCGCCCCGGAGAGCCTGGCCAGCCCGGGGGTGTAGGCGGCGTTCATCACGCTGCCGAGCAGCGCGATCCCCATACCCGCTCCCAGCTGGTACGAGGTCTCGCCGATGGCCGCCGCGCCACCGGCCCGGTCGGCGGGGGCCTCGCTGAGCATCGATTCGTACGCACCGAAGAGCGTGGACTGGAGCCCGAAGCCGAGTACGACGAACGCAACGGTCAGCAGACCGGGCCGGTCGTGCTGCCCCATCAGGGTCAGGATCAGCACCGAGGCCGCCGTGAGCACGAAGCCCCAGCCGACCATCCGGCGCGGGCCGATCCGGCGCAGGGTGTACGAGCCGGTGGCGCCCGCCGCCATCGCCGCGAAGGTGAGCGGCAGCAGCCGCAGACCGGTCTCCAGCGGGCTGAGGCCCAGGACCAGCTGGAGGTACTGGACGGCGATCAGTTCGAGACCGACCAGCGCCAGCATGGCGAGGACGATGCAGCCGACCGCGGTGGAGAAGGCGGGTCTGGCGAACATCCCGATGTCGATCAGTGGATGCGTACGGCGCTTCTGCCGTCGCACGAACGCGACGAGCAGCGCGCCGCCCAGGAACAGCGGTACGAGGGTGGCGAGGACGAAAATGCCCTCGCCGGTGCCCGCGCGCTTCACACCGAAAACCACACCGAGTACTCCGGCCGCGGCCATCAGCGCGCCGAACACGTCCCAGGGGCCGTCACTGCTGCCCCGTGATTCGGGCAGCAGCAGCCGGCCGACCGGAAGGATGAGGGCCATCAGCGGGATGTTGATCAGAAAGACCGAGCCCCACCAGAAGTGCTCGACGAGGAAGCCGCCGATGACCGGTCCGATGGCCGCGCCGACAGCGGCGACCGCGGTCCACACCCCGATGGCGACGGCCCGTTCACGCCGGTCGGGGAAGACCTGGCGGAGGATCGACAGCGTCGCCGGCATGATCATCGCGCCACCGACCCCGAGCAGGGCGCGCGCCGCTATGAGTACGCCCGGACTGTCGGCCATCGCGGCAACCGCGGAGGCGACCGCGAAGAGGGCGTAGCCGAGCAGCAGTATGCGGCGGCGGCCGACCCGGTCACCGAGGGTGCCGAAGAGGATCAGCAGTGAGGCGCAGACCAGTGGATAGGCGTCGACGATCCAGAGCAGACCGACGGCGCTCGGCCGCAGGTCCTCGGTGACGGCGGGGACGGCGACGTGCAGCACGGTCGCGTCGAGCGCCACGAGCAACAGGCTGAGACAGAGGACGACCAGGACGACCCATCGATTGGCACCGTCGGCGGCTGCGCGCAGCCGGAGTCGGGCTGTGGTCGTCCCGGACATGCATGTACCTCCCAAAAGGCCTCGCGCTCGGCAGGCCAACCGGGGATGCAGCGTCTGCTGCCCCTCCAGGCCCGGCATCGACGGGCGAGTGATCCGTCAGCGTACGCGAGTTCGGCGTGGCCACACGTGGTCCATCTCATACCGCGGCGGGCCACGGAGTGTGGCGTACGCCACGCCGGATCCCGCATCCGGCCCCGGCCGGACGGCGCCCGCCGCCGCCGTGGACGCACACCGGACTCGCCCCGTGACCGCCTCAGCACCGTCCGTTCACCCGGGCGTGACGGCCGGAGAAATGCATACGGCATCGATTTTTGTTATTCACGGACACTCAAACACCCTTCCGAAATGAGTGCGGGAAAATAGATCGGAAGGTCGCCGGGATTCGCCGAACGGTCAGGAAAAGATGCCCGGCTGAGACATAGTCCACATCACATCGTCATCACAAAGCGGCCGGATCGACCGGAACGCGCACTCACTCGCTGTAACGTCGATTGGGTGCGTACCGACATCTTTGCCCGGCTGGACCGGGAGCCGGAACCGCCGAAGATAGAGCCACCGCGGATGAGCCGTCACCGCATCGCTCTCTTCGGCGGGACGTTGGCGTTCTATCTCGCCATCGTCTTTGCCGTACTGATCGGCTCCTGGCTGGTGACCCTGGACTGGAAGGTCATGCTGTTCCGGCCCTACCAGCAGTGGCCCGGAATCCACGCCTTCCTCGACTACTACGTCGTCCTGGGCCAGCGAGGCCCCACGGCCGTGATGGTCGCCTGCTGGCTCGGCTGGCGCTCCTGGCGGCAGCACACGCTGCGGCCCCTGCTCACGCTGGGCGCCTCACTGCTGCTGCTCAACCTGACGGTGGGTGCGGTCAAGCTCGGCCTGGGCCGGCTCGGCCCGCACTACGCGACCCAGATCGGCTCCGCGGAGCTCTTCGCCGGCGGCGATATATTCCCGTCCGGGCACACCGCCAACGCGGTCGTGACCTGGGGAATCCTTGCCTACCTGGCCACCACCCCGAGGGCCAGGCGCTATCTGTCGGCCCTCTCGGCAGTGGTCTCGCTCGGGGTCGGGCTCACGACCGTCTATCTCGGCACGCACTGGCTCAGCGATGTGCTGCTGGGCTGGGCCGCGGGACTGCTGATCCTGCTGGGCCTGCCGTGGGTCGAGCCGCTGATCACCCGTGCCGAGGACTGGATCTTCGCGGTGCGCGAGCAGTGGCGCGCGCGGGGCAGGGCAGTGCCTTCGGTGCCTGTCGCGGCCGGCGGCCCCCGGACCGTGCTGCTGCCGCGGCACGCCGGTGCCGACGCCATGGACGAGGACCCGGCGCTCGAACCGGTCGCCGCGGGAAGCCACGCGGGGGCCGCGGCCCCGGCGGCGGGTGCCCGGCCACGGGCCCATACGACGCACACGGTGCGCTCGGAGCGGACGCCCATCACCCCGGCCGGCAGCCGCCGCCCGCCGCACGCGGACCGTACGCCGCGCGGCGGCACCAGCCCGGCCCGCCCGATGAGCGGCGGCTGACGGACCGAACCCCCACGCGTCGGGGACGGTACGCACAGCCTCTCCCCGCACAGTCAAGGCCCCGACCTCGGTCGGGGCCTTGCTCGTGTCGCGGGTCTGTCGCAGCCGCTGTGGGTCTCAGCCCACCCAGCAGCGGGTCACGACGGCGTCGTCGACCTCGAAGTTGATCCGTCCGGCCCGGTACTCCATGGTGATGATCGCGCCCGGCGGCAGGGATCTGACGCTGCTCCAGCCACGCGCACGGGCCCTCCGCTCGGCGGCTTCGGCGGCGAGGCCGACGTACGCGCCGGGTGTGTCGTCGGGCTGTGCGGGAGGAGTCGGTATAGGTGCCATGTCTCTCACCGTAGGCGGCCCCGGACGGGTACGGAAGCCTGGCTCCGGCGGCGGCGCGGCATCCTCACGTACGCCACCGGTCACGCTTGTGTCACAGGATCACTACACACGTTTACTCGAACTGGTTCACTCGAACGTGCGGTCCGTAAGCCGACGCACAGTAATCGCGGAAGCCGAAGAATGATCTCGGAACGCGCGGAGAAACCAAACAAATTTCGGCATCCCAGGTAGTGGAAATTCCCGTCCCGGGCGGTGTACGGAAAATGAAACCGACCACCGGGAATTCACGCTTCCTTATGGCGTCCTTATCTTTTGGACACGATATCCACACCATCGGACCGGGACGGCCGCCCACATCCACCCGTATACCGGACACAGCGAGTTGACAGACGAAAGAGCGCGGCACGGTTCAGTCGAGCGCCCGGGACAGCCGGTCCCGGGCGGTCCTGATCGCGTCGGTGAGCTCCTGCGGCTCGACGACTTCGAAGTCGAAGCCCATGAGCATCACATGGATCACCAGAACGTCCAGACCGGCCGCCCCGGTGCGCAGCAGGCAGCTGTCCTCGTCGATCCGCTCCAGCACACCCGAGGACGGCGAGATCCGCTCGGCCGCCCGCTCGACGGGCACCTTCAGCCGGATCACGGCACGCGCCGCGTACGCGGCGGTGGAGACGCCCTTGGAGACATACGCGGCCAGGTCGTCGGCGGGCGGGCGGCGCGGGACGAAACGGGGACCGTGCGGCGGTGCGGGGGTGATCCGGTCCGCCCGGAAGGTACGCCAGTCCGCGCGGTCCAGGTCCCAGGCGACGAGATACCAACGGCGCTCTGTGCACACCAGCCGGTGGGGTTCGACGGTCCGGCGCGATACGGAGCCGTCATGGGCGCGGTACGCGAAGCGCAGCCGCTCGCAGTCCCGGCAGGCCCCGGCCAGCTCGGTGAGAACCCCCGGATCGACGGTCGACGCGTCGGGGCCGCGCAGCATGGGCACGGTGAAGGCGCCCAGCGCGCTCACCCGCCGGCGCAGCCTGTTCGGCAGTACCTGCTCGAGCTTGGCGAGTGCGCGTACGGAGGTCTCCCCGATGCCCTCCACGCCGTTGCCGGCCGCTGTGCGCAGCCCGACCGCGACCGCGACGGCCTCCTCGTCGTCGAGGAGCAACGGCGGCAGCTCGGCCCCGGCACCGAGCTGGTAGCCGCCGCCGGTACCAGGGCTTGCGTTGACGGGATAGCCGAGCTCCCGCAGCTTGTCGACGTCGCGGCGGACGGTCCGGGGGGTGACGCCGAGCCGGTCGGCGAGCTCGGCGCCGGACCAGTCCCGGTGGGCCTGCAGCAGTGAGAGCAGGCGCAGCAGTCGTGCCGAGGTCTCCAACATGGGACGAGTCTGCCAGCGGTTGCGGACAGCCGGCGTCCGCAATCCGGATCGGCCTGCTGCGGGGCTCGGCTCCAGCCGCGCTCAACGCATAGACGACTTTCAGCCAGTGGATACATTCCCTGTTTTCCTGATTTGTCGACCTGTCGTCGTCCCCTCCCCTTCCTCGCCCGGTCTCGCCGATGCGGGTTGGATCAGCGGGTATCGACCGGGAGTAAACCCATCGGTCCCCCGATTCACCCTCTGCGCCGGATGGTTCGATTCCGTTCCTTTTCCCGCGTGACCCCGGCCGCAGCTCACCCGTTGTCTGTTCATGAGCCGGGAACCGCCCGGCGCACGCACCGAGTTCGAGGAGCCACCCGTGCCGCGCATGCTCGACGTCAGCGAGGACGTACGCGCCGAGATCGGCGATGCCGAAGCCGATCGGCTGCTCGTCGGCGACAACGCCCCAGGCAGCTACGACTGCACCTCCTGCCGCACTCCGGGCGACTCGGAGCAGGAGCGCACCAGCACGGTGCTGTTCGTCGGCGACGAGACCGCCGTGCTCGCCTTCGCCCACGCGACCTGCATCCCCTCCCAGGTGGTCCAGGTCTCCGAGGAGCAGCTGCAGGGCGCCGTGCGCAGCATCACCGGCAGCGAGCCGGAGACACCGGAGGGCCTCATGCCCGAGCAGGCCGTCCTGGGCATCACCAGCGGGCTCGTCCTGATCGATGACGAGCTCCACCCGGCGCTTGTCGTCGAGCCGACCGGCGCGATCACCCGCCCCGGCGCGTACGGCAGCGGGGGCGACGAGTTCCTGCAGCTTCTGTTGGAGCAAGGCTTTCACCCGGTCCACCGGATGGACCAGGTGCCCGCCGTGCTGCACGGCTGGTCGATCCTGCTCGCCATGGGCCAGCTGCACGCCGTCCTCCAGCCGGGGACGGGCGGCGGCGCCCCCGTCGCCTGGTGGCAGGCACATGCACCACTGCAGGTCACCGAGGGCTGGCGGGCCGCGGCCAACAAGTCTCAGACCGTGCTCGTCTTCGCCGCTCCGGTCGGATCGATCGGCCAGCAGCCCCGCGAGGACCTGCTGCGCGACGCTCTGGAGAAGGCCGCGGCAAGCGGCCTCCTGGTCGCGGCCGCGATGCCGCTGGCCGGGACCTGATCATGTCCGTACGCTCCTCGCACCCCCGGCGAACAGCTATTTCTCCGCCGGGCCCGCATCCGACGGCCGATGGGGTCGTTGGCACATACGTGCACTCATACGACCCCTCCCACCAGCGCCCGAGCCCGATCCCTGCCATGCGTCCGTCGCAGGACCGCTCGGGCGGTCAGTCCCACACCCCGATCTACGACGCGCTGTACTCCGAGTACCGCCGGTCGTTCCGGGCGCTGCCAGGTGATCGGAGCGGCGAGGAGAACCTGGGCTTCGTGGCGTTCGGGACCGGTATGTTCGGCAGCCGGGCCCCGCTGAGCGGCCACTCCAGCCACTCGGGCCACTCCGGCCATTCCGGCCACTCCGGCCCGGGCGCGCACACCGGAAGCCTCGGTTCCTGGCAGCGGGTCGGCCGGCACGCCGGGCGCCCCCAGCCGGCGGCGCTGCCCCCGGGATCCCGGGGAGCCTGACCGTACGGCGAAGCCCGGGCGCGACGAAGCCCCGCACCGTTCACAGCAGGGACGGTACGGGGCTTCGTCATGTCCGGCCCCATGCGGCCGGAACGGGGCTGATCAGGCCCGCGTCACTTCTTGCGGCCGCGCTTCTCGCGGACCCGCACCGAGATGTGGATCGGGGTGCCCTCGAAGCCGAACTCCTCGCGCAGCCGGCGCTCGACGAAGCGGCGGTAGCCGTGCTCGAGGAAGCCGGAGGAGAAGAGCACGAACCGCGGCGGCTTGGTGCCGGCCTGGGTGCCGAAGAGGATGCGGGGCTGCTTGCCGCCGCGGACCGGGTGCGGGTGGGAGGCGACGATCTCACCGAGGAAGGCGTTCAGCCGACCGGTCGGGATCCGGGTCTCCCAGCCCTCGATCGCGGTCTCGATCGCCGGGACCAGCTTCTCCATGTGGCGGCCGGTGAGGGCCGAGACGTTGACCCGGGGGGCCCACGCGATCTGCGCGAGCTCCGTCTCGATCTCGCGCTCCAGGTAGTAGCGGCGCTCCTCGTCGAGGGTGTCCCACTTGTTGTACGCGACCACGAGCGCGCGCCCGGCCTCCACGGCCATGGTGATGATGCGCTGGTCCTGGACGCTGATGGACTCGCTGGCGTCGATCAGTACGACGGCGACCTCGGCCTTCTCGACGGCGGCCGCGGTACGCAGCGAGGCGTAGTAGTCCGCGCCCTCCTGGAGGTGGACGCGGCGGCGGATACCGGCCGTGTCGATGAACTTCCAGGTGATGCCGCCGAGCTGGATCAGCTCGTCGACCGGGTCACGGGTGGTGCCGGCCATTTCGTTGACGACGACCCGGTCCTCGTTCGCCACCTTGTTCAGCAGCGAGGACTTGCCGACGTTCGGACGGCCGATGAGCGCGATGCGGCGCGGGCCGCCGAGCGCGGTGCCGAAGCGCTGGGCCGGGGCCTCGGGCAGTGCTTCGAGGACGGCGTCGAGCAGATCGCCGGTGCCACGGCCGTGCAGCGAGGAGACCGGGTGCGGTTCGCCGAGACCGAGCGACCAGAGCGCGGTGGCGTCGGCCTCGCCGCTCTGGCCGTCGACCTTGTTGGCGCACAGCACGACGGGCTTGCCGGCCCGGCGCAGCAGCTTGACGACGGCCTCGTCGGTGTCGGTCGCGCCGACGGTCGAGTCGACGACGAAGACGACCGCGTCGGCGGCCTCGATCGCGTACTCCGCCTGGGCGGCGACGGAGGCGTCGATGCCCAGCACGTCCTGCTCCCAGCCGCCGGTGTCGACGACCTTGAAGCGGCGGCCGGCCCATTCGGCCTCGTACGTGACACGGTCCCGGGTGACGCCGGGCTTGTCCTCGACGACCGCCTCGCGGCGGCCGATGATCCGGTTCACCAGGGTCGACTTGCCGACGTTGGGGCGGCCGACGACGGCAAGGACGGGCAGCGGGCCGTGACCCGCTTCGTCGATCGCGCCCTCGACGTCCTCGACGTCGAAGCCCTCCTGCGCTGCGAGCTCCATGAACTCCGCGTACTCGGCGTCGCCAAGCGCTCCGTGCTCGTGGTCCGAGCCGTCGGAGTGAATCTGGTCGTTCATGAAGTCCGTTCCTCTTTGCATCATCATCGATGGACCACGATCACGCGGCCCACTACTCAAGTCTTACCTAGCGCCCGGTGAAACGCCTGGCGTTCTCCAGGTGCGAGGTCAGCCGTGCCTGAATCCGTACGGTCGCTTCGTCCAGCGCCTTCCGGGTCCGCAGGCCACTTCCGTCGCCCGCGTCAAAGGGATCGCCGAAGACGACGTCGACCCCGCTGCGCAGCGGCGGCAGTGCCGATATCAACCGTCCGCGGCGCTCGGTGCTTCCCATGACGGCCACGGGCACGATCGGCGCCCCGCTGCGTACCGCGAAGTACGCGAGCCCGGCCCGCAGCGAGGCGAAGTCTCCTTCGCCCCGGGTGCCCTCCGGGAAGATCCCGAGCACCCCGCCGTTCTCCAGTACACCGAGGGCCTGGGTGATGGCGGTGCGGTCGGCGCTCGTACGGTCCACCTTCAGCTGACCGATTCCGCGCAGGAACGGGTCGAGGGGGCCTACGAACGCCTCTTTCTTGATCAGGAAGTGGACGGGCCGGGGCGCGGTGCCCATCAGCATCGGTCCGTCGATGTTGTGGGAGTGGTTCACCGCGAGTATGACGGGTCCAGAGGCGGGTACCCGCCACGCACCGAGGACGCGGGGCTTCCACAGCCCGTACATCAGCCCGATGCCGATCCCGCGCCCGACCGCCGCTCCGCGCAGCGTGGGCGTGCCCGAGGCTGCGGTCACTTCGCGGCCCGCTTCTCCTCGACAAGGGTGACGACGCACTCGATGACCTGCTGCAGGGTCAGGTCGGTGGTGTCCACCTCGACCGCGTCGTCCGCCTTGGCGAGCGGCGAGGTCTTGCGGCTGGAGTCCGCGGTGTCCCGCTTTATCAGCGCCTCCTTGGTGGTGGCGAGATCGGAGCCCTTCACCTCTCCGCTGCGGCGGGCCGCGCGGGCCTCCGGGGAGGCGGTCAGGAAGATCTTGAGGTCGGCGTCGGGCAGCACGGTGGTGCCGATGTCACGGCCCTCGACGACGATGCCGATCTCGGCGGCCGCGGCGATGGACCGCTGCAGCTCGGTGATCCGGGCACGCACCTCGGGGACCGCGCTGACGGCGCTGACCTTCGAGGTGACCTCCTGCGTACGGATCGGGCCTGCGGCGTCCTCGCCGTCGACCGTGATCGTCGGGGCGGCCGGGTCCGTGCCGGAGACGATGACCGGCTTCGACGCGGCGGTCGCGACCTCCACGGCGTCCTGCACGTCGATGCCGTTGTTCAGCATCCACCAGGTGATCGCCCGGTACTGGGCACCGGTGTCCAGGTAGCTCAGGCCGAGCTTTGCGGCGACGGCCTTCGACGTGCTCGACTTGCCGGTGCCGGAGGGCCCGTCGATGGCGACGATCACTGCGGCCGGGGCCGTCCGGGCTGCGGCGCTTACGGTTTCCACGGTGGTGGACACCTTCCTGGTACACGGGGTGGGCGGGACGAGGGCGCGCGAACCCGCCCCGCACAAGGTTACCGAGTGTCGGGACGGTCCTTTGCACCCCTGTGGACAACTGCCGCGGACCCCGGCCGCCAAGGGCCTACTGGCGGATCGACCAGCCCCGCTCGCGAAGCGCCGAGGCGAGTGCCGGGGCCACGCTCGGCTCGACCATCAGCTGCACCAGGCCGGCCTGCTGCCCGGTGGCGTGCTCGATACGGACGTCCTCGACGTTGATCCCGGCCTTGCCCGCGTCCGCGAAGATCCCGGCCAGCTCGCCCGGCCGGTCGCTGATGAGAACGGCCACGATGTCGTATGCCGCCGGGGCCGCCCCGTGCTTCCCGGGGACCCTGACCCGGCCCGCGTTGCCGCGGCGCAGGACGTCCTCGATGGAGTCGGTGCCTTCGCGGCGCTTGTCGTCGTCGCCGGACTGGAGGCTGCGCAGCGCCCGGACCGTCCCCTCGAGATCGGCGGCGACCCCGGCGAGCACGTCCGCGACCGGTCCGGGGTTGGCGGAGAGGATCTCCACCCACATCCGGGGATCGGAGGCCGCGATCCGGGTGACATCTCTTATGCCCTGGCCACAGAGGCGTACGGCCGTCTCGTCGGCCTCCTCCAGGCGGGCGGCGACCATCGACGAGATCAGCTGCGGGGTGTGGGAGACGAGGGCGACGGCCCGGTCGTGGGCGTCGGCGTCCATGACGACCGGGACGGCGCGGCAGAGCGCGACCAGCTCCAGGGCGAGGTTGAGGACCTCGGTGTCGGTGTCCCGGGTCGGCGTGAGGACCCAGGGACGGCCCTCGAAGAGGTCGGCGGTGGCGGCGAGCGGGCCGGATCGCTCCTTGCCCGCCATCGGGTGCGTACCGATGTACGGCGTGAGGTCGACGCCGAGGGCTTCCAGCTCGCGGCGGGGGCCGCCCTTGACGCTGGCGACGTCGAGGTAGCCGCGGGCGATGCCGTCCCGCATGGCGGTGGCGAGCACCGAGGCCACATGGGCGGGCGGTACGGCGACGATCGCCAGGTCGACGCGGCCCTCGGGCGCCTCGTCCGTACCGGCGCCGAGCGCGGCCGCCGTGCGGGCGGACGCCGGGTCGTGGTCGACCAGGTGGACATGGATGCCACGCCCGGCGAGGGCGAGGGCTGCGGAGGTGCCGACCAGGCCGGTTCCGATGACGACGGCAGTTCTCACTGGGCAATGTCCTTGCGGAGGGCGGCGGTGGCACCGAGGTAGACATGCTGTATCTCGGACTTCGCAAGGTACGTCTCGACATGGGCGAGGATGCGCACCACGCGGGGCATCGCCCCCACGATGTCGAGCTCCTGGGCGCAGATCAGCGGTACGTCGACGATGCCGATGCCCCGGGCGGCGGCGGCCGGGAAGTCGCTGTGCAGATCGGGGGTGGCGGTGAACCAGATGCTGATCAGGTCGTCGGCAACGAGGCCGTTACGCTCCAGGACGGCGGTGAGCAGGGCGCTGACCTGCTCGTCCATGTGTCCGGCCTCGTCCCGCTCCAGCTGGACCGCTCCACGGACCGCTCGTACCGCCACGTCTGGCTCCTCACTTCTTCGTGCGCTTCTCTTCATGCCGTTTCGTGCTTGTCGCGCCTGCTCTGTGCCCGCCTGCGCGATTTCAGCCTAGAGGGGCGGGGCGGCGGGCGGCCGGGGTGCTCTGTGGGTGAGACGCGAGGTCAGCGGGGAGCGGCGGCGGTGTGCACGGCCAGCAGCATCCGCCAGATCCCGCCCGCCAGCTGCGCCGGGGTGGCATCGGTCCGGCCGTGCACCCAGTCGGCGAGGACACCGGTGAACAGTCCGGCGACGGCGCTCGCGATCAGGTCCTCCGCGGAGCCCGGAGGGCGGCGACGGCGCAGTTCGCTGATGCTGCGCTGCCGCAGCTCCTGGTGCAGCAGCTCGCCGAGCGGTCCGCCGCCGCCGGCGCGCAGCAGGCTCCGGTAGACCTCGGCCCGGGTGCGGACTGCCTCCAGCAGGGCGACGAGCTCGGCGGGGGGCGCCTCGGGACCGGGCGGCACCTCGTCCCAGGCGTGCAGGGCCTCGACCGCCTGCCGGACGATCTCCGCGCAGGCGTCCACGGCCAGGGCGCGCAGATCGTCGTAGTGCAGATAGAAGGTGGCCCGGCCGACTCCGGCCCTGCGGACCACGTCGGAGACGCTGACCTCGTCGAGTGGCTGTTCCTCGCAGGCCGCGAGAAGCGCCTCGCGGAGCTTGCCGCGGGTGCGTGCCGTACGCGGGTCTCCGCCGCCTGCCGTCGCTGCGGGCGTCATGGGCTCAGCCCGCGAGCAGGACGAGGACGAGGGCCGTGGCGGCGGGGGCCGCCTGGACGAGCAGGATCTTGCGGCTCACGGTGGCCGCTCCGTACACCCCGGCGACGATCAGGCAGCCGAGGAAGAAGATCTGCGCCTGGTACGCGACAGGGTCGCCCGCGATCAGACTCCAGACGAGTCCGGCGGCCATGAACCCGTTGTACAGGCCCTGGTTCGCGGCGAGCCGGGCGCTCTCCCGGGAGAACGCCGGGGTGGTGGCGAAGACCTTCCGGCCGCGCGCGGTGTCCCACAGGAACATTTCGAGCACCAGGAAATAGGCGTGGATCAGCGCGACCAGTGCGACCAGCACCTGGGCTGCGATGTGCATGGCGGATGGCCTCCCGTATCGATTTCCTGGACAACTGTACAGGAAGTCGATACGGGGTTCGGCCGGCCCGGAACGCTCAGAGCGCCTGCGCCCGGATCAGGTCCTCGAGCGAGCCGCCCTTCGGGACCTCGCCCGCGGGGGTCAGCTTGTCGACCGCCTCGGGCAGCGACCTGGCGATGTCGTCGGCCGCCTGCTCCGTCGACACCCCCGCATCCTGGGCGACCTTCTGCAGGGTTTCGTCCGGCAGCGCCTGCGCGATCTGGGCGCCGCTGACCGGCTTGTTCTCACCGGTCCCGACCCAGGACTGGGCCTGGTCGAGAAGGCCGGACTTGGTGAGCATCCCGATCAGGCCCTCAAGAGCGTTCGCACCGCCCCCGCCCCCGCCGCCCGTGTTGCCGCCCAGCGTGCCCAGCAGTGCTCCGAGGATGTTCCCGGCGTTGCCGGAACCCCCGCCCTGGCTTCCGCCGCCCAGCAAGCCGCCCAGCAGACTGCCGAGGTCGTTTCCTGCCATGGTTCTGCCCTTCCGAAGGGGATGGATTATCGACAATGTCGATCAGAACCAGGGCTTCTGCCACTCGGGGCCCGACGGCCGCCGTCGGACCGACGGCCAAGGACATCCGCCGGCAACGCGGCCTCGGCGACCTCCGCGTCCGCACCGCCCCGCGGCGCATGCTGTCCCCCTGCCCGGACGACGAAGCACACGAGGCCCCCTCGCGTACCCTCACCCGCATGATCACCCCCGATGCCGAGACTCTCGTACGCGATCACACGGTCTACTCCTGTGTGATGGGCTCACGTGCGTTCGGGCTGGCCACGGGCGACAGCGACACCGACCGGCGCGGTGTCTACCTGGCGCCGACCCCGCTGTTCTGGCGGTTCGACAAACCGCCGACGCATGTCGAGGGCCCGGCGCAGGAGCAGTTCTCCTGGGAGCTGGAGCGCTTTTGCGAACTGGCGCTGCGCGCCAACCCCAATGTGCTGGAGTGCCTCCACTCGCCGCTGGTGGAACGGGCCGACGCGGTCGGCCATGAACTCCTCTCCCTGCGCGGCGCGTTCCTGTCCCGCCTCGCCCACCAGACCTTCGTCCGCTACGCGCTGGGGCAGCGCAAGAAGCTGGAGGCGGATGTCCGGCAGTACGGTGCGCCGCGCTGGAAGCACGCCATGCATCTGCTGCGACTGCTGGCGAGCGGCCGGGATCTGCTGCGTACGGGCGAGCTGACGATCGAGGTGGGCGAGGCCAGGGAGGACCTGCTCGCGGTGAAGCGGGGCGAGGTCCCGTGGCCGGAGGTGGAGCGCCGCATGACGCGGCTGGCCGAGGAGAACGACGCGTCGGCACCGGGCTCCCCGCTCCCACCGGAGCCGGACCGGGCCCGGGTGGAGGACTTCCTCGTCCGCACCCGCAGGGCGTCCGCATCATTGCCCGACAAGGGGTGACCGGCCGCCCTGACCGGTGTCCGCGACGTCCCGGCGGACGGGCCGCAGACGTACGACAACCGATCATGTCCCTCAGGCTGTGGGGGAGCTTGAGGACAGAGTCCCGAGCCCTTTCAGCCGCGCTCGCACCACGAGTTCGTGCAGCCCGTCGAACCCTCCCGCGCCATCCGGCAGCCCCGACTCCGTCTGCGCCTCGTCCAGCACCCGGTGCAGCGCCTCGACGTCCCGGGACACGACCGCACCGTCCACACCCCCCGCTCCCCCGTGCTCGGCCGCGGCCTTCGTCTCGATCAGCTCGGGCAGATACGCGGGCGCCGCCACGTCCCCCAGGAGCGTCGGCAGATGCGCGAGCACCTCGCCACTGCGCATCAGATGAATGCCGGTCAGCAGCGCCCGGAATGTGTAGAGCAGCGGTTTCAGTTCGCCGGTCCTCTCGAACAGCCGCCGCTGCGTGTTCGCGAAACCCCGGTAGTGGTGCGCGTGGTTGCGCGTCAGTACCGCGGGCGCCAGCTCGATCAGTTCCGCGTGCAGCTCACTCGTGTGCACCACCAGCGGCGACAGCAGCTGCTCCAGCACATAGCCGTTCGGCTTCAGCATCAGCCGGACGAACTTCCGCAGATCGTGGGTGACGAGGTCCATCTCGACCCCTTCCCGGTCCCACATCCGCGAGCGTGTCTCGTCCGGTTCGCGCAGCCCCACCAGGTCCTCGGCCGGCAGGAGGTGGACCCCCCGCAGGTCCACGTCCGAGTCCCGGGACGGAAACCCGTACAGATGCGCCCCGGAGACCGTGGCGAACAGCAGGGGTCCCGGCTCTTCGGCGAGGACCGGGCCGAAGTCCGTGACCGGCAGCCCGGCCTCGTGGAGGTGGATCGTTTCCGTACGCATGGGTCAAGAGTCCCAGAGCGCCCCCAGCGACAGCAGGTCGCTGCGGTACTCGATCCGCTCCGACCACTCCTTGGGCCACGCCCCGGCCCCCAGATGCGCCCCGGCCAGCGCCCCGGTCAGGCAGCCGATGGAGTCCGAGTCGCCGCGGGTGCAGGCGGCCCGGCGCAGTGCGGTGACCGGTTCGTCGGGGAAGAGCAGGAAGCAGTGCAGGGCCGTGGCGAGGGCGTCCTCGGCGATCCAGCCGTCGCCGGTCGCCTCGCACGGGTCGGTCTCCGGTGACGGGTCGCGCAGGGCGTCCTGGACTCGGCCCAGTGCGGTCAGGCACTCGTCCCAGCCGCGCTGGATGTAGCTCTCGCCCGAGTCGTCACCCGCGTACCGCCACAGGTCGCCGAGCCAGCGCGTGAGGTAGCGGCTGCCGTTCTCGTACGCGTACGAACGCAGCTGCCCGATCAGCCCCGTCGGCTCCGCACCCTGCGCCAACAGATACACCGCGCGTGCCATCAGGTCGGAGGCGGCGAGCGCCGTGGGATGGCCGTGTGTGAGGGCGGCCTGCAACTGCGCCGCACCGGAGCGCTGTTCCTCGCTCAGCCCCGGTACGAGCCCGACCGGCGCCACCCGCATATTGGCGCCGCATCCCTTGGAGCCGGTCTGGCTGGCCTCCTGCCAGGGCCGTTCGCTGTCGAGCAGCCGGCAGGCGCTCATACAGGTGCGGCCGGGGGCGCGGTTGTTGTCCGGCGAGTGGTACCAATCGACGAACTCCTCGCGCACCGGCCGGACCAGCCGCAGCGGGGTGAGCAGTCCGCGGTCCATGGCGGTGCGGATGCCCCGCGCGAGGGCCAGCGTCATCTGCGTGTCGTCGCTGACGAACGCGGGGTTCGGCAGCCGCATCTGCCGCCACGGCCCGCACTTGGCGAGGATCGACGGCACATTGTTGAACTCGGTCGGGAAGCCCAGCGCGTCGCCGAGGGCGAGCCCGGTCAGTGCGCCGGTGGCGGCCTGTTTGGTGATGGTCCGGGTCACGATCATGCGCTTCGTCCTTCCGGTCGCAGAAGTGGAGGGTGCAGGGCGGTGGCGGCACCCGCCCGGTACAGAGCGGCCGGTTTCCCCCGTCCGCCGGTGCGGCGCGGTGATCCCTCCACGGCCTGGACGAAGCCGGGCGTGGTGAGGACCTTGCGCCGGAAGTTGGGCCGGTCGAGCTCGACGCCCCAGACCGTCTCGTACACCTGCTGGAGCTCGCCCAGGGTGAATTCGGCCGGGCAGAAGGCCGTCGCAATGCAGGTGTACTCGAGTTTGGCGCCGATCCGGTCGTGCGCGTCGGTGAGGATGCGGTCGTGGTCGAAGGCGAGCGCGCCGAGTGCTCCGGCGTCCCACCAGCGGGCGTTGGCCGCGTCCCCGCCGCCACGCGGCTCGGGCAGATCGGGAATGAGTGCGGTGTACGCGACGGAGACGACCCGCATCCTGGGGTCGCGGTCCGGATCGCTGTAGGTGCGCAGCTGCTCCAGGTGGAGTGCGGAGACGGTTGCCTCGGTCAGCCCGGTCTCCTCCGCGAGCTCCCGGCGGGCGGCGTCCTCGGCGGACTCGCGGGGCAGCACGAAGCCGCCGGGCAGCGCCCAGTGGCCCTTGTACGGGTCCTCGCCGCGCTCGACGAGCAGGACGTGCAGCCGGCCGTCGCGGACCGTGAAGACGGCGAGGTCGACGGTGACCGCGAACGGTTCGAAGGCGTACGGGTCGTAGCCCTCGGGGGCGCCGGTGCTCATCGTCGCTCCGGGAGGGGTGCGGCGAAGTCCCAGCCCGCCGCGAGCACAGCGTCGACGGCGTCGACCGCGGCGTCCAGGCGTTGCCGGTGCGGTCCGGTGAGTTCGATGAACTGCCGCCCGGTACGGGTGAGTTCGATCCGGAAACGGTCGGTCATCCAGGGCCGCAGCTCCTCGCCGTCGCGCAGCCCGTCGTCCTCGAAGGCGACGCCCTCGTGGTCGGTGAGCAGCCACAGGTGATGGGCGACCCGGTCGGCGGTCTCCTCGACGCGCGGGTTGCGGCCTCCGATGTACCGCTCGTGCCAGAGGGTGGTGGCGAAGGAGTCGGTGTCGCAGAAGAGCACCGGGGACCCGGTCCGGGCAGCCGCCTCCTCCTTGGCGTTCTGGGCCGCGGCGATCAGCGGGAAGTCGTCGGTGGTGAAGGCGACGTCCTCCCACTGCGCCCGGGGCCACCGGGTGCGCAGCGCGGCCAGCTTCTGTTCGCTGAACTCCCGCCCGTACTCGGCGACATACCGGGTCTGTGCCCAGACGCCGCCGCGTCGGCGGTAGTGATCGGTGAGGGCCTGCGCCATCGTGGTGGTGCCGGTGGACTCGGCGCCGAGGACGACGATGCGGCGGGTGAGCGCGGCCCGTACGGGCGGTTCGAGGAAGTCCCAGCAGCCGACCGGGTCCTTGCGGACGGCTGTGCCGGAGACCGGGAAGACCGTACGGTCGGGGTCGACGCAGACGGATTCGGCACCGAACCGGCGGGCCAGTTCGTCCCCGTACGGCTCCGAGGTGAAGACCGCATCGACCTTTTCCCGGACGGCCCCCTTGAAGACGGCCATGTGGGCATCCCAGATCGCCGGGTCGTGGAGATCCATCCGGGTGTCGTCGACGGCGCCGACGACCCGTGCGTCCGGGTGCACCTCCCGCATCCAGGCCACCCGGTCGGCGAGGGGGACGGACTCGACGGAGGCGGCGCAGACCAGGACGGTCAGCCGCTCGCAGCGGTCCTGGGCGGTGCGGACGAGGTGGTGATGGCCGGCGTGCGGCGGATAGAACTTGCCGAGCACGAGCCCGTGACTGAACCGCGTCACCCTGCCACCTCCGCCAACTCCCGCTGCGGAACGTAGAGATCACGCTTCCAGTTGCGCAGTCCGACCAGGCACAGCGTCAGGAAGCCGGCGTACAGCAGGGAGGTCAGATAGAGCTCCTTGTACGCGTACAGCGGGATGTACACGATGTCGGCGGCGATCCACAGCCACCACGACTCGACGAGCTTTCGGCACTGCCCGTACGTCGCAGCCAAGGACAGCGCGGTCGTCAGGGCGTCCCAGAACGGCACGGTCGAGTCGGTGGCGTGGCTGAGGAGAACGGTCAGACCGGCGGTCCCCAGCACCCCTGCCGCGCACAGCCGGATCCATTCGGTGCGGCTGGTGCTGCGCACCGGCAGGTCCGGCGAGCCTGGTCCACCCCCGTGGGTCCAGGTCCACCAGCCGTACGCGGCAAGGGCGATGAAGACGATCTGCAGGCCGGCGTCGGCGTACAGACCGGACTGGGTGAACAGCAGGATGAAGAAGAGGTTGTTGGCGATGCCGATCGGCCAGTTGGCGAGATGCTGGCGGGCCACGAGCCAGACGCACAGCGCCCCGCTGCCGAAGCCGAGCACCTCGGTCCAGCCGACCGGGGTGTCCAGGACTGTCACCAGGGGTTGCTGCAGGGGATCGAGGATGTCCGCGAGACTCACGCCCGCCTCCTTAATAGTCAACTTGACTATAAAGGCGATTCGACGGCAGCAAAAGGCCCGCGGCCGGTTTCCTGTTCGAAAATCGAAACCAGGAACCGGCCGCGGGCCGTACAGCGGACGCCGGACGCGGACTACAGACCGACCTCGCCCATCAGCATGCCCACCTCGGTGTTGGTGAGGCGGCGCAGCCAGCCGGACTTCTGGTCGCCCAGCGGGATCGGCCCGAAGGACGTCCGCACCAGCCGCTCGACCGGGAAGCCGGCCTCGGCCAGCATCCTTCGGACGATGTGCTTGCGGCCCTCGTGGAGGGTCACCTCGACCAGGTAGTTCTTGCCGGTGTTCTCGACGACGCGGAAGTGGTCGGCGCGGGCGTACCCGTCCTCCAGCTGGATGCCGTCCTTGAGGTGCTTGCCCAGGTCGCGCGGGAGCGGTCCCTGGATGGCGGCCAGGTAGGTCTTCTTCACGCCGTACTTCGGGTGGGTCAGCCGGTGGGCCAGCTCGCCGTGGTTGGTGAGCAGGATGATGCCCTCGGTCTCGGTGTCCAGCCGGCCGACGTGGAAGAGCCGCGTCTCACGGTTGGTGACGTAGTCGCCGAGGCACTGGCGGCCGTCCGGGTCCTCCATCGAGGAGACGACACCGGCGGGCTTGTTCAGCGCGAAGAAGAGGTACGACTGGGCGGCGACGGTCAGACCGTCGACCTTGATCTCGTCCTTGTGCACATCGACGCGCATGCCCTGCTCGACGACGATCTCGCCGTTGACCTCGACGCGGGACTGCTCGATCAGCTCCTCGCACGCACGGCGCGAGCCCATGCCGGCCCTGGCCAGGACCTTCTGCAGACGCTCGCCCTCCTGCTCGGCGCCCGGGTGGGTCTTGGGCGTCTTGATGTCGGGCTTGTTCGCGTACCTGTCCCGGTTGCGCTGCTCGATCTTGGCGTCGAGCTCGCGCGAGCGGGACGGGGCGCCCTGCGGTCCACGCCGCGGGCCGCCGCTCCTCGCGCCGCCCTGCGGGGGCTTCGGACCGCCCTTGGCGCCACCGCGGGCTGCGGCGCCCCGGCCCTTGCGGGGGCCGTCGCCGCTCTTCTCGCCGGCCCCGGTGCCGCCCACGTCGTAGCGGCGCTCCTCGGGGCGGGGCTTGCGGGGACGCTTGTCCTGCCTGTCGTCGCGCCCGGCGCCGCCACCCCGGGGGTTCCGGTTGCCGCCGCTCTTGCCGCTGCCGCTTCCGCTGTTCCTGCCACTGCTTCGCATCAAAATTCCGTCTTGTCGTCTGCGTGAGTATCCGGGGTGTCCGGTGCGTCCGGATCGAACGACGGCACACCCTCTAGCGTCTCAGCCTCGATCGCGTCCGCCTCGGGGAGGAAGGGCGCGAGCTCCGGGAGCTCATCCAGGCCACGTAGGCCCATCCGCTCCAGAAAGTAGTTCGTCGTCCTGTACAGGATCGCACCTGTTTCGGGTTCCGCGCCCGCTTCCTCGACCAGGCCCCTCTGCAGGAGGGTCCGCATCACGCCGTCACAGTTCACGCCGCGTACCGCAGAGACCCTCGATCGGCTGACCGGCTGGCGGTACGCGACCACTGCGAGGGTCTCCAGAGCCGCCTGGGTGAGGCGGGCCTGCTGGCCGTCCAGCACGAAGCCCTCGACCGCCTCCGCGTACTCCGGGCGCGTGTAGAAGCGCCAGCCGCCCGCGACCAGCCGGAGATCGAAACCGCGGCGCTGCACGGTGTACTCGTCGGCCAGCTCCCGCAGCGCGTCGGCGACGGCCCGCCGGGGTCGCTCCAGCACCTTGGCGAGGTGTTCCTCGGTGGCGGGTTCGTCGACGACCATGAGAACGGCCTCGAGGGCGGGCTTGAGCTCAAGATCCGCGACGGTGCTCGCACCGGTGGGGCGCTGCTCGCTCATGCCTGCACATCCTCTTGTACGTCCATGTCCTGCACCTCTTGATCGAACTCGTCCGTCACCGCGGGCTCGGCCGCCTCGCCCCCGGCCCAGCGCACCATGAGTTCGCCGAGCGCCTCCTCCTGGTCCAGGGCGACGGCCTTCTCCCGGTACAGCTCCAGCAGCGCGAGGAACCGGGCGACGACGGTGAGGGTGTCGGGGGCGTCCTCGGTGAGTGCGCGGAAAGTGATCTCCCCCGCTTCCCGCAGCCGCGCCACGACGATCTCGGCCTGCTCACGCACACTGACCAGCGGGGCGTGGATGTGATCGACGTACACCTGCGGCTTGGGCTTCGGCTGCATCGCCTTCACGGCGAGCCGGGCGAACCCCTCGGCGCCGATGCTGATCACCACCTCGGGCAGCAGCTCGGCATGGTGCGGCTCCAGCCCCACCGTCCGGGGAAAGCGCCGCCCCTCGGACTCCAGCCGGGCACTGAAGATCTCCGCGATGCGTTTGTACGCGCGGTACTGCAGGAGCCTCGCGAAGAGCAGGTCCCGCGCTTCGAGCAGCGCGAGATCGGCCTCGTCCTCGACCTCGGCGGCGGGCAGCAGCCGGGCGGCCTTGAGATCGAGCAGAGTCGCGGCGACGACGAGGAACTCGGTGGTCTGGTCGAGATCCCAGTCCACCCCCATGGCCCGGATGTGGGCCATGAACTCGTCGGTGACCTTGGAGAGGGCGACCTCGGTCACATCGAGCTTGTGCTTCGAGATGAGCTGCAGAAGAAGATCGAACGGCCCCTCGAAGTTGGCCAGCCGAACGGTGAACCGCCCGTCGTCGGCGGGTGCTCCGGAGGCGGCGGTGTCAGCGGGGTCGGTGGACGCCACAGGACCGGCGGTGTCGGCCGGGGCGACGGCGACCGTATCGGCGGGGGCAGCAGGCGCCGCGACGGCGTCCGTGCCGGCGCGGGCCGCAGGACCCGTGCCGGCGACGGTGTCAGCAGCGCCGACGGGCACCACAGGACCGGCGGTGTCGGCCGGGGCGACGGCGTCAGCCGCAGGTGCCGCGACGGCGTCCGTGACGGCGGTCGAAGGGTCCGGGGACGCCTCCCCGGTTCCGGGAAGGGGCGAGGTGGGGGACACACCGACGGCGTCACCCGCCACCACCGCGGCCCCGGCCGCGGACGGCGCAGGCCGGCCCCCCGGACCGCGCCCCAGGGGGCGCCGGGGCGTGCGGGCGGGCTCGTCGGTCGTCGGCATGGGGGTCCAGGGTGCGGCGGGGATACGGGCGGGCGGTGAGCCGTACGGAGACGGCCGGGCCGCTCGGCGGCCCCCGGGCAGGCTACCGGCCCGCCGTACCGGTCAGCGGCCGCGCAGCCGCCGTACGAGGATGCTCGCGTCGCCCCGCGACTCCAGGTCGGCGAGGACCACGGCGACCGCCTCGCGGACGATCCGCCCGCGGTCGACGGCGAGCCCGTGCTCGCCGCGCAGGACGAGCCGCGCGTGTTCGAGGTCCATCAGTTCCTCGGCCGAGACATAGACGGTGATCTTCTCGTCGTGGCGCTCCCGGCCGCTCGGCCGCCGGTTCGCCCCGCGCCCGCCTCCGCGCCTGCGCTGCTGCTGGACGGCCGGAACCGCCTCCTGCTGCGTGCCGGACGGCATCCCGGACGAGGGCTGGGGCCGACGGCCCGCCTGGGCGGCCGCCGCCCGGTCGTTCTCCCCGCCGCGGCTGCGGGAGTCCCCCGCGTCGGCGTCCGCCGCCGAATGCTCCTCCCCGGACGGCAGGGTCCCGGCTCCACCGGCCTCGGCCGTCCCGGATCCGTCCGCCGCGGAATCGCCCTCACCGGCCGGAGCCGGAACCCGCGCCTCGCCGTTCGCCTTGCGCCGCCGCTCCGCGGGGGACGAGGACTGGAGCCCCATCCCCCCGGTGGTACGGAACAGTTCGTCGGCCCCGGGCAGACTCACTCGGCGTGACACCGGGCGAGCACCTCCCTGGCGAGCTGGCGATAGGCGGCTGCACCGACCGAGTTGGAGGCGTACGTGGTGATGGGCTCACCGGCGACCGTGGTCTCCGGGAAGCGCACCGTGCGCCCGATCACCGTGTGGTAGACGTGCTCGTCGAAGGCCTCGACGACCCGCGCGAGGACCTCGCGGCTGTGCACCGTGCGGGAGTCGTACATGGTGGCGAGAATGCCGTCGAGCTCCAGCTCCGGATTGAGCCGCTCCTGGACCTTCTCGATGGTCTCGGTGAGCAGTGCCACACCACGGAGTGCGAAGAACTCGCACTCGAGCGGCACTATCACCTTGTGAGCAGCCGTCAGGGCGTTCACGGTGAGCAGGCCCAGCGAGGGCTGACAGTCGATCACGATGTAGTCGTAGTCGGCCATCAGCGGCTTCAGGGCGCGCTGCAGCGTGGACTCCCGGGCCACCTCACTGACCAACTGCACCTCGGCGGCCGACAGGTCGATGTTGCTCGGCAGCAGGTCCATGTTGGGCACGGCGGTCTTCAGGAGGACGTCGTCGGCCGACATGCCCCGCTCCATGAGCAGGTTGTAGACCGTGAGGTCGAGCTCCATCGGGTTGACGCCGAGGCCGACGGACAGGGCTCCCTGCGGGTCGAAGTCGACGAGCAGGACACGACGTCCGTACTCCGCGAGTGCGGCACCGAGGTTGATGGTCGACGTGGTCTTGCCGACGCCGCCCTTCTGGTTGCACATCGCGATGATCTTCGCGGGACCGTGGTCGGTCAGCGGGCCCGGGATCGGGAAGTAGGGCAGGGGCCGGCCGGTCGGGCCGATCCGCTCGCGGCGCTGGCGGGCAGCGTCGGGCGCGAGGGTGGCCGCGTACTCCGGATCGGGCTCGTACTCGGCGTCGGGGTCGTAGAAGTGCCCCTGGGGCACCTCGTCGAAGTCGGCGAAGTGGGCGGTCTCTCGGCCACTCTCGTTGCCGGCCATGGCGTTCACGTTTAGGCCGTCCATCATCTGGGGGGCTGTCGTCATGTGCTGGTGGGTGGCGAAGGTGCGGACAGCGACGGAGCCGACAGCCTCCAGCCCGATCGGGCTCTGGCCCCGTGCAGGCATCCCTGGTTGAACACCCCCGGGAGTAAATGTCGACTCATTCACAAGTCGTCTTACCTCCTTGGACGTGACCAGGAAACTTATCGATAGGTCAGCGTGACACCATGCCGACGATTGGCGACTCTATGGCGTGTCACCGGTTCGCAGCAACACAATCCGCCGGACCCGGCCCGATGTGTCGGCAATCGAACACCCCTCTGTCAAGGGCGCACGGTCGCTCCGGCGCACATTTCACCGGTGCACGAAACGGGTAAAGGGTTACCTTCGAGGCGAGTTGCGCAAGGCTCTCACAGCGGCCCGACATGCCTCCGGCCGGACCTTGCTCGGCAAGGTCCGGCCGGACGCGTGAGGTTGACGAAAGATGTTGACCCGTCAGCCGAGAAGCGTGCTCAGCTCGACGTGCTCCAGACCGTGCGCCTCCGCCACCTCGCGGTAAACGACCTGGCCCTCATGGGTGTTGAGGCCCTTGGCGAGCGCGGCGTCGCGGCGAAGCGCCTCGGTCCAGCCACGGTTGGCGAGCTCCAGGATGTAGGGCAGCGTGGCGTTGGTGAGCGCGTACGTGGAGGTGTTCGGCACCGCGCCCGGCATGTTGGCGACGCAGTAGAAGACCGAGTTGTGGACCATGAAGGTCGGCTCGGCGTGCGTCGTCGGGTGCGAGTCCTCGAAGCAGCCACCCTGGTCGATTGCAATGTCGACAAGTACACTTCCGGGCTTCATCTTGGCGACGAGCTCGTTGGTGACCAGCTTCGGGGCCTTCGCGCCGGGGATCAGCACGGCACCGACGACGAGGTCGGCCTCGATGACCGCCCGCTCCAGCTCGAAGGCGTTGGAGACGACCGTCTTCACCTTGGTACCGAAGACCTTGTCGGCCTCGCGCAGCTTGTTGATGTCCCTGTCGAGCAGCGTGACGTGGAAGCCGAGACCGACGGCGATCTGCGTGGCGTTCCAGCCGGAGACACCGCCACCGATGACGACGGCCTCGGCGGGCGCGGTACCGGGGACACCGCCCGGCAGCACGCCGCGGCCGCCGACCGAGCGCATCAGGTGGTACGCACCGACCTGCGGGGCCAGCCGGCCCGCGACCTCGGACATCGGGGCGAGCAGCGGCAGCGCGCGGTTCGCGGTCTCGACGGTCTCGTACGCGATCGCCGTGGTGCCGGACTCCAGCAGCGCGTCCGTGCACTCGCGGGAGGCGGCGAGGTGCAGGTAGGTGAAGAGCGTCTGGTCCTTGCGCAGGCGGTGGTACTCCTCGGCGACCGGCTCCTTGACCTTCAGGAGCAGGTCGGCGGTGGCCCAGACCTCGTCGGCGGTGGGGAGGATCCGCGCCCCCGCGGCGATGTACTCCTCGTCCGTGATCGAGGACCCGGCACCGGCGTTCTGCTCGACGACGACCTGGTGGCCGTTGCGGACGAGCTCATGCACACCGGCGGGCGTGATGGCCACGCGGAACTCGTTGTTCTTGACTTCGCGGGGGATGCCGACCTTCACGTCGATCACGGTCCTTGACTCAGAGGGTTACTCCGGGCATAGAGGTGCATACCCGGATACACACAGTGTAAATGGAGACACCGCGAACGTACGCGGCAGAGCCAGTTTAATGAAGGGCTTCTCGCTGTCTAGCCTTACAAAGCATTAATTTTCAGTCGACGCACTACGGATTTCGCAGGCGGGCTCATCCTTGCCCAGCAGTCTCTGCGCCACACCGCGGTGCAACCCGGCCGCAGCCGGGTCGCCGAGCCGGTCGAGCGTGTCGGCCAGCCGGAGCTCCAGCGCGGCCTGCAGCCGTACGTCCTTGGCCTGCCGTGCCCACTCGACGGCCTCCTGACAGGTGCGCAGCGACTCCTGCGGCCGCCCCGCGTACTCCTGCACCCGCGCGGCCTCGCTGAGAGCCCGCGCCTGGGCGGCCAGGTCGCCGAGCCTGCGGTACCCGGCCGCCGCCGCCCGCCAGTTCCGCAGCGCCTCGCCGTACTGCCCGGCATAGGTGTGGACGGAGCCGAGCCGCCCGTACAGCCGCGCCTCGTCGGCGAGCTCGCCGTGGGTGAGCCGCTGCGCGAGCGCCCGGCCGTACCAGTCCGAGGCCCGGTGGAAGTCCCCCAGCTCGGCGTAGGCGCCGCCTACGGATTCCATCGCCCGGCCCGTCGCGTACGGATCCTTCGCCGCCCGTCCGGCGTCCAGGGCCGCCCGATAGCGGGTCAGCGCCTCCCGCGTACGGCCCGTCCTGGCGTCCAGATCGGCGAGATTGAGCAGTGCGGCGGCCCGCTCGCGGGGCAGCTCGCGCCGCTCGGCGACGGCCAGGACCAGTCCGTGCAGTCCGTACAGATCGGATGCCGCGGCCTCGGTGCCCTGGTGCACGGCCAGCGCCCGCACCAGCGCGGCCACCAACCTCCGCGCCAGGGTGTCGAGTTCCCCGTCCTCCACAGCGATCCGGGCGGAGGCGAGCAGGGCCGGCCGGCGGCTCCGCAGCCAGGCGGCGGCCGCTTCGGGGTGCGGAAAGCGCAGCGAGCTCGGCAGTCCGGCGAGCTTCCGGCGGGCCTCCGAACCCTCCGGTTCGGTGATCGCCCGGCAGGACTGGAGCTGGCGTACGGTCCGCTCCAGCAACCGGGCCCTGGCGAGCTGGATCTCGGCCGGCCGGTCCCGGTCGGCGAGCAGGGCCTGCAGCAGCGGGGCGAGGCAGCCGGGCACCTCGTACTGCGGCAGCTCCGCCCCGTTGGTACGCAGCAGGCCCAGCCGGACGAAGTCGTCGAGGGTCGACTGGGCGGCCGAGACCGAGCAGCCCGCCAGCGCGGACGCGGTGTGGGCGTCGGCGAGCCCGGCGGGGGCGAGCGCGAGCAGTCGCAGTATCCGGCCGGCGGTCTGCGGCAGGGACTCGTAGACCAGCTGGAAGGCGCGGGCCAGCGGGCGGGCGCCGGTGGGCTGCTCGGCGTCGTCCGGCAGCTCGCGCAGCTGCTTGGTGACATCGGCGACCGATGCCATGGGGTGGTCGGCGAGCCAGCCGCCGATCATGACCAGGGCGGCTGGCTGTCCACCGCACTCCTCGGCGAGGCTCTCGGCGGTCAGCGGGTCCACCGTGATCCTGACCTGGCCGATGGCGCCGGACAGCAGCTGGACGGCGGAGCCCTTGTCGAGGCCGCCGATGGTGCACGGTCGGACGCCGGGGATGCCGGTGAGCGGGCCCTGGGCGGTGGCGACCACGAGGCAGCCGGGATTGTCCGGCAGCAGCGGGTCGACCTGTTCGGCATCGGCGGCGTCGTCGAGCAGCAGCAGGACGTGCCGGTCGGCGAGGGTCTCGCGGACCAACTGGGACAGTTCGTCCCCGTCCGCGCCGGGCGGCCCGGCGACCTCCAGCTGATCGAGGAGGTCCCGGGCGGTGCGTTCGGTGGGGACGGGGGCGCCGCCGAGTTCGGTGAGCCGGACCCGGAGCAGCCCGTCGGGGTAGTCGCCGGTGTCCAGCAGTGCGCGGGTGAGTTCCTCGGCGAGCGCGGTACGCCCGGAGCCGGGGCGTCCGGCAATCAGCAGGACCCTGGCGCGGGCCGCTTTGCGACCGGCCAGGGTGTCCAGCCCGGCCCGTTCGATGTCGGCCTTCAGCTCCTTCAACTCGCGTTCGCGGCCGAAGAATTGGCGTGGTGCGGCGCCGGACGGCCCCTCGGTCCCCGCCGCCGATGCCGGGCCGCTGGTGTCCACCACCTGATCCGTCACGGGCCACGCTCCACTTCGCTGCACGCGTTGCCCGCCGGGACTCCGGCCAGGGCATTCCGAGCGTAGTTCAGGCGGGTACGCGAACACGGTGGAGCATGGCGGGGAGGTCCCCCGATCGGATCAACATTTTGTCCGATCAAAGGACCTCTGTTCGCCACACCGGACCGCCAAGACCGGCGAACCGCCGGACCGACGGAACCTCAGACCTCGAACGGCCTGGCCGGCCACGGCGCCTCCGCCGGCCGCAACGCGTCGATCCCGTCGCCGGCGAGCACCGCCGCAAGCGAAAGGACGCCCACCACGAGGCAGTTGTTGTGCAGTTCCCCGGCGAGCACCCCCCGCACGAGCTCCTTGAGCTCCACCCGGGCCAGCTCCATGTCGGCCTCCTCCTCGGAGACCTCGAAGCGCTCGCCGTCGGCCTCGGAGAGATTCCGGGCCAGGAAGATCCGTACCGCTTCGTCGCAGCCGCCGGGCGTGGTGTAGACGTCGGTCAGCACCCGCCAGTCCTCGGCCTTGACGTAGGCCTCCTCGTAGAGTTCGCGCTGCGCCGCGTGCAGCGGGTTCTCACCGGGGACGTCGAGCAGGCCGGCCGGGATCTCCCAGAGCTTGTGCCGCACGGGGTGCCGGTACTGCCGCAGCACGAGGACCCGGCCCGCGTCGTCGAGCGCGAGCACGGCGACCGATCCCGGGTGGACCTGGTAGTCGCGGCGCACGACGGAGCCATCGGGCATCACCACGTCATCGGTGCGGACGCTGGTCTTGTTGCCCGTAAAGGGGGTCTCGGTCGCGGTGACCGGCCACTCCTCGGGCGTGTCCTGGATACCCATCTACGTCCTCCCACAAAAAAACAGAAACCGGGGTACGGACCCTCAGTGGATCCGTACCCCGGTCAACGGTAACGCCTGCCTGCTGTCGGACTACTTGCCCGACGTGGAGCCCTGCTTGCCCGCGGTCTTGCGCTCGACAGCCGCCTTGACCAGGCCCGCGAAGAGCGGGTGCGGGCGGGTCGGCCGGGACCGGAGCTCCGGGTGCGCCTGGGTGGCGACCAGGTAGGGGTGGATCTCGCGCGGGTACTCGACGTACTCGACGAGCTTGTTGTCCGGGGACGTGCCGGAGAAGACCAGACCGGCCTTCTTCTCCAGCTCGGCGCGGTAGGCGTTGTTGACCTCGTAGCGGTGGCGGTGACGCTCCTCCACGTACGGCTGGTCGTCGTACGCCTCACGGACCAGCGAGCCCTCGGCGAGCTTCGCCGGGTACAGGCCGAGCCGCATGGTGCCGCCCAGGTCACCGGCGCCCTCGACGTACGCGAGCTGCTCCTCCATCGTCGAGATGACGGGGTGCGAGGTGGCGGCGTCGAACTCGGTGGAGTTGGCGTCGGGGATCTCGGCGAGGTTGCGCGCCGCCTCGATCACGATGCACTGCAGGCCGAGGCAGAGGCCGAGCAGCGGCACCTTGTTCTCGCGGGCGTACTGGATGGCGCCGATCTTGCCGTTGACACCGCGGTCGCCGAACCCGCCGGGGACGCAGATCGCGTCGACGTCGGAGAGCTGCCTGGCGGCGCCGGCCGGGGTCTTGCAGTCGTCGGAGGCGACCCACTTGACCTTGACGCGGGCCTTGTTCGCGAAGCCGCCGGCCCGGATGGCCTCGGTGACCGAGAGATACGCGTCGGGCAGGTCGATGTACTTGCCGACGAGCGCGACGGTGATCTCGTGGTCGGGGTTGTGGACGCGGTCCAGCAGGTCGTCCCAGGTGGTCCAGTCGACGTCGCGGAACGGCAGGTCGAGCTTGCGCACGACGTACGCGTCCAGGCCCTCGGTGTGCAGCACCTTCGGGATGTCGTAGATCGACTTGGCGTCCACGCAGGCCACCACGGCGGCCTCGTCCACGTCGCACATCAGCGAGATCTTGCGCTTGATGGCGGTCGGAACGTCACGGTCGGCGCGCAGCACGATCGCGTCCGGCTGAATACCGATGTTCCGCAGCGCCGCGACCGAGTGCTGGGTGGGCTTGGTCTTCAGCTCGCCGGACGGGCCGATGTACGGCAGCAGCGAGATGTGCACGACGAAGACGTTGTCCCGGCCGACCTCGTGGCGGACCTGGCGGACCGTCTCCAGGAACGGCAGCGACTCGATGTCGCCGACCGTGCCGCCGACCTCGGTGATGACGACGTCGACGTCGTCGGTCGCCATGCGGCGGATGCGGTGCTTGATCTCGTTGGTGATGTGCGGGATGACCTGGACGGTGTCACCGAGGTACTCGCCGCGCCGCTCCTTGGCGATGACCTGCGAGTACACCTGGCCGGTCGTGACGTTGGCGGAGCCGTCGAGGTCGACGTCGAGGAAACGCTCGTAGTGGCCGATGTCGAGGTCGGTCTCGGCGCCGTCGTTGGTGACGAACACCTCGCCGTGCTGGAACGGGTTCATCGTGCCAGGGTCGACGTTGAGGTACGGGTCGAGCTTCTGCATCGTGACCCGAAGGCCCCGCGCCTTGAGCAGGGCACCCAGGCTGGAGGCAGTCAGACCCTTGCCGAGGGAAGAGGCGACACCCCCGGTGACGAAGATGTGCTTGGTCGTCGTGGATGTGGGCTGCATAGCCAAAGGGGGCTCCCGTGGTCGCGGATCTTGAGGTGCGTACCGGCGTTGCCGTCCGGAGACTCCGAAGGTGCCGTCGCTGCGGTTCGGGGGCCTCGTCCGCTGTTGCTGACGACCACCGGTCCACGGGCTACCAGGGTATCAGCGACTGGGGGAGCCTGCTTCCGGCCACACCCGGCGCACCGGCCTCGCAAGATCACCACACCGTGTTCGGTCCCCACCCGTTCGGCTCAGATGTCTCACCTGGACCGTCGCGCGGATCATGGACGTGCGTCGTATCCTGCTCGGACACTCGCAGCCGGGCGACCCAAACAAGCCCTCGGCTCCCCACAACAACCCCTTGCAACGACCTTTTTACCCGCAGTAAGCGCCCCACGGGGCGACGTGGCCGTTCGACTGGAGATGCACGTGGCCGGGCGCATCGAGGATTACGCACTCATCGGAGACATGCAGACCGCCGCACTGGTCTGCCGGGACGGTACGGCGGACTGGCTGTGCCTGCCCCGCTTCGACTCGCACGCCGTCTTCGCGGGACTGCTGGGTACCGAGGAGCACGGCTTCTGGCGCCTGGGCCCCGCGCACGCGGCCGGGTCCGAACCACCCTCCGCGGACCGGCGGCGCTATCGCGGCGACTCCCTGATCCTGGAATCGGAGTGGGACACGCCGCGCGGCACGGTCCGGGTGACCGATTTCATGCCCCCGCGCGACAGCGCACCGCAGCTGATCCGGATCGTGGAAGGGATCAGCGGCCGGGTGCCGATGCGGTCCGAGCTGCGGATGCGGTTCAGCTACGGGCGAGTGATCCCGTGGGTGCACCGGGTCGACGGCCGTACCGTCGCGGTGGCCGGCCCGGACTCCGTCTGGCTCGACACGCCCGCCGACACGTTCGGCGAGAACCTGACGACGTACTCCGACTTCACCGTCGCACCGGGCGACCGGATCGAGTTCACCCTCAGCTGGCAGCCCTCGCACCGGGAGCCGCCCGCGCTGCCGGACCCCGAGAGCGCGCTGGAGGCGACCGAGGACTTCTGGCGCGAGTGGGTCGAGCAGTGCACGTACCACGGCCCCTACCGGGAGGCGGTGGTCCGCTCGCTGATCACGTTGAAGGCCCTGACGTACGCCCCGACCGGCGGCATCGTCGCCGCGCCGACCACCTCGCTTCCGGAGGACATCGGCGGCTCGCGCAACTGGGACTACCGCTACACCTGGCTCCGCGACGCGGCGATCACCCTCTCCTCCCTGCTGCGCACCGGCTACCGCGAGGAGGCCCGCGCCTGGCGTGAGTGGCTGCTGCGGGCGGTCGCGGGCGACCCGGAGAACCTGCAGATCATGTACGGCATCGCGGGCGAGCGCGAGCTGGGTGAGGCCGAGCTGGACTGGCTGCCCGGGTACGAGAACTCCGGCCCGGTCCGGGTCGGCAACGGCGCGGCGAACCAGCTGCAGCTCGATGTGTACGGCGAGATCACCGAAGCGCTGCATCTCGCACACATGACGGGCCTGACCCGCAACGACTACGCGATGGGGCTCCAGCTCAAGCTGATCGAGTACCTGGAGAACCACTGGGACGAGCCGGACGAGGGCATCTGGGAGGTGCGCGGGCCACGCCGCCACTTCGTCCACTCCAAGGTGATGGCCTGGGTCGCTGTCGACCGCACCATCAAGCTGATCGAGTCCGGGGACACCGATGGGCCGCTGGAGCGGTGGCGCGAGCTGCGTGACGACATCCACCGCGATGTCTGCGAGAACGGCTACGACAAGGAACGGAACACCTTCACCCAGTCCTACGGGTCGAAGGAGCTGGACGCGTCGCTGCTGCTCATCCCGCAGATGGGCTTCCTGCCGCCGGACGACAAGCGGGTGATCGGCACGATCGAGGCGATCCAGCGGGAGCTGTCCACGGAGGACGGGTTCGTGCTGCGCTACCCCACCTCGGGCGAGGCAGCGGGCGTCGACGGCCTGGAGGGCGACGAGGGCGCGTTCCTGGCGTGCTCGTTCTGGCTGGCGGACGACCTGGCGATGATCGGCCGGGTCGACGAGGCGCGCCAGCTGTTCGAGCGGCTGCTCTCGCTGCGCAACGATCTGGGGCTGCTGGCGGAGGAGTGGGATTCGCGGCTGCAGCGTCAGGTGGGGAACTTCCCGCAGGCGTTCAGCCACGTCCCTCTGATCGACACGGCGCTGCGGCTGACCGCGAGCGGGGCATACGTCGGCTGACTGACGGATGGCGTGGCAGGACCGTGCCCGACGGCCGGTGCGGGCCGGCCCGCCTCCGTATCCCTGGTGGATCAGCGCGCGGCGTCGGATGCCGTGCACGCAAGGCCGAGGGGCGTCCTCATGCCGGTCGTATTCGGGCGTTCCGGCAACGCAGCGAGGTGCCGTAGCTGACGTCGCACGCCCGCCAGGGAATACGGGACAGCCCTTAGGATGGAAGCGACCTGTCAGGCCCTCGGAAGGGGGCATCATGACGCCCCGCACCACCGGCATCAGCAGTGCGACGGACAGTGCCCTGGACGGTCTGCGCCGGGACTTCACCGGTGAGGTCCTCGCCCCCGGTGATTCCGCCTACGACGAGGCGCGCGCGGTCTTCAACAGCATGATCGACCGGCGGCCCGCGGTGGTCGCCCAGTGCGCGTCGGAGACCGACGTCGCACGGTCCGTGCGGTTTGCACGCGAGCACGGTCTGGAGATCGCGGTCCGTGGCGGCGGCCACAGCGTCGCCGGCATGTCGTCCACCGACGGCGGCCTGGTGGTCGACCTGCGCCGCATGAACGGCGTGACCGTCGCCCCGGCCGACCAGGCGGCACGTATCGGCGGTGGAGCCCTCATGAGGGATCTGGACCGGGCCACCCAGGCGTACGGCCTGGCGACCACCGGTGGCCGGGTCTCCACCACCGGTGTGGGCGGCTTCGTGCTCGGCGGCGGCTCCGGCTGGCTGGAGCGCAGCTTCGGCCTGGCCTGCGACAACCTGGTGGCCGCCGAACTGGTGACGGCGGACGGCAGCACCGTCCACGCGAGCCTCGACGAGAATCCGGAGCTCTTCTGGGCCCTGCACGGCGGCGGCGGAAACTTCGGCGTCGTCACTTCTCTCACGCTGAATCTGTACGAGCTGCCCGCCATGTCCTACGTGATGCTGCTGTACCGCCCCGAGGACGGGCCCGAAGTCATGCGCGCGTACCGGGACTTGATGGCCTCCGCGCCGGACGGGGCAGGCGGCGCCTTCCTCTACTTCACCGCGCCGCCGGAGGACTTCGTACCGAAGCACCTGGTGTCCACGCTCATCTGCGCGGTCCTGGTCACCTGGACGGGTCCTCCGGGCGAGGCCGTCGACGTGGCCCGGCCGGCCCTCGCCATCGGCCACGAGGCGGAGGTGATCTCCGACATTCCTTACGCGGAGCTGCAGTGCATGCTCGACGACCCGCCGGGACTGCGGAACTACTGGTCCGCCGAGCATCTCGACAGTCTCCCCGACGAGGCGGTGGACCTGTTCTGCGCCCGCGCCCACGACATGCCGGTCCCTTCCAACTCGCAGCACGTCCTCTTCCCGATGGGCGGCGCGGTGGCCCGGGGCCCCGCCGACTACCCGGTGCCGTGGCGCACCGCCCCCTGGGCGGTGCACCCCTTCGGCATCTGGGAGAGCCCGTCCGACGACGAGCGCGGCAAGCAGTGGGTGCGCCGGTTGCGCGCCGATGTCCGCCCCTGGTCCAGCGGCGCCGTCTACCTCAACTTCATCGGGCGCGAGGGCGAGGACCGGGTCGTCGCCGGACTCGGCGCCGGGAACTACGCCCGCCTCGCCGCGGTCAAGGCCACGTACGACCCCGACAATGTGTTCCGCCTCAACCACAACGTCGAGCCTGCCTCCGTCGCCCGATGAACTCCCCCGACGACGCCCTCCCGTCATCCGGCCGGTACCTTCCTGGTCAGGGCGACAACCCGCCCGACGCGAACGGAAGCACGAGGCCCGAACCAGTGGAGAACCCAGGCGGCATCACCGTGCAGCGCGCCCTTGAGCTGCCGGGGCTGCGCAGCGGACTCCCCGAGGTGGTGGCGGGCGCGGACCGGCTGGGCCGCACGGTGCGCTGGGTGCACGCGGGCGAGGTCCCGAACATCGCCTCGCTGCTCAAAGGCGGTGAACTGCTGCTCACCACCGGCCTGGGGCTCGGCACCCGGCCCGCCGAGCAGCGCGCCTTCGTGCGCAGGCTCGCCGACCGGGGCATCGCCGCCGTGGTGGTGGAGCTCGGGCCACGGTTCAGCAGGCTGCCCGCCTCGATCGTGGACGCCGCACGGACCGCCGGTCTGCCGCTCGTACAGCTTCACCGCGAGGTGCCGTTCGTGACGGTCACCGAGGAGATCCACACCGAGATCGTCAACGGTCACTACGCACTGCTGCGGCAGGCCGAGGACGTGCACCGGCGGTGTACGGAGGCGCTGCTCGGGGGCGGCGGGATCCCGCAGGTGCTCGGCATCCTGGCGGACTTCACCGCCAACCCGGTCTTCCTGGAGACGGCTGACGGTCAGCTGCTGTACGCGGCGGGCCCCGGCTCCGGCCCGGTCTCCGCCGATCCGCTCCAGGTCTGGGACGGGATGCGCGGCGGCCGGGCGGCGCGCGAGACACCGCCCACGGGCGCGGTGCTGGTGGATGTGCCGGGCGGCGGTCCGGGATCCGGTGCGGTACGGGCCAGGCTGGTCCTGCTCGCCGTGTCCGGGCCGCTGGTGACCGTGCACCGGATGGCGGCCGAGCGGGCGGCGGGCATTCTCGCCGTGGTGCTGATGCAGGCGCGTCAGGAGGAGGAGCTCGCCGCCCGCGGCCGCGGCGACTTCCTGACGGACCTCGCGGAGGGCCGGATCACGCCGGAGGACGCGCCCGCGCAGGCGCGCGTACTGGGCTTCAGGCCGGGCGAGGCGCCGTTGCTGCCCGTGGTGATGCGGCTGGCCCCCGAGCTGTCCCCGTCGGGCAACTGGGCGCTGCTGGCGCGTGCGGTCCTGGAGGAACTGTCATCGGTGGGGGTGCCGGTACTGCTCGGCGTACGGCCCGTGGAGGGCCGGGTTCCGCTGCTGCTCGGGCTGCGGTCCGAGACAGAGCGCACGGCGGTGGCCGACCGGGTCGCGGCGGCGCTGCGGGCGGGCGTCGAACGGGCCGGTCTGGAACGGGCCGGCTCACATCCACCGGTCGTGGTGGTCGGGGTCGCGGGCGGCTGGGCGGCCGCCGGCGCGGGTCTGCGGCACGCCGCGGAGACGGCGACGGCCGCGCAGGGCCTCAGCGACCGGCCCTGGTACGACGCCCGGCGGCTGGACATCGACCTGCTGCTGTGGCGGCTGCGGAACCACCCGGACCTGGCGGCTTTCGTGGACCGGGCGATCGGCCCGCTGCGCGACCACGACCGCACGTCGCGCCCACCGCTGCTGCCCACCCTGGAGTCGTATCTCGCCCACGCGGGACGCAAGGCGGAGACGGCACGCGATCTGCACCTGAACCGCCAGACGCTCTACAACCGTCTGGCCCGCATCGGCGAGCTGCTCGGCACGGACCTGGACGACCCCCAGACGGTCCTGGCCCTGAGCCTGGCCCTGCGAGCCCGCCGCCACGCCACATCGGGCCCGTCCGGCAATTGAGAACAGAACGGCGACCGGGACGCCGTATTCAAGCCCGTCCGGCGATCGAGGACAAGGCGGCCACCGGGTGCCCGCGGTGACGCCTCCACGTCACCGCCCCCGCGCACCCGCCGACGGCTGAGCCAACTCGTCGTAGACACTCAGCACTTGGGCGATCGTGTCGTCCTCCGTGGGCCAACTCGCCGCCTGCACCCGTCCCGCAGCAGCCATCCGCTCCCGCGCCGCCGGATCTCCCAGCAGCCGCGCAACGACCCGCGCCAGCGCCTCCGCGTTCCCGTACGGCACAAGTTCCGCCGCATCCCCCACGAGTTCGGGCACTCCGCCCACCGCGGTCGCGACCAGCGGCACCCCCAGCCGCAGCGCCTCCTGCGCCGGCACCGACCGCGCCTCCCAGCGGCTCGGCAGCACGGCCAGATCCGCGGCGGCGAGGAGTTCGGCGATGTCGTCCCGGCTGCCGATCAGCCTGGCGGGCAGATCCTCGTTACGGATCCGCCGCTGCAGAGCACTCCGCTCCCGCCCCTCCCCAGCGATGACCAGCAGGGGTAGGGGGTCGAGTTGGCGCCACATCCGTGCCGCGTCGAGCAGCGTCCCGTACCCGCAATTCGGTACGAGGCTGCCCACCGAGATGAGTAACGGCCGTCCCACCGAACCGAGTTCGGCGCGCACCTTGCCACCGTGGAGCAGAGCGGGACTGCGCGGCGCGGGAACGGCGATCGGAGCGAGCCGGGCGTCACGCGCACCTCGGTGCCGCGCCCGGTCGACCAGATCCGACGACGTACCGAGCACAACGGCCGCAGCCCGGGCGGCCCTTCGCTCCAGCAGGTGGAGCAACCGGCTGCGGGCACCTTCGGCATAGGCCCGGGTGTGCCAGGTCAGGACCAGCGGTGTGCGCCGCCCACCGAGCGCAAGACCGGCGCGTACGGCGGCGTGCAGCCCGTGCGCATGGACCACGTCCGCCCCCGCGCATCCCGCCCGCAGCGCGGCGACGGCGGCCGGGTCACTGCGTCGCGGTACGGGGACGAAGCGGGCCCCGGTACCGGAGAAGTCGTAGGCGCGGTCCAGTTCGGCCGGGGCGCAGACGGTGACCTGCACGCCTCTCGCCACCAGCCCTGCGGCCAGCGAGCCGACGTGAGCGCTGCTGCCGGCACTGCCGCCGCCCAGGACTTGGACCGTACGCAGCTGTGACACGTTGAATGGCTCCCGGAGCTCCCGAGTCGGCGGTATGTGCACCGCCAAGGATGCCAGTCCGTACGCACGTTCCGGGACCGTCGGGCCGTCGTTCCGGCGTGCGCGGCGACAACCGGGCATGCGTTACCACCCGGACGGGTGAGTACAGCGGTGCGATATTGCCGCGTCAGCGGCCCGACAGCGCGTCGGTGAGCCCGCTGATCCGGCCCCCGTACACAGCCGCTGCCACAACACCCGCCGCATGGGCGGCGAGCACCCCGGTCCCGGACCGAAGCACCGGGGCACAACGACCCAGCGATGCAGGGCGTCGCGCCGCCCCTAGCCGTCCGCCCGCGCCGCGGCCAGCAGCTCCTCGGCATGCGCCCGGGCCGTCTCCGAGTCCTCCTGCCCCGCAAGCATCCGGGACAGTTCCCGTACCCGCTCCTCGCCCTCCAGGACCTTGACACCGCTGCTGGTCACCGACCCGTCGACCGTCTTCTCGACCAGCAGCTGGCGGTCGGCGAAAGCCGCCACCTGCGGCAGGTGCGTGACGACGACCACCTGTGCGGACCTGGCGAGCTTCGCCAGCCGCCGACCGACCTCGACGGCCGCCTTGCCGCCGACACCCGCGTCGACCTCGTCGAAGAGATACGTGGGTACGGGGTCGGAGCCCGCGAAGACCACCTCGACGGCCAGCATCACCCGGGACAGCTCACCGCCCGAGGCTCCCTTGGCGATCGGCCGGGGCTGGGCGCCGGGGTGCGGTGCCAGCAGCAGCTCGACGTCGTCGGCGCCGGACGGACCGTAGACGACGCTCCGCCCGCCGATCTCGATGCCGGACGCCTCGTCCACCGCGTCGGTCTGCCGGATGTCGAAGGAGACCCGGGCGTGTGGCATGGCGAGCGAGGCCAGTTCCGCGGTCACCGCTTCGGCGAAGAGTGCCGCCGCCGCCGTCCGCGCATCGGTCAACGCCTGCCCGAGGTCCGAGAGTTCGGCCCGCAGTGCGTCCCGCTCCGCGGTCAGCTCGCCGATCCGGTCGTCGTCGCCCTCCAGCTCGGTGAGCCGGGCGGCCCCGTCCTCGGCCCAGGCGAGGACCGCGGCGATGTCCTCGCCGTACTTGCGGGTGAGCCCGGTGAGCGCGGCGCGCCGCTCCTCCACCGCGGCGAGCCGCAGCGGGTCGGCGTCCAGCTGATCCGCGTATCCGGCCAGTTCGCCCGCCACATCGGCGAGCAGGATGGAGATCTCACCGATCCGGTCGGCGAGCGCGGCCAGCACCGGGTCGTGGGCGCGGACGGCGTCCAGCGACCGTCCTGCGGCCGCGACGACGGTCGTCGCGTCGACGGCCTCCTGGTCCTCCGGGTTGCCCGCGAGCGCGGTGTGCGCGAGGTCCGCGGCGGAGGCGAGCGCTTCGGCGTGGCCGAGCCGCTCGGCTTCGGCGGCCAGGTCGGTGTCCTCTCCGGGGAGCGGTTCGACCCCGGCGATCTCACCGAGCCCGAAGCGCAGCAGATCCGCTTCCTGGGCGCGTTCGCGGGCGCGCGTGGTCAGCTCGTCGAGCTCCGTGACCACGGCCCGCAGCCGCCGGTACGCCGCCGCGTACTTGGCGTGCGGCACGGCGACTCCGTCGCCCGCGTACCGGTCCAGGGCCTGCCGCTGCCGGGCGGGCTTGAGCAGCCCCTGCTGGTCGGTCTGGCCGTGCACGGCCACGAGTTCGTCCGCGAGTTCGGCGAGCACGCCCACCGGCACCGACCTGCCGCCGAGGTGGGCGCGCGAGCGCCCCTCCGCGGAAACGGTACGGCTGATCAGCAGCGCACCGTCGTCGAGTTCGGCCCCCGCCTCCTCGGCCCGCACGGCGGCCGTGTCACCGGCGGACACCGTGATCCGTCCCTCGACGACAGCAGCTTTGGCGCCGACCCGCACCAGGGCCGGGTCGGCGCGCCCGCCGAGCAGCAGCCCCAGGCTGGTGACGACCATGGTCTTGCCCGCGCCGGTCTCACCCGTCACCGCGGTGAAACCGGGTGACAGCTCCACCACCGCGTCGTCGATGACCCCGAGCGACCGTATCCGCATCTCCTCCAACACGGACACGACCTTACGAGGTCCGGGCCCCGCTGTGCGACGGGCCCCGGCCGCGGATTCACTCTCGCGTGCGCCGCGCGGCCACGACCTGCGGTTCCGGAGCAGACATCCGGCGCACCACGAGCGATCAGTGGGGGGCGCCCCGCCACCCCGAGACCGGCAGCGCGAACTTCGCCACCAGCCGGTCCGTGAACGAGGCATGGTGCAGCCGCGCCAGCCGTACGGGCACCGTCCCGCGCCGCACCTCGACGCGCGCCCCGGCCGGCAGTTCCACGGTCCTGCGCCCGTCGCACCACAGCACCCCGTGCGGCGTGTGCGGCTGGACCTCGACGGCGAGCACCGAGGTCGGCGACGTCACCAGCGGTTTCGCGAACAGGGCATGGGCGCTGATCGGTACCATCAGCAGCGCCTCGACCTCTGGCCACACCACCGGTCCGCCGGCCGAGAACGCGTACGCCGTCGAGCCGGTCGGCGTCGCACAGACGATCCCGTCACAGCCGAATCCGGTGACCGGCCGGCCGTCGATCTCCAGGACGACTTCGAGCATCCGCTCGGGCGACACCTTCTGCACGGCCGCTTCGTTGAGCGCCCAGTCGGTGTGGACGATGTCACCGTTGCTGTGCACCAGGACATCGATCGTCATGCGCTCCTCGACCGCGTACGCACGGGTGACGACCCGGTCGACCACCTTGTCCAGGTCGTCGCGCTCGGCCTCGGCGAGGAAGCCGACCCGGCCGAGGTTGACGCCGAGCATCGGCACCCCGGAGGCCCGGGAGATCTCCGCGCCGCGCAGGAGCGTCCCGTCCCCGCCGAGCACGATCAGCAGCTCACAGCCGTCCACGGCCCCGGGCGTGGCGTCCTCGACCGTCTCCACGGACGGTGGGAGCGGCAGATCGGCGGCCTCCGCGGCAAGGACCCGTACACCGAGTCCACTGCGCAGCAGCCCTTGTACGACGAGCTCGGCGCTGCGGATCGCGGCCGGCCTGCCGGTATGTGCCAAAAGAAAGACAGTTCGTGCCGCATTCGTCGTCAACGAGGCCCCTCCGCCACTGCACGGTCGACATCCGCGGGATCCAGTTCCGGTGCTCCGGCCCGCAGCCACAGAAAGTACTCGACATTGCCGGACGGCCCGGGCAGCGGGCTCGCGGTCACCCCGCGCACTCCGAGCCCCAGCGCCCAGGCCCGGCGCGCCACCTCCCGTACCGCTTCGGCCCGCAGCTCCGGGCTGCGCACCACACCACCGCTGCCGAGCCGCTCCTTGCCCACCTCGAACTGCGGCTTGACCATCAGGACCAGGTCGGCGTCGGGGGCGGCGCAGCGCGCCAGAGCAGGCAGTACGAGCCCCAGCGGGATGAACGACAGATCGCCGACCACCAGGTCCACCGCCTTCCCGTCGATCGCCTCCAGCGTCAATTCCCGCACGTTGGTACGGTCCTTGACGGTGACGCGTTCATCTGACTGCAGCGACCAGGCGAGCTGCCCGTAGCCGACGTCGACGGCCACGACATGGTCGACCCCGGCCCGCAGCAGTACATCGGTGAAGCCGCCGGTCGACGCCCCGGCGTCCAGCGCCCGCCGCCCCTCGGTCTTCAGCCCGAGGGGTACGAAGGCGGCGAGGGCGCCTGCGAGCTTGTGCCCGCCGCGCGAGACGTACTCGGGGTCGCTGTCGTCCTTGATGACGACGACCGCGGCGCTGGTCTCGACCTGGGTGGCGGGTTTGGTCGCGGTGTTGCCGCCGACGGTCACCCGCCCTGCGGCGATCAGCTGGCTCGCGTGCTCACGAGAGCGGGCGAGATTACGGCGTACCAGCTCGGCGTCGAGGCGGCGACGTGCCACTCCTGCCACGTTCGGTTCAGCTCCTGTTGTTGTACGAGGGCATCGGTGCGGGTACCGGTGCGGGTGCGGGCCGGGCGTCCAGCGCGGTCAGCGCATCGCGCAGCCCACGGTGTACATCCTCGTACACCTCGATGTGTCCGTCCGCCGGGAGGTGGTCCGCATCTGCCAGCCGCTCCAGCCGCGCGTCCACCTCGGCGTTTCCGGTGGGGGTGCGCACGACGCCGAGGGGCGCGGGGGCGGCGGGGTCGGGGGCGGGCCCGGCCGTCCCCTCCTGCTCCCCGGGCACCGCTGCGGGCTCCGGCATCAAGTCGCTCATGCGGAAACGCTACCGCGAAGGGCTGAGGTACCGTCGATCACGATGGCGACCATGGCGGAGTGCCGCAGCGCACTCGACAGACTTTCCGACAACCTCACGACGGCCGAGGGCGACGTGCGCAGCGCGGCCGCCCTGGACCGCTCGCTGAGCTGTCACATCAAGGACCTCGCAATCACCTTCACCGGCCGTCTCAAGGGTGGCCGGATCGAGGTACTCGACACGATCGAGGGCCCACCGGTGGAGAAGGCCGAGATCCGTCTCACGATGACCGGCGACGACCTGGTGGCCATGGTGAACGGCGAACTGAACTTCGCAAGGGCCTGGGGCTCCGGAAGAGTCCGCCTGGAAGCAGGCTTCCGAGACCTTCTGCGCCTCAGAACGCTGCTGTAACCCCGACGCCGGCGGTCGAGGGCAGAACGCACCCGCCCACAGCCCCTCCCAACGGCGCACGCCGGGCGGACTCAAGCCCGTCCGGCGCTCGAGGACGAAGCGCGCCCGCAGGCGCGAAGCACCACACCCGCCGCCGTTCAGGCGCCCACCGAATCCACCACCCGCGCGCCCCGCGCGCTGCGCGCGGCCGGCACCACCAACGGCGTCCCCGTCTCCGGATCATCGATCACCTGGCACCGCAGCCCGAACACCCGCTCCACGAGCTCCGCCGTGACCACATCCCCCGGCGCACCCTCGGCAATGATCTCGCCCTGGCGCATGGCGATCAGATGCGTGGCATAGCGCGCGGCATGGTTCAGGTCGTGCAGCACGGCGACCAGCGTGCGCCCCCGCGTCTCGTGCAGCTCCGCGCACAGGTCGAGGACATCTATCTGGTGCTGGATGTCGAGGTACGTCGTCGGCTCGTCGAGCAGCAGCAGCGGTGTCTCCTGAGCGAGCGCCATCGCGATCCAGACCCGCTGTCGCTGCCCGCCGGACAATTCGTCGACATAGCGATCCGCAAGCTCGGCGACACCGGTGGATGCCATCGATTCCTCGACAATGCGTTCGTCCTCCGGTGACCACTGCCGCAGCAGCCCCTGATGCGGATACCGGCCGCGCGCAACCAGGTCGGCGACGGTGATGCCGTCCGGCGCGATCGAGGACTGCGGCAGCAGCCCCAAGGTCTTCGCGACCTTCTTCGCCGGCATCCCATGGATCGTCCTGCCGTCCAGCAGCACCTGTCCCCGGCTCGGCTTGAGCATCCGGGACAGCGCTCGCAACAGCGTGGACTTCCCGCAGGCGTTGGGGCCCACGATCACGGTGAACGAGTTGTCGGGGATCTCGACCGAGAGGTTCTCCGCGATGACCCGCTGGTCGTAGCCGAGGGTCACCGAGTCCGCGGTGAGGCGCTGCATGGTCGTACTCCCGGAGTCGATGGGAAGGGTCGTCGATGTACTGGCGCCACGCGGCGGATTCACCGTCCGGCGGGCTCTCATATCCGCCCCGCCCTGCGCTCGGAGACGAGCAGCCACAGCAGGTAGCAGCCTCCGAGCACCCCGGTGACGACGCCGACCGGCAGCTGCCGGTCGCCGAAGGCGTCCATCGCGATCCAGTCGGCGACAAGCAGCAGTGCGGCGCCCATGAAGGCGGCGGGCGCCAGATTGGGCCCGGGCGAGCGAGTGAGCCGACGGGCCAGCTGCGGGGCGCTCAGCGAAACGAAGGTGATGGGGCCGGCCGCGGCGGTGGCGACGGCGACGAGCAGTACGGCGCAGCCCATCAGGACGAGCCGGGTGCGTTCCACCCGTACACCCAGGGCGTACGCGGCGTCGTCGCCCATCTCCATCATGCGCAGCGCCCGCCCGTGCCCGAGCACCAGCGGAATGAGCAGGCCGCACACCACCAGCAGCGGCCAGACCTGCGCCCAGTCGCGCCCGTCGAGCGAGCCGGTCATCCAGACGACGGCGCGTGTCGCGTCGACCAGGTTGGCCTTGGTGATCAGGTACTGGGCGGCGGCGGTGAGCATCGCGGCCGAGCCGATACCGACGAGCACCAGCCGGTAGCCGTGCATCCCGCGCTTCCAGGCGAGCAGGTAGACGACGACCCCGGTGACCAGCCCACCGACCACCGCACCGCCCGCGACCGCGGCCGCACCGCCCTGGGAGAGGACGATCACCATCAGCGCCCCGACCGTGGCGCCCTGGCCGAAGCCGAGCACATCGGGGCTGCCGAGCGGATTGCGGGAGACGGTCTGGAACACGGCGCCGCCGACCCCGAGCGCCGCGCCGACCAACAGCCCGACAAGGACCCGCGGCAGCCGCAGGTCGGTGACGATGAACTCCTGCTGGAAGGTGCCGTGCCCGAACAGCGTGCTCACGACCTCGCCGGGCGTCATGGCGTAGTCGCCACTGCCGATGAGCACGATCGCGGCTCCTGCAGCCACCGCGGCAAGCACCACGATCACCACGAGCGCCCGGACGTCCACCCGGAAGGAGAGCCCCCCGCCGGTCCGCACGGCCCGCACCGACCGGACCGTGCCGGTTCCGTCCTTCGTACGGGTCTTCATAGCCTTCACAGCTGGGCCATCCTCTTGCGACGTACGAGATGGATGAAGACGGGTCCGCCGAGCAGTGCGGTCACGATGCCGACCTGCAGCTCGGACGGCCGGGCGATCACCCGTCCCACCACGTCCGCGCCGAGCAGCAGCACCGGGGAGAGCACGGCAGCGTACGGCAGGATCCACCGCATGTCGGGCCCGGTGATGGCGCGCACCAGGTGCGGGATCATCAGCCCGATGAAGACGATCGGCCCGCAAGCGGCGGTCGCGGCGCCGCACAGCAGGGTGACGGCGAGCATCGCGAGGACGCGGGTGCGGACCAGATGGGCGCCGAGCGCCCTGGCGGTGTCGTCGCCCATCTCCAGAGCGTTCAGCGGCCGGGCGATGAGCAGCGAGAGGACGACGCCGACCGCTATGAACGGCCACACCTTGCCGACGGTCTCCATGTTCGCCGAGGCCAGCGAACCGACCGTCCAGAACCGCAGCCGGTCGAGCGCCGCCGCGTCCAGCAGCTGTACGGCGTTGACGTAGCCGAACAGTGCGGCGCTGGCCGCGGTCCCGGCGAGCGCGAGTCGTACAGGGGTCGCGGACCGGCTGCCGCCGAGGAGGTACACCACCACCGACACGATCGCGGCACCGAGGAACGCGAACCAGACGTATCCGGTCAGCGAGGTGACACCGAAGAAGCTGATGGCGGATACGACGGCTGCCGACGCGCCCGCGTTGACCCCCAGCAGCCCGGGTTCGGCCAACGGGTTACGGGTCAGGGCCTGCATCACCGCACCGGCGAGGCCGAGCGCGGTGCCGACGATCAGCCCGAGCACGGTCCGCGGAACGCGCACGCCCCGTACGAGGACATCGCCATGGGTTCCGGAGGCGTGGAACAGACCGTGCCAGACATCGGCGAGCGGCAGCGCCTTGGCGCCGATCGCGATACTCGCGAGGCATACCAGCACCAGCGCGACGACGGCGAGCAGCAGCCCCACGGCACGTATCGCAGGGCGCCCGGGGGACGCGGATGTCACCGGCGCGGCTATCGGACCTGCGCTCGGTTCTGGGGGACTCTCGACCAACACGAGGTTAGGTTAGCCTACCCTCCGAAGTTGTCGAGTCGCCCGGATCCCCGCGCGCAACGCAGCGCCGGTTACACCCGATTCGTCCCGCATGGATCCACCACCCGGTGAACTCCCGGGCGCGCCCGCCGAGTAGCGGATCCCGGACGCCGCCCTACAGCCCGAGCCTGGCCACGGCCTTCCCCGCGTCCAGCCCGCAGGCACCCTCACCCGCGTACGACCAGGCAGCCCCGCACAGCGCCCGCAGCCCGTCGAGCACGTCCCCGTCGCCCTCCAGCACCAGCTCGTCGGCGCGCACCGCGGCCGTCCAGCCACCGCAGCCGAACCCGCCGGCGGTCTCGGTCACCTCGGGCTGCCCGGTCAGCAGCCCCCGCAGGTCCGCATCGACATAGGTCGGCCGGTGCCTGGGCTCGGCGGCCACCAGCTGCCTCGCGTCCGTGACCCCGGTGAGCACGAGGAGCGAGTCCACACCGCCGTTGAACGCACCCTCGATGTCCGTGTCCAGCCGGTCCCCGACCACCAGCGGCCGCTTCGCCCCGGTCCGCAGCACCGTCTCCCGATGCATCGGAGGCAACGGCTTCCCGGCGACCTGCGGCTCGGCACCGGTGGCGATCCGTACGACCTCGACCGCCGCACCGTTGCCCGGCGCGATCCCCCGCGCACTCGGAATCGTCAGATCGGTGTTGGACGCGAACCACGGCACCCCCCGGGCAATCGCGTACGCAGCCTCAGCGAACCGGCCCCACGCCATGTCGGGGCCCCCGTACCCCTGCGCCACCGCCGCCGGATCGTCGTCCGCCGACTCCACCGGCACCAGACCACGCTCGACCAGCGCGGCCCTCAGCCCCTCTCCCCCGATCACGAGCACCCGAGCCCCGGCCGGCAGCTGATCGGCCATCAGCCGGGCCACCGCCTGCGACGAGGTGATCACATCGGCGGGCTCGGCCGGCACCCCGAGTTCGGTCAGATGCTCCGCCACCGTGGCCGGTGTACGCAGCGCGTTGTTGGTGACGTACGCGAGATGCATTCCGCCGTCCCGCGCGGCACCCAGCGAGTCGACGGCATGGACGATCGCAGCGCCGCCCGCGTACACCACCCCGTCAAGATCGAGCAGAGCCGTGTCGTACGCCTCGCTCAGCGCGGTGCTGCTCCCGCTCGGCCGGGTCCTGCTCGCCTGACTCATATTTTTACGCTCCTCATGGCATGCTTCTCCCCCGATCATCGCGCATCCCCGCAACGCACATACGATGCAGAAATGAACACAGCCGGCCAGGGACTGCGCCTGATCCCGTTCCGTGGACTGCGCTACGTGCCCGAGCGGGTAGGCAGTCTCGCCGCGGTGACCTCACCGCCGTACGACGTCGTCGTGCGCCCCGACGGGCTGCACCACCTGGAATCTGCGGACCCGTACAACATCGTCCGGCTGATACTGCCGCAGGCCGACACGGCCGCCGCGCGCAACGAGCAGGCCGCCGAGACCCTGAACCGCTGGCTCGACGAGGGGATACTCGCCCCCGAGCCCGAGCCCGCGCTCTATGTCTACGAACAGCGCAACGGCGAAATCCTGCAACGCGGCATCGTCGGGGCACTGGCGCTCTCCGCCCCCGCGGACGGCATCGTGCTGCCGCACGAGGACGTGATGGCCCATGTCGTCGAAGACCGGGCCGACCTGATGCGGACCACAGCCGCCCACCTCGAACCGCTCCTGCTGACCTACCGCAGCGAGGGTCACCCGACCGGCGCGACCGCCGTCATCGAACGCACCATCCACCGGCCGCCACTGCTCACCACCACCACGGAGGACGGCTACTGCCACCGGCTCTGGGCGGTCACCGACCCGGCCGACCGGTCCGAGATCGAAACCGATCTCGCCCGACACCAGGCGCTCATCGCCGACGGCCACCACCGCTGGGCCACGTACCTCCGTCTCCAGCAGGAACACACGGTCCCCGGCCCCTGGGACTTCGGCCTGGTCCTGCTGGTCGACACGGCCCGCTACCCGCTGCGGGTACGCGCCATCCACCGGCTGCTGCACCGCTTCCCGGTCGCCGACGCGCTGGCCGCTCTGAACGGCGCCTTCCGCATCCGGGACATCGAGGGGCCGCTGCCCGTGGCCCTCGACGCCCTCGCCGAGGCGGCCGCCGAAGGCAACGCGTTCCTGCTCGCCGGCGACGGCCGCTTCCACCTCGTCGACCGCCCCGACAAGGCGCTGCTGGCCCGCACCGTCCCGGCCGACCGCCCACTCGCCTGGCGCACCCTCGACGCGACGGTGCTGCACGCGACCCTTCTCGACCATCTGTGGCAGATCCCGGACACCCCGGAGCACATCGCGTACATACACGACACCGAGGCGGCCGTGGACCAGGCCGAGCGCCACAACGCCACCGCGGTCCTGATGCATCCGGTGCGTGAGGAAGTCGTCCGGGACCTGGCCCGGCAGGGCATCACCATGCCGCGCAAGTCCACCTCGTTCGGTCCCAAGCCGGCCTCGGGCCTGGTCCTGCGCAGCCTCGCCCTCGACTGAGCCCGGAGACAAAGAAGAGGGCGGCACCCCTGTCGGGGTACCGCCCTCTTCTCATGTTCTAGGCCTTGTCCGCCGAACCTTCATCATCGGCATCAACATCGACCTCGGCCGCCTCATCGGCGTCATCGTGGTCGTCGCCGAGAGCATCGACGAACTCGACACCGTCCAGCTCGGCGAGCCGGTCCGACGCGTCGGTGGAGCCGTCCTTGTCGGCCTCCACGGTCTTCGCGAACCACTCACGAGCCTCGTCCTCACGGCCCGCGGCCAGCAGTGCATCCGCGTACGCATACCGCAGCCGCGGCGTCCACGGGTGCACGGCGTTCGAGGCCAGCTCGGAGCTCTGCAGGGTGACGATGGCGGCATCGATCTGCCCCATGTCCCTGCGGGCCCCGGCCGCCACCAGCCGCATCTCGACCTGCCCGGCCTTGTCCAGCTTCTGCACCTCGGGCTCGCCGGCCATGGCCATCGCCCGCTCGGGCCGCCCGAGTCCACGCTCGCAGTCGGCCATGACGGGCCACAGCTCCACGGAACCGGTCATCCGCTTCGCCGCCCGGAACTCGGCCAGCGCCTCCGCGTACTTCTGCGTCGCGTACGCGGCAAAGCCGGCCGCCTCACGCACAGCAGCCACCCGCGAGGCCAGCCGCAGCGCGATACGCGCGTACGCGTACGCCTGCTCGGGGTCCTCGTCGATGAGCCGGGCAACCATGACGAGGTTCCTGGCAACATCCTCGGCCAGGGTCTTCGGCAGGCTCAGCAGCTCCTGCCGCACGTCCTTGTCGATCTCGTCACCGGTGACGTCGTCGGGAATCGGCAGCCGCTTGATCGGCTCCCGGTCCCGGTCGTCGCGCCGGTCGAAGCCACCACGGTCGTCCCGCTGTCCGCGGTATCCCCCGCCGCCACGGCTGTCGTCACGGCGGAAGCCACCGGTGCGGCTGTCGTCGTCGCGACGGGGCCCACGCGGCCGGTCGTCACGGCGCTCGAAGCCACCACCGGGACGCCCACCACGCTCATCATCACGACGCGGCGCCCGATCATCACGCGGGAACCTGCCGGAACCGCCACCACGGCTGTCATCGCGACGGAAGCCACCGCCGGCACCGCCACCGCGGCTGTCGTCACGACGGAACCCGCCGCGGTCACCGCCGCTCGTGGGCCGACTGTCGTCACGGCGGAAGCCACCACCGGAACCGCCGCCACGGCTGTCGTCACGGCGGAAGCCACCGGTGCGGCTGTCGTCGTCGCGACGGGGCCCACGCGGCCGGTCGTCACGGCGCTCGAAGCCACCACCGGGACGCCCACCACGCTCATCATCACGACGCGGCCCGCGGTAGCCACCACGGTCGTCGTCACGACGCGGCGCACGATCATCGCGACGGAACCCACCGCCGGCACCGCCACCGCGGCTGTCGTCACGACGGAACCCGCCGCGGTCACCGCCGCTCGTGGGCCGACTGTCGTCACGACGGAACCCACCACCGGAACCGCCACCGCGACTGTCATCGCGCCGGAAGCCACCGCCGGCACCGCCACCGCGACTGTCGTCACGACGGAACCCGCCGCGGTCACCGCCGCTCGTGGGCCGACTGTCGTCACGACGGAACCCACCACCGGAACCGCCACCGCGACTGTCATCGCGCCGGAAGCCACCGCCGGAACCGCCACCGCGACTGTCGTCACGACGGAACCCGCCGCGGTCACCGCCGCTCGTGGGCCGACTGTCGTCACGACGGAAGCCACCACCGGAACCGCCGCCACGGCTGTCGTCACGGCGGAAGCCGCCGGTGCGGCTGTCGTCGTCGCGACGGGGCCCACGCGGCCGGTCGTCACGGCGCTCGAAGCCACCACCGGGACGCCCACCACGCTCATCATCACGACGCGGCGCACGATCATCGCGACGGAAGCCGCCGCCGGAACCGGAGCCGCCACCGCGGTTGTCGTCACGACGGAACCCACCACCGGAACCGCCGCGGTCGTCCCGAGGGAACCTGCCGCCGGCACCGCCACCGCGGCTGTCATCACGACGGAACCCACCACCGGAGCCACCGCCACGGCTGTCGTCACGACGCGGCCCGCGATCACGGTCGTCGCGACGGACGCCACCACCGGCACCGCCGCTCGTCGGCCGGCCCTCATCACGGCGGTTGCCACCACGGTCGTTGTCCCGACGCGGGCTTCCGGACCGGTCGTCACGACCACCCCGGAAGCCGCCCCGGTCACCATCGTCCCGGCGACGCGGCTCGCGCTCCGAACGATCGTCGGGAGAGTTGGTGGACATGGGTGGAACTCCTGTCTTCGGGTACTACACACATTCTCGCGCAGTCGGCCACCCGACGCGCTTCGGCAAAACAAAAAAGGACCCTTGGTCCCAGCATGAACGCTGGGACCAAGGGTCCTTGAAAGATTGTTCGGCGGCGTCCTACTCTCCCACAGGGTCCCCCCTGCAGTACCATCGGCGCTGAAAGGCTTAGCTTCCGGGTTCGGAATGTAACCGGGCGTTTCCCTAACGCAATGACCACCGAAACCCTATCGGGTTCTAGCGAACAAGCACACTTTTCAATTAAGTAGTGAAGCTGTTCAACCGGTGCGACTGTTCGCAACCCGGGAACAACACAGTGGACGCGAGCAACTGAGGACAAGCCCTCGGCCTATTAGTACCAGTCAGCTCCACCCGTTGCCGGGCTTCCACATCTGGCCTATCAACCCAGTCGTCTACTGGGAGCCTTAACCCCTCAAAGGGGGTGGGAATACTCATCTCGAAGCAGGCTTCCCGCTTAGATGCTTTCAGCGGTTATCCTTTCCGAACGTAGCCAACCAGCCATGCCCTTGGCAGGACAACTGGCACACCAGAGGTTCGTCCGTCCCGGTCCTCTCGTACTAGGGACAGCCCTTCTCAATATTCCTACGCGCGCAGCGGATAGGGACCGAACTGTCTCACGACGTTCTAAACCCAGCTCGCGTACCGCTTTAATGGGCGAACAGCCCAACCCTTGGGACCGACTCCAGCCCCAGGATGCGACGAGCCGACATCGAGGTGCCAAACCATCCCGTCGATATGGACTCTTGGGGAAGATCAGCCTGTTATCCCCGGGGTACCTTTTATCCGTTGAGCGACAGCGCTTCCACAAGCCACTGCCGGATCACTAGTCCCGACTTTCGTCCCTGCTCGACCCGTCGGTCTCACAGTCAAGCTCCCTTGTGCACTTACACTCAACACCTGATTGCCAACCAGGCTGAGGGAACCTTTGGGCGCCTCCGTTACTCTTTAGGAGGCAACCGCCCCAGTTAAACTACCCATCAGACACTGTCCCTGATCCGGATCACGGACCCAGGTTAGACATCCAGCACGACCAGAGTGGTATTTCAACGGCGACTCCACAACCACTGGCGTGGCTGCTTCAAAGTCTCCCACCTATCCTACACAAGCCGAACCGAACACCAATATCAAACTGTAGTAAAGGTCCCGGGGTCTTTCCGTCCTGCTGCGCGAAACGAGCATCTTTACTCGTAGTGCAATTTCACCGGGCCTATGGTTGAGACAGTCGAGAAGTCGTTACGCCATTCGTGCAGGTCGGAACTTACCCGACAAGGAATTTCGCTACCTTAGGATGGTTATAGTTACCACCGCCGTTTACTGGCGCTTAAGTTCTCAGCTTCGCCGACCCGAAAGTCAGCTAACCGGTCCCCTTAACGTTCCAGCACCGGGCAGGCGTCAGTCCGTATACATCGCCTTACGGCTTCGCACGGACCTGTGTTTTTAGTAAACAGTCGCTTCTCGCTGGTCTCTGCGGCCACCCCCAGCTCATGGAGTAAATCCAATCACCAGTGATGGCCCCCTTCTCCCGAAGTTACGGGGGCATTTTGCCGAGTTCCTTAACCATAGTTCACCCGAACGCCTCGGTATTCTCTACCTGACCACCTGAGTCGGTTTAGGGTACGGGCCGCCATGAAACTCGCTAGAGGCTTTTCTCGACAGCATAGGATCATCCACTTCACCACAATCGGCTCGGCATCAGGTCTCAGGCTTAATGTGTGACGGATTTGCCTATCACACGCCCTACACCCTTACCCCGGGACTACCACCGCCCGGGCTGGACTACCTTCCTGCGTCACCCCATCGCTTACCTACTACAAGTCTGGTTCGTCGGCTCCACCACTACCCTCAACTCCGAAGAGATCGGGCCGGCTTCACGGACTTAGCATCGCCTGATTCAGTACTGGGCGTTTCAAAGCGGGTACCGGAATATCAACCGGTTGTCCATCGACTACGCCTGTCGGCCTCGCCTTAGGTCCCGACTTACCCTGGGCAGATCAGCTTGACCCAGGAACCCTTAGTCAATCGGCGCACACGTTTCTCACGTGTGTATCGCTACTCATGCCTGCATTCTCACTCGTGAACCGTCCACAACTCGCTTCCGCGGCTGCTTCACCCGGCACACGACGCTCCCCTACCCATCCCAGCAGGCGTTGGCCCTATATGCTGGAATGACACGACTTCGGCGGTACGCTTGAGCCCCGCTACATTGTCGGCGCGGAATCACTTGACCAGTGAGCTATTACGCACTCTTTCAAGGGTGGCTGCTTCTAAGCCAACCTCCTGGTTGTCTCTGCGACTCCACATCCTTTCCCACTTAGCGTACGCTTAGGGGCCTTAGTCGATGCTCTGGGCTGTTTCCCTCTCGACCATGGAGCTTATCCCCCACAGTCTCACTGCCGTGCTCTCACTTACCGGCATTCGGAGTTTGGCTAAGGTCAGTAACCCGGTAGGGCCCATCGCCTATCCAGTGCTCTACCTCCGGCAAGAAACACACGACGCTGCACCTAAATGCATTTCGGGGAGAACCAGCTATCACGGAGTTTGATTGGCCTTTCACCCCTAACCACAGGTCATCCCCCAGGTTTTCAACCCTGGTGGGTTCGGTCCTCCACGAAGTCTTACCTCCGCTTCAACCTGCCCATGGCTAGATCACTCCGCTTCGGGTCTTGAGCGTGCTACTAAAACGCCCTATTCGGACTCGCTTTCGCTACGGCTTCCCCACACGGGTTAACCTCGCAACACACCGCAAACTCGCAGGCTCATTCTTCAAAAGGCACGCAGTCACGACTGTTGCTCCGAAGAACAACAGCGACGCTCCCACGGCTTGTAGGCACACGGTTTCAGGTACTATTTCACTCCGCTCCCGCGGTACTTTTCACCATTCCCTCACGGTACTATCCGCTATCGGTCACCAGGGAATATTTAGGCTTAGCGGGTGGTCCCGCCAGATTCACACGGGATTTCTCGGGCCCCGTGCTACTTGGGTGTCTCTTAAACGAGCCGTTGATGTTTCAGCTACGGGGGTCTTACCCTCTACGCCGGACCTTTCGCATGTCCTTCGCCTACATCAACGGTTTCTGACTCGCCTCACAGCCGGCAGACTGTGAAAAAGAGATCCCACAACCCCGCATGCGCAACCCCTGCCGGGTATCACACGCATACGGTTTGGCCTCATCCAGTTTCGCTCGCCACTACTCCCGGAATCACGGTTGTTTTCTCTTCCTGAGGGTACTGAGATGTTTCACTTCCCCTCGTTCCCTCCACACTGCCTATGTGTTCAGCAGCGGGTGACAGCCCATGACGACTGCCGGGTTTCCCCATTCGGACACCCCCGGATCAAAGCTCGGTTGACAGCTCCCCGGGGCCTATCGTGGCCTCCCACGTCCTTCATCGGTTCCTGGTGCCAAGGCATCCACCGTGCGCCCTTAAAAACTTGGCCACAGATGCTCGCGTCCACTGTGCAGTTCTCAAGCAACGACCAGCCACCCATCACCCCACCCCTAAGGGCGAGTTCACTGGGGCCGGCGTTTGAAGGCAACCTTGCGGCCATACCTTCAGACACCCAACAGCGCGCCCAGTACCCGGAATTCAATCGGTCCGCTTTCCACGCTCCGAGGAGCAGTACTTACGACCCGGTTGAACCACCAGGTACTGAATAGTCAACGTTCCACCCATGAGCTGACCACCGTCGAACATTTGCCGACGTAGTGGCTCTGGATTCCTTGCGGAATCTAGATGCTCCTTAGAAAGGAGGTGATCCAGCCGCACCTTCCGGTACGGCTACCTTGTTACGACTTCGTCCCAATCGCCAGTCCCACCTTCGACAGCTCCCTCCCACAAGGGGTTGGGCCACCGGCTTCGGGTGTTACCGACTTTCGTGACGTGACGGGCGGTGTGTACAAGGCCCGGGAACGTATTCACCGCAGCAATGCTGATCTGCGATTACTAGCAACTCCGACTTCATGGGGTCGAGTTGCAGACCCCAATCCGAACTGAGACCGGCTTTTTGAGATTCGCTCCGCCTCGCGGCATCGCAGCTCATTGTACCGGCCATTGTAGCACGTGTGCAGCCCAAGACATAAGGGGCATGATGACTTGACGTCGTCCCCACCTTCCTCCGAGTTGACCCCGGCAGTCTCCTGTGAGTCCCCATCACCCCGAAGGGCATGCTGGCAACACAGAACAAGGGTTGCGCTCGTTGCGGGACTTAACCCAACATCTCACGACACGAGCTGACGACAGCCATGCACCACCTGTATACCGACCACAAGGGGGGCACCATCTCTGATGCTTTCCGGTATATGTCAAGCCTTGGTAAGGTTCTTCGCGTTGCGTCGAATTAAGCCACATGCTCCGCTGCTTGTGCGGGCCCCCGTCAATTCCTTTGAGTTTTAGCCTTGCGGCCGTACTCCCCAGGCGGGGAACTTAATGCGTTAGCTGCGGCACCGACGACGTGGAATGTCGCCAACACCTAGTTCCCAACGTTTACGGCGTGGACTACCAGGGTATCTAATCCTGTTCGCTCCCCACGCTTTCGCTCCTCAGCGTCAGTAATGGCCCAGAGATCCGCCTTCGCCACCGGTGTTCCTCCTGATATCTGCGCATTTCACCGCTACACCAGGAATTCCGATCTCCCCTACCACACTCTAGCCTGCCCGTATCGACTGCAGACCCGGGGTTAAGCCCCGGGCTTTCACAACCGACGCAACAAGCCGCCTACGAGCTCTTTACGCCCAATAATTCCGGACAACGCTTGCGCCCTACGTATTACCGCGGCTGCTGGCACGTAGTTAGCCGGCGCTTCTTCTGCAGGTACCGTCACTCTCGCTTCTTCCCTGCTGAAAGAGGTTTACAACCCGAAGGCCGTCATCCCTCACGCGGCGTCGCTGCATCAGGCTTTCGCCCATTGTGCAATATTCCCCACTGCTGCCTCCCGTAGGAGTCTGGGCCGTGTCTCAGTCCCAGTGTGGCCGGTCGCCCTCTCAGGCCGGCTACCCGTCGTCGCCTTGGTAGGCCATCACCCCACCAACAAGCTGATAGGCCGCGGGCTCATCCTTCACCGCCGGAGCTTTCAACCCCGTCCCATGCGGGACAGAGTGTTATCCGGTATTAGACCCCGTTTCCAGGGCTTGTCCCAGAGTGAAGGGCAGATTGCCCACGTGTTACTCACCCGTTCGCCACTAATCCACCCCGAAGGGCTTCATCGTTCGACTTGCATGTGTTAAGCACGCCGCCAGCGTTCGTCCTGAGCCAGGATCAAACTCTCCGTGAATGTTTTCCCGTAATCGGGAGACACATCACGAGAGCGGGACGATCAGCCGGAATAAGACCGACCGTCCACAGCGTCCTCGCTGTGTAATTGCCTACCGGAACCACAAGAGCCCGGCAGGACTTTCAAAGGAACCACCAACCTGCCGAAGCAGGCCGGGGTATCAACATATCTGGCGTTGACTTTTGGCACGCTGTTGAGTTCTCAAGGAACGGACGCTTCCTTTGTACTCACCCTCTCGGGCTTTCCTCCGGGCTTTTCCCTTCGGTCTTGCGTTTCCGACTCTATCAGACTCTTTCGTGTCCGATTCCCGGTCGAAGCGGGTTCCGCTTTCCAGGTTTTCGCTTTCGCGTTTCCCTTTCCGGCGGTTCCAACCTTACCAGACTCTTTTTCGTTCCGTTTCCGGTCCGAATTTGATTCCGATGGCCGTTGGAGTGGCCTTTGCCTTTCGGCGTGTTCACTACTTTAGTCGATTTCCTTGGCGGCTCATAATCGAGTCGATGGGTTCGAATTTCGGCATGCCGAAATCGCACCCGCCAGGGTGAGTCGAAGGTAGTGGTTGGCCGCTTCCGAGTGCTCAGGCTTGGTCCGATGGACCGTGCCGACAGCAGTACCCGTTCAAGCGGCTCGGACTACGTTAGGCGGATCGCAGGGGCGAGTCAAGTTGCGCGGCGGCGTGGCGCATGGGGGCGATAGGGGCTCACGGTGGGGTCGCCGTCGATCCAGAAGCGCCAGGGATGCAAGGCACCGTCGCCGCCCACGCCGGTGCGAGGCCCGTTGCGTACCTGGTCGCAGGGTGGCGGGGTGCCGTGCAGCACGGACAACGAAGCACCCGGGTGGGCGATGGCGTCGGTGCCGTTCAGGGCTTTGTCGACGTCCAGGGCGGTGGCCAGACGGGCTGGACCTTTGGCCAGTTCTCTGTCATTGCGGGCCGAGAATCGACGTTTGCGGCTGAGCTCGGCGCCCACGCGGATCTCGCCGGCCCGGAGCAGTACACCGCTCGCCATGCCCTCGGGGCCGCACACCAGATTGAGGCAGTGCCACATGCCGTAGGTGAAGTAGACGTACACGTGGCCGGGCGGTCCGTACATCACGCTGTTGCGGTGGGTGCGGCCGCGGAAGGCATGGGAGCCGGGGTCGATCTCGCCCGCGTACGCCTCCACCTCGGTGAGGCGGAGTTCGATGGGGCCGTCGGCCGTGTCCCGTACCAGCGTCCGGCCCAGCAGGTCAGGTGCCACGTCCAGTACGGGGCGGTCGAAGAAATCGCGTGTCAGCGGCGTACGGTCCAAGCCCTCGATCATGGCGATCGAGGTTACCGGGAACCGACTACGGTCGTGGCGCGTATGTACGGGTCAGGACCAAGGAGGAGTAAACATGGGCTTCAAGCGGCTGCTCGCGAGCATGGGTGCCGGTGGCGCTTCGGTGGAGACGGAGCTGACCGAGCTCAACGTCGTACCGGGTGGGGTCGTCCAGGGCGAGGTGCGGATCCAGGGCGGTTCCGTGGCGCAGCAGATCGAGGGACTGTCGGTCGGCCTGCAGGCGCGCGTCGAGGTCGAGGGCAACGACCAGGAGATGAAGCAGGACATCGAGTTCGCCAAGCTGCGGCTCGGTGGTGCGTTCGAGGTGCAGGCCGGTGCGGTGCACGTCGTGCCGTTCGGGCTCGAGATTCCGTGGGAGACGCCGATCACGATGTTCGCCGGTCAGCACCTGCACGGCATGAACATCGGTGTGACGACCGAGCTGGAGATCGCACGGGCGCTGGACTCGGGTGACCTCGACCCGATCAATGTGCACCCGCTGCCGGCGCAGCAGGCGATCCTGGACGCGTTCGGGCAGCTGGGCTTCGGCTTCCGGAGCGCGGACATGGAGCGTGGTCACGTTCGCGGTACGCGTCAGCGGCTGCCGTTCTACCAGGAGATCGAGTTCTTCCCGCCGCAGCAGTACCGGGGGCTGAACCAGGTCGAGCTGACGTTCGTCGCGGACGACCGCGAGATGGATGTCGTCCTGGAGATGGACAAGAAGCCGGGGCTCTTCAGTGAGGGCAGCGACTCGTACCGGGCGTTCAAGGTCGACCTGCACGACTACCAGGGGACCGACTGGGCGGCGTACCTCAACCAGTGGCTCGCCCAGGTCGGCGGTCAGCGCAACTGGCTCTAGGGTCGATGGCGAGTTACCGGAGCCGATCAGGAGAGGTGTTGACGTGACCGAGCCGAAGAGGCCGCCGCTTCCGCATGACTTCCATCCCGAGGTGCCGTCGTTCACGGTGGTGAGCGAGGATCTCACCCCTGGGGCCGTGCTGGCCGATGCCCAGGTGTTCGCGGCCGGGAACACCTCGCCGCAGCTGCGGTGGGAAGGGTTCCCGGCGGACACCAAGAGTTTCGCCGTGACCTGCTTCGATCCAGATGCTCCGACGGGCAGCGGGTTCTGGCACTGGGTCGTCTTCGACATCCCGGCGTCGGTCACGGAGCTGCCGGCCGGTGCGGGCAGCGGAAAGTTCGACGGGCTGCCCGAGGGTGCTGTTCAGGTCCGTAACGACTACGGGTCGAAGGAGTTCGGCGGGGCTGCGCCGCCGCCCGGGGAGAGCCACCGCTACGTCTTCACCGTGTACGCGGTGGACACCGAGAAGCTGGGGGCCGACAGCGATGTGTCGCCGGCGGTCGTCGGCTTCAATCTGCGGTTCCACACGCTGGGACGTGCCCAGCTGATCGGTGAGTACCCCGGGCCCGCCTAGTACTCGGTGAGCTGAGAGTTCCCCTGCTGTTTGCCCTGCCCTGGTCTTGGAGAGATCAGGGCAGGGCATTTTTTATTGCGTTGTCCATCACGGCCTGCCCAGCCAGAGTTGATCCGGGCCTGCCGGGGGGCGGGCGGCACACGGGAGGTGGGCGAAATGCGGGACACGCTGGTTCTCAACGCGAGCTTCGAGCCGCTGTCGACGGTGACGCTGAACCGTGCAGTGGTGCTGATCCTGCAGGACAAGGCTGTCGTCGAGCAGTCGCACCCCGATCTCCGTATGCGTGGCGCCGCCGTGGACATTCCGGTGCCCCGCGTGATCAGGCTCTGCCGGTACGTACGGGTGCCGTTCCGAAGACAGGCGCCGTGGTCCAGAAGAGGTGTGCTGATACGGGACCAGCACCGGTGCGCGTACTGCGGGCGGCGGGCGACAACCGTCGACCATGTGGTGCCGCGGGCCCAGGGCGGTCAGGACACCTGGCTCAATACGGTGGCGTCCTGCGCCGAGGACAACCACCGCAAGGCGGCCCGGACACCGGAGCAGGCGGGGATGCCGTTGCTGCGGGAGCCGTTCGTCCCGTCTCCTGCGGAGGCGATGCTGTTGGCGATGGGGGCCGGTGAGCGGTCGGCGCTGCCGGAGTGGCTGGACCGGACTGCGGCGTAGGAGACGTACGTACAACGTCGTACCGAAAGCCCGTCTTCGTACGTAAGAAGGCGGGCTTCCGTGTGTCTGCGGATCAGCTTCGCGGATGCGAGGTTGCAGGAGGGTCGTCCGGCATCCCCCGGCATGATCGGTGCGCGGCGCACTGATCAGGCCCGGGGTGTGTACGCGTCAGTCGACCGGGGGTTCCTCGCGGCGCTCCTTGCCGGTGTTGAAGCCCGGGACACCGGTGCCGAGGTTGCCGAAGGCGCCGCTGAGGCCCTTGAGGGCGTCGCCGATCTCGCTGGGCACGATCCAGAGCTTGTTGGCGTCGCCCTCGGCGATCTTCGGGAGCATCTGGAGGTACTGGTACGAGAGGAGCTTCTGGTCCGGGTCGCCGGCGTGGATCGACTCGAAGACCGTACGGATGGCCTGGGCCTCGCCCTCGGCGCGCAGGGCCGCGGCCTTGGCCTCACCTTCGGCGCGCAGGATCGCTGACTGCTTCTCGCCCTCCGCGGTGAGGATCGCGGACTGCCGCGTTCCTTCGGCCTGGAGGATCGCTGCGCGCTTGTCCCGGTCGGCGCGCATCTGCTTCTCCATCGAGTCCTGGATGGAGGTGGGCGGCTCGATCGCCTTGAGCTCGACACGGTTGACGCGGATGCCCCACTTGCCGGTGGCTTCGTCGAGGACTCCGCGGAGGGCGGCGTTGATCTCCTCGCGGGAGGTCAGGGTCCGCTCCAGGTCCATGCCGCCGATGATGTTGCGGAGAGTGGTGACGGTGAGCTGCTCGATCGCCTGGATGTAGCTGGCGACTTCGTACGTCGCGGCGCGCGCGTCCGTCACCTGGTAGTAGATGACGGTGTCGATGTTGACGACCAGGTTGTCCTGGGTGATCACCGGCTGGGGCGGGAACGGGACGACCTGTTCACGGAGGTCGATCCGGTTGCGGATGGTGTCGATGAATGGAACGACGATGTTCAGGCCGGCGTTGAGCGTACGGGTGTAGCGGCCGAAGCGCTCCACGATGGCTGCGCTGGCCTGCGGGATGACCTGGATCGTCTTGATCAGGGCGATGAAGACGAGCACCACCAGAATGATCAGGACGATGATGATCGGTTGCATCGTGTTCCTCGTGCCCTTCGGTTGCCGACGGATCGCGATGATCGGGGTCGGATCTCATGAGGTCCGGATCTCATGATGATCGACATCGAGTCTGGCAGACCGCGGTCCGCCGTGTGTGCGGTTCGGTCACATGACCACGGCCGTGGCCCCGTCGATGTCCACGACATCCACGTGGCGGCCGGGTTCGAAGCTCTGCTCCCCGTCGTATGCGCGCGCGGACCAGACCTCGCCGGCCAGTTTGATGCGGCCGCCGTTGCCGTCGACCCGTTCCAGGACGACGGCCTGACGGCCCTTCAGCGCGTCGATGCCGGTGGCCAGTCGGGGGCGGTCCGCACGGTGTCTGGCGGCGATCGGGCGAACCACCGCGATGAGCGCGACGGAGACCACGACGAACACCAGGACCTGGGCCACGATGCCGCCGCCCAGCGCCGCGACGACTGCCGCGGCGACCGCTCCGACAGCGAACATCCCGAACTCGGGCATCGCGGTCAGCACGAGCGGAATGCCCAGCCCGACCGCGCCGATCAGCCACCACACCCACGCGTCGATGTCCACGTGGTCATGGTAGGACCGCGGGTCCCTTCGCCGACAGGGTTGCGATCAGGACATTCAGGACAGCGGAAGGCCGTGCGCGGTGTATCGCTCGCTGGCGTGCTCGACGATGAGCGGCAGACCGAAGCAGAGGGAGAGGTTCCGGGAAGTGAGCTCGGTCTCCATGGGGCCCGCGGCGAGGACCTTGCCCTGACGGATCATGAGGACGTGGGTGAAGCCCGGTGCGATCTCCTCGACATGGTGGGTGACCATGATCATGGACGGGGCGAACGGGTCACGGGCGAGACGGCCGAGGCGGCGGACCAGGTCCTCGCGGCCACCGAGGTCGAGACCGGCGGCGGGTTCGTCGAGGAGGAGGAGCTCGGGGTCGGTCATCATGGCGCGGGCGATCAGTGTGCGCTTGCGCTCACCCTCGGAGAGGGTGCCGAACTTCCGGTCGAGGTACTCGGTCATGCCGAGCCGGTCGAGGAAGGCGCGGGCGCGGTCCTCGTCGACGGCGTCGTAGTTCTCGTGCCAGGTGGCGGTCATGCCGTACGCGGCGGTGAGCACCGTCTGCAGGACCGTCTGGCGCTTGGGAAGCTTCTCGGCCATGGCGACACCCGCGATACCGATGCGGGGGCGCAGGTCGAAGACGTCGGTGCCGACGCCGCCGAGCTGCTCGCCGAGGATCTTGGCGGTGCCCTTGGTCGGGAAGAGGTAGCTGGACGCGATGTTGAGGAGAGTGGTCTTGCCGGCGCCGTTCGGGCCGAGGATGACCCAGCGCTCCCCCTCCTTGACCGACCAGGAGACGTCGTCCACCAGAGCGCGTCCGTCGCGGACCACGGATACGTCCACCAGCTCCAGTACATCGCTCATGAGCGCGTTGTCTCCCCATACAGTCTCGAGATCGTCGCGTGCCTGCGGGCACAGCTCCCAGGCAAAACTTACGCCACCCCAGGAGTGCTCCGGCTCTTAGGTCCGGTTCCCTAGGCTGTTCCCATGCTTTCGGAACCACGCTCAGGGCTGCTGGCCGCATGGGGTAACGCGCTTCTGGCCGGACTTGTGTCGCCGGACGACGCGGCGCTCGCGATTGTCGGAGAGGACGCGGTGCACCGCGTCGAGGGATTGCCTGGTGAGGCGGGGCCGGTCGGGCTCACGCTCGCGCTGGGGCGGCTGCGGGGACTGGGGGCGACGGGCTTCCGGGTCGCACTGCCGGTGCCGGGGCATCCGCTGGGGCTCAGCGGTCCGCCGGAATTCAACGCGCGGGCGTTGGAGGCGGAGGAGGCGGTGATCGCTTCCGGTGTGCCGTACGGGCTGGTGCCCGAGGTCCGGGAGGTGGGGCCGGCCGGGGATCTGCACATCGAGGTGGTGTGGCGTTGCCTGCCGGTGCGGGAGGCGCCGCCGGCCGATGTGCCGTCGCTGAGCGAGGCGGAGCGGGAGCTCGCGGAGGCCTTGCGGGATGCGACGGCGGTGCTGTCGCGGCTGGACGTGGCCGGCTCGGGGCCGGTGGCGGAGGCAGCGGTGGACGCGTACCGGGCGCGGGCGGAGCGGGGGCGGGAGGTGCTCGCTCCCGGGTATCCGCCACGGGCGGTACGAGTACTGGAGCTGGCTCAGCGGGTGGGGCTGCTGATCTCGGTGGCGTCCGAGAACGGGCACGGCGGGGCGGTGAGCGCGTCGGAGATCGCCGCGCGGGCGGACGCGTTGCGGCCGGTGGAGCGAGTGGCCCGGCGGGCTCAGGTGGCCGCGTACAACGCCTATGTGGAAAGCCGGGAGCGGGGGTAGCCGGCGGGGTGGAGCACTGGTGCCGTCCGGTGGCCGCTCTGCGCCCGACCGCCGGACAGGATCGATGGTTGAAGTTGATGGACCGCCACTTGGGACGTGGTGCTGCACGGTTGATGCCGGACGGGTCCCTGATTGGGCCCGTCCGGCATCAACTGGCTTGTGCGGGTCAGCCGTTCAGACCGAAGTTGCCGAAGGCCGGGTTGAGTAGGCCGATCACGTTGACCGTGTTGCCGACCACGTTCACCGGGACATGGACCGGGACCTGGATGACGTTGCCGCTGACCACACCCGGGGAGTGGGTCGCTGCGCCGTGGGCGCCCGCGCCGTGGCCGGTGGCGGAGGCCGCGCCCGCGCCGGCGGCGATGATGCCACCGGCGATCACGGTGACGGCAGCGGCCTTCTTCAGGTTCTTCACTTCAGGATCCTCCTAGCATCGCTGCGGCCAGCCGCCGCAGCACGCATGGAGAACGCTCCCGGGCCGGACAGGATGCGCCGTACGGGTGACATACACCCGACAGTATGAATCTCAGTCTGGAGGGAACCGGTCCGCTTCAGCCCTGATCAGCCTGCCACCCCATGTCGGACGGCCCAGAGGGCGGCCTGGGTGCGGTCCGACAGATCCAGCTTCATCAGAATGTTCGAGACGTGCGTCTTCACGGTCTTCTCGGAGAGGACCAGCGCCCTGGCGATCTCACGGTTGGAACGGCCGTCGGCGATCAGGCCCAGTACTTCCCGCTCCCGTTCGGTGAGAGTGCTCCCCCGGCCCGTACCGCCGCCGGCGTCCTCCTGGGCGAGCAGGGCTCCGGCGACCTCCGGCTGGAGCAGGACATGGCCCGCGTACACCGAGCGGATGGCGCCGGCCAGTGCGTCCGGGTCGACGTCCTTGTATACGTAGCCGGAGGCGCCCGCGCGCAGGGCAGGGACCACCGTGCGCTGCTCGGTGAAGCTGGTGACGATCAGCACCTTGGCCGGGTTCTCCAGCTCCCGGAGCTTGCGGAGCGCCTCGATGCCGTCCGTGCCCGGCATCTTGATGTCCATCAGGACCACGTCGGGGCGCAGCTCCTCGCTCCTGGCCACGCCCTCCGCGCCGTCGGCCGCCTCGCCGACGACCTCTATGTCGTCCTGGATCTCCAGGAACGTACGCAGACCGCGGCGGACCACCTGGTGGTCGTCGACCAGCAGCACCCTGATGATCTTGTCAGCCACCGGGTACCTCCATCTCGATCGTGGTGCCCTTGCCGGGCGCCGATTCAACGGTGAGCCTTCCGCCGACACCGCTCGCGCGGTCCCGCATCGACACCAGCCCCAGATGGCGGCCGGCCTGCCGGGTCGCCATGGGTTCGAATCCGCTGCCGTCGTCGGTGATCCGCAGTACCGTGCCGGAACCGCGCCGGGCCAGCGTGACGTCGACCCGTTCGGCCCCCGAGTGGCGCAGCGCATTGTGCAGGGCTTCCTGGGAGACCCTGAGCAGCGCCTCCTCCTGGGCGGCGGGCATGGCCCGTACGCCGAGGCTCTCGAAGGTGACCCGGGCGCTGTGGGCGCGGTCCAGGACCTGGATCTGGGTACGGAGCGTCGCGACGAGGCCGTCCTCGTCGAGCGCGGCGGGGCGCAGTTCGACGACGGCGGCGCGCAGCTCGTCCGCCGCCTCGGCGGCCAGCGCGGCGACCTGCTGGAGCTCGCCCTTGGCGCGGGCCGGGTCGCGGTCGACCAGGGCGGCGGCCGCCTGGGCCGTCAGCCGCAGGGAGAACAGCTTCTGGCTGACCGCGTCGTGCAGCTCGTGGGCGAGCCGGGACCGTTCCTCGGCGATGGTGAGCTCACGGCTGCGCTCGTACAGCCTGGCGTTGGTGAGGGCGATCGCCGCGTGCTGGGCGAGGATCGACAGCAGCTCCTCGTCCTGTGCGGTGAAGCCGCAGCCGCCCTGTGGCTTGGGGCATCGCTTGTTGGCGAGGAAGAGCGCGCCGATGATTTCGTCGCCGTCCCTGATCGGCAGGCCGAGGAAATCGGACATGTCGGGGTGGGCGTCGGGCCAGCCCTCGAAGCGGGGGTCCTTGCGGACGTCGGCGAGGCGCTGGGGCTTCGCCTCGTGGAGCATCGCGGCGAGGATGCCGTGCTGCCGGGGCAGCGGGCCGATGGCCTTCCACTGCTCGTCGCTGACGCCGTCGACGACGAACTGGGCAAAACCACCGTGGTCGTCGGGGACGCCCATGGCCGCGTACTCGGCGTCCAGCAGGTCGCGGGCCGAGGCGACGATCGTCTTCAGGACGTCACGCATTTCCAGGTGCCGGCTCATGGCGAGCAGTGCGGCACTGACCGCTGCGAGGCCCGACGGTGGGCTGTGACTCATGGCCTCACCGTACCGGCGGGGTGGCCGCGCCGTATCGGCCTGTGGACGGCGGGTGCTTAGGGCGCTGGGCCTAGGTCGAAGTTCCTTGCGGGGGTGCGGCTCACGGCCGAGGCGCGGCGTGTGGGGGCGTTCCTACGTTGGCTGTGCCGAGGGTTCATCGGCCATTGCCGACGCAATAGGGGGACGGTTGTCATGCCTGTCGCGATGATCACGGGCGCTTCGAAGGGGCTGGGCCGTGCACTGGCCGCGGCGCTCGCACAGCGGGGCTGGGATCTGGTGCTGGATGCCAGGACCGCCGGGGTGCTGGAGGGGGCGGCGAAGGAGCTGGCGGGGTACGGGGCACGGGTGGTCGCAGTGCCCGGGGATGTCACGGAGGCCGGGCACCGCCGCGAGCTGGTGGCCGCCGCCGGGGAGCTCGGCGGACTCGATCTGCTGGTGAGCAATGCGAGTGCGCTGGGCGCCGAGCCACTCGTGCGGCTCGATGCGCTGCCGCTGGACGGGCTGCGGCAGGCGCTGGAGACCAATCTGGTGGCGGCGCTCGGTCTGGTGCAGGGGGCGCTGCCCCTGCTGCGGGCCTCGGCGGCGGGCGCGGTCGTGGTGGTGAGTTCGGATGCGGCGGCGGAGCCGTACGAGACCTGGGGCGGTTACGGGGCGTCGAAGGCGGCACTCGACCAGCTGGCCGCGGTGCTGGGGGTGGAGGAGCCGGGGCTGCGGGTGTGGGCGGTCGATCCGGGACACATGCAGACCGGTCTCTATGCGGCGGCGGTACCGGACGACGACGATCCGCGACCGCTTCCGGAAAGTGTGGTTCCCGGGTTCCTGCGGTTGCTGGAGCGGCGGCCGGCCAGCGGGCGGTACGCGGCGCCGTGGCCGGCGGAGTCGGAGCCGGACGATTCCGCGCCGGCCGGGTCGGCGTGGTCGGGGGCGGGACTGTGACCGCACTGGATGCGTTGCGAGTGCCCGCGGAGCTCTCGGCACGGGTGCCGGCGGAGCAGCGGGGTGCGGGGCGTGATGACGTACGGCTGCTGGTGTCGCGGGGGCAGGAGGTCTCGCACCATGCGTTCCGCGACCTGCCGGGGCAGCTGCGGGCCGGGGACGTACTCGTGGTCAATACGTCGCCGACGCTGCCCGCCGCGGTGAACGGCCGGGTGGGCGGTGCGCGCGTCGTCGTGCACTTCTCGACGCGGGGCGATGACGGGCGGTGGGCGGTGGAGCTGCGCCGCCCGGACGGGACGGGAGCGACGGTGCCCCGCCGCGGTGGGCCGGCCGGGGCCGTCGTGCATCTGCCGGGCGGTTCACGGCTGGTGCTGGAGGAGCCACTGGGCGGCACGGGCGGGTACGGCACGGGGTCGCTGGGTGCGACGGTGGGGGCCAGGCTGTGGTGGGCGCGGGTGTCGGTGGAGGTGCCGGGGCTGCTGCGGCAGTACGGGCGGCCGATCCGTTACGGCTATACGGAGCGGGACCAGCCGCTGTCCGCTTATCAGACGGTCTTCGCCGTGGATTCCCCCGACGGGAGCGGATCGGCGGAGATGCCGAGCGCCGCTCGGCCGTTCACCACGCGGCTGGTGGCCGCGCTGGTCAGTCGCGGCGTGCAGTTCGCGCCGCTGACGCTGCATACGGGGGTGGCCTCGGCGGAGGCGCACGAGCCGCCGTACCCGGAGCGCTTCGTCGTACCGCGCGCGACGGCCTGGCTGGTCAATGCGGCACGGGCAGGCGGTGGGAAGGTCATCGCGGTCGGTACGACGGCGGTACGGGCGCTGGAGTCGTCGGCGGGGGCGGACGGGGTGGTGCGCGCGGCCGCCGGCTGGACGGATCTGGTGGTGACGCCGCAGCGCGGCGTGCGGGCGGTGGACGGTCTGCTGACCGGGCTGCACGAGCCGGAGGCCTCCCATCTGCTGATGCTGGAGGCGATCGCGGGGCAGGCCCCGCTGCAGTGCGGATACGCGGAGGCGCTGCGCCATCGGTACCTCTGGCACGAGTTCGGGGACGTGCATCTACTGCTGCCCGATCCGGAACATGACCCTCCGAATTGCTGAAGCAACGGATGGCGAGATTGTTACCCGGCCTATGTGAGGCCGCACATAGGACACACGTCACTTACGAAGCCCCGTAGTGGATACATAAGTCCCACATCAGTCGGCATGAGCACGGGCCGTCACGTAGGAGCGCGTCCGTGATCCACTATCCGGGTTCGTACGTCACATAATTGCCTCAGCATTTTGCGGCCGCTAAGAATTGCTCTCGTCCCCGACGGAGATGCGAACCCGTCGCATCCGTCTTCGTCCTCCGTGAGGACCCCGCAATTCGAAGAGGTACGACTGCATGTCCACGTCCAGCATCCACAGCCGTCTTCGTCGTCTGAGCAAGACCCAGAAGCTCTCCGCCGCGGGTGTCTCCGCCGCCTGCTGCGCCGCCCTCTCGCTCTCCCTCGTCCCGGCCCACGCCGAGACCCCTGCCGAGCCGCAGGCCGCCTCCGCCGCACCGGTGGTCATCGACGGCCTCCCGCAGGCCAAGACCATCCAGGCCAGCATCATCGAGCAGCACTCCACCGCCGAGAAGCTGGTGAAGGCCGCCGACGCCGTCAAGGCGAAGAAGGCCGCCGCCGCCAAGGCGAAGGCGAAGGCCGCCGCGAAGGCCAAGGCTGTCGCGAAGGCCAAGGCCAGGGCGAAGGCCGCCGCGAAGGCCAAGGCCGATGTCGCGAAGCGGTCCCCCCAGGCCGCCAGCCGCTCCGTCGCCCGCACCCCGGTCTACGCCAACAACCTGAACGGCTGGATCACCGAGGCGCTGGACATCATGAAGGCCCACGGCATCCCGGGCTCGTACGACGGCCTGCACCGCAACATCATGCGGGAGTCCACCGGTAACCCGAACGCGGTCAACGGCTGGGACATCAACGCCCAGAACGGCACCCCGTCCTGTGGCCTGCTGCAGGTCATCCAGCCGACGTTCAACGCGTACCACGTCTCCGGTACCTCGACGAACATCTACGACCCGGTCGCCAACATCACCGCCGCGGCCAACTACGCCGCCGACCGGTACGGCTCGATCGACAACGTCAACAGCGCGTACTGATCAACCCGAGGCACGATGCACAACGCCGAAGGGCGGCACCCCATTCCGGGTGCCGCCCTTCGGCGTTCCGTGCGTGCTGTGCACGCTGCGCCCCTGCGCTACTTGCGCATGACTTCCGGCTCGTGGCGGCGCAGCAGGCGCGCCACCGCGAAGCCGCAGATGATGGCGAGGAACAGCAGCACCGCGATGTTCATCCCCCACTGACCGGCCGTGTGCTCCCACAGCGGGTCGAGGTCGGTCGGGTTCTTCTGGTCCCACGGCGGCATCAGGTGCGCGAGGTCGAGCGTCGAGCCCGCGGCCGCGATGGCCCAACGGGACGGCATCAGCCAGGCGAACTGCTCCAGGCCGGGCGATCCGTACACCTGGAAGAGGATGCCGGTGAAGACGACCTGGACGATCGCGAACATGACCAGCAGCGGCATGGTTTTCTCGGCGGTCTTCACCAGCGAGGAGATCACCAGGCCGAACATCATCGAGGTGAAGCCCAGCGCAGTGATCGTGACGCAGAGCTCGACGGCCGGCGGCATGATCAGGCCCTCTTCGGGCAGGTCGCGGGTGGCGAAGCCGATTCCGCAGATGATGACGCCCTGGATGGCCGTGATCACGCCGAGGACGATCACCTTGGACATCAGATAGGCGGAGCGGGAGAGGCCGGTGGCCCGTTCCCGTTCGTAGATGACGCGTTCCTTGATCAGTTCTCGTACGGAGTTGGCCGCACCCGAGAAACACATGCCGACCGCGAGGATCAGCATGATCGTTCCGGCGTCTCCGTTGAACTTCGACGGCGGCTTCGGAGGGGCCAGACCGAAATCAGCCGGGATGACCACGCTGACGATGCCGAGGACCGCGGGCAGGATCACCATCAGACCCATGAAGCCCTTGTCGGACGCGATCACCGACACGTATCGACGGATCAGCGTCCACAGCTGCGTCATCCAGCCCTGCGGCTTCGGCGGACGCATCTGCTGCGGCGGCGGCATGTGTACGGACTGTGCGGCGACGGCGTCGATGTCCGCGGCGTACATCTGGTAGTGCTGCGAGCCGCGCCAGCGGCCCGCCCAGTCGTAGTCGCGGTAGTTCTCGAACGCGGAGAAGACGTCGGCCCAGGTGGTGTAGCCGAAGAAGTTGAGCGCTTCCTCCGGCGGACCGAAGTAGGCGACGGAACCGCCCGGCGCCATGACGAGCAGCTTGTCGCAGATCGCCAGCTCGGCGACCGAGTGCGTGACGACGAGGACCGTACGGCCGTCGTCGGCGAGACCGCGCAGCAGCTGCATGACATCGCGGTCCATGCCCGGGTCGAGGCCTGAGGTCGGCTCGTCCAGGAAGATCAGCGACGGCTTGGTGAGCAGCTCGAGGGCGACGGAGACACGCTTGCGCTGGCCACCGGAGAGCGAGGTGACCTTCTTGTCCTTGTGGATGTCGAGCTTGAGCTCGGCGAGGACCTCATGGATCCGGGACTGGCGCTCGGCCTCGGTGGTGTCCGCAGGGAAGCGCAGCTTGGCCGCGTACTTGAGGGCCTTGGTGACCGTGAGTTCCTTGTGCAGGATGTCGTCCTGCGGGACCAGGCCTATGCGCTGGCGCAGCTCGGCGAACTGCTTGTACAGGTTCCGGTTGTCGTAGAGGACATCGCCCTGGTTGGCGGGCCGGTAGCCGGTGAGCGCCTTGAGCAGGGTGGACTTGCCGGAACCGGACGGGCCGATGACCGCGATGAGCGACTTCTCCGGGACGCCGAACGAGACGTCCTTGAGAATCTGCTTCCCGCCGTCGACCGTCACCGTGAGGTGCCGGGCGGAGAAGGAGACCTCACCGGTGTCGACGAACTCCTCGAGCCGGTCGCCGACCAGACGGAACGTCGAGTGACCGACACCGACGATGTCGTTCGGACCGATCAGCGCGGAGCCGGACTTGTGGAGCGGCTGACCGTTGACGTACGTGCCGTTGTGGGAACCGAGATCGCGGATCTCGAAGCGCCCGTCGGGGGTCGCGTGGAACTCGGCGTGGTGGCGCGAGACCTGGAGGTCGGAGACGACGAGTTCGTTCTCCAGCGCACGGCCGATGCGCATCACACGGCCGAGGTCCAGCTGGTGGAACGTGGTCGGGCTGCGGTCGCCGTAGACCGGCGGGGCCCCCGCGGCACCGTCGGGACCACCTGCGCCGGGCTTCTGTGCCATGCCCTGCTGGTGCGGCACGTGAGGCTGCTGGTGCTGGGCGTGCTGTTGCGACTGGCCCTGGGGCGCCTGCTGCCGGCCCTGCTGCTGCTGCTGTTGCGATGCGGGATCCGGCCAGCCGGCACCACCCTGCTGGGGCTGCTGGGCGGGGGCCTGCTGGGCGCCCGCACCCTGGCCGTTGTACACATCGGCACCCGCGGCGGATCCGCTGAAGCTCAGCCGCGGTCCGTCAGTGGCGTTGCCCAGGTACACGGCGGAGCCCGGCCCGATGTCCATCTGGTGGATCCGCTGGCCCTGCACATAGGTGCCGTTGGTGGAGCCGTGGTCCTCGATGAACCAACTGCGGCCCCCCCAGCTGATCGTGGCATGCCGCCACGACACCCTGGCGTCGTCGATCGACAGGTCGCCCTGCGGATCGCGCCCCAGGGTGTACGGCCTGGACGGATCGAGCGTCCAGGTCCTTCCATTCAATTCCAGTACGAGTTCCGGCACTCCGCGCCCCACTAGTTGTCCCCCGAGTTACCCCCATCACAGGGAGTCTAGGGATGCTGAACATCGTGGGGAACTATTCCAGGAGCAGTCCCCGATACGAAAGTCGGGCCGGTTCGGGGCCGTGACGAGACCTGCGCCCACGCGCCGTTGACTCGGGAGAAACATGCTCGGAGAGTGGTAAGCGCCCATGAGTGCGTACAGATCATGAGCGAATAGGTCAACTCACGGCATCTCGGTGCGGATTGAGGGGGTCCTGATGGCTGGGGACGTGCGCGGGGGCGGTGGCGGTACAGGGCACATCCCTTGGGGAGACGTGGTGTTGGCCGCCATCGCCTCGGTCGGCTGGGCGATGGTCGCGATGGCGGGGACGGCGGCCCTCGGACTGCATCTGCTCGGCGCCGACTCGGTGGGGGCGCTGGGGCCGATGACGGCGGCCGTGGTGGTGCTGGGGGCGGGCGGATCGGTCTCTCCGTCGGGCGATGTCTCGGCGTTCGGGCTGGACGGGGCCGAGGCGCACGCCGCCCTGTCGGTCACACCACTGGGGGTGGGGCTGGCCGGTGCGCTGTTCCTCTCCTTCTTCTTCCTGCGGTCGCTGCGCGGGGCGGGAGCGGCGCTGCCCGGTGCCGAACTGGCGGTCCGCGCAGGGGCGGTGGTGGTGATGTTCGTCGCCGTGCTCGGCGGGCTGGCCTGGGCCGGTCACGATGTCGTGACGATCGACGGTGCGTCGCTGGGTCTGGACGAGGTGCCGGGGGCGGACGGTGACGCCCCCGGTGGGGCCGGGGGCATCGGGGACCTGCTGCCGGGCGGGCTCGGTGATCTGGGTGACCTCGGCGGGCTGCTGCCGGACCGGCTGGCGGATCTCGCAAGGGCGCAGGCCCATGTCGGGTTCACGGTCGACGCGGTGAAGTCGCTGGTGGGCGGGGCCTGCTGGGTGCTCGGGGTGCTGGTGATCGCAGTTCTGGCCTCGCGTCGTACGCCGTTGCCGTCCCGTCTGGCGTGGCTGCACCGGACCGTACGTCCGGCGGTGTCCGCGCTGGTGTCGGTGCTGCTCGTGGCGGTGGTCGCCGGGTGCGCGGCCGCGGCGTACGCGGCGGTGGGCGACGACCACCCGAAGCGGATCGCGGGCGCCGCGCTGCTCGGGGCGCCGAACGGGACGTGGCTCGGTGTGCCGCTCGGCCTCTTCGTGCCGTGGGACGGACAGGCGACCGGCGAGCCGGCCAGGCTGCTTCCCGATCCGCTGGACGAGCTGCTGCGGATGTCCGCCGACGAACCGGTGACGGTCGGGCGGCTGGCCGAACTGGACCACCGGGTCTGGCTGCTGGCGGTCGCCGCCGCGGTGATGATGCTGTACGCGGGGGTGCTGGCCGCGACACGTACCGACCGGGGAGAGGCGACCGCCGCCCGGTTCGCGGGGCGGTGTGCGCTGCGGCTCGGAGGCGTGACGGCAGCGGCCCTGCCACTGCTGGTGTGGCTGACGCAGGTCTCCGCGGATGGATCCCTTTCGGTGCTGGGCCTCGATGCGTTCGGGGCCGGGATCGAGCTGCACGGGCATCCGGGGACGGCCGCGGTACTGGGTGCGGTGTGGGGTGCGGGTGCGGGTGGGGTGGGGGCGCTGGTGGCGTGCGGGGCGGGAGCGGTTCCTGCGGTTCCTGCGGTTCCGGCGGGGTCATCGGGGTCATCGGGTCGAGGTGGCGACGAAGGCGGTGGGGGTGGTCCGGTGCCCGGGCCGTATACGCCGTCGCGGCCGTACCGGCCGTCGCACGAGGAGACCAACCCGTATCTGCGCCCGCATCCGGCGGACGCGATCCACGGGGCGCCGACGGTGGTGGAACCGATCGTCCCGCCCACCGCGCCGCAGGTGCCGCCCCCGGGGCCCGGGCCGGCGCCGCGGGACGGGGGGCGGCCGGACGGGGTACCGCCGCCCGACCAGCCGCCCGCGCGGGGGTGAACGGGTTTCCTCGACCGCCGGGCGGGTGCGAGAACGCCAGGTGAAAGCTCCGTTCCCGGGCGCCGGACCGGCTTGGAAACGCGCCGGTCGGGAATCCCTTCCCGGTGTCCGGTCCGCGGGACGGGGCTTCGGGCGTGTGAGGCGGACCGATACGGTGGAGGCACCATGAGCGCATCTCAGCCCCCTCAGTCCTCCCCGTCTCCTGAGCCCCCTGAGGCCCCTGCGTCCCGTCAGGGCGCCGACACCCCCACCCTTCTCGTCAAGATCTTCGGGAAGGACCGTCCCGGCATCACCGCCGGGCTCTTCGACACGCTCGCCGCCTACGCGGTCGATGTCATCGATATCGAGCAGGTCGTCACCCGTGGCCGTATCGTCCTGTGCGCGCTGGTCACCGCTCCCACCGGTGGTACCGCCGCGGCCGGCACCACCGAGGGCGATCTGCGGGCGACCGTGCACAGCTGGGCCGAATCGCTGAAGCTGCAGGCCGAGATCATCTCCGGGACCGGTGACAACCGGCCGCGTGGTTACGGGCGCTCCCATGTGACCGTGCTCGGACACCCGCTGACCGCCGAGTCGACGGCAGCCATAGCGGCCACGATCACGTCGACGGGCGGCAACATCGACCGGATCTTCCGGCTGGCAAAGTACCCGGTCACGGCCGTCGAGTTCGCCGTGTCCGGCACCGCGACCGCGGAGCTGCGGACCGCGCTGGCCACCGAGGCCGCCGGGATCGGGGTCGATGTCGCCGTCGTTTCGGCCGGACTGAGCCGCCGTGCGCAGCGGCTGGTCGTCATGGATGTCGACTCGACGCTCATCCAGGACGAGGTCATCGAGCTGTTCGCGGCCCACGCCGGCTGTGAGGACAAGGTCGCCGAGGTGACCGCGCAGGCGATGCGCGGCGAGCTCGATTTCGAGCAGTCGCTGCACGCGCGGGTGGCGCTGCTGGCGGGGCTCGACGTGTCGGTGGTGGACAAGGTGCGCGCCGAGGTGCGACTGACGCCCGGCGCCCGCACGCTGATCCGTACGCTGAAGCGGCTCGGCTACCAAGTGGGCGTCGTCTCCGGCGGGTTCACCCAGGTCACCGACGACCTGAAGGAACGGCTCGGGCTCGACTTCGCCTCTGCCAACACTCTGGAAGTGGTCGACGGCAAGCTCACCGGCCGGGTCGTCGGCGACATCGTGGACCGGGCGGGCAAGGCCAGGCTGCTGCGCAGCTTCGCCGAGCAGGCCGGGGTGCCGCTTGCGCAGACCGTCGCGATCGGTGATGGCGCGAATGACCTGGACATGCTGAACACGGCCGGCCTCGGGGTCGCCTTCAACGCCAAGCCGCTCGTCCGCGAGGCCGCGCACACCGCGGTGAACGTGCCGTTCCTGGACACCGTGCTGTATCTGCTCGGGATCACCCGTGAGGAGGTCGAGGCCGCCGACGGTCTCGTCGACTGACCGACCGGCCCCGTACCTCGTGCACGGGACAGGCCCCGGCACCGACCATGCGTCCCGTGCCGGGGCCTTTCCGCGTACTGCGGCGTGATCAGTCGTTCGGCGTCCAGTATTCGACGAGCTTGCCCACCCCGTGCTCCACGCCCTTCCAGGAGCCGGAGAACTCGATCACCGCGAACGCGGCGGTCGGGAATCCGCCGCGGGTCATCCGGGCCATGGTCTCGCCCTCCGCCGAACCGGCCAGGGCGTCCGCGACGGCATGCATGCCGGGGTTGTGGCCGATGAGAAGCAGGTTCTGCACGTCGTCGGGGGTCTCGTTGAGCAGGGCGATCAGCTCGCCGAGGGAGGCCTCGTACAGCCGCTCCTCGTACACGGTCCTGGGCCGGTGAGGCATCTCGTGCACCGCCAGCTTCCAGGTCTCGCGCGTCCTGACGGCGGTCGAGCACAGGGCCAGATCGATGACGATGCCGGAGTCGACGAGTTTGCGGCCTGCCACGGGGGCATCCTTGCGGCCACGCTCCGCGAGCGGCCGCTCATGGTCGGAGTCCTGCGACCATTCCGCCTTTGCATGCCTGAGTAGGACGATCCTGCGAGGTGTATCGACGCTCATACACCTCAGCTTCGCACGAAATGAGCCGCCCGGCGCAGGGTGTTGGAGGGCTCCCCCACTGCGGGTGAACGGGGTCAGCGGGCCAGCAGGTCCACGATTCGCTCAAGCAGCTGACCGATCGCCGAGTCACCCGTCGCGGCGTGCGCCTCGCCGGATCCGGAGATCAGCAGCAGCAGTGCCGCGAACGCGACCGCGGGCAGCGCGACGGCCCACCACGGCAGCCTGACCTCGACACCGGCAGAGGCCGGGCGGGGGGATCGGGTGTAGGTACGGGCCGCCATGTCCGCCTCCGTGGGCCATCGGTTCTGATACTCAGAACTTACGGATGCGGGGGTACCGGTCCCATCCGGTGACCCACCCACTTCACCCTGACCCTGGCCCCCTAGGGGATGGTGGTGCTAGCCCCACCATCGGCCCCGGTGGCGGAACGCGCGAGGAGTGCAGGCCGGGAGGGGAGGCGGCGGCGCGGTCCGAGGCGTCGGAGAGAGGCGTCAGGGGGAGGCGACCGAGGCGATCACTCCGATGATCACCGTGATCAGGAGCATCGCCCCGAGCACGAGAAGAAGCTTCTTCTGACCGTTCTGGGGATTCGGATCGAGAACTGGCATGGGCCCAGTCTCGCATCTCAGCATTCGTCCTCGATCGTCCGGTCCCGCCCTGCCAGGATCCCCGCCACCATCTGCGGCACCATCAGGCCCGCCATCAGCGCGATCGGCAGTCCCCAGCCGCCGCTGTGCTGGTAGAGCACGCCTACGAGCAGCGGACCGGGGATCGAGATCAGATAGCCGGTGGACTGGGCGAACGCGGACAGCCGGACCACTCCGGCGCCGCTGCGGGACCGCATGCCGATCATGGTGAGGGCGAGCGGGAAGGCACAGTTGGCGATGCCGAGGAGCACAGCCCAGGCCCAGGCGCCGCCGGCCGGTGCGAGGTAGAGGCCCGCGTAGCCGACGAGGCCGCAGGCGCAGAGGAAGACGACGATCGGGCCCTGGTTCCTCATCCGGGCGGCGACCCGCGGGATGACGAAGGCGAGCGGCACGCCCATGGCCATGGTCACGGCGAGCAGGACGCCCGCCGTGCCCGCCGAGACCCCGGCGTCGCGGAAGATCTGCGGCATCCACCCCATGGCGATGTACGCGGCGGTGGCCTGCAGGCCGAAGAAGCAGGCGAGGCCCCAGGCGGTGCGGCTGCGGGTGATCCGCAGCGCCGGGGCATCCGTGTGCTGCCGGGCGGTGGCCTGTCCGGGGGCGCCGCGGCTGTCCCGCAACAGCGGGATCCAGGGCAGCACCGCGGCGACGGCGAGCACGGCCCAGATTCCGAGGCCGGCCTTCCAACTGCCACCGAGCGCATCGGTCATGGGCACGGTGACGGCTGCGGCGAGCGCGGTGCCGAGGGCCAGCGCCATCGAGTAGAGGCCGGTCATGGAGCCGACCCGGTCCGGGAACCAGCGCTTGACGATCACCGGCATCAGGATGTTGCTGACGGCTATGCCCATGAGGGCGAGTGCGCTGGCGGCGAGGAAGCCGGCCGTGGAGCCGACGAACGGCCGGATCACCAGACCGGCCGCGATGGCGACCATGCCGGCGCAGACGACCGCACCGGGGCCGAAGCGGCGGGCGAGGCGCGGCGCCATGATGCCGAAGACCGCGAAACAGAGCGGCGGCACGGAGGTGAGGACACCGGCGACGCTGCCGCTCATGTGCAGCCCGTCCCGTACCTCTTCGAGCAGGGCGCCGAGGCTGGTGATGGCGGGGCGGAGGTTGAGCGCGGTGAGGACGAGACCGACGGCGACCAGACGGAGCACCCAGGGGGCGGGGCCGGCCGGGCCGGACGTGGTCTGCGCGGTCTGCGGTGCCGGGGAGTCCGTGGCGGAGGCCGTCGCCGTGCCGGTGTGCGGGCTCTGGGTCCGGGTCGAGGTCCGGGTCTGGGGATGGGTCTCGTCTTCGGGCATGAGGTCCATCATAGAATCATGGGATGATTGATTGTCCACTCGTCCGAGAGCCTTCGGAAACCTCCGAGAAATCCGGGAACCGGAGAATCCGGAAGCCCCGAGGATCCGAGCAAGGAGCATCATGGCTTTGACGTCCCCGCGGCGGTCGGCACTCGCCGACCAGGTGATCGCACAGCTGAGGAATCAGATCACCTCGGGCGAGTGGCCCGTCGGTTCGCGGATTCCGACCGAACCCGAACTGGTGGAACAGCTGGGGGTGGCCCGTAACACCGTCCGCGAGGCGGTGCGCGCGCTCGCGCACAACGGGCTGCTGGACATCCGGCAGGGGTCGGGCACGTACGTCGTCGCCACCAGCGAGCTGGCCGGAGTGATGCACCGCCGGTTCGCGTCCGCCGACCCGCGCCATGTCGCCGAGCTGCGGTCGACGCTGGAGTCGTCAGCGGCCCGGCTGGCGGCCGCCCGGCGCACCGAGCGGGATCTGAAGCAACTGGACGCGCTCATGGCGCGTCGCGAGGAGACCTGGGCCGCGGGTGACGCCGAGGCGTTCGTGGCCGCGGATGCGACGCTGCACCTGGCCGTGGTCGCCGCCTCGCACAATGACGTGCTGACGGGCCTCTACGCCGACCTGGGGGATCTGCTGCGCGACTATCTGCGGGTCGATGTCGGGCACGAGCTACGGCCGGAGAACCACATGGACTACGCGCGGCTGGTCGAGGCGATCCGGGCCGGTGACGCGGAGACAGCGGCCGCCGAGGCCGCGAGTCATGCGCTCAGCTGCCTGGTGGACCGGGTCTGACCCGAATGCTCCGCAAGGGCCGGAAGAGGGGTTCACCTAGGTCCGTTGGTGGGTGATCCAGACGGAGGCGACCTCCTTCCAGCAGCGGTCGTCGAGCCGTACCGTCTGTCCGGGGGCGACGTCGACGGGTATGCCGTCCGCGTCTATGTCCCACCAGCGGTCGCATTCGGTGTGCAGTTGTACCCGGTCGTTGGTCGGGTACGGGTTGTGGCAGTAGGCGACCACCCAGGAGCCCTGGACCGACGTACGGCAGTCGGCGCCGTGCGGGTCCGGGAGGGGGGCGGTCGGCGCGGACGCCCCGGGCCACCCCAGGCCGGATATGCCGATGGGGACGACGACTGCGGCGACGGCGACCGAGGCCGCAAGCAGGGCCCAGGTTCGGCGACGTATGGGGCGCACAGCGACCTCCTCCCCGCAGCCTGACCAAAAGTCCGGTTCCACCACATTCTGCGGTGCATCGACCATCTTTTCGACTTGAGCGGCGAGCGGCCGGGCGGGGACGCACGACAGCCGCGCACCATCTGCTCGGAGGTGGTACGCGGCCGTTTCGTACAGGGCTCTACGAGGTCAGGCACCCATCATGTGCACGCCACCGTCGACGTGGATGATCTCGCCCGTGGTCTTCGGGAAGAAGTCCGAGAGCAGCGCGACGACGCCGCGGCCGGCCGGCTCCGGGTCGGCCATGTTCCAGGAGAGCGGGGAGCGGGTGTTCCAGACGTCCGCGAGCTCCGAGAAGCCCGGGATGGACTTGGCGGCCATCGAGCCGATCGGGCCCGCAGAGATCAGGTTGCAGCGGATGTCGTCCTTGCCCAGGTCGCGGGCGAGGTAACGAGAGGTGGCCTCCAGGGCGGCCTTGGCCGGACCCATCCAGTCGTACTGCGGCCAGGCGAACTGTGCGTCGAAGGTGAGGCCGACGATCGAGCCGCCCTCGCTCATCAGCGGCTTGCAGGCCATGGCGAGCGACTTCAGCGAGAACGCCGAGACGTGCATCGCGGTGGCGACGGACTCGAACGGGGTGTTGAGGAAGTTGCCGCCGAGCGCGTCCTGCGGCGCGAAGCCGATGGAGTGGACGACGCCGTCCAGCGAACCGAGCTCCTCACGGACCAGGCCTTCGAGCCGGTCCAGGTGCTCGGTGTTGGTCACGTCCAGCTCGATGACCTTGGCGGGCTTGGGCAGCTTCTTGGCGATGCGCTCCGTCAGCGTGGGCCGGGGGAAGGCGGTCAGGATGACTTCGGCACCCTGCTCCTGGGCCACCTTGGCGGTGTGGAAGGCGATGGACGACTCCATCAGCACACCCGTGATGAGGATGCGCTTGCCGTCGAGAATTCCGATCATGGTGGTCAGTGACCCATGCCCAATCCGCCGTCAACGGGGATGACGGCTCCAGTGATGTACGACGCGTCGTCGGAGGCGAGGAAGCGCACCGCGGCGGCGATCTCCTCGGGCCGCGCGTAGCGGGCCAGCGGCACCTGGGCGACGATGCCCTTGCGCTGCTCCTCGGTGAGCACCTGGGTCATGTCGGTGTCGACAAAACCGGGCGCGACGACGTTGAAAGTGATGTTCCGCGAGCCGAGCTCGCGCGCCAGCGACCGGGCGAAGCCGACCAGACCGGCCTTGGAGGCGGCGTAGTTGGCCTGCCCCGCCGAGCCGAGGAGACCGACGACGGAGGAGATGAGGACGACGCGGCCCTTCTTGGCGCGCAGCATGCCGCGGTTGGCGCGCTTGACGACCCGGAAGGTGCCGGTGAGGTTGGTGTCGAGTACGGACGTGAAGTCCTCCTCGGACATCCGCATCAGCAACTGGTCCTTGGTGATACCGGCGTTGGCCACCAGAACCTCGACCGGACCGTGCTTCTCCTCGATCTCCTTGTAGGCCTGCTCCACCTGCTCGCTGTCGGTGATGTCGCACCGGACGGCCAGAACGCCCGCCTCGGTGAGGGCCTGGGGCGGCTCGCCCGAGCGGTACGTGATCGCGACCTTGTCGCCGTTGTCGGCGAAAGCGCGGGCGATGGCGAGGCCGATGCCCCGGTTTCCTCCGGTGACGAGAACCGAGCGGCTCAACGGATCACCCTTTCGATAGCGGTCTGGTACCTCGAAAACCTATCGGTACCAGGTGCTCCACGGGGAATCGGCCCCTGACAGTGGCTTCCGCGAGGCACTGTGGGGTTCCTACAGTGCCTCGCCCCGCGCCGCCGGAACCGCCGCGGAAAAATACGGGAAAAACAGAGGCCCCTGACGGGCTCGCACCGCATGATTCACTGCGGAGACACATCGCACAGGTCGAGAAGGGGAAAGCCGACGTGCCCCATGAGGTAGATCAGTCATTCCTGGCCCTGCCGCTACGGGCCCTCGCCGACGCGGCGCTGGCCCGGGCCCGCGCGCTGGGCGCCGTCCATGCGGACTTCCGCTTCGAGCGGGTGCGCAGTGCGTCCTGGCGGTTGCGGGACGCCCGGCCCTCGGGGACCTCGGACACCACCGACCTCGGGTACGCGGTGCGGGTGGTGCACGGTGGGGCGTGGGGGTTCGCGTCCGGGGTCGATCTGACCATGGACGCCGCGGCGAAGGTCGCGTCCCAGGCGGTCGCCATGGCGAAGCTCTCGGCGAAGGTGATCGCGGCGGCGGGCTCGGACGAGCGCGTGGAGCTGGCGGACGAGCCGGTGCACGGCGAGCGGACCTGGGTGTCGGCGTACGACGTCGACCCGTTCTCCGTACCCGACGAGGAGAAGGCGGGGCTGCTGGCCGAGTGGAGCAGCCGGCTCCTCGGCGCGGAGGGTGTCGCACATGTGGACGCCTCGCTCATGACCGTCCACGAGAACAAGTTCTACGCGGACACGGCGGGCACCGTCACCACTCAGCAGCGGGTGCGGCTGCATCCGCAGTTCACCGCCGTCGCCGTGGACGGGACGACCGGTGAGTTCGACTCGATGCGGACCATCGCGCCGCCGGTGGGCCGCGGCTGGGAGTACCTCACGGGCACCGGCTGGGACTGGGACTCCGAGCTGGAGCAGATCCCGGGGCTGCTCGCCGAGAAGATGCGGGCGCCGAGCGTCGAGGCGGGGAGGTACGACCTGGTCGTCGACCCGTCGAATCTCTGGCTGACGATCCACGAGTCGATCGGGCATGCCACCGAGCTGGACCGGGCGCTGGGTTACGAGGCGGCGTACGCCGGGACCTCGTTCGCCACCTTCGACCAGCTGGGCAAGCTGGCGTACGGCTCGCCGGTGATGAATGTGACGGGCGACCGCACCGCCGAGCACGGGCTAGCGACCATCGGGTACGACGACGAGGGTGTCGAGGGCCAGTCCTGGGACCTGATCAAGGACGGGACGCTGGTCGGCTACCAGCTCGACCGGAGAATTGCGAAGCTGACGGGCCTCGGCCGGTCCAACGGGTGTGCGTACGCCGATTCGCCGGGCCATGTCCCCGTACAGCGGATGGCGAACGTGTCGCTGCAGCCGGATCCGGGCGGACTGTCCACGGAGGATCTGATCGGCGGGGTGGAGCGCGGCATCTATGTGGTCGGCGACCGGTCCTGGTCGATCGACATGCAGCGCTACAACTTCCAGTTCACCGGGCAGAGGTTCTTCCGCATCGAGAACGGCGAGCTCGCCGGTCAGCTGCGCGATGTCGCGTACCAGGCGACGACGACGGACTTCTGGGGCTCGATGGAGAAGGTCGGCGGCCCGCAGACGTACGTCCTGGGCGGCGCCTTCAACTGCGGCAAGGCCCAGCCGGGCCAGGTCGCGGCCGTCTCGCACGGCTGCCCCTCCGCCCTCTTCCGAGGCGTGAACATCCTCAACACGACGCAGGAGGCGGGCCGATGAGCCGCGTCAGCAAGCCGTACGAGATCGTCGAGCGCGCGCTCGAACTGTCCACCGCCGACGGCTGTGTGGTCATCGCCGACGAGGACTCCTCCGCCAATCTGCGCTGGGCGGGCAACGCGCTCACCACGAACGGGGTGACCCGGGGCCGGACCCTGACGGTCATCGCGACGGTCGACGGCGCCGAGGGCGCGGCGTCCGGTGTGGTGTCCCGTTCCGCAGTCACCGCCGACGACCTGGAGCCGCTGGTGCGGGCCGCCGAGGCCGCCGCGCGCGGGGCCGGGCCCGCCGAGGACGCGCAGCCGCTGGTCACCGGCGTGCCCTCGTCCCCTGATTTCACGGATGCCCCGGCCGAGACGGGTTCCGAGGTGTTCGCGGAGTTCGCCCCGGCTCTCGGTGAGGCCTTCGCCCGCGCCCGGGCCGGCGGCCGCGAGCTGTACGGCTTCGCGCACCACCAGCTGACGTCGACGTATCTGGGCACGTCGACGGGGCTGCGGCTGCGCCACGACCAGCCGAACGGAACGCTGGAGCTGAACGCCAAGTCCCCCGACCGCTCGCGTTCGGCCTGGGCCGGCCGGGCCACCCGGGACTTCAAGGACGTCGACCCGGCCGAGCTGGACGCGGAGCTGGCACAGCGGCTGGGCTGGGCGGAGCGTCGTATCGAGCTGCCCGCCGGGCGGTACGAGACGCTGCTGCCGCCCACCGCCGTGGCCGATCTGCTGATCTACCAGCTGTGGTCGTCGACGGCCCGGGACGCCGCCGAGGGCCGGACGGTCTTCTCCAAGCCGGGGGGTGGCACCCGGCTCGGCGAGACGCTGTCCGAGCTGCCGCTGACCCTGCGCAGCGACCCGAACGCCCCCGGGCTCGAGTCCGCTCCGTTCGTGATCGCCCACTCCTCCGGGGACAGCGCTTCCGTCTTCGACAACGGGCTTCCGCTGTCGTCGACCGACTGGATCCGGGACGGCCGGCTGGACCGTCTGACGACCACCCGGCACACGGCCGGACTGACCGGGCTGCCGGTGGCTCCGGCGATCGACAACCTGCTGCTCGACGGCGGTGGTGAGCGGTCGCTGGACGAGATGGTGGCGGCGACGACCGGCCGGGCCCTGCTGCTGACCTGCCTCTGGTACATCCGGGAGGTCGATCCGGCGACGCTGCTGCTGACCGGGCTCACCCGGGACGGGGTGTATCTGGTGGAGGACGGCGAGGTGGTCGGCGAGGTGAACAACTTCCGGTTCAACGAGTCGCCGGTCGATCTTCTGTCGCGGGCCGTCGAGGCGGGCCGTACCGAGAAGACGCTGCCGCGCGAGTGGGGCGACTGGTTCACCCGGGCCGCGATGCCGGCGCTGCGGATCCCGGACTTCAATATGAGTTCGGTGAGCCAGGGCGTATAACCTCGGAGGAGTCTGTAAGCACATCCAAGGAGACACGAGAACCGTGACGGACATCGTCGACGAACTGCAGTGGCGTGGGCTGATCGCCCTGTCCACTGACGAGGACGCATTGCGCAAGGCGTTCGCGGACGGTCCCGTCACGTTCTATTGCGGCTTCGACCCGACCGCGCCCAGCCTGCACCTCGGCAATCTGGTCCAGATCCTCACCATGCGCCGGATCCAGCTGGCCGGGAACCGGCCGTTGGGTCTGGTCGGCGGTGCAACGGGGCTGATCGGCGACCCGAAGCCGAATGCGGAGCGCACGCTCAACGACCCCGAGGTCGTCGCCGCCTGGGTGCAGCGGCTGCGCGGGCAGATCGAGCGGTTCCTCGACTTCGAGGGCCCGAACGCCGCGACCATGGTCAACAACCTGGACTGGACGTCGGGCCTGTCGGCCATCGACTTCCTGCGCGACGTCGGCAAGTACTTCCGGGTCAACAAGATGATCGCGAAGGAGGCCGTCTCGCGGCGGCTCAACTCCGACGCGGGCATCAGCTACACCGAGTTCAGCTACCAGATCCTGCAGGGCATGGACTACCTGGAGCTCAACCGTCGGTACGGGTGCACGCTGCAGACCGGCGGCAGCGACCAGTGGGGCAATCTGACCGCGGGCACCGATCTGATCCACCGGGTCGAGCCCGAGTCCGCTGCACACGCGCTGGCGACGCCATTGATCACAAAGGCGGACGGCACGAAGTTCGGCAAGACGGAGTCGGGCACGGTCTGGCTCGACGCCGAGCGGACCACTCCGTACGCCTTCTTCCAGTTCTGGTTGAACGCCGATGACCGGGACATCTCGAAATTCCTGCGGATCTTCAGCTTCAAGTCCCGCGAGGAGATCGAGGAGCTGGAGAAGCTGACCGAGGAGCGCCCGCAGGCGCGCGCCGCTCAGCGGGCGCTGGCGGAGGAGCTGACGACGATGGTGCACGGCGCCGAGCAGTGCGCCGCTGTCACCGCGGCCTCGAAGGCGCTGTTCGGCCAGGGTGAGCTGGGCGATCTGGACGAGGCCACGCTGAGCGCGGCGCTCTCCGAGGTGCCGCACGCCGAGGTCACCGAGCTGGGCCCGCTGGTGGACCTCCTGGTGGAGGTCGGTCTGGCGCCGAGCAAGTCGGGGGCCCGCCGTACGGTCAAGGAGGGCGGCGCCTACGTGAACAACGTCAAGGTCGTGGACGGCGAGGCCGCACCGGCCCGCGAGGAGCTGCTGCACGGGCGCTGGCTGGTGCTGCGCCGGGGCAAGAAGAACCTCGCGGCCATCGAGGTCACGGCCGGCTGACCGGCAGCGGACGACACACGGCGGCCGGGCACGCGACATGCGTGCCCGGCCGTCGCCGCGTCGGACGTCCTGCGGCCGCGCCTGCACTCAGGCCTTCTGCTTTCTGGTACCGCGCATCGATGTCCAGAGCATGTCGCCGACACCGACGATGACCACGGCGCCGATCAGCTGCAGCAGATGGCGCGTCCAGTCGATGCCCCTGGTCTCGTTGACGCCGATCCACGTCGCGACGGCGTTGCCGATGACGCTGCCGATGATGCCGAAAATGGTTGTCAGCCAGAGTGGGATCTGCTGCTTTCCCGGCAGGATCGCCTTCGCGATCAGGCCGAGGACCAGACCCACGATGATTGCCCACAGCCAACTCATGTCGCCTCCTGGTGCGGCGCGGTGTCGCGCATGTGCGCAAGTCTTGGCGCACAGGCCGTACGACGCATGTCGGACAGGTCCATACGTGCCATGACTGTGCTGATGTGCGCGAATACTGCGTGCCCCGGTCTCGATGCCTCCGGATGCCGGGCGTACCGTGGAACGGCTCGTGAAGAGCCAGGGGAAGGGTGACGGGAACGTGATGCGGAAGCAGAGTGGTGCGGAGGTCTTCCGGATCACGGGAGCCCGGCAGAGCCTCGCGGACGATGTCCGCGGCAGGCAGCGACGCTATGTGATCTCGATGTCCGTACGGACGGTTTCGGTGATCCTGGCCGCCGTGCTGTGGAACATCGAGAAGCCTGTGGCCATTGTGGCGCTCGCGCTGGGTGCGCTGCTCCCGTACGTCGCCGTGGTCATCGCCAACGCAGGCCGGGAGAACACTCCTTCGCTGCCCTCGACCTTCGTGCCGCCGCCCGCCAGGCCGGCACTCGAGGCCGCCCCGCAGACCGGTCCGGCGGACTCCGACCGGGCCCGTAGCGCCCCGGATCCGCATGAGCACAGCTGAGCTGACGGCACGCCGAATCCTCAAGAAAAGCTCAGATCAATCATGAAGTTCAGGTGCACCGCACCCCGGTCCGCGTGACATACTTCCTACGCGCTCCGCATCCCCCGTCGGAGCGACAGACCGACGCCGGGCAGCTCCCCCCGTGGCTGCTCGGCGTCGTTTTTCTCCGGCAGGGGATACGTCAGTGGGCCGACCCCGCGGCTGGCCTAGGGTTGAGTCCGTGAACTTCCCGGACTCCCCCGAAAATGCCGCCGAGAGCGCTGCTTCCGCCGCACCGATCTGTTCCGCCAAGGGCTGCCGTGCGGCCGCCGTATGGGTGCTGGCCTGGAACAACCCGAAGCTGCACACCCCGGAGCGCCGTAAGACCTGGCTGGCCTGCGACGAGCACCGGGAACATCTCTCCTCGTTCCTGGGGGTGCGCGGTTTTCTGAAGGATGTCGTGACGCTGGCGGAGTGGGAGTCCTCGGCCGCCGGGGACTGACACCCGTCCTCCTAGCCGCCGATCGCCGACATCGGGCGGTCGGGCTGCAGGAAGGACGGGTCGTCCAGACCGGATCCGGCCTTCTTTCCCCACATCGCGAGCCGCCAGATCCGGGCGATCTCCTTGTCCGGGGCCTCGGAGCGCAGCGCGCCGCGCAGATCGGTCTCCTCGCGGGCGAACAGGCAGGTCCGCACCTGGCCGTCGGCGGTGAGCCGGGTGCGGTCGCAGGCCCGGCAGAACGGGCGGGTGACGGAGGCGATGACACCGACCCGGTGGGGTCCACCGTCGACGAGCCAGCGCTCGGCGGGTGCTGAGCCGCGCTCGCCGTCGCCCTCGGCGGTGAGCGTGAAGCGCGTGCGCAGGGAGGTGAGTATGTCGCCTGCCGTGATCATGCCGTCGCGCTTCCAGCCGTGCTGGGCGTCGAGCGGCATCTGCTCGATGAAGCGGAGCTCGTATCCGTGTTCCACGGCCCAGGCGAGCAGGTCGGGGGCTTCGTCGGCGTTGAGTCCGGGCATCAGGACGGTGTTGACCTTGACCGGGGTGAGGCCGGCGTCGCGGGCGGCTTCGAGGCCTGCCAGCACGTCGTGGTGACGGTCGCGGCGGGTGAGGGTCTTGAAGACGTCGGGGCGCAGGGTGTCCAGCGAGACGTTGACCCGGTCGAGGCCGGCGGCCTTGAGGGCGGCCGCCGTGCGCTTCAGCCCGATGCCGTTGGTGGTGAGCGACATCTTCGGCCGGGGGGTCAGAGCCGCGCACTGTTCGACGATGGAGACGAGGCCCGGGCGCAGCAGCGGCTCACCGCCGGTGAAGCGGACTTCGTTGATTCCGAGCTGGGTCACCGCGATACGGACGAGCCGGACGATCTCGTCGTCGCTGAGCAGGTCCGGCTTGGCCAGCCACTGCAGGCCTTCTTCGGGCATGCAGTACGTGCACCGCAGATTGCAGCGGTCGGTCAGGGAAACGCGCAGGTCGGTGGCGACCCGATCGTAGGTGTCGATGAGCATGGTGGGCCCCCTCCCCCGGTGGATCCCCGGTTGCGGATCTGACTCCCCCGAGACTACGCGACACCTGTGACAGAGAGGTGGCCCGTTTGACACGAGGGGCGGCACGGCCGCGTCGTAGGACTCTACGACGCGGCCGCGGGATCCGCGCGGTGCGTGACGCGAACTCCTCGGTCGATTCCTCCCGTCAGTGGGCGCCGACGCCGGTGAGGGACTTGACCTCCAGCTCGGCGTACTTGCCCTTGTCCGGCTCCTCCTTCGAGAGCAGGGAGCCGAGCCAGCCGAGCAGGAAGCCCAGCGGAATGGAGATGAGACCCGGGTTCTCCAGCGGGAACCAGGCGAAGTCTGCGCCGGGGAACATCGACGTGGGCTTGGAGGAGACGACCGGGGAGAACAGCACCAGCAGGACGGACGAGGCCAGGCCGCCGTAGATCGACCAGAGGGCGCCCTGGGTGGTGAACCGCTTCCAGAACAGGCTGTACAGGATGGTCGGCAGGTTCGCCGAGGCGGCCACCGCGAAGGCGAGGGCGACCAGTCCGGCCACGTTCAGATCGCGGGCGAGGGCGCCGAGACCGATGGAGACGATGCCGATGGCGACGGTCGCCCACTTGGCCGCGCGGACCTCCTCCTTCTCGGTTGCCCTGCCCTTGCGGATGACGTTGGCGTAGATGTCGTGCGCGAACGACGACGAGGACGCCAGGGTCAGGCCGGCGACGACGGCCAGGATGGTGGCGAAGGCCACCGCGGAGATGACGGCGAGCAGGATGGCACCGCCGGTGGAACCGGAGCCGCCGCCGATCTCCAGTGCGGCCAGCGGGGCCGCCGTGTTGCCCGCCTTGTTCGAGGCGATGATGTCGCCGGGCTTGAGGATCGCCGCAGCGCCGAAGCCGAGCACGATCGTCATCAGGTAGAAGGCGCCGATGATGCCGATGGCCCAGTTCACCGACTTACGGGCGGCCTTGGCAGTCGGCACGGTGTAGAAGCGGATCAGGATGTGCGGGAGTCCGGCGGTGCCGAGGACCAGGGCGATGCCGAGCGAGATGAAGTCCAGCTTCGAGGTGCTGGTGGCGCCGTACTTGAGACCGGGCTCCAGGAACGCCTTGCCCTTGCCGCTGTTCTCCGCCGCGCTGCCGAGCAGGTCGGAGATGTTGAAGTGGAACTTCAGCAGGATCAGGAAGGTGATGAGCACGGTGCCCGCGATGAGCAGGACGGCCTTGACCATCTGCACCCAGGTGGTGCCCTTCATGCCGCCGATGGTGACGTACACGATCATCAGCAGACCGACCAGGGCGACGATGGCGATCTTGCCGCCGTCGCTGGTGATGCCGAGCAGCAGCGAGACGAGCACACCGGCGCCCGCCATCTGCGCGAGCAGATAGAAGATCGAGACGACGATGGTGGAGGCGCCCGCCGCGGTACGGACGGGGCGCTGGCGCATCCGGTACGCGAGGACGTCGCCCATCGTGTAGCGGCCGGAGTTCCGCAGCGGTTCCGCAACCAGCAGCAGCGCGACGAGCCAGGCGACGAGGAAGCCGATGGAGTACAGGAAGCCGTCGTAGCCGAAGAGCGCGATGGCGCCCGCGATGCCGAGGAACGATGCGGCGGACATGTAGTCGCCGGAGACCGCGAGGCCGTTCTGGAAGCCGGTGAACTGGCGGCCTCCCGCGTAGAAGTCGGCGGCGTCCTTGGTCTGCCGGCCCGCCCACACGGTGATGAACAGGGTCGCGACGACGAAGCAGGCGAACAGCGTGATGATCAGCGGCCGGTGCTCGCTCGCGCCTTCGGCGGCGAGCTGGACGGTGGGGTACGCGGCGTGGGCGGCGCTCATGCGTCGGCCTCCATACGGGACTTGATCGCGGCGGCCTTCGGGTCCAGCTTCGCGGCGGCGTGGCGGGAGTAGAGCCAGGCGATGAGGAACGTGGTGACGAACTGGGCGAGACCGAAGACGAGCGCCACGTTGACGTTGCCGAACAACTTGGTGCCCATGAAACCGCCCGCGTAGTTCGACAGGAGCACGTAGAGCAGGTACCAGAGGACGAAGGCGATGGTCAGGGGGAAGGCGAACGAACGGTGCGCGTGGCGCAGTTCGGCGAACTCCGCGCTCTCCTGGACCTCGACGAACTCCTCGGTCGTGGGCTGGGCAGGGCCGGTGTCAGGAATGGCCTTGGGCGGCGATGCATCGGTAGCCACGGAATCTCCTCGCGATGCGGATGCGGTGGTGGGGACGGTGGATTTCACAGGAAGACCTCGGTGTCGGGGGGTCGGTGGTGCGCCTCCCCTGACAACGGCACGGAGAGAACGGCGAAGTGGTTCACCGCGGTTTGCCTGTTCTTGAACTCATCCGTTCGGACCGACCTCCGAACGGAGTTCCGTCAACTCATTGATGAGCCGGGATGATCAGCGATAGCTTCGCTCTTCATGTACACGGCCGAACACACCCCGTGTCCGGCCGACTGGCACGGATGATGTGGAGACCCCATGGCTCATCTGGGATCCAGACGGACGCGCGCACTGGCGCTGCCTGTCGGACTGGCCCTCACGGCCTCGCTCGGCTTCCTGCCGACGAGTGCCGCATCCGCCGCCCCGTCGGACGGACTGCCCACGGCGGCGGTCTCGACGGACGGCCCGAAGCTGTCGTACGTCGTCAACACCCGTGGCGGTCACGGCACCGTCAAGCAGGTGAAGAAGGCGATAGCCCGGGCCGGTGGCACGGTGGTGATCGCCTACGAGCAGATCGGTGTCATCGTCGTCCACTCGCAGAACCCGGACTTCGCCGCGTCGATCCGCCGGGTCAAGGGCGTGGAGTCGGCGGGTGCCACCCGCACCAACCCCATCGTTCCGCAGGCCACCAAGGACATCGGGGTGGAGCAGCCGCTCTCCGCCGAGCAGGCACAGGCCGCGTCCGCGAACGCGACGGCCGGCCAGGACCCGCTGGAACCCCTCCAGTGGGACCTGCCCGCCATCAAGGCGGACAAGGCGCACGAGGTGTCGCTGGGCAGCAGCAAGGTCACGGTCGCGGTCATCGACACGGGTGTCGACGACACGCACCCGGACCTGGCACCGAACTTCGACCGCCAGGCGTCGGCGAACTGTGTGACCGGCGCGCCCGACACGACGGACGGCTCCTGGCGCCCGAAGGCCGGCGAGAGCGACCACGGCACGCATGTCGCGGGCACCATCGCCGCCGCGAAGAACGGCATCGGCGTGACCGGCGTCGCGCCGGGCGTGAAGGTGGCGGGCATCAAGGTGGCGACCCCGAGCGGGTTCTTCTACACCGAGGCCGTCGTCTGCGGTTTCGTCTGGGCCGCCGAGCACGGCGTCGATGTCACGAACAACAGTTATTACACCGACCCTTGGCTGTACAACTGCAAGAACGACCCCGACCAGGGCGCCCTGGTGGAAGCGGTCACCCGCGCCAGCCAGTATGCGGAGCGCAAGGGCACGGTCAACGTCGCCGCGGCCGGCAACAGCAGCGAGGACCTGGCCGCCGACACGCTGGAGGACTCGACCAGCCCGAACGACACCACGCCGGTGACCCGGACGATCGACCCGCGGGAGTGCCTCGACATCCCGACGATGCTGCCGGGTGTCGTCACGGTCTCCGCGACCGGCGCCAAGGGCCTGAAGGCCTCGTACTCCAACTACGGTGACGGAGTCATCGATGTGGCCGCCCCGGGCGGCGACTCGACGGTCTACCAGACGCCCGCACCGCCGGCCACGAGCGGTCTGATCCTGTCGACGCTGCCGGGCGGCAAGTACGGCTACAAGGCCGGTACGTCGATGGCCTCCCCGCATGTCGCGGGTGTGGTGGCCCTGATCAAGTCGTCGCACCCGCACGCCTCGGCGGCTGCGGTGAAGGCGCTGCTGGTGAACGAGGCGGACGCCACCGCGTGCGGCGACCCGTACGACATCAACGGCGACGGCAAGATCGACGCCGTCTGCGAGGGCCCCAGGAACCACAACGGCTTCTACGGTGCCGGTGTGGTGGACGCGCTGGACGCGGTCCGCAGGTAGTCACCACGCGTATCGGGGGAAGGGCCGGGGCGACTGTCCTCGGCCCTTCCCTCGTACTGCGGTGGCACTGGGTGCCATAGTGCGGTCATGACAGATGTGATCGACACGCAGAGCTCCGGTACGGAGCAGGCATGGGCCGCCCTCGGCGGCGATCCGGCGCTTCTGGACCGTATCGACGGCGGCGGACCGGCCGGGCTGCTGCCCGCGCGGCTGCCGGTCATGGAGCTGGCCCGTTCCACCGTCGCGGTCTGCGCGCTGGCCGCCGCCGAACTGGCCGCGCGCCGTGCAGGCAGCGCCGCCGGACGGGTGGAGCGGGTCCGGGTCGACGACGGTGCGGTGGCCACCGCGTTCCTCAGCGAGCGCCATCTGCGGGTCGACGGGCGCGCGCCGACCAATTTCGCCCCGCTGTCCCGGTTCTGGCGGACGGCCGACGGCCGGGTCCGCACCCACGCCAACTACCCGCACCACCTGGCCCGGTTGCTCGCCGCGCTCGACCTGCCCGCCGATGCCGGAGTGGACGCGGTGGCCGCGGTGCTCGCAGAACGGCGGGCGGTGGAGGTCGAGGAGACGGTGTACGCCGCGGGCGGTCTGGCCGTCGCACTGCGCACTCCCGAGGAGTGGGCGGCGCACGAGCAGGGCGCTGCGATCGCCACACGCCCGCTGCTGACGCTCGACCGGACCGAGGGGCCGGGCCAGGTGGGTCCACGCCGCCTGCCCGCCCTGCCGGGTTCGCCACTGCTGCCCGCGGCCGGACTCCGGGTTCTCGATCTGACCCGTGTCCTGGCCGGTCCGGTGGCCACCCGCACGCTGGCGCTGCTGGGCGCGGACGTCTTGCGGATCGACGCGCCGCAACTGCCGGAGAGCCAGGACGCCCACAACGACACGGGGTTCGGCAAGCGGTCGGCCTCCCTGGATCTGGGCGACCGGGCGGACCGGGCGACGTTCGACGAGCTGCTCGCCGCCGCCGATGTACTGGTCACCGGATACCGGCCGGGCGCACTGGAGGCGTACGGCCTGACGCCGGAGGCGCTCGCCGTACGCCGTCCCGGTCTGGTCGTTGCGCAGGTGTCCGCGTGGGGGCGGTACGGGCCGTGGCACGAACGGCGCGGATTCGACAGTCTGGTCCAGGTGGCCACCGGGATCGCGGCCGTGGAGGGGGACGCCGGGGCGTCGGGCGCGCTGCCCGCGCAGGCCCTCGACCACGGCACCGGCTATCTGCTGGCGGCGGGCGTGCTGCGGGCGCTGACCGAGCAGCACGACGACGGCGGTTCGCGGCTGCTGCGGCTGGCGCTGGGGCAGACGGCGCACTGGCTCTGCGGCGGGCTCACGCGCACCCAGGACTCGTACGGCCCGTCGGAGGCGTACGACCTCTCGGAGACGTACGACCCCGAGAAGTATCTCGGCTCCACGGACAGCGCGCCGGGCCGGCTGCGCTATGCCCTGCCGCCGGTGTCCTTCGCGGGCGGCCCGACGGACTGGTCGCGTCCGCCGGGCCGGTTGGGCGCGGATGCGCCGAAGTGGCTTACCACTACGGCTTGATGAGGACCTTCAGGGCCGTGCGCTCGTCCATGGCCTTGTAGCCGGCGGGGACCTCGTCGAGGCCGATGGTGAGGTCGAAGACGGGCGACGGGTCGATCGTGCCGGCCAGGACGTCGGGGAGCAGTTCCGGAATGTACGTGCGCACGGGGGCGACGCCGCCGCGCAGAGCGATGTTCCGGTCGAACATGACGCCGAGGTCCAGGCCGGTGCCGCTGCCGTGCGGCACGCCGACGTAGCCGATCGAGCCGCCGTCGCGCGTGATCTCGACCGCCGTGCGCATCGACTGCTCGGTGCCGACGGCCTCGATCACGGCGTGGGCGCCCGCGCCGCCGGTCAGTTCCCGTACGGCGGCGACGGCTGCTTCGCCGCGCTCGGCGACGACGTCCGTGGCGCCGAAGGTGCGGGCGATGTCCGTGCGCACCTGGTGGCGGCCGAGCGCGATGATCCGCTCGGCGCCGAGCCGCTTCGCGGCCATGACGCCGCACAGGCCGACCGCCCCGTCACCGACGACCGCGACCGTGGTGCCGGGCTTCACGCCCGCGCCGATGGCGGCGTGGTGCCCCGTACCGAGCACGTCGGACAGGGCCAGGAGCGCCGTGAGCAGGCGGTCGTCGGACGCCGCGGCGGCCGGGAGTTTGACCAGCGTGCCGTCGGCGAACGGGACGCGCACGGCCTCGCCCTGCCCGCCGTCGGAGCCGACCGAGCCCCAGAAGCCGCCCTGCGGGCAGGACGTCGTCAGACCCTCGGCGCAGTACTCGCAGGTGCCGTCGGACCAGACGAAGGGGGCGACGACGAGGTCACCGGCCGCGAAGCCGCTGACCTCCGGTCCGGCCTCCTCGACGATTCCGATGAACTCGTGGCCGATGCGCTGGCCGGGCCGGCGGGCTGACTCGCCGCGGTACGCCCACAGGTCGCTGCCGCAGATACAGGCCCGCAGGACCCGCAGCACCACATCGGTGGGCTGCTGGATCGTCGGGTCCGGCACCTCCTGGACGCGGATGTCGTGGGGGGCGTGGATGACAGTGGCGCGCATGCGTGGGGGTCCTTGCTGATCTCAGATGCTGATACTCCGCTCACCGTACGCCCCAGGGGTGGCGGCGGTCCGTTCCGGGCCCGGTGTGAGCACCCCGACGGTCAGCAGGAACTGCGCCACGATGTACGTGAGCATGACCCAGAAGTCCGGCGCGGGCAGCTGCGGCCAGTCGGCGATCCCCGTGGCGATGAGCGCGTCGGACAGCAGGAAGAGCGCCCCGCCGAGCGCGGCGTACCGGCCGCGGGTGCTGGACCGGTAGGCCATCGCGGTGAGCAGCAGGCTGTAGCCGGCCATCGGGATCCGCAGGTCCGCGGGGAGCCCGCCCCAGATGAGGGCGACGAAGCCGACGAGGACCGCCGCGTACCCCGCGCCGAGCAGCAGGGAGCTGCGGGCCCGCCCGAAGAGCCACAGATAGCAGACATGGCCTGCGGCGAAGGAACCCATGCCGATGAGGAAGGCGGCGTCGGCGTCGGGCAGCAGGAGTGTGTCGCCGCCCCAGCCGAAGAGCAGCGCGGCGATGAGCAGCCGGGGTCCGCGGCGGGCGGCGGCGTACCCGGCGAGCAGCGGCATCAGCAGCGGCTTGGCGACGAGATGGGCGAGACGTGCATCGGCGAGAACGCCGACGAGATCGACGGCGGAGGCGACGAGAAACGCGATGAGCAGGGGGCGTACGAACCGTGCCCGGGCGTCCGTGACGGCTCCGGCGCTCATCCGGTGCTCTCCCGGACGGGAGCGGCGGTGGAGGCAGCGCCGGAGGTGGTGGTCGATGCGGCCGTCGACGCCGGCTGCCAGCCCGGCCCGCGGAAGATCCGGCCGGCCCGCTCGCCCCAGCTGTCCGCCGCGCGCACGTCCCGGGCGATCGCGGCGTACTCATGCGTCGCGACGCGCAGCGGGTTGTAGGTGGCGATGTTCTTGGTGAGCCCGTAGACGGGCCGCTCCGTCTCGGCCACGAAGGAGCCGAAGAGCCGGTCCCACAGGATCAGGATGCCGCCGAAGTTCCGGTCGAGATAGCCGCCCTGGGAGGCGTGGTGCACCCGGTGGTGGGAGGGCGTGTTCAGTACGTACTCGAAGGGCCTGGGCAGCTTGTCGATCCGCTCGGTGTGCACCCAGAACTGGTAGACGAGATTGGCCGACGAGCAGAACGCCAGCGCCGCCGGATGGACACCGCAGGCGATGAGCGGAACGTAGAACGGCCAGACGGTCAGCGAGGTCCAGGGCTGGCGCAGCGCGGTGGTGAGGTTGAACTTCCGGCTGGAGTGGTGGACCACGTGGCAGGCCCAGAGGATGCGGATGACGTGGTGGCCGCGGTGGGACCAGTAGTAGAAGAAGTCCTGCGCGAGCAGCATCAGCAGGATCGTCCACCACAGGACGGGAACGCGGAGCGGGGTCAGCTCGTAGACCGCGGAGTAGATCGCCACGATGGGCACTTTCCACAGCAGATCGAACACGAGACTGCCGAGCCCCATGGTGACGCTGGTGACGGCGTCCTTGGTCTCGTACCCGGCGGCGTCCTCGTCGGGGTGAATGCGGGCGCTGACCATTTCGACAACGGTGAGCAGGACGAAGGCCGGTATGGACCACAGCACGACATCGGGCAGGTTCGGCTCCATGCGAGCACCGTAGAGCGCGGGGTCGACCGGGGACTAGACGTTGTTACCAACAAGTATGCGAGACGCGATGTCAGCAACCTTTGGTGACTTCTGCCAACGCGGGCCGGATCAGACCCCGACCGCTCCCAGCAACGCCCCCGCCGCATAGGTGACCCCCATGGCCACCGCTCCCCCGCCCATGTTCCGCAGCACCGCGCGCCCCACCGCCGCGTCGCCCAGCCGCGCGCTCCACCACCCGGTGAGCGCCAGCGCCGCCAGTACCGCCAGTACCGTGATGACCAGCCGAAGCGACGCCGGTGGCAGCACGATCGCCAGCAGCGGCAGCAGCGCTCCCGCCGTGAAGGCCAGGCAGCTCGCGCCGGCGGCGTGCCACGGGTTCGTCAGGTCGTCCGGGTCGATCCCCAGCTCCACCTCCGCGTGAGCGCGCAGCGCGTCGCGCTCGGTGAGCTGGAGGGCTGCCTCGCGGGCGACTTCCCGGCTCAGCCCCTTGCCCTCCAACAGGCCGGTGAGCTCGGCGAGTTCCGCTTCCGGGGTCTCCTGCAGCTCCCGCTTCTCCGTCGCCAGCGCGGCCTGCTCCGAGTCGCGCTGGGTGGACACCGACACGTATTCGCCCGCCGCCATCGACATGGAGCCGGCCAGCAGCCCGGCGAGGCCCGCCGTCAGCAGGGCCCCGCGGTCACCGGTGGCTCCGGCGACGCCGACGACGAGGCCCGCCGTGGAGACGACGCCGTCGTTGGCGCCGAGGACCGCGGCGCGCAGCCAGTTCAGCCGCGCGCCGAGGCCGTTGCCGTGGGACTCGTCATGCGCCTGGGTATCCGTCACCCGGGGATGCTCTCACCTCACCGCGCCCCGTCACCACACGCGGACCGACCCGCCCGGCGCGAAGGCCGGGCTGGTCGCGTCGGCCGGGGCCTCCTTCAGGGGCTCGGCGATCTCGTCGACCGTCGGGCCGGTCGTCGCGGCGATGCGGTCGAGTGCGGCCAGGTCGAAGCCGTAGACGCGGGCCGCGTTACCGCCGACCATCGCCGCGATCTCGTCGGGCGGGAGTCCGGCGTACGCGATCCGCAGGCCCTCCCGTGAATAGGGGGCGGTGCCCTCGTCGTGCGGGTAGTCGCTGCCCCACATGATCTTGTCGAGGCCGATCCGGTCGCGCAGCGGCACCTCGTGGGGGCGCATGAAGCTGGCGCCGACGAAGCAGTTGTCGCGCCAGACCTCGCCGGGACTCGCTCCCATCGAAGCAGCAAGCCCCGCACCGAACTTGGATTCGGCGGTGGATGTCCGGGAGGCCGCAGCGACCAGGCGGCCGTGGTAGTAGTCGAGCATCTCGACGACGCCCGGGATCCAGCCGGATCCCTGTTCGGTGAGGACCAGTTTCAGTCCGGGGTGGCGGCGGAAGGCCCCGCCGAAGATCAGGTGCCACAGCGCCCGGTGGGAGAACCAGGTCGTCTCCACCATGAAGACGGCGCGCGCCGCGGGTTCGTCGCCGAGTGGCGGGGAGGCCGATCCGCCGTGGTGGTTCACCGGTACGTCCAGCTCCTCGCAGACCGCCCACAGCGGGTCGTACACCTGGGAGTACAGCTCCGGGATGCCGGATCCCGGCGGGGTTCCGGGCAGCAGGATGCCGCCGGTGAGCCCTGCCTCCTTGGTGCGGCGGACCTCGCGGACCGCCTCCGCCGGGTCGTTGAGGAGGATCTGTGCGACGCCCGCCCGCCGGCCGGGTGCGTCGGCGCAGAAGTCGGCGAGCCAGCGGTTGTGGGCGCGCAGGCCCGCCCAGCGCTGTTCGTACTCCTCCGGCGAGGGAGCGGGAGCCATCAGGGAGGCCGAGGGGAAGAACGGGGGGATGGTGTTGGGGAAGACGACCTCCGCGACGATGCCGTCCGCCGCCAGCTCGGCGAGGCGGCGTGCGGAGTTCCAGTTGCGGTCGGCGGTGTCGGCGAGGAGGTCCGCGTACGGATTGACGTAGCCGGCCGCCCAGGCGTCGAAATCGTCGTGGTACCTGGACTCCAGGTACGGCCTGTAGTCGAGGAGGTCGGCGCCCGCGTGACAGTCGGCGGAGATGACGGTGTAGCGCTCGCGGGACATCAGCCGACCCCCAGGACCGGGAAGTCGTGGTCGGTCAGCCAGTGCCGGCCGACCTCGCGCGAGCGTGCCCAGGACGCTTCGGCCGCCGTCTGGTCGGCGCTCTGGCCCAGCTCCTGCGGGGTCGGGCCGATGCGCCGGGCGATCGGCGCGAGCTTCGCCGTGTCGAAGCCGAAGACCTCGGCGGCGGTGAGTCCCAGCATCCGGCGGGTCTCGGCCACCGGGATGTCGTGGAAGGTGGTGCGCAGCCAGCCGGCGGTGTTCGGCCAGGTGCCTTCGGGGTGCGGGAAGTCGCTGCCCCACAGGATGTTGTCGACACCGATCTCGTACCGCTGGGCGAGCTCGCGGCGCTTGGTATTGGTGGCGCAGATGAAGACCTGGCGGTCCAGGTACTCGTGCGGGGGCCGCTTCAGCTCGGCGAACGGCGAGAGTTTCTTTCCGCCGTGGGCGCCCAGATAGAGCCGGTCCATGAACCAGAGCAGGTTCGGCAGCCACCAGCAGCCCGACTCGGCGACGCCGAACCTCAGCCCCGGGTGGCGTTCGAAGGCGCCCGACCAGAGCAGGAACCAGAGCGGGCGGGACGGCCACCAGGTGACCTCGGAGACGTAGATCCCCAGGTGGTCGCCGTACTCGTGGCGCGGTGCGGCGCCGGAGTGGGTGACGACCGGCATCCCCGTCTCGGCGGCGGCCGCCCACACGGGGTCGTAACGGCGGTCGTGGTACGGGGCCTTGTCCACCCACATGGAGGGGATCATCAGCGCCCCGAGACCGGACTCCTTGGCCCGGTGGATCTCGGCGACGACACGGTCGACCTCGCCCGTGACGGGCAACAGGGCGACTCCGCAGTGCCGTTCGGGGTTCTGCGAGACGAAGTCGGCGAGCCACCGGTTGTGGGCCTGCGCGCCGGCCATGCCGAGTTCCGGGTCCTGGTCGCCGGAAAGGCCGAGGCCGACGCCGAACGGAGCGGCGGTCCGGCTGTCGACGGCGTCCGCGTCCGGGAAGACGACCTCGGCCGCCACCCCGTCGCCGTCGAGCTCCTTGAGCCGCTGTGCGGCGTCCCAACCGCCCCTCAGACCTTCCTCGTTGTCGTGGAACCACTTGTCGGCGAAGGCCTCGTTGCGTACGCCGAGGCGGGTCATCTCCTCACGGCGGCGGTCGCGCCCGTCGAGGAAGTCGTCGAACTCCCGGTGGAAGCGGGCGTCCAGATAGGGCCGGTACTCCTCGGTGGGCAGTCCGGCGTGGCAGTCGGAGGAGATGATCAGATACGGGTCGGTCATCGCTCGCCCCTCAGTCGAGTATGAAGCTCTCCAGGTACGACGGGTTCGCCCGGTCCAGCATCGACTGCGACCTGGCGCGGATCTGCCGGTCGCTGTGCTCGCTCGGCGGCAGCAGCCAGAAGCGGTCGGCGCGGATTCCGTCCACGACCGTGCCCGCGACCTCCTCCACCGGGGTGAACTCGACCTCGTGGCCCGCCGCCCTCATGGCGGACTCCCACTGGTCGAGGCTGCGGTACGGGGTCCGGCGCGGCCGCTCCTTGGCGTACCGCTCGGGCCGGTTGCGGTGCGACTCCCACAGTCCGGTACGGAGCATGTGCGGGCCGGGGAAGAGCACCGAGGCGCCGACGGCCGCGCCCTCCGCCTTCAGATGCGCGTAGAGCGACTCGGTCATCGTGACGACGGCGGACTTGGTGACCGCGTAGACGGAGGCGGTCGGCAGCGGGGCGATGCCGCCGTCGCCGGACGAGGTGTTGACGACCCGGCCGGGCTCGCCGCCCTCGATCATCCGGGGCACGAAGGCCTGGATGCCGTGGAAGACGCCCCACACATTGACGGCGAACGCCCACTTCCAGTCGTTCGGCTCGTGCTCCCACATCCGGCCCTCGGCACCGGAGCCGACGCCCGCGTTGTTGCACAGCACATGGACGGCGCCGAAGGTGTCGTACGCGGCGTCGGCGAGGGCCTGGACGGAGTCCCGCTCGCTGACGTCGACCACCCGCGCCAGCACCTGCGCACCGTCCTCGCGCAGCTCCCCCGCCGCCTTGTCGAGCGCGCCCTCCTCCACGTCGGCGAGGACGACCTTCAGTCCCTCGGCCGCGAACCTGCGGGCCATCGCGAGCCCGATGCCGCTCGCGGCGCCGGTGACGACGGCGACCTGCCCCTCCCCCAGCCTCATCGGGCACTCCCCTGCGGCGGGCCGTCGTGGATCTGCTGCGGGTCGTCGTAGCGCTGGTGGATGTACGGCAGCAGCGCCTCGGCGCTCACCCGCTCGACGGCCCTGCCCCGCTGGTCGCTGGTCTTCTCGCCGATGGTCAGATCGATCAGCCGGCGTACGGGGAGGTCGGCGACCGGGTCGTACATCGACTCGCGCAGCACCACATCGCCCGAGATCCGCTCCAGCTTGCGGACCTTCTCGTGGCGGATGCAGTGGATCAGTACGGGATCGGCGTCGAAGCCCTCACCGTCCACGGCGGGCAGGAACTTGAAGTAGAAGTCGAGTTTCTCCGCCGGTTCGGGCAGCGGCAGCTGCTCGCCGATCGCGCCGCGTATCTCGACGAACGCGATGCCGTGCCGGGCGAGCGCGGCCCGGACGACGGGTCCGTCGCGCTCGACGGTCACCTCACCCAGCTTCTTCGGTTCGCCGAAGACCTCACGGCCGCCGATCAGTGCCCGCTCGTGGGTCATCGGCATGACGAGCGGATACCAGCCCTCGCGTCCGTCGTGGACGGCGGAGACGGCGACGGAGCCCGCGCCGAGCGGATATCCAGGGAGGTCGACCTTGCTGATGGCGGCGCGGACGAGCGGGCGTTCGGCGGGTTTGAGAGGCGGTGGCAGGACCGCCGCCACCGCGTCGGGGTCGCTCTCCCAGACGGCGACCACCCCGGTGGACCAGATGTCGGGGAGCTTGGAGCGGGCTGTGCGGGCCGTCGCGATCTCGGCGTCGGTGCGCGCGCCGTACCGTACACGTGCCATGGACGTACCACCCTTCTCGGTTGTCCGTGCCCGGGTTCTGTAACACAGTTACACCGGCGCGAATGAAGGGTAAATAGGCATGCGTGTAACGGAGTTCGAAGGGCTGGAAGCACTGTGGCTCGATCGTCGCTGACCCGCGAAGAGGTTCTGGAGGCCGCTGCCGCCCTGGTGCGGCAGCACGGCCCGGAGGCCCTCACCATGCGCAAGCTGGCCGCCGAGCTGGGCACGGCGGTCACCTCGATCTACTGGCATGTCGGCAATCGCGAGTCGCTGCTCGACGCCCTGGTGGAGCGCACCGTCCGGGAGATGGGCGCCGTCCGGCCGGCCGGACGGACCCCGGTGGCCCGGATCGTCTCCGTCGCCCGGGGTCTGCGCCGCGAACTGCGCGCCCGCCCCCACCTGATCGCGATGGTCCATGAACGCGGTCTCACGGAGCGGATGTTCCTGCCCGCGCAGCAGGCCCTCGTCCACGAGATGCACGCCGCGGGGCTGCGCGGGGCACGGGCCGCCGACGCGGTACGGGCGGTGCAGTTCCAGACCGTCGGCTTCCTGCTCGTCGAACGCAACCGGGAACGCTCCCCGGTCCAGTCCCCCGGCGAGGGTGATCTCTGGGACGCGGTCACGGCCGAGCACGACCCGGCGCTGGCCCGCGCGCTCGCCATCCCCGCCGACCAGGAACGACTGTTCACAACGTCGATGCGGGCACTGGTCAACGGACTGCTCGCCACCGGTGGAAGCTAGCCGGCCCCTGGCCGGGCGGCTCGAACAGAACGCTCCCGGATGGGGGGCTGTCAGTCCAGGCCCGTATTCTCTGTGACCATGCTCGACGACCGCCAGACCGCAGCACCGTGGCCGACCGCCTACCCACAGGGGTACGCGGTCGTCGACGTGGAGACCACGGGACTCGCCCGGGACGACCGGATAGTGTCCGCTGCCGTCTACCGGCTGGACGCGCAGGGCAACGTCGAGGACCACTGGTACACCCTCGTCAACCCGGAGCGGGACCCCGGCCCCGTCTGGATCCACGGCCTGACCAGTGATGTCCTGGAGGGTGCCCCGCTCTTCCCGGAAGTCGCCGCCGAGCTGTCCGAGCGGCTCGCGGGCCGCGTGCTCGTCGCGCACAACGCCGCCTTCGACTGGTCGATGCTGGCCCGGGAGTACGCGCGCGCCGCGGTCGTCGCCCCGGTCGAGCACCGGCTCTGCACCATCGCGCTCTCCAAGGAGCTCCGGCTGCCGCTGCCCAACCACAAGCTGCAGTCGCTGGCCGCGCACTTCGGAGTCGTACAGCAGCGTGCGCACCACGCGCTGGACGATGCCCGGGTGCTGGCCGAGGCGTTCCGGCCGAGCCTGCATGCCGCGGCGCGCGACGGGGTGCGGCTGCCGCTGCTGGAGTGCCGCCCGCTGACCGAGTGGTCGGATTCCCCGGTCACCCCGCGGGTCGGCCACCAGCCGTCGTACGGCGGCCAGAACAGCTGGCGCCCTTCGCGCAAGCGGCCGGCCTGCCCGTATCCGAACCCGGGGCGGTACGACAAGGACAAACCGCTCATGCAGGGCATGCGAGTGGCGTTCTCCGGGGACACCTCCATCGACCGTGAGCTGCTGGAGGACCGGGCGATCGAGGCCGGGCTGCATGTGGCGACCAGCGTCTCCCGGCTGACCAGCCTGCTGGTCACCAACGACCCCGACGCGTCGACATCGAAGACGGTGAAGGCAAAGGCGTTCGGCACACCGATCGTGGACGAGGGCGCCTTCACCCATCTGCTGCGGGATGTGGCACAGGTGTCGACGACGACGGGGGCCCCCGTGGCTCCCGCCCTGCCGACGCCGTCATCGGAGTGAACCGGGGGCGACTCGCCCGTCTGCCGCTCGCCGCCCGGCGCCCCCGCGTCCCACCCTGTGGCGCATGGCACGTTGTGAAGTTTGCGGAAACGACTACGGCATGTCGTTCGAGGTGCACGCGCAGGGCGCGGTGCATGTCTTCGACTGTTTCTCCTGCGCCATTCACCGGATGGCGCCCATCTGTGAGCACTGCCGGGTCCAGGTCATCGGCCAGGGTGTCGAGGTGGACGGGCACTGGTTCTGCGGCGGTCACTGCGCCCGGGCCGAGGGGAAGGTGGGCATCATCGACAAAGTCTGACCACCGGCCGGACGGCCCGTTCCGCCACCCCCTCCGCGATGCACCCCATGACGCAGTTGTACCGTCGTGGGGTGTACCGCTTCCTGTTGACCCGGCAGTGGCTGATCCTCGCCCTCCTCACCCTCGTCCTCATTCCCACGATGGTCGAGCTGGGCTTCTGGCAGCTGCACCGGCATGAGCACCGGGTGGCGCAGAACACTCTGATCTCGCACAACCTCAAGGCGAAACCGGTTCCGGTCGCCACGCTCACCTCCCCGGGTCACACGATCCCGCGCTCCGACTACTGGCGTGCGGTGACGGCCACGGGGACGTACGACACGGAGCACGAGGTCGTCGTGCGCCGCCGGACCTCCACCGACGGAAGCATCGGTTTCCACGTACTGATCCCGCTCGACCTCACGGGCGGCGGTACGGTCCTGATCAACCGCGGCTGGGTCCCCGCCGCCGACGACCAGCGCGCGTTCCCGGACGTCCCGGCCGTACCCAAGGGCGAGGTGACCGTCACGGGGCGGCTCAAGGCCGACGAGACGACGGGAACAAGCGGCATCAAGGACCTGTCGGACCTGCCGGACCGCCAGGTGATGCTGATCAACAGCGCCCAGCAGGCCAAGGCGCTCTCCCGGCCGGTCCTCGGCGGCTACATCGAGCAGACCGGGCCCGAACCGGCCGGCGACGTCCCCGAGCTGATCGAGGCCCCCGACGACAGCTCCATCGGTCCGCACATGGCGTATGCGGTCCAGTGGTGGCTGTTCGCCGCGGGCGTACCGGTCGGATATGTGGTGCTGGCCCGGCGCGAGAAGCGCGACCGGGTGGAGGCCGCGGCCAAGGCTGAAGCCTCGGGAGAGCCGGAGTCGGAACCGGAGAAGCCCGAGCCGGCGACGGCCTGACACGGTGCCCGCGACAGCTCGACCGGTGGCCGCTGGACCGGTTCCGCGGCAGGAGTCTGCGGCCGCCCGTGGGACATCGGCTGCTTAGCGAGGCCCCGGTTCGGGAACACGGCAGAACGTGACCCCACGCATCGAGGACTACGCCCTCATCGGCGATCTGCAGACAGCCGCCCTGGTCGGCAGGAACGGTTCTGTGGACTGGCTCTGTCTGCCCCGCTTCGACTCGGGCGCCTGCTTCGCCGCCCTGCTCGGCGACGACGACAACGGCCACTGGCGCATCGCCCCGAAAGGCGCGGACGTCTGCACCCGGCGCGGCTACGTGGGTGACTCCCTCGTCCTGGAGACGTTCTGGGAGACCCGCACCGGCACCGTCAAGGTCATCGACTTCATGCCGCAGCGTGACCAGGAACCCGATGTCATGCGGATCGTCGAGGGGATCAGCGGCACCGTCGACATGACATCGGTGATCCGGCTGCGCTTCGACTTCGGCTCCATCGTGCCGTGGGTGCGCCGCTCGCAGGGCCACCGGGTGGCGGTCGCCGGACCCGACTCGGTCTGGCTGCGCAGCGAGCCACCGGTCAAGACATGGGGCCAGGAGTTCTCCACCTGCTCGTCGTTCAGCGTCTCCGAGGGCGAGCAGGTGGCGTTCGTACTGACCTGGCACCCCTCGCACTCGCCGCGCCCCGATCTCGTCGATCCGCACGAGGCGCTGAAGAACACCCTTTCCGACTGGGCCGAGTGGTCGGCCCGCTGCAAGTACCGGGGCCCGTACCGGGAATCCGTGATCCGCTCGCTGATCACCCTCAAGGCGCTCACCTTCGCCCCGACCGGCGGCATCGTGGCCGCCCCCACCACATCGCTGCCGGAGGAGATCGGCGGCGTACGGAACTGGGACTACCGCTTCTGCTGGCTGCGGGACTCCACCCTGGCGCTCAACGCGCTGCTCTCGGCCGGCTACGTGGGGGAGGCCGCCGCCTGGCGGGACTGGCTGCTGCGCGCCGTCGCCGGGGACCCCGCCGACCTGCAGATCATGTACGGCCTGTCGGGCGAACGGCGGCTGCCCGAGGCGGAGCTGCCGTGGCTGAGCGGATACGAGAACTCCAGCCCGGTCCGGATCGGCAACGCGGCGGTCCGGCAACGGCAGCTCGATGTGTACGGAGAGGTCATCGACTCGCTCCGGCTCGCGCGCGAGGCCGGCCTGGCCGATCAACCGCACGCCTGGAGCCTGCAGCTCAGCCTGCTCGGGTTCCTGGAGTCCACCTGGCGCGAGCCGGACGAGGGGCTCTGGGAGATCCGCGGCCAGCGCCGCCACTTCGTGCACTCGAAGGTGATGGCCTGGGTCGCCGCCGACCGCGCGGTGCGCACCCTGGAGGCGAACCCGTCGCTGGCCGGGGACGCCGAACGGTGGCGGGTGATGCGGGACGCCGTGCACCGGGAGGTGTGCGAGAAGGGGTACGACCCGGTACGGAACACGTTCACGCAGTCCTACGGCTCCCGGGACCTGGACGCCGCGACGCTGCTGATCGCCCGGACCGGATTCCTGCCGCCGGACGATCCGCGACTCGTCGGCACGGTCGACGCGGTCCGGGACGAGCTGGGCAGCGACGGTCTGGTCCGTCGCTACAGCACGGAGGGTGTCTCCATCGACGGGCTGCCGGGGGGCGAAGGGGCGTTCCTGGCGTGCTCGTTCTGGCTGGCGGACGCGCTGCGCCTGACCGGGCGCGCCGCGGAGGCCACCGAACTCTTCGAGCGGCTTCTCGCGCTCCGCAACGATGTCGGGCTGCTCGCCGAGGAGTACGACACCGTGGCGCGGCGGCAGCTGGGCAATTTCCCGCAGGCATTCAGCCACATCGGACTGGTGGGCACCGCGGTCGCGCTGACCGGGGAGGACATGCTGGAGGCCGAGACGGCAGGATAGGGGCCATGGATCTTGAATTGAAGGACCGTGTGTACATCGTCACCGGCGCGACCCGGGGGCTGGGCAACGCCACGGCGCGGGAGCTGGTGGCGGACGGCGCGAAGGTGATCATCACCGGCCGTGACGAGAAGCGGGTCGAGGCGGCCGCCGCCGAACTGGGGCCGGACGTCGTCGGCCTCGCCGCCGACAATGCGGCGCCCGCCGCCGCGCAGCGGCTGGTGGACGCCGCCCATGAGCGGTTCGGGCGGCTCGACGGCATACTGATCAGCGTCGGTGGGCCCGCCCCCGGCTTCGTCGCGGACAACACGGACGAGCAGTGGCAGTCGGCATTCGATTCGGTGTTCCTGGGTGCGGTACGGCTGGCCCGTACTGCGGCCGCGGCACTCGGCGAGGGCGGGGTGATCGGTTTCGTGCTGTCCGGCTCGGTCCATGAGCCGATCGCCGGACTGACCATTTCGAACGGTCTGCGACCGGGCCTGGCCGGATTCGCCAAGTCCCTGGCCGACGAGCTCGGCCCGCGGGGCATCCGCGTGGTGGGCGTACTGCCGGCCCGGATCGACACGGACCGGGTGCGTGAGCTGGACGCGCTGTCCGGTGACGCGGAGGCATCCCGTGCGGCGGCCGAGGCGCGCATTCCGTTGCGCCGGTACGGCACGCCGCAGGAGTTCGGCCGGACGGCGGCGTTCCTGCTGTCGCCCGCGGCGTCGTATCTGACCGGGATCATGGTGCCCGTGGACGGCGGTGTACGGCACGGGTTCTGAGCGGGCGCCGGGGCCGTCCGGTGGCCGATCCTGTCCTCGAGCTCTCCCACGCCCTCAAGGGCACGGGAGACCCCCTCGACGGGCACGATTGTGCGCCGCCGGACGCCCACGCTGTCAACTCACGCGCTCTGCACGGTGTTTGACGGCCCGCAGCCGTACCTCGGCCGGTAGCTGCGCCAGCCCCGCCGAGTCCCGCGCATGGGCCAGTGCCTCGTCCGTGAGGCGGCCGAGCGCCTCGCCCGGTGCCGCGTGCGGTTCCATCAGCAGCCTGATCCGGGCCTGCGGCGAACTGCGCCGGCCGACCAGCATCACCTGAGCACGGGCCACCCCGTCCAGCGTCCCCGCCTCCCCGGCGAGCACGTCCTCCAGGGCCCGGCCGCGCAGCAGCGCCCCCTCGCCGTCACCGCTCTCGACCAGCACCTCGGCGAGGCGGGCGCGGCGGAGCTGGGCGAAAAACCACCACAGCGCGAGGACGACCAGCACGGCGAGGACCACGATGACGGTCGGCCACCACCAGCTGTCGGCGCGCCAGCGGTCCCGGTCTGCCCGGGAGAGCAGCACATCGGTCCTGCCGTCCCACGGCCACCAGGACGGTACGGAGAGACCGAGCCCGGCGGCGAGTACCCCGCCGCCGCCACAGATCAGCACCAGGCCGGCGAGCCCGAGCAGTACCCGGTTGACGGTACTGAGCACCGCGGTCACCCCTTCTTGGCCGGACGGCGGACATGCACCGACAGGCTCGGCGGCTTCGCCAGGCCCAGTTCGTCGATGCCCGTTGTCAGTACGGTGTCCAAGTCGGCCCGTACGTCGTCGAGTTCACGGAAGTGCGACACGGCGCGCACCGCGACCTTGGCACGCCCCATCCGGACCCGCACCGACTGCACGCCGGACACCTCCACCGCCCGGTCGCGCAGGACCAGGGCGGCGGCGGTCCGGTCGAGCCCGGCCCGTACATCGGGTCGGTCGCGGCGCATCGGCAGCAGGTCGCGCAGACCGGGTGTGGCGGCGAGGACGATGAGCCACAGGCCGATCGCCATGGCGACCCCCGCTCCGACCAGCACCCACACGTTGTTCAGCGGGCGTTGTGCCAGTTCGTCGGCGAGCGAGCGGCGCCACCGCATCGCCGGATGGTCGGCCCGTACCGCCGCCACGTCGTACAGCAGCAGGCCGGCGCCGCCGAGGACCACCAGTGCGACGAGGCCGGCGGGGATGCGGCGCGCGGACCAGAAGCGGCCGGCGCTGCCGCCGCCTTCCTTCGTCGGCGCCGGGTCGTACGAGGCGGCGGAGGCCGACTGGTCCAGGGCCACCGCTCCGCCGTGTTCCACAGGGTCGACGGTGGGCAGGCGCTTCGTGCTGTTCCCCGGGTCCTGGGGTTCGGTCATCGGATCCTCCCCTGTACCGCGGCGCTCACTCCCGCGGGGTGCAGACGCTCGACCTGTACGGCCACTTCGGGCACTTCCATCCCCGCCAACGCCCTTACCCGTTCGATGACCCGCCGACGCACGGCACCGCACTGGTGGCCGATGTCGCCGGGGTATCCGAGCTCCAGACTGACCCGTACCCGTGCGGTGTCACGGTGCACCGTGACGGTGGCACGCGGGGACGCACCCTCCTTCGGCGGCTCGTCGATCGCCTCCTTCGCCGCCTGTGCGGCGATCTTCGCGACCACCCGGTCGGCGATCCTGGTCTCCCCGCGTTCCGCGGCGGGGATCCGGCCGAGTACCCCCGACAACGCCGTCACCGCCGTCGGTCGCCGCGCTCGCGACTCCGGAAGAAGTCGCCGGGTTCCAGATCGCCGTCGAGGAAGCGACCAGCGATAAAGCCGACCGCTCCCAAGGCCGCGACCAGCAGAAAGGCCCCGAATCCGCCGAAGTAACCGGCGAACCCGAGCGCCATGCCGGCCACCAGGCCGACCACAGCCATGCTCATCGTGCGCTCCTCAACTGCCTCGGGTGGGAGGCCTACTGGAGACGTGGCTCGGACTGGTCCTCGTCCTCCTCGTCAGGCAGCTTCACATCGCTGACCGCGATATTGACCTCGACGACTTCGAGGCCGGTCATCCGTTCGACCGCCGCAATGACGTTCTCCCGCACGTCACGGGCGACATCGGAGATCGAAACGCCGTAGTCGACGACGATCTCCAGATCGAGGGCGGTCTGCGACTCGCCGACCTCGGCCTTGACGCCGCGGGTCACGGACTTGCCGCCGCCGGGGACCCGGTCGCGCACCGCGCCGAAGGTACGGGAGAGGCCGCTTCCCATCGCATGGACACCGACCACGTCGCGCGCCGCCATGCCGGCGATCTTCTCGACCACACCGTCGGCGATGGTGGTACGGCCACGGGTGGCGGGATCTCCCCCACCGCGCTTGGTCAGCGGGCTCCTTCTGCTGTCGTCCCCCGTCGCGTGGTCGGGGGTCTCGGGCCGGTTCCGCTGTGGGGTGTCGGTCATCGCCACACTTCCCTTCAGGGCAGGGTCGGACTTCGTTGCCCACATTAAGTGCGCTTGCCCCGTCTCGCGCCGTGGATGCGGCAGGCTGGGGCAATGACGACGGCTGACAGCCCGCACAGGGCCGACGGATGGACAGCTGCGGTACGGCAGAGGCTCGGCCTGGGCCGGTTGCTCCCTCTGGGCGGTCCGGCGGACGGCGCGTGGATCTCGGAGCGGGCCGCCGTCGCGGTGCTGCGCCGGACGGCGGGCGCGCCCGGCCCCGGCCCGGTGCTCGGTGAGGTACGGATCGCGGTGGCGGATCCCGAGTCCGCCCCGGACCCGGCGCTGCCGGCCCCGCCCAGTGCGCTGCCGCCCGGGCCGCTGCGGATCGAGGCGACGATGTCGGCAACGGCCGACCGGCCGCTGCCCACCGCCGCTGCCGCACTGCGCTCGGCGCTGCTGACAGCCGCCGCACAGCGACTGGGCCTGGTGGTCGGCGAGGTGGACCTACGGGTGACGGAGCTGCTGGACACGGTCCCCGAACGGCCGGCACCGGAGCCGTCCGCGGTGCGTGGAACGGAGCCGGAGGGTGTGGCGGGAACCGCGGCCGCCGGGGTCCCCGGCGTCGCGACACTGACCCGGGTGCTGGGCAGCGCGGTACATACGGGCCCGGACCATGTGCGGGTCGAACTGGCGACGTCCGGGGACCACCGGGCACTCGACGTGGCGCTGGCGGTGCGCACGGCGGTGTCGGATGCCGTGGACGGGCATCCGCCGGTCACCGTGCTGGTCACCGCGGTGGTGGAGGAGGACTGAGAGGGGCGGCCGGGCGGCTCGTCGCCCGGCCGGTGCCGTGCTCTCAGTCGGTGACGCCCGCCAGGTCGCGCAGCCGGCGGCCCTGCGCCGCGCGTTCGGCGGTGCGCTGGTCCTCGTACGTACGCGAGACGGCACCGCTCAGCAGCGCCTTGGTCTCGATGACGGCGTCGCGCGGGGCCGCCAGCAGTGCTGCGGACAGGTCGCGGGCCGCCGCGTCGAGCTGGTCGGCGGGGACGACGAGGTTGGCGAGGCCGGTGCGCTCGGCCTCCTCCGCGTATACGAAGCGGCCGGTGGCGCAGATTTCGAGCGCACGGGCATACCCCACCAGGTTCACCAGAGGGTGCGTACCGGTGAGGTCCGGGACCAGGCCCAGGCTGGTCTCGCGCATGGCGAACTGCACGTCCTCGGCGACGATCCGCAGATCGCAGGCGAGGGCGAGCTGGAAGCCGGCACCGATGGCATGACCCTGGACGGCCGCGATCGACACGATGTCGTTGCGGCGCCACCAGGTGAACGCCTCCTGGTACTCGGCGATGGTCGCGTCGAGATCGGACTCCGAGCCGCGCGCCAGGTCCAGGAACGACGGCTCACCGTCGAACCCCTCAGGGGTGAACGCCTGCCGGTCGAGGCCGGCGGAGAAGGATTTCCCCTCGCCGCACAGCACGACGACCCGCACGCTGCCGGGCAGTGCCCTTCCGGCCGCCGTCAACGCCCGCCACAGAGCGGGGGACTGAGCGTTGCGCTTGGCCGGGTTGGTGAGGGTCACTGTGGCAACCGCGTCATCGACGGTGAGTCGTACGCCGTCCTGGTCGAGCACAGAGTCGAGCGAGGTCATGGGGCGCCTCCGGGATCGGGTGCAGTCAGCATGTCGAGCTAAGTGACTGAACAGTAACCACCCGGTCGATCACGCGATCTACCGGGTGGCCACCGCCGAAACCGGTGAGCCCTCGGAACGCGTCCGTCCTGCGACGTGTCCCGATCCGCCGACGGCCGTCAGGCCGCGGCGGCCTTCTTGCCCCGTGTTGCTCCGCCACGCCCTCGCAGCGTGACTCCGGACTCGCTGAGCATCCGGTGGACGAATCCGTAGGAGCGGCCGGTCTCTTCGGCCAACGCCCGGATGCTCGCACCGGAGTCGTACTTCTTCTTCAGGTCTGCCGCGAGCTTGTCGCGCGCGGCGCCGGTAACCCGGCTGCCCTTCTTCAGAGTCTCGGCCACCCGTGCCTCCTCATGGGAAGTGCGCTCTGGACTCTCATGATCACCCCTCGCGGGCTTCCTGGCCACCCATTCGGCAAGGTCCGTACAACCGGTTTGGCACCCCGGGAATACGCCATCACAACCGGAATCCGAGGTTCCGGAGGGCGATGGGGGCAGGTGGCCGCGGCTCCGAGATGAACGGCCAGGTCAGGGCCGTACGGGGGGCTTCAGCCCCACATGGGTGCGCCCGGCAGGTATCTGCCGGGCGCCGCGCCGAGGTATGAGAGGTCCTCACACAGATGATGGATCACGTCTGGGCCGAATGATCCAGTCGAAGTGGATCAGGCCAGTGCGACCAGGTCCCGGTAGTCCGCGCCCCACAGGTCCTCGACGCCGTCCGGCAGCAGGATGATCCGCTCGGGCTGGAGCGCCTCGACCGCACCCTCGTCGTGCGTGACGAGAACGACCGCGCCCTTGTACGTGCGCAGCGCGCCGAGGATCTCCTCGCGGCTGGCCGGGTCGAGGTTGTTCGTCGGCTCGTCGAGGAGCAGCACATTGGCGGAGGAGACCACCAGGGTCGCCAGCGCGAGACGGGTCTTCTCACCGCCGGAGAGCACCCCGGCCGGCTTGTCGACGTCGTCGCCGGAGAAGAGGAACGAACCCAGCGTCTTGCGGACCTCGACGAGATCGAGGTCCGGGGCGGCGGAGCGCATGTTCTCCAGGACGGAGCGCTCCGGGTCGAGGGTCTCGTGCTCCTGCGCGTAGTAACCGAGCTTGAGCCCGTGGCCCTCGATGACCTCGCCGGTGTCCGGCTTCTCGGCGCCGCCGAGGAGCCTGAGCAGGGTGGTCTTGCCTGCACCGTTGAGGCCGAGGATGACGACGCGGGAGCCCTTGTCGATGGCGAGATCCACATCGGTGAAGATTTCGAGCGAGCCGTAGGACTTGGAAAGCCCCTCCGCCATCAGGGGGGTCTTGCCGCACGGCGAGGGCTCGGGGAAGCGCAGCTTGGCGACCTTGTCCGAGACCCGGACGGCCTCCAGGCCGGAGAGCAGCCGCTCGGCGCGCTTGGCCATGTTCTGCGCGGCGACGGTCTTGGTGGCCTTGGCGCGCATCTTGTCGGCCTGCGAGTTGAGGGCCGCGGCCTTCTTCTCGGCGTTCTGACGCTCGCGCTTGCGGCGCTTCTCGTCGGCCTCGCGCTGCTGCTGGTAGAGCTTCCAGCCCATGTTGTAGACGTCGATCTGCGAGCGGTTGGCGTCGAGGTAGAAGACCTTGTTGACGACCGTCTCGACGAGGTCGACATCGTGGGAGATCACGATGAAGCCGCCGCGGTAGCTCTTCAGGTAGTCGCGCAGCCAGACGATCGAGTCGGCGTCGAGGTGGTTGGTCGGCTCGTCGAGGAGCAGGGTGTCGGCGTCCGAGAAGAGGATGCGTGCCAGCTCGACGCGGCGGCGCTGACCGCCGGAGAGCGTGTGGAGCGGCTGTCCGAGCACCCGGTCGGGCAGGCTGAGCGCGGCGGCGATGGTGGCGGCCTCGGCCTCGGCGGCGTAACCGCCCTTGGTGAGGAACTCCGTCTCCAGCCGCTCGTACTTCTTCATGGCCTTTTCGCGGGTGGCGCCCTTGCCGTTCGCCATCCGGTCCTCGTTCTCACGCATCTTGCGCAGGATCTCGTCGAGACCGCGGGCGGAGAGGATGCGGTCTCGGGCGAGGACTTCGAGGTCGCCGGTGCGCGGGTCCTGCGGGAGGTAGCCGACCTCGCCGGAGCGGGCGATGGTGCCGCCGGCGGGCACACCTTCGCCTGCGAGGCACTTGGTGAGGGTGGTCTTGCCCGCCCCGTTGCGGCCGACGAGACCGATGCGGTCGCCCTTGGCGATGCGGAAGGAGGCGGACTCGATGAGGATGCGGGCGCCGGCACGCAGCTCGATGCCGGAAGCGGTGATCACGGGTAAAACTCCAGGGCGGTATGGACGGCGGGCGGGACGACGGGCGGAGTTATCTCGACGCCGTCTAGTGCACAAGGAGAATTGCCATAGGGGTCAGTCTACTGGCGGTGTGCAACTGCTTTTCCGCGTGCTGGCGCCGCTGCCCCACCGGGACCGCCCGGCGCTCGCCCAGTGCTTCCGGCCCACTGCGCCCTGTTACCAAAAAGGGGCAGGTGCGGATGAACTGTCCGATACTCGGCGAAGGGCGGTGAGGCAGCCGCGGCCGGAGCAGGGAGTGGTGCCCCATGCAGTTCGACGACGACGCCGATCTGGACACGTCCGAGGTCCGGGATGTGCGCGGCAGCCGGATCCCGGGCGGCAAGGCCACGGTGGGCGGCGGCATCATCGGTGTCATCGCGCTGATCCTGGGGCTGTTCTTCGGTGTCGGCCCCGACCAGCTGGGTCTTTCGTCGGGCGACTCGGGTACGACGGCCACCGCGTCCTCGGCGGCGCAGGTCGAGCAGAGCTGCCGGACCGGCCAGGACGCGAACACCCGGGACGACTGCCGGACCGTCGCGGTCGTCAACAGCGTGCAGGACTTCTGGCGCCAGGAGTTCGCCCGGCGGGGCGCGCGGTACCCGGACGCGAAGACGGTTCTGTTCACCGACCGGATCGGCACCGCCTGTGGTGCCGCGACCTCGGCGGTCGGGCCGTTCTACTGTCCGGGCGACCGGCAGGTCTATCTGGACCTGGGGTTCTTCGACGAGCTGCGGACGAAGTTCGGATCGAGCGGCGGCCCGTTCGCCGAGGCGTACGTCGTCGCGCACGAGTACGGCCACCATGTGCAGGACCGGATGGGGACGCTGAGCCGGTCGCAGGACGGCCGGACGGGCTCGAACAGCAACGCGGTGAAGGTGGAGCTGCAGGCCGACTGCTACGCCGGGGTCTGGGCGCACCACGCGACGACCACGCCCGACGAGTCGACCGGTCGGCCGCTGATCACCTCGCTGACGCCGGCGGACATCCGGGACGGGCTCGACGCGGCCGCGGCGGTGGGCGACGACCGGATCCAGGAGAGGTTCCAGGGCCGGGTCACCCCCGAGTCCTGGACGCACGGTTCGGCCGCGCAGCGCCAGCAGTGGTTCACCACCGGCTTCCGCAGCGGCGACATGGCCGACTGCAACACCTTCCGCTGAGCCGGTCCGGGCCGTTGTCAGTGGCCGGTGAAAGACTGAGACGCAGATCACAGCAGAGGGTCAAGCGGAGTGCGAAATGGGGTGAGCGCCATGGCAGGCGCATCGGCCGGGGTTCCGACGATCTATCCGACGATTCTGTACGACGACGCCAAGGCCGCGATCAAGACGCTCACGGAGGGCCTCGGGTTCACCGAGGAAGCGGTGTACGAGGGCAAGAACGGCACGGTGCTGCACGCGGAGCTGTCCTGCGGCAACGGCAGGGTGATGCTGGGCTCGAAGGGCCGCGAAGGGGTCTTCGCCAAGGCGATGGCGGGCGCGGGGCCGAGCGGCGTGTACGTCGTGGTGGACGAGGTCGATGCGCACCATGCCCGGGCCGTGGAGCACGGCGTGGAGATCCTGATGCCGCCCACGGACCAGGACTACGGCTCGCGCGACTACATGGCGCGGGACGCGGAGGGCAATGTGTGGAGCTTCGGGACGTACGCCCCGGGGTCCGCGGACTGAGCACCTCGTGTCCGGCCCGGGGCCGAGGACGGGCGCCGACGCGTCCGCGTCCCCGGCCGCGGGTCGGTCAGGCACCGCCGGTGTGCACCTGGAACGCCGCCCGGCGGACGGCTTTGGCCAGGGCCGGATCCGGGTGGGCGGCGGCCAGCGCCACCAGCACCTGGACCGTGCGCGGGTGGCCGACGGCCCGTACCTCTTCGAGCAAAGCCGGGACGGTGCCCTGGACGGCCGAGTCGAGATGGCGGACCAGCAGTGCGGTCTCGCCGTGGTCGGCAACGGCCGCCGCCGTGTCGACCCAGAGCCAGGTGGACTCCTCGCGGCTGAGGACCTCCTGGGCGTCCTCGGGGTCGGCTCCGTCGTACTCGGCCAGCCAGATCAGTGCGTACGGGCGCAGCGACGCATCGGTGACGACGGAGCGCACCACGGGCTCGGCGGGGGCGCCGACGACCCGGAGCGCTTCGAAGGCGAGTCCGCGCAGCAGTGCGTCCTCACCGCGGGCGACGGCGAGCAGTTCGGCGACGGCGCTGCCGACGGGGCGGGCGGCGAGCCAGGCGCGGTACTCGGCGCGGGCAGGCCCCGGGGTGAGCCGGGCGCAGCCGAGCAGCATGTCGGCGGCGGACTGCTCGATGTTCCCGGCCGGGCTCTGGGCGGCGACGCAGATCTGTTCCAGCTTGACCCAGACCGCCCAGTTGCCGAGCGGGGTGAGGGTGGCGTGGCCGACGCCGAGCGTGAGTGCGCCGACGGCCGCCAGCCCCTCCAGGGCCCAGTCGAGGAGGCGCGCCACCAGGGCGGCGGGGTGTGCGGTGGGGGCGGGTTCGGCCGGTTCGGGCAGCGCCTGCGGCCCGTACGGCACCTCGCAGCGCTCCTCGTGGAGTTCCGCGACGCGCTGGCCGAGAAGATCGAGGAGGGCGGGCACGGTGACCGGGCCCGCCGAGAGCTGGAGGAGGGAGAGCACCTGGGGCACGGCCTCGACGGCTTCGGCGACCGCAGTTGCCTCGATGTCCTCCGGCGCCGGGTGGACGAGCGACCAGGCGTCGAAGAGCGCCACCCAGCCGCGGAGCACTGCGGAGTCGTCGCGGTCCCAGGCACGCAGCCGCCAGCCCGGGCGTGCGGTCTCGCCGTGCAGCTCCACAAGGCCGGCCAGGCGGGCCCGGTCCCATCCGGAGCGCACCTGCGCCGGGGACAATTCCAGTGCGGCCGCGGCCCGTTCGAGAGCGTGGGCGGCGAGCAGGGCCGTGCCGGGGCTCGCGCCGTCGGCGGCCCAGCGGGCGATCCGTACGGCGTCGGCCAGCGCGGCCCTGGCCTGGCGGGCCAGTTCCGCCCGGGGCGGGGTGCCCTCGGGCGGGCGGGGGGCCGGCCTGGTGCGCCGAGTGGTCACGACCTTGTGGGCGGTGGCAAGGGGTCGCGGGCGGACAAGTCGCAGCCTGGAGTCGCGCGGGGTACGGGACGTCACGGGAGCAGTCTTGCCTCTGACGGCCCGAAAGCCCAAACGGAACCCGAATTCGCGGGGGAAGGCGCGGTGGACCGGGCCGGACCAACCGGTCGATCCATCGCATCAGGTCACATCAGGGGCGTGAGGAAGCGCCGCATGGCCTCTTCGTAACTGGCCGGACCGGCATTCCACATGGCCGCATGCGGAGCCTGCGGTACGGGGTGCAGGGCGACCAGGTCGGGGCGGCGCGCGGCAAGATCGCGGGACGGTTGCCACGGGGCCAGGGTGTCGTCGGGGCCGTGGAAGATCAGCGTCGGGACGTGCAGGGCCTGCGGGAGGGAGGTGTCGAGGAGCCTGGCTCCGTGCAGTCCGGTCTGGCCCTGGGCGGCGCGGACGGCGAGTGGCATCAGTGCGGACGGGACGCCGCGGGCGGTGGCCAGGGCGCGCAGCGTGGTGGCCCAGTCGAGCACCGGGGAGTCGAGGACGAGGCCGCAGATCCGGTCGCGGAGAGCGGAATTGACGGCCGCGTGCAGGGCCATCGAGGCGCCGGTGGACCAGCCGTGCAGGACGACCTTCTCGGCGCCGTACCGCACGGCGAAACGGATCACCGCGTCCAGGTCGCGCCATTCGGACTCGCCGAGGTGGGTGAGTCCGTCCGGGGAACGCGGGGCTCCGGGGTCGCCGCGATAGGCCGGGTCGAGGACCGGAAGCTGCAGCCCGTGCAGGAATTTCATGACATTCATGGGGTGTTCGCGGGTGGTGCCGAGGCCGTGCACGGTGATGACCCAGGTGTCCCGGGGGCCGGGCAGGAACCAGGCGGGCAGGGAGCCGAGTTCGCCGGGGATCTCGACGTCCTGGTGGTCGAGGCCGAGGGCTGTGCCCGGGTCGCCGCTGTACAGCGCGGGTGTGATCCGGACCTGGGTGCCGGGTTCCAGGCTGCCGCTGTTGACGCGTTCCAGTCGGCGCACGACGGCATCGGCGGCGTGCGGCGCCTGTTCGATCACCGGGCCGACGACAGCGTGGACGCCGTCGCCCATCAGTCCGTACGTACCGGGCCGGAGCGCGGCGAAGGAACGGGTGAGCGTGACCTGTCCGGCCGCCGTGGCGTGCACGGTGAGTTTGCGGTCGGCGGGGAGGGGACGTCCGGACGGCGGCCCGAGGGCGGCGTCGCTGGCGTACCGGCCGGCCGCGACCACTGCCGCGCCGACGCCGAGGACGGTGATGACGGCTGCTGCCGTCGCTGTAGCCGGGCGCACCGCTTCAGTGTCGGGGGGTGTGCCGCACCCTGCCAGTGGGCGGGGGCCGTCCGGTGGCAGGGCGGGCGGGCGCGCCTCCCGGTCAGCCGGGCTGCCCGTACCCCTTCAGGGCGTCCTGCACCTCGTCCAGCTGGGCCCGGGTGAGCAGGGACGGGGAGTGGCCGGGGACGGAGCTGGCGGTGAGCCAGAGCCTGCACATCCATTCGAGCTGGGCGGTGCGGTCGTAGGCCTCGTCGAGGGTGGATCCGTAGGTGACGGTCCCATGGTTCCGGAGCAGACAGCCTGTGCGGTCGCGCAGGGCGCCCAGCATGTTGTCGGCCAGCTCCTGCGTTCCGTACCGCGCGTAGGCCGCGGTGCGGACGGGGCCGCCGAGCATGGCGGCGGCGTAGTGCACGAGCGGAACCTCGGGGACGAGGGTGGAGACGGCCGTGGCGTGTACGGCGTGGGTGTGCACGACGGCGGCCGCGTCGCTGTTGCGGTAGACCGCCAGATGGAGCGGGAGTTCGCTGGTCGGGGTCAGGTCGCCGAGGACCTGGCGGCCCTCCAGGTCGACGGCGACAGTGTCTCCGGGGCCGAGCCTGTCGTAGGGCACACCGCTCGGCGTGACCAGGACGAGGTCGCCGACCCGCGCCGACACGTTGCCCGAGGTCCCGACGACCAGGCCCTCCGCCGCAGTCCTGCGGGCGGTGGCGACGACGCCGTGCCAGGCCTGCTCGACGGCGTCCTGTGCGTCATGTGCGGCGTGTGCATCCTGTGTGTCCTGCGCGGCTGTTGCGCCGCTTCCGTCCTCATGCCGATCGCTCATGGGGGAATCCTGTCAGCGGGGCGGGCGCGGCAGGAGACCGTCGGGTGACCGACATCTCTTTGTCGGATTTTCCGGCGGATTCGCCCTCGGAATCGGCGGTCCACCGGACGGGGCGAGGGCGGCGAATTCCGGCCACCGCACGCCCTGCGGTGGCCTCCGACTGCCGCGTGGCGGTCGAAACGATCAACGCCACTCCGCTTCGAGTCACCACAGAGCCCCGTCCAGTTCATCTTCCGTTCACCCAGGTTGCCTACGGTCCACGAGCCAATGACGTCGAGCGATTGCCTGGGTAAATGGAACACATCACGCTGCTCCTCGCGATTGTGATCGTGACAGCTCTAGTGTTCGATTTCACGAACGGTTTCCATGACACCGCCAACGCGATGGCCACCACCATCTCGACCGGCGCTCTCAAACCCAAGACAGCGGTGGCCATGTCCGCCGCTCTCAACCTGGTCGGCGCGTTCCTGTCGATCGAGGTCGCCAAAACGATCTCCGGCGGGATCATCAACGAGAACGGGCTGCGGACAGAAGTCATCTTCGCGGCCCTCGTCGGCGCCATTCTGTGGAATCTGCTGACCTGGCTGGTCGGCCTGCCGTCCAGTTCCTCCCACGCCCTCTTCGGCGGACTCATCGGCGCCGCGGTGATGTCGGCGGGCTGGTCCTCGGTCGACGGCGGCACCGTCGTCACCAAGGTGCTGCTCCCCGCGGTCGCCGCCCCGGTCGTCGCCGGTCTCGCCGCACTGCTGGCGACCAGGCTGACGTACCGGATCGGCGGCAAGGTCCGTAACGACGCCCAGGAGAAGGCCACCGCCAAGGGCTACCGCGCCGGCCAGATCGCCTCGGCCGGACTGGTCTCGCTCGCCCACGGCACCAACGACGCGCAGAAGACCATGGGCATCATCACCCTGGCCCTGGTCACCGGCGGCGTTCTCTCCCCCGGCTCCAACCCGCCGGTCTGGGTCATCGTCTCCGCCGGTATGGCCATCGCGCTCGGCACCTACCTCGGCGGCTGGCGCATCATCCGCACCATGGGCAGTGGCCTCACCGAACTCAAGCCGCCGCAGGGCTTCGCCGCCCAGACCAGCGCGGCCACGGTCATCCTGGCCTCCTCGCACCTCGGCTTCTCCCTCTCCACCACCCAGTCGTGCTCCGGCGCCGTGATGGGTGCGGGACTGGGCCGCCGGGGCGGTGTGGTCCGCTGGTCCACCGCGACCCGGATGTTCGTCGCCTGGGGTCTGACCCTGCCGGCCGCCGGTCTGGTCGGTGCGGGCGCGGAATTCCTCACCAAGCAGGGCACCTGGGGTGTCGTCGTCGTCGCCATGCTGCTGATCGGCGGGTCCGCCGCCATCTGGCTGCTGTCCCGCCGCAAGCCGGTCGGTCACGACGATGTCGCTCCCGACGCCGAACCGGCGGGTGTCATCACCACCGCCATGGCGGCCGTCACCCCGCCGCCCACCGGGGCCGCGGCTGCGGCCACGACGGCGGACGCGACCGCAGCCACGGACGCGGACACGGACCTCAAGACCACCATCCCGGCCCCGGCCGGAACCGTCGCCGATCCGGCGCGGCCCGCCACGGTGTAAGGACAGATCACCATGAACATCGACTGGGCAGCTCTCGGTTCCGTCTTCGGCGTCTCCCTCGTCGTCACCGTGGCGCTGGTGGGCCTCTTCACCCTGGGCATCGTCGGCCTCTCCAAGCAGCCGGAACCGGCGGCGCAGGGCGGCTCCACCTCAGGCTCCCTGGTACTCGCCCGCACCGGCGCGTACCTCTGCTTCGGGCTCTGCGCGGCCGCGGTCGCGTACGGGATCTATCTGATCGTCGCCTGAGCACCAACCCGCACTCCGTCATCGGGGTCTCATCGGGCCGGACACACCTCGCGTGTGTCCGGCCCGATGTGCGTCTGCGCACACTGCGCCGCCGCAGGTCAAGGCCAGGTTGACGGGCATTCGCGGAGCGTGGTGGACTGCCGGAGCCATTTACGGCGACAGCAGAGGAAGCCGGTGCGAATCCGGCGCGGTCCCGCCACTGTCACCGGGGAGCAGTCCCCCACACCGGAAGTCACGGCTCGCGCAGGCGGGTTGGAAGGCCGGGGGAACTGCGGATCCGGGAGCCAGGAGACTCTCGCCGCCGGTCACGTCGAACCAGGGCGCGGACCCTGAGTGAGGACATATCGCCATGCCCGGCTGCCGTGCGTCGTCGTCCGTTTCTGTGCCGCTCCCACCAGGAGCCGGCTGTACGAAGGTCCTTCGAGGCGCAACGGCCGGCTGAGCCGTGCGAGCCGACCGCATCTTCGCGTACGGCGCCACGGCCGGTCTGATCGGCGATCTGCTGCTCGGTGATCCCCGCCGGCGGCATCCGGTCGCCGCGTTCGGACGGGCCGCCGCAGCCGTCGAGCGCCGCCTGTGGCGCGACCACCGCGGGTGGGGCGCACTGCACACCCTGGTCTGCGCCGGAGGGGCCGCGGGCGGAGCCGCACTGGCCGCCCGTGCCGTACGCCGTCATCCCGCCGCATCCGTCGCCCTCACCGCGGCCGCCACCTGGTCGGTCGTCGGCGGCACCTCGCTGGGGCGCGAGGCCCGCGCCATCGGCGGCGCGCTGGCCGCCGGTGACATCGCACTGGCCCGTGAGCGGCTCCCCCATCTGTGCGGCCGCGACCCGCACTCCCTCGACGGGCCGCAGATCGCCCGCGCCGTGGTGGAGTCCGTCGCCGAGAACACCTCCGACGCGGTGGTCGGCGCGCTGGTGTGGGGCGCGCTGGGCGGCGTGCCCGGACTCGTCGCCTTCCGGGCCGTCAACACCCTCGACGCCATGGTCGGGCACAAATCACCCCGCCATCTGCGCTACGGCTGGGCCTCGGCCCGGCTGGACGACGTCGTCGGCTGGCCCGGTGCCCGTCTCACGGCCGCGCTCGCCGTGGTTGCCGGGGGGCAGCCACGTCGGGCGGTACGCGCCTGGCGGGCCGACGCCGGCAAGCACCCGAGCCCCAACGCGGGGCCGGTGGAGGCCTCGTTCGCGGGCGCGCTCGGCGTACGGCTCGGCGGGACCCTGGCGTACGGCGGCCGTGTCGAGCACCGGCCGGTGCTGAACGGCACGGCCGGCCGTGCGGTGGAGACCGAGGACATCGAGCGCGCGGTGCGGCTGTCGCGCCGGGTGGGGGTGCTGGCCCTCGGCGTGTGCGCGGCGGGCCGGCTGATCGCGGGGAGGCGGTCGTCCACGGGGCGGCGCCCGGCCGCGGGACGGAGCGGAAAATGAGCGGCGGACTGCTTGTCGCCGGAACCACGTCGGACGCGGGCAAGAGCGTCGTCACGGCAGGCATCTGCCGCTGGCTGGTGCGCCAGGGGGTGAAGGTCGCGCCGTTCAAGGCGCAGAACATGTCGCTGAACTCGTTCGTCACCCGCGAGGGCGCGGAGATCGGACGTGCGCAGGCGATGCAGGCCCAGGCAGCCCGGGTGGAGCCGACCGCGCTGATGAACCCGGTACTGCTCAAGCCCGGCAGCGACCGCTCCAGCCAGGTCGTCCTGATGGGCAGGCCGGTGGGCGAGATGAGTGCACGCGGCTACCACGGGGGACGGCAGGAGTCGCTGCTCTCCACGGTCGTGGACTGTCTGGAACAGCTTCGGGGCACGTACGACGCGGTGATCTGCGAGGGGGCGGGCAGCCCGGCCGAGATCAATCTGCGCCGCACCGACATCGTGAACATGGGGATCGCGCGGGCCGCGCGGTTCCCGGTGGTCGTCGTCGGCGACATCGACCGCGGCGGTGTCTTCGCCTCCTTCTTCGGTACCACGGCGCTGCTCAGCGCCGAGGACCAGGCGCTGATCGCGGGCTATCTGGTCAACAAGTTCCGCGGCGACGTGTCGCTGCTGGAGCCGGGGCTCGACATGCTGCACGGGCTGACCGGGCGGCCGACGTACGGGGTGCTGCCGTTCGCCCATGGCCTGGGCATCGACGAGGAGGACGGACTGCGGATCTCGCTGCGCGGGGCCGTACGCGAGTCGGTCGTCGCGCCTCCGCACGGCGAGGACGTGCTGCGGGTCGCGGTGTGCGCGGTGCCGCTGATGTCGAACTTCACCGATGTGGACGCGCTGGCCGCCGAACCGGGTGTGGTGGTGCGGTTCGTGGACCGGGCGGAGGAGCTGGCCGACGCGGACCTGGTGATCGTGCCCGGCACGCGCGGCACGGTGAAGGCGCTGGCCTGGCTGCGCGAACGGGGGCTGGCCGACGCGCTGCTGCGGCGGGCCGCGCAGGGGCGTCCGGTGCTCGGCATCTGTGGCGGGTTCCAGGTGCTCGGTGAGCGCATCGAGGACGAGGTGGAGTCGCGGGCCGGGCAGGTCGACGGGCTCGGACTGCTTCCGGTACGGATCCGGTTCGACCGGGAGAAGACCCTGGCCCGGCCGGTCGGTTCGGCGCTCGGGGAGCCGGTGGAGGGGTACGAGATCCATCACGGCGTCGCCGATGTCCGGGGCGGCGAGCCGTTCCTGGACGGGTGCCGGGTGGGGGCTGTGTGGGGCACGCACTGGCACGGCTCGCTGGAGAGCGATGCGTTCCGGCGCCGGTTCCTGGTGGAGGTCGCGGCGGCTGCGGGGCGGCGGTTCGTGCCGGCGCCGGACACGAGTTTCGGGGCGCTGCGGGAGGAGCAGTTGGACCGGCTGGGGGATTTGATCGAGGAGCATGCGGATACGGGGGCGTTGATGCGGTTGATCGAGGCGGGGGTGCCGGGAGGACTGCCGTTCGTGGGCCCCGGTGCCCCGGAGGTGCCGGCGGCCCGTGCGGGGCGCGGCGCCGGGGTGACCGGGGGGTCGGCGTGAGGGGGGCACCCGCGGCGGGCTCCGTTCCCGGACCCGCCCCTTCCCGTGACCGGGGCTCCGCCCCGGACCCCGGTGCTCAGGCACGGGACGGGCTGAGCAGCCGTCCGGACACGCTGGACGGCGGGCCCGGCCGGGGCGCCGGTTCTTGGATGGATGACGTCGTCAAGGAGGCTTTGTGAGTACCCCGTATCCCTTCACTGCCATCGTCGGGCAGGACGATCTGCGGCTCGGATTGTTGCTGAACGCCGTATCGCCCGCTGTCGGTGGAGTGCTCGTGCGTGGGGAGAAGGGGACCGCCAAGTCCACCGCCGTGCGGGCACTTGCCGCGCTCATGCCCGAGGTCGGTGTCGTCTCCGGGTGCCGGTTCTCGTGTGACCCGGTGTCGCCCGATCCCGCGTGTCCCGATGGTCCTCACGAGGCCGGGGGCGGCGTGTCGCGGCCGGCTCGGACCGTGGAGCTGCCGGTGGGCGCGTCCGAGGACCGGCTCGTCGGGGCGCTCGACATCGAGCGGGCGCTCGCCGAGGGGGTCAAGGCGTTCGAGCCGGGGCTCCTCGCCGATGCACATCGCGGAATCCTGTACGTCGACGAGGTCAACCTGCTCCACGACCACCTGGTGGACCTGCTGCTGGATGCGGCGGCCATGGGCGCCTCGTACGTGGAGCGCGAAGGCGTCTCCGTGCGGCATGCCGCGCGGTTCCTGCTCGTCGGGACGATGAACCCCGAAGAGGGCGAGCTTCGGCCGCAGTTGCTCGACCGGTTCGGGCTGACCGTCGAGGTCGCGGCGTCGCGCGAGACCGACCAGCGGGTCGAGGTGGTGCGGCGGCGGCTCGCGTACGACGACGATCCGGCCGGGTTCGCCGCCCGGTGGGCCGATGAGGAAGGTGCGTTGCGGGAGCGGATCGCTGCCGCGCGGGCGCTGCTTCCTCAGGTGACACTCGGGGATCGTGCCCTGCGCCAGATCGCCGCCACCTGTGCTGCCTTCGAGGTCGACGGGATGCGCGCCGACATCGTGATGGCCCGCACCGCGACCGCACTTGCCGCGTGGGCGGGACGTACCGACGTGCTCGCCGAGGACGTCCGGCAGGCAGCACTCCTCGCGCTCCCGCACCGGCGGCGCCGCAACCCGTTCGACGCGCCCGGTCTCGACGAGGACAAGCTCGACGACACGCTGGAGCAGAACAGCGGTGAAGGGGAAGGCGGCGGGGACGACCCCGGTCCGGACGGGCCGGGTGGGGGTGGGCAGCCGCCGCAGGGGGACGGGCCCGACACGCCGCCGCAGCCCGAGGCGGGGGACGACGACACGCCCGGACTCCCCTCGCAGGGCCGCCCGGCCGGGGGCGGTGAGCAGCAGCCCGTACGAGCTGCCGAGCCGTTCCGGACGAAGATGCTCAGTGTGCCGGGGATCGGCGAGGGTGCGGCGGGGCGGCGGTCCCGGGCGCGTACCGAGCACGGTCGCACGACCGGTGCGCGGCGGCCCGAGGGACTGCTGACCAAGCTGCATCTGACGGCGACCGTGCAGGCCGCCGCCCCGCACCAGCACGCGCGCGGACGCACGGGGCGCGGCCTCGTGGTGCGGCGCGATGATCTGCGGCAGGCCACCAGGGAGGGGCGCGAGGGGAATCTGGTGCTCTTCGTCGTGGACGGATCCGGGTCGATGGCCGCCCGGCAGCGCATGGGCGCCGTGAAGGGCGCGGTGCTGTCACTGCTGCTGGACGCGTACCAGCGGCGGGACAAGGTCGGTCTGATCACCTTCCGGGGCAAGGGCGCCGAAGTGGCGCTGCCGCCGACGTCGTCCGTGGACACGGCCGCCGCACGCCTGGAGACGCTGCCGACCGGTGGACGTACCCCCCTCGCGGCCGGGCTGCTGAAGGCCCATGACGTGCTGCGGGTGGAGCGGCTGCGCGATCCGTCGCGGCGGCCGCTGCTGGTCGTGGTGACGGACGGGCGGGCGACCGGTGGCCCGGACCCGGTGGCGCTGGCCGCGCGGGCCGCGCGGCTGCACGAGGCCGAGGGCACGGCGTCCGTCGTCGTGGACTGCGAGTCGGGGGTCGTGCGGCTCGGGCTGGCCGGCCGGTTGGCGCGCGATCTCGGCGGCACCGCCGTCACGCTCGACGAGCTGCGGGCCGACTCGATCGCCGGACTCGTCAGGGACGTTCAGGGAACCCAGGGAACCAACGGATCCAGCAGGAGGGCAGCTTGATGCCGCAGGGACAGCCGACCACCGTGCCGGACGACGGGCTGACGACTCGCCAGCGACGCAACCGTCCGCTGCTCTTCGTCCACACCGGTATCGGCAAGGGCAAGTCGACAGCCGCGTTCGGACTCGCGCTGCGCGCCTGGAACCAGGGCTGGCCGATCGGGGTGTTCCAGTTCGTCAAGTCGGCGAAGTGGAAGGTCGGCGAGGAGAACGCGCTGAAGGTGCTCGGCGCGAGCGGTGAGGGCGGCACGGTCGCCTGGCACAAGATGGGCGAGGGCTGGTCGTGGGTGCAGCGCGGCCTGCACGGCGACAACGCGGACAACGAGGAGAAGGCCCGGGAGGGCTGGGAGCAGGTCAAGCGTGACCTGGCGGCCGAGACGTACAAGCTGTATGTCCTCGACGAGTTCGCGTACCCGATGCACTGGGGCTGGATCGACACCGACGAGGTGGTCGAGGTGATGCGGAACCGTCCCGGCACGCAGCATGTGGTGATCACCGGACGCAATGCCCCGGAGAAGCTCGTCGAGGCCGCCGATCTGGTGACCGACATGTCGAAGGTGAAGCACCCGATGGACGCCGGGCAGAAGGGCCAGAGGGGCATCGAGTGGTGACGATTCCGCGACTGGTGATTGCCGCGCCGGCCTCCGGCAGCGGCAAGACCACCGTGGCGACGGGTCTGATGGCGGCCTTCACTCAGCGCGGTCTCGCCGTGTCGCCGCACAAGGTCGGACCCGACTACATCGACCCCGGCTATCACTCGCTGGCCACCGGGCGGGCGGGGCGCAACCTCGACGCGTACATGTGCGGGCCGGAGCTGGTCGCTCCGCTGTTCGCGCACGGGGCGCGTGGGTGCGACCTGGCGATCGTCGAGGGGGTGATGGGGCTGTACGACGGGGCCTCCGGGCAGGGCGAGTTGGCGTCGACCGCCCACGTCGCGAAGTTGTTGCAGGCACCGGTGGTGCTGGTCGTGGACGCGTCGTCGCAGTCGCGGTCGGTCGCCGCGCTGGTGCACGGCTTCGCCTCGTGGGATCCGGAGGTACGGATCAGCGGGGTGATCCTCAACAAGGTCGGCTCGGACCGGCACGAGATGCTGCTCCGGGAGGCGCTGGACGAGTCCGGTGTGCCGGTGATGGGGGTGCTGCGGCGGGCCGAGCAGGTGGCCACGCCCTCGCGGCATCTGGGACTGGTGCCGGTGGCCGAGCGGCGGGGCGATGCGGTGTCCGCAGTCGCGGCGATGGGCGCGCAGGTGGGCGCCGGGTGTGATCTGGATGCGTTGATGGCGTTGGCGCGGTCGGCGCCCCGGTCGCCTGCGGGCTCGGGGGCGTGGGATCCGGTGGAGGCCGTGCGGGGTGCGGTGGCAGGCGGAGGCGCCTGCGACGCGGCCGTTCCCCTGCCCGGCCCTGCCCGGAACCTGGGCTCCGGTGCTCGGACACCGGACGGACCGGAGAGTGGTGGCCCGGACGGACCCGGTCGTGGCCGGCCCGTCATTGCCGTGGCCGGGGGGCCGGCGTTCACCTTCTCCTACGCGGAGCACAGCGAGCTCCTCGCCGCCGCCGGGGCCGAGGTCGTGACGTTCGATCCGCTGCGGGACGTGGCTCTGCCCGAGGGCACCCGGGGGCTCGTGATCGGCGGCGGGTTCCCGGAGGTGTACGCCCCCGAGCTGTCCGCCAACGAGCCGCTCCGCAAGGCCGTTGCCGATCTCGCGGCCGCCGGGGCGCCGGTCGCGGCCGAGTGCGCCGGGCTGCTCTATCTGTCGCGTTCGCTCGACGGGCTGCCGATGTGCGGGGTGCTCGACGCCGAGGGCCGGATGTCGAAGCGGCTGACGCTCGGCTACCGGGAGGCCGTCGCGATCACCGACAGTGCGCTGGCCGCGGTCGGCACACGGCTGCGCGGGCACGAGTTCCACCGGACGGTGCTGGAGCCGGGTGCCGGTTCCGCGCCCGCATGGGGCATGCATCTGCCGGAGCGGCGTGTGGAGGGCTTCGTGCAACAGGGCGTCCATGCCAGCTATCTGCATACGCACTGGGCTTCGGCGCCGGGCATCGCCCGGCGGTTCGTCGGGCGGGCCGCGGAATGACACCGTCGGTCCACGATGCCCACGGTGGTAGCAGTCGGTAACGCACCCCGGTGCCCGCATCCCGGGCCCGCCCCGTCCCTCGAGTCGGCGAAAGGATTTCTGCCATGGCTCTGCTGGTCGTCGGGGTCGGGGCGGGCAGCGGTGTGACGGTCGACGAAGTACTGGGGCTCGTCCTTTCCGTACTGCGCGAAGCCGGTCTCTCGCCCCGCAGCGTCGTGGAGTTGGCGACCGTCGACGCCAAGGCGGACGAGCCGGGGATCGTCGGCGCTGCGGCGCGGCTGGGCGTACCGGTGCGTGCGTACCGCGCGGACGAGCTGGCCGCGGTTGTCGTGCCGAATCCGTCGGGTGTGTCGCTCGCAGCGGTCGGCACGCCGTCGGTCGCGGAGGCGGCGGCTCTCGTCGGCGCGGACGAACTGCTCGTACCGAAGCGGAAGTCGAGCCCCCGGGGGCGGGCGGGGAAGGTGACGTGTGCGGTGGCCCGGCGGGCGTCGCACGCGCATCCGGATCCGACCGTTGCGTGGAGCCCGGTGCCGGGCACATAGTCGTCCTGCTGTCGCTCCACCCCACAGTCATGAACCAGTCCCCCCACACCCCCCTGGAAGTCATGCACACTCCCACTGAGAGTCCCGACGTGAACAGCGCGGGCGGGCACGATCTGCGGCATCACGGTGACGCGGAGGTACGCGGCCGGGATCTGACCGATCTCGCCGTCAACGTACGCACGGATACGCCCCCGGCCTGGCTGAGGGAACGAATAGCCGCCTCTCTCACCACGCTCGCCGTCTACCCGGACGGGGGCCCGGCGCGGGCCGCGGTCGCGCAGCGGCACCGGCTGCCGGTGGAACGGGTGTTGTTGACGGCGGGCGCGGCGGAGGCGTTCGTGCTGATCGCCCGGGCGCTGCCGGCCCGGCGGCCGGTCGTCGTCCATCCACAGTTCACCGAGCCCGAGGCGGCGCTGCGCGCGGCCGGGCACGAGGTCGGGCGGGTGCTGCTGCGCGCCGAGGACGGCTTCCGGCTGGATCCGGCGGCCGTGCCCGATGAGGCGGATCTGGTCGTCGTCGGCAATCCGACCAACCCGACGTCGGTCCTGCATCCGGCGGCCGCACTGGAGAAACTGGCGCGCCCCGGACGGACGTTGGTGGTCGACGAGGCATTCATGGACGCGGTCCCGGGCGAGCGCGAGGCACTGTGCGGGCGTACGGACATCCCCGGCCTCGTCGTGCTGCGCAGCCTCACCAAGACGTGGGGGCTGGCGGGGCTGCGGATCGGTTACGTACTGGCCGGTCCGGAGACCATCGGCGCACTGCAGGAGGCCCAGCCGCTGTGGCCGGTGTCCTCGCCGGCGCTGGCGGCGGCCGAGGCGTGCATGGAGCCGCGGGCGCTGGCGGAGGCGGCCGCCGCCGCGGACCGGATCGCGGTGGACCGGGCCCATTTGGTAGCGGGGCTCATGGAGTTCGCCGAGGTGCGGGTGGCGGAGCCGGCCGACGGACCGTTCGTGCTGGTCCGGCTGGAGCGGGGCGCGCAGGTGCGGGAGCGGCTGCGGACGCTGGGGTTCGCGGCGCGGCGCGGCGACACTTTTCCGGGTCTCGGCCCCGAGTGGCTGCGGCTGGCCGTACGCGACCGTGCGACCACCAACCGCTTTCTGCAGGCGCTCGATCAGGCGCTGGTGCTCGTCGGCCGCTGACGGCCAGGGGCCCGGCGGCTGATCTCAGGCACGGGCGGGGAGCGGTGTTCGCGTGAGATCACGCGGACACCGCTCCCCGCCTCCCTGTTGCTCGTCCGTCCCCTGTTACGCCGCCCCTCGGGCCGGGTCGCGTCAGTCCTGGGCGCCGCGCCCGCGGGCCACGACCATGGCGCCCGCACCCAGCGCCAGCAGCAGGGCCGCGCCGCCTGCGATGTAGGGCGTCGTGGAGCTGCCGCCGGTCTCCGCGAGATTGGTGTCGACCGCCGCCGGGGCGTGCCCGGTCCCGGTCTGGGGCTTCACTTCGGTTCCGCCGTCGCCGCTGTCGCCACCGGTGGTGCCGCCGTCCCCGGAGCCGCCGTCGCCGGAGCCGCCGTCGCTGCCGCCCGCCGGCTTGGTGGGCTCGGGCCCCTTCGGGGTCTCGCAGGTCGCCTCGGCGAGCGTGACCTCCCCCTTGACGTCGGCGACGTTCAGCTTGAGCGGGTTGACCGACACCTCCAGCCGGAGCGCGGCGGCCGCCGCGGTACGGGACGTGGTCCGCGTCTTCGACAGGTCGAGCGTCACCTCTCCCACACCCGGCACGTCGACCCGCGTGGTGCCGCCCGAGGTGAGCGTGACCCGCTTGCCGAGGACCGAGACACGGCCCAGCACATTGGATTCGGCGACGGGCTTGCGGCCCACCTCGCAGACCGCCTTCGAGGTGACCTTCTCGACCTCGATGAGCGAAAGCAGCGGCAGTCCGGGCAGATGCACACGGGCCTTCGCCAGGTTGCTGTAACCCTCCGCCCGGCGCTTGTCGACGGTCGCCTTCGCCGTGGCCACGTCGGCGCGCAGCACGCTGAACGGGCGCCCGTGATTCACGCCGTCGAGCCGCACGCGGAGCGCGGTCTGCTCGGCGCTCGCCGGTGCGTGCACCTCGTTCAGCGTGGCCTCGAGCGGCACATCGACGGTCTTGCTCAGGAGCGATACATCGAGTGCGGTACGGAGCACGACCGCGCTCGCCTTCCCGCCACCGGTGGTCGTGGTCGCTCCGGTGGCGTGCGCCGGGGCGGCGACCAGCAGAGCGACAGGAGCGGCGGCGACCGCCAGGGCGGCCAGGCGGAAGGTGTTGCTGTTCAAAATGGTGGAACCCCCACAAGAGACATGGAGCCACCGGCACCGCCCAATGGGGGACATCGCGGGCGCCGGTGACCTCGACTCCGTGAATCTTTACGTACAGAGGATGAACTGACAGACAGCTGCGGCGAGTTCACTCCAAAGGGGGGTTTCCGCGCCTGTATTCGAATATCGAGGTACGTCTGTTCCTTCGGCGCTCCTCACCGTCACCCGTTCCGCCGAGCGCATGGGTGGTGTGGCGCAAGCGCACCGGAGTGTGCGCAGAAGTGCTGCAACGAGCGCGAGGGCGGTTCGGACACTGGCTGTCAACGTGTCACCCTTTCTGCTGGGACACGGTGGCGTCAGCCGATCACCCGCCCGTTCAGCACCACCTGGCGCGGCGCCGCCAGCACCCGTACATCCGCCCGCGGGTCCTCGTCGTACACCACCAGGTCCGCCGGGGCGCCCTCCTCCAGCCCCGGCCGCCCGAGCCATGCGCGGGCACCCCAGGCGGTCGCCGAGAGCGCCTCGCGCGCCGGGATGCCGGCCTTGACCAGTTCGGCGACCTCCGCCGCCACGAGTCCATGGGCCAGCGAGCCGCCCGCGTCGGTGCCGACATAGACCGGCACCCCTGCGTCGTACGCCGCGCGCACGGTCTCGTAACGGCGCTCGTACAGCTGCCGCATATGCGCCGACCAGCGCGGGAACTTGGCCTCGCCGCCCGTCGCGAGGTCCGGGAACGTGGCGATGTTGACCAGCGTCGGGACGATCGCGACGCCGCGCTCGGCGAAGAGCGGAATGGTGTCCTCGGTCAGGCCCGTCGCATGCTCGATGCAGTCGATCCCGGCCTCGACGAGATCGACGAGAGCGGCCTCGGCGAAGCAGTGTGCGGTGACCCGTGCGCCGAGCCGGTGTGCCTCGGCGATGGCCGCCTCGACCTCGCCGCGCGGCCAGCAGGCGGTCAGGTCACCGGCGTCCCGGTCGATCCAGTCGCCGACCAGCTTGACCCAGCCGTCGCCGCGCCGCGCCTCCTGCGCGACGTACGCGACGAGGTCGCCGGGCTCGATCTCATGGGCGTAGTTCCGGATGTACCTGCGGGTCCTGGCGATATGACGGCCGGCCCGGACGATCTTGGGAAGGTCCTCCCGGTCGTCGATCCACCGGGTGTCGGAGGGCGATCCGGCGTCCCGGATGAGCAGCGTGCCGGCCTCCCGGTCGGTGAGCGCCTGCTTCTCGCTCGTGGCGGCGTCGACCGGGCCGTGGTGATCGAGCCCCACATGGCAGTGGGCATCGACCAGACCCGGCAGCACCCAGCCGGTGACGGTCTCCGCCGCGTCCGCGCCGGGTGGCCGCTCGTACGAGATCCGCCCGCCGACCGCCCACAGCTCGTCCCTGACGTCGTCGGGACCGACGAGCACCCGCCCCTTCACGTGCAGCACCGGCTGCGCCTTGTGATCACTCATGGCAGCACTGTACGAGGCGGTGTCCGGGAGGCCCTGGGTACTCTCGACGGAAGCGCTGTTCGCACGCCGAACCGCAGGCCGACCCGATCCGAAGAGAGCACCACCGTGACGCACCCCTTCCTCGACCTCGCCCCGCTCACCGCCGCGCACTTCGCCGTCATCGAGCAGCGCGTGGCCGGTCTCCTCGCCACCGAGCAGGACGTCGTCATCATGCAGGGCGAGGCACTGCTTCCTCTCGAAGGCTGCATCCGGAGCGGCGCCCGGCCCGGTTCGACCGCGCTGAACGTGGTCACGGGGCCGTACGGACAGACCTTCGGGAACTGGCTGCGGGACTGCGGTGCCAATGTGATCGACCTGGCCGTGCCGTTCCACACGGCGGTCACCGCCGACCAGGTCGCACAGGCGCTCGCCGCGCACCCGGAGATCGATTTCGTCTCGCTGGTCCACGCGGAGGCGGCCACCGGCAACACCAACCCGGTCGCCGAGATCGGTGAGGTCGTCCGGGCCCACGGGGCGCTCTTCATGCTGGATGCCGTCGCCTCGGTGGGCGCCGAGCCGCTGCTGCCGGACGTGTGGGGTGTCGACCTGTGCGTGATCGGCGCGCAGAAGGCGATGGGCGGCCCGGCCGGGGTGTCGGCGGTGTCGGTGAGCGCGCGCGCCTGGGAGCGGATCGCCGCCAACCCCGAGGCCCCGCGCCACTCGTACCTCTCCCTCCTGGACTGGAAGGAGCGCTGGATCGACGGCGGCCGCAAGGCGCTCCTGCACGCCCCCGCGCAGCTGGAGATGCTGGCGCTCGAGGCGTGCCTGGAGCGGATCGAGGCGGAGGGCCCGGAGGCGCTGATGGCCCGGCACGCGGCGGCCGCCGCGGCCACGAGGGCGGGCGCGGTGGCGCTCGGCGGCGGCCTGGCGCCGTATGTGCACGAGGCGAAGGACGCGGCGCCGGTCGCCACGACGCTGCGCGCCCCCGCGGGAGTCGACGCCGCCGGGCTGGTCGCCAAGGCGCTCGCGACCGACCCCTCGCTGCCGCTGATCGCGGGCGGCGGGGCCCTGTCCAAGGAGATGATCCGGGTCAATCACTACGGTGTGGATGCGACGCGGGGCGTGGTGCAGTCCTCGATCGCGGCTCTGGGGTCGGCGCTGGCCGATGAGGGCCGGCAGGTCGACTTCGAAGCTGCCCGCAAGGCCGTTTCGGAAACCTGGCCGAGCGAATAAGAATTCATCAATGCGGGGAGCTGCTTTATTTTGAGCAGCTCCCCGCATTCTTCTGCCCGCTCCCCCGGAGCCTAAACGCCAATGTTTCGACAACGCCGATCGGCACAATTCGGTTGCTTCTCCGGGGAGTTACAGCTCTGTGACCGACTCCACAACGTGGCCGTTTTGCGGCATTAATAAGGCTCAAAACGGAAGAAATCGAACCGGATTCGCGCCGGGGTGCGCGCCCGCGTGATAACACAGCCGCTTCCTTTACCCAACCCCTTTCGTCGATGCAATTTCAAAATTTGCTGGGTAAATTCCATTCGCATGACCGCCGCACCAGCAGATCTTGCACGTGCCCGAAGCGAATTCATCACCATCGACACCCCACGAGTGGAGGACGGGGCCGCGATCTGGCGCATCGCCCGCGACTCCGAGGTCCTGGACCTCAATTCCTCGTACAGCTACCTGCTGTGGTGCCGTGACTTCGCGGCGACCTCCGTGGTCGCCCGCGACGCGACCGGTGAGCCGGTCGCCTTCGTGACGGGATACATCCGGCCCGACCGCCCCGAGACGCTCGTCGTCTGGCAGGTGGCCGTCGACCACGGCCATCGCGGCATCGGACTGGCCGCCGAGCTGCTGGACTCGCTGACCGCACGGGTCGCCGCGGAACAGGGCCTGGCCCGGGTCGAGACGACCATCACCCCGGACAACACCGCTTCCGACCGGCTGTTCACCTCCTATGCGCTCCGCCATGACGCGGCCGTGGAGCGCGAAGTGCTCTTCGACGGCGGGTTGTTCCCCGAGGGAACACATCTTCCCGAAGTGCTGTACCGCATCGGTCCGTTCCACGTCTGAGGCGCAGCCCGGGTGACACCCCCCCGGCCCGGCGTCGACCGAAGCGCCCGTTCCACCGCCGCCCGTCACACCCCCACAAGCAGGAGATCCCCTGTGACCATCACCCCGCCCGCCCTGAGCGTCTTCGAGACCCTGGAGTCGGAGGTCCGGAGCTACTGCCGCAGTTGGCCCGCCGTGTTCGACCGTGCGCAGGGCGCCCGGCTGACCGACGAGGACGGCCACTCGTACCTCGACTTCTTCGCCGGTGCAGGATCCCTCAACTACGGCCACAACAACCCGGTGCTGAAACGCGCGCTGATCGACTACATCGAGCGCGACGGCATCACCCATGGCCTGGACATGGCGACCACCGCGAAACGCGCCTTCCTGGAGACCTTCCACAATGTCGTCCTGCGGCCGCGCGACCTGCCCTACAAGGTGATGTTCCCCGGCCCGACCGGCACCAACGCGGTCGAGGCCGCGCTGAAGCTGGCCCGCAAGGTGAAAGGGCGCGAGTCGATCGTCTCGTTCACCAACGCCTTCCACGGCATGTCGCTCGGCTCGCTCGCCGTCACCGGCAACGCCTTCAAGCGGGCCGGGGCCGGCATCCCGCTGGTGCACGGCACGCCGATGCCGTTCGACAACTACCTCGACGGCCGGGTCCCGGACTTCCTCTGGTTCGAGCGGCTCCTCGAGGACCAGGGCTCGGGTCTCAACCAGCCCGCGGCGGTGATCGTCGAGACGGTGCAGGGCGAGGGCGGCATCAATGTGGCGCGGCCCGAGTGGCTGCGGGCGCTGGCCGAGCTCTGCCACCGCCGCGACATGCTCCTGATCGTCGACGACATCCAGATGGGCTGCGGCCGCACCGGTGCGTTCTTCTCGTTCGAGGAGGCCGGCATCACCCCGGACATCGTCACCCTGTCGAAGTCCATCAGCGGCTACGGACTGCCCATGTCGCTCTGCCTGTTCAACCCGGAGCTGGACGTCTGGGGCCCGGGCGAGCACAACGGCACCTTCCGCGGCAACAACCCGGCCTTCGTCACCGCCGCCGCCGCGCTCGACGCCTACTGGGCGGACGGCCAGATGGAGAAGCAGACGCTGGCCCGCGGTGAGCAGGTCGAGCAGGCGCTGCTCGCGATCTGCGACGAACACACCCGGCTCGGCGCGCAGTTCCGCGGCCGCGGCCTGGTCCAGGCACTCGAGTTCACCGATGTCTCGCGCGCCGCCGCGGTCTGTGCGCGCGCGTTCGAGCTGGGGCTGCTGGTGGAGACCTCCGGCCCGCGCAGCGAGGTCGTGAAGCTGCTGCCGCCACTGACCATCACCCCCGAAGAGCTGGACGAGGGCCTGCGCACGCTGGCCCGTGCGGTCCGCGACACCGTCTGACCGCCCGGCCTGCGGGTCGCGCGACATCCCGACCGCCTGGCCGGGTCCACCCCGGGCAGGCCCGCACAGAAGTACCGCTGCAGAGAGAAAGGCTCCGACTCACCGTGATCGTCCGATCGTTCAGCGACATCGAGAACACCGACCGGCATGTGAAAGCCGCTTCCGGCACCTGGGAGAGCAAGCGCATCGTGCTCGCCCGGGAGAAGGTGGGCTTCTCACTCCACGAGACCACGATGTACGCAGGTACCGAGACGTCGATGTGGTACGCGAACCACATCGAGGCCGTCCTGTGTGTCGAGGGCGAGGCCGAGCTCACCGACGACGAGACCGGCGAGACGCACTGGATCACCCCCGGCACGATGTACCTGCTGGACGGCCATGAGCGCCACACCATGCGCCCCAAGACCGACTTCCGCTGCGTCTGCGTCTTCAACCCTCCCGTCACGGGACGGGAGGAGCACGACGAGAACGGTGTCTACCCGGTACTGACCGAGGAGGGCTGAACCATGACCACCGATCTACGCGCCGACCTGTATCCCACCCGGCGCACGGCCGAGATGACCATCCCCCGCCAGGACCCGGTCATCTGGTCCGCGCCCGGCGCCCCGGGCCCGATCGCCGTAAAGGATCTGCAGGGTTTCGAGCGGGACGGCTTCCTCACCGTCGACGAGCTGCTCACGCCTGACGAAGTGGCCGTCCACCACGCCGAACTGGACCGGCTGATCACCGATCCTGCGGTGCGGGCCGATGAGCGGTCGATCATCGAGCCGAAGTCGCAGGACGTACGGTCGGTCTTCGAGGTCCACCGGATCAGCGAGGTCTTCGCCCGGCTGGTGAACGACGAGCGGGTGGTGGGCCGGGCCCGCCAGATCCTCGGTTCTGATGTGTACGTCCACCAGTCGCGCATCAACGTCAAGCCGGGCTTCGGCGCTTCGGGGTTCTACTGGCACTCGGACTTCGAGACCTGGCACGCCGAGGACGGTCTGCCGCACATGCGGGCCGTGTCCGTGTCGATCGCACTGACCGAGAACCACGACACCAACGGCGGGCTGATGATCATGCCCGGTTCGCACAAGTCGTTTCTCGGATGTGCGGGCGAGACGCCGAAGGACAACTACAAGCAGTCGCTGAAGATGCAGGACGCCGGCACCCCGTCCGACGAGGCGCTGACCAAGATGGCCGACCGGCACGGCATCAAGCTCTTCACGGGCCGGGCCGGTTCGGCGACCTGGTTCGACTGCAACTGCATGCACGGCTCGGGGGACAACATCACCCCGTACCCGCGCAGCAATGTCTTCATCGTCTTCAACAGCGTGGAGAACACGGCCGAGGAACCGTTCGCGGCGCCGGTGCGGCGCCCGGAGTTCATCGGGGCGCGCGATTTCTCGCCGGTGAGGTGAGGCGCTGACGGGCCGCGCGGGAAGTGGCAGGGGCCGGGACGACGTTCGTCGTGCCGGCCCCTGTCGAAAGTTGGTGGACCCCGGCGGCCGGCAACGGCGACAGTTGGTCCCATGACCTCACTTGTACGTCACATGACCTTCGACTGCGCCGACGCCTACAAGCTCGGCAGTTTCTGGGCCGAGGTGCTCGGTGCCCGGCTGTCCGACGACGACAGGCCCGGTGATCCCGAGGCGCTCGTCGAGACCCCAGGCGCCGCGCTGCTGTTCGTTTCGGTGCCCGAGCCCAAGAGCGTCAAGAACCGCGTCCACCTGGACATCCAGCCGCAGGACCGCACCCGGGACGAGGAGGTCGAACGGCTGCTCGCCCTCGGCGCCACGCTCGTCGGCGACCACCGCAGGTCCGACGGCCGGGGCTGGGCGACGCTCGCCGACCCCGAGGGCAATGAGTTCTGTGTGGAGTGCAGCGCCGTCGAGCGGGCCACGCTGACCGCGACCCGGCTGCCGGTCACCGCGGACGATGTGACCACCGCGGTCCATCTCGCGCTCGCCGCCCTCCGTGAGGTTCCGGAGGACCACTGGCGGGCACCCGCCGGGTCGCTGGAGTGGGACTCCTGGGAGACCGTGGAGCATCTGAACGACGATCTCTTCGCGTACGCCGCCCAGTTGGGCCCGAAAAAGCCGCCGCTGGACCGCGAGGTCCCGTACCGCTGGGGAGCCGACCGCAAGGGCGGCCCGGCGAATTCGATCTTCGCCAACCCCGATGCGGGGCCGGTCGGCCTGCTCCAGACCCTGGAGGCGAGCGGCGCCCTGCTGACGGCGATGGTACGGACGACCGCGGCGGAGGTCCGCTCCTACCACTCGTACGGGGTGTCCGACCCGGAGGGCTTCGCGGCCATGGGAATCGTGGAGACCCTGGTCCATACGCACGATGTCGTCCAGGGCCTGGACATCTCCTGGGCGCCGCCCGCCGATCTGTGCGACCGCGCGCTGGCCCGGCTCTTCCCGGACTCCCCGGACGACGCCGACCGGTGGACCGTCCTGCTCTGGTCCACCGGCCGCGCCGAGCTGCCCGGGCGGGAGCGCGTCACCTCGTGGAAGTGGCGCAGCGCGCCGCTCGATGCCGCCTAGGCGGACTCCCTGGGGCCTACCGGTGGGAGAACCGGCTGTGATCGAACAGCGCCTGGTTCTCCCACGCGTTGCCGGACGCCGGATCGGCCGGGTCCCATCCGCTGCCGCCGACGGCGGTCCGGGCGGGCTCCCGGTACTCGGCGCCGAGACCGCGGCCGTTTCCGTACATCGTCGATGTCCCTTCGACCGCTGTGCGGGAATTGTGGGGATGGGGCGACTCAGCCGTCGAGGTGTACGACCCGGACCGCGCCCGCCGGAACGGCGAGATGGCCCACGGTGTGCTCGCCGGTGAGGAGCTCGGTGCCGGGGCCGTCGAGCGGCACCTTCGCGTCGTCCCCGGTGTGGTTGATCGCGAAGAGGTACGTGCCGCTGTCACCGGTGCGGCGTACGACCTCGACGTCGTGCGGGAGACCGGTGCGCGGCGCGATCCGCGCGTCGTCACAGGCTCGGTCGAGGACGGCGTCGAGATGGGGTCCGGACAGCCGGGTGGAGATGTACCAGGCGGTGCCCCTGCCCAGGCGGTGCCGGGTGACGGCGGGGCGGCCCGCGGGAATGCCGTCGGCGTACGACCAGACGGTCTCGGCGCCGCGCGCGACCACCACGTCCGACCACAGGTCTCCGGTCAGCTCCGGGCCTGCGGTGTTGCCTTCGGGCGTGATCAGGCGGACCGTCCCGCCCTCGCCGAGCGGGGAGAACTCCTCGATGGTCAGCCCGAGTACGTCCCGCAGGGCGCCGGGGTACGGCCCCGGGTGCACGGCGTCATGGGTGTCGACGATGCCGGAGAAGTACGAGACGACGAGCGTGCCGCCGTTCTCGACGTAGCTCCGGAGGTTCCGGCCGGTCTCCTCGGTGGCGAGGTAGAGGGCCGGGACGACGACCAGCGGGTACCCGGAGAGATCGGCGTCCGGGTGGGCGAAGTCGACGGTGAGGTGACGGTCGTACATCGAGGCGTAGAAGGTGTCGGCGCGCTCGCGGGCGTCGTGGTCCTCGCTCGGGCGCCACTCCAGCTTCTGCGCCCACCAGGACTGCCAGTCCCAGAGCATGGCCGCGTCCGCGACGGTTCGGGTCCCGCGGATGCCGCTCAGCAGGCCGAGGTCGGCGCCGAGCCCGGAGACCTCCCGCCACACCCGGGAGTCCGTACCGGCGTGCGGCACCATCGCCGAGTGGAACTTCTCCGCGCCGCTGCGGGACTGCCGCCACTGGAAGAACATGGCCCCGTCGGAGCCGCGCGCGACATGGGCGAGGCTGTTGCGGGCCATCTCGCCCGGGCGCTTGGCGGGGTTGCGGGGCTGCCAGTTGACGCCGCTGGTGGAGTGCTCCAGGAGCAGCCAGGGTGCGCCGCCCGCGACGGATCGGGTGAGGTCGGCGGCCATCGCGAGGTTGACATGGGTGCGGCGGCCGTCGGTGATCAGATAGTGGTCGTTGGTGACGAGGTCGGTCTCGCGGCCCCAGGCCCAGTAGTCGACGGAGTCGCACTGGCTGAGAGCGGTCATGAAGTTGGTGGTGACCGGGATACCGGGGGCGAGGCGGTGCAGGATGTCCCGTTCGCTGCAGAAGTTCTCGCGCATGGTGGCGTCGGCGAAGCGGGCGTAGTCCAGGCGCTGCGCCGGGTTGGCGACGGTCGGAGTGGCACGGGGCGGGTCGATCTCGTCGAGGCTGCGGTAGCGCTGGCCCCAGAAGGCGGTGCCCCAGGCTTCGTTGACGGCGTCGACGCCGCCGTGGCGGCCGGCCAGCCAGCGGCGGAAGTGGGCGGCGCAGTTGTCGCAGTAGCAGGCACTCACCGGAACGCCGTACTCGTTGTGGACGTGCCACATCGCGAGCGCCGGATGGTCTGCGTACCGGCGGGCGAGCTGTTCGGTGATGTTCGCCGCGGCCGACCGGTAGGCGGGGTTGCTGTGGCAGATCGCGCCGCGTGAACCGAAGGCGTAGCGGACACCCTCGCGGCTGACCGGAAGGGCCTCGGGGTGGGCGCGGTAGAACCAGGCGGGCGGGGCGACGGTGGGGGTGCCGAGGTCGACCCGGATGCCGGCCCCGTGCAGCAGATCGAGGACCTGGTCGAGCCAGCCGAAGTCGTAGCCGCCGGGCTCCGGTTCGAGAAGTGCCCAGGAGAAGATCCCGACGCTGACCATGGTCACGCCGGCTTCCCGCATCAGGGCCACGTCCTCGTGCCAGACCTCTTCCGGCCACTGCTCGGGGTTGTAGTCGCCGCCGAAGGCGAGCCGGCGCAGACCGTGCGGGGCAGGCTCGGGCGCGGTGTGCGGCATAGGGGTCTCCTGGGCTCTTTGGTACAACTTCTGGGAACGTGCACACACATTCTCGGTGGCGCAGATCCAACATAACCGCACAGCAACAACCATTGACAAGTGTCGGATTCGTTTCTCTACTGTGAACGCTCACAGCGCATCTCGGCGCTGCACCCTCGCTTCTCGTCAGGGGAGAATTCCATGAAGTACCGCATCGTCGCGGTGTCCACGGCCGCCGCACTCGCCGCCACCGGCCTGCTCTCGGGCTGCGGCTCGTCGGACGACGACGGCGGGGACGGCCCGGCCGCATCCGGTCCCGTCTCACTCACCTACTGGGCCTGGGCGCCCGGCCTGGACAAGGTCGCGGACATCTGGAACGCGGGCGAGGGCAAGAAGACCGGCATCAAGGTCACGGTGAAGAAGCAGGCGTCGGGCGACGACCTGGTCACCAAGATCATCACGGCGGCCAAGGCCCACAAGGCCCCCGACCTGGTTCAGGCGGAGTACCAGGCGCTCCCCACCCTGGTCTCCAACGACGTGCTCGCCGACATATCCAAGGAGGCGGGCGACGCGAAGGGCAAGTTCGCCGACGGCATCTGGCAGCAGACGACCCTCGGATCGGACGCCCTGTACGCCGTGCCGCAGGACTCCGGCCCGCTGATGTTCTACTACCGCCAGGACCTGTTCGAGCAGTACGGCCTGTCCGTGCCCACCACCTGGGACGAGTTCGCCGAGACGGCCCGCACGCTGAAGAAGAAGGCGCCGGGCAAGGACCTCACCACGTTCTCCTCGAACGACTCCGGTCTCTTCGCGGGCCTCGCCCAGCAGGCCGGAGCGAAGTGGTGGACCACCGGCGGCGACAAGTGGAAGGTCGCCATCGACGACGCCGCCACGCAGAAGGTCGCCGATTTCTGGGGCGGTCTGGTCAAGGAGGGCGCCGTCGACAACCAGCCGATGTACACCCCGGCCTGGAACAAGGCGCTCAACACCGGCAAGCAGATCGCCTGGGTCAGCGCGGTCTGGGCGCCCGGCACCCTCACCACGGCGGCGCCCGACACCAAGGGCAAGTGGGCCATGGCCCCGCTCCCCCAGTGGACGGCCGGCCAGAACGTCACCGGCAGCTGGGGCGGCTCCTCCACCGCCGTCACCAACGACTCCAAGAACAAGGCCGCCGCCGCGACCTTCGCGAAGTGGCTGAACACGGACTCCGAGGCGCTGGCCGCACTGGTCAAGGAGAGCGGCATCTACCCCGCCGCCACGGCCGCCCAGACCGGCGGCGCGCTCGCCCAGGCCCCGGACTACTTCTCCAACCAGCCCGACTTCTACACGAAGGCCGCCGAGATCGCGAAGGGCACCGCCCCCGCCGCCTGGGGCCCGAACGTGAACGTCGCGTACACCGCCTTCAAGGACAACTTCGCCGAGGCCGCCAAGAGCAAGTCGGACTTCGGGCCCGCCCTGACCGCGATGCAGGACGCCACCGTCGCCGACCTCAAGAAGCAGGGCTTCGGGGTCTCCGAGTGACACGCGCACGCCGCAGGAGTGCGTACGGGGTCAAGAGCGCCCCGTACGCCTTCCTGGCCCCCGCCACCGTGCTCTTCCTGCTCTTCTTCGCCCTTCCCATCGGGTATGCGCTCTACCTCAGCTTCCGCAGGACCGAGGTCAAGGGGCTCGGTCTGGGCAAGGGCGCCCGCGAGGAGATCTGGGCCGGCTTCGCCAACTACACCGGTGCGCTCTCCGACTCGGAACTGCTGCACGGCGCGCTGCGCATCCTCGGCTACGGCGCGATCGTCGTCCCCGTGATGCTCGGTCTCGCCCTGCTGTTCGCCCTGCTCCTGGACACCGACCGGCTCCGGCTGCGGGGCTTCTCCCGGCTCGCGATCTTCCTTCCGTACGCGATCCCGGGTGTCGTCGCCGCACTCATGTGGGGGTTCCTCTATCTCCCGGACGTCAGCCCCTTCTACTACCTCCTCGACAAGGCGGGGCTGCCGCAGCCCGACCTGCTCGACGGCGGGCCGCTGTATCTCGCCCTCGCCAACATCGCGGTCTGGGGCGGCACCGGCTTCAACATGATCGTGATCTACACCTCGCTGCGGGCGATCCCGGCCGAGGTGTTCGAGGCGGCACGGATCGACGGCTGCTCGCAGCTGCAGATCGCGCTCCGGATCAAGATCCCGATGGTGGCGCCGTCGCTGGTCCTGACGTTCTTCTTCTCGATCATCGCGACGCTCCAGGTGTTCAGCGAGCCGACGACGCTGAAACCGCTCACCAACTCCCTCTCCACCACCTGGAGTCCGCTGATGAAGGTCTACCAGGACGCCTTCGTCAACAACGACATCTACGCGGCGGCCGCTCAGGCGGTCATCATCGCCGTCGCCACCCTGGTCCTGTCCTTCGGCTTCCTCAGGGCGGCCAACTCCCGTACCGAAAAGGGAGGTTCCCGATGAGTACGCCGCGCCTCGCATCCACCCCCGCGGATTCGCGCCGCTTCGCGCTCGCGCCGACCGCCGCGCTGCTCCTCGGCGCGCTCTACTGTCTGCTGCCCGTCGCCTGGGTGCTGGTCGCCTCGACCAAGTCCGGCAGCGAGCTGTTCTCCACCTTCACCTTCCTGCCGGGCACCGGCTTCCGCCAGAACGTCTCCGATCTGTCGGCGTACCGCGACGGCGTGTACTGGAAGTGGATGGCCAACTCGGCGTTCTACGCCGGAGCCGGCGCCCTGCTGTCCACAGCCGTCTCCGCGGTATCGGGGTACGCCCTGGCCGTGTACCGGTTCCGCGGGCAGGAGAGCATCTTCAACATCCTGCTGGCCGGCGTGCTGATGCCGCCGGTCATCCTCGCCGTACCGCAGTACCTGCTGCTGGCCGAGGCCGACCTGACGGACTCCTACCTCTCGGTCCTGCTGCCGGTGATCCTCTCCCCGTACGGGGTGTATCTCGCCCGGATCTACGCGGCCTCCGCCGTACCGGGCGATGTGATCGAGGCGGGACGGATGGACGGCGGCAGCGAGTGGCGGATCTTCCGCACCATCGCCCTGCCGATGATGCTGCCGGGTCTGGTGACCGTCTTCCTGTTCCAGTTCGTCGCGATCTGGAACAACTTCCTGCTCCCGTACATCATGCTCGGTGACGACGAGAAGTTCCCGGTCACCCTGGGCCTCTACACCCTGCTCCAGCAGGGCTCCACCACCCCGGCCCTCTATACCCTGGTGATTACGGGGGCGCTGCTGGCAATCGTCCCGCTGATCGCGCTGTTCCTCGTCATCCAGCGCTTCTGGAGCCTCGACCTGCTCTCCGGCGCCGTAAAGTCCTGACCGGTCCCCGCCAGGGCTTCCATTGATGAAAGATCATGCACCATGAGCCGCACAGAACAGCCCGGACAGCCCGGACGGCACGGACAGTCCGGCACGGGACGCCGCAGGCCGCCGACCATCCACGACGTGGCGCGGGAGGCCGGAGTCTCGCGCGGCACGGTCTCGCGAGTACTCAACGGCGGGCACAACGTGAGTCCGGCCGCGCTCGATGCGGTCAACTCCGCGATCCGCAAGACCGGCTACACGGTGAACCGGCACGCCAGATCGCTGATCACCGGCCGCTCCGACTCGGTGGCGTTCCTGCTCACCGAGCCGCAGGAGCGGTTCTTCGAGGACCCGAACTTCAATGTGCTGCTGCGGGGCTGCACCGCCGCGCTGGCCGCGCACGACATCCCGCTGCTGCTGATGATCGCGGGAACCGAGGCGGAACGCCGCCGGAACATGCGCTACATCGCCGGTCATGTGGACGGAGTGCTGCTGGTCTCCAGCCACTCCGGCGACCCGGTCGCCGCCCGGCTGCACGAGGCCGGGGTCCCGCTCGTCGCCTGCGGCAAGCCGCTCGGGCAGGGCTCGAAGGTCAGCTATGTGGCGGCCGACGACCGGGACGGCGCCCGGGACATGGTGCGTTATCTGTACGAGTCGGGGCGCCGCCGGATCGGTACGGTCAGCGGCCCGCTGGACACCCCCGGCGGCGTCGAACGGCTGGCGGGCTACCGCGAGATGCTCGCCGAGTGCGGGCTGCCCGCCGACGACGCGCTGATCGTCCCGGGCGACTACAGCCGGGCGAGCGGCGAGGCGGCCGCCGCACTGCTGCTGGAGCGGGCCCCGGACCTCGACGCGGTGTTCGTCGCCTCCGACCTGATGGCGCAGGGCGTGCTCGCCGCGCTGGAGAAGGGCGGGCGGCGGGTGCCGGAGGATGTCGCGGTCGGCGGCTTCGACGACTCGCCGGCGGCGCTCGCGTCCCGGCCCGAGCTCACCACGATCCGGCAGCCGTGGGACCGGATCAGCGCTGAGATGGTACGGGTACTGCTGGCCCGGATCGGCGGGGAGGAGCCGGCTGCGGTGATCCTCCCCACCGAACTGGTGCGCCGGGATTCGGCGTAGGCCTTCAGGCTCCCAGCGCCGGGTAGTCGACGTACCCCTTTGCGTCCCCGCCGAAGAAGGTGGACGGGTCCGGGGTGTTGAACGGGCCGCCGGCCTTCAGCCGGGCGGGCAGGTCCGGGTTGGCGATGAACAGCGCACCGTACGAGATGATGTCGGCGATTCCGTCGTCGATCACCGAGTGGTCGTCCGGTCCGGTCGGTCCGTCCGTCAGCACATTGATGACGAAGGTGCCGGAGAACTGCTTGCGCAGCGCGAGGGTCAGCTCGCGGATCTCCTTCGCCTCCAGGACGTGCAGATAGGCCAGGCCGAGCGGCTCGATCTCCTGTACCAGCGCGGTGTAGACGGCGTCCGGTGCGGGCTCGTCGATGTCGTTGTACGCGTTTCCGGGCGAGATGCGCAGCCCGGTGCGCTCCGCGCCGATCTCGGCGGCGACGGCCTTGACCACCTCGACGGCGAACCGGATGCGGGCTTCGTCGGAGCCGCCCCACTCGTCGGTGCGCAGGTTGGTGTTGGGTGCGAGGAACTGGTGGATGAGGTAGCCGTTGGCACCGTGCAGCTCGACCCCGTCGAAGCCCGCGTCGACGGCGTTGCGGGCGGCGGAGGCGAAGTCGGCCACGGTCTGCCGGATCTCGGCGTCGGTCAGCTCACGCGGCTCGATGAAGTCCTTCGGTCCCACGTGGGTGTAGACCTGACCGTCGGCCTTGACCGGGGAGGCGCTGACCGGGGTCAGTCCGTCCGGCAGTAGGACCGGGTGGCCGATGCGGCCCGCGTGCATGATCTGGGCGAAGATCCGGCCGCCCGCGGCGTGCACCGCGTCGGTGACCTTGCGCCAGGACGCGACCTGCTCCCCGCTGTGCAGACCCGGGGTGAAGGGGTAGCCCTGGCCGACGACGGACGGCTGGATGCCCTCGGTGATGATGAGACCGGCCGAGGCGCGCTGGGCGTAGTACTCGACGGTGAGATCGGTGGCGGTACCGCCGTCACCGGCACGGCTGCGGGTCATCGGGGCCATGGCGATGCGGTTGGCGAGCTGGGTGCCGGACAGGTCGATCGGGTCGAATGCGGTGGTCATGAACGCCCCTAAGGAAATTTACATGGTCGGCCAAGTATTTCGTCCTGCGCCACTGTAGCGCATTGATTGGCCGACCAAGGTAAAGTTCGTGGAGAGCGCCGGACCCGGCCCCGGACAGGGCCCGATCCGCCGGACAGGCCGCAGGCCGGAGCATCGCCCCGAGGAGTCCCCATGAAGGCCGAACCCGTCGACCCCGTCTGTACCGAGCTGCCGAGCGCCGCCCGCGGCGGCCCGGTCAGCCATGCCGTCTCACGGGTCGCCCGGCTGCACCGGATCGCCGCCGGCAAAGCGCTCAGGTGCGCCGGGCTCTACCCCGGCCAGGAGTTCCTGATGATGTACCTGTGGGACGCGGGCGCGGCACGCCAGTCGGAGCTGATCAAGGCCGCCGACCTCGATCCGTCGACCGTCACCAAGATGCTCCAGCGGCTCGAACAGGCCGGTCATGTCCGCCGCCGCCCCGACCCGGACGACCGGCGGGCCGTCCTGGTCGAGGCCAGCGAGGACAGCTGCGCTCTGCACTTGGATGTCGAGCGGGCCTGGACGAATCTGGAGAAGCGCACGCTCGCCGGGCTGGACGCGACGGAGCGCGCCGAGCTGGCCCGGCTGCTGGCCAAGGTCGAGGAGAACCTCTCCCGGGAGACCGAGAACTGCCCGGAAGGCAGCTGACCGGTCAGCCCGCGAGCACCTCCAGCGCGTGGTCCACATCGGCCTGCGTGTTGTAGAGGTGAAAGGCCGCCCGCAGATTTCCGGCCCGGACCGACACGGCGATACCGGCCCGGGCCAGCGCCGACTCCCGGCCTCCCAGCCCCGGCACGGCGACGACCGCGGACCGGCCGGGCACCGGCTCGTGGCCGATCCCGGCCAGCGCGGTACGGAACCGGGCGGCGAGCGCGGTGTTGTGGGCGTGCACGGTGTCGATGCCGATCTCGGCCAGCAGCGCGAGGGAGCGCTCGGCGCCGTGGTAGGCGAGGAAGGCGGGCGCCTCGTCGAAGCGGCGCGCGGTGGCGGCGAGCCGGCCGACGGGCCCGTACGTGCTGTTCCAGCGGTCCTCGCCGGCCACCCAGCTCGCGTACAGCGGCGCCAGGGTCTCCTGCGCCTCCTCGGTGACGGTGAGGAACGACGTACCGCGTGGGCAGAGCAGGAACTTGAAGCCGCCCGTGACCGTGTAGTCGTAGGCTCCGGCGTCCAGCGGCAGCCAGCCCGCGGACTGGGTGGCGTCGAGGAGGACCCGGGCACCGTGCGCGGCGGCCGCCGCGCGAACCGCGTCGAGGTCGGCGATCCGGCCGTCGGCGGACTGTACGGAGGACAGGGCGACCAGCGCGGTCGTGGGCCGCACCGCCTCGGCCAAGGCGTCCAGCGGGGCGTACCGCATCCGCAGATCCCCACGGACCGCGAGGGGGCCGACGACCGAGCTGAACTCTCCCTCGGGTACCAGCACTTCGGCGCCCGGCTCCAGCGACGCCGCGATCAGACCGACATGGACGGCGACCGAGCTGCCGGTGGCGACCCGGTCGGGACCGACACCGACGAGCCCGGCGAACCGGGTCCGTGCGGCGTCCACGGCGTCGAAGCTGCCGGCGCCCGCACCGGTGCCCGCGGCGTTCTCGTCGGCGAGCGTCTTCACCGCCTCGACGGTTCGGCGGGGCAGCAGCCCGCAGCTGGAGGTGTTGAGATACGTGGACTTGGGCGCAAACTCGGCGGCTACGGCCTGGGTGAGCGAGGAGATCTCCATGCGCCCAGCCTGAATGCCCCTCAACTCATCGTCAATCACGAAGAGTTGAGGGGTACCCCCAAGCAATGCTTATCGATGCAGTTGAGCGGCCGGCCGGGGCGGCGCAGGGTCAGCCCTGGCTGCCGGCCTGCGGAACCTCGCAGGCCCCGTCGGCGTCGCAGGCCGCCCCGTCCGAGCCGATGGCGGTCAGCGGACGGTCCTTCCACGCCTGCTCGAGCGCCTGCGCGAAGACCTCGGCGGGCTGGCCGCCGGAGATCCCGTACCGCCGGTCGAGGACGAAGAACGGCACGGCGTTGGCGCCCAGCTCGGACGCTTCCTGCTCGTCGGCCCGGACCTCGGCCGCGTACGCCTCCGGGTCGGCGAGCACGGCCCGCGCCTCGTCGCCGTCGAGCCCGGCCTCGAGGGCGAGCTCGATCAGCACCTCGGCGTCGAAGACGGACCGCTCCTCGGCGAAGTTCGCCCGGTAGGCGAGCGTCAGCAGCTCGTCCTGGCGTCCGCGGGCCTTGGCGAGGTGGAGCAGCCGGTGGATGTCGAAGGTGTTTCCGTGGTCGCGCCCCTCGGTCCGGTAGCCGAGCCCTTCGGCGTGCGCGTTGGCCGCGACGTTCGCCTCCATGGACCGGGCTTCCTCACGGGTACGCCCGTACTTCTGCGCCAGCATGTCGATCACCTGGGCGGTGTCGCCCTTGGCGCGGCCCGGGTCGAGCTCGAAGGACCGGTGCACGACCTCGACCTGGTCGCGATGGGCGAACCCCGCCAGGCCCTTCTCGAAGCGGGCCTTGCCGATGTAGCACCAGGGGCAGGCGATGTCGCTCCAGATCTCGACGCGCATGACTCTTCTTCTCTCCAGGCCGTTGTACAGATGGATCGTGCCGCTGCCCCGGCACGGTTGTGCGAGGGCAGCGCGGAGGCACCCTCCGCTCCTCCGGTGAACACGCGCCCGGACCCTGTCATTCCCGACCGAGCCGGAAGGCGGTCGGCTGCTAATCCTGCAGCTCGACGATCGGGCGGTCGCTGACAAGGGCCACGATGATCATCGGGGCGTCGCCGTCGCACTGGTTGACGGAGGCCGCGACCCACACGTCCGCGGCGCCGGGGCCGGCGGCCACCGGCCCCCACACCGACAGATCGCCGAGGCAGTCCTTGTGGCACAGTGCCTGGAAGAGCGGCGGCATGGGCTCGTCCGCAATCTTCCGGAAGATTGGCACCCGCATGCCCACCTTCCGGTGAGCACCCCATCGACGGTCCAATTCCGCCACGAGGTCGTCCAGATGCCCGCAGGCGGCTTCGTCCGCGTCATTCCACTCGGGCGCGTACACGCCGACGAGGCTGTCGCTCTCCCAGAGCGGAAGGATCCGGAAACCCTCGCCCGAGGTGGCGATCCACTCCCCCGTGACCGGGTCCCCCTGGCTGTCCGTCGGTCCGGTCGCCGGTACGGGTCCGGCGAGCAGCGCCTCGATGTCGGAGACCGCCCGGCCGAGTTCGAATGTCTCCCCGGCCCGGGCAGTCACAGCGTGGCCCGGTCCATCGGGCTGGGCAGAGGCTGCAGCGCACCGGCATCACGCAGTTGCAGGTTGGCCCGGACGACTCCTTCGACGTCACTACGTGGCGCAATGGCGAGAAGCACACCGCCGCTGCGCAGCTCCCTTCCGGCGGCCGTCATGGCCTCCGGCAGGAGGGCCGCACGTGACGGGGAGAGACAGCCCACCCAGCCGACGCACGGCTCACCGACAGCGAAACCGGCATCGTCCTCAAGGGCGTCGAGCACGTCGTCGTCGGTCACATCACCGAAGTCCGGCTCCCACCCCTCGGCGACGACCCCGAGGAGATCCGCATCGGGGATCTCGGCGGTGTCCGGAGATTTGATGCCGATCACCATCGACTGGAGGAGGAACTCCGAGGTGCCGCCCCCGTTTCCACTGACCTCGATCGTCCAGTCCGGCTGACCCGCGAGGACGAGCCGCAGCCCGAACCCGACACGGGCCGACCAGCCGTCGGCTTCCCGGACCGCGTGCAGAGCGGCAAGGAGGGAGTCCTTGTCCGGCACGAGGTCGGTGGCGGGCCCGGACGAGTGGATCTGCCGCCAGGTCCACCCTGCCCCCGAGCCGGCCGCCGGAAGGCTCTCGGCAAGCCGGTCCAGCGTGAACTCCCACCGTCGGGCCACCGAATCGACCGACTCCTCCCGGGGCCCCCAGAAGCCCCGCACCACACGCCGCATGTCCAGTCTCCGTCATCTGTCGTCCGCCGGGCCGGCCAGAGTCACCGCCCGAGCCAGGCTAGTGCCTGCCGCGCGGAGCATCAGTCGAACGCCCCGGGCTTCCTGGTGCTGTTGCTCGGGTGCTGCTTGGTGTAGACGACCTTGATCCGTTTCCCCTCTTCCCGGAACGCCTTGCGGGCAGCCTTGGCCACGTCCGGGTTGGAGAAGTGCCATTCGACGGCGCGGCCCCCGGACGCATCGATCTGTCGCTGCGCCTCGTCGATGAATTTCTTCTTGCCGGACGGTGTCAGCGATCCCTTGTCGGTATCCGAGAGGTAGCTCTCGTAGCCGTTCTTGGCCTCCAGGAACGTCTGCCTGCCGGAGTCCCAGCCGTCGTACTCCACTTGCGGTACACCCTCGTCGGGGTGTGCGACGACGTACTCCTTGCCGCGCTTGGTGCCGGTGACCTGCTCCTGGTAACGCAGCCAGGACTCGTTCTCCCAGTTGGGCGGAGGGTTGCGGTCGCGGCTCGCCCAGTAGCCGTCGCCGAGGTCGGCGGACCCCAGTTCCGGGTCCTTGAGGTCCTTGGCCCAGTCCGGCGGGTTGTAATTGCGGGGGTCCGAAGTGTCGTTGCGCTTGGGATCGGGATACGGCTTCTTGCTCGCCAGAGCCTTGGCCGCGCGATCCTTCTCCTCGGCGCGCTTCTTGTCCGTCCAGGCGGCCCGCTCCTGCTCCCGGGCCTCCTTCGCCTTGGCCTCGGCGGCCTTGTCGCAGCCGTCGTCGGCGAGGATCACATGGTTCGGGGGCCCTGCGGCGAGCACCCCGGTTCCGGCCCCGGAGATCCCACCGTAACCGCCGTAGCGCACCCGGGGGCCGAGGGCGATGCTGCAACCCGTCTTGCGCGCCGCATCCTCTGCTTCGTCCGCCGCCTCGTCGGCCTCCTTGGCCGCCTTGCGGACCCCGTCGATGTCTCCGACTTCAGCGGCCTTACGGGCGCGGCGCGCCGCGTTGCCGGCATTCTCGGCGGCTTCGGCCACCTTCGCGGCGACCTTGCCGAGCTTGCCGAGCTTGCTGGCCTTGCCGACGACCTTCGCGACGTCGTAGCCGGGGATGAAGAGCGATCCGATGTTCCAGACGACATCGGTGACGGCCCGCGTCTTCTCGCCGTTGTTCCAGCGGTCCCGTACCTCGTCGCCGACGAACATGTCGTCGCCGACCTTCACGACGGTGTTGACCGAGGCCTTGCCCCAGTCGCCGAGCGCACCGAGGTAGTCGCCCTTGTCCCACTTGCTCCCGGCGTCCTTGGAGTCCTGCATCCACGTGCTGCCCAGCTGCTTGCCGTAGTCGGCCAGGCCGGACCAGGTCTCGGGCTTGAACAGGTCGATGATGCCGGTGACATCACCCCAGACGCCGTCGACGGCGAGGCCCTTGACGACCTGGGTGGTGCGGTCCCATGCACAGCCGAAGAAGCCCCAGCCGCCGCAGTCCTCCTTCTTGTCGCCGTCGTTCCCGGAGTCGCCGGAGTCGTCGGAGTCCGCGTCCGAGACGGGGGTGTCGTACGTGGCCTCGGGCTCGGTGCTGGTCTCGGGGTAGGTGTCGGTGCCCGGACCGTCGGGTCCGCCGGTGCCGCCGCCGGATCCGGTGGTGGAGCCTCCGTCGGCGCCCCCGTTCGCTGTCCCGCCGGTGGAGCCGCCGGCGCCGTTCGCACCACCGGCGTCGGATCCGCCGCTGCCGTTCGCACCGCCCGTACCGGTGCCGTTCGCACCGCCCGTACCGGTGCCGTTCGCACCGCCCGTACCGGTGCCGTTCGCACCGCCCGTACCGGTGCCGTTCGCACCGCCCGTACCGGTGCCGTTCGCACCACCGCCGTCGGATCCGCCGGTGCCGTTCGTACCACCCGTGCCGGTGGATCCCGCATCCGTGCCACCGGCGACGGCGCCGCCGTTGTCGGCGCCGCCCGAGTCCGAACCCCCGGCGACGGCGCTGCCCCCCGCGTCCGAACCGCCCCCGTCCGAACCGCCCGCGGTCTTACCGGCCCCGACCGTGTCGCTGCCGGTGCCCGTCACCTCGCACGACGTACCCGTGAGCGAGCAGATCGCCGCCTGGAGGCGGTCCGTGATCTGGCCGCCGACTCCGCTCAGCACCAGCGCGCCGATGAGCGCCACGACGATCAGGACCAGGCCCAGGTACTCCAGAGCCGTCTGCCCCCGGTCCCGCCGCCAGGTAATCATGTGGGAGAACGAGAACTCGGGCTTGTCCTCCCGGGCCCGCGCCGGCAGCCGGAACCACTCACGGCTCTGCGTCCGGGTGAGGAACACCAGGATCAGTACGGGCAGGAACAACTGGGTGAAGCCGTGCACCGACCCGTTCGCAACGTTGGCGAGGCCGCCGAGGATCAGCCACACCTGTACGGCGATCAGGCCGCCCCATACGCCTCTGCCGCCGGTCCAGGCGCGTCGCGAGAGCATCCAGCCCACGACTCCGGGCACGGCCCCGTACAGCGCGAGGCCGATGACCACGCCGCCCATCGCGTCCGCGGCGAGCGCGGAGCCGAACAGCCCGAGGCCGCCCAGCACGGTGGCGCCGAACAGGACATGCAGCAGGATGCGGGCCGCTCCGAGTGCCCGTGGCAGCTCCCGTCGCCCCTCACCCGGCGCCGGAGCGTCACCTCCGTATGCGGGTATGCCACCGATCGCGGACATGCCTTGTCTCCCCCAACCAGACCTGCCGACAAGCAGAGTGATGCCCGTTCAGGCTAGGGGCGCTGTGGGTTGGAGTCTTGGGCCCCAGGGCCCAACTCCGGTCCCAAGGGGGCGTGGTGAGGCCCTGGCGAGGACGGTCGCCGTCAGCTCACCGTGAGGCGCAGGACCAGATGGGTGCCGGCGCGCGGGTGGTCGGGATCGGGGGTCCAGCCCCGGTCGGCGTAGAAGGACCGGGCGCGGGTGTTGTGCACGAAGACTTCCAGCCGGGCGCTGTCCACTCCGGCCTGCCGCCAGGCGTCGACGCAGGCGGTGTGGAGTTCGGTGCCGATTCCCGTTCGCCAGTGGGACGGGGAGACATGGAGCTGGGTGAGGTGCATGACGCCGTCGCGTACGGCGAAGGCCGCGACGCCGGCGAGGGTCCCGTCCCGTTCGGCGCAGAGCACGGTGGCGTCCGGGCGGTCTATCGCGCGGGACCAGCCGTCGCGGCTGCGGCCGACCTCGGCGGCGCCCGCGTACTCCTCCTCCGGGAGGTGGCCCCGGTAGTACGTGGCGCGGGCCTCGGTGTGCAGCCGGACGACGGCGTCGAGATCGGTGGGTGTGGCGGTTCTGATCATGCGGGGAGGGACGCGCGCGGATCGGCCCGTGGTTGCACCGGCTGCCGCGCACCCGCACTACGGACCGCGGCGGCCGTCTGGACGGACCGTGCGGACACGACCGCGGACACGCCTCGGGTCTTCCCGTCGCCCGCTCCGCCGGTCACCGGTGCGACGACGGACGGAGCGGGCTCTGCCCTGTACGGGGACGACGGGGTGCCGGATGGGTCGACGCGTCTGCGAGGCGGCTCAGTTGCCGTCGCGCAGATCGTCGAGCCCCGTCGGCCGGAAGGTGATCCGGTCGAACGACGCCTCGCAGCCCTCGCCGGTCGGCGACTGGACGAGGAAGCCGACCGACGCGGCTGCCGCCCCGTCCGCGTCACCGAGGGCGAAGACGCGGACGAAGGTCCACTTCTCGCCGTCGGCCGAGGCGTGGAAGGCGAACGCGCTGCCGTTGCGGCTGAGCCGCAGCCAGCAGCTTTCGCCGTCCACGACAAAGGCGTTGGCGTCGTCGGAGCGGCCGCGGGTGACGACCGTGCAGATGGTGGGATCGGCCGGGGAGAGTTCCAGGCAGAGTTTCGCCCATTCCCGTTCCCCGACGTGCAGATAGAGCACCCCGGCGTCGAAGGCCGCCGCGAAGCCGACGTTCACCCGGGCGATCAGCTGGAAGTCGCCGTCCGGTGCCACGCCCAGCAGGCGTGGTGCGTCGCTCGCCGGGTCGAGGGCGTCGCCGCCGGGCGGTACGAACCGGTCCTGCCGGACGCCCGCCCGCCCGGTCAGCACACCGCCCTCGTACGACCACTGTCCCTCCGGGCCGAACGACCGCAGCTCAAAGGGGAGTTCGGGAAGGCTCAGCGTCATGCGCGGCGTCCGTCCACCCGGCGCGGCAGGCCCAGCGGATTGTTCTCGCGCAGTTCCGGCGGCAGCAGGGCCTCCGGCGTCGTCTGGTAGCTGACCGGGCGCAGCCAGCGTTCGATCGCGGTGGCGCCGACCGAGGTGGAGGTGGAGGTGGTGGCCGGGTAGGGGCCGCCGTGGTGCTGGGCGGGGGCGACCGCGACACCGGTCGGCCAGCCGTTGACGAGGACCCGGCCGGCCAGCGGGGTGAGGGCCGCGAGGAGTCCGGGGGCGTCGGCGTCGGCGCCCTCCTCGGCGATCTGGAGAGTGGCGGTGAGGTTGCCGGGGAGCCGGGAGAGGACGGCGGTGATCTCGTCCTCGGAGGCGTACCGGGCCACGACGGTGACCGGGCCGAAGCACTCCTCCAGGAGCGCGTCGTGCGGGCCCTCGGTGGCCAGCAGGTGCGCCGGTACGGTCAGGAAGCCCGCGGAGACGGTGTGGTCGCCGCCCGCACCGGGGGTGACGGGGGCGTCCACGTCCGGGAGTTCGGCCCGGGCCCGTACGCCTGCGACGAAGGCGTCCCGCATCCGGTGGTCGAGCATGACCGCGGCCTCGCTGTCGCTGACCGCGTCGGTCAGCGACTTCAGCAGCCGGTCGCCGGTCTCGCCCGCCGGGGCCAGGACGAAGCCGGGCTTGGTGCAGAACTGGCCCGCGCCCATGGTCATCGAGCCGGCAAGCCCGGCACCGATCTGCTCGCCGCGCTCGGCGGCGGCCGCCTCGGTGACGACGACGGGGTTGAGGGAGCCGAGCTCGCCGTGGAACGGGATCGGGGTGGGCCGGGCGGCCGCCGCGTCGAACAGCGCCCTCCCGCCGCGGATCGAGCCGGTGAAGCCGGCGGCGGCCACGAGCGGGTGCTTGACCAGCTCGACGCCCGCCTCGAAGCCGTGCACCAGGATCAGTACGTCCTCGGGCAGGCCCACCTTGGCGGCGGCCCGGCGCAGCACGGAGGCGCACAGCTCGGAGGTGGCGGGGTGGTCGGGGTGCGCCTTGACGACGACCGGGCAGCCGGCCGCCAGGGCGCTGGCGGTGTCGCCGCCGGGCACGGAGAAGGCGAGCGGGAAGTTGCTGGCCGCGTAGACGGCGACGACGCCGAGCGGGATCTTGTAGCGGCGCAGGTCGGGCCACGGCGGGGTCCGGGTGGCGTCCGCGTGGTCGATGTGGATGTCGAGGAAGGCGCCCTCGTCGACGACTTCCGCGAAGGCCCGCAACTGGGCTGCGGTGCGGGCGAGCTCACCGGTGAGCCGGGCCGGGCCGAGCGCGGTCTCCGCGTCGGCTGCCTCGATCACGTGCTCGCCGGCCTCGGCGAGCAGATCGGCCGCGGTACGCAGAAAGGCGGCGCGTACGGTGCGGTCGGCGAGCGAGTCCCGTACGGCATGTGCCGCCCTGACAGCGCGGTCGACCTCCTCCGCTGTAGCCTCCACCGCAACCTGCTCACGCGGGTTCCCGGTGCGGGGGTCGACGCTCCAGACTGGTGCTGCTGCCACCGTGTTTCCTTCCGCTCCACTGCCACACATCAGAAGTTGTTCGGTATTCTGAACAGAGTTCCTGATCGTGAATATGTAGGGACTCTATTTCCGGGCGTTCCGTGTTGGCAAGAAGTCGCAGGGTTTCGCAAGTGGGCTGGAAGGGGCGTAGGGCGATGTCGGTTGCCGAGTCAGGTGGGGCACAGGTCAAGTCCGCGGTACGGACGGTGGAGCTGCTCGAGTACTTCGCCGGGCGGCCCGGTATGCATTCGCTGGCGGCTGTGCAGGAAGCCGTCGGCTACCCCAAGTCGAGCCTCTACATGCTGCTGCGCACCCTGGTCGAGCTGGGCTGGGTGGAGACCGACGCGACGGGGACGCGGTACGGCATCGGCGTGCGGGCCCTGCTGGTCGGCACCTCGTACATCGACGGCGACGAGGTCGTCGCGGCCGCCAGGCCGACGCTGGACCGGCTCTCCGACGACACCACGGAGACCATCCACCTGGCCCGCCTCGACGGTACGAATGTGGTCTATCTCGCCACCCGGCAGTCCCAGCACTATCTGCGTCCCTTCACCCGCGTCGGCCGCCGGTTGCCCGCCCACTCCACCTCGCTCGGCAAGGCGCTGCTGGCCACCCACAGCGACGAGCAGGTCCGCAAGATGCTGCCGGAGACGCTGCCCGCGCTGACCGAGCACACCCTCACCGACCGCGAGAAGCTCATCGAGGAGCTGCACGTCATCCGCGAGCAGGGGTATGCGGTGGACCGCGAGGAGAACACCCTGGGGCTGCGCTGCTTCGGCATCGCGATCCCGTACCGGACCCCGGCGCGCGACGCGATCAGCTGCTCGGTGCCGGTCGCCCGGCTCACCCCCGCGCACGAGCAGATGGTCAAGGACGCGCTCTTCGACGCGCGGGACCGGCTGACACTCGCCACCCGGAGGCTCTGACCGATGAGCGCGGCCGAGGTGACCCTGCGCGAGGTGCGCGGCAGCGATCTGCCGCTGTTCTACGCGTACATGTGCGATCCGGAGTCGGTCCGCACGGCCGCCTTCACCAGCGAGGACCCCACCGACCGGGCCGCGTTCGACGCCCACTGGACGCGGCTCCTGGCCGACCCGACGATCGTGATGCGGACGGTGCTCGCCGACGGCGCGGTGGTCGGCAACGCCGGGGTGTACGGGCCCGAGGGCGACCGCCAGGTCACCTACTGGATCGACCGGGCACACTGGGGCCGCGGGCTCGCGACCGCCGCGCTGCGGGCGCTGCTGGACGCCGTGCCGGAACGCCCGCTGCACGCCCGGGCGGCGGTCGACAACACCGGTTCGCGCCGGGTGCTGGAGAAGTGCGGCTTCACCGTCACGGGCAAGGACCGGGGCTTCGCGCACGCCCGCGGCGAGCTGACCGACGAGCTGCTCTTCACGCTGGCACCCACGGCCGGCCGGGCACCGGACGAAGGCCGCTCCACGACCCGGTGACGGGTCCGCGCCGTGCGGCTGCGGCCGGTCCGGCAGTCTGAAAAATCGGTGAGAAGCGGCACGGACGGGAACGCGCCGGCCGGCCCCGCTCGTCCCTCCAGCGGGATGAACAGAACAATCAGGCGCGCTTCGGTCTTCTGTCTGCTGCTGGTCCTCGCCCTGCTGGGGCGGGCGACCTGGGTGCAGGCGTACCAGGCCCGAGCCCTCGCGGACGACGACCACAACCGGCGGCAGACCATCGCGCAGTACGCGCAGCCGCTCGGCGACATCATCGTGGCCGGATCACCGGTCACCGGATCGAAGGGGACCCAGGGCGGCGATCTCGCGTACAAGCGCACATACACACAGGGCGACCTCTATGCCGCCGTCACCGGGTACAGCTCGCAGGCGTACGGCGCCACCCAGCTCGAAGGGATCTACAGCCATGTGCTCGACGGCACCGACGACCGGCTGAAGAGCCCCCTCGACGTGGTGACCGGCAAGCAGGCGGCGCCCGGCAGTGTGCTGACGACGATCGACCCGGACGTGCAGAAGGCGGCGTACCAGGCGCTCGGCGACGACAAGGGCGCGGCCGTCGCCATCGACCCCAAGACCGGACAGATCCTGGGGATGGTCTCCACCCCCTCGTACGACCCGTCGAGGATCAGCGGGACATCGGACGGCGACGCCTGGCAGGACCTGCTCTCCGACCCGGACAAGCCGCTGGTCAACCGAGCGCTGCGGCAGCCGCTGGCGCCCGGTTCGACGTTCAAACTGGTGGTGGCGTCGGCGGCGCTGGAGAACGGCCTCTACAGCTCGGTCGACGAGCGCACGGACAGCCCCGACCCGTACACGCTGCCCGGCACCTCCACGGTCCTGAAGAACGAGAGCGCCTCCGCCCCCTGCGAGAACGCCACCCTGCGTACGGCGCTCCAGTACTCCTGCAACAACGTCTTCGCGAAGGTCGCCGCCGATCTCGGTGAGGACAAGGTGAGGGCGATGGCGGAGAAGTTCGGCTTCAACGCGGAGAAGCTGGATGTGCCGGTGCGCGCCTCGAAGAGCGTCTATCCGTCCGGCATGGACAAGTCGTCGACGGCGCTGACCGGCATCGGCCAGTTCGAGGTCACCGCGACCCCGATGCAGATGGCGATGGTCTCCGCGGCCCTCGCCAACGGCGGTGAGCTGGCGGCGCCGCACATGGTGTCCGAGGTGACGGACTCGGACGGCAACGCCCTGCAGAAGTTCGCGGACGGTGACACGAAGCGGGTCGTCTCCGCCTCGACCGCCGAGCAGCTGCGCAGCGCGATGGTCACCGTCGTCGAGCAGGGCACCGGCACCAACGCCCGGATCGACGGGGCGGAGGTCGGCGGCAAGACCGGCACCGCGCAGAACGGAGTGGGCAACAGCAACACCCCGTACGCCTGGTTCACCTCGTACGCGAAGGACAAGTCCACCGGCAAGGAGGTCGCGGTCGCCGTGGTCGTCGAGGACTCGGGTTCGGCGCGCTCCGAGGTCAGCGGCAACGGACTGGCGGCGCCGATCGCGCAGAAGATGATGAAGGCGGCGCTCAAGGGATGAGGAGGCGTCCGTCCGGCACGGTGGCCGGGGCTCCGTGCCGGACGGACGACGGGCTGTGCGGGGCGGCGCGGGCGTTCGGTACCTGACCGGCCGGAGATCGCGCCGCCACAGCTGCTACTTCACGCCGAGCAGCTGCTCGATCGGGTCGATCGCGAAGTACACAGCGAACAGCGCCGAGGTGCCCCAGAGCAGCCAGTGCACCTCGCGCGCCTTGCCGAGGACGGTCTTGATGACGACGTAGGCGAGGAAGCCCGCCCCGATGCCGTTGGTGATCGAGTACGTGAAGGGCATCACGGCGATCGTGAGAAAGGCCGGGATGGCGATCTCGTACCGCTCCCAGTCGATGTGCCGGACCTGTGCCATCAGCAGGAAGCCGACGGCGATCAGAGCAGGTGCGGCGGCCTGGGCCGGGACGACCGTGGCGAGCGGGGTGAGGAACAGGGCGACGGCGAACAGCGCGCCGGTGACCAGGGAGGCGAAGCCGGTGCGGGCGCCCTCGCCGACGCCGGCCGCGGACTCGATGTAGGACGTGTTGGAGGAGGCGGAGGCCGCGCCGCCCGCCACGGCCGCGGCGCCGTCGATGAGCAGGACCCGGCCGAGGTTCGGGACCTTGCCCTCCTCGTCGAGGAGCCCGGCCTCGTTCGAGATGCCGACGACGGTGCCCATGGTGTCGAAGAAGTCACTGAGGATCAGGGTGAAGACCAGCAGGACGATGGTGAGTACGCCGGTCTGCTGGAACGCCCCGAAGAGGCTGAAGGAGCCGACGAGCCCGAAGTCCGGCGCGGCCACGATGTCGTCGGGGACGGACGGGACGGTCAGCCCCCAGGCGGCCGGGACGATGTCGGCGATCTCGTTGATGACGATCGCGACGGCCGTCATCACGACGATGCTGATGAGGATGGCGCCCTTCACCTTCCGGGCCAGCAGCGCGACGGTCAGCAGCACACCGAGACAGAAGACCAGGACCGGCCAGCCGGAGAGCTGCCCGGTGGCACCGAGCTGGACGGGGACGGAACCGGTGTCGCCGGGGATGCGGGTGGCGAAGCCCGCGTCGATGAAGCCGATGAACGCGATGAAGAGCCCGATGCCGACGCTGATCGCCTGCTTGAGGGCGGGCGGGATGGCCTGCATGACGGCCTCGCGCAGCCCGGTGACGACCAGGACGCAGATCAGCAGCCCCTCGATGACGATCAGGCCCATCGCGTCGGGCCAGCTCATCAGCGGTGCGATCTGGAACGCGACGACGGCGTTGAGTCCGAGTCCGGCGGCGATGGCGAGCGGCAGATTGCCGCCGAGCCCCATGATCGCGGTCATCACGGCGGCCACCAGGGCGGTGGCGGTGACGAGTTGGGGACCGGAGAGATGCGCGCCGAACTTGTCCTCGGCCGAGCCGAGGATGATCGGGTTGAGGACCAGGATGTAGGCCATGGTGAAGAAGGTGGCGAAGCCGCCACGTATCTCGCGTCCGAAGGTCGAGCCGCGATCGCTGATGGCGAAGTAGCGGTCGACGGCGTTGCGTTGCACGGTGCTTTCCGGCATGGGCGCTCCTGGGTGCGTGAAGGTCCCTCGGTGGGTAGCTGGATTGTTCCTTCGGACACGGGGTCTTCAGGTTTTCGCTGTGTTACGCCTTACTGGGGTCACGCACCCGAGTCGAAGCGCTTCCGGGGTGCGCTGGTACGCTCGCGCCCCGCCCGCGCCCCGCGAGCGGTACCGGGGAACGTACACAGCGGGACAACGCGCGTACAGGGAACGAGTGCACAGAGAGGTACCCGTGGGCACAGTCGTCGACGATGCCGCTGCCGCCGAGTTCCATGAGTTCTTCGAAGCCCATTACGCCGAACTCGCCCGGCTCGCCCATCTGCTGACCGGCGAGGCCGACGCCGCGGACGATCTGGCAGCCGATGCGCTGCTGGCGCTCTGGCATCGCTGGGACCGGGTCAGGAAGGCCGACCATCCCGTCGCGTACGCCCGCGGCGTCGTCGCGAACCTCGCCCGGACCCGGATCCGCAGCGCCGTGCGCGAGCGTCGCAGGATCGCCCTGTTCTCGGCGCCGCGCGGGAGCGGGGACGGGTACGGGGTCGACGATCCGGATGTGTCGACGGTCGTCGACGTACAGGGGGCGCTGCGCAGGCTGCCGTTCCGCAAGCGGGCGTGCGTGGTGCTGCGGCACGCCTTCGACCTGTCGGAGCGGGACACATCGCTGGTGCTGGGGATATCGGTGGGCACGGTGAAGAGCCAGACCTCGCGCGCCGTGGCGGAGCTGCAGCGGCTGCTCGGTCCCGATACGCCCGCCGCGCAGGTGCAGGTGGCTGTCGCGGCGCAGCGCGGCGGAGGAAGGCACTGATGGACGACAAGCTGCGTGAGCGGCTGCGTGCGGCTGCCGAGGCGCACCGGCCCGACCGGGAGAGGATGCTGGCCCGGGTCGAACGAGGGATGGCAGAGGCTCCCTCCGCCCGTACTCCGCCGGGTCCGCTGCCGTGGCTGCGGGTGATCGGGGCGACGGCGGCGGTCTGCGGTGTGCTGGCCGTCGGGGCGTACGCCGTCGCTTCGGCGGGCGGCGGGCAGACGCGGGGCGGGCAGGTGGCCGCTTCCCCGGTCCCGTCCGCCTCGGCCCCGGCCCCGGCGGTGCCGGGTCGCGTACCCGAGCCGCGTACCGAGGACGGGCCGCTGTGGGCGGACGGCGCCGTCGACCCGCACAGCAACGCCTACTGGGCGCAGAGCAATGTGACGCTCAGGACGACACAGCCGCTCTCCTCGCTCACGGTCGAGCTGCGCATCGCTCAGACCGGCGGCGTCGACACCACCGGCTCCTGGCGCTCCCTGCCGGAGCGGGACTTCACCGTCTCGGCGCAGGAGAAGGGCGGCTACCTCGTCTACCGGTGGACGCTGAAGCCGGGACGGACGGTGCCGGTCGGTACGCACATGTTCGCCGGCCAGTACAACCACGCGGAGGGCGACCGGAGCGCGGACGGCGACCACTTCACCGCGAACGCCGCCCGCTCCACCGGTCAGCGGGTGTCCGTGGGCGACGACTTCACGTCCGACCACTGACACGAGAATCGTCCCGGAACCCGGCAACCGTTCCTCCGGCGGCGGCGACCAAGAGCGCGCAATGCTCCCCCGCCCCGAGGAAGCCGACCGAGACGGGCAGCGGCCCGCACGACACGTACTGCCGCCACTCCGCCTCGGACATCAGCTACGACTGACCGTGCTGCCCGACCGGTCGCGGTGGGCGGGCCGTCACTGGCCCGCCCACCGCTTCACGGCCGCTTCCGCCTTCGCCCGGTCGGCAGGCTGCAGCTTGGAGATCAGGGCGCCGTGGTTGCTGTTGGGCGCCTCGAAGAGCATCGAGTCGTGCTTGCTCGGCTTGAATCGCTCGGCGCTCCACGGGTCGTTCAGGCCGTAGACGAACATCATCCGCTCGCCACGGGTGGCGACCCAGCGGTCGACGCCCTTGATGGTGCTGCCGTCGTAGCCGACCCGCATGTCGGCGGGCAGCACCGAGTTGGGCTGGTAGATGTCCGGGTAGTGACGGACGTCCGCCAGATGCTTGAACTTCAGGTCGGCCCAGCCGAGTTGGGCTGCGGCCTGTCGGTAGTAGGGTCCGCTGCCCTCGGCGCCGTTGCCCTGGTCGGCGTACGGGCTCAGTCCGTGCCCCAGCGACCAGGTGTACAGCTCGTCGTCCGTGGCGGTCTTCGCGTCGGGGATCGTCGGGCAGTCGGTGTACGTACCGCTCTGCCAGAAGTTCCACACCTGGTCCAGCACGGAGAACTCGTAGGCCCGGTCGGCCGATCCGAGGTATTGGAAGGTGAGGCCCTGCTCCTTGGCGGTGGTCTCGAAGCGCGGCAGCATCTGCTCCCGGCGGACCAGCATCTCGCGCTGCACGGCGTTCAGGGCGGCCCGGCACTCGGGCGTGCCGACGGTCCGGAAGAACTTCTCGTAGCCGCTGTCGTCGTTGTTGTTCGCGTCGTTCGGTGCGACGTACGCGACGACGGCATCCAGGTCTTCCGGGAAGAAGCGCTCGTGGTAGACCTGCGTCATCCCGCCCTTCGACGCGCCCGTACCCAGCCACTTGGCGCCGTAGATCGTCTTCAGGGCCTGGACGACGGCGTGTTCGTCGCTCGCCTCCTGCCAGACGTTCAGGTCGCCCCAGTCGACCGTCGCGGGGCGGGACTGGCTGAAGTAGCGGTGCTCGACGCTGACCTGGTTGGCGCCGAGGAGCGTGGTGATCTCACGGGTGGAGGTGGCGAGCGAGTAGCCGCCCGTGTAGAGGACCATCGGTGCGGTCTCGGACTTGTGCCAGAGCGTGAAGCGCTGCTCGAACGTGCCGCGGGCCGGGTGCCGGTGGTCGATCGGCTGGGTCAGGGTGAGCGTGTAGTAGGGAAAGCCCTCCTTGGCGGTCTGCGAGACGACCGTGAGACCCGGTATGCGGTCCAGCCGCTCACGTACGTCCGTGACTTCGGCCGACGCCCCGGCGGCCGACGAGGTGGTGCCGGCCGCGGTGGCAGCCGTGCCGGTGAGCAGGCTGGTGGCGGCTACGAGACCGGTACAGAACAGGGCGGGAAGCAGTTTGTGGCGCAACGCGGAGTCCCCTCGTACAGGTGTGGTCGATGGAAACGACGGCGGCATGGTAACCGCTTTCCGTGTCGTGCGACCGCCCTGCCGAGGGGATCCGTGTACTGCCTCGTCGAGTTGACGGATCGTAAGCCCATGCAAGCCCTTTACCGGTCAGCAGCCCTTTCCGGCTCCGGCACCGTGGTCGACGATGCCCGGGACGGCGCGCGGCTTGTCGATCCTGGTGCGCAGGACCGGGGTCCAGCCGGCGCCCGGGGTGAGCTGCTCGGCGGGAACTCCCGCGTTGTGGACGGCGATCAGGTCGGTCCTGCGGCCGTTCACGTAGTTGTCCCCGGCGGTGATCGGGGACTCCTTCCACTTCTTCAGGATGGTCGCCGGGTCGACCTGCGACGCGAGGGTGAAGGCGTTGTGCTCGGCGACGATCCGGGACTCCATGCCCACGCCGTAGCTGTAGCCGTAGGCGGCACCCGCCGTGGCGACGAAGTGGTTGTTGTACGAGTCGACGGCGCCGAAACGGACGCGGGGTGCACGTTCCTTGAGGTCCTGGAAGAGGTTGTGGTGCAGGGTGACGCGGAGCTTTCCGCGGTCGATCGCCGCGGTGGCGGCGCTGTCGCTGTTGCCGATGAGCATGGTCTTGTCGTGGTTCTTCAGGACGTTCCAGGAGACGGTGACCAGGTCGGAGCCGCGGACGATGTCGAAGAGGCCGTCGTGCTGCTGGAAGAGCTCGCCGTAGTACCGCGGCTGGTCGGCGTCGGGCCGGTCGCCGTCGCTGAAGGTGTTGTGGTCGACCCAGACATGGCTGGAGCCGGTGACGACGAGGTTGTCGTACTCGGAGTTCCAGGCACCGGTCGCCCCGTCGGTGGGGTCCCACTGCGGGAAGCAGTCGTAGGTGTCCTCGAAGGTGATGTTGCGGACGATGACGTTCGAAACGTTGTTCACCTGGAGGCTGGCGCCGATGACGGTGGCGTCCTCGCCGACGCCGACGAGCGTGGTGTTGGAGGGAACCTGGACCTCGACCGCGGCCTTCTGCAGGGCGGCGGAGGCGGCGCGGGCATCCTCCAGCGGGCCGGACGGGAGCTCCTTGCCCCAGGTCGCCGGGTCGTAGGCGGCAAGGTACTTGTCCAGGGTGTAGCCGTCGGTCCGGTAATCCTCGCAGCCGATGGGCGTGCCTTCGGCGTCGGAGTTGCCGTGGACGGTCCCGGCGATCCTGACGATCTTCGGTGCGTCGCCCGCGTCCTCGAAGGCCGCGACGAGCTCGGCCCGGTCGGTGACGGTGTAGACGTGGTCGGGGGTCGCCAGGGAGCCGCCCGTCGTGGAGCCGTCCGAGGCGGCCCAGCCGTCGCCGGCCGGGAGCACGGCACGCTCGATGCCCCGGTGACGGGGGGCGGCCTGGGCAGGGACGGAGACGGCGAGGGCGAGCGAGGCGCAGCCCATCACCAAGGCAATGGCGCGAGCATGACACGTGCGTACAGGCATGGCGATTCCTTCGGTCGTAGACGTATGGCGAAGGTGGCGCGTGCGGAAGGGAGCGCGTGGCAGAGGTGCGGGCGGACGCGCGAGGAGATGTGCGGGAAGACGTGCGGAGCGGGAGCGCGTGGGAGCGAGGAACCGGCGGCGGGGCGCGACCCGGACCGCCGCCGGCCCCGGTCGTCGGGGGTGTCGGCCGTGACGTGACGGTCGTCCCGTGTCAGCTCTTGCTCTGTTCCTTCCACTCCGCCTGGGCCTTGTTCAGCTCGTCGGCCATCTTGTCCAGGAAGGCCTTCGCGGTGGTCTTGCCGAGCAGCACCTTCTGGAACTCGGGCTCGTTGTCGGCCTTGCTGATGGTGTTCCAGTCGGGCAGGTAGTACGGGAGCTGGACGATGGTGGTGGAACCGTCGGTGAGGGCCTGGGCGGCGAGCTTGGTCGGCTCGGCCTCGGAGATCCAGGCGTCCTTTGACGCTTCCGTGTTGGCCGGAATGAGGCCCGCCGTCTCGTTGAACTTCGAGTTCGCCTCGTGGGAGGCGGCGAACTCGATGAACTTCCAGGCGGCCTCCTTGTTCTTGGACGTCTTGAAGAGGCCGAGGCCGTCGACCGGGTTGGAGACCTGCACCCGCTTGCCGCCGGGGCCGGTGGGCTGCGGTATGCCGCGGAACTTGTCGGTGCTGAGCGCCTTCACGTGGTCCTGGTAGGAGCCCAGGTTGTGGTTCAGCATGCCGATGGTGCCGGAGTCCCACTGGGCGACCATCTTGATGAAGTCGTTGTTGAGGTCGGCGGACGGGGTGACCTTCTTGAAGAGGGCCGCGTACTTCTCCAGCGCCTCGACGTTCTTCGGGTCGTTGAGCGTGGTCTTCTCACCGCTCGGGTCCCAGAAGGACGTGATGCCGGACTGCCCGTACATCGCGTCCATCGCCTGCGCGATGGAGCCGGCGCCGCCGCGGATGGTGTAGCCGAACTCGTTCTTCTTGGCGGCCGTGAGCTTGTCGGCGGCCGCGTAGAACGCGTCCCAGGTGGTCGGCTCGGCCAGGTCCGCCTTCTTGAACAGATCGGTGCGGTAGTACAGCACACCGTTGTTGGCGGAGATCGGAACGTTGTACATGTGCTTGTCGGAACCGCCGGCCGACTTCACCGACTCGACCATGCTCTCGTTCAGCTTGCCGGCGAGGGAGGACTTGGCGGCCCGGTCCTCCAGCGGCTCCAGGGCGTTCTGGGCGGCGATCCCCGCGAGCATCGCCGCGCCGACGCCGCCGACGTCCGGCAGACCGCCGCCCTGGATGGCGTTGTCGTACTTGGACTGGGCCTCGGGGGCGGCCACCCCGACGTACTGGACGTCGATCTTCGGGTACTTCTTCTCGAAGTCGGCGATGATCTCCTTCCAGATGTCGGTGCGGACACCGCCGTTGTTGTCCCAGAAGACGATCTTGCCCTTGCCGCTGCCTTCGGCGCCTGCCGCCCCGCTGCCGTCGTCCCCGCAGGCGGTGGCGGTGAGGGCGAGCACCGTCGCGAGGGACATCGCTGCCGCGACGCGTCCCCGCTGTGTCTTCGAGATGTTCATGGTCGGCTCTTCTCTCTGGGTTCTGTCGGTTCTGGTGCGGTTCGGTCGGTGATGCGGAAACCGGTGAAGCCGGCCGTCCCGGCCGGGCCCTTTCCGGCCGGTGCGGTGGCGAAGAGGCCGAGCAGTGCGCCGACCCAACGCCATGGAGTCGCGGCGAACGGCTGCCCCGAGGCCCGGAACCCGGTCCCGTCGCCGGTGTCGGCGAAGAAACGGCAGCGGGCGCCCGCGGTGACCTCGATCCGGAGCCGGGCCCGTCCGTCGGGCGCCGGGCGGCTGTGCTCGGCGTCCCGTTCGTGCTCGGCGACCGTCTCGGCGTACCGGTGCACGAGGCGGATCCCGCCGTCCTCGGCGCGTTCGAGGCCGATCCAGTTGAAGGCGTCGCCGAGCACGGCCAGCCCCGCCTTGGCCCCGGTCTCGTCGCTGCCGAGGACCGCCTCGACCTCGACGGTGAACGTCTCGGCGGGCAGCCGCTGGACCAGGACGTTGGGCAGGGCCCGCAGGTCGTGCGCGTACGCGGTCCGTACGCAGCTGAGCCGCAGCCCGTCCCCGGCGTGCTCGACGGTCCAGCCGGGCCGCTGGTTCGCCATCCACTGCCACTGCCTGCCGTACCGCCCGCCCGGGAATTCGTCGCTGGTCGCCGGGGCTTCGACGGGCTGCTCGGGGGCGACCGGCTTGGCGTGTGCGCGGACGGGTTCGCCGTCGTCACCGATGACCGGCCAGCCGTCCGCTCCCCAGCGCATCGGCTGGAGGTGGACCACCCGTCCGTACGCCCCGCGCTCCTGGAAGTGAAGGAACCAGTCCTGACCCGCTGCGGTTCGAACCCAGCCGCCCTGGTGCGGTCCGTTGACGTCGGTGCGTCCCTGGGCGAGAACGACCCGTTCCTCGTACGGTCCGAAGAACTCACGCGACCGGAACGCCCCCTGCCAGCCGGTGGTCACCCCGCCGGCCGGGGCGAAGATCCAGAACTCGCCGTCGTGCCGGTAGAGCTTGGGGCCTTCGAGGGTGAACCAGCCGGGGATCGGATCGGCGTCGATCAGGGTCTTGCCCTCGTCGAGGAGTTCGCGCCCGTCGGGACTCATCCGGTGGCCGGTGATCCGGTTCTTGATGCCGGAGCGCGACTTCGCCCAGGCGTGCACGAGGTAGGCCTCGCCGGTCTCCTCGTCCCACAGCGGGCAGGGGTCGATCAGTCCCTTTCCCGCCTTGACGAGATGCGGGGTGCTCCACGGGCCGCGCACCGACTCGGCGTTGATCTGCTGGATGCCGTGGTCGGGATCGCCCCAGAAGATCCAGAACCGGCCGGCGTGGTGCCGGAGGGACGGCGCCCACACCCCGCAGTCGTGGCGGGGTACGGCGAAGTCGGCAGCGGGTTCGAGGCGGTCGAGGGCATGACCGACGAGTGACCAGTTGACCAGGTCGCGGGAGTGCAGCAGCGGCAGTCCGGGGACCCGGCCGAAGCTGGACGCGGTGAGGTAGAAGTCGTCACCGACCCGGATGACGTCGGGGTCGGACCAGTCGGCGTTCAGGACCGGGTTGCGGTAGGTGCCGTCGCCGAGGTCGGCGGTCCAGGGACGGCTCACGCGGTCACCGCCCGGCGTACGTACGCGGCCGCCGTCTCCCGGTCGAGCCGGCCGTCGGCGACGACGGTGATCACGCGGCGTACGACGGTGGCACCGGCCGGGACCGGCAGCCGCTCGGCGGCGGCGAGGGAGGAGCCGACGCCCGGATACTGGGTGGTCCGGACGAACCACGGATCGCGCCGGGTCTCGTCGGTCGCGCCGGCGAAGACGAGGGTCCAGCCGTCGCCCGTCATGGCCACCCAGTCGGCGACCCGCCCGTGGACCGCTTCCTCGCCGTCGCCGAAACCGCTGAACACGGCAGGCGCGGCGGGTTCCTTGGGGGCGCGCCAGAAGAAGCCGCCGTATCCGGCGCCGGGGCGGCCGTTGGTGGCGGGGCTGCCGATGGAGAGGTCGTCGGTGCCGCGGTTGGTGAGCGAGAAGGAGAAGTCCAGCGCCCAGGCGGTGTCGGAGAGTTCGGAGACGGCGACGGTGCGGTGCTCGCGCAGCAGCTCGGTGTCGTCCGCCACCCAGCTGAGCTCCTCGACGAAGCCGTCGGAGTCGCGGAGCTTCCAGCCGAGGTGGCGCTGGATCCCGTGGTTGTCGAGTGCGGTGGGGCCCTGGCCGCGTACGAAGGTGCGTCCGCCCCAGAAGTTGTGCCCCGCGACGTCCGGGACGGCGATCGAGGTGCCCAGGTGGTGGAGGTGGTCGGCCGGGCGCTCCTCGGTGACCGGGACGCCCGCGAGAGTGGTGACCGGGTGGAAGTAGGGACGGCCCTCGGTGGCGGGCAGGTAGGTGTAGCGGCCGACGGGGCGTCCGGCGCAGCTGAGGAGTGCGGATGATGCGGTCACGATGAACTCACCTCGGTGGGGAGCGCCCAGGGGACGCCGAGTTCGGAGAAGAGCGTGAGGGTGTCGGCGCCCGCCGCGACCAGGGCGTCGATGCCGCGGACCACCCGGCGCGCCCCGGTGGAGGCTGTTGCGGGTTCGGTGTGCCAGGCGTCGGAGGGCAGGGCGACGGGCTCCGGGGCGGTGCGTACGGCTTCGACGACCCGCATGAACGCGCCGGTGCGCTGCGGCGGTACGAGAAGTGCGGCGCGGCCCGCGAGGTGGTCGACGAGGTTCTCCAGGAGGTCGGTCCGCCCGTGCACGGCCTCCTCGGGGCCGTGTCCGGCGCGCTGGATCAGGACCCGGTCCTGCTTGTACCAGAAGGTGATCCGGCCGCGGTCGCCGTGGACGATGACGTAGGGCTCGCCGGCCTGTTCGGCGCACAGGGTGACGGCGGCGGTGACGGGCAGCCCGCGCGTGGTGGTGATGCGTACGCAGGAGGTGTCGTCGGCCTCGATGTCATGGGCGCGGAACAGCTCGGTCTCGATGGACGCCACGTCGTCGGCTGTCCCGCTGCCGGCGAGTTCGAGTGCGGTGGCGACGGCGTGGGCGAGGGGGTTGGTGAGGACGCCGTCGACGACGTCGGCCGTGCCGATCCTGCGCCGCCCGGCCCAGGGCGCCCGGTGGTAGTAGGCGTCGTCACGCACCCAGGCACCTGCGGCTCCGATGCCCTGCACGGCGCCGATCGCACCGGAGTCCACGAGTGCGCGGATGGCCGGCACGGCGTGCGAGCCGAAGGACTGGAAGCCGACCTGGCAGGCGATGCCGGCCGCCCGCACGCCGGTGACCATCCGCTCGAAGTCGGCGAATGTCGCGGCGGGCGGCTTCTCCAGCAGGAGGTGGACGGAGTGGGCGGCGGCGGTCAGGGCCAGTTCGGTATGGGTCTGGATCGGGGTGCAGACGACGGCGACGCGAGCTCCGGTGGAGTCGAGGAGTTCCCCGAAATCGGCTGACTGGGCCGGGAGTTCACCGACGAAGGGGGCGAGCTCGGTCTCGGTCAGCGGGGTCAGCTCGCAGATGCCGGCAAGGCGGACGAGCCCCTGGTCCTGGAGGCGGCGAATGTTGGCGAGATGCCAGCGTCCGTGGCCGCGTGCGCCGGCGAGGACGACCGGGACGGGCGTCTGGACGGTGCTCATCCGGCCCTCCGCATGCGTCCGGCGGGTGTGGGTGGGGTTGCGGTCATCGTGGAGTCCTCCTCGACCGGGCGGCGTGCGGGTGGGTGGGTGGGGACAGCGCGCCACGGGGCGGCTGTCAGCCCTTCACGGCACCGGCGCTGAAGCCGGTGATCAGCCACTTCTGGATGAAGGCGAAGACGATCACCACGGGAATCGCGGCGATCACACCGCCCGCGGCGAGCGCGCCCAGGTCGACGCTGTCCGCGCCGATGAGGGTGTTCAGGCCGACCGGGATCGTCTGCTTGTCCTGCTCGCTGAGGAACATCAGGGCGAACAGGAAGTGGTTCCAGCTGTGCACGAAGGCGAAGGAGCCGACGGCGATCAGTCCGGGGCGCAGCAGCGGCAGCACCACCGCGCAGAAGGCCCGGAAGCGCGAACAGCCGTCCACCCAGGCGGCCTCTTCCAGACTGACCGGCACGTTCTTGATGAAGCCGCTGATCAGGATGATGGAGAGCGGCAGCTGGAAGACCGTCTCGGCGATGACGACGCTCCCGAGGGAGTTGATCATCTGCAGGTTCTTGAAGATCTCGAAGAGCGGTACGAGCATCAGCGCGCCGGGGATGAACTGCGAGCAGAGCAGCGCGAGCATGAAGCCGTTCTTGATCCGGAAGTCGAACCGGGCGAGGGCGTAGCCGCCGGACAGGGCGACGAGCGTCGTGGCGACCAGGGTGCAGACGCCGACGATCATGCTGTTCTGGAAGAAGACGGCGAAGCTCCGCTCGGTCCAGACCTTGGAGAAGTGCTCCCCTGTCATCGGCCACGGCACGAGCGAGGTGGATCCGGTGGGCCGTACGGCGAAGAGGAACATCCAGTAGAACGGGACGAGAGTGAAGAGCAGATAGATGCCGAGTGGTACGTAGATCTGCCAGCGCGGTACGTCGTCGAAGGCGCGCTCACGCCCGCGGCGGCGGTGCGCGGTGGGCGGCTCGGTGTTGCGTACGGGTTCCAGGACGGTTCCGGTGTGCTTCTCGGCGAGTGCGGCAGTCACTTGTGGTCGCCTCCGAACTTGCTCAGGCGCAGATAGACGATCGAGCAGAAGAGAAGGATCACGAAGGCGACGGTGGTGAGCGCGGAGGCGTAGCCGAAGTCGTGGCCCTCGATGCCGGTGTTGGCGACATACAGCGGCAGGGTGGTCGTCTCGCCGGCCGGTCCGCCGCCGGTGAGGGTGTAGAGCAGGTCGACGTTGTTGAACTCCCAGACGCCGCGCAGCAGCGTGGAGAGGATGATCGCGTCCCGCAGGTGCGGCAGGGTGATGTGGAAGAACTGGCGCAGCCGCCCGGCGCCGTCGACCGCTGCAGCCTCGTACAGCTCCTTGGAGACTGACTGCAGGTCGGCGAGGATGAGGATGGCGAAGAAGGGGACCCCGCGCCAGAGTTCGGCGACGGTCGCGGCCCAGAAAACGGTGCCGGTGTCGGAGAGCACGGAGGTGCCGTAGTCGCCGATCCCGGCGTCCGCGAGGTAGCGGCTGAAGCCGGTCGACGAGTTGTAGAGCAGGATCCAGATGGTGCTGGTCAGTACGCCGGAGACGGCCCAGGGCGAGAAGACCATGGCGCGGGAGATACCCCGGCCGATGAAGGTCTGATTGACGATCAGGGCGAGCGCGAGGCCGAGGGTCAGCTGGAGCGCGACCTGGGTGACGACCCACTGGGCGCTGAAGCCGAGCGTCGACCAGAACTGGTCGTCCTCGGTGAAGATCCGGGTGAAGTTGTCGAAGCCGGCGAAGCCGTTCCGCCACGGCTTGGTGACGTTGTAGTTCTGCAGGCTGTAGTAGAAGACGCTGATCATCGGGTAGGCGATGAAGCCCAGCATCAGCAGCCCCGCGGGGGCGACCAGCAGATACGGCAGCCGGCGGGGGTTCGCGGAGCGGCGCCGGGGCACCTTGGGCGGTGTGGCCACAGCGGCGGCTTGGGCCATGACACGTCTCCGTTCTTTGGGAAGTGCGGGTGTCGGTGGTGCGAGTGCTGGTGGTGCATGTATTGAGCAAGCGCTTTCCGCATGCCGTTCGGTCTGCCGAACGTGCGGTGCGCCGGAATTCTCGGTGGGCGTTCAGCCCGCGTACGGGTCGGGCACCTCGCCCTGCCGGGCCAGGAAGGCGAAGTCGCAGCCCTGGTCGGCCTGGGTGATCTGGTCGTGGTAGAGCGCGCCGTAACCGCGCTCGTATCGGGTGGGCGGCGGCGTCCACGCGGCCCGGCGCTGCGCCAACTCCTCGTCCGGTACATCGAGATGAAGCAGTCGCGCTTCGACGTCCAGCGTGATCAGGTCACCGGTGCGGACCAGGGCGAGCGGCCCGCCGACGTACGCCTCGGGCGCGATGTGCAGCACGCACGCCCCGTAACTGGTGCCGCTCATCCGGGCGTCGGAGAGCCGCACCATGTCCCGGACACCCTGCTTGAGCAGATAGTCGGGGATCGGCAGCATCCCGTACTCGGGCATCCCGGGACCGCCCTTGGGCCCGGCGTTGCGGAGCACCAGCACATGGTCCGGCGTGAGGGCCAGGGCCGGATCGTTGATGCTGTACTGCATCTCCCGGTAGTTCTCGAAGACGACCGCGGGCCCGGTGTGCCGCAGCAGTTCCGGTTCGGCGGCGATGTGCTTGATCACCGCGCCGTCCGGGCACAGGTTGCCGCGCAGGACCGCCACGCCGCCCTCCTCCGCGAGGGGGTTGTCGCGGTCGCGGATGACATCGGAGTTGTGCACGAGTGCCCCGTCGAGCTGCTCGCGGAGTGTGTCGTACGAGACGGTGGGCCGGTCCAGGTGCAGTACGTCGGTCAGTCCGGCCAGGAACCCGGGCAGCCCGCCGGCGAAGTGGAAGTCCTCCATCAGGTACTTCCCGCCGGGGCGGAGGTTGGCGAGCACGGGGACGGTGCGGGCGATCCGGTCGAAGTCGTCGAGGGTGAGCTTCACTCCCGAGCGGCCCGCCATCGCGATGAGATGGATGACGGCGTTGGTGGAGCCGCCGAGCGCCAGAACGGTGGCGACCGCGTCCTCGTACGCCTCCGCGGTGAGGATCGACGACAGCTTCCGCTGCTGCCACACCAGCTCGACGATCCGGAGTCCGGACTGCGCCGCCATCCGGTCGTGCCCGGAGTCCACGGCCGGGATCGACGAGGCTCCCGGCACCGTGACACCGAGCGCCTCAGCGGCGGCCGTCAGGGTGGATGCCGTACCCATCGTCATGCAGTGGCCGGGCGAGCGCGCGAGCCCGTTCTCCAGCTCACCCATCTCGCAGTCGCCGATGAGTCCGGCCCGCTTGTCGTCCCAGTACTTCCACATGTCGGTGCCGGAGCCGAGGACTTCGTTGCGCCAGTGCCCCGGCAGCATCGGCCCGGCAGGCACGAAGACGGTCGGCAGATCGACCGATGCGGCGCCCATCAGCAGCGCGGGCGTCGACTTGTCGCAGCCGCCCAGCAGCACGGCGCCGTCGACCGGGTAGGAGCGCAGCAGCTCCTCCGTCTCCATCGCCAGCATGTTGCGGTAGAGCATCGGGGTCGGCTTCTGGAACGTCTCCGAGAGGGTGGAGACCGGGAATTCGAGCGGGAAGCCGCCCGCCTGCCAGACGCCCCGCTTGACCGCCTGCGCACGGTCACGCAGATGGACGTGGCAGGGGTTGATGTCGGACCAGGTGTTGAGGATCGCGATGACCGGCTTGCCGAGGTGTTCCTCGGGGAGGTATCCGAGCTGGCGGGTGCGCGCCCGGTGGCTGAACGACCGCAGCCCGTCCGTCCCGTACCACTGGTGACTGCGCAGCTCCTCGGAGCCGATCCTTCCGTCCTCGCGCGTCATATCGACCACCCGGCGACCTCGTCGGCGACCTCGGCGCGCCGCTCCTCGGGCAGCACCCGGCTGGGCGGGCGGACATCGCGGCGGCAGAGGCCGAGCGAGGCGAGGGCCTCCTTGACGACCGTCACATTGTTGGCGGACTGGCGGTCGGCGCGCAGCTCCTCGAAGCGGCGGATCTGCTCCCAGACCTTCATCGCCGACGGGTGGTCGCCGGCCCGCAGTGCCTCCAGCATGGCGAGTGAGACTCCGGGGGCGACATTGACGAGTCCGGAGGTGAAACCGGTGGCCCCGGCGGAGAAGTAGGCAGGGGCGTACAGCTCGGCGAGACCGGCGATCCAGACGAACCGGTCCAGGCCCGCGTCCCGCGCGAAGGCGGCGAACCGCGCGGCATCCGGGACGGCGTACTTCACTCCGATGACATTGGGGCAGCTGTCGGCGAGCGCGGCGAGACGCTCCCCGTCGAGCTGCGGGTTGCGGATGTACGGCACGACGCCGAGCCCGGGGACGGCTTCGGCGATCGTCCGGTGGTAGTCGACCCAGCCGTCCTGCGAGACGTACGGATGCACGGGCTGATGGACCATCACCATTTCGGCACCGGCGTCACGCGCGTGCTCGGCGGCGGCCACGGCGGTCGGCACGTCGTGCCCGACCCCGACCAGGACCGTGGCGCGTCCGTCCACCTCGTCGATGGTCAGTTCGGTGACGGTGCGCCGCTCCTCGGGGGTGAGCGCGTAGAACTCCCCGGTGTTGCCGTTCGGGGTGAGGATGCGTACGCCGCCGTCGAGGAGCCGCCGCAGCAGTCCGCGATGAGCCGCCGTGTCGATGGTCCCGTCCGCGGCGAACGGGGTCACCGGGATCGCCACGACATCTGCCAGGGCCGCCTTCAGCGGTGTGAGGTCCATGCGGACAGGCCTTTCGTCGGTGTGCTGGTGGTTCATGCCCCGCCCTCCTCGGTCTGTGCTCCCTCGGGGAAGGCGCGGCGGACGAACGACGCGATGTGGTCGTGCAGGGCGCCGGCCGCGGCGTCCGCGTCGTCGGCGAGCGCGAGCCGCAGGATCTCCCGGTGCTCGGCCGCCTCCCGCTCCCAGGACGGGATGGTCGCCCAGGCGACCGTCGACACGAGTGCGGCCTGGTCGCGGACCTCGTCGAGCATCCGGGCCAGCAGCGGGTTGCCGCAGGGCAGGTACAGCGCCCGGTGGAAGTCCCGGTTGGCGAGCGACCGGTCGGCCTTGTCACCGGCCGAATCGGCTCGCTCCAGGGCTTCCTGGGCCGCGTCGAGCGAGGCCCTGCGGGTGATGGAGCGGCGCAGCGCCTCCGGCTCGAGGAGCAGCCGTACGTCGTACACCTCCCGGGCCATCGCCGCGTCGACCAGCCGCACGGTGACGCCCTTGTACTGGCTCATCACGACGAGTCCGGTACCGGCGAGGGTCTTGAGCGCCTCGCGCACCGGGGTCTTGGAGACCCCGAACTGTGCGGCGAGTTCGGTCTCGACGAGGGCCTGCCCCGGTCTCAGCTGCGCCGTGAGGATCGCGTGCTTGATCGCCTCCAGCACGTACTGGGTGCGGGACGGAATCGGGGTGGGCGCAAAGGTCATGAGTGAAGGGCTCTCGCATCTCGCGTATCGCGTCTCATATATGACGTACGAAGTACGACGCGTTGAAGCTAGAGCCGGTGCAAATGTTTCGTCAACGCTTCTGACGAAAGAACTTCCGGCAACTCGATGTAAGGCATCTGCCCGATGTCCGGATACGCCCTTAGTCGCCAGCATGAGTCCCACAACACGCGTGCGGGTCACCAGGGTTCGGGGAGCGCTATGGCAGGGTCGGCGGCGGGCAGGGTGCTGCGGGATCGCAACGCCGGGCTGTATCTGGCGGCAGTCGTCGTCACAGGGTTCGGGACATCCGCGATGTGGCTCACGGCGGGGATCTGGGTCAAGTCCCTGACCGGGTCGGACAGCCTGGCGGCGCTTGCCGTGTTCGCCATGTGGCTTCCCTCGCTGATCGGGCCCGCGCTCGGCACGCTCGCCGACCGGGTGCGCCGCAAACCGCTGCTGATCCGGGCGAACCTCACCATGGCGGGACTGCTCACCGTGCTGCTCGCGGTCGATTCGGCCGAACGGATCTGGATCCTCTTCGTCGTCCTCGTGCTCTACGGGGTGAGCGGTGTCGTGATGGACGCGGCCGAGACGGCGCTCGTCGCGCACACCGTCGACGTCCGGCTGCTCGGCGACTTCAACGGACTCCGGATGATCGCGGCCGAGGGCATGAAGCTCCTCGCGCCGCTGACCGGCGCCGGCTTGTACGCCCGGTTCGGGGGCGGCGCGGTGGCGCTGCTCGACGCGGCGTCGTTCGCCCTGGCCGCGGGGGTCTGCGCGCTGCTGCGGGTGAGCGAACCGGCCCGGCCGGTCCGCACGGACCGGCGTGGCGAACCAGCCGCGGGGATCCGGCAGGTGTGGCGCTCTCCGGTGCTGCGGCCGCTGGTGCTGGCGGGTTCGGCGACGATGCTCTGTGCCGGGCTCAGCGGGGCGGCGGTGTACGCCCTCGTGGACGACGGGCTCGGGCACTCCCCCACGTACGTGGGTGTGCTGTACGCGGCGCAGGGCGCCGGGTCCATCGCGATCGGGCTGCTGGCCGGTCCGCTGCTGCGGCGACTGCCGGAGCGGGTGTTCACCGCGGCCGGGATCGCGCTGTTCGGGGCGGCGGTGGGGGTGCGGGCGCTGCCGTACGACGCGGTGGCGCTGATCGCGAGCGCCGCGATCGGGGCGGGTCTGCCGTGTGTACTGATCGCCGCGATGACGGCGGTGCAGCGGGAGACACCGGACGCCGTGCTGGGCCGTACGACGGCGACCGCCAACTCGCTGATGATGGTGCCGAACGCGGTGGCGCTGGCGCTCGGCGCGGGGCTGATCGCGGTGCTGGACATCCGGGTGCTGCTGCCGCTGATCGGTGCGGCGGGGCTGCTGACCGCGGCCCTGCTGATCACGGATCGGTGGGGACGCCCGTCGGCCGCCCCCACCGATCCGGTTCCGTCATCGAGCGAGGCGTGACAGCGCTTCGGCGACGGTCCTCAGGTCCGGGTCGGAAGCCAGCCCGGCGTGGTACAGGCGCAGTTGGTTCGCGCCGAGCGAGGCCGCGTGCCCGGCGTCGCGCTCCAGCGTGGCGGGGCTGCCGCCCATGCCACCGACCACGGTGAAGTTGGCGGCGATCACCCGGTCGGACCGGCCGGCGAACGGTCCGAGGACCGTCTCGCGCGCCACGTCACCGCCGGTGCAGGGCAGCACCACCCCGTCGGCCACGGAGAGGATGTGCTGCGGGTCGACGCCCACGTTCGCACCGGAGCGGTACGGGGCGGGGTCGGCGTGCAGCAGCACCTGGAAGTTCTCCGCTGCCGCCGCCCGCACAGCGGCGACCGCGGACTCCTGGAGCGTGCGGGCGACCTGGCCGCGGAACTCCAGGGTGGCGGCGGCGAGATCGGCGCCGAGCAGTTTCTCGACGCCGGACCAGCCGGCCTCCGAGGAACCGGACCCTGCCCAGACCGGTTCCAGGGCCGCGCACACGGCCCGGCTCAACTCATTCGCGTCCACACCGTGTTCGCCGTATCCGGTCCGGCAGTCGGGGCAGAAGCAGAGCGACATCAGGTACTGCGCCGCGTCCCCGAGGCCGACGCCCGCGATCTTGTCGTGGGCGTGCAGATGCGCGAAGCCGTACCAGCCGCAGGACTCCAGCTCGGTGCCGCGCGTACCGCCCCGCACCGCCGCCTCGCCCGCCAGCTCGACCAGGTACGCGCGGACCGCGGGCTGTGCGATGCAGGGCGCCCACGGGTAGCGGTCACCGTACGCGTTGACCACCGAGGTGTCCGGATGGTCGGCGCCCAGCCGGGAGTTGTGCGCGAGCACCACCCAGCTGTGCACTTCAAGACCGGCATCCGTCAGCGCCTGCGCGGCCTCGGCGTACGGATCGTCCGAGGCCACCCAGGACTGCGCGTACGGGCGCAGTTCGCGCCCCGCCCACCGCCCGGCGTCCGCCGGGTACAGCACCGCGGCGTGTTCGGCGGTGACGATCCGGCGGCCGGGGTGACGCGGGGTCAGCGCCCGGGTCGAGTGGTAGGCGGCGGCGAGCGTCACCTGCCCGACGCCGAGGTCCGCGACACGGGCGGCGGCGTCCGGGTCCCCGACGATGTCCCACGGGTACAGGAAGGCGGAGGCCTTCATGCTGCGGGCTCCTCGGGTGCGGTCCTGGCCTGTCCGTACTTCTCCAGCAGGGCGCGGCCGCGCTCGATGATCCCGGCCAGCTCCTCGATGTGCGCGGCGGGCGGCTCGGTGAGCGGGGTGCGGACCTCGCCGACCTCCAGGCCCTCGAGCCGGACCGCAGCCTTGACCAGCGAGACGGCGTAGCCGCGGCCCTTGGCGCGCAGCTCGACGAGCGGCCGGTAGAACTGGTCGAGCAGCGCGTTGGCGAACTCGTCGTCACCGGAGTCCAGCGCCCGGTAGAAGGCGAGGGCGATGTCCGGCGCGAAGGCGAACACGGCGGAGGAGTACAGCGTGACGCCGATGCCACGGTAGGCGAGCCCGGTGAGCTCGGCGGTGGGCAGCCCGTTGAAGTAGAGGAAGTCCTGGCCGGGCAGCTCGGTGCGGACGGCGCTGACGATGCGCTGCATCAGGTCGAGGTCGCCGTAGCCGTCCTTGAGACCGATGATCCCGGGTGTCCGGGCCAGGGCGACGACGGTCTCCGGGGTGAAGACGGCGTTGTCGCGCTGGTAGACGATCGTCTCCAGAGAGGTGGCCGCGGCCAGTGCCGTGTAGTGGGCGAGCAGCCCTTCCTGGTCGGCGAGGACCAGATACGGCGGCATGGCGAGGAGCCCGTCCGCGCCCGCTTCCTCGGCGAGCTTCGCGTACTGGATCGCAAGGGCCGTGCCGTACCCGGCGCCCGCGACGACGGGCACCTCCCCGGCGGTCTCCTCGACCGCCGCGGCGACGACGAGACGGAACTCCTCCGGCGTCAGCGCGTGGAACTCGCCCGTGCCGCAGCAGGCGAAGACGGCGGCCGCTCCGGCATCGATGCCGGAGCGCACATGCGCGCGGAAGGCATCGAGATCGACAGCGCCGTCCGGCCCGTAGGCGGTGACGGGGAAGAAGAGCGGCCCGGCGACATGGGTGAGTCGGGCGGCAAGGGGGGCTGAGGTCACGGGCGCTCCCTGAGCGGATTCAGGCGTGCACAATTCTGATCGGTGTCCATATTCATGAACGCCACCAAGTTAAGGCAGCCACGCGGGGCAGGTCAAGACGAGTACCTGCACCATGGAGGAGCGCCAGGGCGGAGACGGCACCCCTGCACCAGGGGTGCGCACCACTTGACGCGCCACACCCTCACTTCTTAGTTTGTCCATGCATGTGAATGTCGTCCATGGATTTGATGTGTCGCGCGTATGTACCGAGGAGATCAGCGAATGCCCGCTCCCCGCACCGTCCTGCTCACCGGCGCCGCCGGCGGCCTCGGCACCCTGATGCGCGGCCTGCTGCCTGCGTACGGCTACGAGCTCCGCCTCTTCGACGTCACCCCCATCGAGGGCGAGCCGGGCGCGATCACGGCCGACCTCGGCGACAAGGAGGCGCTGCGCGAGGCCGTGCGCGGCGTCGACGCGATCATCCACCTCGCGGGCATCTCACTGGAAGCCTCCTTCGACAAGATCCTGCACTCCAACATCGAGGGGACGTACAACCTGTACGAGGCCGCGCGCGAGGAGGGCGTCCGGCGCATCGTGTTCGCCTCCTCCAACCACGCGATCGGCTGCACCCCGCGCCCCCTCCCCGGCGACCCGCTGATCCCGATCGACACTCCGCGCCGCCCCGACACCTTCTACGGCCTCTCCAAGTCGTTCGGCGAGGACCTCGCCCAGCTCTACTGGGACAAGCACGCCCTGGAGACCGTCTCCGTGCGCATCGGCTCCTGCTTCATGGAACCGACGTCCGTACGGATGCTGTCGGTCTGGATGAGCCCCGGTGACGGCGCCCGGCTCTTCCACGCGGCGCTCACCGCCGACCAGGTCGGCCACACCGTGGTCTACGGCTCCTCCGACAACACCCGCCTGTGGTGGGACCTGACCACGGCCCGGTCGCTCGGGTACGAGCCGCAGGACGACTCCGAGCAGTACGCGGAGAAGCTCGTCGCGGAACACGGCGAACTCGACCCGGACAACCCGGACCACGCCCACCTCGGCGGCCACTTCGTCACCCATCCGCCGATCTGGCCGTACTGACGGGCTCGTACCCGGCCGGGCGCGTCCCGACCGGGCGCGCCCGGGGCGTCCGAAGGCGGCCGAAGGTAAGGGAACGGCAAAGCCGGGTCGTTCGTTACCCCGGGCATGACCGCTATGACCCCCGGCTCGAACATCCCTCTCTCCACCGCCCGCGTGGCGGTGGACGTCGCCGCCCCGGTGCGGCTCGACGTCTCGGGCCTGCTGCTCACCGCCGACGGCAAGGTGCGTTCCGACGACGACTTCATCTTCTACAACCAGCCCACCGGCCCCGGCGTGACCTACCGCTCCGGCGGCGGCACGGCGCCGGACGCGATCGTGGTGGACACCGCCGCGGTGCCGCCCGGCATCGAGAAGATCGTCGTCACGGCGAGCCCGGACGCGGCGGGTCAGACATTCCAGGGCATCGAGCCCACCGCCACCGTGCGCAACGCGGACGACGGCAGTGTGCTCGCCACCTTCACCCCGCCCCGTCTCGGCGCCGAGACGGCGCTCGTGGTCATCGAGGTCTATCTGCGCAACGGCGCCTGGAAGGCCCGAGCGGTCGGCCAGGGCTACGCCAACGGGCTGGCGGGCATCGCCACGGACTTCGGCGTCTCGGTCGAGGAGCCCGCCGCACCGTCCGCCCCGGTCGTACCCCCCATGCCTGCCGCCGCCCCCGTGGACCCGCGGACCGCCGCGCCCACGGCCCCACCCGTCGCCGCTCCGGCGGCCCCGCCCGTCGCCGCTCCGGCACCCGCCGGCTCCGGCAAGATCAACCTCGACAAGGGCCGGGTCAACCTCCAGAAGAACCAGACGGTGTCCCTGGTCAAGGGCGGCCGCCCGCTGCTCTCCCAGGTCAAGATGGGGCTGGGCTGGGAACCCGCGTTCCGCGGCAAGGACATCGACCTCGACGCCTCGGTGATCGCCTACGGCCCCAACCGGAACCACCTGGACAGCTGCTACTTCGGCAAGCTCTCCATCCTGAACGGTGCGATCAAGCACTCCGGCGACAACCTCACGGGCGAGGGCGCGGGGGACGACGAGGTGATCGTCGTGGACCTGGGCCGGATCCCCCCGGAGGCGACGGGGCTGGTCTTCACGGTCAACTCGTTCACCGGCCAGAAGTTCACCGAGGTCGCCAAGGCCTACTGCCGGCTGATCGACGCGACCTCCGGCGAGGAGTTGGTCCGCTTCGACCTGACCGGCGCCGAGCCGCAGACCGGCGTGATGATGGCGAAGCTGATCAAGCAGTTCTCCGGCGAGTGGGAAATGACGGCGATGGGCGACTTCGTGAAGTCGCGCACGGTTCGCGGCATGGTCAAGCCCGCCGCCCAGGCGTTGTAGAAGGTCGCTCCGCGCACTCCTGGAGCCCGCTCCTGAAATGGCTTCCGGGGCACCTGCTGGATCTGCAGGTGCCCCGGAAGGGGAATGCGGGACGGACGCTTCGTACGCTCGTCGTCCCTCTCAGAGCTTGGTCAGCTTGGAGTACGGGCTCAGGATCCTCCCCTGTCGCCCCGAGAAGTCGATGAGCACTGCGTCGTTGTCGCCCTCGACAGCGAGGACTCGACCGAGTCCGAACTGGTCGTGCGACACCCTGTCGCCCACATCGAAGCATTCGACCGGTGGGGCCGCCTGGGCCGGGCGGTTGAAGGGACTGGAAGGCAGGTGACGCCGGGATCCGGCTGACTGTTTCATTACGTTGAGTATGCGCCTCCGGGACGCCCGACGCCATGCCCGACCACTCCTGGGGGCCCACTGATGCCGGATTCGTAATCAGCGCATCCAGGGCCAGTCGGCGTCCCGCCCCGCCTCCAGCAGGGGCACCATGCGGAATGCGGCGTCCGAAAGACCCCCGAAGGTGTGGCGGTTCTCGCTTCCGGACGGGGCGTGCCCGACCCGGTATCCGGCCAGATTCCAGGTGTACACGGGCACACTCGCCGGGACGGCCTCGGTGGCATCCCCGTAGTACGTGAACGACGCCTGCTCGTCCGTGACGATCAGCACCCGGTCGTGGCCGCGGTAGTGCCGGCGGACCGCCTCCGCGGTGTTGGTCCCACCGAGATCACCGAACCGGTCCAGGATCTTCAGCACGGACTCGCCCCTGCGAAAGGCCACGGGTGCGCTGTTCGTACCGAATTCCACCAGATCGGCATCGGAGGCCCGCAGCGCGAGCGCCGCACCGAAGATCGCGGCGGCATCGGCCCGGTTCAGCTGCGAACGGTCCGAGAGCGGCGACCACATCGAGCCCGAGCGGTCGACCAGGATCAGCGTCCGCCCCCGCAGCGCCGGAACATTCGCGAGGGAGTGGCCGAGCGCCTGCTCCAGCGGGTACGCCCAGCGCAGCGACGGAGCGTGCCGGTACGCCGCGAGGTAGCGGAACGGGAACTGCCGCGATGCGGCGACCACGGCCGGGTCGGAGATCTTCGCCGCCACCTGCGCGGCGATCTCGTCCGAGACGCCCGCCTCGTCGAAATTGCGCAGATTGCGGACGAGCGCCATCGCCCCCATCGACGGAATGACCGCCTCCCATGCCGCGGCGTCCATCGGACCCTGCAGCCAGCCCGCCAGGGCCTCCCAGGTCATGCCCGCTGCGGCCAGCCGGTCCGCCCCGTCCGGCGCGGTGATCACGGCCCGCCGCTCCTCGACGGCAGCTCCATCAGCGCCCGGTGGGCGGTGAGGGTGCGGTTCGAGGAGGGCGGAACCGCCGCGTCCGGGTGATGCCGGCGGTCGAGGGCATAGCGGAACAGCTCGCCCTGCCATGTCTTCTCCGGGTCGGGCGCGGCGTGCACCAGGTTCAGGATGTCGCCGAAGCGGTAGCCCTTGGACGCGGTGTCGTACTTCAGCAGCGACTTGCCGTTGTAGAGGCGGCGTACGGCGTCGGCGATCCCTCGCTTGACAGGCTTGGGCACGGTACGGCCGTACTGCGAGGTCCAGTACCCCAGCAGCTCACCGGGCTCGTCGGCGCGCAGCAGGACGGAGTCGACGACCTGCCGGTTGGACGGCCCGTCCTCGGCCCCCGCGTCGAGCCGGGCCTTCACGTACTCGGCGGCGCCGACGATCGCCGCGGTCCGCATCCCGCCGTCGCGGCGCAGCCATCCCAGCAGTCCGGCGGTCCAGTCGGGGTCGCCCACCGCAAGGATGCGTACCAGGGTGGCGAATCGGCTGTCGCGCTGCTCGGCATTCTCGTAAAAGGTCTGCTGCGAGACGAAATTGGCGACGGCAAGCAGGAAGAGTTCGGAACGGTTGTCCCGGAGATGTCCACGGCCACCCTGACCGGTGGGCGCGGTGTGCCCGGTCGACTTCACGGGCGAAGCCGTATTCGCCTTGGTGGTACGGACGTTGAAGCGCGCCATGGTGAATTCCCCCGAATTCATTGAGGGAAGGCACAGCGCAGGGGCGCCCGAGATCAGGAGTCGGCGACGGGCTTGCCTGATGCTCTGCCCATTGAGCTACCGGCCGTGGCCGGGCGGGACTCGAACCCGCAACCGTCAGATCCGAGAAGTATCCGTCACCTGCGCACCGGGCACCGGTGCTGTGCCTCCCGAGATCAAGGTCGGCGACGGCGGGACTTGTTTCGAAGAAGTAGCCGTAGCCTGCGCACCGGGAGGTGCGTGCAAATTCTTGAAGCTGTACGTACCCAGAGATCACAGTCGGCGGAACCGACGAAGGTGCTCTACCCCCTGAGCTACACCGGCTCGAAAGCCGATGACGGGACTTGAACCCGCGACATCCCCATTAAGAGTGGAAGTAGGTCCTGCCTGCGCACCTGGGCACAGACAGGACCTTAGAAGACCGGCCTCCGGACGCGCGACGGGTTTTCCGCGCGCGTCCGGACGGTGCGTCAGTGCCGGTTCGGCTGGCGCTTCCACGGGCCGGTGATGGCGAGCATGATGCCGGGCGTCTGGATGTTGGCGAACAGCGTCTTCCCGTCGGGCGAGAAGGTGACACCGGTGAACTCGCTGTACTCCGGCTCCTCGGCCGTGCCCGCGTTCAGGTCGTTGCGCGCGATCGGGTACGTGCGGCCGCTCTCCGTCGCCCCGAAGAGGTGCTGGACGCCCTCGCCGTCCTCGGCGATGACCAGACCGCCGTACGGCGAGACAGTGATGTTGTCCGGGCCGTCGAAGGCGCCGTCCTTCGACGGGTCGGCGTTCACGCCGAGGAGCACCTTCAGCGTCAGCGTGCGGCGCTTCGGGTCGTAGAACCAGACCTGGCCGTCGTGCTGGACGGGGCTCTCCGCGCGGGCGAACGAGGAGACGATGTAGACGCCGCCGTCGCCCCACCACATGCCTTCGAGCTTGCGGGCGCGGGTGACGTCCTGGTCGCCGAACTGCTTGCGTACGGAGACGGTCTTGGCGTCGCGGTCGACGACGTCGACCCAGTCCACGCCGTACACCGTGCCGATCTTCGTGGCGCGGGACAGGTCGTCGACGAACTTGCCGCTCTTGTCGAAGCACTTGGTGGCCTGGAGGACACCGGCGTCGTCGGCGAGCGTGCGCAGCTTGCCGCGGCCGTGCTTGAAGCCGTGCGGCGGAACCCAGCGGTAGAGCAGCCCGTTGGGGCCGGCCGCGTCCTCGGTCAGGTAGGCGTGGCCGAGCTTGGGGTCGATGACGACAGCCTCGTGGGCGTACCGGCCGAACGCCTTGATCGGGCGCGGGTCGCGGTTGGCGCGCTCGTCGTACGGGTCGACCTCGAAGACGTAGCCGTGGTCCTTGAGCAGACCGTTCTTGCCGGCCTTGTCCTCGGTCTCCTCGCACGTGAGCCAGGTGCCCCACGGGGTGGCGCCACCGGCGCAGTTGGTGGACGTGCCGGCGATGCCGACCCACTCGGCGGTGCGGCCGTCGCGACGGGTCTCGACGACGGTGCAGCCACCGGCGGCGATCGGGTCGTAGACGAGGCCCTCGGCGAGCGGGACGGGGTGCTCCCAGCCGGTCCGGGTGCCGCTCAGCTCGTGGTTGTTGACGAGCAGGGTGACGCCGCGCGGGCCCTCGAAGGCAGCCGTGCCGTCGTGGTTGGAGGGGGTGTACTCGCCGGATTCCAGCTTGGTGACACCGCTGTGGGTGACGATGCGGTACGAGAATCCGGCGGGCAGCGCGAGTATGCCCTTCGGGTCGGAGACCAGCGGTCCGTAGCCGGGCTCGTCGCTGTGACCGTGTCCGTGGTCATCACCGTGGTGGTCGTCGTGGCCGTGGCCGGACTCCTGCGCGGCGAGGGCACCAGGCGCGGTAGCCAGGGCGGCGACGGTACCGGTCAGGGCGATGCCGGCGCCGGTGAGGGCGGACTGCTTGGTGAATTCCCTGCGCGTGAAGGGCATCACGAAACTCCTGGAGCTGCTGGGACGGGTGTTTGCGGGCTCACGCTCCCGCCCCTGCACTAACAGCAGTTGAACTGAAGGCGTCTTCAAGCGGCACCCTTTCTGTGAACCTTCACAGAGTCCCTACCGCCGACCTCCGCCCGGCTGCCCGACCCGACGGTCCGGCCCGGCCGCCCCGCTCAGCCGCCCGAACGCGACCGCGCCTTGAAGGCCGCCTTCCGTGCTTCCTTCGCCTTCTTCTTGTCGCTGTGCAGCCGCCCCATCGCCTCCAGGACGTCCGCCGTCGCCGGGTGCGCCACCCGCCACGCCTCGTCGAAGAACCCGCTGTGCTGGCCGGAGAGCCCCTCGACCAGCCCCTGGAGCTCGTCCAGATCGCCGTCCGCCTCCAGCTGGGCGGCGATCGTGTCGATGGCGAGCCAGAAGATCATCGACTCCGGCGGCGGGGGCACGTCCGCCGCGCCGCGCTCGGCGAGCCAGACCCGGGCGAGGCCGCCCAGCTCCGCGTCGTCCAGCACCGCACGGACCGCGGGCTCCGCCTCCGCGCCGACCAGGGCGAGCGCCTGCTGGCAGTGCAGCCTGCGCAGCGGGGCCTGCTGGTCCGCGCCGCGTGACGCGTCCAGCAGTTCGCCCGCGGCCCCGTCCGCGCCGCGGCGGGCGAGCCACTGCTCGACCTCGCTGCGCGCCGCTGCCTCCGGGTAGTACGCGATGCCGCCGAGGAGCCTGTCCGCGCCCTTGTCCGTGAGATCGCCGAGCGCCGGGGCATCGATGCCGGCCTCCAGCATCCGGGCCCGGATGCCGTACAGGCCGAGGGGGGTCAGCCGTACCATGCCGTACCGGCTGACGTCCTCGTCGTCGGCGGGCGGCTGGGCCTCCTCGCCCTCCTCGGCGAGCAGCGTCTCGTCCACCGGCCGGTAGGCGACGATCCCGATCGGTTCGAGAAGCCGGAACTGGTCGTCGAGGCGCATCATCGCCTCCGACACCTGTTCCAGGATGTCGTCGGTGGGCTCGCCCATGTCGTCGGGCACGATCATCGACGCGGCGAGCGCGGGCAGCGGTACGGGTGTCTCGCCCTCGCTGCCGTCGCCGACCGTGAGCAGATACAGGTTGCCGAGCACGCCGTCGAGGAATTCGGCTTCCGCCTCCGGGTCCCAGTCCAGGGCGTCGAAGTCGATCGAGCCGTCCTCGCCGACGAGATCGGCGAAGTCGTCGAAGACGGGTGCGGTGGCGTCGGCGTGCACTGCCTCCAGGCCGTCGAGCCAGATCGTGAGGACGTCCTGCGGGGAGCCGCCGGTCAGCAGCCCCAGGTTCTCGCCCGCGCTGACGGTCCCCTCGGCATCGTCTCCGGCGTCGTCCCCCTCCGGGTCGTGGACGTCGAGGAGCCCGGTGTCGACCGCGAGCCGCCACGCCTCACTGGCCTCCGCGGCACCGTCCTCGTCCGCCGCCAGCCCGAGGTGATCGGCCGCGGCGGGCAGCTGCGCCTCGACGAGCTCCCCGCCGGCGCCGACCCGGGTCTCGGGTCCCGCCCAGCGGGCGAGTCGGACGGCCCGGGCGAGCAGCGGCGCGGCGAGCGCGTCCCGTGCCAGCTCCGCCTCGGGGTGCAGCCGTACCGGTGGCAGGGTGGGGCGCTCTGCGGACATCAGGTGGTTCTCCTCGGACGTACGGGGGTACGGGCTCGGACCGACCCGCAGGGGGCGGTGGTCCCAGGCCGACCAAGCGTAGACGCATTTCGCCCATGCCACTCGGTTCCCAGGACGGACGGCGGCCGGTCACCCGCCGGGCCTCGGCAACTGCCGTGCACAGCCGGGGAATCGACGCGTTCGGGCACCCCCTCATCCACTTCCCACGCTCCCCCGGAGCCCGTGCCGCCCCCCGCATCGGCCACCCGAACCACCGCCGGTTCACAGGCCCCGCACTTGCGCCCGTGGACCCCGGTCCTCGCCGGCTATGCGCCCGCCCGCAGACTGAGCGCGGGCGAGTACCGGTGCACACCGCCGCCGATCACCCCGGGGTACGACTGCACCCGCTCCCACTGCGGAGTCTTCGACCCGACGCCGTCGCCGGGTGCGGTGAGCGCGTCGATGTGCGCCTGCGCGCTCGCCCATTCCGCGTAGTTGAGTACGCGGGTCCCGTCGACGCTCACATGGAAGTACCCGGAGATACCGCCGGGGGCGGGTGCCGGATCCGTACCGAGCGCCTCGAACACGGTGTCCACCCAGTCCCGTTGACGCGCCTTGTCCGGCCCGTCGAACTCGACGTCGACGATCACGACGCAACCCGGCTCAGGGGTGTCGTCCTCGCTCGGTGCCGTGGAGCGGTAGAGCTCGTACGTGTGCAGCCCGAGCCGGCGGATCCCGGGCACGGCGGCATCGATGTCGGTGTTGCGGGCGTCCCGTCCGCTCGCGACGAACTCCTGATATGCGCCCTCACCACTCCACTGGGAGTAGTGGAACAGCGTCTTCCCGTCGTCCCCCGCATGCACGGTGTACGAGAGCAGCCCCTGGTGCGGCCAGTCCCGGCTGCCCCACGCCTCACGGATGGCCTCGACCGCCTGCCGCTGCCGCGCGGGGGTACCGACGTCCCAGGTACTGGCCTTGACGAGGCCCACATCGCCCCGGGCGACATCGGGACGGGACTCGGACTGCACGCTCATGACGGCCCTCCTCACCGGGGCACCCCTGCGGTGCGCCGCTGACGACCACCCTGATAGGTCAAGCACGCTTGAGGTCAACCACCGGCTTCACGGGAGCCCGGCGCCGGCCGGCCGCGCGACCGCACCGTATCCGGCTGCTGAGCGCTCAGGTGCCCGTGCCAGACTCCGGGGCGTGATCCTTCGTACCGCCACCCGCGCCGACCTGCCCGCCGTCCTCGCGCTGCTCGCCGACGAGAACCGGGTCGTCGACCCGGCCTCGGTCGTGGTCGACGAGGCGTACGAGAAAGCCTTCGCCGATATCGAGAGCGATCCGCGCAACGAGATGCTTGTGCTGGTGGACGGCGACACGGTGCTGGGCTGCCTGCAGGCCACGTACATCCCGGGGCTCGGGAAGCGCGGCGAGGAGCGGGCGCTGATCGAGGCGGTGCGGATCAGGACCGACCGGCGGGGCGACGGGCTGGGGCGCGAGCTGATGAGGCAGGCCGTCGACCGGGCCCGGCTGCGGGGTTGTGCGCTGGTGCAGCTGACCAGCAACAAGCGGCGTGCCGACGCGCACCGGTTCTACCAGTCGCTGGGCTTCGACCGCAGCCACGAAGGTTTCAAGCTCGCCCTCTGAGCCGCCCCGGCGGCGCTACTGGGGCGACACGGTGCGCCAGGCGGTCATGTTCAGCTCGTCGAGCAGCCGTACGTCGCTCCCCTTCAGCGGGAACGTGCGCGCTTCCAGTCCCGGGGCCGGTGCGATCTCCAGCGCGTCGCCCTCGATGAGGTCGCCGCCGGTCGCGGTGGAGACCCAGGCGAGCAGCGAGTGCAGAGTCTGCCCCGGCTTCAGCATGACCTCTTTCGGACCCGGGTCGGTTCCCATGTACGAGGAGCCCGGATTCACCTTGACCGGCAGCGGTTCGCCTTCGTCGTCCAGGACCCGGACGGACGGGTAGCCGTCGACCCGGTACGGCTTGCTGCCGCAGTTGGTGAGGGTGAGCCCCACGGCCCGGTGGCCCAGCGCCGCCTGCACCTCGCCCATGTCCACGACGAGGCCGGAGGACGGGCAGTCGGCCCGGGCGGCAGCGCTCGGCGGCGTGGCGGGGCTGCTGGGCACGTCCCCGGTGGCGGGCGGGGTGGTGGACAGGTCACCCGGCTGCAGCTTCTCCGCGTGTACCCGGCCGGGTGTGTACGAGACGCTCGGCGTCGGCCCCGGCTCCCCCTCGCCCGCCGGAACGAGGAATCCGGCGCATCCCGACAGCGACAGGGCCAACGCCCCGGCCGTGCACACGGCCGCCACCGCTCTTCGCGTCCCGTTCCCCGTACTCGCCGTTTCCCGCATGCTCATGCACCCGCCCCCGTATCGGCCTGCCGCATAGGTGTTCGATCATGCCAGAGCGCGGGCCGGGCTCCAATGACCATTGTTCAGCGTTCCTTCCTCTTCACCCCAAGAAGAACTAAGTAGACCTTTACGGTCCGGCTGTCCGACACTTCGGACATGACAGCATCCGTAGCCCCCTTCGGCCGTGCCCTCTGCGCCATGGTCACTCCGTTCACCGCCGACGGCGACCTGGACCTGGACGCGGCCGCGAAGCATGCCGCCGGCCTCGTCGCCGACGGCTGCGACGGCCTGGTGCTCAGCGGCACCACCGGCGAGTCCCCGACCACCACCGACGCCGAGAAGACCGCACTGCTGCGCGCGGTCCGGGAAGCCGTCGGCGACGGCGTACCGCTCGTCGCGGGGGTCGGCAGTGCGGACACCCGGCACACCGTGCAGCTGGCGCAACAGGCCGAACAGGCAGGCGCGGACGGGCTGTTGGTCGTGACGCCGTACTACAGCAGACCCCCGCAGGCAGCCGTCGAGGCGCACTTCGGGCGCGTCGCCGACGCCACCGGCATTCCGCTGATGCTGTACGACATCCCCGGCCGCACCGGCACCCGGATCGAGCCGGCGACCCTGCTGCGGCTGGCCGGGCACCCGCGCATCGTGGCGGTGAAGGACTGCGCGTACGACCTGCTCGGCTCGACAAAGGTGATCGGCGCGACCTCGCTCGCGTACTACTCGGGCTGCGAGGAGCTCAACCTGCCGCTGTACGCGGTGGGCGCGGCAGGCTATGTCAGCACGGTCGCCAATGTGGCGCCCCGCCAACTGCGGGTGGTTCTCGACGCGTTCGACGCCGGGGACACCGCGGAGGCCGCCCGGCTCAATCGGCTGACTGTGCCGCTGGCCGAACTGATGATGGCGTCGGGTCTGCCCGGCACCGTGACGGCCAAGGCACTGCTCGACGCGGGCCCGGTCCGGGAACCGCTGCAGCCCGCCGGGCGCGAGGCGACCGACGGGCTGCGCAGGGCGTACGAGGAACTCCTCGCCGCTACAGGCTAGTTGTGGTTGTGCAGGACGTCGTTCAGACCGTCCCACACCGCGTTGTTCGGGCGGGCCTCGACGGCGCCGGTGACCGAGTTGCGGCGGAAGAGGATGTTCGAGGCGCCGGAGAGCTCGCGCGCCTTGACGATCTGGCCGTCCGGCAGCGTGATGCGCGTACCGGCGGTGACGTACAGACCGGCCTCGACGACGCACTCGTCGCCGAGCGCGATCCCGACGCCGGCCTCGGCACCGATCAGGCAGCGCTCGCCGATGACGATGCGCTCCTTGCCGCCGCCGGAGAGGGTGCCCATCGTGGAGGCGCCGCCGCCGATGTCGGAGCCGTTGCCGACGACGACGCCCGCGGAGATGCGGCCCTCGACCATCGACGTGCCGAGCGTCCCGGCGTTGAAGTTGACGAAGCCCTCGTGCATGACGGTCGTACCGGCGGCGAGGTGCGCGCCGAGCCTGACCCGGTCGGCGTCGGCGATCCGGACGCCCTTCGGTGCGACGTAGTCCGTCATCCGGGGGAACTTGTCGACCGAGGTGACCTGGAGGTGCAGGCCGTCGGCGCGGGCGTTCAGCCGCACGTGCTCCAGGTCGTCGACGGCGACCGGACCCAGCGACGTCCAGGCGACGTTGGTGAGGAGGCCGAAGACGCCGTCCAGGTTCTGGCCGTGCGGCTGGACGAGGCGGTGCGAGAGGAGGTGCAGGCGCAGGTACGCGTCGTGCGCATCGAGCGGCTTGTCGTCGAGCGAGGCGATGACCGTACGGACGGCGACGATCTCGACACCGCGACGGGCGTCCACGCCGATGGCCCTGGCCGCACCCTCACCGAGCAGGTTCACGGCGAGGTCGGGGGTGAGCCGCTCGGTTCCGGCCGGGCCGGGCTCGGCGGCGAGCGCGGGGGCGGGGTACCAGGTGTCGAGAACGGAACCGTCGCCGGCGATGGTGGCGAGGCCGGCGGCGACGGCGCCGGTGGTGCGAGAAGTCGTGTCGGTCATGACACGAAACCTAACCGGCGAGGCCCCGCCGGAGCCAACCGGTCTCGCCGGACGGTCACCGCGCAGCCCTCGCCGGCCTCGCACGATCCGCTCACCCGGACTGTGCCTGCCGTACGGGTGGCGCCTGCCCGGCAGGCGCGTCGCGCACCGGCCCCCGCGCGGTTCCCGGCCCGGGCCCTCTCAGCCGCCGCGCCGCCAGCACCGCGAGGCCCGCGCCGCCCGCCAGCAACGCACAGGCCGGCCAGAGCAGCTGCGGCGCGGTGGCGTAGAGCGCGCCGCCGAGCGGCGGCGCCAGCACCTGCCCGCTGATGGAGGCGCCCGCGTACAGACTCTGGAAGCGGCCCTGCGCATGGGCGGGCGCCTGGTCCGCGACGTACGCCGTGGCGGTGGTCTTGTAGAGGATCTCGCCCGCGGTCACCGACGCCATCATGGTGACGGCGAACAGCACCCCCGCCCCCGGGATCAGCGCCGCGAACCCCAGCCCCACCAGCAACAGACCGGCGCCGACGATGCTCAGCGGCGCCCGTCGGCGCAGCGCGTGCGTCACGGGGAGTTCGAGGCAGAGGATGACGCCGCCGTTGATGGCGAGCAGCCAGCCGTAGAACTGTGTGCTGCGGCCGTGATCGGCAAGGAAGACCGGCAGGGTCGAGTACTGCTGCCGGTAGACGAGGTCCACGCAGAGGATCGCGGCGAGCAGCACCGGCACCGCCGGCCTGGCCCGCAGCTCCCGCCGGAGCCCGGGCGCGTCGGGGTCGTGGACCGGCCGGGTGTGTACGGTGCCGCGCGCCGGGAGCACCTTCGATGCGTACACGGCGAAGAGCAGCGTCCCCAGGCCGTCGACGACGAACAGGCAGTCGTACGAGAAGTGGGCGGCGACCAGCGCGCCGAGCGGTGGGCCGACGGTGAAGCCCGCGTTGCCGCCGGCGCGCATCACGGCGAAGCTCTGGCGTCGGCCGCCCTCGGGCACGGAGACGGCGACGAGTGCGGAGTTGGCGGCGCGTACGACGCCGGCCGCGTACTGAGCGAGCGGCAGCACCCCGTACATCGCCGCGACCGGCAGGACCGGCAGGGTGACGAACGCCGCGCCGCTCACCAGCGCGCCCGCGAGGAGCATCCGGCGGTGGCCGTAGTGGTCGCCGAACCAGCCGCCGGTGAAGTTCCCGGCGACCAGGCCGACCCCGCCGATGCCCGCGATCACTCCGGCCTGCGGGACGGTCAGTTCGCGCGGTCCGGTCAGATAGACGAAGAGATAGACGAAGGTGAAGCTGACGACTCCGTTGAGGAAGGCGCCGAAGGCCAACAGCCGCACCGTCCGCGGCACGTTCCGCAGCATCCCCATCCGCAGCACCCCCCAGTGAGTTCCCCTTGGGAACGGACTATGGCAGCATGCTTTCCGCGGGTCAATCCAGCCATGGCCTACCCGGGGAAGAGAACGGAAGAAGACGAAGCAATGCCGCAGCGCACCAGCCTGGCCGACGCCGACTGCGCGATCGCCCAGGCCCTCGATGTCGTCGGCGACTGGTGGACCCTGCTGATCGTGCGGGACACAGCGCGCGGGGTGCACCGCTTCGACGCGCTGCAGCAGGAGCTGGGCATGTCCCGCAAGGTGCTCACCGAGCGGCTGCGCCTGCTGGTCGACGCGGGCGTACTGACCCGGGAGCCGTACCAGGACCGCCCGGCCCGGTACGAGTACCGGCTCACCCCGCGCGGCCGGGCGCTGCTGCCCGTGCTGATCGCGCTCCAGGACTGGGGCGACACCTGGGTGACGGGAGACGGAGAGACGATGGCGACGACGACGGAGGCGTCCCGGGAGGCGGCGCGGGTGCACGCCTTGGTGGGCACGCGCCTGCCCGAGCTGCAACTTCTCGACAGCTACGGCGTGCTGACCGACCCGGTCGCCGACACCCCGTACACCGTCCTGTACTGCTTTCCGGGCGCGTACGCCCGTCGGGACGCCTATCCGCCCGGCTGGGCGGAGATCCCGGGCGCGCGCGGCTGCACCCTCGAATCCTGCACGTACCGCGACCAGTTGGCCGAGTTCACGGCGGCGGGGGCGAGCGTGCACGGAGTCTCCACCCAACGCCCTGACGAGCAGCGGGCGTTCGCGGACGCGGAGGGTCTGCGCTTCCCGCTGCTGTCCGACGCGGAGCTGGAGCTGGCGGCAGCGCTGCGCCTGCCGACGTTCCGGGTCGCGGGGGTCAGCCGGCTGAAGCGGCTGACGCTGGTGGTGGACCGGGACCGGACAGTCCGCGAGGCGCTGTATCCGATCACGGACATCGAGGCGAGCGTGCGGGCGGCACTGACGGCGGTCGGCGGCTGAACCGGCCGGTCGCCCCGGTCGGCCGACGAGCGATGCGCCGACGCCCGGCCCGGATCATCGGCTGACCCGGGCCGGCCCGGGTCAGCCGATGATCCGGGCCAGCATCTCCCGCGCGTACGCCGCGTCGTACGTCCCGCCCGTCAGCAGAACCTGCAGACAGATCCCGTCCATCAGCGCGATCAACGCCCGCGCGGTTGCCGGGTCGGTGCGTCCGGCGAGCAGCTCGGCGGTACCGTCCGTCCACTCGGCGGCGACGGGGCGCAGCGCGGGCCGGCGCAGCGCCGCAAGATACAGCTCGTACTCCAGCTCCGGTCGCCCGCGCCCGCCGGAGAACCACTCCCCCAGCAGCCGGGCCAGCTCCTCGGCGAGGTCCGCGTCCGGCGCGAGGAGTGCCTCGCTCTCCCGCATGGCGCGGGCGAAGTTCTCGTTCGACCGGCGCAGTGCGGCGATCAGCAGCTCGTCGAGCGAGGCGAAGTGATACGTCGTCGAGCCCAGCGGCACATCGGCCTCGACGGCGACGGAGCGATGGCTGAGCCCCGCGATGCCCTTTGCGCCCACCACCCGGATCGCCGCGTCGATGATGCGGCCGCGGCGCTCGGGGTCGTAACGGCGGGCCATCAGTGGGCTCCGCCCAGGTTGAGCACCACCACACCGGCGATGACCAGGGCGATGCCCGCCACCTTGACCGGGTTGCCGGACTCGCCCATGAACAGGACCCCTATGGTGGCGACCGCGGCCGTGCCGATCCCGGCCCAGATGGCGTACGCGGTACCCATGGAGAGTGTCTTCAGGGTCTGTGCGAGCAGCGAGAAGGCCAGCAGATAGCCGACGACGGTGATGAGCGAGGGCCACAGCCGGGTGAAACCCTCGCTGTACTTCATGGCCGTGGTACCGGCCACCTCCGCCGCGATGGCTGCGGCCAGCAGTCCGTATCCCATATGTACGAGTGTACGCATCGTTGCGTACACCTGTACACAACGGTTGGCCGGACCCGGCGCCCCTGGCTCGCAGCGGCCGGTGCCGCCGGCCGGGATCCGCTCCCGGGCCCGGACCGCTACGGTGTCCCGACCGGCACACAGCAACGACAACAGACAACGGAGCAGCAGTGGCGCAGGACGCAGGGTGGGGCGGCGGTGTGCCCGGGGGTGGCACACCGTACGGAGGAGCGCCGTACGGGGGGCCTCCCGGGCAACCGGGATGGGGCGGCGGCTGGATGCCGCCGCCGAAGCCCGGGGTGATACCGCTCCGGCCCCTCAACCTCGGGGACATACTCGGTGGGGCCTTCTCCACGATGGGCCGCTACTGGAAGCAGCTGTTCGGCGTGGGCGCGGCCGTGTACGGCGGGGCGCTGGTCGTGGTCGGGGCGGCGGTCGCGATCGCGTACTCCGCGGTCAGTGACCCTCTGCACCGGGTCATCGAGCTCTCCTCGGAGGAGAGCCCGAGCACGGAGGACATCGTGCCGCTGGTGATCGCCTTCGGCGCCGTCTGGCTCGTGGCAGTCCTGGTACTGATGACCGCCACGGCGATGATGTACGCGACGGTTCCGGCGGTTCTGCAGGACGCGGTTCTGGGCCGGCCGACCACCTTCGGCATCATCTGGCGCCGGGCCTGGGCGCGGGTCCCGGCCGTGATCGGCACGGTGCTCCTGACCTCCCTGGTCGCGGTGATCCCGGTGGTGCTCATGATGGTCGCCTTCATCGCCATGACGATCGCCTTCATCACCCTGGACAGCGGATCCGGCAGCGGGGTGGCGATCGCGGTGGGCATCCTGGGGGTCCTGGCCACCGCCCCGTTGGCGATCTGGCTCTGGGTGAAGTTCTCGCTGGCCCCCGCGGCCGCGGTCTTCGAGGGGCAGCGCCCGATCGCCGCGCTGCGCCGCTCGTCGCAGCTGGTGCGTGGTGACTGGTGGCGGATCTTCGGCATCTCGCTGCTGGCCATGGTCATGGCGGCCGTGGCGAGCTACATCATCCAGCTGCCGTTCTCGATCCTCGGCATGTTCCCCGGCATGATCGGCATGGAGAGCCTGGGCTCCGACCCGAATCCGACAGCGGTCATTGTCGCCATGAGCGGGTACCTGGTGGTATCACTGCTGGGCCAGCTGGTCGGCCAGCTCGTCTCGGCGACGTTCCCGCAGCTGGTGACCGGGCTGCTGTACGTGGACCGCCGGATGCGCAACGAGAATCTGGGGCCGGTGCTCGCCGAAGCCGCTGCCGTACCCCCGCAGTTCGGCCCGTGAGCGCGGGTCGGGCCCGTGCGCACGGGCCCGACCCGGGTTCCGGTGCAGGCGGCCCTCAGTCGATGAGCGAGTTCTTCGGGCTCAGCACGCAGAATTCGTTCCCCTCGGGGTCCGCCAGCACCACCCAGCTCGCATCGGCGCGCTGGCCGACGTCCAGCCGGGTGGCCCCGAGGCCGATGATCCGCGCAACCTCCGTGGCCTGGTCGTCGGGGGCGAGATCGATGTGGAGCCGGTTCTTGACCGCCTTCTCCTCCGGTACGGGGACGAAAGTGATACCGGGCACGGCGTCCTTGTCGGCGCCGATGACGATTTCGTCGTCGGCTTCGAAGAGCACCTTCAAGTCGAGCACCCGGCACCAGAACCGAGCCTGCGACGGCAGATCGTGGGCGTCGACGACGATGGAGTAAAAGGAAACGGCCATGACCGCCAGTCTGCCCGGTGGTCATGGCCGTTCACCATGACGAAACGCGAAGTCGCGCCCGTTCGTCAGCTGTTGACGGTGAACCAGACGGAACGGGACTTCTTCCACTCGGCGTGGTCGAGGTCCTTCGCCTCCGTGCCGTCCCCGTACAGATCGGCAGAGCCGGCGTCCGTGATCAGCTGCGCCCGCGCACCCGGCGCCGTCAGGTCCGGCACGTCGACGACGGCTTCCCAGCCGCCGGGGTCGGCGGTCGGCAGATCGGCCCGCTTGACCGGCGCGTGTCCGGCGACGCCGTCCCACGAGTAGAGGGCGTACGGGTCGGAGTTGTCATCGGCCGCCCAGGAACCGGCCACGATCAGATACTGGTCGGCGGCGTTCTTCCGGATGTCCCGGATGCTGAGCCCGCCGAGGTCCAGCTCGATCGGCGTGCCGATGACCGCCTTCGCCCCGCTCCCGGCCACCTTGTCGAAGTTGGTGACGGGCACGATCAGCGCCTTGCCGCCCTCGCTCGGCGGTACGAGCGGCGCCCGGAAGCCGAGGTACGCGGTGGTGGTCGAGCCGGGCGCGAACTCCAGGCCCTCGATGTTGAACCCGTCGATCTGCTTCGGCACTTGACCGATCGCCGTACCCGCGGCGAAGCCGTACCGGTTGCCGTTCGCCCTGTCCCAGGCGACGAGGTCGTCCCGGAGCTTCTTGTACGAGCCGCCGACCGTCAGCTGGGTGGCGGCGCCCGACCCGGTCACCGTCGTGGTGAAGACGGTGTTGCGGTCGGACTTGTACTCGCCGTCCTTGTTGTTGCCGAGCGAACCGGTCCAGTAGATGGTGTTCCCGACGCGGGTCGCGCCCTCGATGTCGATCTCCTTGTCCGCCCCGAGCGCCGAGCCGACGTCCCAGCTCTTCACGGGCGCACCGGACGCCGAACGGCTGTACAGCCGCAGCGTGTTGGACTCGTCGTCGGCCACCACCGCATATCCGCCCCCGACATCGACGGCGGCCGAGGCGTCCGAGGACCCGGTGAGGTAGCGCGTGTCGGCAGAGTTCTGCACGGCGGCGGACGCGGCGTAGTGCAGCGTCTTGGTGGCGGTCTTGCCGCCCAGCCCGGTGACCTTGATCGTGAGGTCCGCGTAGCCGCGCGCGTGCGCGGCGACCGCGAGCTGCCGGGTGGCGCCGGTCCCCGTCACGGTCACATCACCGGTTCCGGCGACGGACGACTTGGAACTGGCGGACGCCGCCACACCGAGCGCGGTGACATCTGCACCGCTCTGCGCGACGGTGACGGTGACCACGGGGTCACCGCTCGCTCCGACGGCGCCGGAGAGGTAGGCGGTCGACAGAGTAATCGTCGGAGTCCCGTAAGTCGCGGCGTCGGCAGGGGTGTTGATCCCCAGGGCGGCCAGCGCAAGAACGCCGGCCGCGGCGGTGGCCGCCCGACGGTTCCGGAGCGAAAGCTGATGCAGCACAGCGTGCCTCTCGTCGGCGTGATGTCGAGGAGAAGGCTCCGGTTCCCGCGCCAACGGCGGACACACACCATGCGTACGGCAGACGAACAACGCCGAACGGCCCCCGGCGGAAGCCGGGGGCCGTTCGGTCATGCGCACGACTCAGACGTTGAAGCCGAGCGCACGCAGCTGCTCGCGCCCGTCGTCCGTGATCTTGTCCGGGCCCCACGGCGGCATCCAGACCCAGTTGATCCGCAGCTCACTGACGATGCCGTCGGTCGCTGACTTCGCCTGGTCCTCGATGACATCGGTCAGCGGGCAGGCCGCGGACGTCAGTGTCATGTCGAGGGTGGCGATGTTGGCGTCGTCGATGTGGATGCCGTAGATCAGGCCCAGGTTGACGACGTCGATGCCCAGTTCGGGGTCGACGACGTCGTACAGGGCCTCGCGGACCTCCTCCTCGGAGGCCGGCTTGGTGGTGAGAGTCTCGTTGTCGCTCATGCCGTCTTCCCTTCGGACAGCGCCTGCGCCGTCGCATCCTTCCACGCCATCCAGCTCAGCAGCGCGCACTTGACCCGGGCCGGGTACTTCGAGACACCGGCGAACGCGACCGCGTCCTCCAGCACCTCCTCCATCGCGTCGTCCGGCTCCAGCTGGCCCTTCGACTGCATCAGCTCCAGGAAGGCCTCCTGGATCTTCTGCGCCTCGCCCAGCTCCTTGCCGACCAGCAGATCGTTCAGCACGGAGGCGGAGGCCTGGCTGATGGAGCAGCCCTGACCCTCGTACGACACGTCGGCGATGGTCTCGCCGTCGTACTTCACCCGGAGCGTGATCTCGTCGCCGCACGTCGGGTTGACGTGGTGCACCTCGGCGTCGCCGTCCCGCAGGCCGCGCCCGTGGGGGTGCTTGTAGTGGTCCAGGATCACTTCCTGGTACATCGAATCAAGCTTCACCAGTCAACCCTCAGCCGAAGAAGTTCCGTACGTGCTCCAGACCGTCCACCAGTGCGTCGACCTCGGCAGGCGTGGAGTACAGATAGAACGACGCTCGCGTCGTCGCAGGAATTCCGTACCGCAGGCAGACCGGCCGTGCGCAGTGGTGTCCGACCCGGACCGCGATGCCCTGCTCGTCGAGGACCTGGCCCACGTCGTGCGGGTGGATGTCGCCGAGCGTGAACGAGATCGTGGCGCCGCGGTCCTCCGCGGTGGCCGGACCGATGATCTTGAGGTCCGGGACCTCCAGGAGACGCTTCACCGCGTACTCGGTGATCGCGTGCTCGTGCTGGAAGATCTTGTCCATGCCGATCGCCGAGAGGTAGTCCACGGCCGCGCCGAGGCCGACGGCCTGCGCGATCGGGGGCGTACCCGCCTCGAACTTGTGCGGCGCCGGGGCGTATGTCGACGAGTGCATCGACACGGTCTCGATCATCTCGCCACCACCGAGGAACGGCGGCAGGTCCTCCAGCAGCTCGTGGCGGCCCCAGAGCACACCGATGCCGGTCGGGCCGACCATCTTGTGACCGGTGAAGGCCACGAAGTCGGCCTGCAGCGCCTGCACGTCGAGCACCATGTGCGGGGCGGCCTGCGAGGCGTCGATGCAGACCAGCGCGCCGACCTGCTGGGCGCGGCGGATGATCTTCTCGACCGGGTTGATCGTGCCCATGATGTTGGAGACCAGCGTGAAGGAGACGATCTTCGTCTTCTCCGTGATGATCTCGTCGATGTTGGACAGGTCGAGGCGGCCGTCGTCGGTGATGCCGAACCACTTCAGCTTCGCGCCGGTGCGCTGCGAGAGCAGCTGCCACGGCACGATGTTGGAGTGGTGTTCCATCTCCGTGGTGACGATCTCGGTCTCGTGGTCCACCCGGTAGGGCTCGTCGGCCCAGCCGAGCATGTTCGCCACCAGGTTGAGCGACTCCGAGGCGTTCTTGGTGAAGATCACCTCGTTGCGGCTCGGCGCGTTGATGAACGCGGCGACCTTGTCACGGGCGCCTTCATACAGCGCCGTGGCCTCCTCCGCGATCGTGTACACACCTCGGTGGACGTTGGCGTTGTGCCGCTCGTAGTACTCGTTGAGAGCGTCGAGCACCTGGCGCGGCTTCTGCGAAGTCGCCGCGCTGTCCAGGTAAACGATCTTCTTCCCGTCGTGGACCGTACGATCCAGCAGGGGGAAGTCCTTGCGGATCGCCTCGGTGTCGAGGAGGCCCGGCAGCTGTGTCACGCGGAAGCGCCACCCTTCACATATGCCTCGTAGCCCTCGTTCTCCAGCTTGTCGGCGAGCTCGGCGCCGCCGGACTCGGCGATACGGCCGTTGGCGAAGACGTGCACGAAGTCGGGCTTGATGTAACGGAGGATCCGCGTGTAGTGCGTGATCAGCAGCGTGCCGACCTCGCCGGTCTCGCGGACCCGGTTGACGCCCTCGGAGACGACGCGCAGGGCGTCGACGTCCAGGCCGGAGTCGGTCTCGTCGAGGATCGCGACCTTCGGCTTGAGGAGCTCCAGCTGAAGGATCTCGTGGCGCTTCTTCTCACCGCCGGAGAAGCCCTCGTTGACGTTGCGCTCGGCGAACGCCGGGTCCATCTGGAGGTCGGCCATCGTCTCCTTGACCTCCTTCACCCAGGTACGCAGCTTGGGCGCCTCGCCGCGGACGGCGGTGGCGGAGGTACGCAGGAAGTTGGAGACCGAGACACCGGGGATCTCGACCGGGTACTGCATGGCCAGGAAGAGGCCGGCGCGGGCGCGCTCGTCGACGGTCATCGCCAGGACGTCCTCGCCGTCCAGGGTCACCGTGCCGCTGGTGATCGTGTACTTGGGGTGACCCGCGAGGGAGTACGCGAGGGTCGACTTGCCGGACCCGTTGGGGCCCATGATGGCGTGGGTCTCGCCCTGCTTCACGATCAGGTCGACGCCCTTGAGGATCTCCTTCGTGGCGTTGTCGGCCTCGACGGAGACGTGCAGGTCGCGGATTTCAAGCGTTGCCATGGGTGACTCAGGACTCCTGGGTGACGGAGACGAGCACATCGTCCCCTTCGATCTTGACGGGGTATACGGGGACGGGGCGCGTCGCGGGAAGGCCGGACGGCTTACCGGTGCGCAGGTCGAAGCTGGAGCCGTGCAGCCAGCACTCGATCATGCAGTCCTCGACCTCTCCCTCGGACAGTGAGACGTTCGCGTGCGAGCAGATGTCGTTGATCGCGAACACCTCGCCCTCGGTGCGGACCAGGGAGACCGGCGTACCGTCGAGCTCCACCCGCTTCGGGGTGTCCTCCTCCAGCTCGCTCAGCGCACAGACTTTGACGAAGGCCATCAGACGGAAGCCTTCAGCTCGGCCTCGATCTTGTCGAGCAGACGGGCCTCGACGTCCGGCAGACCGATCTGCTGGACGAGCTCGGCGAAGAAACCGCGCACGACGAGTCGGCGGGCCTCCTCGGCCGGGATGCCGCGGGACATCAGGTAGAAGAGCTGCTCGTCGTCGAAGCGGCCGGTGGCGGAGGCGTGACCGGCGCCGACGATCTCGCCGGTCTCGATCTCCAGGTTCGGCACGGAGTCGACCCGCGCACCGTCCGTGAGAACCAGGTTGCGGTTCATCTCGTACGTGTCGGTGCCCTCGGCCTTGGCCTGGATGAGCACGTCACCGATCCATACGGCGTGCGCGTCCTGGCCCTGCAGCGCGCCCTTGTAGACGGCGTTGGACTTGCAGTGCGGGGTGTTGTGGTCGACCAGGAGGCGGTGCTCCTGGTGCTGGCCCTTGTCGGTGAAGTACAGACCGAAGAGCTCGGCCTCGCCGCCGGTGCCCGCGTAGGCGACCCGCGGGTGGAGCCGGACCAGGTCGCCGCCGAAGGTGACGACGATCGACTTGAAGGTGGCGTCCCGGCCGATCAGCGCGTTGTGCTGGGCGGCGTGGACGGCGGTGTCGTCCCAGTCCTGGACGGAGACGACGGTGAGCTTCGCGCCGTCACCGAGGACGTACTCGACGTTGCCGGCGACGACCGCGTCACCGGTGTGGTCGATGACGACGACGGCCTCGGCGAAGGCTCCCAGCTCGACGACCTGGTGGGCGTAGGCCACACCGCCCTCGCCGTGCACGGCGATCCGGATCGGCTCGGTGAGCACGGCCTCCTTGGCGACCGTGATGACCGAGGCCTGCTCGAAGGACGAGTACGCCTGGGCGGCGACGCGGTCCACCGGGGTGCCGGCCCGGCCGAGCCGGGCGTCGTCACGGCCGACGGTCTCGATGGTGACGCCCTCGGGGGCCTCCACCGCGACCTTGACGGCGCCACCGGTCGCGACGGCGGTGCCGTCGTGCAGCCCGCGCAGCCGCTCCAGCGGCGTGAACCGCCACTCCTCCTCGCGGCCGTGCGGGACCGGGAAGTCCGCTACGTCGAAGGACGGGGGCGCGCTCATGCGCGTGGCGACGGTCGACTCGGCGGCCACCGCGATGGACCCGGTGGTGGTGGACCCCGCCGGAATGTTCTGAGCCTCAGCCATGGCTGTCGTAGTGCTCGCTTTCTCTGTCAAAAGTCGGGGGATTCGGTCGTCAGGCTGTGCTAGCCGACCGAACCCTCCATCTGCAGCTCGATCAGCCGGTTGAGCTCAAGCGCGTACTCCATGGGCAGCTCGCGCGCGATGGGCTCGACAAAGCCACGCACGATCATGGCCATGGCCTCGAACTCGGTCAGACCGCGGCTCATCAGGTAGAAGAGCTGGTCCTCGGAGACCTTGGAGACGGTGGCCTCGTGACCCATGGACACGTCGTCCTCGCGGACGTCCACGTACGGGTACGTGTCGGAGCGGGAGATCGTGTCGACCAGGAGCGCGTCGCACAGCACGTTGGACTTGGAGCCCGCGGCGCCCTCGCCGATCTCGACCAGACCGCGGTACGAGGTACGGCCGCCGCCTCGCGCCACCGACTTGGAGACGATGTTGGAGGAGGTGTTCGGCGCCATGTGGACCATCTTGGATCCGGCGTCCTGGTGCTGGCCCTCGCCCGCGAAGGCGATGGAGAGCGTCTCGCCCTTGGCGTGCTCGCCCATCAGGTAGACGGCCGGGTACTTCATGGTGACCTTGGAGCCGATGTTGCCGTCGACCCACTCCATGGTCGCGCCCTCGTACGCCACGGCGCGCTTGGTGACCAGGTTGTAGACGTTGTTCGACCAGTTCTGGATCGTCGTGTAGCGGCAGCGGCCGCCCTTCTTCACGATGATCTCGACGACGGCGGAGTGCAGCGAGTCCGAGGAGTAGATCGGCGCGGTGCAGCCCTCGACGTAGTGGACGTAGGCGTCCTCGTCGACGATGATCAGCGTCCGCTCGAACTGGCCCATGTTCTCCGTGTTGATACGGAAGTAGGCCTGCAGCGGGATGTCGACGCGGACACCCTTCGGCACGTAGATGAACGAGCCACCGGACCACACGGCCGAGTTCAGCGAGGCGAACTTGTTGTCGCCGACCGGGATGACGGTGCCGAAGTACTCCTTGAAGAGCTCCGGGTGCTCCTTCAGCGCGGTGTCCGTGTCGAGGAAGATGACGCCCTGCTCCTCCAGGTCCTCACGGATCTGGTGGTAGACGACCTCGGACTCGTACTGCGCGGCGACACCGGCGACCAGGCGCTGCTTCTCCGCCTCCGGGATACCGAGCTTGTCGTACGTGTTCTTGATGTCCTCGGGCAGGTCCTCCCAGGACTCCGCCTGCTTCTCGGTGGACCGCACGAAGTACTTGATGTTGTCGAAGTCGATGCCCGACAGGTCCGAGCCCCAGTTCGGCATGGGCTTCTTGTCGAACAGACGCAAGCCCTTGAGGCGGAGCTTCAGCATCCACTCGGGCTCGTTCTTCTTTGCCGAGATGTCGCGTACGACAGCCTCGGAGAGGCCGCGCTTGGCCGCCGCGCCTGCCGCGTCGGAGTCGGCCCAGCCGAATTCGTACGTACCCAGACCCTCGAGCTCAGGGTGGGCAGTCTCCGTGGGGAGCGTCATGCGGGGTTCCTCCCGGCCGTGCTTGCAGATGCTGATGGGGTGGTCTGTGCGGTTGCGGGTCCGCCGCGCGGTACGAACGTCGTGCACACCCCGTCGCCGTGGGCGATGGTGGCCAGACGCTGCACATGGGTCCCGAGCAGGCTGGAGAAGATCTCCGTCTCCACCTCGCACAGCTGCGGGAACTGCTCGGCGACATGTGCGACCGGGCAGTGGTGCTGGCACAGCTGCTCGCCCTGCTGAGGGCCCGGCGCGCTTCGCGCCGTAGCAGCGTACCCGTCGGCCGACAAGGCCTTGGCCAGCGCCTCTGTGCGCTTCTCGGGGTCCGCCGCGTCGATCGTCTTGCGGTAGGCCACCGACTGGGCGGCGGCCCGGGCGCGGACGAAGGCGACTACTGCTTCGTCGCCCGCGGTCTCGGCGATCCAGCGAAGAGCGTCGGCGGCAAGCTTGTCGTACGACTGGTCGAAGGCGTCCCGGCCACAGTCGGTCAGGACGAACACCTTGGCCGGACGGCCGCGGGTCCGCGCCCCGTACACCCGCTGTTCGCGGGCTTCGACGACACCGTCGGAGACGAGGGCGTCGAGATGGCGGCGGACGGCGGCCTGGGTCAGCCCCAGGCGCTTCGCCAGATCGGCGACGGTGGACGGGCCGTGGTCCAGGATGGAGCGCGCGACCCGGTTGCGCGTCGAGCGCTCTCCGGTCGCGAGTTCCTCCTGCGGAGCCTCGCCCTGGTATTTCACAACGCCATTGTTGCGTAATTCCTCCGGCCCTGACAACCACGGTCCGAAACGATCAATGGTGGAGTTCGTCACTTAGGGTTACCTAATTCGGCCCCGGGGGACTCACCCGCCGGGCCGCTGCCTAGACTTACCGGCCATGAAGAACGAGCCGGTCGTGCAGATCCGTGGCCTGGTGAAGCGGTACGGCACCAAGACCGCCGTGGACGGCCTCGACCTGGGCATACGCACCGGTGCGGTCACCGCCGTCCTCGGCCCCAACGGTGCCGGCAAGACCACCACGATCGAGACCTGCGAGGGCTACCGCCGGCCCGACGCGGGCACCGTCCGCGTCCTCGGTCTCGACCCGGTCGCCGACGCCGCCGAGCTCCGTCCCCGGATCGGCGTGATGCTGCAGTCGGGTGGTGTCCACTCCGGAGCACGCGCCGACGAGATGCTCCGCCACATGGCGAAACTCCACGCCCACCCGCTGGACGTCGACGCCCTGATCGAGCGCCTGGGCCTCGGCAGCTGCGGCCGTACGACCTACCGGCGCCTCTCCGGCGGCCAGCAGCAGCGGCTCGCCCTGGCGATGGCCGTCGTCGGCCGCCCCGAGCTGGTGTTCCTGGACGAGCCGACCGCGGGCCTCGACCCGCAGGCCCGCCGCTCCACCTGGGATCTCGTACGGGAACTGCGCTCCGACGGTGTGTCGGTCGTCCTCACCACCCACTTCATGGACGAGGCCGCGGAGCTCGCCGACGACGTCGCCATCGTCGACGCGGGCCGGGTCATCGCCCAGGGCAGCCCGGAGACGCTCTGCCGCGGCGGCGCCGAGAACACCCTGCGCTTCACCGGCCGCCCCGGTCTCGACCTCGGCTCGCTGCTGAAGGCGCTGCCCGACGGCACGCAGGCGGCCGAGCTCACCACCGGCGCGTACCGCATCACCGGCCAGGTCGACCCGCAGCTGCTGGCCACCGTCACCTCCTGGTGCGCGCAGCACGGCGTGATGCCGGACGGCATCTCCGTCGAGCGCCACACCCTGGAGGACGTCTTCCTGGAACTGACCGGCAAGGAGCTGCGCGCATGAGCGCCGGTACGTACACCCCGCGGCCCGGTGCCGCCCCGCTGCCCCGCATGATCGGCGCACAGGCCGCGCTGGAGACGCGGATGCTGCTGCGCAACGGCGAGCAGCTGCTCCTGACGGTGATCATTCCGACGCTGCTGCTGGTGCTGTTCAGCGCGGTCGACATCGTGGACACCGGCGCGGGCAGGTCCGTCGACTTCCTGGCGCCCGGCATTCTCGCGCTGGCCGTCATGTCCACCGCCTTCACCGGCCAGGCGATCGGCACCGGCTTCGAGCGGCGCTACGGCGTGCTCAAGCGGCTCGGTGCCTCACCGCTGCCCCGTTGGGGTCTGATGACCGCCAAGACCCTCTCCGTGCTGGTCACCGAGGTGCTGCAGGTCGTGCTGCTGACGGCGATCGCGTTCGCGCTCGGCTGGTCGCCGCACGGCAGCCCGTTCGCCGTCCTGCTGCTCCTCGTGCTCGGCACCGCGGCCTTCTCCGGGCTCGGGCTGCTGATGGCCGGGACGCTGAAGGCGGAGGCGACGCTCGCCGCCGCCAATCTGGTCTTCCTGCTGCTGCTGGTCGGCGGCGGGGTCATCGTGCCGCTGGACAAGTTCCCGGGCGCGGTGCAGTCGGCGCTCGGACTGCTGCCGATCGCTGCCCTGTCGGACGGACTGCGGGACGTGCTCCAGCACGGTGCCTCGATGCCGTGGCGGGCTCTCGGGATCCTCGCGGTCTGGGCGGTGCTCGGGCTCGGCGCGGCGGCGAAGTTCTTCCGCTGGGAATGACCGCGGACGGACCTCTCCGGCACGACGGTTCGGGGTAACTCGTCCCCCTCGTGAAAGCTTGCACAAGCCGCCGCTTACGATGGTGCGCGTGCCCAAGCTGACCCGAGCCGAAGTCGCTCAAGCCGCGCGGAACCCGCTTCTCTGCATCGCCGAACGCTGGACTCCGTCCCCCCGGACGGTCCGCCGGGCGGCGATGTCGGCCGTCGTGATGGCCGTGCTCATCGTGGTGACCGGCGGCGCTGTCCGGCTCACCGGCTCCGGCCTCGGCTGCCCGACCTGGCCCAAGTGCACCGACGAGTCCCTGACAGCGACCAGCGCGATGGGCTTCCACGGTGCCATCGAGTTCGGCAACCGGATGCTCACGTACGTCCTGTGTGCGGCGGTCGGCTGGACGATCATCGCCGCCCGCTCGGCGAAGCCGTGGCGGCGCAGCCTCACCCGGCTCGGCTGGGCACAGTTCTGGGTGGTCATGGGCAATGCGGTGCTCGGCGGCATCGTGGTGCTGGTCGGCCTCAACCCGTACACCGTCGCGGCGCACTTCCTGCTCTCCACGGCGCTGCTCACGGTCGCCGTGGTGACCTGGCAGCGGGTCCGTGAGGGCGACGGCGAGCCCCGTCCGCTGGTGGGCAAGGCGGTCTCACAGCTGACCTGGCTGCTGACGGCCGCGGCCGGTCTGCTGATCGCGGTAGGCACGGTCGTCACGGGTGCCGGACGGCACGCGGGCGACTCCAGCGATGTCCACCGCATCCCGCTCGACTGGAAGATGATCGCGCAATTGCACGCCGATCTCGCATGGGTCGTGGTGGCGCTGACGGTGGCGCTCTGGTTCGTACTGAAGGCCGTCGACGCACCGGCCGGGCCGCAACGCCGCACCCGTGATCTCTTCGTGGTGCTGATGGCGCAGGGCGTGATCGGTTACGTCCAGTACTTCACCGACACCCCGGAGATCCTGGTCGGGCTGCACATGCTCGGCTCGTGCCTGGTGTGGATCGCAGTCCTGCGGGTCCTGCTGTCGCTGCGCGAGCGCCCCTCGGCCGTCGCCTCCGTCCCCGGCCCCGCCGCCGAACAGCCGCAGCCCGCAGCCGCCGGCTGAGCGCAAGGGCGGCGATCGGCTCACTTCCCCTCCCCTTTCGGCCATTTCCTGTCACGGTTTCAAGGAACACACCCCTCCGGCCCCACCATGAAGGCCGTCACAGATCGTTCGTTCGGTCTCTGGGGTGGGACATGGGTTCGTGTACGGGACTGGACCGCGTCCGGTGCTTTCACCGTGGTCTTTCGCTCGCGGAGAGCGGGAAGTACGAGATGCCCCTCCCCCGGGCGAAGCTGCCCGGCGTCAGTACCGCGCTGCCCTCGCTGGTCGTCGTCATCGGTCTGGTCATCCTGTTCGCGAACTTCTCGTGGCGCCGGCTCGGGTTGATGATCGTCCTGGTCCCGCTCGGGGCCGCGATCGCCCGTGCCTCGGTCCGGACCGCGGTGCAAGAACGTGACAGCGCCGCCCGCTTCGCGGACCGGGTGTACGCGACCGGGGGTACGCAGGGACCGGACCTCAAGCACTGCCAGGGGTGCCAGTACGTGCTGCTGCGCACGGGCACGGGAGAGGACCCCGGTCATTTCTCGACGCCCACCCACATGTCCGGTTTCCGCGGCTGGGCCGAGAAACAGGGAGCTCGCTTCGCTCCGGCGGCCGGATCCCATGGGAAGGCCCCCGACAAGGACAAGAAGGACAAGGGCTGAGCCCCCCTCACGTCAGCCCGTACACCCTGCGCGCGTTGCCGGAGGCGATCATCGCGGCGACCCGCGTGGCATCGGCACGCGACCACGCGCCGTCCGCCACCCAGCCGCCCAGCACCCGGCCGAGCGCCTCGCGGAACTGCCGCGCGCCCACCACATGGAGTTCCGGCAGCCCCTCGGCGCCGCTGGAGAAGAGCAGCTTGCCGAAGGGGGCCGGCTCGAGGACCTCGGCGAGGACGGCCGCAGCGCGCGCCCCCGTCCGGGCGAGGGCGGCTCCCACGTCGGCGTACACATGCGGATGGACGCTCGCGAGCTGCGCGGCGTGCCGGTGGTACGGGTAGCTGTGCAGCAGCACCAGATCGCTGCCGAGCCCGGCTGTGGCGGCGGCGAAGCCCGCGAGCCGCCGCGGGTCGGTGGAGTGCAGATGGAACTGCAGCGGCCGCCCGCAGGCCACGGCGGTCCACAGCAGATGCCGCAACAGCACCGGGTCGTCGAGGGCCGTGTACGGCGCACGCGGGCCACCCCAGCCGGTGCGTGCCGCTCTGCGTTCCGCCTCCCGCCCGGCGAGCCACCGCCCGGCCGCGCCGCGCACCGCGCCCGGCCCGGGCGGCCCCGGGTCGGGATCCAGACCGTGGCGTGCGGCCGCGACGGAGGTGAAGGCGGCGGCGGAGGCGGCGGAGGTGTGCACGGCCTCGGCGAGGTTGGCGAGGAAACTCTCGACGGTGCCCGAGGTGTCGGCGACCTGCTCGGCCAGCGACTCCAGCCGGACGAGCTCGCGGGCGTCGGCGCCGGACGCGACGGCGATCTCGGCGGGGCCCGTGAGGTCACCGGGGAGCCCGGTGTCGACGAGATAGGTGGAGACCCCGGTGGCGCGCAGCAGCCGTCGGCCGGTCTCCAGCACGCCCAGTTCCCGGCGGCGGGCCAGATAGCCGGCCGGCGGGCAGTGGGGTTCGAGGCCCAGCAGCGGCGGGCACCAGCGGCGCACGGCGAAGCCGGTCTGGGTGTCGAAGAAGGTGGTGCCGGGGGCGGGCTGCCCGCCGGCCGTGGCGGCCGTGGCCAGCCGGGCCTCGAAGGTGCCGAGGCCCAGCTCGGTCCGGAGCACCCCGTGGCAGTGCTGATCGACCAGATCCACCACGGGCAGTATGTCGGTCATCCGGGGCTCCCTGCGACGACGTGTGTGTACACGTCCTAACGGGTGAACCCGGTGCGGGGTGTTGCTCCTGCGCCACCGGGATACGCGCCCCGCACGCCCTCGGGTGCGGCCCGGGCGTCCGGTCAGGCCTTGTTGGACGGGCCGCCGACCTGGATCCCCGCCATCCGCGTCCACTCGTAGGGACCGGTGCGGACCTTGGCGGCGAACTCGCCGTCGAAGGACTCGTGCATCGTGATCCCGGCCTTCGCGGTGGCGCTCTCGGCGACCGCGTACGACGGTGCGACCAGGTCGCCCCAGCCGCCGTCCGCGCCGACCAGGACGATGCGGGTGCCCATCTGCCCGATGTACGCGAGCTGCCCCTCGGCGCCGCCGTGCGCCTTGGCGAAGGCGCCGATCTGCTTGGCGAGCCTGGCCGCCCTGCGCTCCGCGCGGGCGGCCTGCTTGCTGTCGTCAACCTGCTGGGTTTCTGCCGTCTCTGCCATGCAACGGATGCTACCGACGGGTAGATCAACTGGCGACGGGCGGGTGACGTGGCATGGGCCACGTCACCCGCCCGTCGGCAGGAGCAGAAGCGGGGGTCACCTCAGGAAGGGGTCCACCGCGACGGCGACGAACAGCAGCGAGACATAGGTGATCGACCAGTGGAACAGTCGCATCTCCTTGAGCTTGGCACCGGACACCCCGGCCTTGGCCCGGTTCTGCAGGCCGTGTGCCTCCCAGAGCCAGAACCCACCGGTCAGCAGCGCCACCGAGGTGTAGAACCAGCCGGTGTAGCCGAGCGGGGTCAGCAGCAGCGAGACGGCCACCATCACCCAGCTGTAGATGACGATCTGCCGGGCCACCACCCGGTTGGAGGCGATGACCGGAAGCATCGGAACGCCGACCCGGGCGTAGTCGTCCTTCACCTTCATCGACAGCGGCCAGTAGTGCGGCGGCGTCCAGAAGAAGATGACGGCGAAGAGGATGACGGCGGCCCACGACACCGAGTTCGTGACGGCGGACCAGCCGATGAGGACCGGCATGCAGCCCGCGATGCCGCCCCAGACGATGTTCTGCGCGGTGCGGCGCTTCAGCAGCATCGTGTAGACGACGACGTAGAAGAGCAGGGCGCCGAGCGACAGCGCCGCCGACAGCCAGTTGACCAGCAGTCCGAACCAGATCGTCGAGATCACCGCGAGGGCGATGCCGAAGGCCAGGCATTCGCGCGGACTCACCATGCCGGTCACCAGTGGGCGCTGCGACGTACGGTCCATCAACGCGTCGATGTCGCGGTCGATGTACATGTTGAGCGCATTGGCACCGCCCGCGGAGAGATATCCGCCGATGGTGGTGGTGAGCACGAGCCACAGGTCGGGCACACCTTGAGCGGCCAAGAACATCACCGGAACAGTGGTGATCAGCAACAGCTCGATGATCCGTGGCTTGGTCAGCGCCACGAATGCCTTGACACGGGCCCCGAACGGGCGATGGCCCCCTGGGCTCGGAGTCAAGGCGACCCCTGCGGGTCGGGACTCGACGGCCGTCACGCACACCCCTGACAGAGAAATCCCAGCAAGCTCCGGACATGAAGGCCCAGTAAAGACTTGCGCGAACCAGACCACTGTAGACGTTGGGGACAGGCCGTTCTTCGCGGGGGTGGGGTCGTGTTGGAGTGGCACAGAAGTGCTGTGCGGAAGCGGCGCAGAAGTGCCGCGCAGGAGAGGCGCATAAGTAAGGAGTGACGCTCATCGGAGTGGCGCAGAAGTAGCTGGTCGCGCTCATTGGAGTAGCGCAGAAGTGAGCCCTCCCGCTCATACGGGAGGCGAACTTCGCGGGTCGCCTGCACCCTGGAAAGCACCCGGAAATTGCGGGTTCCGTCGGGGGTAGGCTCGACAATGTCCGGTGCGGTCACAGTCACCGGTTTACAACAGTGGAGAGGAGCCCTGACTCAGGGTGAGCACCAAGCCGACCACCACAGACCTCCAGTGGACCGAATTGGACCAGCGGGCCGTGGACACTGTCCGCGTCCTTGCCGCCGACGCCGTACAGAAGGTCGGAAACGGCCACCCGGGTACGGCGATGAGCCTGGCTCCCGCCGCGTACACCCTTTTCCAGAAGGTGATGCGGCACGACCCCGCCGACGCGGACTGGACGGGCCGCGACCGGTTCGTGCTCTCGGCGGGCCACACCAGCCTGACCCTGTACATCCAGCTCTACCTGGCCGGGTACGGCCTGGAGCTCGATGACCTCAAGGCGTTCCGTACCTGGGGTTCGAAGACCCCCGGGCACCCGGAGTACGGCCACACCACCGGTGTCGAGACGACGACGGGCCCGCTGGGCCAGGGTGTCGCCAACGCCGTGGGCATGGCGATGGCCGCCCGCTACGAGCGTGGTCTGTTCGACCCGGAGGCGGCCCCCGGCACCTCCCCGTTCGACCACATGGTCTGGGCCATCGCGGGTGACGGCTGCCTGCAGGAGGGCATCTCCGCGGAGGCGTCCTCGCTGGCCGGGCACCAGAAGCTGGGCAACCTGGTCCTGCTCTGGGACGACAACCACATCTCCATCGAGGGCGACACGGAGACCGCGGTCTCCGAGGACACCCTGAAGCGGTACGAGGCGTACGGCTGGCACGTCCAGCGCGTCGCCCAGCTGCCCAACGGCGACCTGGACCCGGCGGGTCTCTACGACGCGCTGCAGGCGGCCAAGGCCGAGACCGGGCGTCCGTCGTTCATCGCGGCCCGCTCGATCATCGCCTGGCCGGCCCCGCACGCCCAGAACACCGAGGCCTCGCACGGCTCGGCGCTCGGCGACGACGAGGTCGCCGCGACCAAGAAGGTCCTGGGCTTCGACCCGGAGAAGACCTTCGAGGTCTCCGACGAGGTCATCTCGCACACCCGTGAGGCGCTGGACCGCGGCCGTGAGGCCAAGGCCGAGTGGGAGAAGAAGTTCGCCGCGTGGCGCACCGCCAACCCGGAGCGCGCCGCCGAGTTCGACCGGATCTCGGCGGGCGAGCTGCCCGCGGGCTGGGAGGACAAGCTTCCGGTCTTCGAGCCGGGCAAGGCGGTCGCCACCCGCGCCGCCTCCGGCAAGGTGCTCCAGGCGCTCGGCGAGATCATCCCCGAGCTGTGGGGCGGCTCCGCCGACCTCGCCGGCTCGAACAACACCACGATCGACAAGACGTCGTCGTTCCTCCCGGCGGGCAACCCGCTGCCGGGCGCGGACCCGTACGGCCGAACGATCCACTTCGGTATCCGCGAGCACGCCATGGCCGCGGCCATGAACGGCATCGCACTGCACGGCAACACCCGCATCTACGGCGGCACCTTCCTGGTGTTCTCCGACTACATGCGCAACGCCGTGCGTCTGTCCGCGCTGATGCACCTGCCGGTGACGTACGTGTGGACGCACGACTCGATCGGTCTCGGCGAGGACGGCCCGACCCACCAGCCGGTCGAGCACCTGGCCTCGCTGCGCGCCATCCCGGGCCTGAACATCGTCCGCCCGGCCGACGCCAACGAGACCTCCATCGTCTGGCGCGAGATCCTGCGCCGCTACACCAAGGTGTTCGGCAAGGGCGCCCCGCACGGTCTGGCGCTGACCCGCCAGGGCGTGCCCACGTACGAGGCGAACGAGGACGCGGCCAAGGGCGGCTATGTGCTCTTCGACTCCGAAGGGACCGACGGGCAGAGCGCGGAGCCGCAGGTCCTCCTGATCGGTACCGGTTCCGAGGTGCACCTCGCCGTCGAGGCGCGCGAGGAGCTGCAGGCGGCCGGCATCCCGACCCGGGTCGTGTCGATGCCCTCCGTCGAGTGGTTCGAGGAGCAGGACCAGGCGTACAAGGACAGCGTTCTGCCGCCGTCCGTGAAGGCCCGCGTCGCCGTCGAGGCGGGCATCGGCCTGACCTGGCACCGGTACGTCGGTGACGCCGGACGGATCGTCTCGCTGGAGCACTTCGGTGCCTCGGCCGACGCCAAGGTCCTCTTCCGCGAGTTCGGCTTCACCGGCGAGCACGTGGCCGCCGCAGCCCGGGAATCCCTCGCCGACGTCACGCGCTGACGCCGTTATACGACTAGTAGGAGATGCAATTCTCATGACAGACGCACTCAAGCGCCTCTCCGACGAGGGCGTGGCGATCTGGCTCGATGACCTGTCGCGCAAGCGGATCACGTCCGGCAACCTCGCCGAACTGATCGACCAGCAGCACGTCGTGGGCGTCACCACCAACCCGTCGATCTTCCAGAAGGCCATCTCGCACGGCGACGGTTACGAGCAGCAGCTCACCGACCTCGCGACCCGCAAGGTCACGGTCGACGAGGCCATCCGCATGATCACGACGGCGGACGTCCGTGACGCCGCCGACATCCTGCGGCCGGTCTTCGACGCCACGGACGGTCAGGACGGCCGGGTCTCCATCGAGGTCGACCCGCGGCTGGCCCACCACACCGACGCCACGATCGCCGAGGCCAAGCAGCTCGCCTGGCTGGTGGACCGGCCGAACACGCTCATCAAGATCCCGGCGACGAAGGCCGGTCTGCCGGCCATCACCGAGGTCATCGGCAGGGGCATCAGCGTCAACGTCACGCTGATCTTCTCGCTGGAGCGCTACCGCGAGGTCATGGACGCCTACCTGGCGGGCCTGGAGAAGGCGAAGGCCGCGGGTCTGGACATCTCCAAGATCCACTCGGTGGCCTCGTTCTTCGTGTCCCGCGTGGACTCCGAGATCGACAAGCGGCTCGACGCAGTGGGCACCGACGAGGCCAAGGCGCTGAAGGGCAAGGCGGCGCTCGCCAACGCCCGGCTGGCCTACGAGGCGTACGAGGAGGTCTTCTCCTCCGACCGCTGGGCCGCCCTGGACAAGGCGCAGGCCAACAGGCAGCGTCCGCTGTGGGCCTCCACCGGCGTGAAGGACCCCGCGTACAAGGACACGCTGTACGTCGTCGACCTGGTCGCCCCCGGCACGGTGAACACCATGCCCGAGGCCACCCTGGAGGCCACGGCCGACCACGGGGAGGTCACCGGCAACACCATCGCCGGCACCTACGCCCAGGCGCGGGCCGAGCTCGACGCCGTCGCAAAGCTCGGGATCTCGTACGACGACGTCGTACAGCTCCTCGAGGACGAGGGCGTCGAGAAGTTCGAGGCGTCCTGGATCGACCTGCTCAACTCCACCGAGGCGGAGCTCAAGCGCCTCGCCCCTTCGGAGGGCTGACCACTTTGTCTGGTGTTCCCGGAGCCAACCCGCTCCGTGACGCCCAGGACCGCCGGCTCCCGCGTATCGCGGGGCCGTCGGGCCTGGTCATCTTTGGCGTCACGGGCGATTTGTCCCGTAAAAAGCTGATGCCCGCCATCTACGACCTGGCCAACCGCGGTCTGTTGCCGCCGGGCTTCTCGCTCATCGGCTTCGCGCGCCGTGAATGGCACGACGAGGACTTCGCGCAGGAGGTCCACGACGCGGTCAAGCAGCACGCGCGTACGCCGTTCCGTGAGGAGGTCTGGCAGCAGCTCATCCAGGGGATGCGCTTCGTCCAGGGCAACTTCGACGACGACGACGCCTTCGAGACCCTCAAGGCCACCATCCAGGAGCTCGACAAGGAACAGGGCACGGGCGGCAACTTCGCCTTCTACCTGTCCGTGCCGCCGAAGTTCTTCCCCAAGGTCGTCCAGCAGCTCAAGAAGCACGGGCTGGCGGACCAGAAGGAGGGTTCCTGGCGGCGCGCCGTCATCGAGAAGCCGTTCGGCCACGACCTCGCCAGCGCGCAGGAGCTCAACCAGCTCGTGCACGATGTGTTCCCGCCCAACGAGGTCTTCCGGATCGACCACTACCTGGGCAAGGAGACGGTCCAGAACATCCTGGCGCTGCGCTTCGCCAACACGATGTTCGAGCCGATCTGGAACCGGTCGTACGTCGACCATGTCCAGATCACGATGGCCGAGGACATCGGCATCGGCGGCCGGGCCGGCTACTACGACGGCATCGGGGCAGCCCGTGACGTCATCCAGAACCACCTGCTCCAGCTGCTGGCGCTGACGGCGATGGAGGAGCCCGGCTCCTTCCACCCGAAGGCCCTGGTGACCGAGAAGCTCAAGGTGCTCACGGCGGTGGAGCTGCCGGAGGACCTGGGCAAGCACACCGTGCGCGGCCAGTACGCGCACGCGTGGCAGGGCGGCGAGGAAGTGCTCGGCTACCTCGAGGAGGACGGTATCGACCCCAAGTCGAAGACCGACACCTATGCCGCGATCAAACTGACGATCAACAACCGCCGCTGGGCGGGCGTGCCGTTCTACCTCCGGACCGGAAAGCGGCTCGGCCGCCGGGTCACCGAGATCGCGGTCGTCTTCAAGCGCGCGCCGTACCTGCCCTTCGAGTCCGGTGCGACGGAGGAGCTGGGCGGCAACGCCCTGGTCATCCGGGTGCAGCCGGACGAGGGCGTCACGGTGCGCTTCGGCTCCAAGGTCCCCGGCACCTCGATGGAGGTCCGGGACGTCACGATGGACTTCGCCTACGGCGAGTCCTTCACGGAGTCCAGCCCGGAGGCGTACGAGCGGCTCATCCTCGATGTGCTGCTCGGCGACGCCAACCTCTTCCCCCGCCACCAGGAGGTCGAACTCTCCTGGAACATCCTCGACCCGATCGAGGAGTACTGGGACAAGCACGGCAAGCCCGCGCAGTACGCGGCGGGCACCTGGGGTCCGGCCGAGGCGGACGAGATGCTCGCACGAGATGGACGGAGCTGGCGTCGGCCATGAAGATCGATCTCACGGAAACCACTTCCAGCAAGATCAACCAGGCGCTGGTGTCGGCCCGGCGTGCCGCCGGCTCGCCGGCTGTCGGCATGGTGCTGACCCTGGTGGTCGTCACCGACGAGGAGAACGCGTACGACGCCCTGAAGGCGGCCGGCGACTCCTCGCGCGAGCACCCCTCGCGCATCATCGCGGTGATCAAGCGGGCCAGCCGCTCGCCGCGCAGCCGGCGCGACGCGCGGCTCGACGCCGAGGTGCGGGTCGGTTCCGACTCGGGCTCCGGCGAGACCATCGTGCTGCGACTGCACGGTGAACTTGCCAACCACGCCCAGTCGGTCGTCCTGCCACTGCTGCTGCCGGACGCCCCGGTCGTGGTGTGGTGGCCCGAGGGCGCGCCCGAGGACCCGGCCAATGATCCGCTGGGCGCACTCGCCCAGCGCCGGATCACGGACGCGTATTCGGCGGAGCACCCGAGCGCCGAACTCGGGGTGCGCGCCAAGTCGTACACCCCGGGCGACACCGATCTGTCCTGGACCCGCATCACGCCGTGGCGCTCGATGCTCGCGGCCGCACTCGACCAGAAGCCCGTCGAGGTCCTCTCGGCGACGGTCGAGGGCGAGTCCGAGAACCCGAGCTGTGAGCTGCTCGCCATGTGGCTCTCGGACCGGCTGGGCGTGCCGGTGGAGCGCACGCGTTCCGACGGTCCCGGTCTGACGGCCGTACGGATGCAGACCAAGGGCGGCACCATCGTCCTGGACCGGCCCGACGGTTCGCTGGCCACTCTCTGCATGGAGGGGCAGCCGGACCGTGCGGTGGCGCTCAAGCGACGGGAGACCGCCGAACTGCTCGCCGAGGAACTGCGGCGTCTCGACCCGGACAACATCTACGCGTCCGCGGTGAAGTTCGGCGTGGACCGGCTCGGCGGCGCGGCGGAGCCGAAGTCCGCCGAGCCGGAGAAGCCCGCCACCGCCGCCGCACCGGCAGCCGCGAAGAAGACTGCGGCGAAGAAGGCGGCAGCGAAGTGAGTGCCCCTCAACTTGTCGTGCACCGCGACAAGGAGCTGATGGCGCAGGCCGCCGCCGCCCGGCTGATCACGAAGATCGTGGACGCCCAGGCCGCGCGCGGTCACGCCTCGGTGGTGCTCACCGGCGGACGCAACGGCAACGGCCTGCTGGCCGCTCTCGCCGAGGCGCCCGCCCGGGACGCGATCGACTGGTCGCGGCTCGAACTGTGGTGGGGCGACGAGCGGTTCCTGCCGGAGGGCGATCCGGAGCGCAATGTCACGCAGGCCCGTCGGGCCCTGCTGGACTCGGTGCCGCTGGACCCGTCCCTGGTCCATGCGATGCCCGCGTCGGACGGCCCCTGCGGCAACGACGCCGACGCCGCCGCGGCCGCGTACGCCGACGAACTGGCCGCCGCGGCCCGTCCGGAGGACCACGGCCCGGTACCGACGTTCGATGTGCTGATGCTGGGCGTGGGCCCGGACACGCATGTCGCGTCGCTGTTCCCGGAGCTGCCCGCGGTACGGGAGACCGAGCGCACCGTCGTCGGTGTGCACGGCGCTCCCAAGCCGCCGCCCACCCGGGTCTCACTGACGCTGCCCGCGATCCGGGCGGCGCGCGAGGTGTGGCTGCTCGCGGCGGGCGAGGACAAGGCGGAGGCCGCGGAGATCGCGCTGTCGGGCGCCGGGGAGATCCAGGCCCCGGCGGCGGGCGCGTACGGACGCAGCCGCACCCTGTGGCTGCTGGATGCGGCGGCGGCCTCCCGGCTGCCGCGCGCACTGTATCCGCCGGCCTCTCCCTGAGCAGTCGTCAGTACTGCGGTACGTCGGGCCCGGTCCGCTCTCAGGAGCGGACCGGGCCTTCGCCGTGAAAGGCTCCGGCCATGGTGCGTATCGGAACCGTGGTGATGGGTGCGTCGGACGTCCGTCGGGCGGCCGCCTTCTGGACGGCGGCGCTCGGCCATGTGGAGCGTGAGCCGGCGACGGACGACTGGGTGGTGCTGGTGCCGGCCGACGGCCAGGGCGTCGGGCTGTCCCTGGGGCTGAGCGAGTCCCCCGTGCAGGAGGTCCCCCGGGTCCACCTGGATCTGTACACGGAGGAGCAGGACGCCGAGGTGGAGCGGCTGCTCACACTCGGGGCGGCCCGGGTCGACTGGCAGCTGTATCCGCAGGACCCGGACTTCGTGGTGCTCGCGGACACCGAGGGCAACCGCTTCTGCGTCATCGACACGACGCACGGCTGACCGGGTCGGGCAGTCCCCAGGAAGGCCTCCAGCAGCCCCGGTACGGCCTCGCAGGCGGAGCCGATGCCGGGGGCCGCGGCCCCGTACGAGCCACCGGCGGGGAAGAGGACGGCACACGCCACGCCGAGGACCGCCGCGGTCGGCGGCCGCTCGGCCGCCACCGGGTGACGGCGCTCGGGTCCGGCGTGCTGTTCTACGGCCGGAGCCGTACCGCCCTCTCCCCCGGGGTCATCCGGCTCAGCGCCCCCTGCGCGTGCGGTACGCGGCGACCAGTGCGGCGGTCGAGCTGTCCAGCTGCTCGCCGCCCCCCGCCGCCGCCGTCTCGGTCAGCACCGGTTCGATCTTCTTGGCGAGGACCTTGCCGAGCTCGACGCCCCACTGGTCGAACGAGTCGATGTTCCAGACGGCGCCCTGGACGAAGACCTTGTGCTCGTACAGCGCGATCAGCTGACCGAGGACGGACGGCGTCAGCCGGTCGGCCAGGATCGTGGTCGTGGGGTGGTTCCCCCGGAACGTCTTGTGCGGCACGAGCTCCTCGGCGACGCCCTCCGCACGGACCTCGTCCGGCGTCTTGCCGAAGGCGAGCGCCTGGGTCTGGGCGAAGAAGTTGGCCATCAGCAGATCGTGCTGGGCGACCAGTCCGGGCAGCAGATCGGCGACCGGCTCGGCGAAGCCGATGAAGTCGGCCGGGATGACCTTGGTGCCCTGGTGGATCAGCTGGTAGTAGGCGTGCTGCCCGTTGGTGCCGGGCGTGCCCCAGACGACCGGGCCGGTCTGCCACTCGACCGGATGGCCGTCCCGGTCCACGGACTTGCCGTTGGACTCCATGTCCAGCTGCTGCAAGTAGGCGGTGAACTTGGACAGATAGTGGCTGTACGGCAGCACGGCGTGCGACTGGGCATCGAAGAACGCGCCGTACCAGACACCCAGCAGGCCAAGCAGCAGCGGGGCGTTGGCCTCCGGCGGGGCGGTGCGGAAGTGTTCGTCGACGAGGTGGAAGCCGTCAAGCATCTCGCGGAACCGGTCCGGGCCGATGGCGATCATCAGCGAGAGGCCGATGGCGGAGTCGTACGAGTAGCGGCCGCCGACCCAGTCCCAGAACTCGAACATGTTGGCGGTGTCGATGCCGAAGTCAGCGACCTTCTCGGCGTTCGTCGACAGTGCCACGAAGTGCTTCGCGACGGCGTCCTGGTCGGCGCGCAGACCGGTCAGCAGCCAGTTGCGGGCGGAGGTGGCGTTGGTGATGGTCTCGATCGTGGTGAACGTCTTCGACGCGATGATGAAGAGCGTCTCGGCCGGGTCGAGGTCGCGGACGGCCTCGTGCAGGTCGGCCCCGTCGACGTTGGACACGAAGCGGACGGTGAGCGAGCGGTCCGTGAAGGAGCGCAGCACCTCGTACGCCATGGCGGGACCGAGGTCGGAACCGCCGATGCCGATGTTGACGACGTTCTTGATCCGCTTGCCGGTGTGACCGGTCCACTCCCCCGACCTGATGCGGTCGGCGAAAGCCGCCATCCTGTCGAGCACGGCGTGCACGGCGGGCACCACGTTCTCGCCGTCGACCTCGATGACCGCGTCGCGCGGGGCACGCAGCGCGGTGTGCAGGACAGCGCGGTCCTCGGTGGTGTTGATCTTCTCGCCACGGAACATGGCGTCCCGCAGTTCGGCGACACCGGTGGCGTCGGCGAGCTCGCGCAGCAGCCGGAGCGTCTCGTCGGTGACCAGGTGCTTGGAGTAGTCGAGATACAGATCGCCGACCCGGAGGGTATATCCGGTGCCGCGCTCGGGATCGTCCGCGAACAGCTGCCGCAGATGGGTCTGGCCGAGCTGCTCACGGTGCTTGCCGAGAGCGGTCCATTCGGGCGTCTGATTGAGCTTGGTTCGGCTTTGTGCGTTCATCCCGGATATCAGCCCACTTCTTCTCGTGCCTGCACATGCCCCGCTGCCACTCCAACTTAATTGATCAGAGGGGTGGGCGAGGCGACAGAGAGCTGCGGCGCCGACAAATGCACTCCGGCCGGGCACCCTGGGGGTGACCGGCCGGTGAACAACTCTTAGATTTCGCCCCGAAGTTTTGCGAGGGCCTCGGCGAGGATGGCCTCGCCGTCCGCATCGCTGCGCCGCTCGCGTACATACGCAAGGTGCGTCTTGTACGGTTCGGTGCGCGGCGGGTCCGGCGGGTTGTCCCGGTCCTGGCCGGCCGGGAAACCACAGCGCGGGCAGTCCCAAGTCTCCGGTGTCTGCGCGTCACTGGCGAAGCTCGGCTGCGTCTCGTGCCCGTTCGAGCACCAGAAGGAGATGCGGAGGCGCGGCGCGGACTCGCCCCGCTCGGCCTCCCCCATCGGCCCCGCTCCGACCCGGCTTCCCCGGATCGCGTTGCCACTTGCCACGGTCGTAACTCCCTGCGTGATGGTGCTCGAAGATGCCCCAGTCTACGTAAGGCCCAACGTGCGTCCAGTGAAAGGAGTTACACCCTCACCGGGAATCGCGGACGGCGGGTCAGTTGTCCAGCTTCATCAGCAGACCAAGCACAATAATGCACGCGAACCATCCCAGACCGACCACTACGGTGATCCGGTCGAGGTTTCGCTCGGCGACCGACGAGCCACCGACGGACGACTGCATACCGCCACCGAACATGTCGGAGAGGCCGCCGCCCTTTCCCTTGTGCATCAGCACCAGCAGCATCAGCAGCAGGCTGAAGACGATCAGGGCGATCGAGAACCCCATAACCACGGCTGGTCCCTACTTTCCGGAATTCCCTTGGACTGCTCTAACGGATCTGACGGACAACGGGGGCCGGGAGGACGCACCTCCTCGGCCCCCGCAAGGGTACGACGGATCCGCGCTACCGCATACTCACTGGTCGCGGAAGCGGACGATCTTGACGAATTCGTCCGCGTCGAGAGCGGCGCCACCGATCAGCGCACCGTCGATGTCGGGCTTTGCCATGATCTCCGCGACGTTCCCCGACTTCACCGAGCCGCCGTACTGGATGCGGACCGCGTCGGCCAGCTCCTGGGAGTACAGCTCGGCGAGCCGGCCGCGGATGGCCCCGCAGACCTCCTGGGCGTCGTCGGCGCCGCAGACCTTGCCGGTCCCGATGGCCCAGACCGGCTCGTACGCGATCACGATGGACTCGGCCTGCTCGGCCGGAATGTCCTTGAGCGCGCCGTCGACCTGCGCGAGGGTGTGCGCGACGTGGCGGCCGTCCTCGCGGACCGACTCCTCCTCGCCGACGCACAGGATCGGGGTGAGGCCGTTCTTGTACGCGGCCTTGATCTTGGCGTTGACGATCTCGTCGGTCTCGTGGTGGTACTGGCGGCGCTCGGAGTGGCCGATGGCCACATAGGTGCACTTCAGCTTGGCGAGCATGGGACCGGAGATCTCGCCGGTGTACGCGCCGGAGTCGTGCGCCGAGATGTCCTGGGCGCCGTACTTGATCTTCAGTTTGTCGCCGTCGACCAGCGTCTGCACCGAGCGCAGGTCGGTGAAGGGCGGCAGGACGGCGACCTCGACGGCGTCGTAGTCCTTGTCGGCCAGGGCGAAGGCGAGCTTCTGGACGTGTGCGATGGCCTCGAGGTGGTTGAGGTTCATCTTCCAGTTGCCCGCCATCAGCGGGGTACGGGTGCTCATGAAAGGTCAGTCCTCCAGTGCGGCGAGGCCGGGAAGCGTCTTGCCCTCGAGGTATTCGAGGCTGGCGCCGCCACCGGTCGAGATGTGGCCGAATGCGTTCTCGTCGAAGCCCAGGATGCGGACGGCCGCGGCGGAGTCGCCACCGCCGACGACACTGAAGCCCTCGGAGTCGACGAGGGCCTGGGCGACTGCCCGGGTGCCCTCGGCGTAATCGGGGTGCTCGAAAACGCCCATCGGGCCGTTCCAGAAGACGGTGACGGCGTCGGCGAGCTTCGAGGCGTACAGCTTGTTGGTCTCGGGTCCGTTGTCCAGACCCATCACACCGGCCGGGATGGCATCCGCGGGCACGGTGGTATGCCGGCTCGGGGCCTTGGTCTTGAGGTCGGGGAACTGCTCGGAGACCACGACGTCGACGGGGAGCACGAACTCCACGCCCTTCTCCTCGGCCCGCTTCAGATACTCCAGCACCGCCGGGATCTGGTCCTCCTGCAGGAGGGAGCTGCCGACCTCGTGGCCCTGGGCCTTGAGGAAGGTGTACGCCATGCCGCCGCCGATGAGGATGCGGTCGGCCCGCTCCAGGAGGTGGTCGATGACGCCGAGCTTGTCGGAGACCTTGGAGCCGCCGAGCACGACGGCGTACGGGCGCGCGACGTCCTCGGTGAGCTTCTTCAGGACGCCGACCTCGGTGGCGATCAGGTCGCCCGCGGCGTGCGGCAGCCGGGCCGGGAGGTCGAAGACCGAGGCGTGCTTGCGGTGGACGGCTCCGAAGCCGTCGCCCACGTACACATCGGCGAGCTCGGCGAGCTGATCGGCGAACGCGCCGCGCTCGGCGTCGTCCTTCGACGTCTCGCCGGGGTTGAAGCGGAGATTCTCGATGACGGCGACCTTGCCGTCGGTGAGCGCGGCGACCGTGGCACGGGCGGACTCGCCGACCGTGTCGGTCGCGAAGGCCACGTCGGCACCGATCAGCTCGCCGAGCCGGGCGGCGGCGGGGGCCAGGGAGAAGGCCGGGTCCGGGGCGCCCTTGGGGCGGCCCAGGTGCGAGGCGACGATGACCCGGGCACCGGCCGCGGCCAGCTTCTCCACGGTCGGCTGGACGGCGCGGATGCGGCCGTCGTCGGTGATGGTGGTGCCGCTCAGCGGCACGTTGAGGTCGGCGCGGACGAATACGCGCTTGCCGGTGACCCCTTCGGCGAGAAGTTCGTCGATCGTCTTCATCTTGCTGGACTCCTTGGAGGGCGGGGAAGCATGCAACGGGGCTCGAACGGCGCTGCGTTGCGCTGTCCGAGCCCCTTGCTCACATCGAGGTGCCTGCCGATCCGACGGTCAGAGCTGGCTGCCGACGAAGACGGTCAGGTCGACGAGGCGGTTGGAGTAGCCCCACTCGTTGTCGTACCAGCCGATGACCTTGACCTGCGTGCCCTCTGCCATGGTGAGCAGGGAGTCGAAGGTGCAGGAAGCCGGGTCCGAGACGATGTCCGAGGACACGATCGGGTCCTGGGTGTAGACGAGCTTGCCCTTGAGCGGGCCTTCCTCGGCGGCCTTCTGGAACGCGGCGTTGACCTCGTCGCGGGTGACCTCGCGCTCCAGCGTGATGACCAGGTCGGTGACGGAGCCGGTCGGGACCGGGACGCGCATCGCGATGCCGTCGAGCTTGCCCCTGAGCTGCGGGAGCACCAGAGCGGTGGCCTTGGCGGCACCGGTCGTGGTCGGGATGATGTTCTCCGCCGCGGCGCGGGCGCGACGCAGGTCGGAGTGCGGGAAGTCCAGGATGCGCTGGTCGTTCGTGTACGCGTGGACCGTCGTCATGAGGCCCTTGACGATGCCGAAGTTCTCGTCCAGAACCTTGGCCATCGGCGCGACGCAGTTGGTGGTGCAGGAGGCGTTGGAGATGACGTGGTGGTTGGCCGCGTCGTACTTCTCCTCGTTGACGCCCATCACGATGGTGATGTCCTCGTCCTTGGCCGGAGCCGAGATGAGGACCTTCTTGGCGCCGCCCGCGATGTGCTTCTCGGCGTCGGCCTTCTTGGTGAAGATGCCGGTCGACTCGATGACGATGTCGACGCCCAGCTCACCCCAGGGGATGTCGGCCGGGTTGCGCTCGGAGAGCACCTTGATGGTGTGACCGTCGACAGTGATGCTGTCGGCGGTGTGGCTGACCTCTGCCTTCAGACGACCCAGAATGGTGTCGTACTTCAGCAGGTGGGCCGTGGTCGCAGTGTCACCCAGGTCGTTGACAGCCACGATCTCGATGTCCGCACCCTGCTCCAGCAGCGCGCGGAAGTAGTTACGACCGATGCGGCCAAAGCCGTTGATGCCTACGCGGATCGTCACGAACCGATCTCCTCGTTAGGTACGCCGGGTTTCGACGCCGGCGAGTTGTATGGGATGTCCCCGACCGCCTCCGACCCTACCTCTCCGTGGGCTCCGGAGTGACATCGTGCGGGGCCGGAAGCGCCGCGAAGGCCCGTACTCCCCGGTAGGCGTACGGGCCTCCGGTTGCTCGGCCTCACATGCAGTGACGATTACGGAGTGTCAACATCCCCGGGGGCAAAGCACGTGCCGCCTTCGGCCGGGATTCGACGCCGTTTCACCTCAGCCCACCAAGCCGTCGGCGAGCTCCTCGCTGAGCGTGGACTCCGTCCCCGGGATACCGAGGTCCTGGGCCCGCTTGTCGGCCATGGCCAGCAGCCGGCGGATCCGGCCGGCTACCGCGTCCTTGGTCAGCGGCGGGTCGGCGAGCGCACCCAGCTCCTCCAGGGAGGCCTGCTTGTGCTCCATGCGCAGCCGTCCGGCCGCCGCGAGGTGCTCGGGCACCTCTTCGCCCAGGATCTCCAGGGCGCGCCCCACCCGGGCGCCTGCGGCCACCGCGGCCCGTGCCGAGCGGCGCAGGTTGGCGTCGTCGAAGTTGGCGAGCCGGTTGGCGGTGGCCCGGACCTCGCGGCGCATCCGCCGCTCCTCCCAGGCCAGCACCGACTCATGGGCGCCGAGCCGGGTGAGCAGGGCGCCGATCGCATCGCCGTCGCGGACGACGACCCGGTCCACGCCGCGTACCTCGCGGGCCTTCGCCGCGATGGAGAGCCTGCGGGCCGCGCCGACCAGTGCGAGCGCCGCCTCCGGGCCCGGGCAGGTCACCTCCAGCGAGGAGGAGCGGCCCGGCTCGGTGAGCGAGCCGTGGGCCAGGAAGGCACCGCGCCAGGCAGCCTCGGCGTCGCAGGTGGCCCCCGAGACCACCTGCGGGGGCAGCCCGCGGATGGGCCGGCCGCGACCGTCCACCAGGCCGGTCTGGCGGGCCAGCTGGTCGCCGCCCGCCACCACCCGTACGACATAGCGGGAGCCGCGGCGCAGCCCGCCGGGAGCCATCACGATCAGCTCCGAGCTGTGCCCGAAAATTTCGAGAATGTCCCGCTTCAGCCGACGCGCCGCCATCGCGGTGTCCAGCTCCGCCTCGATCACAATCCGGCCGCTCACCAGGTGCAGCCCGCCCGCGAACCGAAGAATCGCCGAAACCTCTGCCTTCCTGCAGCAGGTCCGGGTCACGGGAAGCCGAGAGATTTCGTCCTTCACCGCTGGCGTCATCGCCATGGGCCGATCCTTCCATGCATCCGAAAAATACGGTCGTACGCGGCGGCCAACAGCTCCGGATCATGGATCGGAACGCCGTCGGGTGAGGCCACCGGCGCCAGCTCGACCGCGGCACCGAGCCGCTTGGCGGCATCGGCGAGGGACTCGCGATCGGGCACGGCGGCTTCGTCGGCCAGCACCACGTCCAGGGCGAGTTTAGGGGCGTGTCGTCCCAAAACCTCCAAATGACGCTGCGGAGAGAAGCCATCAGTTTCGCCGGGCTGCGGTGCCAGGTTGAGCGAGAGGACCTTGCGGGCCTTCGTCGCGACGAGCGCGTCGAGCAGTTCCGGTACGAGCAGATGCGGGATCACCGAAGAGAACCAGGATCCCGGGCCGAGCACCACCCAGTCCGCGTCGAGGACCGCCTCGACCGCCTCCGGGACGGCCGGCGGGTCGTTCGGGACGAGGTGCACGGACTGCACCTCACCGGGGGTCAGCGCCACCGTCGCCTGGCCGCGCACCGTGTCCACGGCGTCCGGACGGGCCGGGTCGTGGCCCCGTACGAGCGCCTGGAGCTCCAGCGGCACAGCGGACATGGGCAGCACCCGGCCGTGCGCGCCGAGGAGCTTGCCGACCAGGTCCAGGGCCTGTACATGGTCGCCGAGCTGCTCCCAGAGGGCGACGATCAGCAGATTTCCGACCGCGTGCTCGTGCAGATCGCCCTTGGACTGGAAGCGGTGCTGGATGACCTGCGCCCAGGTCTGGCCCCAGTCGTCGTCGCCGCAGAGTGCGGCGAGCGCCTTGCGGAGGTCGCCGGGCGGCAGGACGCCGAGCTCCTCACGGAGCCGGCCGCTGGAGCCGCCGTCGTCGGCGACGGTGACCACAGCGGTGAGATCGCCGGTGATCCGGCGCAGCGCGGCGAGCGACGCGGACAGGCCCATGCCGCCGCCGAGCGCGACGACCTTGGGCTGGGCGCCACGCTTGCGGGCGGAGAGCGCAGAGGTGGCTCTGCGCAGCCGCCGCAGGCGCAGATTGCGGCTGGTCACTCGCGCCCCATGTCCCGGTGGACGAGAACGGTCTCGATCCCCTCGGCGGCGAGCCGGGCGGCCAGCTTCTCGGACATCGCGACGGAGCGGTGCTTGCCGCCCGTGCAGCCGACGGCGATCGTCACATAGCGCTTGCCCTCACGGCGGTAGCCCGCGGCAACCAGCTGGAGCAGCTCGGTGTACTGGTTGAGGAACTCCTTGGCGCCCGGCTGGTTGAAGACGTACGCCGAGACCTCCTCGTTGAGTCCGGTGAACGGGCGCAGCTCGGGGACCCAGTGCGGGTTGGGCAGGAAGCGGCAGTCGGCCACCAGGTCCGCGTCGACCGGCAGGCCGTACTTGAAGCCGAACGACATCACCGTGGCGCGCAGCTCCGGCTCCTCGTCACCGGCGAACTGGGCGTCCATCTTGGCGCGCAGCTCGTGCACATTGAGGCTGGAGGTGTCGATCACCAGGTCGGCGTCGCCGCGCAGCTCGCGCAGCAGGTCGCGCTCGGCGGCGATGCCGTCGACGATGCGGCCGTCGCCCTGGAGGGGGTGCGGGCGGCGGACCGATTCGAAGCGGCGGACCAGCGCGTCGTCGGAGGACTCCAGGAAGACAATCCGCCGGGTGACGTGCCTGGACGCGAGGTCGGCGAGGGACTCACGCAGGTTGTCGAAGAAACGGCGGCCGCGCACGTCGACGACGACGGCGATCCGGGCCACATTGCCCTGGGACCGGGCGCCGAGCTCCACCATGGTGGGGATCAGGGCGGGCGGCAGGTTGTCGACGACGAACCAGCCGAGGTCCTCCAGACACTTGGCGGCGGTGGATCGTCCGGCGCCCGACATGCCGGAGATGATCACCAGCTCGGGGATGGCCGCGGTGGCATCGCCCGTCTCGGTCGTGGTGCCCGTACTCACGTGTCCTGCTCCGTCTGCTCGGTCCGTGCTGTCGTGCACGCGGTCTGTGCCGTCGTGCGCGCGCTCCTGCTCGTGTTCGTGCTCAGTCATGTCGTGCTGCCCCCGTCGTCCTCTTCAATGATCTCTCCTGTCGCCGTATTCACGGCGGGCGCGGCCGGGGTGGTCGAGGCGAGGGCGACAGCCACTGATTCCGCCGTCCTGCGGCCTATCCCCGGAACCTCGCAGATCTCGTCGATTGTCGCCTGCTTCAGCTTCTTCACGGAGCCGAAATGCTTGATCAACGCCTGTTTCCGGGTCTCGCCGAGGCCTGCGACGGCGTCCAGGGGGCTGGAGCGGATGCGCTTGGCGCGCTTGGCCCGCTGATAAGTGATGGCGAAGCGGTGGGCCTCGTCGCGGACGCGCTGCAGGAGGTAGAGGCCCTCGCTGGAGCGGGGCAGGACCACGGGGTCGTCGTCATCGGGCAGCCATACCTCTTCGAGGCGCTTGGCGAGGCCGCAGACCGCGATGTCGTCGATCCCCAGCTCGTCGAGGGCCCGCTTGGCCGCGGCGACCTGCGGCTGGCCGCCGTCGACCACGACGAGCTGCGGCGGGTAGGCGAACCGCTTGGGGCGGCCGTCGTCCTCGCGGGGCTCGTTGTCGAAGGGGTCGCCGTCCCCGGCGGCGGGGTCCGGGGCCGGTACGGCTCCGGAGGGTGCCGGGCTCTCCTCCCACTCCCCCGTCCGCTCCTTCTCCTGGAGGTAGCGCCTGAAGCGACGACCGATCACCTCGTGCATCGAGCGGACGTCGTCCTGCCCCTCGAAGCCCTTGATCTGGAAGCGGCGGTACTCGCTCTTGCGGGCCAGACCGTCCTCGAAGACGACCATGGACGCGACCACGTCGTCGCCCTGGAGATGGGAGATGTCGAAGCATTCGATGCGCAGCGGAGCCGTGTCGAGGCCGAGCGCCTCGGCGATCTCCTCCAGGGCGCGGGAGCGGGTCGTCAGATCGGAAGCGCGCTTGGTCTTGTGCAGCCCCAGGGCCTGCTGGGCGTTGCGCTGGACCGTCACCATCAGGTCCTTCTTGTCGCCACGCTGCGGGATGCGCAGGCTGACCTGGGAGCCCCGGCGGTCGGCGAGCCACTGGGAGACCGCTTCGGGGTCCTCCGGAAGGGCCGGGACAAGGACCTCCTTGGGGACGGAGTCGCCTGTCTCCTCCCCGTACAGCTGCTGCAGGGCGTGCTCGACGAGGCCCGAGGTGTCGACCGCCTCGACCTTGTCGGTGACCCAGCCGCGCTGGCCGCGTACCCGGCCGCCGCGGACGTGGAATATCTGCACGGCGGCCTCGAGCTCGTCCTCGGCGACCGCGATCAGGTCGGCGTCGGTGGCGTCGGCGAGGACGACGGCGCTCTTCTCCATGGCCCGCTTGAGGGCCTCCACGTCGTCGCGGAGCCGGGCCGCCCGCTCGTACTCCATCTCTTCGGCCGCCGCCATCATGTCCTTCTCCAGCCGGCGGATGTACGTGCCCGTGCGGCCGGCCATGAAGTCGCAGAAGCCGTCCGCCAATTCTCGGTGCTCCTCGGGGGTGACCCGGCCGACGCAGGGCGCCGAGCACTTGCCGATGTAGCCGAGGAGGCAGGGGCGGCCGGTCCGCGTGGCGTTCTTGAAGACACCGGCGGAGCACGTGCGGACGGGAAAGACCCGGAGCATCAGGTCGACGGTCTCGCGGATCGCCCAGGCGTGCCCGTACGGACCGAAGTACCGCACGCCCTTCTTCTTGGCGCCGCGCATGACCTGGACCCGCGGGAACTCCTCGTTCAGCGTGACCGCGAGATAGGGATAGCTCTTGTCGTCGCGGTACTTGACGTTGAACCGGGGGTCGAACTCCTTGATCCAGGAGTACTCCAGCTGCAGCGCCTCGACCTCGGTGGCGACGACGGTCCACTCGACGGAGGCGGCCGTGGTGACCATCGTGCGGGTGCGCGGGTGGAGATTGGCCAGGTCCTGGAAGTAGTTGGCCAGGCGCTGGCGCAGGCTCTTCGCCTTCCCGACGTAGATCACCCGGCGGTGCTCGTCGCGGAATTTGTAGACCCCCGGGGAGTCGGGGATCTGTCCCGGCTTGGGGCGGTAGCTGGAGGGGTCTGCCATGGTGCCCACCCTACTTGCGGGCGGTGACAGTGCGGTGTCCTCGGGGGTGATGCCGTGCTCCGGGGTGCGGGGTGGGGGAGCGCGCCCCGGAGCACGGGGTCAGCGGGCGCCGTCACCGTTCAAGGAGCATCGACCGTTGTCGGGAACGGGTCAACACGCTTCAATGCGGGGGAACAGCGTGGTGTGAACGGTGTGGCGGACGCGTGAACGGTCCGCCCCCGGCCACCTGCCGTCCCGCTCCCATCGGCGCGGTCTCCCCGCCCCGTGCCGTGAACGTTCACTGGAGGCACGTCATGCAGCGCACCGAGGCCGAGCTGGCGCAGGTGCTGCACACCGGCCCGTTCCATCTGGCGCTGCGCACCGCCTTCTCGGTGCGTGGGCTGCCGCTCCAGCGGGTGCAGCACCATCTCGCACACCGCGGGGTCAAGGTCGGCGTGACCAGCCTGAGTTACTGGCAGCAGGGGGCCCGGCGCCCGCAGCGCGCCGAGTCCCTGCGGGCGGTGAAGGCGCTGGAGGAGGTGCTGGAACTGCCGGGGAACTCGCTGCTCCGGCTGCTCGACGCCGGGGATGCCCGCGCGGACGCCGAGCGACCGGCCGCTCGTTCGTACCGCTCCCTGATGGAGGCGTCCGGCGCGGTGGAGCGGCTGCTCGACGCGCTGGAGTCACCGGCCGACGGCGGGCTGCACACGGTGGGGCACCAGGAACGGGTACGGATCGGGTCCGGCCGGGAGCTGCGGCGCCGGGACTCGCAGCACGTCGTGCGCGCGCACCGCGACGGGATCGACCGCTATCTCGCCGTGTACCGCGGCGATCCGGGCTGCGACCCCGCGCGGGTGGAGGTGGCGGCCCGGGAGAACTGCCGGACCGGCCGGGTCCGCTGGGACCGGGAGGCGGGGGTGCTCATCGCCGAGCTGCTCTTCGACACCCGGCTGCGGGCGGGTGAGACGTACCTCTTCGGCTACGGGTTCGACGACGGTACGGGCGGCCCGTGCGGCGAGTACGTGCGCGGCTTCAGCTTCGGCGGCGGACAGTACGTGCTGCAGGTGCACTTCGACGAGGAGGCGCTGCCGGTACGGTGCCGGCGGTTCGCCCAGGTTTCGGTGGGGGCTCCGCGCGGCGGCCGTACGGACCTCACACTCACCGGCCGGCACCGGACCGTGCACCTGGTGGAGCAGGGGGTGCGGCCCGGCCTGGTCGGCATCGACTGGGACTGGGAGTGACGACCGCTGGTCCCCGTGCGCCCGGCGCGTCAGGCGTCAGGCGTCAGGCGTCAGGCGTCAGGCGTCAGGACCGGCTATCAGCTTTCCGCCCTCGACCCTGACCGGGACGGAGGGCAGCGGCACGGTCGCCGGGCCGTGCACCGCCTCGCCGGTCGTCGTGTCGAAGCGGCTGCCGTGGCAGGGGCAGTTCCCCTCGTTCTTCTCGACCTTGTCCAGCAGACAGCCCGCGTGGGTGCACTGGGCGCTGAAAGCCTTGTACTGGCCCTTGGCCGGGCAGCTGACCACGACCCGCTGCTCGCGGTAGAGCTTGGATCCGCCGACCGGCACCTCGTCCGCGGCACCGAGCTCCACGGGGGCGGTGGGGGTGGGCGTCTCGGCATGCCCGAGCTTCGACTCGGTCGAACAGGCGGCCACTCCCAGCCCGGCGACACCGGCGAGAGCGGCCCCCTTCAGCACGGTACGGCGGGCGGGCTGGCCGGACATGCGGACTCCACAGGGTGTGAGGGGCAGGGCGAGGGGCGTCAGGGAAGCGCCGGGTACCGGGGGGTGCCAGGAGACTCCGGGGATACCAGTGGCACCACAGGCACCACAGGCACCACAGGCATCGGTGACAGAAGCGACGATACCGGCGGAGAAGGACAGCCTCGCGGCCGGGCCGGTCCTGGACGATCGCGCCTGGTCACAGCGGTACGCGCGAGAGGGCGGCTCCTGTCCGGGAACCGCCCTCTCGACGCCGTGCGGGTCAGGCCTTGCGCGTACGGGTCGCCTTCTTCGCCGCGGGCTTCTTCGCCGCGGCCGCCGTGGCCGAAGCCGTCTTCGCCGTAGCCGTCTTCCTCGCCGGGGACGACTTGGCGGCCACCGTCTTCGCCGCCGCCCTCCGTACCGGCTTGCGCGCCGCCGGCACTGCCGCCTCGCTCACCCGGACCGGGTCCAGGACGCCCTGCAGGAACTTGCCGGTGTGGCTCGCCGGGACCATGGCGACCTGCTCCGGCGTGCCTTCGGCGATGACCAGGCCACCGCCGTTGCCACCTTCGGGGCCCATGTCGATGACCCAGTCCGCGGTCTTGATGACATCGAGGTTGTGCTCGATGACGATCACCGAGTTGCCCTTGTCGACCAGCCCGGACAGCACCTTGATGAGCTTGCTGATGTCCTCGAAGTGCAGTCCGGTGGTCGGCTCGTCCAGGACATAGACCGTGCGGCCGGTGGAGCGCTTCTGCAGCTCGCTCGCAAGCTTCACGCGCTGTGCCTCACCGCCGGAGAGCGTCGGCGCGGACTGGCCGAGCCTGACGTATCCGAGGCCCACCTCGTGGAGCGTACGGAGGTGGCGGGCGATCGTCGGGACGGCCTCGAAGAACTCCAGGCCCTCCTCGATCGGCATGTCCAGCACCTCGGCGATGGACTTGCCCTTGTAGTGGACCTCCAGGGTCTCCCGGTTGTACCGCGCCCCGTGGCAGACCTCGCACGGGACGTACACGTCCGGCAGGAAGTTCATCTCGATCTTGATCGTGCCGTCGCCGGAGCAGTTCTCGCAGCGGCCGCCCTTGACGTTGAAGGAGAAGCGGCCCGGCAGATAACCGCGCACCTTCGCCTCCATCGTCTCGGCGAACAGCTTGCGGACGTGGTCGAAGACGCCGGTGTACGTCGCCGGGTTGGACCGCGGCGTCCGGCCGATCGGTGACTGGTCGACGTGCACCACCTTGTCGACCAGGTCGTCACCGTCGACCCGGGTGTGCCGGCCTGGGACCGACTTGGCGCCGTTCAGCTCGCGCGCCAGGTGGGTGTAGAGGATGTCGTTGACCAGCGTCGACTTACCCGAGCCCGAGACACCGGTGACCGCGGTGAGTACGCCGAGCGGGAACGAGACGTCGATGTCCTGGAGGTTGTTCTCCCGGGCTCCGCGCACCGTGAGCCGGCGCGTCGGGTCGGCCGGGCGCCGGATGTCGGGCATCGGGATGGACTTCTTGCCGACCAGATAGTGACCGGTGATCGACTCGTCGTTGGCCAGCAGGTCCTTGAGCGATCCGGAGTGGACCACCTTGCCGCCGTGCTCACCGGCACCGGGGCCGATGTCGACGACCCAGTCGGCGACCTTGATGGTGTCCTCGTCGTGCTCGACGACGATGAGCGTGTTGCCCATGTCGCGGAGGCGGACCAGGGTCTCGATCAGCCGGTGGTTGTCGCGCTGGTGCAGTCCGATGGACGGCTCGTCCAGCACGTACAGCACGCCGACCAGGCCGGAGCCGATCTGGGTGGCGAGCCGGATGCGCTGCGCCTCGCCGCCGGACAGGGTGCCTGCCGCGCGGTTGAGCGAGAGGTAGTCGAGGCCGACGTCGACCAGGAACCTCAGCCGCTCGTTGACCTCCTTCAGCACTCGCTCGGCGATCTTCTTGTCGCGGGCGTTCAGCTTCAACCGGCCGAGGAATTCGGCGCACTCGCTGATCGACATCGCGGAGACCTGGGCAATGGACTTCTCCATCACCGTCACCGCGAGGACGATCGGCTTCAGCCTCGTGCCCTCACAGGTCGGGCAGGGCACCTCGCGCATGTAGCCCTCGAAGCGCTCCCGGCTGGAGTCGCTCTCGGCCTCGGAGTGCCGCCGCTTGACGAACTGCACCGCACCCTCGAAGGCCGGGGTGGTGTACGCACGCTCGCGCCCGTAGCGGTTGCGGTAGCGGACCTCGGTCTGGATCTTGTGGCCGTGCAGCAGGGCCTTCTTCGCGCGCTGCGGCAGTCCGGCCCACGGGATGTCCGTACGGAATCCGAGGGCGTCGGCGAGGGCGCCGATCAGCCGCCCGAAGTACTCCTTGGTGTGGCCGTGCGACCAGGGGTGGATCGCGCCCTCGTCGAGGGACTTCTCCTCGTCGGGGACGATCAGCTCCGGGTCGACCTCCATCCGCGTACCGATACCCGTGCAGTCGGGGCAGGCACCGAAGGGCGAGTTGAAGGAGAAGGAGCGCGGCTCCAGCTCCTCGAAGGAGAGGTCGTCGTACGGGCAGTAGAGGTGCTCGGAGTACATCCGCTCACGCTCGGGGTCGTCCTCGGGGAGGTCGACGAAGTCGAGCACGACCATGCCGCCGGAGAGACCGAGCGCGGTCTCGACCGAGTCGGTCAGCCGGCGCTTGGCGCTGTCCTTCACCGTGAGGCGGTCGATGACCACCTCGATGGTGTGCTTCTCCTGCTTCTTGAGCTTGGGCGGCTCGGCGAGGTGGATGGTCTCACCGTCGACCCTGGCCCTGCTGTAGCCCTTGGTCTGCAGATCGGAGAAGAGGTCGACGAACTCGCCCTTGCGCTCGCGCACCAGCGGCGACAGCACCTGGAAGCGGCTGCCCTCGGGCAGGGCGAGCACCTTGTCGACGATGGCCTGCGGCGACTGGCGGGAGATCGGCCGGCCGCACTCGGGACAGTGCGGCTTGCCGATCCGGGCGAAGAGCAGCCGGAGGTAGTCGTAGACCTCGGTGATCGTGCCGACCGTCGAGCGCGGGTTGCGCGAGGTCGACTTCTGGTCGATGGAGACGGCGGGCGACAGGCCCTCGATGAAATCGACGTCCGGCTTGTCCATCTGGCCGAGGAACTGCCTGGCGTACGAGGAGAGCGACTCCACGTATCGCCGCTGACCCTCGGCGAAGATCGTGTCGAACGCCAGCGATGACTTGCCCGACCCGGAGAGCCCGGTGAAGACGATGAGGGAGTCGCGGGGGAGGTCGAGCGAGACGTTCTTGAGGTTGTGCTCGCGAGCGCCACGGACGATGAGACGGTCGACCACGCCTGTCCGCACCTTTCTAGAGAAGAAGTGGGGGAACTGAGCCCCCGTCCCAGGGTATGGGGGGCGCCACAGCGATGTACGAAGCTTTCGACTCCGAGCGTATAGCACGCGCATTCGATTTATGGACGGCCGATATCTCCTTCACCCGAATGAGTGGCGACGCTAGGCTCGGCCACATGATTGATCATGCGCGCGACCTGGAAGCCGTACGTGAAGCGACCGATCGGCTCCTCAGCGCAACAGGCAAATTGGACAACCTCACAGTCGCCGAGCCGTCGCGGCTGCCCGGCTGGAGCCGGGGCCATGTTCTTGCGCACCTCTCTCGTAACGCCGACGCGCTCGTAAATGTTCTCCAGAGCCGCCCGATGTACGCAGACAGCGAAACCCGCGAGCGTGACATCGAGCGCGACGCACCCCGGCCGCTCGCGGAACAGCTGGCCGATGTGCGCGAGAGCGCGGCCCGCTTCCTGGCCGTGGCCGCCGAACCGGCCGACTGGTCGCGCACGATCACGATGCGCAACGGCGTGACGGACTCGGCGTCCCGCGTCCCCTTCCGCCGCTGGATCGAGGTCGAGCTGCACCATGTCGACCTGGGCATCGGCTACGAGCTTGAGGACCTGCCGGACGAGTTCGTGGTCCGCGAGATCGACTTCCTCGTGGAGCGGTTCGGCCGGCACCCGGAGGTCGTGTCCACGGGTGTGGCCGCCGACGACGGCAGGTTCTGGACCACGGGCGGCGGCGCGGAAGGCAGCCCTGTCGTGGTCCGTGGCACCGCGCCGGAGCTGCTGGGCTGGCTCTCCGGGCGCCGCGACGGGTCCGCACTCACCGTGGACGGCGGCCACCTCCCCGCGCTGCCCCCGCTATAGGCTGAGGCGTATGACGTACAGCGGAGCGGTCAAGGTCGGCGGACGTGCGGATGTACACGAGTTGACGGATCTGATGATCTCCAAGGTCGCCGTCGGCCCGATGAACAACAACGCCTATCTGCTGCGCTGCCGGGCCACCGGCGAGCAGCTCCTGATCGACGCGGCCAACGAGGCCGCAACCCTGCTGCGGCTGATCGGTGACGACTCCATCGCGTCCGTCGTCACCACCCATCAGCACGGCGACCACTGGCAGGCACTGGCCGAGGTGGTGGCGGCCACCGGTGCGCGTACCTACGCCGGGCGGTACGACGCCGAGGGCATCCCGGTCCCGACCGATGTCCTCGTCGACGACAACGGCACGATCCGGGTGGGGCAGGTCACGCTGACCGCCCGCCATCTGGTCGGCCACACCCCGGGCTCCATCGCGCTGGTCTACGACGATCCGCACGGTGCTCCGCACCTGTTCACCGGGGACTGCCTCTTCCCCGGCGGGATCGGCAACACACACAAGGACCCCGAGGCATTCGCGAGCCTGCTCCACGATGTGGAGACCAAGCTCTTCGACCAGCTGCCCGACGAGACCTGGGTCTATCCGGGCCACGGCCACGACACCACGCTCGGTGACGAGCGGCCGCAGTTGCCCGAGTGGCGCGCACGCGGCTGGTGAGGAAAGGGCGGGCGGCTCCGCCGCCCGCCCCCGTTGCCCCCCGCCCGGATCAGGCGTCGATGCTGGAGCTCTCCTCCGCCGCCCGGTCGGCCTCCGCAGCCTCGGCCGCCTCCTGCTTCTTGTTGGCGATGAGGCTGGTGATCGTGGTGATCACCAGCACCCCGCAGATGAAGCCGAGCGAGACGGGGATCGAGATCTCGGGGACATGCACCCCGGACTCGTGCAGCGCGTGCAGCACCAGCTTGACGCCGATGAAGCCGAGGATGACCGAGAGCCCGTAGCTGAGGTGCACCAGCTTCTTCAGCAGACCGCCGATCAGGAAGTACAGCTGCCGCAGCCCCATCAGCGCGAAGGCGTTGGCGGTGAAGACGATGTACGGGTCCTGGGTCAGGCCGAAGATCGCGGGGATCGAGTCCAGGGCGAACAGCACATCGGTGGTGCCGATGGCGAGCATGACGACCATCAGCGGGGTCAGGACCCGCTTGCCGTTGCTCCTGATGAAGAGCTTGGTGCCGTGGTACCTGTCGGCGACGCCGAAGCGGCGCTCGATCGACTTGAGGAGACGGTTCTCCTCGAACTCGTCCTCCTCCTCGTCGGCCCGCGCCTCCTGGATGAGCTTCCAGGCGGTGTAGATCAGGAACGCGCCGAAGATGTAGAAGACCCACGAGAAGTTGGCGATGACCGCGGCGCCCGCGGCGATGAAGATCGCTCGCAGCACCAGGGCGATCAGCACACCGACGAGCAGCACGCGCTGCTGGAGGTGGGAAGGCACCGAGAACTTCGCCATGATCAGGACGAACACGAAGAGGTTGTCGACGCTGAGGGACTTCTCGGTGATGAAGCCGGCGAAGAACTCGCCCGACGCCTGACTCTCGCCGAAGACCAGCAGGCCGAGCCCGAAGAGGGCGGCCAGCGCGATCCAGACGATCGTCCAGATTCCGGCTTCCTTCGTCGTCACGTCATGGGGCTTGCGCCCGATGAAGAAGTCGATGGCAATAAGGGCTGACAGACCAAGAATGGTCAGCACCCAGAGGGTTCCTGAAACGTCCACTGCGCCTCCGGCAGTTCGCTACGGCTACTGATCAGCGTCGTCGCTGCCGGAGGTCTCTTCCACCCGGGCGCACGGGATGCGCACCACAGGCCGACGCCCCGGGACCGGTCACAGTCCGTACTGACGAGCACGTCGCGTATGGGAGTACTCCCCTCCGTCCAAGGAACACTACAGGGAATACCAAGAAAAGGTAAAGCACAGGGTAAATATCGCTCAAAACGCCAGGTCAGGGGTTACTGAGGGGACATTGCCTTATGGTCGTCGGCCGGTCCGCCGGGCAGCGGCCACCTGGGCCAGGACCTGCTCCAGCACCCGGCTGCCGGGTGGCGTCCGCAGCGGCTCGTACGTCCAGGCATGGCCGACCCAGGGATCGGCCAGGTGGTCGTCGGCGACCGGGGTGATCCGCAGCAGGGACCGCCACAGCGGATCGAGCACCGGCCCGTAGGCGCTCGCGTCCTCCCGGTCCGCGACCATCAGCAGATGGACGCCGACCGAGGGCCCCTCGTCGGCCAGATAACGCAACTGGGTGACGGCCCGGTCGTCGAAGCCGTGCGGGAAGTCGTTGACGATCAGCAGTTGCTCGGCTGTGTCCAGCTCCGGCGGGAGCGAGTCGGCGGCGCCGGCCCGGATCGCCATCTGCACCAGATCGACCCGTCGGGTGAGATGGGCGAGGACCGATGCCACTCCCCCGGCACCGGAGGCGGGCGGCCCGGCGAGCACCCCGGAGTTCGCCAGAGGCGCAAGCGCTGCCGCCGCCGAGCCCGCGGGGTCGATGACGTGGACGGAGAACTCGCCCGCGGGGTAGACGGCGAGCAGCCGGGCGGCGTGCGCGACCGCGTTGTCCATGGCGAGGCGGCGGAGCCGGTCCGTATCGGTCAGAGCCGCGGCTTCGGATGCCGTGCGCCCGCTGTCGACCCAGATGCCGCGTTCGAGCGGCAGTCGTACGAGCAAGGGGATGCGCAGGTCGGGGTTCTCGGGCAGATGGAGGTCGCCGATCCGCAGGGCCATGGGGATCTCCATGGGGACGCGGTAGGCGTGCCACACGGGGTTGTCCCAGCCTGCGAACGCGGCGGGGAGCGCGGGCTCGACGACGGCTGACTCGGCGGCGAGCTGCGCGAGATCGCGGTCGAGCGCCTCACGGGCCCGGTCGGTCAGCTGATCACGCTTGGCGCGGGCCTCCTCGCGGGCCCGGTCGCCCGCCCCGCCGATCCTGTTGCGCGGATCGGACAGGGCCCGGTCGAGCTCCTGGTCCATGCGGGACTCGGCGAAGTCGACGGCGCTGCGGTACGCGGCGGTGGTGCGGGCCAGGTCCTCGAACATGCCCCAGACCTGGTTGTAGAGGCGCTCCTCCATGGACCAGCCGGTCGCGTCCCCGGCGACGGGCTGCGCGGGCCGGCCAGGTTCGGCGGGCGGTGCGGTGGGCGGGGGCGGCGGGGGCGCAGTCGCCTGGCGGCGTGGGTGCGCGTAGTTGATGGGACCCGTGCTCGCCCCCGCAGTGGGGCCGCCCGCGGTGGAGTCCGTGGCGGCTGTGGGCCGGGAAGGCGCGGGGCCGGCCGGCGGGCTGACGGGCTGAGCCGGATCGCCGACCGCCGCCGTGTGGCGGACCCGGTCCCCCTCCGGGGTGCGGGGCGGGGGCGGCGCCACCGAGCGGGCCAAGCCCCGGGCGACCGCCTCGTGGATCGACCGGGCCAGCTCCGCCGCTCCGGTCACCCCCTGGTCGGCGAGCATCGCGGCCAGGCCACCCGCATATCCCTGGCCGACCGCGCGGACCTTCCAGTCGCCCTGCCGACGGTAGAGCTCCAGGGCGGCGACCGCGGACTCGGCATCCAGGCCGGTGAGGGTGAAGGTCGCGATCTCGGTGCCTTCGAGGCCGGTGACGGCGACGAAGGGTGCGGCGACCGCGCCGAATCTGACCGGGCCGCCGGCCTCCATGGGCAGGGCCAGCAGCACGGTGACGCGGTGCACAGCGGCGGGCATGGCATCGAGGTCCACGGCCAGCCGGTGGTCGGCGGCGGCCTGCCTGGACACTTCGAGTCCGGGCAGCTGGGGCGAGCCCGGGTGGGCGATCCACTCGATGCCGTGCACGGTTCCCCGCTCGTCGCCGAGCGTGGCACCGGCCACCACAGGTGTACCGGCCGATACCCGGATCTCCAGACGGGTCTGGGGCAAGGTGTGGTTCTGCCCCCGGACCAGCTCGGCCGTCATTGCCCTGTCCCCTCGACGAGTTGATGATGCGCGGCCCGCTGCCACGATCCGCCGTGCCGCGCGATGCCGTGCCATGTTGGTGCGGTGCATGTGGTGCAGCTCCCGGCGGCCGATGCCTCCGGGAGCTGCGCGTACCGATACGGACCCGATCGGTCCGGCCTTGCCTACAGGTGCGGCAGGATCGCCGGCATCAGGTCCTGGAACGTACGGCCGTTGGCCGGGTTACCGAGGGCCGTCATCTGCCACCCGGCGCCGACGCGGTGCACCTTGGCCATGATCTGGGCGGTGTACTGACCGCCGCCGTCGAGCGTGTAGCGGGCGAGCTCCTGGCCGTTGGTCTCGTCGACGATGCGGCAGAAGGCGTTCTGCACCTCCTGGAACGTCTGGCCGGTGAAGGAGTTCACCGTGAAGACGATCTGGTCGATGTGGACCGGCACCCGCTGCAGGTCGACGAGGATCGCCTCGTCGTCGCCGCCCGAACCGGCACCGCCGACCAGGTTGTCGCCGGTGTGCTTGACCGACCCGTCGTCACTGACGAGGTGGCGGAAGAAGACAACGTCGACCGGCTGCTTGTCGGCGAACAGCACCGCCGACGCGTCCAGGTCGATCTCCCGCGTGCGCGAGCCGAACAGACCGCGGCGCGGCGCCGCCTGCCAGCCGAGTCCCATCCGTACCGCGGTCAGGGTCCCCCCGTCGCTCTTTTGCAGGCTGATGGCCTGACCCTTGGTCATGTTGACCGTCACGCGCTGTCCCCTCTCCCCTTGCCCCGCAACCGTCCGTGCGCGGTTTCCCAGCACCCTACGCAGTCACGCCGAAGGCGCAGCAGCTTTGGACCGTTTTTGTGTCGGTCCTGCAACACACGCCGGTACGGCAGGTCAGGCCAGGCCCGCCTCGCGCATCTGGCGCAGCTCCTTCTTCAGCTCGCCGACCTCGTCGCGCAGTCGGGCGGCCACCTCGAACTGCAGGTCCGCGGCGGCTGCCCGCATCCGGTCGGTCATCTCCTCGATGATCCCGGCGAGCTCGGTCGCGGGCCGGTCGGTGACCACCGCGCCCGCCTTCTTGGCTCCGGCCGCCTTGCCGGCCTTGCCCGCCTTGCCGCCGAGCGCGGGGACCGGGGCCTTGTCGCCCTTCGTCTGGCGGTAGCCGGTGCCGAGCAGCTCCTCGGTGTCGATCTCCTCGCGGGCGATCGTCGCGACGATGTCGTTGATCTTCTTGCGCAGCGGCTGCGGGTCGATGCCGCGCTCGGTGTTGTACGCGATCTGCTTCTCCCGGCGGCGGTTGGTCTCGTCGATGGCCTTCTCCATCGCCGGGGTGATCTTGTCGGCGTACATATGGACCTGGCCGGACACATTGCGGGCCGCGCGGCCGATGGTCTGGATGAGAGACGTCCCGGAGCGCAGGAAGCCCTGCTTGTCGGCGTCGAGGATGGCCACCAGGGACACCTCGGGCAGGTCGAGCCCCTCGCGCAGGAGGTTGATGCCGACCAACACGTCGTACTCACCGGCGCGCAGTTCACGCAGCAGCTCGATGCGGCGCAGCGTGTCGACGTCACTGTGCAGATAGCGGACCTGGATGCCCAGCTCCAGGAAGTAGTCCGTGAGGTCCTCGGACATCTTCTTGGTGAGGGTGGTGACCAGGACCCGCTCGTCCCTCTCGGTGCGCTTGCGGATCTCGTGCACCAGGTCGTCGATCTGGCCCTCGGTGGGCTTGACGACCACCTCCGGGTCGACGAGGCCGGTGGGGCGGATGATCTGCTCCACGAACCCGTCGCCGCGGGACAGCTCGTACTTGCCCGGGGTGGCGGAGAGATACACGGTCTGGCCGATCCGCTCCACGAACTCCTCCCACCTCAGGGGGCGGTTGTCGAGGGCGGACGGCAGCCGGAAGCCGTGGTCGACGAGGCTGCGCTTGCGGGAGGCGTCGCCCTCGTACATGGCGCCGATCTGCGGCACGGTGACATGCGACTCGTCGATGACGAGCAGGAAGTCCTCGGGGAAGTAGTCGAGGAGGGTGTTGGGAGCGGTGCCGGGCTCGCGGCCGTCCATGTGCATCGAGTAGTTCTCGATACCGGAGCAGGTGCCGATCTGGCGCATCATCTCGATGTCGTACGTGGTGCGCATCCGCAGCCGCTGGGCCTCCAGCAGCTTGCCCTGCTTCTCCAGCTCGGCGAGGCGGTGCTCCAGCTCCTGCTCGATGCCGTTGACCGCCTTCTCCATGCGCTCCGGTCCCGCCACGTAGTGGCTGGCGGGGAAGACATAGAGCTCGTTGTCCTCGCTGATGACCTCGCCGGTGAGCGGATGGAGGGTGGAGAGCGCCTCGATCTCGTCGCCGAACATCTCGATGCGGACGGCGAGCTCCTCGTAGACCGGGAAGATCTCGATGGTGTCGCCGCGCACCCGGAAGGTGCCCCGGGTGAACGCGATGTCGTTGCGGGTGTACTGGATCTCCACGAAGCGGCGCAACAGCTGGTCGCGGTCGATCTCGTCGCCCACCTTGAGCGGGACCATACGGTCCACGTACTCCTGTGGCGTACCGAGGCCGTAGATGCAGGAGACCGAGGCGACCACGACCACGTCACGGCGGGTGAGCAGCGAATTCGTCGCGGAGTGGCGCAGCCGCTCGACCTCGTCGTTGATCGACGAGTCCTTCTCGATGTACGTGTCCGACTGCGGAATGTACGCCTCGGGCTGGTAGTAGTCGTAGTACGAGACGAAGTACTCGACGGCGTTGTTCGGGAGCAGTTCGCGGAACTCGTTCGCCAGCTGGGCCGCGAGGGTCTTGTTCGGCGCCATCACCAGCGTGGGGCGCTGGAGCTTCTCGATCATCCAGGCGGTGGTCGCCGACTTCCCGGTGCCGGTCGCGCCGAGCAGCACGACATCCTTCTCACCTGCCCGGATGCGCCGCTCCAGCTCGGCGATGGCCGCGGGCTGGTCGCCGCTGGGCTGGTAGGAACTGACGACCTCGAAAGGCGCCACCGAACGTTCGATCTTCGAAACGGGCCGCATGGAACCACCGTACGACCCCCCACTGACAACCGGGGTCCGGTCACCGGTCCCGCGACGGCGGGGTGTGCTGACGCTGCGACTGGAAGGACGCCGGGTCGGCGTAGGTGCCGAACCGCGGGACCTGCCGCTGGACGGGGATGCCGGGGGCCCGGCCGATGCCGTGGGTGCCGTGTCCCGCCGGGTCGGCCCAGTCCGGGTCGCCCATCACCATCAAGGGGTCGAACATCACGACCACCGCGGCGAGCAGGAGGAAGCAGCCGGGGCCGATCAGCAGCGGGATCAGGGGTGCGGTCGGCGGGCTTTCGACCGCGTTGCCGGTGACGTCCGGGTGCAGATGGACACTGAGCGCGGCCATGGCCGTGTAGTGCATTCCGCTCACCGCCACGCCCATCACCACGCTGGCACCGAGGCTGGGCAGGAAGCCCCGGATGGAGACGGCCGCCCAGAGTGCGACCGTCGCGGCGACGACGGCGATGACGACGGAGAGCGCGACGGTGAGCGTGTCGTACTCGAACTGCCCCTGGAGGCGCATTCCTGCCATGCCGAGGTAGTGCATGGTGGCCACGCCGAGACCGGTGATGGTGCCGCCGGTGACCATGGCCATCCAGGTCGCGCCCTGGTACCCGACGATGAAGATGCCGATGCCGACCATGACGATCGCGACGGCCAGGCTGGCGAAGGTGACCGGGATGTCGTACTCGATCGGCACCCTCTCGACGCTGAATCCCATCATCGCGATGAAGTGCATCGTCCAGATGCCGGAGCCTATGGACGTCGCCCCGAGAGCCAGCCAGCCGGCCTTGAAGGAACGCTCGGTCCGCAGCGACCGCGTCGTGCAGCGCAACCCCAGGGCCGCGCCGAGGCACGCCATGAGGAAAGCCGCAGCGGGCGTCACCATCCCATAGCTGAAGCCGTCCGTTGTGCCCTGCATGCTCGTACGCCCTTCGAGTGAAGCCCGGGTTCGGGGTGACCCTAAGGCGCGATGCCCGGCAAACAAACAGAAGGACTGCATTTTATCGGCAGCTCAATGGGCCGGAGACCCGGTCTCGGCTCTTCCGTTCATGTGGTGGCCATCCTTCGCCGGTCCGTCGTTCGGGGGCGGCTGTCACTCTCGGCCCGGACGGAACTCTGACGCAAGGAGTACACGTGTACGCACGCACCGCTACCGCCTCCCTCGCCGCCGTCGCCCTGCTGGGCGCCGGCGCGCTGCTGCTGATCCCCCACTCGCAGGCCACGGACTCCGGCACGGACACGGGTGCGGGTGCGCGCATGGGCACGAGCACGGAGAAAGCCATTCGGACCGTCGTGAACACGCGGGCCATTCCGACACCCGGCGCCCCGGTCGTCCTCGCCCACCGGGGTGCATCGGCATACGCGCCGGAGAACACCCTGGCCGCCGTCGACCGGGCCAACCACCTCGGCTTCGACTGGGTGGAGAACGACGTCCAGCTCACCAAGGACGGAGTACTGGTCGTCATCCACGACCCCGATCTGAAGCGGACCACCAACGTCGAGAAGGTCTTCCCGAAGCGCGCACCGTGGGCGGTCAAGGACTTCACGGCCGCGGAGATCGCCCGGCTGGACGCGGGCAGCTGGTTCGGCGCCCGGTACGCCGGGACCCGGATCCCCACGCTCAAGCAGTACCTGGACCGGATCGAGCGCAACGACCAGAACCTGCTGCTGGAGATCAAGAACCCGCAGATCTACCCGGGCATCGAGAAGGAGACGCTGCGGGTGCTGCGCCAGAAGGGGTGGCTGGACCCCGGTCACGTCAGGTACAGGCTGGTGATCCAGAGCTTCAGCGCGGGCAGCATCAAGAAGGTGCACCAGCAGCGTCCCGACGTCACCACCGGCTTCCTCGGCACCCCCGCGATCGCCGATCTGAAGGCGTACGCGGCGTTCACCGACCAGATCAACCCGTCGTACGCGTCGATCAGCACCCGCTATGTGGCGGCCGCACACGCGCTGAAGGGCGCGCACGGCAGGAAGCTCCGGGTCAACACATGGACGGTCGACGACGCGGCCACCGCCAGGAAGGTGGACGGGTTCCACGTCGACGGGATCATCACCAACACCCCTGACGTGGTGCGCAGGGCCACCGACTGACAGCCGGCCGGAGCTTCCCCTCCCCCGCTGTCAGTGGCCGGCCGTACGGTGGTTTCCATGAACAGCAACGGGGATGCCGACGGTGGCAGCGGTGGGACTGTCGAGTGGGCCGTCGTCGGCAGCGACATCGGGCCGCTGCTGCTCGCCGCGACGGCCGCGGGGCTGGTGAGTGTCGTCTTCCACGCCGGCCCCGCGGTGCGGGACAGGGCGGTCGGGCAGCTGCGGGCCCGGCTCGGTGCGGAGCCGGTGGAGACACCCGGCTCCGCCCGCCTCACCGAGCCGACGCGCCAGCTCGCGGAGTACTTCACGGGTTCGTTGCGGGAGTTCGCCCTCCCGCTGGACTGGTCGCTGACGTCCGGCTTCAACCGTCAGGTGCTCCGCGAGCTCGCGGCGGGTGTGCCGTACGGAACGGTCGTCGGGTACGGGGATCTCGCCAGGCGTGTAGGGCAGCCGGGAGCGGCCCAGGCGGTCGGGGCGGCCATGGGGTCCAACCCGCTGCCGGTGGTGGTTCCGTGCCACCGGGTGGTGGAGAGCGACGGCGGGCTCGGCGGGTTCGGCGGCGGTCTGGAGACCAAGCGGCAGCTGCTGGCGCTGGAGGGGGTGCTGCCGCAGCCGCTGTTCTGAGGCCGCTCGCCACGGCCGCCCTCCCCGGACCCGTTTTCGTACCTGCGTGCTAGCTGGCACACTCTGTCGGTGACCAACGCCCTCGACGCATCCGACACCCCCGCCGGGCCCGGCGGTCCCGTCACCGCGGCGGAACTCCCCGCCCTGCGGCGCAGAACGTCGGCGGTGCTCATCGCCAGCCAGATACTCGGCGGGCTCGGCGTGCCCATCGGCATCGCCCTGGCCCCTGTACTGGCGACGGAGGTGAGCGGCTCGGAGGCGCTGTCCGGTCTCGCCCCGACGGCATCGGTGACCGGTACCGCACTGCTGTCGCTGCCGCTGGCCGCACTGATGACCTCGCGGGGCCGGCGCCCCGGCCTCGTACTGGCCTATCTGATCGGTGCGCTCGGCGCGGCCCTGGTGGTCCTGGCCACCGTCGTGGGCAGTTTCCCGTTGCTGCTGCTCGGCATGGCCGGGTTCGGTGCCGGCTCGTCGGCCAATCTGCAGGCCCGCTTCGCCGCCGCCGATCTTGCCGAGCCGGACCGCCGAGGACGCGCGATCTCCACCGTCATCTGGGCCACCACGATCGGTTCGGTCCTCGGTCCCAACATCGCGGCTCCGGCGGGCCATGTCTTCCGTGGCACATCCATATCCGAGACGGCCGGACCGTTCCTCATGGCGGCGGCCATCTTCCTGCTCGCCGCGATGGTGGTCGGGGTGCTGCTGCGGCCCGATCCCCTGCTCACCGCGCGTGCGCTGGCGCCGCAGGACGGCCGGTCGGCGGGCGGCCGTTCGCTGCGTGCGGGCCTGGCGGCGGTGCGGGCCTCGCCGATGGCCCGGCTGGCGCTGCTGACGGTGGCCGTGTCGCACACCGCGATGGTCTCGATCATGGTGATGACCCCGGTACACCTGGGCCACCACGGCGCGGACCTCGAGCTGATCGGCCTGGTCATCAGCGGTCATATCGCGGGCATGTACGCGTTCTCGCCGGTGATGGGGTGGCTCGCCGACAGGTTCGGACGGCTCACTGTGATCGGACTGGCGGCCGGGCTGCTGTCGTGCGCCGCGCTGCTGGCCGGCACCGCGGGCCCCAGCCACGGCCGGACGGCCGCCGGCCTGTTCGTGCTCGGTCTCGGCTGGTCGGCGGGGCTTGTCGCCGGTTCGGCGCTCCTCACCGACTCCGTACCGCAGCCCGCCCGCGCCGCCGTGCAGGGCCTGTCGGACCTGACCATGAACACGGCGGCGGGCATCGGCGGTGCGGTCGCCGGGGTGATCGTCTCCCAGGCGAGCTACGGCTGGCTGAACGCGGTCGGCGCGTGCCTGTTGCTGCCGATGGCGGCACTGGCGCTGCGCCGCGCGCTGACCCGGCCCGCCGCCGCCTGACCGGACGGGATCCGCAGGACCGACATCGCGGGACGAGGTCCGCGAGGCAAGGTGGCCCGGGCCCGGGCCAGGCACGAGCCCCGGACTTCAGAGGCTGATGTGGTACGCCTTGCGCAGCGTCTCGTGCACGGTCCAGGTCGTACGGTCGCCCTCGCGCAGCACGCAGGCGTCACCGGGACCGATCTGCAGCGTCGCGCCGTCCTCGACCACGACGGTCGCGCGCCCGCTGACGACCACGAACAGTTCGTCGGCCTCGGTGTCGGTGACCACGCCCGGCGTGATCTGCCAGATGCCCCGCACCTGCTTGCCGTCGGCGGACTCCCACAGCACCTTGCCGGTCACCACGGGCTCGCCCGAGACGATCTGCTCGGGGTCGAGCGGCTCCGGTTCGAGCTCGGCGTCGGGGATGTGCACGGCGAAGGAGGCGGGAGCTTGATCAAATGTGGTCATGGCCGGTCACCCTAGCGACCGCCCCAGGACGTCTCGCGATCAGGACCGGCCGGAGGGAGCCGGACTCGTCCGGCCGGCGCCGCACGGTCCGGCGGCCGTTCGGGTCCTGGGTCACGTTTGAGGGTAGCCCGGCCGCGACAGGGATGTGGACATGTCACTGAATGCGCCGGACAGCGCCCACCCGTACGAACCGGTCCTCTCCACCGAGGTACAGGAAGCCCTCGCAGCGCACCGCCCCGTCGTGGCCCTGGAGTCGACGATCATCGCGCACGGCCTGCCGCGCCCCCGGAATCGGCGGGTCGCGGAAGAGCTGGAGGAGCTCGTGCGATCCGCGGGCGCCGTCCCCGCGACCATCGCCGTACTCGACGGACGAAGCCATATCGGCCTGGACAAGGACGAGTTGGAAAGGGTCGCCGAGGATCCGTCGATGCGGAAACTCGGGCACCGCGACCTCGCACCGGCGCTGGCGGCCGGTGCGAGCGGGGCGACGACCGTGTCCGCGACCGCGTTCCTCGCGGCCCGCGCGGGCCTGCGCGTCTTCGCGACCGGCGGCCTCGGCGGCGTGCACCGGGACTGGACCGCGACCCAGGACGAGTCCGCGGATCTCCGGCTGCTCGCCCGCACCGACATCACGGTGGTGTGCGCCGGTGTGAAGTCGATCCTGGATGTCCCGGCCACGCTGCAGCGCCTGGAGACCCTCGGGGTCGGTGTGCTCGGCTACGGCACGGAGCACTTCCCCGGCTTCTATCTGAGCAGTTCGGGCGAGCCCGTCGACTGGACGGTGCGTACGCCCGAGGAGGTCGTGGAAGTGATGCGGGCCAGGGAGACCCTGGGCGGGCCCGCCGCGGCGCTGATCGTCGCCAACCCCGTACCGCAGAAGGATCAGCTGGATCCCGCCCTGCACGACCGGGTGCTGGCCCAGGCGTTGGACGCGTGCCGGGAGCACGGCATCGTGGGGCAGGCCGTCACGCCGTTCCTGCTGGACCACCTGATGCAGCACACCGGAGGGGCCTCCCTGGAGGCCAACCTGGCGGCCGTGCGCGGGAACGTGTCCCTTGCCGCGCGGATCGCGGTTTCCCGGTCCGCCGCGGAACACGGGACAGCCGGGCCGAAGACGGCGGCCGCCCGATGACCGACGGCGGTCTTCTCGTCGTCGGGGACGTGGTCACGGATGTGGTGGCGCGGCACGGGGGACCTCTCGCGCACGGCACGGACACGGTGGCCCGGATCAGCACGCTGCCGGGCGGCGCCGGTGCCAATGTCGCCTGCTGGGCGGCGCGTTCGGGCTGCCGGGACGTGCGGCTGCTGGCACGGGTGGGCGCCGACTCCGCGGCCTGGCACGAGGATGTGCTGCGCCGGGCGGGGGTACGTCCGCTGCTGGCCGTGGACGACGAGGCACCGACCGCCATCGTCGTCGCGCTCGTCGACTCCGCTGCCGAACGCACCTTCCTCACCGACAGCGGCGCCGTTCTGCGTCTGTCCCCCGACAACTGGTCGCCTTCGATGCTCGACGGCGTCGCGCATCTTCATGTCTCCGGCTACCTCCTCTTCGCCGCCACGAGTCGCGCGACGGCCCTGCTCGCCCTGCGGGAGGCACGGCGGCGTTCCATCCCGGCAAGCGTGGACCCCGCCTCCGCGGGCTTCCTCGCCGAGCTCGGCGTCGGCCCGTTCCTGACGGCCGTGGAGGGGACGGAGCTGCTGCTGCCGAATGCGGACGAGGCCCGGCTGCTCACCGGCCTCCCCGAAACAGCCGATGCCGCCGCCAAGTTGAGCCTTCTGGTTCCGAAGGTCGTCGTCACCCTGGGCGAGGAGGGGGCCCTGCTGGCCACCGGAGGGACGGTGACCGGGCGCGTTCCGGCCGTCCCGGTGCGAGGAGCGGTCGACTCGACGGGGGCGGGCGACGCCTTCACCGGAGGGTTCCTTGCGGCGCGGCTCGCCGGGGCGGACGATGCCACAGCCGCGGCGGCGGGCTGCCGGTCGGGGGCCGAAGCGGTCACGACGGTCGGCGGCCGCCCCGGTACGTGACGTCGAAGCCGTTCCCGGCAGGACAGCCTCTAACTCTCCCGGGGCAGACCGGTCCAGGCCGGGTGGAGCGGATCGTCGGCCCGGACGACCGCGTCCGCGCGCCCGGCAGGCGCCACCTCGTCCTCGTAGCGCGCGAAGGCGGGCAGGGTCCACCGCTCGCTCTCCTCGGTACGCCGCCGCAACGCGCCCGGCGAGAGCCGCACGTGGACGCTCGCGTCGAACGGGAACCAGTGCCCGAGCAGCAGCGGCCCGTGCACCACCAGCACACCGCCCTCCGGGAGCTGCTGATACGGGCTGCGGGTGGCCCGGTCCGTCACCGGGTCCCAGAGATCGGGCAGCACGCGCCCGCTGCCGCCCGCCTCCAGCGGCCCGAAGACCTCGCGCCAGAGCGCACCCGTGTCGAACCAGCTGTCGAAGTACGAGTCGGGGTCCTCCTTGCCGTACTCGTACCGCAGACTCGCCGGGCGCAGGAACCCCTCGGTGGACACGACGAACACCGCACGACCACGGATCCGCAGCGCCTCGGCGACACGCTCCGCCAACTCCCCGGTGCGGGCGGCCGGAGCGCCGTCGACGGCGACCTTGAGCCACGGCCCGCCGTCGGCCGGCCTCAGCCCGTCGGCGTGCGCGGCAAACGCTTCGGCCAGCCGTTCCCAGGTGATCGGTTCAAGTCGCACCCGTCCATCATCGCTCCCGGCACCCGCGCGTCGGCGCCCAGCGCGCAGCATCCCCGGTTCCGGAGGCGTACGGGGAGACACTCGCCGACCGACGGCCGGCGAGTGCGGTGGGCGAGCGTCTCGCGCCAGGTCACTTCTTCGCGCCGCAGTCCACCGCATCGGCGTCCTCGGAGAGCGCACTGCCCTCGGGCAGCAGATAGGTCACCCAGAGCACGACGGGCTCGGTGCCGAGGTTACGTCCGATGTGGGGGCGGTGGGCGCCGGCCGGCTCGATGAACGACGTGCCCGCGGCCATCACCTCGACCGAGCAGTCGTCCAGTATGCGGGTCAGCGTCCCCGACTGGACGACGGCGATCACCTGACCACTGTGGGTGTGCCAGCCGGTGGAGCCGCCGGGCTCCACGGTGATCATCCGGAAGGTCACATCCGTCCGGCCCTTCGGCGTCTTGATCTTCAGCTTCCCGGTCGACGTGCCCTTCGCGACCACCGTGCCGCTCACCCCGCTGCCGGGCGCGGCCATGGCCGCCGAGGGTCCGAAGCCGAGCGCGGCCACACAGCCACCGCCGACCAAGGCCTTGCCGAATCGCACCTGCTGCCCGTGCTGGTCCTGCCGTTCCCGCCGTTCCTGTTGTCTGCCTATTCTCATGCGAACCCTCTCCGCCTCGACGTCAAGGACATCCCAAATGCCCCCACGCTACCCGGGAGTTGACACGCGGAACCATACGGACACGACGGTCGTACGACAGTCACATGATGGTCATTCGCCCCGAAGCTCTCCGGCCAGCGGCCCCTCGCCCACGACCTCGATCCGTCCGTCCTTCACGGCCTCGACGAGTGTGCACTCGCCCCGCCCGAGCGCGAGACAGAGCTCGACGTCGAGCGTGATCCGGGCATCGGCGTGAGCGGCGGGCCCGTCCCCGTACACCCCCTCACCATCGGTCGGCCGACCCACCTGCACATGGAACTCCCCCTCATCGAGGTGGACTTCGACGACTCCTTCGTGAGCCAGCCCGTCCAGCACCCGCAACAGCGGAAGCGCGAACCAGTGGGCCCGCACCGCATCCGTCGGCCGTCGTTCGCCGATCGCGGGCGCGCCCCACTCGGCGAGCGCGGCAAGGACAGGCAGCAACCCGTGTCCTCGCTCGGTCAGTTCGTACACCGAGGCGGCGGCGGGCGGGGGCAGCCGCCGTCGGGTGGCCAGGCCGCTCTGCTCCATGTCCTTGAGGCGGGAGGCGAGGACGTCCGTACTCACGCCGGGAAGATCGGCGTGCAGATCGGTGTAGCGGCGTGGTCCGGCCAGCAGTTCACGGACTATCAGCAGGGTCCACCGGTCTCCGACGGAGTCGAGGGCCCGGGCGGTGGCGCAGAACTGGTCGTAACTTCGGCGGCGCGCGGAGCGTGCGGGCGGCTGCTGCTGACGTGGCATGCGACGCAGTCTAGACATGTTGTTGGACTTTCCAAGCCCGAGCTTGGTAAAACCAAGTATCGCAATCAGGTCGGGGAGGCCACCGCATGGAATTCCGGCAGTCCAGCAAGCTCAACGAGGTCTGTTACGAGATCCGGGGCCCGGTCATCGAGCACGCCAACGCCCTGGAGGAGGCGGGCCACAGCGTGCTCCGCCTCAACACGGGCAACCCCGCGCTCTTCGGTTTCGAGGCGCCGGAGGAGATCGTCCAGGACATGATCCGGATGCTCCCGCAGGCCCACGGCTACAGCGATTCACGCGGCATTCTCTCCGCCCGCCGCGCGGTGGCGCAGCGCTATCAGGCGATGGGCCTGACCGATGTCGGGGTGGACGACATCTTCCTCGGCAACGGGGTGTCCGAGCTGATCTCCATGTCCGTGCAGGCACTGCTGGAGGACGGCGACGAGGTGCTGATCCCGTCGCCCGACTATCCGCTGTGGACCGCGGTGGTCACCCTGGCGGGCGGCAAGGCCGTGCACTACACCTGCGACGAGGCATCGGACTGGAACCCGGACCTCGCCGACATGGCGTCGAAGATCACCGACCGCACCAAGGCCGTCGTGATCATCAACCCGAACAACCCGACCGGCGCCGTCTATCCGCGCGAGATCCTCGAAGGCATCCTCGATCTGGCGCGCCGGCACGGTCTGTTGGTCCTCGCCGACGAGATCTACGACCAGATCCTGTACGACGACGCCGAGCACCACAGTGTGGCGGTCCTCGCCCCCGACCTGGTCTGCCTCACCTTCAGCGGTCTGTCCAAGACGTACCGGGTCGCAGGGTTCCGCTCCGGCTGGATGGTGGTGTCGGGTCCGCAGCAGCACGCCGCCAACTATCTGGAGGGCCTGACCATGCTCGCCTCCATGCGGCTGTGCCCGAACGCGCCCGCCCAGTACGCCATTCAGGCCGCGCTCGGCGGCCGGCAGTCCATCCGTGAGCTGGTGGCACCGGGTGGTCGGCTGTACGAGCAGCGCAACCGGGCCTGGGAGAAGCTGAACGAGATCCCAGGGGTTTCGTGCGTGAAGCCGAAGGGGGCGCTGTACGCGTTCCCGCGCATCGATCCGAAGGTGCACAACATCGTCGACGACGAGAAGTTCGTCCTCGATCTGCTGCTTCGCGAGAAGATCCAGGTGGTGCAGGGCACCGGTTTCAACTGGCCGCGTCCCGACCACTTCCGGATCCTGACGCTCCCGTACGCTGACGATCTCGACGCGGCCATCAGCCGCATCGGCCGCTTCCTGAACGGATATCGTCAGTGACCTGCCCCGCCTGCCGGCTGCCCGTCCATACGCAGTTCGCCTCGCCCGGGCTCGTCGGCCCGATCGTCGAGGGCGGACTCGATCCGGCCGACGACCCGGGCTGGGCGGATTCCGGGGCGGACTCACCCGCCGAGTACGCACGCTGGGCAGGTCACCTGTGCGGTGTGACCTGTCTGCGCATGGCGCTCGGCGCCGGCGCCCCGCCGCTGTTCGCCCTGCGTGACGGGGCGCTCAAGTACGGCGCGTACACGGAGGATGCGGAGGGGGAGATCCGGGGCCTGGTCTACGCGCCCTTCGCGGAGTACGTGCGGGAGGTGCACGGCCTCGAAGCCACCGTCCACCGCCACTTGTCGACGGACGAGATCGTGGCCCTGCTGGACCGGAGGCGGACGGTGATGGCGTCGGTGCACTACGGGATCCGGCATCCGGAGCGACCCGCTCCGGGCCGGGGCGGTCATCTGGTGCTGGTGACGTCCCGCACGCCGGACGGCGACGGCGTCCACTTCCACAACCCGTCGGGCACGACGGCCACGACTCGGGCCGCGGAACTGCCCCTGACGGACTTCGAGCGCTTCTTCGCCGGGCGCGGGGTATCGCTCGCCGGCGACGCGCGGCAGGGGCCGGAAACGGGAGCGGACCCGGGGGCGTAGCCGGCCCCCGGGCCCTGAGTGATGCCGCCCATTCGGCACGCC